>CAYYDG010000023.1:0-116283 GCA_964470555.1 uncultured Heliomicrobium sp.
CGCTTGGTTCAAGTTTTGCGGGTATTCCATACAGTGACCTGAAAACCGATCTAGGTTTTTGCGGGCGGAAAATTTTCTTCCCACGAAACCACACGAAGAAGAAGACAGGAAGATTTTTTAGACAGGATTTACAGGGTTGGTCAGGATTGATTGGGCTTAGTCAAAACATTGATCCTGAATAATCCTGTCAGCCCTGCCCAAAAATATTTTGCTCTTTCTTCGTGTTCCCTTAGTGTGACTTCGTGGAGAAACTTCTTGATTGTCAGATGCGGATGAACAGTTTTTTCTTGTACATCCAGTAAAGCATCAGCCAGAAAACGAGGATGGCTGCCCAACCGCTCAGCAGCCAGGAATAGCCTTCGCCGAAAATGTTGAACACGTTCTGGCCGAAGTGAATGCGAAACGAAGCGATGATGAATCGGTCTATCAGATGTGACAACACGTAAATCGCAATCGAGTTCATGCCGATGACGACCAACGGAAACGACCAGCGTTTGTAGCCGAGCTTGTCTATCACGCCATAAAACCCGGCCAACAGCAGAAAGCACCAGCCGCCGCTGTAAAGCGTCCAGCTTGGCGTCCAGATGCGTTTGACCGAGGGGCAAATTCCCGAATAGTGCAACGTCAATCCCAACGCGATGCCTGCGAGGCCGGCGATGGCCAGTTTCTGAAGCCTGGTTTTGTCGGTGGATTCTTCGCGCAGCCAGCGTCCGGCGATCAAACCCAGAATCATTGTGCCCAGCGTAGGGATGAAACTCAGCGTGGCATAACCTCCGCCGTTGTGCGTGAACTCTTTGGCGCGTCGAAACAGATTCAGAAACCAGGTGTCAAAGGCCCAGGCCAGATTGCTGTTTTTGTTGAAGTGCGCGGCGATGCCCGAAGCGTGGTACGGCCAATCGGCTGGAACGCCAACTGCCGCGTAATCGAATCCCGATGGCGGGAGCGGATACAACACAAAGGCCAGCCAGTACCCAACCAGCACAAACGCCAGAGAACTCCAAACAATCCGCGTCGAACAAAATCCCAGCGCGAACAAAAACAAATAGCCCATGCCGATTTGCGACAAGGTGTCTTCAAACGTCCAGTTGGTTTGCAACTTGCCGACCGAACGCAGAAAAACTCCCAGCAGAATCAACACCAGCGCGCGCCACGCGGCGTGTCGAAACATCGTTGATTTGGATTCGCCTTTGGCGACGCGGCTGGCGATGGAATAGGGAAGCGCCACGCCGACCAAAAAGGAAAACGACGGTTGAATCAGATCGTGCAGCGTCGCGCCGTACCATTCGACGTGGGTTTGATGTCGCGCCAGAAAATTCCAAAACCAGTTGGGATGTGCGGCGGCGACCCGGCTCAGGTGCAATACCTCCGCGACCATCAAAAACATGACGAAGCCGCGATAGGCATCCATCGAAGTCAGGCGTTGTGGCGGAGAGGAGGTGGTCATTGCCAAAACCTCTTGGCTTCATTTTCCATCTGGGATTTGCCAATTGTTATTTGTCATTGCGCCAGCAATCGCTTCTCGATGACAAATGAAAAATGACAACTGGCAAATGGAAAATGAAGTCAGTTGAAGATACTGCTGATGGTTTACTTACTGAAAAGACGGTCAATGGGTTTGCCCGCCTGTGGATTGTTTTCGCTGTAATCCAGATTCAAAAAGCGGCAGAGTGTTGCGGCGACCTGATTTTGGTAAATCGTTTCGGCGTTTTTCCATTCGCCGCGAATCGCGACATCCGGGCTGATAAACGCCATCCAGATGTATTGCGCTTCCGGGACCTTTTCGCCGTGGTCAATCCAGTCTTTGATGGTGTTGCCGCGCCCGTGGTCAATCGTAATTATGATCGAAGTTTTGCCTTTGTATCTTGGCGCGGTTTGCAGGTAATCCCACAGCTCTTTGAACTGCTGATCGTTGCGGTGAAATGATTCCAGCGTGTGAGTGTAATCGCCGCCGTGCGCCCAGTCGTCGGTTTCGCCAAGGGCGATGTGCATCACACGCGGCTGATATTTTTTCAGATGTTCCATCGCAAAGCGAAACGTGAAGTAATCGAAGCGAACGCTGTCCCAGGGGCTGAGCTTTTGGGTTTGCAGCTTGCTCAACGCCCGGAGTTCGGCGGTTGCCGCCAATTCGTAAGGTTCATGACCCGCGTTGATAGTGATTGCGCCTTCTTCGTGTTCGCCGATCCATTTGAATACGTCCCACGAACCAAAGAGCGCCACTTGAGTTTTGTTGAGTTTCAGTTTGCGTTTCAAAAATTCCAGCACCGTTGGATAGGGATTGCGTTTGCGGTCGTTGCTGTTGATGACGTCGTCGTGGGCTTGCCCCGTCAGAATTTCAGAATAGCCGGGATACGAGAACCACATTTTGTTGGTGGTCATCACGGTGCTGTTCAGGCTGCGATTGCCGGCAATCGAACCGTGATCTTTCATCAGCGTTCCCCAGAAAAATGGCAGCAATTTCATCCGGCGTTCTTCCGGCGTCGCGGCCCAATACTTTTTGTACAGTGCAGAATCTTCGACTTTGCCGCGCCGGGTTTTGTCTTTGAGGATGTCGAGGTCTAGTCCGCCGAAGGCTTCCTGCGTTCGCGCGCCGTCGAGAGTGATCAGAATTACGTTTTCGGTTTTGGTTTGCGCTGTTGCGGAAATGACGAAAGTGAGAAGAAGGATGAAGACGAGCGGTGCGTGTTTTGAAGTCATCAGGCCAATCCTTTGATGAAAAGGAAAGAGAGAAAACGGAACAGATGTTCCGTTTTCTCCAGTCGTTTGTGGGTTAGAACAACAATTTCAGCGCGAACTGAATCTGTCGCGCGGGGAAGGTGTTACGGATGGTTCCATAACTGCCGCCCGCTGCCGGAGCGCCGTTGACAATGCGAATGTTGTTCGCATTGGTATCAGGCACAGTGAAATTGCTGCGGTTGAACAGATTGAACGCTTCCATGCGGAATTCCAGTTTGGTGCTTTCGCGCCAGAGCGGGAAGGATTTGTGCAATCCCAAATCCGACTGCCAGAAATTCGACCCACGCACAGTGTTGCGACCCGCCGTGCCAAACGGTTGGCTGCGGTCGGTCGGCACGGTGACGGCGTTGATGTTCAGATAATTGTTCACATCAAAGCCGCCGGAAGAGTAGAGGTTGGACAGAATTTGATTCGGGCGATAGGTCAGCGAAGAACCGACCTGGAATGCAGAAGCCGCGCTGTAAGTCAGATTCGCCGGCAAACCACTGGTCAGCGAATTGATCAGCGTCGCGCGCCAACCGCCGATGACGTAATCCAGTCCGGTTGGAATCCCGCCGCCGAGTTTGCGGCCTTTGCCAAACGGCAGGTCATACACAACGCTGGTCGTGTTGTTGTACGGCTGGTCGTAATTCGACAAGCCCTTGTCGTTGGCCAGGTTCTTGATGTTGCCGCGCGAATTGTCGCCGAAACTCGCTTCCAGGTGACCGGCAGCATTGTCAATCGCCTTGGACCAGGTGAACGAATTCAGCAGGTACAGCCCGTCGGCAAAACGACGTTCCAGTTTGAATTGCAGGGCGTTGTAATTGGCGAAGCCGCCATTGAACGAGGCCTGAATGAAGGAATACGCCGAGAACGGGCGACGCTGTTGCAGCGGCGTGTTTTCAGTCGGCGCATTCGGACGAGCCTGATTGTAATCGCCCAGAATGATCAGCTTGTTGCTGCGGTTGCCGACGTAGGCCACGTCCATCAGCAGTTTCCACGGCAATTCGTGCTGTACGCTCAAATGCCAGCTTTGGACGTAAGCCGTGCGCGTGTCTTTCGGCGTGAAATTGACGCGAGCGGTCAGCGGGTTGAAACGTTCCGGCGCGACAAATCCATCAGGGAATCCTTGTTCGGTTCGGCGGAAACAGTTCAGGAAATTGTTGCCCGTGCAGATCGGCTGCGAGACTTGCTGGACAATGCTGTTGCTGATGATGTTCGGGCCGTTGTACGAAAGCAGGTTTTCGCCGCCCAGCCGGTTGAAGTGAATGTAGCTGATGCCGTATCCGCCGCGCACCACGGTTTTGTCAAACGCTTGATAGGCGAAACCGATTCTCGGCGCCCAGTTGTTGCGATCCGGATTGACCAGCGCGCGGTCATAAATCGAACCGTCCCGCGCTTGAATAATGCTCAGCGTCGCCGGGTCGAAATTGCCCAGCCGATTTTGCTCTTCCCATTGCGGCGTGGCGAATTCATAGCGCACACCCAGATTGAGCGTCAGCTTTTGGGACAATTTGAAATCGTCCTGCAAATACGCGAAGTGCATGCGCTGTTTCAGCGTGATGATCAGCGCGTTGTTCAGGTCGTATTGCGCGCGTGCGCCGAACAGGAAGTCAGCGAAGTTGTAAATGTTATTGCTGGTCGTGACATTGGTCGGACGGCTGAATTGGCCGTTGTAAGTGTCGCGTCCATATTTCGGATTGAAGTCGTCAATTTCCGTGCTGATCGCCTGGTATTCATAACCGGCTTTCAGGCTGTGCCGCCCCAGCACGAAGGTGTAGTTGAAGCGAGGATTGAAGATGATCGGGTCCTGGAATTGAGGGTTGCTGTCCTGGCGTCCCAGACTGGTGTAACCGCTGATGTTTTGCGTGTGCAATCCGCCAGCGAAACGCGCGTCGGTTGGCAATCCAGAAACACCGAACGTCGGATCTCCAACGCCGGTCGGGGTTTTGCCCGCTTTGGTGCGCGAAATGCCGAGACGGAATTCCATCAGCGAGGTGCTGGTCAGATTGTGAGTGACACCCGTGGCCAGTTGCTGATTGATGACGCGCACGAAGGCATTGGCCGGGCTGAAAATCGGGCCTGGCAGCACAGGCGCTTCAAAGTTGTTTACCTTACGATGGCTGATGCGGACGAAAGCCGTCGTTCTGGGGCTGAAGTTGTGGTCAATCTTCACGTCGCCTTTGTCATTGTAGAACTGGCTGCGCGGCAGGTCTTCAAAGTTGTTCGAGACAAAGCCTGTAGCCGTGGCGTTGGTCGTGGGCAATACCAGACGGCTCAGCACTTGTTGTGCAAACGGTGTGATCGCATTGGTTGGAATGTTTCCGTCAGCGTAAACCTCGCCTGTGAACGGATTGCGAACCGCCGTTCCCAATTGACCATTGCGTTGCGCCGCTGTCGGAACCGTGCCGAATTGCAAGGTGCGAGTGATGCGGCGGAAACCTTCGTAGTCGGCAAAGAAGAACGTGCGATCCTTGATGATCGGACCGCCGATGGTTCCGCCGAACTGATTTTGAAGCAGCACGGGTTTTTGCCCGCGCGTAGGTTTGAAAAATCCGGTGGCGTTGAGCGCGGTGTTGCGCAGGAAGTTGTACACCGAGCCGTGAAATTCGTTCGTTCCGCTGCGCAGACTGGCATTGATGACCGCGCCGCCCGCGCGTCCGAATTCGGCGCTGAAGTTGTTGGTTTGCACCTGGAATTCCTGGACAGCGTCGGGCGAAGCCTGCACCACCTGGTTGGAAAATCCCTGGTTGCTGGTTCCATAAGAATTGTTGTCCACGCCGTCCAGCACGAAATTGTTCAATGACGAACGCAGGCCGTTGACGTTGAACGAGGCGTCGCGTCCGCCGGAATCCTGATTGTTGAGAACGGATTTGCGAACACCGGGCGACAACAACGCCAGATCGGCGTAAGCGCGTCCGTTGAGCGGCAGGTTGACGATCTGTTGCCGGTTGATGATCTGTCCGCGCACGCTGGTTTCCGTTTCCAGTAATTGCGTCGAATCTGCGGAAATGGTGACGGTTTCGGTCACTGCGCCTGCCTTCAGCGACAAATCCACGCGCAATCGCGCGTTGACCGTCACTTGCAGATTGTCGGCCAGCCCGCGGGCAAAACCTTGCGCTTCGGCAGTCACCTGATACTGTCCGATTTTGACGTTGAAAATCTGATAATTGCCGTTTTCGTCGGTTTGCACGGTGACGGTGACTCCGGTCGCCGTGTTTTTCAAGGTGACAGTTGCGCCGGGAATCGCCGAACCGGCGGTGTCCGTAACTGTGCCGAGCACGGTCGCCGTATCAAATTGCCCGAAAGCAATCGTCGTCAGCGCCAACATTGTCAGCAGGGAAAAGACCAGTTTGACACTGGTCAGTGATATGGAGCGTTTCATAAATCCTCCGAGAGTTTGTGTTGAATGTGGTTGTTTGAATTTGAATGTGGAAAGTAACAACCACTGTAACCGCCGAACATCAGAATTTCGCAAAGTTTCTGTGAACTTTATGTTCAGAAAACTCGACGGCGATGTATCGGCGAGAAAATCCGTGACTTTGATTCAGGCCAGCAAAGCCTCTCGGCAATCTTTGCCCTGCAGCGGAAAAGGGAAGAAGCCAGCTTTTATATGTTGAATATGTTTTCTTGAAATAAGCACGCGGATTCTACAACGAAAGAGGCATCGCCGCGAGCGGCAGCAGGCGTTTTCGCGGCTTGACAGAAGGCTCGATTTTTTGCTGATTCACCCTGGTTCAACCGGCCAGCAGAATTCTCAGATCGCGGACGTTATTGCCGGTCGGGCCTGTGATGATGGCGTCGCCAAGCTCCCGGAAAAAGTTGAATGAATCGCTGTTGATTAAGTGAGCTTCGGCGGAAATGCCTTTGGCAGCAGCGCGCGCAATGGTTTCGGCATCGGCGATGGCTCCGGCGGCGGGACTGTGCCCGTCAATGCCGTCGGTTCCGGCGCTCAGCGCGACAACGTTTTCGGTTTGAAACTGGTGCATCTGAATCGCCGCGCGCAAAATGAATTCCTGATTGCGTCCGCCCTGTCCATTGCCGCGAACGGGACAAATCGCTTCGCCTCCGGAAATCAACGCCACCGGTTTCCCACGGTGTTTGGCCTGCAACAACACTATGCGTTCGATGTGCGCCAGCATCATGGCTTCCACGTGTCCTTCAACCAGATCGTCGGCCAGTTCGACGATGCAACCGAATTCTTGTTCGGCGATGCATTGGGCTTCCATCATTGCGTGGCGATTGTCCATCAACAAGAAATGTCTGTTTGGAGTACCGCCTTCAGGCGGAATCGCTTGCTGCCGCCTGAAGGCGGTACTACGAACTACGCTTGCAGGAAATTGATTCATCAAATCATACCGTTCAACGATTCGCCGGAAGTCTTCGATCGTCGAAGCGTCCGGCAGCGTCGGGCCAGAAGCCACCGTCGTCAAATCGTCGCTGTTGACATCCGAAATGTAGAGCGACACCTGCCTTGAACGCGGAGCTGCCGCCGCCAACTTGCCGCCTTTGACCGCCGACAGATGCCGACGAACGATGTTCATTTCGTTGATGACGGCTCCGCAATTGACCAGCGTTTTGTTGACGGCCTGCAAATCGTCAAGCGTGATGCCCGGATCAATCGGCTGTTCGAACATCGCCGAACCTCCGCCTGAAATCAGAAAGAGAACCAGAGTTTGTTCCGAATCGTGTTGCTTCAGGAGTGACAACGCTCTGGCCGCAGCCTCCAAACTGGCGGCATTTGGCAACGGATGGCCGCCGAGCAATACCGGCAATTGCGGCAAACTGCCAATCACTGCGTTGCTGACGATCAAGCCGTCGGTGATTCGATCTCCCAAAATCCGTTCGGCAGCACGCGCCATCGGCACACTCGCTTTGCCGATGGCGATGACCAGCAGTTTGGAAATTTTGCCGAGGTCAATTGTTTCGTTGCCAGCGACAAGCCGGTTGTCGTCCAACTGCAAATGAGATGTAACGACGGTTTCGGCATCAATCGCCGCCAGAGTTCGATGAAATATGGTCAGCGCGGCTTCGCGCAGTTTTGTTGTTGAAGTCATGAGGTTTGAGCTTTCCATTCGCTGGCCAGCATTGAATAAATCACCTTGTCCACAAATTGGCCGTTGAGTAAGCCAGCTTCACGCATCACGCCATCCTGTTTGAAGCCCAGCCGTTCGGGAATCGCGCGGCTGCGTTTGTTGCCTGTGGCGCAATGAATTTCAATCCGGTTCATTCCCAGATTGGCGAAAGCGTCGTCAATCAATGCCGAAACGACTTTGGTCATGATGCCTTTGCCTTGCTGATCGGCGGACAGCCAATATCCGATTTCCAGCATGCGATTGTGCCATTGGTATTCGACAACCCCGGTTGCGCCAACCAACTCACTGTTCAACCAGATGCCAGCCGACAAGGCTTCCTTGTTTTCGTATCGGCGTTTGGAATCTCGTATGAATTGCCGGGTGACTTCAGGCGTATCGGAACGGTCTACCCAGATCAACCATTCCCGCAGGTAATCGCGGTTGCGATCCACCAAAGCGAAGACTGTTTCGGCGTCCGATTCTTCGAACATACGGACTTCGATTTCGTCGTTTACCCTGAGTTGAAACATGCCTTATCCCTTCGCGACGCGCTTGGCCAGGTAAATGTCCGGTTTGCCGAAACCATTGGCATCAGGCATGACGCCGACAATGGCAAAGCCCATCTTCTGGTAAAACTCATACGGATGGCCGCGCAGATTCTTGATCTGCGCCAGATGCTCCAGCGGGTTTGGATACAGATCAACTCCGCCCAGCGAAGTCAGCGCATCTTCATCGTCGCTGCCCAACCACAATGTCAATCCTCCACGCGCAGCAATCTGAGTTTCCAGGTCTTCTATCAGCGCGCGTCCGATGCCGCGACCTTGTGCGCGCGGACTGACCGCCAGCGGGTGCAATTCCCAGACTTTGCCGTCGTAAGTTTCAATGCTGCCAATCCAGCCGAGCACTGTTCCGTCGTTATCAACGGCGATTCGACAGATTCTGTCTTCTGCAAAAAATCCGCTGATTTCTTCTCGCGCGTCTTCGATGGTTGGCCAGGCATTTGGCCAATGTTCCTTGAACGCTTCAACCAGAATGGCGGCCATTTGTTCGATCATTTGCTGATTGTCACTGGCCAAATTGATGATTTGCATCGCGGAAAATCCTCTCGTTGTTTGCGGTTGGAAAGCTGTGTTAGTTTACGAACCTGATTTCAAACTTCAACTGATTCACGTCACTTATGCAATCAACACTTCTTTTTGCCGTCGGTTCAGGAAATCCCGTCAAAATCAATTGCGTCGTCGAAGCTGTTCAAGCTTTCTGGCCGGAATCGCGTGCGGTTGGCGTTCAAACGGATTCCGGTGTCAGCGCGCAGCCGGATTCCGATCACGAAATGTTTCTGGGAGCGCTCAATCGTGCGCGGCAGGCGATGGAAAAAACTCCCGAAGCGCAGTTTGGCGTCGGGCTGGAAGGCGGAACGCTCGATGCGGAAGATGGGATGTGGGCTTATGCCTGGATTGTCATCATTGACCGAAACGGTCGTTTGGGAAAAGGGCAATCGGGAAGATTTTTGTTGCCGGAGCCGATTGCTCAATTGGTTAGAGAAGGCATTGAGCTTGGCGAAGCGGATGATCGCTTTTTTGGCCGTTCAAATTCCAAACAACAGGACGGCGCGATTGGGATTTTGTCTGATGGCGTGGTGACGCGGCTGGATTTATACAAACCGGCAGTCGTTTTTGCGTTGCTGCCGTTCATTCACCCGGAATTTTATGAGCCGGAACGATCAGAGAAATAGGCAGGATTGAAAAGCTTGACGGGGTGGGACGCTAGAGGCCAATTGCAAGCTTATCAAACCTGCCTAACTGGTTGGGCTACATTGTGGTCGCCCGAACTTTCAGACCCAAAAGAGAATTGACGTCTTCCATCAGACTGCTGCAATTGAAAACCGATTTATCCACGAACCGGTCAATTCCTGCGCTCATTTTTTCCGGCAGATTGAATTCGTTCAGCGCGGCGCTGAGTGCAATGATCGGAACGCCACTCAATTTGCCGCGTTCACGCCTGATCAATCTGGCCAGTTCGATTCCATCCAGGACCGGCATTTGCAAATCAGTGATAATCAGATCGGGCTGATGCGCCAAAGCCTGTAAATATCCTTCGTCGCCGTCACGTGCCGTCACAACGGAAAATCCTTGCAAACGTAAAAGTTCAGTCAGAGTCAATCGCAGATTCAAATCATCTTCTACGACCATTATTTTGTGTCTACGGTTCGACATTGGTTTGTCCTCCGCGTTAATTAGTTCAGGGTGTTTTTCTCTCAACTGCGAATTTTTTACCGCGTAAAGATGCGCTTTCTCCGGCAATGTCTGTGCCAACAATCGGAAATAAATGACCGCGTTGAAATAATTGAGCTTAGCTGGTTTATCGTGCGGATTCGGCAGATAGCCTTGGTTGCGTAGTGTAGTTATTCAGGCCGAAAAATTTCTGAAGTGTTTGATCTTGGTGCAGTGTAGAAAAGACAAAAGCGAGCCGAATTTCTAATCACCGGCTCGCTTCTGAACTGTTGAGATAAAGGAATTGTTTATGGTTCGTAGCGTTTGAACAGCAGCGCCGCGTTGGTTCCTCCGAACCCGAAACTGTTAGAAAGTGCGTAAGTGACTTTGGAATGGCGCGCCTCATTCGGTACGCAATCCAGATCGCATTCCGGGTCGGCAGTTTCGTAATTGATGGTCGGCGGCAGCATTTGGTGATGAACCGCCAGCGCCGTAATGCCGGCCTCCAATCCGCCAGCGCCGCCCAACAAATGGCCGGTCATTGACTTGGTCGAACTGAGCGCCAGTTTATAAGCGTGTTCGCCAAAGGCGGCTTTGATTGCTTTGGTTTCGTTGACGTCTCCGACCGGGGTCGAAGTTCCGTGAACATTGATGTAATTCACCTGATCGGGAGTGACTCCGGCGTCTTTGACCGTTTTCAACATCACGCGACGAGGGCCGTCCATATCAGGCAATGTGATATGGAAAGCATCCGCCGACATGCCATAACCGACGACTTCGGCATAAATCTTTGCGCCGCGAGCTTTGGCATGTTCCAGTTCTTCCAGAATCAAAATGCCTGCCCCTTCGCCGATGACAAATCCGTCACGGTCTTTATCGAAGGGACGCGAAGCGCGTTGCGGATCGTCATTGCGAGTCGAAAGCGCGCGCATTGCCGCAAAACCTCCGACCGACATTGGCGTGATTGCGCCTTCTGAACCGCCGCAGATCATGGCCGTGGCGTCTCCACGTTGAATGATTTTGAAACTGTCGCCAATGGCGTGCGCGCCCGAACTGCACGCGGTTGCCGTGGCTGAATTTGGACCTTTGGCGCCTGTGTAAATCGAAACGTAACCCGATGCCAGATTGACAATCGAAGCCGGAATGAAAAACGGCGAAATTCGATCCGGGCCGCCTTCCAGCATCTTGGTGTGTTCGCGCTCAAAAACCCCGAATCCACCGATGCCGCTGCCAATGTAAGTGCCGATCATTTCGGCGTTGTCTTCGCCGATTTTCAATCCGGAATCTTCGAGCGCTTCGCGGGAAGCTGCAATGGCGAAGAAAATAAAGTAATCCATCTTCTTCAGTTCTTTTTTCTCGATGAATTTTCCCGGATCGAAGTTTTTGGTTTCAGCGGCGAATTTAACTTTGTGTTGGCTGGTGTCGAAACGAGCGATGTAATCCACGCCGCTTCGCCCGGCGATCAAACCTGCCCAGGTTTCTTCAGTGGTATTGCCCAGCGGACTGACCAATCCCAGCCCGGTGACGACAACCCGCTTTTTGATAATTTCGTTGCTCAAGACTTCCTTCCCCTTGTAAAGAGGTTGCGGCATCGTAAACGTCCGCGACCGGAAGCCGAATCTTCGGCCACTGGCATGTGTGCGGGAAATACCGCCTCGATTACGAGCGCTGTAAAAGACAATCAGCCACAAAAAGGACGACGTATCACAAAAGTAATCCAAGTCGTGCCTGGCTTTTGTAAGTTTTGTGCCTTTTTGTGGCTCATTTCTGCATCGGCGAACAAATCACAACAGGATTGCCGGACTTGCGTGACAATCCTGTGATCGAAAGGGAAGCTTACTTTCTGTGCTCTTCGATGTAACGGAAAGCGTCGCCCACGCTCTGAATCTTCTCGGCTTCTTCGTCAGGGATTTCGATGCCGAACTCTTCTTCAAATCGCATCACCAACTCGACAGTGTCGAGCGAATCCGCGCCCAGGTCGTCAATGAACCGCGCGCTCTCGGTGACTTCCGCTTCGTCCACGCCGAGTTCATCCACAATGATTTGTTTTACCTTTTCCACGATTGAATCTGCCATGAATTCCTCCAAGTAGTGTTTGGTTAATTGATAGTTGAAAATTGATAGTTGATAGTCTGGCAAACAGCGCGACTATCAACTATCAATACTCAACCATCAACTCGTTCACATATACATTCCACCATTGATATTGATTACCTGACCGGTGATATAGCCTGCCTCATCTGAGGCTAAAAACGCAACCGCATAAGCTACGTCAAGATCGGTTCCCGGTCGTTTTAACGGAATTTGTTCAAGCATCGCGTTGCGCGCCGCTTCGCCAAGCACGTCGGTCATCGGCGTTTCGATAAAACCGGGCGCAACTGCGTTGACCGTGATGTTGCGCGACGAGTATTCGCGCGCCACGGCCTTCGTAAATCCGATCAGGCCGGACTTGGCCGAAATGTAATTGGCCTGGCCGACGTTGCCCATTTGCGCGACGACGGAAGTCACATTGATGATTCGACCTTTGCGTGCTTTGGTCATCATCGGCAAGACAGCCTGGGTCATCAGAAACACGCCGGTCAAATTGGTATTAATGACTTCGTTCCAATCGTTCTGTTTCATTCGCAGCATCAGCCCGTCGCGTGTGATGGCAGCGTTATTGACCAGAATCGAAATCGGGCCGAGCTGTTCGCCTACTTTGGCGACGGCGGCTTTGATGTCTTCAGCGTTGCCCATATCGCCACGAACGGCGATGGCGCGGCGACCTTTAGCGCGAATTTCTTCGGCGACGGCTTCGCATTTTTCCAGCGTGCGAGCCATCACGGCCACATCCGCGCCGAGTTCCGCCAGGGTCAGGGCGATGGCTCGGCCAATGCCTTGCGAGCCGCCAGTGACCAACGCAATTTGTCCTGAAAGATTGAACATTGTCTAGTTTGATAAGGCTTCAAGCGTTGCTTGCAAGCTGGTTTTGTCTTCAACGTTGAGCAGTTTTACTTCCTTGCCTACATCTTTGGCAATCGCTTTGACCAAGCCGCAGAGAACTTTTCCAGGTCCGACTTCGACGAAAGTTTCGACACCTTCAGCGAGTAGTTTCTCAACGCTGGCAGTCCAGCGAACCGGAGCAGAAATTTGCCGAATCAGTGCTTCGCGCGAAACGGCTCCGCTGGTGACGATTGCCGCATCTACGTTGTTGACGATTGGATAACTCAAGTCGTTGAACGTCGCCGAATTCAGTGGCTCGGTCATTTGCTCCTGCGCTGGCATCATCAGCGAAGAATGAAAAGGGGCGCTGACTTTCAATAACATCGCGCGTTTTGCTCCGCGAGCTTTGCACTCTTCAACAGCACGTTCGACGGCTTGCTTGTGTCCAGCAACGACGATTTGCGAAGGCGAATTGAAATTCGCCGGAGCGCACGATTGTCCTTGGCCAATGCTTTGAGATGCTGCCGCGCAGGCTTCGGAAACCTTGTCCGCGTCAATTCCCAGAATTGCAGCCATCGCGCCCACACCAACCGGCACAGCTTCCTGCATGAACTCCCCACGACGACGCACCAATTTGATCGCATCGGTCAAACTCAACGCTTCGGCGGCAACCAGCGCCGAATACTCGCCCAAACTGTGTCCGGCGACGAAATCCGGCTTGACGCCCTGTTCCGACAACGCACGAAACGCCGCAATCGAAGCCGTCAAAATCGCCGGTTGAGTGTTGGCCGTCAGTTGCAAATCCTCTTCTGGGCCATTGAAGCACATATCGCTCAGGCTGAAGCCCAGCGCGGCGTCTGTTTCGTCAAACGCAGCTTTTGAAACCGAGAAATTATCGGCCAGATCGCGCCCCATGCCTGCGTGCTGCGAACCTTGACCGGGAAAAATGAATGCCAGTTTGCTCATACTGAGTAATCGGTAGTCGGTAATCGGTAGTCGGTGGCAGCTTTTTCTACCGAATCCCGACTCCAGAATGCCGACTACTGAATCAGGGTAATTTCGCTGATTTCGCTCTCAATGCGTTCGCTCAGCTTTTCTTTGACGAATTCTTTGGCGACGCGAATGGCGTTGCGAATCGCTTTGGGCGTCGAACTGCCGTGGCAAATCACAGTGATGGCTTTGCAGCCGAGCAGCGGCGCGCCGCCGAATTCGGAATAGTCCAATCGCTTTTTGACGCTGCGAAACGCCTGCCGCGAAAGTATCGCGCCGGTTTGCGTCAACAAGGTCTGCCCAAGCTCGGTTTTCAACAATCCCATGATCGCTTCAACCAGACCTTCGCTGGTTTTCAGAATGACGTTGCCGGTGAATCCGTCGCTGACGATGACGTCCACATCGCCAGTGAAAATGTCCCGACCTTCGACGTTGCCGATGAAGTTGATCGGAGCTTCTTTCATCAAATGCAAGGTTTCTTTGGTCAGGTCGTTGCCTTTGATGTCTTCTTCGCCAATGCTCATCAATCCGACGCGAGGGGAACGAACACCCAGAATCGAGCGCGAATACACCGAACCCATAATGGCGAATTGCTGCAAATGCTCCGGTTTGCATTCGGCATTGGCCCCAACATCCAACAAAACCGTGCCATTGCCTTTCAGCGTGGGGAAGATTCCCGCCAGCGCCGGACGATCCACCGAAGGCAGAGTGCCCAGCATCAAAACTGAAGTCGCCATCACCGCGCCTGTGTTTCCGGCGCTGACCAATCCATGAGCTTTGCCTTCGCGCACCAGACGAGCAGCCACACGTATGGACGAATCGCGTTTTCGCCGCACGGCTTGTGCGACAGGATCGTCCATGGTGATGACTTCGGTGGCGTTGACGATTTCGATGTGGAGTCGCTGTTTGCGAGGATCGTGAACTCCCTGACGCGCCAATTCGGCGCGAATCTGCTCTTCGCGTCCGATTAACAAAATACGAACGCGCAGGTCTCGCGCGGCCTGAATGGCGCCTTCAACCTCTATGGCGGGGGCGTTATCTCCGCCCATAGCGTCAACAGCGATGGTGGTGAGCATTGAAGCCAAGCAGGATTCTTAAGTGTAGAAGCTGGCGGCAGTAGATATACGAAAGGCGAGCGTCGAGACATTTTCATTTCGACGCTCGCCTTTCAGATTTTTCAGATCGTTTCTTTGCCTTCGATCACGGTGCGTCCGCCGTAAAATCCACAGCGGGGGCAAACGCGATGCGGCAATTTTTTGTTGCCGCAATTCGGGCAGTTGGACAATTGGATTCGGTTCAGCGAATCGTGCGTGCGGCGTTTGCGGCTACGCGATTTTGAATGTCGTCGTTTAGGATTCGGCATATCTATTCTCCAGGTATTTCGATAAGTTCAATTTATGTTTCTTCTTCCGAACTGTTTTTCAGATCGGCCAGCGCCTGCCACCGAGGATCAATCGGTTTCTGGCATTTGCACTGTTCAAAATTCAAATCTGCGCCGCATTGCGAACACAGCCCGCGGCAATCTTCGCGGCATAGCACTCTGGTCGGCAGGCTCAGTTCCAACTGTTCCAGCACCAGATCGTCAACGTTGATCTGTTCGTTTTCGTAAACCACCAGATCAAGGTCGCGGTCGTGCAACTCGGTTTCGCCCACATGGTTTGCGCCAGGGTCTTCGGGAACGTAAATCAGGTCGAAGGGCGCATCCACTGGAAACGTCACATCAATCAAACAACGGTCGCAGGTGACAAACAACGCGGATTTGACGGTTCCGCGAACCCGCATATCCATCCCGGCGCGATCTACGCGCCCGGTCACTTCCGGCAAACTGGCGATCTCAAACTCGTGTTCGCTGGTGTCCAATTCACCTTCAGCGTACTGATGATTGAACGGCAATCCATCAGCAGGCAAACGCGATAACGAGATGAACATAATTCCTCTTGAATGTTTCCGGCGGCGACAAAGCGCGTAATTATATTTTCGGTCAAAGGTTTGTCAACCGACTGAGTTTGCGGTTGGGGAAGGGGAAGAGTCTACGGCAATCAATTTCTCTCCCTGATCGCGCACGGCTTCCAGCGCCCGTTGAAAACGTTCGAGTTCGGCTTCGCTGTTTCCGTCTTTGACAAAAATCGGCTGGCCAATGATGACCACTGCCCGGGCGAACGGTTTGGGAATTTCGATACGATCCCAGCTTTTCAGCCGCCAACACCGATCCAATGAAATTGAAAAGGGAAGAATCGGCGCTCCGGACTTGGCCGCCAGCAACAACGCTCCGGGTTTGGCAACGTAAATCGGCCCGCGCGGTCCATCCACAGTAAACGCCGCGCTTTTGCCTGCGCGAACGGCGCGAATCATCTGAATCAATCCGGCGCGCGCGCCGCGCGTTGAACTGCCTTTGGCGGTTCCGTAACCAAACCGTTGAATGAATCGCGCGATGTATTCCGAATCGAAACTTTGCGAGGACATGACGACAATGCCTCGATTTCGCCAGAAAAACGTTGCCGTGGGAATGCGGTTATGCCAGAAACAATAGACCAGTGGCTGGGCTTCTGTGTGATGCTCGCGGCCAACGACTTCGAACTTCAGCGTGGTTCCAATGACGCGGATCAACCAGAACAGTAAAAATCCCGCCAGCCGGATAATCACCCGTTGTTTGAAGGTGTACTGATCCAGGTTGGCGAAGGAATACAGCCGCTCGTCCATTTGGTCGTTGGCGGAGCGTTCTTCAATCTGGTTTTCGTCGGTCGTTGCCATCCGTTTTCAAAGGCTCATTTACTCTTCGTTTTCTTCCCGGTAAGCCTTCAATTTGTTGTGCAGAGTTTTCAGGCTGATGTTCAGCAAATCCGCCGCGCGGGTTTTGTTGTTATTCGTGCGAATCAACGTTTTCAGGATCAACTGGCGCTCGGCTTCATCCAGCGAAATCGGCACAGGCAGCGTAATCGAGTCTTCATTTTTCAACGAACGACCATCGAACATCTGCGGCGAAAGATGCTGTTTTTCGATGCGCTGGCTGTCGCAGACGATGACGGCGTGTTCGACCACGTTGCGAAGCTCGCGCACATTTCCGGGCCAGGGGAAGCGCGAAAAGATTTCCAGCACTTCGGTCGAAACCAGTTTGGCCGGACGGTTGTGGCGATTGCTGAGTTCTTTGACCATGTATTCGGTCAACAGCGGAATGTCCTCGCGGCGTTCGCGCAACGGCGGCAGTTTGACGTGAATGACGTTCAGGCGATAGAGCAGGTCTTCGCGCATTTCGCCGCGTCGCACGGCTTCGTGCGGGTCTTTATTGGTGGCGGCCAGCACGCGAACGTCCACCGGAACTTCTTTGGCGCTGCCCAGTCGGCGAACTTTGCGCTCTTCCAGCACGCGCAGCAGCTTGGCTTGCAACATCGCAGGCATTTCGGCGATTTCGTCCAGAAACAAGGTGCCGGTGTTGGCCAGTTCAAAACAGCCTTCGCGTTTGGCGATTGCGCCCGTGAACGCGCCGCGTTCGTGGCCGAACAGTTCCGATTCCATCAACGTTTCGGGGATGGCGGAACAGTTGATGGCGACAAACGGACGCGAAGCGCGTGGGCTGAGTTGATGAATGCTCTGCGCGACGACTTCCTTGCCGGTGCCGGATTCGCCGGTAATCAACACGGACACGGCGGAGCTGGCGACCTGTTCGATGGTCGTGTAAATCTGCCGCATGACCTGCGAATTGCCGACCAGTTTGCCGAACACGCCGTATTCGCCCAATTGCCGCCGCAACCGCGTGTTTTCCAATCGCGAAGCCGCCTGTTCGATGGCGCGTTGCAATACGACGCTCAACTGGCGCGTGTTGATCGGTTTTTCAAAATAATAAAAGGCGCCTTCTTCCTTCACCGCGCGAACGGCGTCTTCGATGCTGCCTTGCCCGGTCAACAGAATAACGGCGGTTTCCGGGTGTTCTTCGCGCAACCGGTTCAGCAATCCGAATCCGTCCAGCCGAGGCATAAACACGTCAGTCACGACTGCTGTCGGGTGAAAGTCGGAGGCGATTTCCAACGCTTCCAATCCATCGCTCGCCGTTTGCGTTTCGTAACCCCAAACCGAAATGATCTCGCTCAACCCGACACGGGCGGCTTGCTCATCGTCCACAATCAAAATTCTTGCTCTATCCATCATAGTTTCGCGAGTTTAACAAGCAGACCTCCGCTTGCCAATAAAAGTCAGAAATTACTTGAATTGATTCTTGTGAATCCTGCCAGTCTTGCGCATACTTGCCGCCGCTTGCAGTTCAAAAGCAATCAACCAACCCTTTACCAATTTTTTACGGAGGTAATGTATGTACGCCGTTTCGAATGAGGAGCGCACCTGGGGAATGTTGTCTCACCTGTTGGCATTGTCTGGATTCATCGGAGTTCCATTCGGAAACATCCTGGCGCCATTGATTATCTGGCTGGTGAAAAAAGACCAGTCTCAGTTTGTCGCCGACCAGGCCAAAGAGTCGTTGAACTTTCAAATCTCGCTGATTATTTATGCCATCGTCAGCGGTATTCTGGTGCTTGTCTTGATCGGATTCCTGTTGCTGGCCGTGGTTTTCGTCGGAGGAATCGTCCTGACGATCATCGCCACTTTGAAGGCCAATAACGGAGAACATTATCGCTATCCGTTCACAATTCGACTGATTCATTGAAAACAAGTCAGCAAAAAAATCAAAAATCAAAGAGCGAGGGGGCATTCACAGCAACCCTCGCTCTTTTACTTCCAGGTATTTGTTGACCAGTTGAAACGACAACTGTCCCGCCTGCACGTCCAGCGCCAATCCGCCGAGTTCGGTAATCCTGGCCAGAGCTTCTTCGCGCTGTTGCAACAATTCTTCGGCGACGGATTGTTTGTAGACATCCGCCACGATTTTGGGTTCGGTGGAAACCAATGCGCGTAAATCGTTATCGCCGATGGTGACGATCAACGGCAAATGGCGCGGCAACAATGCCGCGGTGTAAGCCAGCAATTCCGCCGACGCGTCGCGGTCAACCAGATCCGTCAAAATCACCACCAGCGAACGCCGTTTACAGTTTTGAGACAGATGCTGAAACGCGCGCGCGTAAGATGGTTCAATCATCTGCGCTTTGACGCTGTACAAGGCTTCGGTCATTGCAGACAACTGGCTGTGTCCGCGTTGCGGTGGCAAATAGCTGACCACCTGACGATTGAACACCAGCAAACCTATGTTGTCGCCTCCGCTGGTGGCCACGTAACCAATCGCCAGCGCTGCATTGATGGCGTGATCGAGTTTCGACAGATGTTCGATGCGCGACGTCATCAATCGTCCGGCGTCAATCATCACAACGATATTCTGGTTGCGTTCGATCTGGTATTGCCGAGTCGTCAGCTTGCCGCGTCGCGCCGTCGCCGTCCACGAAATATGCCGCAGTTCGTCGCCAAGCACATAATCGCGCAGACTCTCAAACTCCCGGCCTTGTCCGCGCAACCGAGTTCGCCGCATTCCGGCCATCATCTGGCGATTGCGTTGCGCGAAAAGTTCGTAGCGTTTGGCTTCGTTGATATTCGGATAAACCTTGACGCTTTCCGCCGCAGTCAGACTGATTTGTTTGAAGACCAATCCCAACCGCGAACGCCAGCGCAATGACACATTGCCAAAGCCGTAATCTCCACGCGAAGCTGCGTAGAGTTTGTAACCAGCCGTCGCTTCGGCTTCACCACTGCGCGAACGGCGTGTTTTGGCAGTCAACAACCGCTCGCCGCGCAATTCCAATTCAGGTGGATATTCGTCTTTGATCGTGAACGCCGGAGCGCGCGAACGTCGCCGGGCGAGTTTGACCATGATATGAAGCTGCACTTCGTTTTCTTCGCCGATCATAAAGCGGCGCGGCATGACGCGGCGGACTTTCAACTGAGATTCTTTTTCCGTCAGTTTGTAATCCACGAACGCCAACGCCAACAGCAGCACATCGTAACCAATCAGTCCCCATTTCAAATTCGTTTGCGAAGCGAACGTCGTCCACACCGCGATGAGCGGTAAAACGCCTAAGGCAAACAAAATGAAAAATCTTCGGGTGAAAATCATTCGGGAAAATCAAAAGGCAAAAGGCAAATATCAAAAAAGCAAAAATGAAAAGTACCGCCTTTTTGCCTTTTCACTTTTGATATTTGCTTTTTGATTTTTCAGCGTGGCACTTCAACCGCAGTGATGATTTCGTCCAGCACGGCTTCTTCGGTGATGCCTTCGATTTCGGCTTCGGAACGCAGCAGTATACGGTGGCGCAACGCCGGATGAACCACGTCGCGCACGTCGTCGGGCGTGACGAATTCGCGGCCGCGCAATGCCGCCAGGGCTTTGCTGGCCAGCAACAATGCCACCGAAGCGCGCGGGCTGGCTCCCCACAACAAACTTGGGTGTTCGCGTGTGCGGCGAACCAGGTTGACGATGTAATTTTGTACGCTCGGTTCGACGTTGATCTTGCGGACTTCGACGCGGCACTGAGGAATAACCGCCGGATCGTCCAACATCACCAGCGGCACATTTTCCAGCTTGCGCGCGTTGAAGCCGGCCTGCCAGTTGGCCACGATCTGTTGTTCGTCTTCGGCGCTGGGATAAGAAATCAGAATCTTGAACAGGAAGCGATCAAGTTGGGCTTCTGGCAGCGGATAGGTTCCTTCGTATTCAATCGGGTTTTCCGTCGCCAGCACCAGAAACAGCGGCGACAACAAATGGCTTTCGCCGTCAATCGTCACCTGACGCTCTTCCATCGCTTCCAGCAACGCGGCCTGCGTTTTCGGCGGAGTCCGGTTGATTTCGTCGCCGAGCAAAATGTCTGTAAACACCGGCCCGTGCCGCAGCGTGAATTGCGACGTGGAGACGTTGAAAACGTTCGTGCCGGTAATGTCCGAAGGCATCAAATCCGGCGTGAACTGTATGCGGTTGAAGCCCACGCCCAGAATGCGCGACAGCGTTTTGACCATCAGCGTTTTGGCTGTGCCCGGCACACCTTCCAACAAGGCGTGGCCTTCGGCCAGCAAGCAAATCAGGATTTGGTCAATGATGGCGTCCTGACCGACGATGACTTTGTGGACTTCGTTGCGAATGTGTTCGGCGACCTGGCTGACGTAATTTGCCATGCGTAATGGGCTGAACTCCTGTTGATAGATTTGAACTGCTTTCTGCGAGCGGCAACTATACTCAAAGAGTCAGATGCCGACAATCGTTGTATTGCCTATCGGTTTTTCTGCTGGTTTAATGACGGCCATGCCAAATCTGATTATAGGATCACGCGGTAGCAAACTGGCGTTGTGGCAATCCAACTGGATCAAGCAGGAACTCGAACGGTTGCATCCGGGTCTGGCGGTCGAAATCGAAATCATCAAAACCACCGGCGACAAGATGCAGGAAGCTTCGTTGGCCGGATTGGCCGGCGCGGGCAAAGGCGTCTTCACCAAGGAAATCGAAGAAGCCTTGTTGAATCGCAGCATTGATCTGGCCGTTCATAGCTTGAAGGATTTGCCGACGGTATTGCCCGACGGATTGCACATTGCCGCCATCACCGAACGCGTGGACGTGCGCGATGCGCTGATTTGTTCTGCCGTCTTGCACGGAACCGTCAAAGCGATTCGGGATTTGCCCCAAGGCGCTCGCGTCGGAACCAGCAGTTTGCGTCGCCGTGCGCAATTGCTGCACCAGCGGCCAGACCTGGAAATCACAGAGCTTCGCGGCAACGTGGACACGCGATTGCGCAAGCTGGACGAAGGCCAATATGACGCGATTATTCTGGCTTCGGCGGGATTGATCCGGCTGGGATTGGCAGATCGAATCACGGCGCGCATTGAACCCGACGAAATGTTGAGCGCTGTCAGCCAGGGCGCGCTCGGCATCGAATCCCGCGTGGACGATCAACGGACGAATTTGCTGCTGGAATCCTTGAACCATTGGCCGACCCGATACGCAGCCGAAGCCGAGCGCGCCGTGTTGCGCGAACTCGGCGGAGGCTGCGCGGTTCCGATTGCCGCACTCGGCATTGTCAGCTCAGAAGACGGCAAGGAGCGGCTTCGGTTGGAAGCGTTGGTTGCCGATGTCGAAGGCCGGCAATTGATTCGTTTGCAGGCAGAAGGTTCAGCGCATCACGCGGAAGAGCTTGGCGCGCAATTGGCCGAGCGCTTGATTCAAGCCGGCGCGCATGAATTGTTGCAGTACGGGGAGCGTCAGCGACCTGCGTCTTCTGTGACAAATGCGCCGTTTGTTCAGACTGTTTCCCCTGCCAACCCTGCCGAGGCAACGCCAGAATCAACAGAAAAACATATAACAAAAGAAGCTCAAATCGCTGACACTCACGATACCGTGCCGAATGCCGAGCAGCCGTTGGCCGGGCGCAAAGTGATTGTCACGCGCTCGCCGAAACAAAGCAGCGAGATGGTTCGCTTTTTGGAAAAGCTGGGCGCAGAAGTCATCGCCTGCCCGACAATTGAAATCAAGCCACCGTCAAGCTGGGAGCAATTGGATGCCGCGCTGGCAAAGCTAAGCTGGTTCGATTGGCTGGTCTTCACCAGCGCAAATGGCGTTGAATACTTTTTGCAGCGGCTGGATGAAACCGGACACGGACGCGCCGAATTGATGGCGCACAAAGTCTGTGCGGTGGGGCGAAAGACCGCTGAACGGTTGATGCGTGAAAATATCTCGGTGGATGTAATGCCCGAACGGTTTACAGCCGAATCGCTGGTCGAAGATTTCATTAAACGATTCGGCGTTGGCCAGCGGCTGCGCGGGTCGAAGATGTTGTTGCCAGCTTCGAAAACCACACGCGATGTGATTCGCCCGGCGATGGAAAAAATTGGCGTCTATGTCGAAGTCGCAGAGGCGTACCAGACGGTATTGCCCGCTTCATCCGGCAGGAAAGTCGTGAATCTGATCCGAGACTCCGCCGCCGATTACATACTGTTTACCAGCCCTTCGACGATTGCCAATCTGGCGGCGATTCTGGAAACAGATCATCTGACGCCGCATTTGACGAATTGTCGTGTTGCCTGCATCGGGCCGGTCACTGCCGATGCCGCCCAGTTATACGGATTGGAAGTTCACATTCAGCCGAAAGAACACACTGGCGAAGCGGTCGTTCGTGCCTTGGCAGCAGACAGTTTGAATCGTGGATAACCGATTGTCGGTTTTGTGAGTGAATCCCGACCACCGACCACGAAGTTTGCATCTCGCGGCGATTGATTTAGACTACACTGGCTTTTGTGAGAGTGTTCATTGGTCTCCCCAAAATAAACCAGCCGGTACGCGATTGCTTTTTTAGACTTTTGCATTTGAGCAAATGGAGTCGAACATAGATTCATGACTTACTGTACGAACTGCGGAACTAGATTGGCTGCGGGCGCGGCGAAGTGCGACGCTTGCGGAGCGAGTCTAGTCGCAACAAAAATGACACCACCCGAAGCCCCGTCCCACGATACCGCCGTATCCAGCACCGATCATCTGAAGACGCGAATTGCCGATTCCGACACTGGAGAAAACGCCAAACCCATTGCCGTCGGCACGCAAGTCGGTCGAGTGCTGGGCGGGCGTTACCAACTGGATTCATGCATTGGCAGCGGAGGCATGGGCGAAATTTATCGCGCTCGGCGTTTGCACATCGGCGACACCGTGGCGGTCAAGGTTTTGCGCCCGGACGTGATCGAAAACGAAAAAACGCGCCAGCGGTTTTATCGAGAAGCCCGTGCCGCCGCCATGCTTCATCACCCGAACGCGGTGGTTATTCACGATTTCGGCGAAGACACGGATGGCACGGCTTACATCGTCATGGAGTTGTTGATTGGTCGCAGTTTGCGCCAATTGCTGGTGGAATCCGGGACGATTGCGCCTCGCCGTGCTTACACCATCATTCGGCAGGCTTGCGCCGCCCTCGACGCCGGACATCGCAACGGCATCGTTCACCGCGACATCAAACCGGACAACATTTATCTGCTCGACACACACGACGACGAAGACCATGTCAAGATTCTGGATTTCGGCATCGCCAAACTTGCCGACAAGGCGCTGGACACGCTCAGCATGGAAGAGCAGCGTCTGACCAATGTCGGAACAGTCATCGGAACTCCGCATTACATGTCGCCCGAACAGTGCCAGGGCGAAGAAGCCGATTCGCGTTCGGATATTTACAGCCTGGGCGTCGTGCTTTACGAAATGCTGACCGGAGTCGTGCCTTTCGTCGCCAAAACTCCGACCGGAGTGGCGATCAAACACGTCACTGAACAGGCTCGGCCTTTGCGCGAACTGAATCCGGCATTGAGCCCCGCGATTGAGAGTGTGGTGTTGCGTGCGATGAGCAAGGAAGCGACTTCGCGGCCACAGAACGCCATCGAACTGGCGCGCGACTTCGATCTGGCTTTGCGCAGCGAAGCCAACTACGAAGGTTCGACCGTGCGGTTCAGCGATTCCGGCGAACAAAAAACTGTCACGCCGCCAGTCGTCAACAAGGAAAACGCGACCGAAATTTTGAAGCCAGCAGCGACCACTGGCGGACAGCCTCGTCTGGAAACTTCACCGCAAAGTTACGACACGATCGTCAGTCCTTCCTCGGCCGACACGCTTGGAAAGTCAGCAACGGATGCGTTGTCTTCGCCAGGAACAGATGTTCTGACTCCATCGAAAACGACCGGCGAACAGAAGCTCGGAACGATTGATCTGAAAACGCAGGTGATGGACACGCCTGAACCGGTTACGCCTGCGGCAAAAGAGCCTGCACCTGTCGTCAAGGAAGACAAACCGCCAAGGTCAGAAAAGAAAGCAGACAAGACAGCCAAACAAGCCAAAGTCGAACCGCCCAAACCGATTGAAAACGCAAAACCGGACTCAGTTGCCAAAGCTCCTGAACTGGCTACGGCGAAATCGCGCACTCCATTGCTTATCGGCGTCGGCGCGTTGTTGTTGTTGCTGGCGGTGTTTGGCGCGTGGATGTTGGGCGGCGGCGAGGAAAGGCCGCCCGCCGTAACTAACTCGACCTCGCAGACTGCGTCAACATCGGTTTCGCCAGCCACATCCAGCAATCAATTTCCGCAAGCATCAACACCGGATGGAATGGCGCTGGTCATCAATGGCGTCTTGCAGGTCGGACGCGACGATGGCAAGGAAAACGAAGCTCCGTCGCACGTCGTCACGCTCAAGGCTTTTTACATTGGCAAAACCGAAGTCACGAACGAAGAGTATCAGGCCTTTGTCGCTCAAACCGGCCACGCCGCGCCGCCTTCGTGGAATGGCGGAACGTTTCCGGCGGGAAGCGAAAAACTTCCTGTCACCGATGTCAGTTGGGAAGACGCCAACGCCTTTGCCAAATGGGCTGGAAAGCGTTTGCCCACAGAAGAAGAATGGGAATACGCCGCTCGCGGATCGAATCCGGACAACCTGTATCCCTGGGGCGCGAAATGGATGGACGACGCGGCCAACGTTCTCAAAGACGGCGTCGGGTTGAATAAGCTTTCGCCCGTCGGCCAGTTTGCCAAAGGAGCGAGTCCGTTCGGCGCGCTGGATATGATCGGCAACGTCTGGGAATGGACTTCCAGCGATTACAAGGCATATCCCGGCGGCACGATCAAACCGCCCGCCGCCGGATACAAAAATCTGAAGGTGATTCGCGGCGGTTCATTCAATACGAATTTTTCAGACGCGACGGCCACGCTCAGAAGCGGTTGGCCTGCGGGTCGCAAAGATTGGCCCAATTCCGTCTCCCCAGATTATTCCAAGACCGGTTTTCGGCTCGCCAAGGATGCGGACTGATACAACCGGCTTTTCCAAGGGATGTAGAGTTATGAAGAGTCAACGGAACGTTTTGCCTGTCGTTGTTGTGGCATTGATTCTCTTGCTCCCGTTCGGCGCAGATTGCCGAGTTTACGCTCAAAGTGGAACCGGCGAATTGCCCGGCGCAAAACCGACGCCGACGCCGAAACCCGGCACGAAAGCTCCGGCCAAAGCTGCCGCTCCGGTGACGCCGACGCTGGTATTCGATCAGGAAGTCAAAGGACGGATTGATCCGCGCGGATCGGAAAAAGCCGCCAGCGGCGGGTTGTTCGAAGATCACATTTTGAACGCCAAGAGCGAAGATTTGCTGTCATTCCATCTTCTCAGTTCGGATTCGACTTTGAGATTGCAGCTTGTTGACAAGGACAACGTCGAAATTCCCGTCACCAAAGACCAGCAGGGAGTGTTCAAGATCAACACTCCTGCGGGTGGATTGCCAGCCGACGGCGAATATCGTGTGCGAATTGTTGGCGCAGCCAAAAAATCCGCCGTGCCGTTTTCGCTGAAAGTCACTCGCCTTGGTTTGACGCCGACCGTCTACAACGAACGCTTCAATCAGATTGTCATCAATTACCGCGAAAGCGATGCTGCTTCGGCAGACGACGCTCTGGCCAAACTGGAAGAATTGGCGATGGCGGACAAAAGCAAACCAGGCGCGTTTGAATTTCTGGGCATCATTTACCTGTACAATAAAAATGATGTCGCAAAAGCCGAACAGGCCATGGAACAAGCCGTGCAGTTGAACGGCGCGGCCATCGTCAAAATCTCCTATGACGCGCAATGGCGGCGGATGGCCCGGCTGAAAAACGGGAAAACCGGTTGGGAAGAGGCGCGCACAGGTTGGCTTCGCATTCGTCCTGGCCAGGTCGAAATCACCGATCCGAGCAACAGGATTCTGGCCACCGTCGCCGGAGCGCAAGTCAAGGAATTGTCGAAAATCCTGACCGCCAGCAGCAATCTTATCAACGTGACCGGCGAACGCCGCCAGTTCGTGTTCGAACCCGGCAGCGGCACACAACAGGAAGCTGATCTGGTCATCAAACTCATTCAAAACCACGTTATGAAAAGGACGAATTAGGTGGCAGATGGCAGGTGTTAGGTGACAGGTAATCTTCCGTATAACCACCGACCACCGACCACCGACCACCGACCACCGACTATGAATTTATGGGGAGGCCGATTTACAGGCGAAACCGACCGACACTTTGCCGCATTCAATGCCAGCTTTCGATTTGACCGCCGACTGATTTTCGCCGATTTGCAAGCCTGCGCCGTTCACGCGCGCGCGTTGGGGCGAGCGGGCGTTTTGCCCGATGCCGAAGTTGAAACCATTACGCAGGGCTTGCAGAAAATCGGTGATTTGATTGCTGACCCCGCCTTTCTGGATCGCCCGGAATTTTCCAACACCGAAGACGTTCACAGCTTCATCGAATCGCGTTTGGTCGAATTGATCGGGCAGATTGGCTACAAGCTGCACACCGGACGCAGCCGTAACGATCAAGTCGCCGTAGCCACGCGATTGTTTTTGCGCGGCGAAATCGAACGGCTGGACGACATCATACGCGACACACAACGCGCACTGATCGAACTGGCCGAACGTTACGAAAACGATCCGCTGCCGGGATACACGCACCTGCAAAAAGCCCAGCCGATTTTGTTTGCGCATTTTCTGCTGGCTTATTTTCAAATGCTGTCGCGCGATCGGGCGCGACTGGCCGATGTCAAAACGCGAGTCAACATTTTGCCGCTCGGTTCAGGAGCGATGGCCGGAACGAATTTTCCGGTTGATCGCGAATGGATGGCGGCGGAACTTGGGTTTGACGGCGTGACGCGCAATAGCATTGATGCCGTCAGCGACCGCGATTACATCGTTGAATTCGTCAGCTTCGCCGCGCTGACGATGATGCACCTGTCGCGGCTGGCCGAAGATTTGATTATTTATTCGACACAGGAATTCGGCTTCATCAAACTCGGCGACGCCATTTCCACCGGCAGCAGTTTGATGCCGCAAAAGAAAAATCCCGATTCGCTGGAATTGATTCGCGGCAAATCGGCGCGCGTGTTCGGTCACCAGATGGCGATGCTGACGATGGTGAAAGGCTTGCCGCTGGCTTACAACAAAGACTTGCAGGAAGACAAGGAAACGCTGTTCGATACGATTGACACCTTGTCCGACAGTTTGCGCGTGACGGCGACCGTCTTGCGCAACATCGAACTCAACCGCGAACGCGCTAGCGCGGCGGCGATTCGTGATTACACCAACGCCACCGACCTGGCTGATTATCTGGTTCGCAAAGGCCTGGAATTTCGCAAAGCGCATGAAGTCATTGGTCGCATCGTCGTGTTTGCCATCGAACAAGGCAAGGAACTCGGCGAACTGAGTCTGGCTGAATGCCAACAGTTTTCCCCGTTGTTCGAGCAGGATTTGTTCGACGCCATTTCGCTGGACAGTTCGCTGGCGGGCAAACGGCAAACCGGCGGAACCGCGCCGGAACAGGTTCGCCAGGAACTGGCGCGCGCAAAAGCTGAAGTGGGAACTGATTAGTCGGCGAAGACTTCAGATGAATGGATTTCACCGCAGAGGCGCAGAGTCCCGCAGAGGTGTCGCAGAGCTTAGGTTGAAAATCTCTGCGCTTCCTCTGCGTTCTTTGCGCCTCTGCGGTAAAGATGATTTTCAAATGTCACGCAATCTGTCTTAATTGCCCAATACCGAAATTCACACTCAAACCTGCCCTATGAAAGAAACTCGAATCGTTCTTGTTGTCCTGTTGTTGTTCGCTGCTTCAGCGTGCAGCAAGGCTCCGCAAAAAAGCGCCGAACAGCCTGCCTACACCGCCCAGGAATCGCTGGCGAAAATGCACCTCAGCGAAGAGTTTAACGTCGAAATTTTCCTGACCGAACCGCAGGTAATGTCGCCGACCGAAATGGTCTTTGACGAAAACGGGCGCATTTACGTCGCCGAAATGCTGGATTACCCGGACGATCCTCCGCCGGGCAAACCTGTGCGGTCGCGCATCAAGTTGTTGGAAGACAACGACGGCGACGGCAAATACGAACGTGTGGTTGTTTTTGCCGATCAGGTCTTGCAAGCCAGCGGCATTTTGCCGTGGAAAGGCGGTGTCATCGTCACCAGCGCTCCTGACATTTTCTGGATGAAAGACACGGACGGCGACGGCAAAGCCGACATCAAACAGGTTTTGTTCACGGGCTTTCCAAAAGTGAACCCCGAAGCGCGCATCACCAATCCGCGTTATGGCATTGATAACTGGATTTATTTCGCCAATCACGGACGCGAAGGTCGTATCACATCGCCCGCGCACCCTGGACGCGAAGCCTTGTTGGTTCGTGGAACGGATTTTCGGTACAACCCGACGAAAGACGTGGCGGAAAACAGTTCCGGCATTGCGCAATTCGGTTTGACCTTCGACGAATGGGGCAATGAATTCATCACTGAAAACACGACTCATTTGCGCCAAGTCGTGTTGCCGTACAAATACCTGAGCCGCGCGCCTCTGTTGGAAGTTCCTGCCGTCGCGCTGAACATTTACGAAGGTGGTGTAGTTTCAGGACAGATTTTCCCTTTAACTGGGCCGCAGGAATGGCGTAAACAGCGCACGGCTTTGCGCCAACAACGTTATGACGAACAAGGTTTGAACCGTACAGAACACGTCGGCGGATATTTCAGCGGAGCCAGTGGCGGCACGGTTTACACCGGAGACGCCTGGCCTGCGGAATATCGCGGCAGCGTTTTCACGGGCGAAGTCAGTGCCAACCTGATTCACCGCGATGTGCTGACGCCCGACGGTGTGACTTACAAAGCCGCGCGCGCCAAAGAAGGCGTGGAGTTTCTGGCTGCGGAAGATCAGTGGTTTCGCCCATGCAATTTCGCCAACGCGCCCGATGGCAATTTGTACTTCATGGACATTTACCGGCTGTTCATCGAAACGCCCGAATCCATTCCTGAAGAAATCAAAAAAGGAATGGACTTTTATGCGGGCGATTCGCTGGGACGCATTTACAAACTGACGGTGAAAAATCCGCGCACGAAACGCGATTTGAAACCCCGGCTCGGTTCGGCCAGCACCGAAGAACTGGTTAAAACGCTTGAGCACGAAAACGGCTGGCATCGCACGACGGCGCAGCGGCTGATCGTCGAACGACAAGACAAAACTGCGATTCCGTTTTTGAAAACGCTGGTTGCCGAAACCGCTTCGCCGCTCGGGAAGGTTCACGCACTGTGGACGCTCGAAGGCTTGTCAGCTTTGGATGAATCCTTGGTGCTGGCAGCGTTAAAAGACCAGCATCCGCGAGTTCGGGAACACGCCGTGCGATTGGCGGAAAACTTTGCCAGGTCGAAACCGATTCAAGCAGCAGTGCTGGCAATGGCAAGCGATGCCGATGTGCGGGTTCAGTTTCAAACGGCTTTCACGCTCGGCGAGATGAAAGACATTCGGGCGATGGACACGCTGGCCGAGCTGGCGATGAAGCACGCGGAGAATCAATGGTTTCGACTGGCGGTCTTGAGTTCGGTCAACGATTCCGCGGCGCAGTTTTTTGCCTTGCTGCGGAAGAAAAATCCCGGCTTCGACAACAAACAACTTTTCTCGCAACTGGCAGCCTTGATCGGAGGCAAACACGACGCAAACGAACTGGCCGGATTGTTGAAGCTGGCGGCAACGCTCAACGATCCTGAACCGACGCTCAGCGGGTTGAGCAAAGGCCTGAAGCTGGCCGATGTCAAAAATCTGCGCGTCGCCGGAGCCGAGCCGGTGTTGATGAAACTGCTCAGCAGCGACAACGAAGCGTTGCAGAAAGCGGCTTGGGAAACGGCGCGTTTTTTTGAATTGAAAGGCCTGGTGCAAAAAGCGCTGGCCGACGCGCAAAACGCCGGCTTGCCGGTGAAAACTCGTGTGACGGCTGTGCGCGCTTTGCGTGGCGGACAGTTCGCTGCGGTTTCGCCTGTGCTGGAAAAGTTACTGGCCGATCAGAATTCACCGGAACTGCAGACTGCCGCGATTGAATCGTTGGCGGCGTTTGATGATGCCAACATTGCGTCAAACCTGATTGGGCAATGGCAAAAGTTTTCGCCGGAAATCCGCCAGAAAGTGTTGGCCGCGTTGCTCAGCGATCGCGAGCGAATGAAGGTTTTGTTGAAGGCTTTGGAAGACGGAAAGATCGAACGCACGATGGCTGATCCGGCGATGCAGGCGAAGCTCTTCGATCATCCAGACAAAGATGTGGTCGCGCGCGCGCAAGCCTTTTTCAAATCGGAAACCGACGAACGCAAAGCCATCGTTGCCAGCTATGCCGAAGCGTTGAATCTGACCGGCGACGTCATGCGCGGTCGCGATTTGTTCGCTTCGACCTGCGCCGTATGCCACGTGCCGCAAGCGGGGCGTCCGCGCATAGGCGCTGACCTGTCCGGCATAAACAACAAAACCAAAGAAGAGTTGTTGAATTCGATCATGAATCCCAGCGAAGCCATCGAAGGCCGCTTCGTCAATTACATCCTGACAACCAAAGACGGTCGCATCGAAGACGGCATTCTGGCCAACGAAACTTCGGGCGCCGTGACACTGCGCAACGCCGACCGCGACGTGACGATCTTGAGAAAGAACATCGCCGAAATCCGCGCTTCGACGATTTCGCTCATGCCGGAAGGTTACGAGAAAACACTGACCAAACAGCAAATCGCCGACATCATCGCGTACTTGCGCGGCGGGCTGTGAAACTGGCGAACAGAATTAGTCATTAACCATTGGTCATTATCCATTAACCGAAGGGAGAAGGATTTTTACCCTGACAAATAATGGGCAATGGTTAATGGCTAATTTGATGAATCGCAACTTTCCACTGACAATTGAATTTCATTTCGTCTATACTCCGCTCACCCTTTTCCAGAACGACTTTCCAACACAACTTTGAAGGAGCCAGCTATGACTCGGTGCCAACGTTGTTTCGGTGAACTGTCTGAATTTGCCGTCTTTTGTCCGGCCTGCGCCCAGGTGCATGAACCCGATTTATCGCAACTGCTGAATCATACGGTCGGAGGGCGTTACAAGCTTTACCGTCAGTTGGGACAGGGCGGGCTTTCGACGGTGTTTGCCGCGACGGATTTGCAAACCGACAGCGTGGTGGTCGTCAAAGTCAGCGATCCGGCGCAACTGGTGCGACGCGAATTGACTTATGCGATTGATGCTGAAGCCGCGCGCAACTACTGGCGGGAAATGTTGGAACGCATGCGCCACGAAGCTGAAGCGCTGACTGGTATCGAACACCCAAATATCGTCCGGCTGTTTGACAGCGGAATGATCGGCGACGATTTGCGATTTGTGGCGATGGAGTTTTTGCGCGGGCGAACTCTGCGCGAAGAACTGGACGCGCGCGGAAAGCTGGAAATTGCCGAAGCTGTGACCATAACGCTGCAATTGTGCGATGCGCTCAGCGAAGTTCACGCGCGCGAGATCGTGCATCGAGACGTGAATCCACGAAATGTGATGCTCGACAATGGAGCGAAACTCATTGATTTCGGCATCGCCAAATTTCCCCAGCCGCCCGGAGCGCCGCCATTCACGCAGCATTCAGTGCTGAGCGGAACGGTGGCCTACGCTTCACCGGAACAATGTCAGAGTCGCACTGTGGATCATCGCTCGGATATTTATTCGCTGGGCGTAATGTTGTATGAATTGTTGACCGGCGAACGTCCCTTCAAAGGTCGCACGCCGACGGAAATTGCGATTCATCACTTGCAGGCTGCCCCGCCACCACCGCGACAACTCAACCCGGAAATTCCGCTGAACCTGGAAAAAGTCGTCTTACGCGCGTTGGCGAAATCGCCAGAAGATCGGCAGCAAAGCGTTCAGGAACTGGCCGACCAGCTTCAGGCAAACGCGCGGCAAGTCATCATTCCGCTGATGCCGGAAATGTCTGCGGAGGGAATGTTGCCGGATGCGGAATCCGAAGCCGAAACGGATGATAGGTTGGTTGTGGTTCGACGGCGTCGCCGCCGAGTGGCAGTGGCAGCAATGGCAATGTTGCTGGTCGTGTTGGCAGGCGCGATGTTTGGCAGACACTGGCTGGCCTCTCGCGCGTTGCCGTTGTTGGAAAGCGCTTTGCCCGGCGCTTCTTCTGCGCCAGAAGAAGCGATTGCCAGCGACGTGGATTCGCTGGAACTGGCCGCGCAACTTTCGGGCGAAACGTTGGCCGGAGGAGCGACAAAGAACGTTCCGGCAGTTTCAACCAACGCATCAGCGCAATCGTCCGGAGTTACATCTTCGCCTGTAAATTCTGGAACTTCTGGCAAAACGAATTCCGCTGATTCGACCAGGTCTTCCGGCGCAAATACTTCTGCACCGACGTTGAAAACATCCAGGTCGAGTTCGCAACCAGCGGCGACTCCGGCGGTTGTGGTTGCCAAACCGCCGCAAACTCCGAATCCGCCGTCAAATCAGCCTGAAAGCGCGTCAACACGGCACAAGACTGACGAACGCAAAACCGGACAACGAGAGCAGGATCATTCGGCAAACGCCTCCAATGGAACAGTCACTCGTGAAGACGCCTCGACAGCCAAGCGTGATCGGATAGCCAACAATCGCCCGCGCGATGAAGAGCCGCAACGTCGTCAACCGGAAGTCAGGCGGGAATCACAGGAAACAGTTTCTGACCACGAGGAACCGGACGATGCCGGTTACGATTCGCAACAGATCGGCCCGAAGCTGATTCAATGGAGCGGCAAAGTGCGCGGCGAACGCGAAGTGACGATTGATTTGCCGGGAACATCCGGCACGCTGGAAATTCCCCGCGTGTATCGCAATCGTGTGGCGATGATCGAACCGCCGAGCGCGTCCAATCGCTGGCGATATGCGCGATTGCGTGTCTTCGGCGACGGTGGCGTTTCCTTTGTGGTTCGCTGGTGGCCTAATCCAGGCCCCATGTCTCGCATTGCCGGACGTTGAGTTTTGAATCGTTCGCCAACTGCAAGTACCATTGCCGCGTGCTTACAAAACGAATACCAGAGCGAGTATTGGATTGCGCCGAACGACAAGAACGATTCACGAACCGATTGGAACATCGGTTCTACTTTCGGGAGAACACAATGGACTTGCAAACCACGGCTCAGCCAATTTCGACGACCGCCGGAACACTACAATTTCAACGACTGGCAATTGCGTTGCTGATGCTGTTGTCGCTTTCCAGCGTTGTTGGCGCCCAAGCTCCGGCGCAAGGTTCGCGGTTGTTCGTCGCTCCGCTGCTTCCCAGCGGAGTCGCTTCCATCAATCAGGGCATTTCGGTCGAAATCAAACTGCTCGATCCGCGCGGAACACAAACGCCCGCTCCCGCAAACTTCAAACTGACATTGACGGCGACGACGCTCAACGATTTGAACGCCGCGAAACGCGTCGCTCAAAGGCAAACCAGGTCTCAACTGGACAGGTCAGGAATCCTGCTGGGCAAAACCAGCGAAGCGGCGATCATTCAAGGCGAATTTCCCGCCGGAGCCAGCAGCATCTGGATCAGCGTCAAATCTGAACGCGGCGGTGTAGTTCGTCTTTTTGCCGAAGCAGAAAGGCTGATTACCGGCAGCTCCACCATCAATGTTCATGGTCCAGTCCGGTTGGCCATCGCGGCCAATCCGGCTTCGATTTCGCGCTCTTCCATTGTCAAGGTGGAAATTTCGCTGCTCGATTTTCGCGGAGTCAAAGTCAAAGCCGACGCCGATTACCAATTGACCGTCACCGCCACATTGCTCAGCAGTTTCAGCGAAGTCACTCAAGCCATGTCGGCGAGCGCCGTTCAGCAAGCCAACCGAAACAAGATGGTTTTGATTTCCAGACCGCTGGACGGCCAGATATTGACACTGCCCAAAAATCAACAATGGGCGAAAGTGACTGGCAAATTTGCCAAAGACAAGGACAAGGTCACGCTGACTTTTAGAAGTTTCGTCCCAGGCACGGTTCGTTTGTATGTCGAAGCCCCGGGCCTGGTCACTGCCGGATTGCCTGTTGCCGTGGCGATGAATCAAACGGAATTTCCGGCGAACGACGCTTTCAATGTTTTCAGCCTTGCGCCGGCAATGCCTAAACTGATTCCAGCATTCTGGCAACCGCCCGCTGATGCTCCCAAACCGAGCCGACTGAAAATCGAAGGTTACAACGTCAACGAAGTGATACGGGATTCTTATCGGTTCAAGGTGTTTCTGCTGGATCAAAATGAAATGCCGATAAATGCCACTGTGGAAATTCCGATTTCATTGAAACTCGGCGGTGCTGTCAGAGGAAAGGTCGAATTTAATCAGGTTCGAGTCAGCATTCCCGCCGGAAACAGCGTCAGTTTGCCAGTTGACCTGAAATCGAATTGCCATCCGAACGTAGACCTGGTTGTCGAATCTCAAGTTGCGGGAATTGCTTCGGATCATCTGGAGTTGAATTTCAATCCTCCGCGGCGGGCGACTCGGCTTGGAATGATTCCTTCGCCGGGGCGACAAATCGCCAGCGGATTGAACGCCATCAATTTGTCTGTCACTGCCTTCAACGATTGCGGAGACGCCATCACCGCTCAGGATGAAAATCTCGGCGCGGGACGTTCGGTGTTTTTCACCTATGATCGGTATTTGAATTTCGACAAGGACGATCCGACGTTGTTTATCCCAGCGGACAAAGCTTCGGAAGTGAAAAAGGTATTCTCATCCCATTCCGTCGCGCAGATGGAAATCACCGGGACGGATCAAATCAGCCAGGTCCAGGGAAAAGCTCCGGTCTCGTTTTACTTTCCCTGGCGGGAATTGTTTGCCGCAATGTTCGGCGGGTTGATCTGGCCATTGATTGCCGCGTTGCCGAAATTCGACGTGAAAGGATTGGTCAGAGGCGGATTCAGTGGAATCGTCATGTTTGGGCTGGCGTTGTTTGGCGCAATTGTCACCGAACAGGCCAAGCTCGGCGAATTGACCGTCAACCTGTTGCGGCTTCCGGTCAGCAGTTGGTTCCCGGCGGCCATCATGGGCTTCATAGGGTTTTTGATGCTGGAAGGCGCATTGACGCTGAAAGCCTTTCTGAAAAAATCAGTCATCGGAAAAAACGAAAGCGAAGCTTGATGGTTCAAGCCTCGCTCTCAGTCACATCAAATCAATTTTCAATTTGATCGTCCGGCGTTGCCAATCGGCTCGCCCGCCGGAGTCGGTAGCGCACGCGAAGGTCCACGAACGGCGTCGGGACGATTCAGGAATCGTTCGATGTCTTCCTGTGTCGCTCGGCGATGAGCGTCGCCGTTTGTGGTTTTCAGCATCGCATTCAAACTTCGCAATCCCGCCGACGCTTCGGCGCGAACCAGCGGCGAAGCCGATTCATCACTGGCCAGATTCATCAGCTTCTGCACCGTCAAACTTTGCACCGATTGTTGAATCGCGCGGTGATAGGTGTTGGTCGCCACCGGAGCTTTCCAGGTCGCAGCAAGAATCGCATCAATCACTTCCTTGAAATCAGGATTGACGGGCGCTTCGGCGTGAAACTGAATCAGCCGCGCCGCACGATTGGGATCGAGCAAGGCTCCGAGCGAAATGTCCGTTGCAATGGTGGCCGCCGCCAGCGGATCAAAAGCCGGATTGGTGCGCCGGCTGAAGTATTCCGCCGTGCCGCCTTCGTAACCGGTGGCAATGGGCGGAATCAGGTTGAGAATGTTTTGCGGAATGGCCAGTTCTTCGACCTTGATCGTGTCCAACACGGCTTTCAACGCGTCACGCTGGCGGCTGGCCGAAACGACTTCGCGGAATTTTGCCGGACTGGGGCCATTGGCGGTTTTCATCGCGTAAGTGAAATACAGCCCGCCGAGCGATTTTGCCGCTGCGACCACCTGAAACCGATGGTGCAAATAGAGCGGCAACAATTTGGCTTCGAGCGCAGACATCGGTTGACCGACGTTGATGCTTTTCAATCCGAAATCTTTTAGCCCAATTCGGCGCACATCCATTTCATGCCGCAACATCGCAATTGCATCAGCGCCGTTGTCCCACACGCTGGCCAGTGGGTGAGCGGTGCCGACGCTTCGCGCATCTTGATCGTCAATGTACAGCATTCCATCGGCAATGCCTTTTTGGATGATCTTCTCCAATTCGGCTTTTTCATCCGTGCCAGCAGGGAATTCGGCGTAAGCGAACGTCACCGAAAATTTGTCGAAATCGCCCATGCCAACGGCGTAAGCGTTCGACAAATCCAGTTTGCCGTTTTTGATTTCGACCAATGGCGCGGGGTAATCCATCACAGAGCCTCGGTTGTAACTGGACGCCGCAAAGTTGTGGGCGAAACCGAGCGTGTGGCCAACTTCGTGTGCCGACAATTGGCGGATGCGCGCCAGAGCCATGGCCGCCGCATCCGTCGCCGGATCCGCTGTGGCCGCCGTCAGGTAATCCACTTCAGGCGAATCGGCTGCTTCGCACAAATGCTCGAATCCCTGTTCCGGCATGGCAGTGTTGGGCGGAATCATTCCCGTTGCCAATAACACGTCTTGCCGAATGCGCAAACTGCCGAGCGTGACATTGCCTTTGATGATTTCGCCAGTGCGCGGATCGTTGACTTGCGCTCCATACGACCAGCCGCGTGTCGAACGATGCACCCAGTTGATCATGTTGTAACGAATGTCCATTGGATCGGCGTCCGCAGGCAATACTTCGACGCGAAAGGCGTTTTTGAACCCGGCGGCTTCAAACGCCTGCGCCCACCACGAAGCGCCTTCGACCAGAGCGGATCGAATCGGTTCCGGCGCGCCGTTGTCCACGTAATACACAATCGGTTTGATCGGTTCGCTGATGGCGGCGGTTGGGTCTTTTTTCTGCAAGCGATGACGGCGAATCCAACGCTTTTCAATCGGCTGATCGAAAGGTGACGCGTAATCGTAAAACATCAGCGCATTGGCGCTGACGCGCGGATCATATTCGCGCGGCTTGTAATTCAAATCGGGAAGCTCGACGAACGAATGATGTTGGCGAACCGTCACCGCGGATGTTGACGGCGTGACGCTTTGCAAAAAACGTCCGGGTTCGTCGCCGGTCAAGGTGATGACGGTTTCGATTTCGGTGTTTTTCGGAAAGCCTTTGGTGCGCGGCAGGTAAAACGCGCTGCGCGATTCTTCGAAGCGATAATTGCCTTGTCGCATGCGGCGCAGCGTTTCTGCTACGCCGGTGGCGTCGCGCATGAAAAATGCCGTTGCATCTACCAACACGCGATTGCCTTCCGCGGCTTCGACCTTGAAGCCCCATAAGACCGAACGCGCAAACGAATCGGCGACCGCGCGACGTTCGGCTTCATCGTTCGACAACGCGCGATACCGATAATTCGGCTGAATCATCAACACCTTCGGCCCAGTGCGTTCGAAAGATACGACGTGCGAACTGCCCAGTCGCCCGCGATCCAACCCGATGTCATTCGATCCGATTCCGGCTGGCAAAGATGTTTGATACAGCAGTTCGGTATTGAAACGGGAAATTTCCATCCACAACTTGCCCTGCGCCGCGTCCCAATACAGCGGCACGTAACCATCAATTTTTTGCAGGTTGGCAGTTTTGGCGGCGATGGTCGGCGGTGTCTGGGCAAAAGCTGGCAGAGTACACAGCAATAACAGAGTGGCAAGAAGTATTCGTTGCATAGGTTCGTCCTCAAAATTTTGAAGCATTGCGGCCTTTTCGTTCACAGCCGTCAGGCTTGGTGTTAAGATTTGTGCATTATGTTTCCAGGAATTGCTACCAAAATTACTGCGATGGAAGCGGAAGGCGTGGCAAACGGATTTTTACTCGATCATTTGCCGGATCGTTTTCTGGCAATTGAGCCACGTTTTGATTCGTCAGCGCGCGCGTGGCGATTATCAGTTGTGATTGCATATCCGTTTATCGGCCCCATCGGAGAAGTTGGGGAAGTCTCAGTCAACATCTCAAACGAAGAGATTATTTCTCACACGCCGTTCGACGAAATGATGTCGCGCGCTCGTGTACTCTACGACCAACACCGTGAAGCCATCGAAACCGCCTTTGCACAGGCAAGAAACTCCTGATTCCTGTGTGCCAGCTTGCTTGAGAATGGTCTTGCTCGGATTCGGGCAGGACGTTTCAGAGGCGGAGTTGCGTCAATTGTGCGATTGCACTTTTGTCGGAACTGACGCCTTGAAAGCCGTTTATGCCGCTCGCCAATTGGGATTTCCCGGCACCACCAAACACAATCTGACACTCAAAGAATTGGCGGGTGTAGTTGCTGACGGTTACTTCCCGATTGTTTACATTGATATGAAGCCAATCACCAGCATCTACGAGCCTCACGCTTTGGTTGTTACAGGAGTAAATGATTTTTCGGTGGAAGTGATTGACCCCGCTTTCGGAGAAGAGGGCATTTTGCCTCGCTCCGTTTTTTATGCTGCCTGGGTGTTGCGTCGTCGCCTGGCTATCATCGTCAAACCGTGACGCGCTTTTTACTTCTTTTCGATCCGATAAAGATGCGTTCGCGTCCGCAGGAAAAACGCTTTGCCGGCAATCGCCGGTGAAGCCAGGAAGCCTTCGTCCAGATGATTTTCCGCCAGCTTTTCAAACGTCCGTCCGGGTTTGATGACGGTTGTTTTTCCTTCTTCGCTGAACATCCAGATTTTGCCGTCGGCATACACTGGTGAAGCGGAGTATTCGCCGCCTATGCGTTGTTGCCAGACGATTTCGCCGGTTTTGGCTTCGACGCAAGTGGCGATGCCTGTGTCGCCGATCATATAAATCAGATCGCCGATCAGCAGAATCGAAGGTTTGTTCGAGGCCCCGCGTTTCACTCGCCAGGCGACGTGTGTATCTGTAATCAATCCGTTGCCTCCGGTGCGAACTGCGTAAAGTTGGCCGTTGGAAAATCCGGTCGGATAAAAAATCATTCCGAAACCAAGCACAGGCCGAGTGCTGGCGGAATGCTGGCCGCGCTCTTCCACGCGCCAAAGTTCCTTGCCGGTGAACGGGTCGTAACTGTATGCGGCTTTGGCTCCCAGGCTGATCATTTCCCAGCGGCCATTGAGTTGCACGACGTGCGGAGTCGAAAAGGCTTTGCGCAGATCGCCTTCGGCGGCAGGTTTTCCATTTTTGTCCAAATCCTGAAAGTCAATCGAACGATTGGTTCGCCAGATGGTTCTGCCAGTATTTTTGTCCAGCGCGACGACGAATTGATGATCGCTGCCGTCGAAGTGCATCAACAGCAAGTTGCGAAAAATCACCGGCGAAGAACCGGAGCCGCGAAAGTGATTGCACTCGAAATCGCGGCGCTCCCAGATGACTTTGAAGGTTTTGGTGTCAATTGCCGCCGTTCCCGGCGAACCGAACGTGATGTACACGCGGCCTTGTTCGATGACCGGCGTCGGCGAAGCGTAGGTGTTGAACGGATGCGCGTATTGCGGCTGAGCAACGTCGAAAAGTTTGATGTCGCGGATGATCTTGCCCGTGTCCCGATCCAGACAAAGCGCGAACAGTTGTCGCCCGTCTTTGCTGGCTGTCGTCAGCCAAACCTGTTTTCCGAACACCACTGGCGAAGACCAGCCGCGATCGTGAATCGGAGTTTTCCAAACGATGTTTTTGCCTTCGCCCCATTCGGTCGGCAAACCTGTCGCGTCGGAATGGCCTGTACCGTCCGGGCCGCGAAACTGCGGCCAGTTGTCGCTGGCAAAAGCAAGCGGTGAAAGCAGAACGAAAAGCAACGTGAGCACAATTCTGGTCATTGAACATTTCCTTCGGTTGAGTTCAGCAAAGTCAGCAATTGATTCAGATTGGAGATGACCGCCGGTGAATTGTCGGCGGCCGTTTGGCGATTCAGCAAAATTCCGCGAAGCCCGGCAGCTTGCGCGCCTTCGACATCTTCGCGCGGGGAATCGCCAACGTGCCAGGCTTGCGACGCTTCGATTCGGTGATGGGCAAGCGCCGCGTCAAACGGCAACGGATCGGGTTTGGCTGCGCCGATTCGCGTTGAAATGTGAACCGAATCGAAAAACTGAGCCAGTTCGCAACCGCGCAGCACGTCATCAAGCCGCGAATCGAAGTTGGAAATGACTCCTAGTCGAAAGCCTTGCCGTTTCAATTCCGTCAGTGTTGGAACCACATCATCGAAAACCCGCCAGAGTTCCGGCTGTCGGAACTGTTCAAACACGTCGTCAAAGAATTCCTCGAAGTGCGGAAAACTTCCGCAATCGGCAAACACGGCGCGAACCAGATTTCGCCACCAACCTTTTTCCATTTCGCGCAGCTTGTCTTCATCCGTGCCAGCCGGAAACGCCATCGGTGGTTGCAGCCGAAACCAGCGAGCGAAATTTTGCTGCAAGTGTTCGGCATCGGCTTCGCAGCCATACTGACTGGCGATGCGACTATAAACTTCACCAACGCTGCCGCGTACTTCAAACAGAGTTCCGGCAGCGTCGAAAAAGATGACTTGAGGTTTATCAGTCATCTACTTCTTGGCCGCCTTCTTGCCGTACTGGCATTTCGAGTTGTCGGCTTTCAGGTAATACGACTTGAAGTTCGTGGCTTTCGCGTCCATGCAGCCGACCAGATTCAGCAGTTCGACTTTGCGGAATTCAATCGGGTGGCTTTCGCTTTGCAGTGAGATGTAGCCTTCGCTCAAAAGCATGCCGTCTTTTTTGACTGCCGGATCGTGGCCGCTGACGTTGCCACCGCCGATTTGCGGTTTTTCGTAACTCAGCACGGTTTCGCCGTTGACCATGTGTTTGATCTGTTTGTCGCCATCCACCAGGATTTCAGCGCGCACCCACTGGTCGCCGTCGTAGGTTTTCGATTTGGAATTGATGCAATGCGGCGTGAACAGTTTTCCGTCCATTTCGACGTTGGTTCCGGGCGTGCAAAGGTTCGCCGTCGTGCGCGGGCCTTTACCCAATCCGCCGAGCAATTGCGCTTCGATGGAAATGGGGAAGTCCTGATCCTTGCCCATGCTTTCCGGCGATTGGCAATGAAGCATGATGCCGCTGTTGCGCGTCGCCCAGCCGGGACCGCCGGGACACTGTTCGCCTATGAAACGATATTCGGCGGCGATGATGTAATGCGAAAACTTCTCCTTGAAAAACATGTGGCCGAAGCGTTCGTTATATTGGTCGTATTTTTCGTAGCCGACTCTGATGACGCCGTTTTCCACGCGAAAGGTGTTGCCGAAATTGTCGCCCAGCGCATAGCCGCGAATTTTGATCTTCCAGTCTTTCAAATCTTTGCCGTTGAACAATTGCCGCCATTCTTTTTGGTCGGGATCGTTTTTGGCTTTTTGGGCGTGCGTGGTGGATGTCGGGGATTGGAACGCCAAAACTGCCAGCGAAATGTATAAACAAGCAGCGGCGCAATAGCGCATGCGTTTCATGATTGGTCTCCTGAGTTTGTTGTTGGGATAGCGGAAGGTTCAGGAGAGATGACGGAACAAACGGAAATCACGGAAGCGACGGAAGGCGATCAATTCGACCAGCCTTTTTCCGTTTGTTCCGTTATTTCCGTTTGTTCCGTATTCTCTTTCTTGTCCCACTTGATTAACTCATTGCTATCGTTTGAGCTATTTCAGCCGCAGCAATCGCTCGGCGTTTTGGTGATACACCTTCTTCAAAATCCGATCCGGCAAGCCGATGCCGTAAATGCGCCAGCGGCCTTGCGGCGGAATCGGCGCCGGAGCGTAATCGAAATACTCGTCTTCGGTTTCCAGAAAGCGGTAATAAATCTCGTAAAGCTCCTTGCCGAAAATCTGCTGCGGAGTTTCTTTGCCATACGGCACGGCGTCGGTGCCGAACAAAATTCGATCCTGGTATTTGTCGAAAAACTTGCGTGCGGCGCGCGGCTGCCGACCGAGTTCGCCGATGCGCGCGCCAAATTCCACAGCGATGTTCGGGTGCCGATCCATCCATTCCGAAACCCAGGCCAAATCTTCGGCGTTGCCGACGTGCAAAAAGACGAACTGGGTTTTCGGATGCCGTGCCACGACGCGCAAACGGGCTTCGTGCAGTTCGCGGTTGCTGGGAAAGTCTCTGCCGTGAAATGACCAGTCTGGATGCGCGTTCAATTCTTCAAAACGTTCGTTGAAACGGTCAATCGGCAAAAAGAAGGCTTCCGGATCGGAAGTGTGAATCGCCACGGGAAACTTCGTCGTAGCGCAGGCTTCCCACATCGTGTCGAAGCGGCGGTCGTCAATCGCCACCAGCTTGCCGCTTCCCGCCGGTTCGCGCAGAAACAGTCCCAGAGTCTTCAGCACCTTCAAGCCTTTTGCGCCAAGCTTCGCCGCGCGTTCGATTTGCTCCGCCTGGAATTTTGAATAACCCGGTTCAGCGGATCGTTTGAACCACGGTTCGGTGAAAGTGATGAAACGGTCAGGATTCGGTTTTTGCCAGTAAGCCAGATTTTCTTCCAGCGCAGCGCCGTATCCGCCGGTCAGGTTGACCATCGCGCGGACGTTTTTGCTGTCCATCACCGGCAGTATTTCTTCGCGTTTGGCACGGAAGTTCGCCTTTTCAATTGGGCCGGAAGCGTTGGTGAACGACAGGTGCGTGTGAAAATCTATGACCGGAAAACGCGCTCGCGCCACGTGGGTTTCTTTGACGTGGAGCATGCTTTTCGGTTCGTACTCGTTGATCGGCAATGGTTGCGGCTTTTTGTCCTGTTGTTGTGCCGACAATTTGCCGGATGCCAACGCGGCCAGCGCCCAGGCTTGCAGCCATTCTCTGCGAGTTGCTTTGCTCATCGTGGTGAATCCTGCTTTTGCGGTTTCTTTGTTCGGAATGCGGCGCATTGTAAGTGCGAGTTGCGCGCTTGTCCAAGTTATTGCGCTTCGCGGGGGAGTCGGCTAGATTACGCCCGCGTTCAGGCAAAGAAAGCTGTAACTGCCTGAATCGTTTTTCGGTCTTAAACTGCGAGCAAAAATGCTTTGCTCACCGATTTCAATCCTTCCGAAAACTCAAAACTGATTTCATCAAAAGACAGGAGCTACTTCAGTGATGAAGCGCAATTCCTTATTTGTATTTGCCTGTATTGCGACGCTGAGCGTGGCGGCTTTGGTCGCCGTTCGCACCGGATCGGCGCAATCGCAGGGCGAAGCGTATGCAATTCGCGGCGGCACGGTGGTCACCGTCACCGGAGCCGTCATTCAAAAAGGCACAGTCGTCGTTCGCAACGGGCTGATTCAATCTGTTGGCGCGGATGTTCCCATCCCCGGCGACGCTCGCATCGTGGATGCCACGGGGATGTATGTTTATCCGGGTTTGATTGATTCCCACACGGCGTATGGCGTTCGGCAGGAAGCTCCCGCCGGAGGACAAGGGCGCGGTGGCGGAGGCGCGCCGCCAACTGATCCTGCGCAATTCTTTTTGGCGCAAGTTGCCGCGCAATCAGCGCAACCTGCCAACACTGGGTTGTTGCCCGAAACCAGCGTGGTGGATCAAATGCAACCGGTGAATGACACTACGTTTGACACGCAACGAGCGGCGGGGTTCACCACTGCGCTGACGGCTCCGCGTACAGGAGTCTTCCAGGGGCAAAGCGCCATCATCAATCTGGGAACCGACGCGGCGGAAAAATTGATTTTGAAAGCTCCCGTGACCTTGAATGCCAGCCTGGGCAGCGGGCGCGGGTTTGGCGGCGGGTATCCCGGTTCGCCGATGGGCGTGATTGCCTTTTTGCGCCAGTCGTTTATGGACGCTCAGCATTACCGCGAAGAATGGAGCCGGTACAACAAGAACCCGCGCGGCATGCAGCGGCCTCAAGTCAACAAATCGCTGGCCGCCTTGCAGCCGGTCATCAATGGCGAAATGCCGTTGGTCATTACGGCCAATTCGCAACGCGAAATCGAACGCGCCGTCGCCTTGGCCGAAGAATTCAAACTGAAGCTGTATGTTTCCGGCGCGACCCAAAGTTACTTGATCGCCGATTGGCTGAAATCGAAAGACGTGACAGTGTTGCTCAGCTTGAGTTACCCGCAAAAGCCCGCCGGGTTGGAAGACCCTGAAAGCGAATCATTGCGAACCTTGCGCGAACGCGCCGATGCGCCGAAAGCGGCGGCGGCTTTGCAAAAGGCCGGAGTCCGTTTTGCTTTTACGTCAGGAACGCTGGCTCGCCCGGCGGATTTCGTTGTCAACGCGGCTCGCGCCATCGAAGCCGGTTTGCCGAAAGACGAAGCCTTGAAAGCGATGACGATTTATCCGGCGCAAATTTTCGGACTCAGCGAACAACTCGGCAGCATTGAAAAAGGCAAGATCGCCAATCTGATCGTCACCAGTGCAGACCTGTTTGCCCGCGACACCAAAGTCAAACACGTCTTTGTGGACGGCAAACCGTTCGAGATCAAAACGCCTGAAACTCCGCAACGTCCGGGCGGAGCTTTTGCTGGTGGGGCTGGCGGCCCTGGCGGTGGCAGAGGCGGCGGGCGTGCTGGTGGCGGAGGAACGATTCCACCGGAATCGGCTGGCGCAGGATTGGCTGCCGGTTCGTGGACGCTGACAGTGAATTCCCCTCGCGGCGAAATGAAGATGACCGCCAATCTGCAACAGAACGGCGAAGCCGTGACGGGCGAATTGAATCTGCCTTTCGGCGCGGCTCCGATCACCAAAGGTTCGATCAAGGGCAACGACATCGAATTGGAATACACCGTTAGCACACCCAACGGCCAAACGATGAATGGAACCCTGAAAGGCAAGATCGAAGGCACTTCGATCAGCGGCCAGATGGGAATGATGGGGCGCAATTCGGATTTCACCGGCAGCAAAACGCCGAAAGAATAACAAGCGTTCAGAGTACCAGCTTTAGCTGGCAGCCGCCTAAAAGCGGTACTCTAAACGCCGTAAGGAGAAAGCAATGAAACGAACAATTCTATTTTTCCTGCTTACGTTGGCTTTCGGCGCTGTGGTTCAAGCGCAAAGCAACGAAGAGATTTTGATTCGCAACGCCACGGTCATGACCGCTTCGCATGGCACAATCGAAGGCGGTTCGATTTTGATTCGCAACGGCAAGATCGCCGCCGTCGGCAAAGTCGCCGATGTCAAAGCCGGAGCCAATGCCAAAATCATTGACGCCACCGGCATGTATGTCACACCAGGTTTCGTGGATTCGCATTCGCACACGGCGCTGGATGGAACCAACGAAGGCTCGCTGTCCAACACTTCGATGGTGCGCATGGGCGATGTCGTCAATCCGACGGACATCAACATCTATCGCCAGCTCGCGGGCGGTATGACCACCATCCACCAACTGCACGGCAGCGCCAACGCCATCGGCGGACAGAATTCGATCATCAAATTGAAATGGGGCAAGCCGCTCGAACAAATGCGCGTTGCCGATGCGCCGCGCACTGTCAAATTCGCGCTCGGCGAAAATCCAAAGCGGTCGAATTCGCCAGCCTTGCCCGGTCAAACGCGGCGGTTTCCTGCCACTCGCATGGGAGTCGAGGAAGTCATACGCGAATCTTTCACGCAAGGCCGCGAATATCTGCAACAGTGGGACGCTTACGAACTGGCCAAAAAACGCGGCGAAAATCCGTTGCCGCCTCGACGCGACCTGAAACTGGAAGCGATGGCAGACATTTTGCGTGGCAAGATTGATATTCATTCGCACTGTTACCGCGCAGACGAAATCGTCATGTTGATGCGGCTCTGCGAAGAATTCGGCATTCGCGTCCACACGCTGCAACACACGCTGGAAGGTTTCAAAGTCGCACCGGAAATCGCCAAACACGGCGCTTCGGCCTCGATCCTGCCGGATTGGTGGGGGTACAAGTGGGAAGCTTACGATGCGATTCCGTTCAACGCGGCGATCATGACCCGGCGCGGCATCGTGGTTTCGATTCACTCCGACAGCAACGAACACGCGCGCCGCTTTTATCAGGAAGCCGCCAAGATGATGAAGTACGGCGACCTGACCGAAGAAGAGGCCTTGAAACTGGTGACTCTGAATCCGGCGATTCAGATGCGACTGGAAAAACGAATCGGCAGCATTGATGTCGGCAAAGACGCCGATCTGGTGTTGTTCAATGGCCATCCGTTCAGTGTCTATTCGCGTCCGGAAATGACATTGATCGAAGGCGAAGTTTATTTCGACCGCAAACAGGATTTGGAAAATCGCGCCAAACTGACGGCGGAAAAGAAAGCCTTGATCGAAAAAGAACGCCGCACGCCGGGCGTCGCACAACCGACCACACAGCCGCAGCCGGTTATCCCTACGCTCAGCGAAGAAGAAATTGACGGTCACCAACACGGCGGACCGGGACGCAAAAAACAACGGTGAGGAAATCAAAAGGCAAAAGGCAAAGATCAAAAGTCAAAAATGTTTTTTTGAGCATTCGCCTTTTGTCCGCTTCACTGAAACGGGAGAACTTTGGTCATGAATCTTTTTATCAACTCAAAAAAAATGAAGTTACGTACTTTTGCTTTTTGCCTTTTGACTTTTGCCTTTTGCCTTTCAACTTCGTCGCTGGCGCTGGCGCAGTCGAAATCCGAACAGGGAACTTACGCCATTCGCAATGCGCGCATCGTCACCGTCACCAATGGCGTGATTGAAAAAGGCACGATTGTCATCAAAAACGGCAGGATCGAAGCCGTCGGCGCCTCTGTCGCTGTTCCCAAGGACGCCAAAATCATTGATGCCACAGGCTTGTCGGTTTATCCGGGGTTGATTGATTCCAACACCTACGTGGGATTGTCTGAAATCGGGCAAGGTTCGCCCGGCACTGTGGACACCACGGAGCTTGGCGATTTCAATCCCAACATGAAAGCCATTACCGCGGTCAATCCGTACAGCGAACACATTCCCGTCGCCCGTATGAACGGCGTGACGACGGTGATGACCTGCCCGCAAGGCGGACTCATTTCCGGTCAATGCGCGTTGTTGAATCTGGACGGCTGGACTCAGCACGACATGAAAGTGCTGGGTTCAGCGGCGATGCGGTTGAATTATCCGCGCGCAGGGTTCGGCGGTCGCGGAGGCGGATTCGCCGCTATTTTCGGAGCGCCGAACGATCAGGCTCGACAACAACGCGAACGGCAAGTGGATGCGTTGAAGAAGAAACTCGACGACGCGCAAGCTTATGCCAACGCCAAAGACGCCGCCGCCAAAGACCGCAACCTTCCCGCGCGGCCTGTGGATTTAGGCTTGGAAGCGTTGATCCCCGTGCTGAAAGGCGAAGTTCCTGTGTTTGTTTCGGCCAATGGCGAGCGCGAAATCAAAGGCGCGATTGAACTGGCTGACAAATACAAACTGCGGCTGATTATTTCCGGCGGCGACGACGCCATCAAAGTCGCCAAGGAATTGAAGGAGAAAAACATTCCCGTCGTGCTCGGCGGTGTGCTGGAAATGCCCGGCAGTGAAGATTCGCCTTATGACGAAGCCTTTGCCCGCGCCGGAGAACTGCACAAAGCCGGTGTGAAAGTCGCCATTGCCACCAGCGATTCGGCGTATGTGCGCTTGCTGCCCTACCACGCCGGAACGGCTGCGGCATTTGGCTTGCCGAAAGACGAAGCCTTGAAGAGCGTGACGATCACTCCCGCACAAATCTTTGGCGTAGACAAACTGCTCGGCAGCATCGAAGCCGGAAAACTGGCCAACCTGGTCATCACCGACGGCGACATCCTGGAACATCGGACGAAGGTCAAACAGATGTTCATCGCCGGTCGCCCGGTGGATATGATGAACAAACATCAACGGCTCTACGAGAAGTTCAAGGATCGGCCTTAAAACCAAGAGCCGGTAGCGAGTTTTTGCTTCGCTACCGGCGTGAATAATGGAACGCTATCCATCAACGCCGGATAATCATTGTCGTTGCCCACCAAGATAAAAATGGGATCAGGTGTTTTCGTTCATTCTGTTGGTATGCACGGAGAGGTCTATGCTGAGAACAAATACGTGATCGAAGGCGCTTCGCTTGAGCCTGCTGAGTTCATTCAGGTTGTCGCCAAGCTGGGGCGCAAAAACACAGTGGTCATCACTACATATCGAGTATGGTAACTGAAATGGAACCCAAGAAAGCTCGCAAAGAATCCGAAGCTCGACTAGTTTGCGAATTCTGTAATGCACAGGCCGCGCGTCAGGTCAGGTTGAATCACACGTTTGGAAGCGGCGCGAAAATGATTGTTGTGGCAAATGTCGAAACAATCGTTTGCGATAATTGCGGGCAGCGTTACGTCGAAGGAGAAGCGCTGGAAACCCTCAACCGAATTCTTGCCAACCCGGATACGTATGCCAGGCAACAAATGATTCCAGTAGCCGATTTCGCGCTTGTCTAAAAAACGATTTCAGCCACGCCTTGTTGGAAGTCGGACTTGCTAGGGTGCGGGTTGTTCCATCACGCGCAAGAATTCTTCGGGTGTGACAATCTTCAGCGAGCGAAACCGCTTTTGAAACTCTCGGCCTGTTTCTTGATTCCAGTTCATCAAGTCGAGCAGATCATTGTTACAGCTATCGAAGATGACAAGGCATTTATCAGGCATGGCGTTCGGCTCTTACCACTGCGAGCGCTTGTTCTATATCGAGTTGAAGTTCCTTATCGGTTCTTCCGCTTGCTTCAAAGGCAGCGCCAACATCGGCAAAAAGCTCGCTGATGGTTGGCAACTCCGCTGCACGTCGCAATGTGTCCAGAGCAAACTGTTCGACGTTGACGCCTTCGGCTGCAGCTTTTCTCGCCAGCAAACCTTCAAGCTCCAACGACTGAACTGCGCCTGATTCGCCATTTCAACCCCACCGCTTTCGTCAAAAACGCCATCATCGGTTTGCTGAGTTCGCAAAGGTGTTCGACTCGGTCGAGGAACTCTTTGGCGGCAGACTTGCTGATAGGTGACCTGGGTAGCGCGTCAAAACGGCAAGCTGACAATTCGGATGGTATTGAGAAAATCTTCCGGCGTTCCTGCTTCGTAAAAGAATTGCAGCCAGAGCGCCGCATCACGGATCGCCACTTCCTGGCGAACGATGATGAGTCCCGGACTGTCATTGTGTTCGATAAATTCCCCGAAATGCCGAGGCATGGTTTTCAAGTCATGACTGACCAATACGCGAACATCCTGTGCCGTCGCGAGCAAAACTTCGGGGTCAGGCGTTCCGGTATGAATGCCTGCTTCCGGAGCGGTTTTGAAATCGCATTCCGGCATCAGTCGCAACACGGCTTCAACGATGCGCTGGTCGAGATCATTGTCGGCTTGGAATCGTAGCTTCATTTGGGCGTGGCCACGCTGTGACGTTCGCGCAACTCTTCGGCGGTTTTGATGTAATCGGGATGACGATTGAGCATTTGCTGTTGCAGTTCATCTTCTTCGCGCCGGAGTTGTTGCAGGTAGTTTTCGACCAGTTCCTGCTGGTTCAGATAAAAGGTAACGGCGCTGTAAATGCTTGCCAGCGATAGGGACGGAAAGCATTCGCGGCGGATGGTTTCAGGCGATAGCCCTTCTTTGAAACGAACTATTACGGCAGCAAGCGGGACAGAAGACTGTGCGATGTAATAACCGCCATCTCGCTCCTCAATGGCTGGGGGAAGCGTTGCGCTGATCTCGATCGTAGATTTCTGAGCGGCGCGCGCCAGCAAATCCGCGGCAAATTGTTCCACCTTTATGCCTTGCGCAGTCGCCTTTTGGGCTAACAGGCCCTGAATCTCGGCGGGTACGGGTAACGTAATTGTTGTGCTCATCAAACCACCTCCACGGCGAGCATACTGTTGCCATTCTATAAATTCAACGAATCAACTATGCCTGATTCACCATTTCAATCCCGCCGCTTTCGTCAAAAACACCATCATTGGTTCGCTGAGTTCGCAAAGGTTTTCGACGCGATCCAGGAAATCTTTGGCGCAGACTTGCGCGCGCGTGAAGTTGGCCGTGACGATGAAATCTTTGCGGCGCAGGTCTTCGGCAAACGGATGGTCGGGCGAGTATTGCTTCGGAAGTTTGGCCAACGATTCGCCTTCAAATTTCAGCTTGGCTTTGAACGGACGGCTGCTGACGGCTGCTTTCCAATCATCTGGACGATTGGCGATGGCATCGGTGATGGCTCGGCGAACGAGCGTTGCCGGTCGCCACAACCCTATGCCCAGAAAACAATGCTCCGGGTCGAGGTGCAGATAAATGCCCGGCGTGTTTTCCTTGCCGGATTGATGCCAAAAGTAAGCAGCGGCCACTGCCTTGTATGGGTCTTTGGATTTGGAAAAGCGCAAATCGCGATGCAGCCGCAGCATCGAACCGCCGTTCGGTTTGGGATCGGCAATCAGATACGGGCTGATCTGTGCCAGCCGAGGGCGAAACGCCGCAATGAACGCCAACATCGGTTCGCGCACGAATTCCAGATAGCGCGGGCGGTTGGCTTCAAACCAGTCGCGGTTGTTATTGGCTTTGAGGTCTTCCAGAAAGGTAAACAGTTGCGGCGAAAATCGAAGGTCTTTGGGCATTGTCTGATCTTTCTTGATCCATTTTCACCGCAGAGGCGCAGAGAACTCAGAGGAAGCGCGGAGAAAAATCTCTGCGAAACCTCTGCGCCTCTCTGCGTCTCAGCGGTTAAAGAAAATCCTTTTAAGCTCTCATCGTTTCGCTTTCTTTTCGGCCAGCTTTTCGATGGCTTTCCATTCGGCGGCGGTGACGGGTTGAACCGACAGCCGCGAACCTCGTTTCAGCAATTCCATCTTTTCCAATGCGGCCACCGGGCGCAGGTCGTCCAGCGACAACGGGACATCGAACTTTTGGACGAAGCGGATGTCCACCATCTCCCAGATCGGTTTGGCGGGCGTCGCTTTCGGATCGTAATGATCGTCTTTCGGATCGAGCGCCGTGTGGTCGGGATAGGCCTTTTTGACGACTTCGGCAATGCCTGCGATGTGCGGCGGTTCAGTGCTGCTGTGATAGAACAACACCAGATCGCCAAGTTCCATTTCCTTCATGAAATTGCGCGCCTGATAGTTGCGGACGCCGCTCCAGCAAGTGGTTTTCTTCGGCTCCTTCGCCAGATCGTCAATCGAAAAACAATCGGGTTCGGATTTCATCAACCAATAACGCATTCAGTTGGCTCCAAAATGTAGAGCAGGTTTTCCAACCTGCTCAGGTTTACTTGAGCAAGCCAATCCGGGCAGATTGGAAAATCTGCCCTACGACAGATTACTTCGCCCGCGCCAGATTGAACGTGCCGGTGTAAAACGCGCTGGTAAAAAAGCCGACGAATTCCTTGTCCGTGGCGCGGCCAATCCAATCGAACACGCCGCCGTCTTTGGCTCCGAGGTCGGTTGTGCCTTTGAACATGACGACTTTGCCGACCTGTCGGCCTTCCATCTTGATCGAGTATTTGTAAGCGCCGCCGCAATCGCCTTCGAACGAAGCCAGGTACACGCCGTCTTTCAATTCGATGTTCGCGTCCAGTTTTTTGCAGATGTCTTTGGGCGGAGTCGTGCCTTGCGCAGGGCTGTAAACGCCCCAGGTTCCTGTCCACGCGCCCGTGATTTCAGGAGCGGCAGGTTTGGATTGAGTCGTTGCAGGTTGGGCTGCGGGAGTTTGCGCCAGCGTTATGACGCCAACCAGTAACACGAAGCAGAAAGAGGTCAGCCAATTCAAAGTTTTCATCATTGTTCCTTTGGGAAAATCTGCGTTGAAAGTTGTGTCGGGAGATGGTTCGGCCTGATTGGGACATTTGCCCGAACAACTGGCGCTAACTTTTCGTGCGCCAGTGATCCAGCAGCGGTCCGGATTTGCCAAACACCGGATCCGTGATGGGTAGCGCCAGCCGCGCAATGTTGTCATCCACGCGAGGACGTTCGCCCGCTTTGCCGTAATTCATGTCCACGTTTTGATTCGGCGGATAGGCTCCCACGACGTGAAAGTCGCTGCTCGATCCCAGATTTTTGTGGCCGACGCCGGCGGGAATGATGATGACATCGCCTGCGCCGATGGTTTCGGTGATGCCGTTTTCGCCGCCAAGCTGGACTTTGGCCGAACCGCCGAACACCAGCAAGGCTTCGTGCGCCGTGCTGTGGTAATGGTGATAGCTGAAAATGCCGTTGCGCCAATCGTTGCCCCAGTTGTTGGCGTGGATCAAGGCTTCGATGGCCGATGCCGGGTCATCTTTGGGCAGATTCAATGCGCCGGGGTAAATCAACACCGGCAATTGACTGTTGGGAATCGTGCCCGCATCTTTCAGCATTCGCGTGACGACGCGCGGCGGTTTGGAATTGAGAAGCGAGTTTGAGTTTTGCGCTTGCGCTCCGATCATAGCCGCGCCACCAAGCGCACCCGTCGCCAGAAAGTCTCTTCGATTGATATTCATGTTGTACCTGCCTGGGTTGGAGTTTTCGATCACGGCGGCAGGAAATGTAGCAGCTTGCGCGAACTGAGCCAAGCAATCGAACGCGCGACGAGCAAAATTGGCATGTTGCAGGCGCTTCTTTTAGAGTGTTGGCGACAGGTTTTCTCTGTAAAAGAGCATGTGGCTGAGAATGCAAAGCTGCGACAGGTCGCAGCGCTCCAAATTCATAGGTTGAGCTTATGCGATTGCTTCTGCTGATTCTGTTGCTGACAACAATTCCCGCTTTTGTCCGGGCGCAATCCGACGAAGAAAAACTGCGTGCAGCCGTTGGTAAATACTTCAATGCCTATGCCAAAGAAGATTGGGAAGCGTTTGCCGCCGTGTGGCACGAACAATCGCCAATGCTGGCATCGCGGTTCAACGTCATGAAAGCGCAGTTTGCCAACGAAGATTTCAGTTTCAGCGAACCGCTCATCTCTCGATTGAAAATCGAAGGCGACACGGCTCGGTTGCGCGTCGCCATCAGCCGCACCGCCAAACATCGCGTCACCAACGTCGTCCGCCTGACCGAAGTGCGAACCGAAATGACGTTTGTCCGCGAAAACGGCGAATGGCGTTTGTGGACGGAAGCGTCGCCGGTTTCCGAATTGCTGAACGCGCTGGCCGACGCCAAAACCGACGACGAACGGCGCAAGCTGTTGGACGAAGACAAGGAATTGGTGACGCGCGAATTATTGTTTTTGCTCAGCGGAACCAGCGACCGCGCTTACACGCAAGCCGATTACGCGCGCGCATTGCGCTTGCTGCAAAGCGCCGTGCTGGCGGCGGAAATCATCGGTGATAAAAACGAACAAGCGAATGCCTGGCACAACATGGGCATCATTCATTTTGTGCAGAATCGCCCGGAACCAGCGCTGGAAGCGTATCGCAACAGTTTGCGCATCGAAGAAGAACTGGGGCGCAAACCGGAAATCGCGCGTTCGCTGAACAGCATGGCGCTGGTGTTGTTGGCGCAAACCAGGTTCGCAGAAGCCGTTGAGCAGTTCCAACGCGCGCTGGCGATTTTTCAATTGCTGGATCGCAAATCCGATGTGGCGCAAACGCTGGAAAATATCGGCAACGCTTTTTATGAACAAGGCAATCTTTCGCGCGCGGTCGAGTTATATCAACAGAGCGTCAAGGAGCTTGAAACGCTCAATCGTCCCGGCCCCGCTGCGCATCGAATGTTGAAAATCGCCCGCGCCGAACTGGAACGTGGCCGCGACGCCAAAGCCATAGAGGTGTTTCTGCAAGCGGCCAGCAAGTTGAACGCCGCCGGAGACCGCCGCACGTTGGGTTATGTGTTCCACAACGTCGCCAACATCCTGTACGACCAGGGCGATTACAACCAGGCGCTGACCTATTACAACCGAAGTTTGCAGGCCGAACGCTCCGCTGGCACTCGTGAAGGCGAAGCGGCGGCGTTGCAGGGCATTGGCCTGATTCATTCGCTCAACGGCAATCATTCCGCCGCGCTGGACGCTTTCACGCGGAATCTGGCGTTGGCTCAAGCCTTGAACAACAAAGCCGACATCGCCCAGGCGTGGCAGAAAATGGGCGGTTCGCTTTACAGCCTGAGCAAACTGGATGAATCGCTGGAAGCGTACAAAGCGGCGTTGGCTTTGCGCGAACAACTCAGCGACGATCAGGAAACGGCGCTGGCGTTGCTGGATGTCGGTGTGACGTTGACGGCCAAACGCGAATTCGCCGACGCGCTGGCCTATTACGCGCGGAGCCGCGAGTTGTATGACAAGGCAGGCAATTCCGCAGGCATAGCCGCCGTGTTGTTGAACACGGCGCTGGTTCATTACCTGACTCGCGATTGGCCGAAGTCGCTGGAAACCGCCACGCAGGCCGCAGACTTTGCCCGTCGCGCCGAAGATCAGGATTTGTTCTGGCAGGCGCGTCATCGCGCAGGCAAAACGTTTTACCGGATGAACGATCTGGCCGCCGCGCGCAAAGCCATGACCGAAGCCATCGCCGTGATCGAAACCATGCGCCCGCCCGCCGCGCGAAGCCAGCAGCCGCGTTATTACGAAAACAAGATCGCGCCGTATCTGGCGATGGTGGACGTTGCCTTGAGCGAAGGGCAGGGAAACGAAGCATTCCATTTCACCCAACGCGCGAAAGCCCGCGTGCTGACCGGGTTGTTGCAAAATGCCAAAACGCAGATCGTCAAAACCATGACCGCGCGCGAACAGGAACGCGAACGCCAGTTGTTGGCAGAAATCACCGCTGCCAATTTGCAGGTTTACCGCGAACAGGAGCGACTGAAACAGAATCCAGTTCGCATCGCCGAACTGAAAACCAAATTGCAAAAAGCCCAGTCCGATTACGCGGAATTTCGCACGCGGCTGTATCTGCAGCATCCGTTGTTGAAAACCTTGCGCGGAGAACTCAAGCCCATCACCGTCGAACAAGTCGCGCCGCTGGTGATGGACGCCAAAACCGCTTTGCTGGAATTTGTCGAAACGGACGAGCGCGTTTATCTGTTCGTCTTCGGCAAAGACAAACCGAAAACCGCCAAACCGTCGGCAGCGCAGCAACGCGCAACGCTGAAAATTTTCATTCTGGAAACCGTGCGCGGCGATTTGTATCCGCGCGCGTTCAAATTCAATCAGGCGATTGCCACGCGCAGCGAAGACGCCAACGCCAGCGCCCGTGAACTGTACGATCTGTTGTTGAAACCCGCTGCCTCCGCGCTGGAAGGCAAAACGCAACTGATCATCGCGCCAGATGTCGTTTCGTGGGGAGTTCCATTCCAGGCGTTGCGCAGCGAAGCCGAACGTTTTGTGATCGAAGATTTCGCGGTTTCCTATACGCCTTCGTTGACGATTTACAACGCTGTCGCCACCAACCGAATTCCTGCACCTATTGTGCGTATGACGGGAACCAGATCGCCCGCTCAGGTCGCGTTGCTGGCGGTGGGGAATCCGGCGGTGAGCGTGGAAGCGGCGGATTTACTGAAAACGGTCTTGGCGGTTCCGCCTGCGGATTTTGCGGACGCCAGCAACGAAACCGAAAAAACGTTTGCAGAGATGGCCGGGCTGCACGGCGCTGATCAGAGTTTGTTGTTGACCGGTGTGGAAGCCACTGAAGACCGCATCAAAAAAGAACTCGGTCAGGCGCGCGTCGTTCATTTTGCCGCGCAAGGAATTCATCACGAAGCCAGCCCGTTGTTTTCGTTGCTGGCTGTCGCGCCTCAGCAAGAAAACCGCGAAGACGGGTTGCTGGAATTGCGTGAAGTGTTGCGACTGGAGTTGAACGCCGATCTGGTGGTGGCAACGGGAAGCGATTGGGCGACGCCGCGCACGTTGACCAATCGTGCGATGACGGCCTGGAGTTGGGCGTGGTTTGTGGCGGGCAGTCGCTCGGCGTTGCTGGGACAATGGCGTATGGACGCTTCCGCCAACTCGGCGTTGATGATCGAATTCCATCGGCAGTTGATCGCCGACAAAGGGCGTTCGGCCAAATCCGCAGTTTGGCGAACCGCCGTGCAAACCTTGCTGGCGAACACTGAACATCGCCATCCGTTTTTCTGGGCCGGGTTTACCATGCTCGGCAATGGCAGATGAATTGAAAACCGAATCGGCTTTGCGTTTCGTAAATGGCGTCGAAGTCGTTCAAACCGAATTCCAGGAGGAAATATGAAAAAAACGTTGTGTCAGATATTCGTCGTTCTCTCGCTGAGTTTTGTCGTCTTTTCCACGGCGCTGGCCATCGGTCTCGATCCGCAAAAGAAAAAGCAAGCCGGGCAGCAGGAACAATCGTCGCGCGCCGAACGCGAGGCGCGCGCGTTGGCGAATCTGGCCAAAGAAGTGCGCAAAGAATTGGTCATGATTCCGTTTTTCGGCATCTTCGACTGGCTGGAAGGCAATGTCGAACCTGATGGCACGGTGTTTTTGCGCGGCCAGGTCACTCGCCCTACGATCAAACAGGAAGCGGAAAATCGCGTCAAAAGCATCGAAGGCGTTGAAAAAGTCGTCAACGACATTGAAGTTCTGCCGTTGTCTTCGAATGACGACCGGTTGCGTATTGCCGTTTTCAATGCCTTGTTCAACCGCAATTCGCCGCTGACGCGTTATTCATTGGGAGCGAATCCCTCCATTCACATCATCATCAACAACGGACGGCTGACGTTGAAAGGCATCGTTTCGACCAAGGCCGACAGGGATTTCGCCAACGTTCGCGCCAATGGCGTTGCCGGATTGTTCGAGGTGAAAAACGAATTGCAGGTCGAATCTTCGAGCAAGAAGAAATGATCCAATTCAACACTGAAAATTTTTAGACAGGATTTACAGGATTCAACAGGATGAAGGCATTGTTTCATCAAATGGCATCTTGAAATTCAGGTTGCCGGATTCAGAAATTTTGTCAGCCAGTTGGTAATGATGGCTTCATCAGTGGGCGCGTGAAATTGCGCGGCATTGACTTTGTCGGCTCCGATCAGATCGGTTCGTCCGCGCACCAACGCCTCAGCATAAGCCGCTGGAAATTCGGGATGCCCCTGAATGCCGAGCATGGTTTCGCCAACGCGAAACATGGCCACCGGACAATGATCGCTTTCGCCGAGCACGACGCCAGATTCCGGCAACCGCACAACTTGATCGGCGTGCGTGTATTGAATGCCGCAACTGGATTGTTCCGGCTGCATCCAGCTTTCCTGTTTGAGGACGTTCAGGCTGTGAACGCCTATGCCCCAACCTTGCGCGGCTTTTTCGACCTTGCCGCCCAGGGCTTCCGCCATCACCTGATGACCGAAACAAATTCCGACGAACGGCTTGTCGGCTTCGCGCAAGTTTCGCAAAAAGCCTTTCAGTTCCCGAATCCAATCGTGTTCGTCGTAAGCCGAAAAGCGGGAACCCGTGCAGACGAAAGCCTCGCAAGCGTCCACTGAAACCGGAAACTCGCCATTGCGAACGTCGAAGTTCACCAGTTCCAGTTGCGGCGCGTGACGATTGAAAAGATCAGCGAACATCTGGCGATAATCGCCCGCGATGTGCAGCAAATCTTCCCGGACGTGATCGCATTCCAGCAGGCCTATTTTCATGACAGTCATCCTCTATCTTTCCATCCGCAGATCATCCAAAAATTCCGATGCCGGCGCGGCGCTTGTCACCAGCAGTGAGTCGCGCGCGCGCGTGCAGGCGACGTAAAGCAGATGGCGTTCGGTGTTGTAAACCTCTTCCAAGTCCGCCTCGTCAGCCACCGATTCAATGCGTTCCTGCAAGGGGATGATTTCATCATCGCAGGCCATTACGACCACCGCGCGAAATTCCAACCCTTTGGCCAGATGCATGGCGCTGACGGAAACAAAATCGCTGGCCGTTTCGACATTTTCGTCGAGAATCTTGAACTTCAACCGGGCTGCCTCGATTGCGGCTTTCGCTCGATCCAATTCCGCTTCGGAACGAACAAAAACCCCGATTTCGTTCGGGCGCACGCCATCCTTGATTCGTTCACTGAGCCAACCGCCCACAGTCTTTGTTTCTTCTTTCTGGCTGTTCAAGACCTGAATCACTGGCGCTGGCCCATTGAAAACAGAAATGGTGTTGTTGCGTTGTTCCGTATTGCCATCCACATCGGAGACTTCCGGTCCCAGCAAGCGGTCAGCTTGCTGGCGGATTTGGTGCGAAGTCCGGTAATTGATATTCAGCGTGCGCGAACGCCCACGCACATCCACGCCCAGAGCTTTCCACGAAAACGGCTGTTGAAAGATTCTCTGTCCCAAATCGCCAGCGAAGAACAATCCGTTCGGCTGTGTGGCTCCCAGCGCAGCCAGAAACCGCAATTGTGGAATGCTGACATCCTGGGCTTCGTCAACGACAGCAAAATCGAAAGGCGGCTTTTTGCTTTCGGTAAGTTCCACGGCCAATTGGCTGAACAATCCGGCGTAGGTAATCAATCCGCGTTCGTTGAGTTGCGAACGCACGCGGTCGAAGATTTTCCAGAGCAACGCGCGCATCGGCTCAGGCAAGCGAGTTTTGCGGCCCAGCCGTTTTACGTCGCGGTATTCTTCCCAGCTTTTCAACTGCCAGGCGTCAACGACTTCTTCCCATTCCGAAGACAGAAAACGCAGGCTGAAATTATGGCCTTCGACTTGTTTGGCGGCATCGGTCAGCAGTTCCCGAATCACTTTGGTCGAAGCCATCTTCGGCGCGCCGATGCGTGCCTTGTAAAGCTTTCGCCCGATGGCGTTCAGCGAATGCACTTCGATGTTTTCGCCAAGCCGTGGTTCGTGATGGAGCAATCGCCGAAGTTTTGTATCCAGCGACTTGGCCAGAGGATCGGAAAAGGTGGTCAGCAAGACGCGCGATTGTCGGTTGTGCCGCGCCAGGTGAGCAGCACGATGCAGAGCCACAATCGTTTTGCCTGTGCCCGCCGAACCGGCCACGCGCGCAGGCCCTCCGAAATCGCGTTCGACTAATTGCCGCTGCGCTGGATGCAGGAAGATCGTCCATTTATCCCACGGAAAATCCATTGCACGTCCCAACTCTTCGACATCGCTCATTACGCGGAATCGGCGCAGTGCGTCGGGATGATCGAACGGATTCGTGCCAGCAGGGACAGGTTTGGTGATTTGCGGCCTTGCGCCGGTGGCGATTTGGAACAACGCTTCAGAGGCTTCGCCGGGCAGATGATCTATCAACTCAAGATAGGTTTTTTGGTTTACTTGGCGCACGGCAGGAAGCCATTCGATTGGCACTCCGTAACTCAGCAACTCCTCTTCAGGAATGCTGGCGAACAAAGGCGGCAGTTCTACATGCCGTTCGACTTCGACATATTTCGGAATAATGACTTCTTGAACGGTTTCGCGGATTTCGACCAATTGCGCCGCGCCGGTCTTTGGGTGGGTTTCCAGTTTGCGCCGCATTGCCCAATCGTAGGCTTTGTCGTGATGATTGACATAACACAGCAGAAAGCTGGCTTCGGTTTTGTGAACGATCAGCCGAATGTCTTTGTTGACGCGCGCCGACCAGAAATGGGGGTCTTTGGCTCGATCCACCTTGTGCAATTGCATCCCCGGATTGACCGGGTTCAGTTGCAGATCGAAGGCGGTGGTTTTGGCTGCTTTCTGTTCTTCGCCTGTCAGTTTTGTCAGGCTGTCGGTAAAAGTATCGGCTATGCGAAATTCCATTGGGTTACCTGATAGGGCAGGATTTTAGTTCCGTAGGAGCGGCATATTTATCGAAAGCGATTGCCGCAACGCGGTTTTAGCGCCATAGGCGCGGCATGTTTATAGAATCCGAACGGGTTATTTCCTCAGCTCCGTAGGAGCGGCATCTGCTGCACATTCCGCTCCTACGGAGCTATGGGAACGATCCAATCCGCATTGCTATAAACATTCCGCTCCTACGGAGCGAAGACGGCCGTTACACCCGAAACACTTTCATCACCTCGTCGCCAAGGTGGTTGATGACTTTGACGGCGATGCGGCCATCTTTGGGTTTGTCGAAGGGCCGCGAAATGTCGCTGTTGAGCGTATCCCAAGCCTCTTGATTGACTTCGGCTTTGAGCGTGGTTTTCAGCGCCTTGTACGGATCGTTTGCGCCCAGAAAGTAGGCGTGCCGCACAAAGAAGCTTTCTTCGTTGTAATCGGTGTCCACAAACCAGCAGGCGATGCCGTCGGCGTTGTCGCTGATGACTTCGCCGGTGTTGGGGCGGAACACGTCCACGCCGTTGACCTTCACCTGAATTTGATTGTTCGGAGCGTCCAGAATGGTGATGTCCGGTTCGCCGAAGATCACGAACAGATTGCCTTTGCCGGTGTTTTTCAGATCGTCCGCCATGTGCAGGTCGGCATTCATCCTAGCTTTCAGAATGTTGATGCGTCCCAGCTTGTCCAAGCCTGTGCAGTGAGCGTCGTAACTGAACGCGCAACTGACCAGTACGTCGAAGCCAGCTTCTCCGGCTTCTTTGGCTGCGGCGACCAGATCGGGACGGGAAACAGTGCCGAACTCCGGGCCAATGAAAATTGCCGCGCGCTTTTCCCTGCCCTCTTCGCCTTCGATGTAGCGGCCTTCGGCGCAGACGTAATAGCCAGGCCACGGAGTCAGCGACGTGAAGTTGATCTTGTCTTCCTTGTGCGCTTGCTGGACGCCGGCGGTTTTCAGATTTTCCAGAATCATTTGGTCAAAGCTTTGCGATTCGGCTTTGACTTGTTTCAGCGGGTCAATCAGTTCGTCGTTTTCGTCCACGCCCAGCACGCGATGCGGCGACAGGCTTTCGACCGTGAACGGCCCGGCCACGCGCACTTTCTTTTTGTCTTCGTAGGGTTTGTCGTACAGGTCTTCGAACTCAGCTTTGGCGGCGATGCTGGCGTCAATTTCGCGCTGGCGGGCGATGCGCTGTTGCCACCAATCGGCGTGCAGCGTCTTGGCGGCGTCAGACCATTTTTCACCGGCTTCGCGCGGGATTTCCCATTCTTCCCAATTGGTTTTGAGCGCCGCGTTGAGTTCTCCGCGCAAGGCTTCGAGCTGGGGCTGGAACTTTTCCCAGATGACATCAATCTCGGCGTTGTTGGCGATGGATTTCAGTGTGATGTGTGGGACGCGCTCGTAAACGAATCCGTGGCGAATATCCGCCGTCCGACAAGCTGCCAGCTTGTCGAGGTCGTGGCCGGTAGCCGATTGGTTTGCCAGCCGAGACTCCGACAAGCTGGCAGCTTGTCGGACAGGGTCGCGCGTAATTTCCGCTTCTTTCAATCGCCCTTCCGGCGAATCGGCCAGCAGGTAATAGGCGTAACGCGCTCCCATAATTCGCGCGCGAGCCAGCGCCAGCGCCACCCGCGAAGTATCAATCGTGATCCAGCGGCGACCCCATTGTTCGGCGACGTAAGCTGTCGTGCCGGAACCGCAGGTTGGATCAAGCACGAGGTCACCGGGGTCGGTAGTTAGTAAGATTGCGCGTTCAATAGTACGCCTTGATGTCTGTACAACGTAGCTCATTTCCGTTTCGCCACGGAGGTCAGTCCAAATTGTCGAATAGTTGACGAAAGGGAAATCATCAAAGTAGCGTTTATAAATCCGCAGCCCCTCGCGCTTAGCTAAACGACCGATCTTCCAGAGCTTCTTTGTTCCTTCGTAGCCAGCTTTCCAGTTTCGATTTGGTCCGCATCTCAAAGTGAACTTACAAGTGTCGTAATCAAACGTGATGCTTTGGTTCTCTGGCTTTTCTGTTCCGCCCGACACAATCGAATCGTAGGCAAAGATTCGTTCATTGGGATTCAATGGAGCGGAGTTGGCTATTTCTGCATCCGTAATATGGCGCCGACGGTCTATGTCAAATTCCACATTGAAATACTCTTGCGAACCTTCATCGCCAAGCGTTTTGCGGCGGTAAAGTTTTCTTACTTTCAGTGACTGTTTATTTTTCGCAAACCACAGAAGGAAATCATTTGTTCTGGAAATGATGTCACGAGACAACCCAGAAGTTTTGGTGAAGGCAATCATCGAACAGAAGTTTTCATCACCAAAAACCTCATCCATCACCGCTCGCACCCGATGCACATTTTCATCGCCAATCTGCACAAAGATCGAGCCGCTTTCTGTCAGCAGATCGCGCGCTACCGTCAGCCGGTCGCGCAGGTACGTCAGATACGAATGAATGCCGTCGCGCCAGGTATCGCGGAAGGCTTTGACCTGTTCCGGTTCGCGGGTGATGTGGTCGGTGTTGCCGTCTTTGACATCGCGGCTGGTGGTAGACCACTGGAAATTGGAATTGAATTTGATGCCGTAGGGCGGATCGAGATAGATGCATTGCACCCGTCCGCGCAAGCCTTCGCGTTCGGCCAGACTGGCCATCACCTGCAAACTGTCGCCCAGAATCATCCGGTTCGCCCAATGCGCGTCGTGCTGGTAAAACTCCGTCTTGGCGTCGTTGTCCGGCAAGCCGTTGAAATCGGCGAACAGATCAAGCTGGGGTTCGGCGGCGCTTTCCTTTGACCGGCGCAGCAGATCGTCAATCAAGACTTTCGGATGAACCTTTTCCTGGATGTAAAGCGGTGGCGCCTGGACAACCAAATCCGACCAATCTTGTTCGTCTTTGCCGCGCCAGACCAGTTGCGGATCAAGATCGCGGTTGCGCCGTTCGTAGGCGACGCGGACAGGGCTTTTGTCCGTTTCGCGCATCACCGATTGAAATTCGGCGGTTGGAATGTTCTTGCGCGAAGCGTCCTCGTGTTTAAGGGTTTCGACAGTTTTCTTGGTTTGGTTATTCTTGGCCATAGATACAGTGAAAGTGATGTTTTCTGGATTTTTAGTCTTCCCAGTTGAATTGATTTTGCCGGACAGGTCGCTGGCGATTTTGCGGATAGCTGTTGGCAAAACGTTCCAACTGGTGAGGCAGATGTACCGTATCCAAGTTTGCCCGGAAAAAGGACAACCCGTAAGCCACCGCAAACCTGCCGAAGTCAATGTTTGGGGGCAATTTGATGTCTGTGGCTTGGGGCAAAAAATAGAAACGGGAATTGTGAATCCCTGCGTTGGCAATACCCGCCTGAAAGTTCTTTTGGTATTCCTGACGATGGGAACCGCCACCAAAAATAAACAATCGCGTGTGGTCCCATGTGCGCCGCCCTGGAATTGCCCCGCAATTGGGTTGATATAAACAGGCGCTGTGATAAAGCTCCTGAATCGTCTGGCGCAAAGCTGCCATAAGCTGCGCCTCCGTGAGCGGATTCACAATGATGTGTGTATCCACCAAGTTTTGTACTCCAAGTGGGCGGACGATCGCGGCATAGTAGTCAAGATTGCGCTGCCCGCTGTTTGGTACGGTAAAACGCCGAAAAGCATTCAAATCTACCGTACCAGCACCCACGTCCATGGTGATATACAAACCGTCTTGAGCGTTCGGAGCACGAAAGATGGTTTGCACAGCAGCGGCAACCTCTGGATAGATGAGACATTGCCATTCATACCCTGCTTCCCAGTCGGTGCTGTTTGGCGGGATGACGCTATCAACTTTTCGTGCCCAGGTTGTATAAGGCATGGCTTCTACGCCTGATGGATTCACGTCTTGACTCAGGGCATGGCCGGCTATGAAAGATTGCCGGAAAAGCTTTTCAGTCTTGCCGTCATCATTCAACAGCCCTGTTGGTACCGCCAGTTGAAAGAGCAAGGTGTCGTTTGGGTTTTGAGGAGTAAAGTCAAAATCCTTCCAGTTTGATTGGGTGCGAATGAAGGCCTTCGTGGCCGCAATGACATAAGCCAAATAATAGGACAGCATGTCACGCAAAAGCTGACGCGTATTTTTGCGCTTATGATAAAGCGGTATAAGTCTCTTAGGAACTTTACTGGGTGAGTTGCACAACGTGTTGTGTTGGGCAACGTGTGCTACGAGCATCTTGAGATACGGTATGTTCGCAGCTTTTTCCGGAAAGGCTGATAAGGTAAGGCGCTCTTCTTGAATGCCGACAAGGCTGGGCAGCAATCCGTTCGGAAATTGCGGGAAGGGCACGACCGTCGCCTTAGAGCCAGGAGCATTGTTATCACGCACGACGACCTTGGTAAAACTGGTACCAAAATCAATTCCTGCCACAAGAAAATACCGTCGCATATTCTGGCAACCTCTACCCTTTCAGAAATGGTTTTGCCGATTAATTTTGCACTTCAACAAAACCGCTGGCGACCTCAGCAAAACTTTCTTGCAAAGCGCCAACTTTGCTTTCCAGTTTCGCCAGTTGGCTATTGTGTGCTGACCGAAGATTTTTCAGTTGTGTTTCAAATCCTCTGATGGAACCAGCTTTGACGTCGCGAGCCTTGGCGGTTTCGATACGACGAAGTTGATCGCCGATGCGACGCTCGAAATGGGCATTGATTTGTTGCCGCCGAATTTCGAGGTTTCGCTCTTGGTCTTGCCGAAAGATGCGCTGGTTCATCGATAATTCTTGACCCAACGCCTCGCGCACCTCTTGCAGGACGCCAGTGTAATCAGGCACCTGTAAGGGATAGAGGCTTTCTCCATCATCAAGCATTGTGTTGATAAGTGATTCTGCCTGCGTGCCGAGAACCAGTTCACCGGTGGCGAGGTTTTTCATCCCATAGTGAAATGCATCGCGTTTGGTAATGCCTTCGAGCGTCATGCGATAAATGAGATAAAAGTATCTCGCCGGGGGAATGTCTTTGCAGGTAACACGAATGGCAGAAACGTTATGCCAGTGATTATTGACCTGTTCATTTTCGTTGGTGATCCAGCGAAAGAAGGGATGGAGATGAGTGACTAACACCAAGGAGCGAAACCGCTGCTGAGCTTGATGAATAGCCGGATCAAACGTTAAAGAAACTTTGCGGCTTACTCTGTCAAAACCATCTGGCCACGGCCAATCTTGCTGCTGGCAGTAATTTTCGAAATCTCTGAGTGCCACAAAACTTAATTCACACTCAATACAATCTTGTGCAGGATTATCAGGGATCAACAGGCAGGCATCCGCACCTTGATAGCGGGTGGCAAGGAAATCTTCTGCGTGCAAGCGTAATTCGGCAGGTTTAATAAAGCGGCCCAGTCGCTGACTCAAGCCAATTTTTTCCGATAGCAAATCCTGAAAAGCAATCAATGCACCGGTCGAATTCTCTAAATCCTCTTCTAGTTTGGTGCGTTGATGCAGCGCTTGGGCGGTCTGCTCCGCTCGTTGTGCGACCTGTTCCATCGTTAAGTCGTTACGAAAAATCTCAGCAGTCAATTTAGCAACTTCCTCGCCGAGAATGCCTTCGAGCGCGCCAATGGAATGCTCAAAAATGCCAATCTTTTGGTAAAGATGGGAATAAATGCTGCCATCAATCGTGTTCGCAATACGAAAGTTGATAATGACAATCGAAGGTGATTTTTGGCCGATTCGGTCAATACGTCCGATGCGCTGTTCGACACGCATGGGGTTCCAAGGCAGATCGTAATTCACTACGACACGCGCAAACTGCAGGTCCACGCCTTCAGCGCCTATTTCCGAGCAGAGGAGCACTCTGTTTTCATCATCGGCGAACTGCCGAAATATTTGGTCTCGTTCCTTTTGGTCTTGGATGTCGCCGGTAACGGCTATAGCTTTAATGCCATCTGCTGTCAGGCGTCGTTTCAGATAAGCAATCGTGCTCTTGAAGAAAGCAAAAACAATGATCTTGTCTTGCGATGTAATGGTGACAAGCGTGCCTTGGTCACTGCGTATCTCATTATTGGCGGCGATTAAACGCAAGGCCTCGCGCAAGGCGATGTATTTTGAATCATTAGCCTCAAAGTCATAATTGGCTAGTGCCCACAATTCGTTGGGCGCTGATAGTTCGCTGTCATCATCTATATCAAAACCTTCAGCAAAATCTTCTGCGAGTTGTTCAATTTCATCGAAACCGCCCCATTTTCCTGCTCGAACTTCATTGACGATTGTTGGCAAACTGCTCGACATCCTGAGTGCCGGATGAATAAGGTGAAAGCTGGTCACTTGTTCTCCACGGCTTTGAACTTCTCGGCGAATCAAGCGAAGGATTGCAAAATAAAATTCAGTTTCTTGATCTGTCAGCGTTACTGGAATCGTCATGGGCTGACGAATGACGCGGTTTTCGATGACATCGCGTTTGCGGGTTCGATTAATGAAGCCATTCAAAAGATTGAGCTGCTCTGACAAATGACGCAGTTCCACGCGTCCTCGTGAGGTTCCATCAAAGTTGCTGAGCGCTTCATGCATTCGTGTTTTAGCGTCATCGGTAGGCAGGGCGCTAATAAGAGGCTGGATTCCTTCAGGCTGCCAATCGGGGACACTGAGCGCATTTTGCAGCTTGACGATGGATTGATTCCTATCGCGCAAAAAATCGAAGGTGTATTCATCTCGAAAGAACTCAGGATCAACAAGTCGCATTAGCGCATATAGGTCGCGACTCGTGTTGTGTATGGGCGTTGCTGATAAGCAGATTGTCGCCCCTGCCGCTGTTGAAAAGGTTTCCCCAACGACATAAGACGCTGAAGCGGTGTTCTTCATTGAATGCGCTTCGTCAAAAACTACCATGTCAATGAATGGCCGATTACCGTTTTGAAGAGCATCTTCGCCTTGTTCCTGAATGCGATGCAGTAATTGCGCTCTTGGCGAAAGTTGCTCGACTCGCAGCGGAGCGGTTTCATCATTTCCCTCGCGCAATTGATTCAGTTGTGTGCGATCTTTTCTAAAGGGGCGTAATGCATGATAAGAGGTGACGATAACGAAACTTGTTCCCGAACCTTTGCTGTTGAAGAGGTGAAGCTGCTCAAGTAGTTTTCGCGCATCTCCTGCGGTTGCCGAAAACTGGAATTTGTCTTGCAACTCTCGTAACCATTTCGGCACAAGGGTTGGCGGGCAGACGATCAGCAAACGCCTTGCTTTTTCACGTGCTTGCCATTCTGTCCAAATGAGTCCAGCTTCAATCGTTTTGCCAAGACCCACTTCATCCGCGATCAACAGCCGATTCGTTGGTGCTTCGATAAAACGAAGGACGGGTTTGAATTGGTGAGCATAAAAATCAATTTCCGAAGTTTTCATTGAATACAAAACATCGGTCAACATTCCGCGCAGCTTTTCAAAAGTAATGCGGCGTCTTAGATCATCTACTGTCCCATAGTGCCCGTCACGAATGGCAGTATCCGCATCTGGAATATCGTTGTTATCTCTTATGACAAGTTGCGAAACATCAACGAATTCCCGTTGATTCCCCCAATCCACCTCAGCCATGACAAACATTGCGCTAAGCCGTTTTCCCGTCAAAATGCCAATTCTGCCGGGGTTTGCGCGGTGAAATACTGCAATATTGTTAGTAATTTCGTACGGCTCCATATGAATTACTTCGATTCTGAATTCTCTTGAGAGTTCGTTGCAGCTTCAATCATTTTGTCGAACTCGGCTTCGATCTTGGCTGCGAAATCGTCTTCCATCTGGAAAACGTCCGTGAATTCGGCGAACGCCCAGCGGCCATAAGTTCCCAGATTGTTCACGCCCGGAATCCAATAAGTTTCCATGGTGGTTTTCTTGTCTTTGGCGTCTTCGCCGCGAAAGCCTTTGATTTCGACGATCAGATGCAAAAGGTCTTCGTCGCCGTGCCCATCGTCCACCAGCACGATGAAATCGGGCAGGTATTTGTGCGCCCCGGAGCGATACCGGTATGGCACTTCCAAGCCCAGGTTCTGGTTTTTGACGTAGGCCCGCACCTTCGGATGCGATTCGACAATGCGGCAAAACTCTGCTTCCCAATCGCTGTCCAGAATCACCCAGTTCAGGTGACAACGCTGCGAATCGGTTTGCCAGCGGTCTGGTTTCGATGTGTTGAATTTGACGTGAATGGTCGAACCGGTCGGGTTGTATGGATCGAGCACGGCTTTGACCGGGCGTTTGTCAATTTCCGCCCGAACGATGCCGGCGGTGATGCGTTCGCAAGCCATGTCCTGCAATTCCTGATACATCAACTGTGCCGGATACGTTCCGCCTTTGCAGACCAGACAGGTGTCCAGCCATTGTTTGGCAATGCGTTTAAGCTGGCCGAACAGATTCAGTGGAGCGTCTTCGCCGTCCGTGCGCCATTTGTTGTAAACCAGCCGTTTGGTCAGATGCATCAACAGCGTGGATTGGCGCATGTCGCCCAGATGTTTCAGATTCAAGTCAACCGCCTGGCCGATGATGCCTTCGTTGCGAGTGACGGAAGGGCCGACCAGTTCGGGCGTCAATTCCAGAATGGAATCTTCGTTGAATTCGGCGGTCAAACGTTCTTCGGGCAATTCGACGCGGTAACCCGCCACGCGCGGAAAGCGGATTTCCAGATGATCGCGCTCCGGTCGCACGGCTTTGACCTGAATGGTTTCGCGCGGCTTTTGCGGCGGAGCGATGACCGGCTTGGCGGTGAAGTCAAACGGAATGCCCAACACGTCGGCATATTCGACGTTGAACAGGTTGTCTTCGTTCAGTTCGTAAGATTGCCGGCGTAGCGCGCGACCAATCACCTGTTCGCACAGCAACTGCGTTCCAAAAGCGCGCACGCCGAGGATGTGCGTGACGTTGTTGGCGTCCCAACCTTCGGTCAGCATCGAAACCGAAACCACGCAGCGAATGGATTCGCCAAGTTGTCCGGCTTTGCCGACGGTGTTCATCACTTCGCGCAGCAGTTGCTGATCGGTCAGATTTTCGCCCTGTCGCTGGTCGCCGGTGCGTTCGATGATTTCACGGCGGAAGCGTTCAATTTCCGGCCCGGCCATCTTGCGGAAGTTGTCGTCCAGCGCATCGCCGGATTCCAGTTGTTCGCTGTCAATCAGCAAGGTGCGCGGGCGCGGCAACGCATTGTCATATTCGTCGTAATTGCGAAAGAGCGGCAAACGGCCATTGACCAACTGGCCGCTGCCGTCTTCGCTTTCCCGTATAAAGCCGGAAATGTAATCGTAGACCAGTTTCGACGTAGACGTGTTGTTGCAGACGACAATGAAACAAGGCGGGACGGAAATTCCGGCTTCCTGCCACAGGTTGAAAGTTTTTTCGTAATGCCCGTATAGGGCTTCGAGTGCGGTTTGAAGTTCGACCGGCAAGCTGAGCGGATCAAGAGCGCCTGCCTTGCTTTTACCTTTCTTCGGCATTTTGGCGCGGATGTGTTCCCACAGATTGCGAAACTTTGGCACGTCCGCGCCGGGAATGTTGTCTGCCACAGGCACACGCGGCAATTTGACGATTCCGCATTCGATGGCGTCCATCAGCGAAAAATCGCTCATCGTCCAGGGGAACAACGTGCCTTCGACATAACCGGCGCCGCGCAGGAAAAACGGCGTGGCGGAAAGATCCATCACGCGCGTCACGCCAAGTTTGCGGTTGACCGTTTCCAGACCCGAAATCCACAACCGCGCGGCTTCGTTGTTCTTCTCAGCCTCTTTCTTGTCTTCGCCTTTCAACTCGTCCGCATCGTCGGTCGTCTTTCTGGGTTTTTCACGGTAACAGTGATGAGCTTCGTCGTTGATGACCAGTATGTTTTTCAGCCCCATCAATTCAGGCATGACGCGCTGCAACATCTGGCCTTCGGTTTCCAGCGTGTTCAGGGCATCGCCACGGCCTTGCAACAGTGAACGCCCGCCTTTGGAAAGTTCCATCCGTTCGCGCAATTTGAAGGCGTGATAATTGGTGATGACGATTTTGGCTTTTTTCACTTCTTCCAGCAGATCGTTGGGCACAAGTTCGCGGTCCGCGTAATAACTGTCCGGGTCGTTGGGCTGCAACACGCGCAACCGGTCTTTGATGGTCAGGCCAGGCGCAACCACCAGAAAGCCGCGCGTGAATCGTTTGCTGTTCGGAGAGCGCACGGCATTGATCGTCTGCCAGGCGATCAGCATGGCCATCACGGTAGTTTTGCCCGCGCCCGTGGCCAGCTTCAGCGCCAGCCGCATCAGTTCCGGGTTGGCGTCGTTGTTGGCATTGGCCAGATGATCCAGAAACTTTTTGCCTCTGGCCCCCAGATTCGGCGCAACTTCGGTCAACCAGATGGCCGTTTCTGCGGCTTCGATCTGACAGAAAAAAGGCCGTATGCCGCTGAATTGGTGATGCCGCCAGTGTTGCAACAGCCGCGCGGTTTCGGGTGTCACCTGCCAATCGGCTGGATTCGGCAGCGCGCGCCATTGATCCACGTAATACCGAAGCTCGTTGATGATCGGCGTGGGGTCGTATTGTTGCTGTTCGGTCGAAATCCCTGCGCCTTCGTCAAAAACAATTTCGCCCTGTCTGGCAGATGTTTTTTGCTTTTTGGGTTTTGGGATCGGCGTGACGTACTTGGACTCACGACGCCTTTCGATAGTTTGCTCTGTTGGTTGGCCGTGCTCATCCAGTTCCCAATGCCGGGCAGGATAGACGTAGGGAGAGTTGAGAATAGGACGTTCAAAAAAGAGATTATTCATGCCGTAACCGAAGAGTCCGACAAGCTGCCAGCTTGTCGGCGCTTTTGCGGACCAACGAATTGTTTTACGGGGAAGACCTCGACAAGCTGGCAGCTTGTCGGACAATAAAAATACTTTGCAAGTAAGGGCAATCGCGGCGGGAAAATATGCCAGCAGGCACGAAGGGTCAAGAAAAATTCTTTTTCTGTTTACAGGCTCAAACGCAAGTGGAATGACTTCGGACGCGTGAAGGCTTCAAAACCCAGCCGAGACAGCGTGCAGCCGCGTCCGGAATCTTTGATCCCTACCCACGCCAGCGCCGGATCCAGGTAATCGCATCGGTTCATATAAAACGTGCCCGTTTCGATCTGATCACCAATTCGCAAGGCCGCGTCCACATCCGAAGTCCAAATCGAAGCCGTCAAGCCATATTTGCTGTCGTTCATCAGCCGTATGGCTTCTGCGTCGTCTTCGACCGGCATGATGCCTACGACCGGCGCAAAGGTTTCTTCCGTCATCACCAGCATCGAATGATTTACGTTGATCAAAATTTGCGGAGCCAGATAAGGCGTTCCGGCTTTGCTCATCGGGAACAGCGATTCGTCAATCAACGCCTTCGCGCCTTTGGCCAGAGCTTCGGCAATGTGGGCGCGCGCTTTGTCGGCGGCGTCGGTTCGCACCATTGGGCCAAGCGTGATGTCCGCTTCCAGTGGATTGCCGAGCCGATATTGTTTTGTCAGTTCAACCGCGCCTTCGACAAATTGATCAAACACATCCTGATGCACATAAATGCGTTCAACCGCGCAGCACGATTGGCCGGAGTTGAACATTGCGCCGTCCACCAGATTTTCAATCGCGGCTGCCAGGTTGGCATCGGGACGAACATACGCCGGGTCTTTGCCGCCAAGTTCCAGGCCCGTGGCGATAAACCGTTCGCTGGCGGCGCGCTGGACGGCATGGCCTCCGGCGACAGAGCCGGTGAAAGCAACAAAACCAATGCGACGATCTTTGATGACTTCGGCGACCTGATCGTGATCAATGTGCAGGAATTGGAAGACACCTTCGGGCAAACCCGCCGCCATAAACGCTTCAAAGTAGCGTTCGGCGACCAGCGGAGTTTGCGGCGCGATTTTCAGCACGACGCTGTTGCCTGCCAGAATTGCCGGAACCACCGCATTGACCGAAGCCAGCCAAGGGTAATTCCACGGAGCCAAGACCAACACTGTTCCAACTGGTTCGCGGCGAATGAAGCGCTGGAAGTTGTCTTTGGGTTCAATGGCGATGTCGGCCAGTTCGCGTTCGGCAATCTCGCACATGAAATTGATGCGCTCGTTGAATCCGCGGCGAAGCTCGAACGGGCTGTAGGCGATTGGACGCCCGATTTGCCAGGTCAATTCCTTGCCGATTTCGTCGGAGTTTTCCACCAACCAGTCTTTCATTTTCAGACAGAAGGCCGCGCGTTCGCTGATTGGCGTTTGCCGCCAAGCGATTTGCGCGGCGACGGCTTTGGCCAGCGCGGTTTCGATTTGTTGTGAAGTTGCCAGTTCGCGTTCGGCATAAACCGAACCGTCAATCGGCGAGATTGTTTGTTGAATCGTGTTGTTACTTTCCATTACTTGCTGCTTTTTCCTTCTTGTTAGTGTCAATCTGTTTCAGCAATTCCTTGACTGCCGCATCAAGCTGACTGTCGCGTTCGGTGTAGCTTTCGCCGATTGGCCGGGTCACAGGCACATCCACCGGGCGCGGATTCAGTTCCATCGTCTGGCCTGTGTTGTCCTGCACGCGGACGCGCGGCATGCGGAATCCTGTGCCGTCCAATAACTGCAAATTCCAGGTGTAAATGATCCAGCCGGAGGTTGGTTCGCCTACGACTTTGCCGAGTTTCAACGTGCGATAACCTTCGGTGAAATCTTCGGCGTCTGACAGCGAGTGTTGATTCGTGACCAGAATCGTCGGCGATTCCAGCGAACGTTGGCCAAGATAGCTGCGCGCCGGAGCCGACGGCATGCCGCGTTGCGTCATTGTCAGATAGCCGCGTCGCGCCAGCACGTCAATCGCGTAAACGTTGACGAACCCGCCGTTGTTATTGCGCACGTCAACTACAACGCCTTCGCGCGCGTGGTTGTCGTCGTCGAGGTCAGTGTACAACTGCGCCAGCGATTGCGCGGACATATCAGGCATGTGAACGTAACCAAGCCGCCCGTTACTGACCTTGGCGACATAAGCGCGGCAATCTTCAACCCATTGACGATAGAGCAAAGCTTTTTCGGCGCCGGTCGTCACAGGGCGAATGGCGACTTCGCGCGGCGAAGAGCCGTCGGCAGAAGATGAAATCGTCAGCGCTACGCGGCGGTTGGTTTTGTGTTGCAGCAATTCGTCCAGATTGGTTTGCGCGTTGATGCGCGCGCCGTCCACTGTCAACAGGTAATCGCCGACTTTGACGCCGCCAGCCACCGCAGCCGGGCTGAGCGTGATGATTTCGGTGATTTTCAATCGCCCGTTGGTTTCGTATTCGTTGCGGTCGAATCGCAAACCGAGTTTGCCGACCGGAGCAGCCCCGCCTGTCTGATTTCCACCGCCGAAAGGAGCGGACGCGCCCAGATGCGAAGCGTTCAATTCGCCGACCATCAAATTCAACAAGCGGCGCATTTCGTCGGGCGTGCGCGCTCCAGCGATGCGCGGTTCGTATTCGGCACGGACGGCGTCCCAATTCGCGCCATGGAATTTATCGTCGTAAAAATGATCGCGCTGCAAAGCCCAGGCTTGTCGGAAAACTTCCAGTTTCTGTTGATGAAAATCCACGTCCAGTTCAGCGGTAACCGCCAACGCGCGCGGCTGTCTGGTATCAACGTTGATGACGCTGATGCGGCCTTGTTCAAGGAAATACACTTCGCGGCCATCAGGCGAAAACTGTGCGTCGCCTTTGAATCCGGGTGTCGAAGTCAGTTGCCGCGCGACAGGCGGAGTTCGAGCAAGTTCATCCAGCGACCAGGTGTACAGATTTGTCTGACCGGCGGCGCTGGCCGCCATCAACAGCGTTTTGCCGTCCGGGCTGATGGTCAGCGAATTGACGTCCACGCCCACAGGCAACAGACTCAATCGCCCGCGAATGCCTTCAAAGACAATTTCAACCGGTTTGACAGCGTTTCTGCCCGTTGCCGTCGGCGCAGGTTCAGCAGGTTGTTGAGCCGGTTGCTGTGGTTGCGCTGATGGATTTTGCGGACGGCCTGGAATGCGCGGTGGTTCTTCGCGGAAAAGATCGCGGAACTGGTCTTCGCGGAATTTCGGCGTGCGCGGAATCAAATCCACGCGGGCGATCTGGCCGCTTTCGGTTCGCATGACGGTTTGAAACAGCAGCGAAGTTCCGTCCGGATGCCAGGAAATCGAACTGCCGGACACAGACGCCAGCGAACTGATTTGTTTGGCTTCGCCGCCTGAAGCCTGCACAGCGTAAATGTTGCGAAACGATTTGGCGCTGACCGCCGAAAACGCCAGCCATTTGCTGTCGGGCGACCAGGCGAAGGAACGATTGTTCAAAAACGGCGGACGTTCCATTGTGGCGTCGGCCAGTTTGCGCTCCTGTTTGGATTCGGTTTCGTAAACGCGAAGCTCTTTGCCGTCGCGGACGAAGGCGATCAATTTACCGTCGGGCGAAAAACGAGGCGCAGCGTCGGCTCCTGCGCCATTGGTCAATTGCGTTTCGCTGTTGGCCGTGAAGTCATACAAAAACAGATGCGGCGTGCCATCGCGTTCCGAAACGTAGGCAATGCGTTTGCTGTCCGGCGACCAGGCGACGTCGCTTTCCGCCGCGACTGTGCGCGTGACGCGCACGGCGTCGCCGCCGTCTCTTGAAGACGCTGCAAAGATTTCGCCGCGCGCGACAAACGCGACTTTTCGGCCATCGGGCGAAAGCGCCAAATCCTGAAAACCATTGGTCAATGTCAGACGTTCGATGCTGGGACCAGTCGGTGCGCCTCGACGCGTGATGGGTACTTCTGTGGCCTGGCCGTTTGCCGTGTCGAATTTCCATAAGCCGAAATTGCGTTCGAAGACAATGGTCTTGCCGTCGTAACTGATTGTCGGCCACAGCACGCGCCCGCTGGTGAATTTGGTCAGTTGTTTGGCCTGCCCGCCGATTTGTTTCGACCAAAGGTTTTGCGCGCCGCTGCGGTCGGACATGAAAAACAGCGTGCGGCCATCGGCGCTCCACATCGGCCACTGGCTTTTCGCGCCGCGTTCGACGATCTGTTCGTACTTGCCGCCATCGTGCAACAGCCAAAGCTCCGATTCGTCCAGATGACTGTGGCCTTTGCGCCACCATTGACCTGCGCTGTTGCCGCGCGCGGCAAAGGCCAAAGTTTTTCCGTCCGGCGACGGAGCAGAGAAAAATTCGCTGGTGTACCGATCCGCCGTCACTTGCATCGGTGTGCCGCCTTCGCTGTTGATGCGGAACACATCGTTCATGCCAGCGATGTCCTTGCTTGAAGAGGTGAAGTAAATCCATTTGCCATCGCGCGACCAACCATCGAGCTGGTCGTTACTGTCGTCGAACGTCAGCCGCCGCAAATCGCCCGTCGCCAAAGTCAAAATATAAATGTCGCCGCCGCCTGTGCGGTTGGAAATAAATGCCAGCCGTTTGCCGTCGGGAGAATACTGCGGGCGCGATTCGTTGGCCGGATGAGCGACGAGCAACCGCGCTTCGCCGCCACTGGCTGGAACCGTCCAAATGTCGCCGCCGGAAACAAATGCGATTTCCGTGCGGTCAGGCGAAATTGCCGGTTCAGTGAAATACGGCAACGCTTCTTTGGACGCCTGGCCAAAAGCAACGAACGATAACAGAGACAACAACACAACAATTCTGACGCGCGACTTTGTCATAAGAACCTCTTTCGAATTGGTAAGTCTGGAAACAAGCAAACTCACTGCTGAGCAAATTTGCTCAGCAGTGAGCAACTTTGCACACCACGATTACGGTAAATACTTGATATTGCGTTGGCATAATCCTTGCTGCCCATCATCGTAATGAACTGACGCTGTCCGAACAAGAGGAGGAATCCGCCGTGAAAGAATTTGTTACGTTGGACGGTAACGAAGCCGTTGCCTCAGTCGCTTACCGTTTGAGCGAAGTGATTGCCATTTACCCTATCACGCCTGCGTCGCCGATGGGCGAATGGGCAGACGCATGGGCTTCCCAGGGAAAACTGAATCTGTGGAACACGGTTCCGGCTGTCATCGAAATGCAAAGCGAAGGCGGCGCGGCGGGCGTGGTTCACGGCGCGTTGCAAACCGGCGCGCTGGCTACGACCTTTACCGCTTCGCAAGGGTTGCTGTTGATGATTCCGAATATGTACAAGATCGCGGGCGAATTGACGCCGACGGTCTTTCATATTGCGGCGCGTTCGTTGGCGGCACAGGGGCTTTCGATTTTTGGCGACCACAGCGACGTGATGGCCACGCGCGCCACGGGCTGGGCCATGCTTTGCTCGAATTCCGTGCAGGAAGCACAGGATTTCGCCTTGATCGCGCATGCGGCGAGTTTGCAATCGCGGCTGCCATTTCTGCATTTCTTCGATGGATTTCGCACCTCGCACGAAATCGCCAAGATCGAACCGCTCGGCGATCAAGTGCTGCGCGCTTTTGTGGACGAAACTCGAATTGCCGAATTGCGCGCTCGCGCATTGTCGCCCGACCATCCGACGCTGCGCGGCACGGCGCAAAACCCTGATGTGTATTTTCAAGGCCGCGAAACGGTCAATCCGTTTTATGTCGAATGCGCCAGCACGGTCGAACGCACGATGAACCTGTTCGCCGAACTGACGGGGCGGCAATACAAACTTTACGAATACCACGGTGCGCCCGATGCCGAACGCATCATCGTGTTGATGGGATCGGGCGCGGAAACCGTTCACGAAACCGTGAACGCATTGAATGCGCAAGGCCAGAAAGTCGGTGTCGTTAAAATTCGATTGTATCGCCCGTTTGATGCTGCGCGCTTTGTCGCCGCTTTGCCCGTGACCACCAAAGCCATTGCCGTGCTCGACCGCACCAAAGAACCGGGCAGCGCGGGCGAACCGCTTTACCAAGATTGCGTGACGGCCTTGCACGAAGCTTCATTGGCCGCGTTGCCGCGCGTGGTTGGCGGCAGATACGGTCTGGCTTCCAAAGAATTCACGCCCGCGATGGTCAAGGCTGTTTTCGACAACCTGTCGCAGCCGCAACCGAAAAATCATTTCACCATAGGCATCCGCGACGATGTCGGCCACACCAGTCTGGATTTCGCCGTAGCCTTTTCCATCGAACCGCACAACGTGACGCGAGCGGTGTTTTACGGTCTCGGTTCGGACGGCACGGTCGGCGCGAACAAAAACTCCATCAAGATCATCGGCGAACAAACCGATCATTACGCTCAAGGGTATTTTGTTTACGATTCGAAAAAATCCGGTTCCGAAACTGTCTCGCATTTGCGCTTCGGGCCGGAGCCGATTCGTTCGACCTATTTGATCCAGCAGGCGCATCTCGTCGCCTGTCATCAGCCTGTGCTGTTGGAACGTCACGACGTGTTGGAGTTGATCGAACCCGGCGGCGTCTTTTTGCTGAACACGCCATACGCAGCAGAAGAAGTTTGGTCGCATTTGCCGCGTCGCACGCAGCAACAAATTCTGGATAAGCGACTGAAGTTTTATGTCATCAATGCCGACCGCGTGGCGCGCGAAAGCGGCATGGGCAAACAGAACAACACTGTCTTGCAAGTGTGTTTCTTTGCCATTGCCGATGTGCTGCCACGCGACGAAGCCATTGCTGCAATCAAAGAATCCATCAAGAAAACCTACGGCAAAAAAGGTGAAGAGATCGTCCAGATGAATTTGCGCGCTGTGGAGGAAACTCTGGCGCATTTGTACGAAGTGACGCCGCCGGCCAAACTCAACGGGCATCTGGAACTGCCGCCGTCAGCATTCCTTGATGCGCCGCCGTTCGCTTGCAACGTGTTCGGTGAAATTTTCGCCGGTCGCGGCGATGCCTTGCCGGTCAGCGCCATGCCTGCGGATGGCGTCTTTCCGACCAACACTGCGCGCTGGGAAAAGCGCAACATCGCGGCGGAAATTCCCGTGTGGGATACACAAGTCTGCATTCAGTGTGGCAAATGCGCGATGGTCTGTCCGCACAGCGTCATCCGCATCAAGGTTTACGACGAGCAGCATCTGGCCGCCGCGCCCGCAACCTTCAAATCGTGCGATGCCAAAGACCGCGAATGGGCAGGACAGAAATACACCATCCAGGTTGCGCCGGAAGATTGCACCGGTTGCGGCATTTGCGTGGACGTATGCCCGGCCAAAAACAAATCACAGGCGCGGTTGAAAGCCATCAACATGGTTCCGCAACCGCCGCTGCGCGACGCCGAACGCGACAACTGGGATTACTTCCTGACCATTCCGGAAACGGATCGGCGACTGATCAAAATCTCCAACATTCGTCAGCAACAGTTGCAACAACCATTGTTTGAATTTTCCGGCGCGTGTTCGGGCTGCGGCGAAACGCCGTATTTGAAATTGCTCTCGCAACTGTTCGGCGACCGCGCGTTGATTGCCAATGCGACGGGCTGCTCTTCGATTTACGGCGCGAACTTGCCGACCACGCCCTGGGCGCAAAACGCCGAAGGGCGCGGCCCGGCGTGGGCGAATTCGCTGTTTGAAGACAACGCCGAGTTCGGTTTGGGCTTTCGCGTCTCGCTCGACAAACAGCGCGAGTTTGCCGAAGAGCTGTTGAAGCGGCAGGCTTCGCAACTTGGCGATGAATTGGCATCGGCAATTCTTTCCGCTTCGCAAACAGACGAAGCAGACATTCACGAACAGCGTCAGCGCGTGACGGCCTTGAAAGAAAAACTGCTCGGTTTGAAATCCGACGAAGCGAAGCTGTTGTTGCCGCTCGCGGATTTGCTGGTCAAAAAGAGCGTCTGGATTGTGGGCGGTGACGGCTGGGCGTACGACATTGGTTTTGGCGGGTTGGATCACGTGCTGGCCAGCGGGCGCAACGTCAACATTCTGGTGCTCGACACCGAAGTGTATTCGAACACCGGCGGCCAGATGTCGAAGGCGACGCCACGAGCCGCCGTCGCCAAGTTCGCCGCCGGAGGCAAGCACGCGCGCAAAAAAGACCTGGGTTTGATCGCCATGAGTTACGGCAATGTTTACGTCGCCAGCGTGGCAATGGGCGCGCGCGACGAACACACGCTGAAAGCATTTTTGGAAGCCGAAGCTTATGACGGCGTTTCGCTGATCATTGCCTACAGTCACTGCATCGCGCACGGCATCAACATGACGACAGGCATGCAGAACCAAAAGGCGGCGGTCAATGCGGGGCACTGGTTGTTATATCGTTACCACCCGGAACACGAACATTCGTTGTCGCTGGATTCGCCAGCGATGAAAGTGCCGATTGAAAACTATTTGCTGATGGAAAATCGCTTCAAGATGTTGACCAAGAGTCATCCGGACGAAGCCGCGCGATTGTTTGAACAGGCGCAACAGGACGCCACCTTGCGTCGGCGACTGTATGAATCGTTGGTTTCACATCAGTCCGGTTCAGCAGAATCCAAACCCGATGCGGAGGACAAGGAATGAGTTTGCAGACCAATTATCTGGGGATGACGTTGCGCACGCCATTGGTGGTGTCGGCTTCGCCGCTGTCGCAGAATCTGGACAACATCAAACGCATGGCCGAAGCGGGCGCGTCCGCCGTCGTGTTGTATTCGCTGTTTGAAGAGCAGTTGATGCTGGAACGGTATGAATTGCATCACCATCTGACGCACGGCGCGGACAGTTTTGCCGAAGCGCTGAGCTTTTTTCCCGAACCGGAGTTTTTGCATTTCGGGTTGGACGCGTATCTGGAACACATTCGTCGCGCCAAACAAGCGGTGGACATTCCGATCATCGCCAGTTTGAACGGCACGCACGTGGGACGCTGGACGGAATCCGCCAAACGTATTGCCGAAGCAGGCGCGGATGCGTTGGAACTGAACATTTATTCAATTCCGACAGACGCGGAACTGACGGGCGCTGAGGTCGAGCAAAATTATCTGGACATTGTCGCCGCGGTGAAAGAAGCGGTGGAAATTCCGGTGGCCGTAAAGCTGGGGCCGTTTTTCAGCAGCTTCGCCAACATGGCCAAACGGCTGGACGATGCAGGCGCGGATGCGTTGGTGTTGTTCAATCGTTTTTATCAACCGGATTTCGATTTGGAAGCATTGGAAGTGCGGACGAATGTCCTGTTCAGCCGTTCGTCTTCCATTCGGTTGCCGCTGCGTTGGATTGCAATTCTTTACGGGAAGATTCGGGCGCAACTGGCTGCCACCAGTGGCGTGCATTCGGCGATTGATGCGTTGAAACTGCTGATGGCCGGAGCGAATGTGACGATGTTGTGTTCGGTGCTGTACGAACGCGGATTGCCGCAAATCGGATTGATCGAACGCGCGATGGTGGAATGGATGGACAAGCACGAATACGTTTCGGTCGCGCAGATGCGCGGCAGCTTGAGCCAATTGCATTGCCCTGATCCGACGGCTTACGAACGCGCGCTGTACGTGCAGGCGGTTCATACTTTCAAACCGCAAACGCTCTGAAGAGTCGCTCAATAAAGCGGCAGGAAGAAGTCAGCGAAACCTCTTCCTGCCGTCTTTCACACCTACTTGATGGTGACGGTAACGGTGTTGGCGGTTTTGCCATCCACAGTCAGCACCACGTCAACGGTTCCTTTCCCAATCAAACTGCGATCAAGTAGCAAGTTGGCTTGATCGAGGCCTATCTGTCCCGGAGTCGCTCCGATGAAAAAGATCGGGGCATTGACTCCGCCGATTGTGGCGCGCGCGTTCGACACATCGGTCAATCCGCGCAATCCGGTTCCGAAGGGAATCAGCAGCACGATGTCGCCTGCCGGTCCCAGGTCAATAGGCCCAGCAGCAGATTCGTACGAATCCACTCCGGCGGCGTTGCGGCGAAAAACAACGGCAGCGGCCAGTCCGGTTCCGCTGGAATTGGCGCTGAACAAACTCGGCGCGACATTGGAAACCATCACCGAGCCGATGACCACTTCTCCATTTGGATTGGTGACCGTCACCGTTGCCAAGCCCGCAGCCGTTCCGCTGGGAATCTGGTAATTGACCTGATCCGGCGAAACGAAAAACAGCGGAGCCAGCCGTTCGACGTTCAGATTATCGCGTACCTTGACCGTCGTGCCGCCCAGCGAATTCGGCAGCGGCAAACTGGACGCCACGGCAAGAGACGAAGCCAGACCGGAGCCGAATCCAGCGACGATTTCTTCCGGCGCGACGCCTGCCGTTTGCGAAAAGCTGGCGGCGGAAACTGTCGCTATGGTTCGCAACCCGTCCGCCGACCGTGTGCGCCGCACGCGACTGGTGGAGTCGGAAAAGAACAAATTGCCCGCTGAATCCACAACCACGCCAACAGGCAAAGTCAGATTCGTTCCACTCGGCGCAGTGCCGTCACCATTGAAACCGAAGCCTCCTGTTCCAGCGACTGTCGAAATGACGCCAGTGTTAGCGGTGATTTTGCGAATGCGATTGTTGTTGCGGTCGGCAAAAAACAGATTGCCCGAAACATCAACCGTCAGAAAACACGTGAACGACAAACTGATTTGAGCATTGACCGATGGTCCTCCATCGCCGCTGAAGCCAGCGATGCCGGTTCCGGCGATGGTCGTAATTTTCTTGTCGAAAGCATTGACCTTGCGAATGCGGTTGTTGCCTTGATCGGCGATGTAAATGTTTCCTGCCGCGTCCACCGCCACGCCTGTTGGCAATGCCAGATCGGCTTCAATCGCCGATCCGCCATCGCCTGAAAATCCGAACAATCCGGTTCCTGCCACTGTGCTGATTTTGCCGTCGGCAATGGTGACTTTGCGAATGCGATTGTTGTTGCGGTCGGCAATGTACAAATTGCCGTCTTTGTCCGCCGCCAGGCCTTGCGGGCCGGCCAGTTCAGCGTCTTTGGCCAAAATGCCGTCGCCGTTGTATGCGCCAAATCCGACGCCGGTTCCCGCAACCGTTGTAATGACGCCGTCCGGCGCAACTTTGCGAACGCGATGCGTATTGCTGTCGCTGATGTAAACATTGCCTGCGGCGTCAATCGCCACGCCGCTCGGCAAATTGAACGTCGCGTCTTTGGCCTGGCCGCCATCGCCGCCCGAACCGACTTCGCCAGTTCCGGCAAAAGCCGTGATGACGCCATTCGGGGAGACTTTGCGAACGCGGCGGTTGACGGTATCCGCAAAAATCACATTTCCCATCGAATCCACCGCCAGACCGCGAGGCAGCCAGATTGCAGCGGCTGTCGCTGCGCCTCCGTCGGCGCTGTTGGCAGCCGCGCCAGTTCCGGCAATCGTCACCACCACTTGCGGAGTCTGGTAATTCACCGTCGTTACTGCCGAACCTGCGTTGCCGCTGGCGTCCCACGCCGTGACAGTGATGTTGTTGACGCCCGGCAACAAGGTCACCGACGGAATCGTCCAGGTCGCTGTGCCGATGGCTGTGCCGCCGCCGCCGCGGTCATTGCTCCAACGAACCAGCGTGACCGAGCCGTTGTCATTGGCGGTTCCGCTCAATGCGATTGGGTTTGCAGGCAGCAAGGTAGAAGGAATCGTCGGAGTGAAAGCCACTGTTGGCGCAATGGTGTCGCCGCTGAGAGCGTTGACGATGCGGCGAATCAGAAAATTGTCTCGGTCGGAGAAAAAGACATTGCCCGCCGCGTCCAGCGTAATACCGGTCGGTTGGTTCAATCGCGCCAGCGTGGTGGACGAACCATCGGGCGAAAACCCCGCGTTGCCTCCGGCCAATGTGGCGATGGCGCCGCTGCTGACGGTCACTTTGCGAATGCGCGAATTGCCGCGATCCACAATGTAAACGTTGCCCGCCGCGTCCAGCGCGATGGATTGCGGATTGTTCAATGCCGCCGCCGTCGCCAGTATGTTGTCGCCGTTGTACGTCGTATTGCCGTTTCCGGCAATCGTGTTGATGACGCCGTCGGTTGTGACTTTGCGAATGCGGTTGTTGCCCGCAGCGCAAATGTAAATGTTGCCTGCGTCGTCCACCGCCACATCCGTCGGCGAAGACAAATTGGCCGCGGTCGCAAGGCCGCCGTCGCCGCTGAAGCCTATTGCGCCGGTTCCGGCGACGGTAGAAATCGTTCCGCCGTTGGCGGCGATTTTGCGAATGCGATGGTTGCCGAAATCGGCGATGAAGATGTTGTTGTCTTTGTCCGCAAAGACGTTTTCCGGCGAGTTGACGCGCGCGTTGGTGGCGGCTCCGCCGTCGCCGTTGAATCCCGTTTCGCCGGTTCCGGCAATGGTGGCGATGACGCCTGTCGCTGCGTTGACTCGTCGAATGCGTTGATTGCCGCTGTCGGCGATCAACAAATTACCGTTTCGATCCAGCGCCACGCCGAGCGGATTGTTCAATTGCGCTGAAGTGGCCGGGCCGTTGTCGCCGCTGAACCCGGCAACGCCATTACCCGCAACCGTAGTGATGATGCCTGTTGGCGACACGCGACGAACGCGATGATTATTCAAGTCGGCGAAATACAAATTGCCTGCGGCGTCCATGGTCATGCGAATCGGGCGGGAAACGTTCGCCGTGATGGCTTGTTCGCCGTCTCCGCTGAATCCGTTCGTGCCGGTTCCGGCAACGGTCACCAGCACGCCTGGCGTAACGACGTTGACCACCAGCGTTCTGGCCTGGCTGATGTTGCCTGCGTCATCGGTGGCCACAACTGTGAGTTCGTTGCTGCCGCCGACCAATTGCGCTATGAACGCCCAATTGGTCGTTCCTGACGCCGTGCCGCTTTGCCCGCGATTGCTGCGCCACGAAACCGAAGCCACGCGAACATTGTCTGTGGCCGTGCCGGAAACCGCGATCAACGCAGTTGTCTGGTTGATCGTTGCAGTGTTCGGCGTGGTGATGCGAACAGTCGGCGCGTCGAGATCGGGCAATCCATCCTGCGTGATGGTGAAACTGCGTCCGGCAATGGCGACCGTGCCGAAACGTTGACCGATGGCGGTATTGGCGGCGACTTTCAAATTGACCGCGCCGTTCGCGCTGCCGCCAGCTCCCGGCTCAACAGTGATCCACGGCGAATTGCTTTCCGCGCGCCAGTTGCAACCGCCCGGAGCGACGTTGACATTGACAGTCAAATCGCCGCCGGTTGCCGCAACCTTGTCGCCGGCTTTCGACAACGCAAAGTTGCAACCGTTCATGTTGGCCGTCACTTTGAACGCGCCGCGTCCGTGTGTGAAGGCGTACAACGATGTCACGCCGTTGACGACATTCAGAGTCAGCGTTTCTGTGACGACGTTGGCGAAGCCTGTGTTTTCCACCGTCCAGGTGGCTCCGCCATCCAGCGAAACAAACACGCCCAGATCAGTCCCGACATACAACCGCGCAGTGTTCGATGGATCAATCACAATGCAATGCGCCGGAATATCCGGGATGCCTGTTTCGCCCGAACCGTCAATCGGCGACCAGGATTCGCCCGCGTTCGTCGTTTTCCAAACATGCGCGCCGAAGAAAGTTGAATAAGTCGCATAAGCAGTGTTTTTGTCAGTTGGATCGAACGCCAGCCAGGAAACATTTCCTGCACGCGGGCGCGATGAACGTTCGAAGCTGGCTGACAAAGGATTGATCGGCGACAAGGCCAACGCGCGTGTGGTGCGAATGATGGAACCGTCGCCCTGGCCAAACAAAGCGTAATTGGAATCGGTGGGCGCAACGGCCAGCGCGCTCAAGGCGTTGCTTGCTCCGATCACCGTCGAAGGAGAACCGAGTTGTTCCCAGAACGTCATCTTGTTCGAGCGAAACAGCAACGTGCCGCCAGTGTAAAACCGCGCCGGATCGCTGGGGTCTTGAGTCATAGGCGTGATGAACGACACGCCTCCGGCCAGCCCTGCCGTTACAGTCGAAAACGTTGCGCCGCCATCGGTGGATTTGCGAAAACCTGCGCCCTGTGTCGAAACGTAAATTGTGTTCGTATCGAACAAGTCCACTGCCGAATAACCTCCGTCAGCCAGAAAAATCATCTTCCATTTGTCGGGACCGTCGGTGTCGTTGCCGCGCGGAGTTCCGTTGTCCTGCGTGCCGCCCAGGTATGTCTTGCCGTCCGGGTACACCGTGCCGTGATAAAACTGTGTCACGCCGTAACCGTTGTTGAGCGGTTGCCATTGCACCTTGTTGTTTTGTGCGTTGCAGGCGGCAAGCGGCCCTGTCGAAACCGGAGCGCGGGCATTGGTCGTTCGCCAGACGCCTCCGTCGTTGCCGACGAATAATTGCTGGTTGGTCGTGCCATTGTATTGTGGATGGAAAACCAGAAAGTGCTGGTCGGGATGAAGCTGGTCGTCTTTGCCGTAAATCAGCGATCCGCCGAAGCTTTCATAAGCGAAGGCTGCGAAGCCCCAATTGGTTCCGCCGTCGTCCGAACGTGCCAGATCAATGCTGCCTACCCAGACGCGATTGGCATCCACAGGGTCAACGGCAATCGTCAGGTCGTACCACGATTGCCCGCCTAGATTGTCCGCCGCGCCGTTTTTGCAGACGACGGCGTTGGCAAACGGCGGATTGGACAAAATCGTCGTGTTGACCTTGTTGGCGTCGGTGTTGCGAACCATTGCCGTGAACGAATTGCCGCCATTGTCCGAACGGAAAAATGCATGCAATCCGTTGGCATAAGCGCCGCTCAGCGCTGTGGACACGGCGTAAACGATATTCTGATTCGACGGCGCAACCGCAATGGCTGTGCGCCCCATGCCGGGTTCGCTCAACACTGCGTCCCAGCTTCCGGCGGTTTCTGCGTTGGATTTGCGATAGATGGTCGCCTGCTGAAAGTTTCCGCAGGCCGCGAATAAATAATCGGTTTGCTGATCGGTTCGCGCTTCCAGATCGAGGCATCCGCCGCTGACCGTAACTGGCAACACGTTTGTCCAGTTCAACCCTTCGTCGGTCGAACGCCAGACGCCAAACCAGGTGGCGGCATAAATGCGGCGACTGTCGTTGGGGCTGACGATCAAATCGTTGACGTACCAGAATTCCGGGATGTTGGTGTTGGCCAACCGCGACCAGGTTGCGCCGGCGTCAATGGATTTGAAAATGCCTGCTCCGCGGACGGCATCGCCGTTGAAAAAGCCTTCGCCGGTTCCAGCGTAAATGGTGTCGGCGTTTTTGGGGTCGAACGCCAGACAGTTGACGGCGATGTTGGCGATCAAATCGGAAATCGGCGTCCAGCTTGCGCCTGCGTTGACGCTTTTCCAGACGCCTCCGGCAACGCCAGCCGCGTACATGATGTTCGGGTCGTCGGGATTGATGAGAATGGCGCGTGTTCGTCCGCCTATGTTGCCTGGGCCAAGCGGCGTCCAGGTTCCAAGTCGCGGCTGTTCGAGCGAACTTTTCAATTCTTCGCGCGTCAACAATCGGTTGTCGGCGGTGGAAAAGACGTTCATCTGCTGCATGGCTTCCATCGCCTCGAAGTATTTTTCGACCGGCAATTGGGTTTCGCCTTCGGGCAAACGCCTGCGCAAATAGTATTGCATCGCCTTGTCAGGTTCGTCGGCTTTCTTGACGTGATACTTGCGAGCTTTGGCGTCGGCGGAAAATCCGATGGGCCATTCTTCCAGGTTCAGCCATTGATCGAAGGATTCAGGCAGGGGATTGACCGCACGCGAATCAGAAATCGCGCCCGATCCACCAGCTACGGAATTAGGATTTTGCGGCTGCGATTGTTGAGCGATGGAGATGGATGCTTGCGATTTGGGTTCGACGGTTGGTTTTGCTTTGATTCGCTTGCCGTCTGCGCTAGCGCTGTAATTGCGTAAATACACCGCTGACATTGCAAACAGGCAGAGTGACAGAGCCGACATCAACGCCATGCGCAGTTTTCCCTTCAATGGGCAAGCCAGCTTGGTCATGGAATTTCTCCGAAATGTGAGTCAGAAAAGCGTCAGACGATTTACCGCATTCTGATGTTGAGTGAATTGGCTCGATGGCCGTCAACAATGACATTCAACACAACGTCACCGCTGAGCCGCAGATTTTTGGGCAGCCGCAGATTGATTTGATCCAGCCCCGCCAATTCCGAAGCATTGCCTTGCCGTCCGGCGTATACGACTTCAACCGGCTGGCCGTTCAGTTCCGCGCGTACTGACACCGCGTGGCGAAAACCTGTTCCGAACAGGATCAAATACAACTCTTCGTCATCGCTTGCTCTGCGCAGAGGTTCATCCAGAAAACGCCGCTGCGATTGGTCAAACCGCGCAATTGATTCGAACTGCTGAGAATTATCAGCTTTGACGCGCAAGGCGACGGCAGCGGCCAATCCTTTTCCATCGGCGTTGGCGGAAAACAATCCCGGAGCCACTCGCGCAATTTCAATCAGTTCTTTTGAAATTGTTGCAGCCGCATTGGTGACGATTACAGTCGCTGCGCCTTCGGCAAGGTCTTCCGGCATCAGGTAATTGATTTGTCGTTCGGAAACGAACAGCAAGGGCGCAAATCGTTCGATGCCCACGCTGTCCAGAATCGAAACCTGTGTTCCGCCCAACTGATCGGGCAGGGAAGTTGAGGTTGCCGTGGTCGTCGCCAGATTCGTGCCAAACGCCGTGACCATATGTCCCGGCGCAAACACGTTTCCTACAAAACTGGCCGCGGAGACATTGGTCAATTCGCCGAACTCTTTTTCTTCGGCGGAAAACAGCGCTGCAACCGGATTGGCTTCGACATCGGCGATTTCGCGGGCAATGGGCAGGTCGCCGAACTTGATTGCCAACGGCAAACCTTTGCGAGTCGTGATCGGCGCAAACCGGCAGACGATCAATTGTCTAGTTCCGGCAGCGAAGGTGCGACCGACCGGCAACGCCATCGCAATGCCGATCTGTCCGCGTTCGGTTTGCGACGAATTGATGTGCAGCGAAACTTCTCTGGCATCGCGTCCGGCAGACACGTCGAGCAAACGCCAATTTGATGAATTGAAGACCAGACTAAATCCCAGAGCGTTTTCGTTGCCTTGCGCTTCGATTTCGACGGAAGAGGTGGTTGGTTGGCGGTGGTCGGTGGTCGGTAACTGTCGCAAGCGAACGGTTGGCGAGTTCAGAGAAGTTTCAGCGAGCAACGACCGGCCACCAGCCACCGACCACCGATCACCAACCAGCGAAGAACTGCTGGCCGTGGTCGGGCCGCCCGCTGGAGTTGCCGGATCGAGTCCTGCGGCATAACGACCGGCTTGCGTCCAATCAATGATAGTGATCTTTCCATCGCCCAATCCGGTTCGCGGAGCGCAATCGGCGCGCTGAAATTCATTGCCCGGCGCGGGCGTATCAATTCCCGCAACGAACAAACCGATTTGTGTCCAATCCGTTATCGTCACGGTTCCATTGTTGTCACCGTCGGGACGCGGGCTGACATCGGCTTCAAAGCCTTTGGTCAGGGTGACGGCTCCGCCGGTAAAGGTTGTGGCCAATGCGTTGGCGGTGATGTCTGCGACTTCGCGCACGACGGGTTGATCTGCGAAGCCAAGATTCGTCGTGCCGAAATCGGCGTTAGCGGCAACCGAAAATGTGACGACGGCCATTTGCCGAACTCCTGCGGCGAAACTCTGGCTGGCTGGGAAGGCCAATGCCACACCGAATCGTCCTTGAGCCGCCTGGCCAGCGTTGCTGTTGATGGTTGCGCCAGAGGCATCGCTGCCGAGCGACACTTGCGGATTGCCGAGCACGGCGGCGTCGAAGGTCAAACTGAACCCGACGGCATTTTCATCGCCTTGCGAAACGATTTCGATGGGTACGTTGATCGTTCCGCCGATGGGACCGTTGGCTGCGGCGACGCGAACGATTCTGGCTTGAGCGGCGGCTATGTTATTGCCAGTTGAAAAGAGGTGGTTGATAGCGACGCTGCCGAATACCACACAGCAGAACAGGAAAACGAATTTACGGGGGGGCATGCGTTGTTCCTCCTGAGCGAGCTTTAAGTTGTAAGAAGGCGAGACGGTTTCATTTTCCATTTGCCGTTTTCCATCTTTCATTTGTCATTGGCAGAGCGCGCTTGATGACAAATGGCAATTGGCAAATCGAAAAATGGCAAATGAAACCGAAAGAAAAGCTACTGTTTGAGAGCTAATACCCGACCGAATACCCATTGCGTCGCCCGTCGCTGCCGCCGAGCCGAACGCCGGTTTTGTCTTCGATCATCACGGCTTCGCAATCGCCCATGTTGCCAGGGCGTTCGGCGAATTTGTGACCCATCGAAGTCAGTTTTTGCATGGTGTCGGGCGAAATGCCCAGCAGTTCCCAGCGGATTTCATCCGGCATCCATTGATGATGGAATCGCGGCCAGTCAATCGCCTGCTGTATGTTCATTCCGTGATCAATGACGTTGATGATGGTTTGCATGACGGTGTTGATGATCGTAGGCCCGCCTGGACTGCCGAGCGCGAACCAGAATTTGCCGTCTTTCAAGACAATGGTCGGCGTCATAGAAGACAGCGGACGTTTGCCAGCCGCGACGGCGTTGGCTTCGCTCTGAATCAAACCGTACATATTCGCTTTGCCGGGTTCCGGCGCCAGATCGTCCATTTCGTTGTTCAGCAGAAAGCCCGCGCCTTCGACGGTTACGTGGCAGCCGTAACTGCCGTTCAACGTGTAAGTGTTGGTGGCGACGTTGCCGTCTTTGTCCACCACTGTGAAATGCGTTGTCTGTTCGGATTCAAATCTCGACGGGTTGCCATGTTTGATTTCCTTCGAGGTCGAAGCGCGATTCGGATCAATCGTCGTCGCCAGTTTGTCGGCGTATCCGCGCGAAGTCAGCCCAGCGACGGGAACTTTGACAAAGTCAGGATCGCCCAGAAATTCCGCGCGGTCGGCAAAGGCCCGGCGCATGGCTTCGATCATGACGTGAATGGATTGCGACGAACCGGCTCCCATTTTTTTCAGATCGTAACGTTCCAGAATGTTCAGCATTTGCAGCATGGCGATGCCTCCCGACGACGGCGGAGGCATGGTGATGATTTCGTGCCCGCGATATTTGCCGCGCAACGGCGCGCGTTCGACCGGTTTGTACTTTTTCAAATCTTCAACGGTCATCCACCAATCGCCTTTGGCGGTTTTGGCGTTGGCGCGCCTCATACTGTCTTCGATCAACTGCGCGGTTTTGCCTTCGTAAAATTCGCGCGGGCCGTTTTGGATCATCCGCTCGAACGTCGCGGCCAGTTCCGGCTGTTTGAACATTTCGTCTGTTTCATAAGGTTTGCCGTCGCGCAAAAAGATGCGTTTCGATTCGGCATTACGGCTCAACTGCCTGCTGCCGTTTTTCAAACTGGTTTCCAGTTGATACCAGACAGGGAAACCATCCGCCGCCAGTTTGCGAGCCGGTTCGGCTACGTCCGCCCATTTCATCGTGCCGTATTTTTCCAGCGCATACGCCATTCCCGCCACGGTTCCGGGAACTCCGGCGGCCAGATGGCCAAAGGTCGAAGACTCTTTGATGTATTCGCCTTTTTCGTTCAGGTAGACGTTGCGATAAGCCGCTGCCGGAGCCGTTTCGCGGTAATCAATCGCCGTCGCGGTTCCGTCAGCTTTGCGAATGACCATAAACCCGCCGCCGCCCAGGTTGCCTGCTTCCGGCCAAACCACTGCCAAAGCCAACCCTACGGCGACGGCTGCATCCACGGCGTTGCCGCCACGTTTCAACACGTCCACGCCGACTTGCGAAGCAATCTGGCTGACCGATGAAACCATGCCATGTTTGGCGCGTACTGGCGGACGCGAAGCCGCTTCGGAAGAAGAAGCCAGATCAATGGAAGAAATCGGTTTGAAAGATGGCGGCGTTGCCAGCAGCGAAAGCAGCAGGGCAAAGCTTAGCAAGGTAACAGTTGATAATCTTCTTGTAGACATAAACGAATCTCTAAGTGGATGGATTTTGGGAAATTTGACTGATTGCCGCACGCAAAGACGGCAAGTCTTCAACGACAGTTTTCCAGACTACTTCGATATTGACGCCGAAATAATCGTGTGTGAGTTTGTCTCGCATTCCGGCCATTTCCCGCCAGGCGATAGAAGGATGTTGCTGGCGAATTTCGTCCGGGATTCGTTTGGCGGCTTCGCCAATGATTTCCAAAGCGCGAACAGTAGCAAAAATCGTCTTGTCGTCTTTTTTGAATTCTTCGACAGTTATCGAATCAATAAAACTCTCAGCCTTTTTTATGGCGTCAAGAATGTCGTTCAAATAATCGGTGTAAGTCCGCCCGGATTTCATACTGTGACCGCCTCTTTGATGATTTGCTGACCGATATTTGGCTTTAACGCATCTTTCATCACCAGGTCAACTTTGATTCCCAGCAAATCGGACAAATGATTTTCCAGTTCGACGAATTTCAACAAACCTGGTGTTTCGTTGAAGGTGACCAGCAGGTCCAGATCGCTTTCTTCGTTTTGTTCTTGGCGAGCATAGGACCCAAAGACTTCCATGGAGTTGACATGATATTTAGCTGACAACGCTGGGAGTTCGCCGCGCAGAATTTCTTTGAGATTGGCAAGGTCAGATTTACCGGTCATAAAACTTCAGTTTCCATGAATGCCGTTGTGATTGCTGATGTGGTTTTCGACGATGGTAATCAGAACATTCAGCCGCTCATCGGTTTCAGCCAGCTTTTCATCCGTCCGTTTCTGAGCCTTGATGAGTTCGGCGATTGCCTCGAATGTATTGACGCTTGCTTCAGTCAGTTTTTCCAACAGTTCCTGATGTACTGATTGAACGGCATGAATTTCTTTCATTCGCTGTTCATGCGCCTCTTTCATCAATTCCATGTCAACAGCAAATTTCGCCTGTTGTTCGACAATAAAGTTCATCGCATTTTCCATCTGTTCCTGGGTCATAGCATTCCTCTGGTTGAAATTCGGGGTGGCCTTCTGTTGGCGCGGATTGTAGGGGCAGGCGCTGAGGCCGTCAATTTTCAACCTTCAAGATTCATTCAGATGGATACAGCCGCAGGAAGAAATTTTCGATGCGGTCGGCAACGTCATTTCCGGTTTGCAGCATGTCCAGAATTTGCGCGCGGCAATCGTCGGCGAATTCGCGGTCGCTGATGTTCATCACGCTGGGCAGAATGTTGTATGCCGCGCCACGTATAGCCGTTACCGAAAGCTGAGCGCTCAGCGCCAGGTCGGAAAACCCACCGGCGTTTCCCATTTCGTAAAGGTCGCTGAGAATGTCCAATACCTGCACGGCGCTTTCCGCAATGCGCAGCGGAATGGCCACTGCGTTTTTGGTCGCTTGTTCGATGGCCATGGATCGCGCCAGTTTTTCGGCTTCGGATTCGCGCGGTAAATTGACTGCATCCAGCACGCCTTCGCGGCATTCAACGTCTTCTTTCAACGCAAGCTGCAAATCTGCGCTCAACTGTTCCAACCGTTCCAGCAGGATGACGACTTCGTCTTCGAGCGCGGGTTTATGATTGGCAGTCATCTTGCCGACCATAATCGCCAGTTCGGTGGCCAGCATTCCGGCGTAAGCGGCAATGCTGCCGCTTTCCGGCGACAGGCTGCGCGCAGCAACCGCGCTGGCGGGCGAAGTAGATGGTTGTGGTGACGGAAGCGCCAGATTCATTTCGGCGTCGCTTTCCAGTGTTTCAAAATCTTCGATGGCGGCCTCGTCCTTCAACCCCGCGCCGATTTCCGAAAAGCTTTCTGACAAGGCCGCGTGCAGGCGATGTTCGAGCACCAAATCTTCGCTGAAATTTTCGAGTTGCAGATAAAACTCGCTGCTGGCATTGAGCGCCGCTTGCGGAATCAGTCCGACGATTTCGCTTCCGGCGATGGCGACGCCGTATCGTTCGGCTTCGCGTTTGACCAGATCGAAAACGCGAAAAATCGGCGTCGCTTCGTAATTCACCAGGTTCATCGAAACCTGCACCCGGCGACGGTGTTTCAACTGCATGGCCAGGGCTTTGACGTTTTGCAGTCCGCCGCTGCTGCCGCGCACGGCTTTGGCGATCTTTTTCGCGATGGTCAAATCTTCGGTGGCCAGGTTGATGTTGAACGCGATCAGCGGATTGCGCGCGCCGACCGCCATCGCTCCTGCGGTTTGATGAATCTGGCGCGGGCCGAAATCGGGTTTGCGGTCGGGGTGAAACAGGATTTCTTCGCGTATGGATTCAAATTCGCCGCGCCGCACATTGGCCAGATCAATGCGGTCAGGCCGCGTCGCCGCCTGTTCGTACAGATACACGGGAATGGCGAGTTCTTCGGCAATGCGTTCCCCGGCTTTACGAGCCAGTTCGACGCATTCTTCCATCGTCACGTTTTTGATTGGCACAAACGGCAACACGTCCAACGCGCCCATTCGCGGATGTTCACCGTCGTGTTGATTCAGGTCAATCAATTCCACTGCCGTGGCCGCCGCGCGAATTGCCGCCAGCAACACGCCTTCCGGTTCGCCCGCAAAAGTGATGACCGAACGGTTGTGATCGGCGTCCATCGTGCGGTCGAGCACCGCCACGCCGTCCACCGAAGAAATGGCTGCGGCGATCAATTCGATCTTCCTGGCGTCACGGCCTTCGCTGAAATTGGGAATGCACTCGACGATCTTTTTCATGAATTACGCAGAGAGCTACGGATTAACTACGAATGAGTACGAACGTTCACGAAGAAGATTTAATCGGGTATTAGGTTTTCCGATTCGTGGTTATTTGTGCTCATTCGTAGTTTGAAACTATTTTTCGACCTTACTGGCTCCTGAAGCAGAAGCAGGGGCGGAGGGCTTCTTCAGGTATTTTTCGTACCAGGCTAGGTAGCGTTCGTATCGGTCGCGCACGTAACTGGGGCGTTGAATGCCGTGATTCTCGTTCGGATAAATCACCAGTTGCGTGTCCACGCCCAGGCTTCTGAGCGCCTGATACATCTGTTCGCTGCCAGCGACCGGGACGTTGAAATCCTTTTCACCGCACAAAAACAGCGTAGGCGTTTTGATGCGATCGGCGTGCAGGAATGGGTATGACAACTTCTGATAAGTCTCCCAGGATTTCGGATTCCACGGCGGGCCGATTTCGTTGTCGTACTGTGTGATGTAATGATCCGTGCCGTAATACGAAACCGTGAACGCCGTGCCCGCGCCGCTGGTGGCCGCTTTGAAGCGGTTGTCGCTGGCGATCAGGTAATCGGTCAGAATGCCGCCGTAACTCCAACCTCCAACGCCCAACCGGTCAGGATCAGCAACTCCCATTTTGACTACGTGGTCAACGCCAGCGTGCAAATCTTCGACTTCGTAATGTCCCCAATCGGCAAAAATCGCGCGCGAAAATTTCTGCCCGCGCCCGGAACTGCCGCGATAATTCACCGCCAACACGGCATAACCATTGGCGGCGAACAACTGTCGTTCAAAGGCGAAAGTATGTTGATCCTGAGCATTCGGGCCGCCGTGAATCCTCAACAGCATCGGAACTTTCGTGCCTTTCACATATCCGACCGGATAAGTCAGCAATCCGTACACGTCGGTTCCGTCTTTGCTTTTGAAGCCGACTTCTTCTGTCTGGCCGAGTTCCAATTCGGCAAACAGAGCATCGTTTTGATGAGTGACCTGACGCAAACCGCCGTTTTCAAAGGCGTACACTTCGGTGTATTTCGACGTGCTGCCGGACAACACAATCGAGCGGTTTGATTCGGTTGACCAGCTCGATACGACAATCGGCGGATTCAACAACCGATCTACTTTGCCACTGGTCAAGGTGACTTGCGCCGGGTACACCGACCGATTGTCTGTCACCGTGAAGCGAATCGCTTTTCCGTCGGCAGTGAAGCTGGGTGAAGACACGCCGCGATCCAATGCTTCGACCGTCGGCAAACGTTTCGGGGCAGCGCTGCCATCGGCAGGAACAATCGCCAGATGGCTCATGTTGTAGGCGCCCCATTTCTTTTCGTCGTTTTCCAGAAAAGCGATCCATTTACCGTCGGGACTCCATTCAAAGCGTCCGCGTCCAACGCGATTGACTTCTGTGGTCAGCAGCTTTTCCGTCGCGCCCGCTTTGGCTTCGGCCACATACAGTTCGCCGTCGGGATCGCGATCCGGGTCGGCTTTGTGGTTGCTGTAAAACGCGATGCGTGAACCGTCAGGCGACCACGAAGGCGATGCTTCATCCCATTTTCCAGTCGTCAATCTTTCGAGCTTTTTGGTTTCGATGTCGAAGAGGTAAATGTAGCTGTGCCTTCCCGACACCAGATACCCCGCGCCGTCCTGTTTGAATTTGTAACGATCCAGCACGATTGGCTTTGGTGGTTTGGGTTTGCCGCCGCTTTCGGCTGCTGCTGCGTTGGCTTCGGCTTCCGGGTCTGGATCGCCAATGACCAGCGCCAGCCGTTTGGAATCAGGCGACCATTCGTAGCTTTGCAAACGGCCTTTGACATCGGTCAGTTGCACTGCTTCGCCGCCGCTGCGGTCGAGCAACCAGACCTGACTGCCTTTGGCCGGGCCTTTGCGCGACGAAGTGAACGACAGATATTTCCCGTCAGGCGAGAAACGCGGCGCAGATTCGTTTTCCTGTCCTGATGTGATCTGGCGTTCATTTTTGCCGTCATATCCGACCATCCAGATGTGCGCGACGCTTTTGTCTTCTTTGGCGTCCACTTGTGACACGACAAAGGCTATGGTCAGGCCGTCGGGCGACAATTGCGGATCGCGGATTTCGCGTAACCGCGGAATATCATCGAGTTTGATTGGGCGTTTGGCGGTTTGCGCAGGCAGCGCGATGGTCAACGCCAGCAAAAATAACAAAATAGACGACAATCGGGTCTTGAGCATGTCAGTTCGTTTCCCTCCTGAACGGTATGGATTCACAACTTGGTTGATGATGAGATCACCGTGATGCGGCGGCTGATTGTAGGCGGACTGCCGCGTTACGGCAACGATTGGTTTAATTGCCCAGCCGATACAGATGCGTCTGGCTGCGAATGAAAATCGAGCCGCTGGACACAGCCATCGAAGCCAGCGTTTGCCCATCGAGTTGATTCTTTGCCAGCGCCTTGAACTGCTTGCCCGGAACGATGACCGTTGATTCGCCTTCCTCGCTCAAGAAGTAAATCCGTCCGTCGGCGTAAATCGGCGAAGCTGAATGATTGCCGCCAAGCCGCATTTGCCAATGTTGCGCGCCGGTTTTGGCGTCAACGCAGGTTGCAATGCCGTTGTCGCTGACCAGATACAATTCATCGCCAACCAGCAATGGGGACGGCGTCAATGACACGCTTCGTTTCAACGACCACGCGACGCCGGATTTCGTTACGTCGCCTTTGCCGTCCACTCGAACCGCCAGCAATGCGGGTTGTTGAAAACCCGTGCAGATATAAACCAACCCGTGGCCGTATACCGGTCGCGGCACGTTTGAAAATCCGTCACCATAACTGACATTCCAAAGCTCTTTGCCCGTACGCGGTTCGTAAGCGAAGGTGCGAAACGCTCCGATGCTGATGAGCTGATCTCCGGCGGGAAGCTTGACGACCAGCGGTGTGGAGTAAGCCTGCGCGCCCGTGCGGTATTTGCGCCAGCGCGTTTTGCCGGTTTGTTTGTCCAGCGCGACGACGTACTGCATTTCCTGTCCATCGCAATTGACGATCAACAAGTTGTCGTAAATGACCGGCGAACCACCTGCTCCATGTTGGCCGTTGTCATAATCGAGTTTGGTTTTCCAGACGATTTCGCCGGTTTGCGTTATGCAGGCCGTTCCGTTCGCGCCGAAGTGCAAGTAGACCTTGTCGCCTTCAATCACAGGTGTCGGCGATGCCAATGAATTTTTGGCGTGAAGCGGCCCGGAGGATTTCAGCCGAAAGAGTTCGATGTTCAACAGCACCGCGCCGGTTTTCAGATCCACGCAAACCGCGCGCAACGATCTGCCTTCGTCGGTTGCCGTCGTCAACCAGATGCGGTCGCCCTTGATAACGGGCGAAGACCATCCTTTGCCCGGAATCGCCGTTTTCCATTTGACGTTTTTGGTTTCGCCCCAGTTCAATGGCAAGCCGCGCTCGCTGGAATGCCCTTGCCCCGATGGGCCGCGAAATTCCGGCCAATCGTCAAAGCTGAATAACAACGCAATGAAGAAAAATGTTTTCATGTTAAATTTTGCAACGCCTGATCGTCTTGGAAAATCATTCAGGCTTCGGAGCTATCGTCGAACATTGTGAACACATCGCACTGTGTCGCGCGCGATCAATAATTCTTCGTCAGTCGGAATGACGTAAGCCTTCAACCGAGACTCGGCTGCGCTGATGAGTCCTTCGTTGCCGTTGGTCATTGCGGCATTGGCGGCTTCGACCAATTGCAAGCCGGACCATTCCAGCCCCTGGCAAATCCTTGATCGAATTTCCGCCGAGTTTTCACCGATGCCTCCGGTGAAAATGACGGCGTCGGCTCCGCCCATTGCGGCCAGATAAGCGCCGATATATTTGCGAGCGCGATAACAGAACAGTTCGATGGCCAGCAACGCGCGCCGGTCGTTGTTTTCGCGGGCTTCATCCAGCAATTCGCGCATGTCGTTGGTCAGGCCGGAAATTCCGAGCAAGCCGGATTGTTTGTTCAGCAAACCTTCGATTTCCTGTGCGGTCAATCCTTCTTTCGACATCAGAAAATCAATGATCGAAGCGTCAATGTCGCCCGACCGCGTGCCCATCACCAAACCTTCCAGCGGCGTCATGCCCATCGAAGTATCAACCGAATGGCCGCCTTTGATGGCTGTGGCCGAACATCCATTGCCCAGATGCAGTGTGATGATGTTGACCTGTTCGCGCGGAATGTTGAGCAAATTGCGATACCGGTAAGCAACGTAACGATGCGAAGTGCCATGAAATCCGTACCGGCGAACTTTGTAACGGCGATAAAACTGATAGGGCAGCGCATACAGGTACGCCTGTTCCGGCAAGGTTTGATGAAATGCGGTGTCGAACACGGCTACTTGTGGCAGGCCCGCGCCGAGCAGATCGCGCGTCGCAAGAATGCCTTTGATGTTGGCGGGATTGTGCAGCGGAGCGAGGTCAATGCAATCGTCAATGCCGTGCAGCACTTCGTCGCCGATCAACACGGATTGTTGAAAGCGTTCTCCTCCGTGAACGACGCGATGGCCTACGGCGTGAATGTCCGAAATGCTCTGGATCGCCTCCACGCCGGATTCGGTAGAACAAGCCCAGCGAATGACAAAATCCACTGCCGCGCGAATGTCTCGTAGCTGTGCGGTTGAACGTTGCTTGCCCTGGCCTTCGACCTGAAGCGTGCAGACGGCTTCGCCGCCTATGCGTTCGATGACGCCGCGCGCCAACCGCTGATCTGCGTGATGTGCGATTCGTTCCAGATCGGTGGTGATGAGTTGAAACTTGACCGATGAACTGCCGCAATTGAGAACCAGGATATTCATAGCTCGAGCATTACAGCAGAGAACCGGAATTGAGTGAAGCTCGCATTCAAAAATGCCGAACATGGAAATCGGCGATGATGGGCAGATGATCGGAAGCGACCAGCGCCGTTCGGCTGCGGTGGAGTTTGGCTTCGACCAGTTCCAGGGCTTCGTCAAAGTAAATGTGATCCAGATGCAGGAACGGCAAGACTCCGGGATAAGTTCGTTTACGACCAAGTTGCAACCGAATGTCGGCGCTTTGGAAATGATCTTCCAGCAAACGCGAAGTCAGTCCGCGCGTCCATTCGTTGAAATCTCCCATCAGAACACGCGGGCCGATGTGGTCACCGTTTTTCAAAACATCGTCCTGTAAAAGCTTTCGCGCTTGATGGCGGCGTTCGGTGAACGACGTTCCCAGATGCACGTTGTAAATGTGCAGAGGTTGTTCGCCGTGCAGGTCAATGTCCACGCGCAGACAGCCGCGTTGCTCTCGCCCGGCGACGCTGATGTCGTGATTGCGCGCGGCAACCATCGGAAATCGGCTCAGCACGAGGTTGCCATACGCGCCGCCTTTCAGTTGCCGGTTTTCTCCGAGTCGAAAATCCAGTTCCAGTTCGCGGGCGATGAAATGCGCCTGATCGTGCTGGTCTTCGTTGCCTTGTACGCAATGGACTTCCTGCAAGGCGATGATGTCTGCGTCAATTTCGCGCAGCACTTCGACAATGCGTTCGGGGCGCAAGCGGCGATCCAATCCGACGCATTTGTGAATGTTGTAAGTGACGACTCGGAATCGTTTTACTTTCCGCATAAAAGCTTACTCGGAATTTTGTTGAACCGAAGTTTCCTGATTGGCGTCGGCGACTTCAAGCATCGCGGATTCTTCGCGCTTGCCTTCGCGATGCAGTTGATACGCTTTGATGAACAGCGAAACGGCCAGCCAGACGGCAAAAAACGCCAGCGGTATGGAAACCCATCTTGGCCAGAAAACCGCTACGGTTGAAAACAACAGCAATAACAAACCGCCGCTGAACATGATGCGCGCTTCGGCGGGGCTGAGGATGCGGCGATTGGCGATGGCGGCGGTGACGGCGTTGCCGATGCGAACCGCTCCGGCGGCGGTGCGCCCGGAACTGATGGTGTCGAATTTGGCGCGCAATCGGCGCGGTTGCGGTCGTTTCGGTTTGGCGATTCTGCGCTTCGCCGTCAGCAGAATTTCCGTCGAGTTGGCCAGATCGTCCAAGAACATCAGCTCCATTTGTTCGCCGAATCGCGAGTCTTCGACAATCACGTCCAGTTCCCAATTCGTGATCCAGCTTGCCAGATTCAGGTTCGACGAACCAACGCGCGCCCAGCGACCATCGGCGACGGCGGTTTTGGCGTGAATCATAGGGCCGTTCCACTCATAAACGCGCACGCCGGCTTCGAGCAGCGGGCGATACCCTGAACGCGAAATCGCGCGCATGATTGGCAAATCGGTCGCCTGCGGAACCAGCAAGCGCACGTCTACGCCATCCATCGCCGCCGCACGCAGCGATTGCACATACGGCGAAGTTCCCGCGAAGTAGGCGTCGGTCAACCACAACGTTTCTTTGGCGGCAGCCGCAATCATTTGATCCAGACGATAAATGCCCGCCGTGTTCGGCACGCTGGCGACGACGCGCAGTGGAGTGTCTCCGGCGCGAGGAATGGTTGACGCGACGACCAATTCGGATTCCGTCAACGGTTCGCCGCATTCAGCCCAGGTTTGCGCAAAGGCCTGTTCCAGATGAGCGACTGCTGGACCGATGATTTCAACGCCAGTATCGCGCCAGGGATCAATGCCTTTTTCCGGTTCTCCGACCCACATCTGGCCGACGCACAATCCGGCGACAAAACCTATGCGGCCATCCACCGTCAGCAGTTTGCGATGATCGCGTCCCAGCCACGCCAGCGGGCTGTCAAAACTCGGAGGATTGAAACAACGCACTTCGACTCCGGCGAATTTCAACGCGCGCCAGAATTTGTTGGAGGTCGCCGTCAACCCGCCCACCCAGTCGTAAATCAACCGGACTTTGACGCCCGCGCGAGCTTTTTCGGCCAAGGCTTCGGCGAACATTCGGCCCTGATCGTCTTCGTGGATGATGTAACTTTCGAAATGAATGGTGCGCTCGGCAGAACGAATCGCTTCCAGCCAGGCGGGATAATTTTCGCGCGCGTCTTTCAACAAGCGAACCTGATTGTCTGCAACCAGCGGCGCTCCGGCGGCGCGCGCGAACGCCTGTCCGGCCTGAATGCGAAACGATTTCAGCCGCAAGCGTTTGGGGCGTGGAATGTTTGAGCGTGTTGTATTCACCATCGTCATTTTGCCTGCAAATCCGGTGACTGTTAAGCTGCCGCCGGAGAACCGATCAACAACATGCCACTACTCGTCAGCGCCAAAGAAGCGCATCTTCATCGTTATCGCCAGATTGCCGAAACGCTGGCTCGGCACGGATTCGGATTTTTGCTCAGTCTGTTGGGGCTGGAACGATTCCTGCCGTTTCATCGTGAACTGCTCGGCGACGCATCCGCCAGTCAATTGTTGACGCCGCCTCAGCACATTCGCGGGGCGATGGAAGAACTCGGCGCAACGTTCATCAAACTCGGTCAATTGCTTTCAACGCGCCCGGATTTGCTGCCGCCGGAATACCTGGTGGAATTCGCGCGATTGCAGGATGACGCTCCGCCGTTCGATACCAATGAGGCAATTGAAATCATCGAATCCGAATTGGGACAACCCATCGAACAGCTTTTCATGGAATTCGACCGCCAGCCGCTGGCCGCAGCTTCGATTGGACAGGTTCACGCCGCAAGGCTGGAAGATGGCACCGAAGTCATTGTCAAAGTGCGCCGTCCGAACGTCGTCGAACAAATCGAAGAAGACCTGGAAATTCTGCAAAACGCCGCGGCGGCGATGAACCGCCGCTGGGAATTTGCCAAACGTTATGACTTGTTGGGATTGGTGCAGGAATTTGCGCTGACCTTGCGCGCGGAACTGGATTACATTCGCGAAGGCCAGAATGCTGAGCGATTTGCCGTGAACTTTACGGGCGACAAATCGGTTCACATCCCACGCATATTTTGGGAAACAACGACGACCCGCGTGTTGACGCAGGAACGAATTCGCGGCGTCAAGGTCAGCGAACTTTCCGAACATGACCATTTTGCCGAAACACGACGCCAGCTTGCCCGACTTGGAACACAAGCAATTTTGAAGATGGTGTTTGAAGATGGTTTTTTTCACGCCGATCTGCATCCGGGCAATTTTTTCATCGAACCCGACGGGCGATTCGGTTTGGTGGATTTCGGCATGGTGGGCGTGGTGGACGAACGAACGCAGGATTATCTGGCCAATCTGATCCTGGCGCTTTCGCGTCAGGATTTCGACCGTCTGACCGAAGCCGTGCTGGAATTGGAGGTCGTCAAACATCGTGTGGATCGCAACGAATTGCGCCGCGATCTGGAACATCTGATCAAACCCTATTTCGGATTGTCGCTCGGCGATGTCAAACTGGCGCCGTTGTTCAACGAAGCCTTCGCCGTCATACGCCGCCACCGATTGCATATTCCTCCGCATCTGGCTCTTCTGGTCAAAACCATCATCATCACCGAAGGCATCGGCACGCGGCTCGATCCGCAGTTTCATCTGACGGAAATCATTTCGCCTTACGCCGACCGGTTGATGTTGCGGCTATTTTCTCCGCGGCGAATGGTGAAAAAGCTGGGACAGGCCAGCGTAGATGTCGCGCGGTTGGGCGTGGAAATTCCGCAACAGCTTCGACACATTTTGACGGAAATCGAACGCGGCGGTTTTGAAGTCGGCATGAAACCCGGCACCTTTGAGCCGTTGATTGATCGGCTGGAACGACTGGCCAATCGAATCGTGCTGGGCGTCATTGCCTCGGCGTTTATCGTCGGGCTGGCGGTGTTGTTGTCGGTGTATCGTTTGCCGGGATGGGAACGCTGGGCCGGGACGATGTTTGCTGTCGGATTTTTCTTTGCCGTGTTGTTGGGCGTTTATCTGGCGTGGAGCATTCTTCGCTCCGGCGGCTCGAAAAGCGATTGATCCGCTCTATCTGTCTTTGCCGACCGCAATCTCCGCCGCTTCGCCGAATGGCAGTGTGTTTGCCCACCTTCGGATGGGAAGCGTAGCTCCCGGATGAAACTTTTCATTCATCAAAAACACCTTGTTGACGGAACTCAATTCGCACTGAGCGGCGGTGGCTTTGGCGATTTCTTCCTGCGAACGCGGATTGCCGCTCAGGTCGCAGCGCGCCGCCAAGCGTTCGATCTGGTTCAGTGTGGTTCCCTTGGGCAAACGGATCGTCGTTCGGAAATAACCGCTGCGTTCGATCTTGTATGAATTGATGCCGAAATCCGACGTGTACCAGCGCGGATCGTTTTTCAATTTGACGGCAAAACTTATCAGCGCGCCGTTCTGTTGGTTCGACGCGGCGTCCACGTAAAGGTAATTTCGCAAATCGCCGATGCGCGCGCCCAACGTGCGTTCGGTGGTGATCTTGCCTTCGCGAATCATTTCTTCGGCCATGATGGTATACGTCCACGGATGCTGATCCATCACCCATTCGCGCGAACGTTGCGAAAGGTCAACGTGAATCGGACGCAACGCAAACCGCATGGCTGATTCGCCCTGATCGCTGAAGTTGTTGTTGATCGTCGCGGTCAGAAACAACGGATGATCGGCTTCGCGTTTGCCCTGAAAGGTTTTGGTGACGTGTCTGGCTCCCTGATAGGTCGAATTGACGACTCGGCCTTCCGCGTCCAACTCGACATCCACCACCCATTCAATATCTGTTGTCCGTCCCCACCGAGCCATCAACGCCGCAGTCTGTGTCCCGCCATCTTCGTTGCTGAAAATCACTGTGTAGCGAAGAATCGTTTTGCCGGATTCCTTGAATGTTTCGCAATACATCAACAAGGGAATGTCACTGAATTTGCCAATCGTGTCCGGGCGAGCAAACAGAATCGGCGCGTGAGCAATCATCTGAAATTCAGGATGACTACTTGGCAACAGCGTTACTTTGGCGTCGGCGATCTTGACGGTTGTCACGCTGGCGGCGGATTGCTGGCGATTCAGTTCGATTCGCAACTTGTGTTCGCCGGGCGAAACTCTGCCGAGCAGCAAGCGATACGTGAACTGCTTCGCTCCGGCAAAGAGGATGACGTCCTGATGTTTTTGTCCATCTACAAAAATCGAAACCGTCGCTGCTTCGCTGCCCGCTTTTTCCCACGACGTACCGGGAGCGGAAACCGTCAGGTCAAGCGTGGCTTCGGATTCAGCTTCGACGGAGAAGCTTTTTTCGAGTAACGATTGAGCCACCGCTGGTAATGCCCTAACCGTCAGAAAGCCAAAGGCAACGAAAAGAGTAAGAAGAATTTGTTTGAGTTGATTCATAGCCTACCAGCCAACGATGTCACCAGGGTTTTCAAGAGACCTTAGAACATAAAGAAACGCAGCTATCGGAATTCCGATGGTCGCCCAAAAAAGAGTCAATTTTATTCGAGGTGATAACTCGCTGCGGTAAATGCTGTAGCTCATCCCCGAAATTGCCAAGCCAACCAATGCCCACAAAGGACCACAAATGCCAAGCGCCATCGGAAGAAAGCAAGCGAAAGCATCGGATTTGTCCAAGCCCCACTTGATCTCTACTTTCTCTCCTTCAATGAAAACGTTTGGAACATAAGGATCGTATTCTACGCGTATGATGACTTGATCTCCGTTGTTGTTTCTGGCCAGAAAGCATTCGTTGGTGCATACCAAGGCTCGACCATCAAGCATTAGCTTGTATCTGCGATACCGATTTTCTGTGTACAGCGTCAGCCCTCGGCCTTCAAAACCAGGATAATTGATCGGGATTTTCATTCGTCGTAATGCTTTCCAGTTTCTTCATGGCCTCTTGACGGGCATTGATTTTGATACCCGCCGGTTCAGTTCATGGACCTTGCCGATGATGGTTTCTTCGATTGCCGGAGTGTACGGACCAGGCAGGTCGTAATAAATCATGGATTCAACGACTTCGTAACCGCCTTCGGCATACATCCGCGCCGAAGCAATGTACGAACAAAGATCGTTCGAATATCCGGCGACCCAGGTCTTGCCGCCGAATTCCTTTTTCAGCCGCAAGGAATAATCGGTGACGACTTCTCCGGCCAGAGCGATCAGTTTCAAATCGCCAAGCTGCACAAGCTGAATCGTGTACGGATATTCCGGCATGATTTTGCCGTCGCGCTCCAATCTGTCCAGCCAGCGTTTGGCGTGCCGCTTCACGAACACATTGCTGTCGTTCAATCGAGCTTGCCATTCTTCTTTGCTCGGCGTGGGAGCAAGCGAAATCATCACGCTGCCAATGACGGATTTCAACTGGCCGCTGATGGGCGACAGGGAACTGGCCAACACCTGGCTGACCGATTGAGCGAGTTCTGCGCCGTGGCGTTCGGCGTATTCCAGTTTGCTGCGCGGATACGGATTGATGTCGGCTCCGCAACCGTTGATGAACAGCGCCATTGCGCCGGGATGATTCTTTTCGATCGCTGCCTGAGCGAAGCCCGCGTAATCGCCGCTGAGGTCGTAAAATTCGCCGGTCAGCGTGGTGTTGTGGCAGGCGTAACCAAACGCCACGCCGCGCAATTTGCCGTCGGCGGATTCGATTTTCAGCACTGGAACGTCTTTGTCCACCACGCCTTCGCGATTGACGCCGTTGACGATTTTTCCATCACGGTGTTCGCGGCGATTCATGGCGAATTGGGCAGAGCCTTTGCCAAAGGAAAATTTGGCAGGGGACAAATCTTTTAATGCCAGACCGATCACGTCCAGCAGCTTGTGTTTCAGTTGCCAGGTGTATTCGGCAATCGCCTTGTTTTGTTCATCAGTTAATTCATAAGCTCCGGCCAGCGAACTGCTGACCACAGGGCCGGTGTGCGTGTGAGAGAAGTTGAAGAGAATCTGTTCGCGGCGCAGACGATAACGTTTGTTGGCGTGTTCGGTAATTTCCGAAGTCAGCGAGCGCGGCAAGCCCAGCAAATCCGTCGTGACGATGACTACGCGATTGCCGCGAGCGTCCTGAATTGCCAGCGCCTTGGCGAACAGATCGTGCAACTTTCCCGCCGAAGGTTTGGTGCGCGCGGCGTAACCGGCCATCCACACAGGTTTTTCCGGCGTGATGACCACTTTGGCCAGACCGGCTTTGAACCAATCGGCGGCTGCCGATTGAGGCGCGGGGGGCCAGGCGACTGCAATCAGCAGCAGACAGACAATCAGCAAAACTCGAACAAGTGAGTTCATCTTCCACGGCTCCTGATATGAACGAATTGGTGATTGAAACGATTGAACGCAACGAACGATAGCGAATTTGGTTGGCAAACAAAAGTCTGGCGACACGAGCGCATTGAACACGCCTGGGAACTTCGTTTTCAGTCCGCCTGATTTTTTTCGTCAACGCCAATTCGATTAGCAGACTTCGCGGGCGAAGTGGGTTAAGATGCGCACCGTCAATTCGACTTTGGCGACAGTCGCCCGGTCGCCGCTGGTTGCCCCGGAAATCCACAAACTCAAGAAAATTACCATCGTGATTCCCCAGACGATTTCGCATTACCGCATTCTTTCAAAGCTCGGCGTGGGCGGCATGGGCGAAGTGTATCTGGCCGAAGACGAACGACTCGGCCGCCGCGTGGCGTTGAAACTCCTGCCTGCGCGTTTCACGCAAGACCCTGAGCGTGTGCGTCGCTTTGCGCACGAAGCGAGGTCAGTTGGCGCGCTGAATCATCCGAACATTTTGACGATTTACGAAATCGGACAGGCCGACACAGATTCGGGTGGAGTGCATTACATCGCCATGGAATATGTCGAAGGCCAGACGATTCGCCAGGCAATCGCTCATCGGCGAATGAAATTGGAAGAAGCGCTGGAGGTGGCGATTCAGGCGGTCAATGCGCTGGTGGCGGCTCACGGCGCAGGCATTGCTCACCGCGACATCAAGCCGGAAAACATCATGCTGCGCCCGGACGGATACGTGAAAGTGTTGGATTTCGGGCTGGCCAAGCTGGCGGAAAACAGTTTCTTCCGCAGCTACGATCCGACCGTGACACAGGCTGAAACGGAAGGCGCGCCGCTGGGAGACCCGTTTGCGACCGCGCAGGGCATTGGCGGTTCGCCTAACACCAGTCCCGGCGTGATTCTGGGCACGGTCAGTTATATGTCGCCCGAACAGGCTCGCGGTCAAAAGGTGGATGTGCGAACGGACATTTTCAGTTTCGGCATCGTGCTTTACGAAATGATTGCCGGACGCGCTCCGTTTGAAGGCAAAAGCACCGGCGATATGCTGGTGGCGATTCTGGATCGTGAACCGCCGCCGTTGGCGCGATACGTGTCGAAAGCGCCGGACGAATTGGAATGGATCGTCGCCAAAGCCCTGGCCAAAGACCGCGAAGACCGTTACCAGTCGGCGAAAAGTCTGCTCAACGATTTGAAACGTGTGCAGAAACGAGTGCAGCTCGGCGACGAATTCGATGCGGAACCGGACAGCGGTCCGTTGCGAACCCGGCCTTTCGACGCCTTTCCAAGCGCCGCGCCCGGCGATTCCGGTCGGCATTCAACCGCGAGCGATTCCGGGCGAACGAGTTCCGATTCCAGAAAACTGGTGCGAGCGCTGGATTCGCTGGCGGTCTTGCCGTTCAGCAATGCGGGCAGCGGCCAGGACATGGTTTATTTGAGCGAGGCGATTCCCGAAAGTCTGATCTTCAATCTTTCGCGGTTGCCGCAGCTTCGCGTCAAGGCGTGGAGCACAGTGGCGCGGTATCGAAACCGCGAAACCGACGCGCTGGAAATTGGCCGCGAACTGGAAGCCCGTGCCGTGCTGACGGCCCGTATGTTTCAATTCGGCGACAACCTGATTGTCAAAGCCGAGTTGGTGGACACCGAAGACGGTTCGCAAATCTGGGGCGCGCAATATCAGCGAAAGCTCGACGATCTGTTCAGCATCGAACAGGAATTGGCCAGGGAAATTTGCGAGCATCTGAAACTACGGCTCAGCGAAGAACAACGGGCGCGATTGACTCGCCGTTACACCGAAAACGCCGAAGCCTATCAGCATTACCTGAGAGGGCGTTATTACTGGCATCAACGTTCGGGGCCGGGGTTGAAAAAAGCCATCGAACATTTCAACGCTGCGATCAAACTCGATGACGAATATGCGCTGGCGTATTCGGGGTTGGCGGATTGTTTCATTCTGCTGGGAGTGTACGGAGCCGCTCCGCCGCGCGTGATTATGCCCAAGGCGAAAGATGCCGCTGAAAAAGCCCTGCTGATTGACGAACATCTGGCCGATCCGCACGCTTCGCTCGGCGCTTTCCATTGCTGGTACACCTGGGATTGGATCGAAGCCGAACGCCGGTTCAAACGCGCTCTAGAACTCAATCCGGCCTACACCAACGGCTATCACTGGTACGCTTCGATCTTTTTGCTGGCGCGCAATCGCTTTGACGAAGCGATGGAGATGGAACGAAAAGCGCTGGAACTGGAACCGATGACGATGGTCATTCGCGCCAGTTTCACCTGGATTCATTACCAGGCGCGGCGTTACGAAGAAGCGGTGACCAGCGGATACGAAACCGTGGAAATCGAACCCAACTTCGCTTTGGGCAGATTTTATCTGGGAATCAGTCTGGCGCAGCTTCGACGATACGACGAAGCGATAGAACAATTGAAACGAGCCGCCGAATTGACAACCGGCGGGTCGCTGGTCAAATCGGCGTTGGGGAATGTTTACGCAGTGGCCGGGTTCAGAGAAGAGGCCGAAAAAATTCTGGCTGAATTGCAAACCTTCCCGACCAACAAAGACGTTTCGCCGTTCTTTCTGGCGTTGATTTATGCGGGGTTGGGCGATGCTGAACGCGCGTTGCAGATGCTGGAAGCGACTGTCGAAGAGCGTTATTGCTGGGCTTCCTACCTCAAATCCGAACCGGTGTTCGACGAATTGAGAAAAGAAAGACGGTTTGTCAGTCTGCTGGAAAAGATGGGGTTGGCAGACTAGCCAATTGCCGCTAACATCTCGCCGCCGGCAATCCTGCTCGCAATCACTGGGCAAATTCCGAAATCAAATTTCCGAACGTTGGAACATCGTTTTGCTGTCACAGACGATTTCACATTACCGAATTCTTTATCACGTTGGCACGAGTCTGATCGGCGAAGTATATCTGGCCGAAGATGTGACGCTTGGCCGAAAAGTCGCGCTGCTGATGTTGCCTGAACAATTTGCGCGCGACACCGAACGCGTCGAGCGTTTGTCGCAGGAAGCCCGCCTCATTTCCACGCTCAATCATCCCAACATTCGCATGATGTACGAGGTCAGTTCAGACCGCGTGCAGGGTCAATCGCTGTATTTCATCGCCAACGAATGGGTGGAAGGCCCGACCTTGCGCGAACATCTGGCTTACACGCGCATGCGAATCGAAGAGATTCTGGACGTCATTTCGCAGATCGTTTCCGGCCTGGGAGCGGCGCATGCGGCGGGCGTTCTGCACCGCGACCTGAAGCCGGAAAACGTCATGATTCGCCCCGACGGATTCGTCAAGATTCTGGATTTCGGACTGACGAAATTGATCGAACAGGACACCATGCTGGTCGAATTGGGCGGAGCGGCTTTTCCGCCAAATGAAGAGCCGCTCGTTCCCGTTGACGCCGCGACCGCCGAAATTCGCATCAGCCCGGAAGGCGCGCTAGATCCGTATCGCACCAAACCGCTCGACGCCGCCGAAGCCGCGAAATGGACTGAGGCCTTGAAACAAAACGACGGCAAGGAACATCGCTCGGCGGCGCGCTCGGCCACGGGGTTGTGGTGGATGCCGGGCACGACCGGTTACCTGTCGCCGGAACAGATCGCCGGCGAACCGGTGGATGAGCGCAGCGATTTGTTCAGTCTGGGAGTGATGCTTTACGAAATGTGTACCGGGCGTTTGCCGTTTGAAGGCCAGACGACGACCAGCGTGTTGAGTTCGATTTTGCAGAACGCTCCGCCGCCGATCAGGCGCTCGTTGCCGGACGCGCCTGAAGAACTGGAATGGATAGTCACCAAATTGCTGGCCAAAGACCCGGACGAGCGATACCAGACGGCACGCGAATTATCGAACGATCTGAAACGATTGCGTCAACGGCTGGAACTCGATTCCGGTCAATCCCGCCATTCCAAATCCGGCGACACTGCCTCCAACGAGTCCATGCGGCGCAGCGGCAAACAGGTTTCGTTGGAAACTCGTCCGATCAGCCGCGATTCCGGCGGAGAACCGCGCCGTAACACGTCCGGTCTGAGTTCTCGCAGCGGCTCTTCAACAAGCGGTACGTCGCGCAAATCCTCCGGCGCTTCGCGCGCTTTCAGCGACGCGATTGATTCGGTGGCGATTCTGCCGCTGACCAATACAGGCAATGACGCCAGCGCCGAATACCTGAGCGACGGCATTACGGAAAACGTCATCAACACCTTGGCGCGTGTGCAGGAACTGCGCGTGATGGCGCGCAGCACGGTTTTTCGCTACAAGGGAAAAAACACCGATCCGTTGGAAGTTGGGCGCGAACTGAACGTTCGCGCGGTGTTCACCGGACGCCTGTTCCAGCGCGGCGACGACATCGTCATCAAGGCCGAATTGGTGGATTCTGGAGATGGCGCGTTGCTATGGGCGGATCAATACCAGCGTAAATCGGGCGACATCTTCGAACTGGAAAAAGACATCGCCAAACAGATTTCAGAAAGTTTGCGGCTGAAACTGGGCGGCGAGCAGGAAGAAAAACTGGCCAAACGCCAAACCGTCAACCCGGCGGCTTATGAGTTGTACCTGAAAGGCCGCTATTGCTGGAATCAGCGCAGCCCTGAAGGCATGCGAAAAGGCGCGGAGTTTTTCATCCAGGCGATTCGGAAAGACCAGAACTATGCGCTGGCTCACGCCGGACTGGCGTCGTGCTACACATTTTTGAGTGTGTACTTTTTGCCTCCGCGCGAATTCATTCCCAAAGCTCGCATGGCTGTGATGAGAGCGCTGGAACTGGACGACCAACTGGCCGAAGCGCACGCGGCTTATGCGTCAGTGTTGTTTTGGTACGACTGGGAATTTGATCGCGCAGATAAGGAATTTCAGCGCGCCGCCGAATTGAACCCGAATTATTCCGAAGCGCCGCAATGGCATGCGTATTTGTGCGCCGCGCAGGAACGTTTTGACGATGCGTTTGCATTGCTTCGGCATGCAGAATCGCTCGATCCGCTTTCCGTGCCGGTGGCGGCCAGTTTCGGCGAATTGTTCTATTTCGCCGGACGGTACGAAGAAGCGCTGGCTCAATGCCGCAAAACCCTGCAAATGGACGCGGCTTTCGGCAAGGGGATTTACTATCAGATTCTGTCCTGGCTGGCAGTTGGCAAATTCCACGAAGCGATTACTTCTCTGAACTTCATCATTGAAAATCGCCCTGAAGCCAAAGGCCTGGCGACTCTGATGCTGGCCATCGCGTTTGCCAAAGCAGGGCAACATGACGCTGCGCGCCAAATCCTGGCTGGAATCGAACTTCACGCCAAAACGAATTACGTCCCGCCGTATTATCTGGCCATGATCCACGCCAATCTCGGCGATGCGGATCAGGCGTTTGACTGGTTGGAAAAAGCGTATCAGGAACGCAGCGGCTGGATGCCCTGGATCAAACTGGAGCCTCTGTTCAATGGTCTGAAAACCGACGCGCGGTTCAGCGACCTGCTGCGGCGGATAGGGCTGATGCCTTGATCGTGTCACGCCGAACCGATTTCGTAACGCATCATTACTCGCAATTCGCGCTTTAATCCATGGCGTTCTTCCTCTTCGACGATTTGCAACTGCGATGGCGTCAATTCTTCGGCTTCAAGAATTCTAAATCCCAATTTCTGGTAAAACGGCGCGTTCCAGGGAATGTCGCGGAAAGTCGTCAACGTCACGGCGGGAATTCCGATGGCGCGTGCCCAATCGCAAATCGTCCTGACCAGATTCGCTCCAATGCCTTGCCGACCGTAATCGGGCAGCACGTCCAACTCTTCCAGATGGGGAAGCCCGCCGATCATTTCAACCAACGCAAAACCAACAGGAGTTTCGTCAACCGCCGCCACCCAAAGCAGCCCGTGTTTTTGCGCTTCATAAAAATCTTCGAGAGGCGTCAGATACAACGGCAGGTCGGCGGTGATTTCGTATTGCAGGAACAGTTGGCAGGCAACTTCCTCAATGTCGGGAAGAAAGGGAACGTCTTCAGGCGTGGCAAGACGGATGTTGCAAGTAGATTGGTTTTTCATTTATGTGCATTGACCGCTCAGACCTGCCATCAAATTGCTGACGGATAAATCTTCGTCTATTTCTGGCCAGTGCAAACTGCTTCCGCCACCGCCAATCTCATAGCATTCTCTTTGATCGGGTGTGGCTTCGTGAAGCAGTGGAAACCAGATGATTGGCAGACTGATGATGCGCCCATCAGCCAGATAAACGTGCATCATCTCGTTATCGAACCTTACTTCTTTCGCTGATGCGGTGGTTGGAACGAAGGCTCGTCGCAGTTTTGATTTTTCTTCAATTAAAGTATTCATTCCAGATTCCAATAAATTCTGTTTGGCGCTGTTTCACGATTCGTTCTATCTGGGTCAATTCTGATCCATTGAATCCGTAACTCTAAGCCAGCCCAACCGGGTCGAGCCAAAATTTAGCCTCATCATCACCAGCTTTGACGTGTATGTGCGGTGGCTCATTGTTTTCGTTGCTGAAAAAATAAAACCGATAACGTCCCACTCGCAATACCGTTGGCATAATGCCCTCTCACTTTTGAAAAATCATCAACATTGCAAATCCAACATCAGTTCATTCTCTCCGCTGCCCAATGAATCGCGTTTCTGACCAGTCGTTGCCAATTCGGATTCAGGTTGGCTTGACGGTCGTGGCCGAGTTGAATGTAAACGACGCGCGCTTTTTCATACGGGCTGATCCAGGCGACGGGGCCGTCGCTGGTTTTATCGTCTGTCGTCAATAAGACTTTGACCTTCGGCGAAATCCACAGGTCTTTGTAGGTTTCGTCGTGAATCTTGAATGTTTCTATGCCGTTCAAAATCGGATGCTGCAACGCCGGTTTGATCGTCAAATCAACGTCGTGTTTGTAGCTGCCGACTTTGCCGTTGACCGGTTCAAACAGCCAGCGTCCGCCGACGACTTCTTCGTACCACCACGGCCAATTGACGTTGGTGCAAATGCCGTGGTGAATCACCACGACGCCTTTGCCGCTTTCGACAAATTCGCGCAGGTGTTTTTGTCTTGCCGGTTCCAGCGTTCGCGCTGTGTCGTACATCACCAGCACGTCGGCGCGTTTGCGCATGTCGTAACTGTAAGCCAGCGGATGCGGATCAACTTTGGCGTTGATCATTTCATCGTCAAAGGCTGTGTAAAACTCCGGATCGTAATCGTGCCCGCCCGTGGCGACCAGCACGCGCACGGCGTCAGACCGTTTTGGTTTTGGCTTCCAGACCTCTTGCGAAGAAATCTGGCCGGTTAGCGCCGCCATGACAAGCAGAATTGCCGGCAAACTTCTCATCGCATCTCCTTATGCCAGTAACTTGTCAACGACCAGACCGTGAACATCTGTCAGCCGGAAATCGCGGCCTTGAAACCGGTAGGTCAGTTTTTCGTGATCGAATCCGAGTTGATGCAACAGCGTCGCGTGCAAATCGTGAACGTGTACGCGGTCTTTGACGACGTTGAAACCCAGTTCATCGCTTTCGCCGTAGGTGATGCCCGCTTTGATGCCTCCGCCAGCCAGCCACATGGTGAAAGCATTCGGATGATGATCGCGTCCGTCGCTGCCGCCTTGCACCATTGGAGTTCGCCCGAATTCGCCGCCCCAGATGACCAGCGTGTCTTTCAGCATGCCGCGCTGTTTCAAATCCTTGACCAGCGCCGCGCAAGCCTGATCGGTGTCCAAACAATTCTTGGTCAGGTCACGAACCAGCGAGCCATGTTGATCCCAGGCTTCGTGGTAAATCTGCACGAAGCGCACGCCGCGTTCGACCAATCGCCGAGCCATCAACACCGAATTGGCGAACGACGGTTTGCCCGGTTCCGCGCCGTACATTTCCAGAACGTGTTTCGGTTCCTTGCTCAAATCCATCAGTTCGGGCGCGCTGGATTGCATCTTATAAGCCATTTCGAACGAATTGATGCGAGTGGCGATTTCGGGATCGCCTACGGTGTCGAGCCGCATGCGATTGAGTTTCTGAATCGTATCCAGCGAATCGCGTTGCAGCTTATCGTCAACGCCGCGCGGATTCGACAGGTACAACACCGGATCGCCTACGGTGCGGAACTGCACGCCTTGGTAAACCGTCGGCAAAAATCCGCTGCCCCAGCAACTATTGCCGCCGCTGGGACCTTTGCTGCCTGTGCTGAAAACGACGAAAGCGGGCAGGTCTTCTGCTTCGCTGCCCATGCCGTAAATCGTCCACGCGCCGAAACTCGGACGCCCGAAAATCATCGAACCCGTGTTCATCATCAACTGCGCTGGAGCGTGATTGAAAGCGTCGCTGACCATGCCTTTGACGATGGCGATGTCGTCCACGATCTTCGACGTGTGCGGCAACAACTCGGAAACTTCCGCGCCCGACTGACCGTGTTTGGCGAATTTGAACTTGGGTCCCAGCAGCTTGGAGTTCGGATTGATAAATGCCGCGCGATAGCCTTTCAACAAATCCGGCGGCGGCAATGTGCCGTCGAATTTCGCCAGTGAAGGTTTGTTGTCAAACAATTCCATGTGGCTGGGGCCACCGGCCATAAACAGGAAGATGACGTTTTTGACCTTCGGCGTGAAGTGCGGCTTTTTCGGAGCCAGCGGATTTTGCGACTGTGCGTAACCTTCGCGGGTCAGCAGGTGATTCAGCGCCAGCGCGCCCAATCCAACGCCACACTGTTCGATAAACCAGCGGCGGCTGACTTGGTTAGCTTCTTTCGATTGCAGTTCGTTTGTTTGTTTCATCATTGCCTCTATTCTGATTCTTGTTCTTGCTCAGCCTGAGCGATGCCTGTTTCAGTCGCCAACCTCAGCGAGAGAAATGCTTCCTTTAAGGTTGGATTCACAGCGCTGTCCGGTTCGACCAGCAGTAGAGTTTGGTACGCTTCGAGAAAGTCCATCCTAACGCGGTAGAACAAGTGAAGGAAATGCCGCAAGAAACCCATGCAATCCAAAATGACAAACTCAACGCCAATCTTGCCATGCAACGTCGCGGCAAATTCCTTAACGCTCTCATCAATTCTGTCGGTTGTGATGAAGATGTAATTGTCAATCCGTTGAGAAGCCGTCGCCAGTTTCTGAACAGCAATCTCAAGGTCTTCGCGCAGCACTCTCTTGGCCTTCATCTCGTAAACGGTTAGCACATCGCTTTCGTCACGAAGCACGATTTGCACGTCACCCAGCGCGCCCGTTTGACTATCAGCGGAGTTATGGCCTTGCAGCGGCAGCGCCTGTTCGCCCAATCTTTCGCGCGCCGCTTGATATGCTGCTGCCACGACCAGCACTGGCAGCCGTGATGACTTGGGCAATGCCAGATGCTGCTGAATCAACGTCACTATACTTTCGACAGGTAAAGATAAATCTGTACGAGCAGCTTTCAGTGAAGCAAAAAGAGTTTCTATGCGTTGCGTTCTTTCTTTTCGCACAATAATCAGCCAACGCAAGATTTCCATGAGCAAGAAATCCGGTTTGACCAATCCCTGATGTACCGCAGTGATAAGCTTCACTACTTTTTCATAAAGTTGTGGAGTTTTTCCGACTAGCTCGGTTCCTGGCGCGATCAAGGATTTGGTTCTGAAAGCTGGTGTGAGAAAGCCGGTGGTCGTCATTACAGGCAGCCCATACCTGAATGCAAACGGCGCAATATAAGTTTCATCGTAGCTCCTGCCAGAATAAGACCCTTTACCGCCAATCTTCGTGTAAGGCTTCCGGATATCCAACTTAGGATCGGATATCTTGGCTAACAGGCAAGCCATTAAAAAACGCGTGCCTGCTTGGATCGAGGAGCGGCATACAAACTCCACGTCATCGGTCAACCCCGAACTCGCAACAAAGAGCGTTTCCTGATTATCAAGCGCGCTTTGGTAACTTACTTCAAGAATGTCTCTTGGATCGCTCGACTGCGGCGTCCTCTTGCCTTTTGCCACGCAAGTTCCTCATCCACATCATAATTGAGCCACAGCACTTCGCGGCGTAGCGTTTTGACTGAGTGAACCATCTTTTCCGGTGCCTCGATTCGCCGCCAATCGCCATAAAGTTCATCCATCAATTGACAGTGATAACCGGATAGGACGACTTTGCCTTTTACTGAGCGCAGCACTTCAGAAAGTTCTCGATGCTGCTCATTGCTCATCTCATAGGCGTAAGCGGTAACATCTCCCCGTGAATCGTGGGCGTAAGGCGGATCACAATAAAAGAGTGTTTCTTCACTGTCGTAACGATTGATAACTTCAATTGCCGGAGCATTTTCGATTTGTACGCGCAACAGCCTTTGGGCTATGAGGGGTAAATCTTCGACTGCGCCAAGCCATCGGGAAACTGCGCCGGCCATTCCAGCGCGGCTTGTAAGCAAGCAGTGCGCCCATCTGCCGGAACTCGCTTTTTGCGCCAATCCAGTTCTCACTTGCCGAGCGCGAATGTAAAACCTGCGTGCTCGTTCCAGGTCAGAAAGAGTTTCGTTTTTGCCATTGATTGCGGTTTCAAATTCAGCACGCGAAAAAGGCGTTAAGCCAATCGCTTCAACCAGAACTTCTTTCTGCTCTCTCAGCACGCGAAAGAAGTTCACCACTTCTCCGTCAAGATCGTTATATGTTTCAACCGGCGAAGGCGGGCGATTGATCAATACCGCCGCCGATCCGCCGAACGGCTCGCAGTAATGAGTAGCTTCGGGCAACAACGGCAAAAGCCAATCCAAATGACTGAACTTCCCGCCGTACCAACCAAAGGCAATCAGTTTGCTCATCGTCTCCTTAGAAGCCTTCGGTCTCAGTAGCCGAAGGAAAGTAAATTTCACCTACA
>CAYYDG010000024.1:0-112132 GCA_964470555.1 uncultured Heliomicrobium sp.
TCTTGCGGGTCGGAATGGTCGTGTTGCGTTCGATCAGCTTGGTGAACACGCCGCCGAGCGTTTCGATGCCCAGACTGAGCGGCGTCACGTCGAGTAGCAACAGGTCTTTGACTTCGCCAGACAGAACGCCCGCCTGAACGGCTGCGCCGACTGCAACGACTTCGTCCGGGTTGACGCCTTTGTGCGGTTCCTTGCCGAAGAAGGTTTTGACCATTTCCTGAATCTTCGGAATGCGCGTCGAACCGCCGACCAGAACGACTTCATCAATCTTGCTGGCTTCGACTCCGGCGTCTTTCAACGCCTGCCGGCAAGGTTCCAGCGTGCGTTTCAAAATGTCGTCCACCAGCGATTCAAACTTGGCGCGTGTCAATTTCATGACCAGATGTTTCGGGCCGGATTGGTCTGCGGTGATGAACGGCAGGTTGATTTCAGTTTCCATCGTCGAAGACAGTTCGATCTTGGCTTTTTCAGCGGCTTCCTTCAGCCGCTGCAAAGCCATTTTGTCGTTCGACAGATCAATGCCCTGATCTTTCTTGAACTCGTCAATGATCCAGCGAATCAGGCGTTCGTCCACGTCATCGCCGCCCAGATGCGTGTCGCCGTTGGTTGATTTCACTTCGACGACGCCTTCGCCGACTTCCAGAATCGAAATGTCGAACGTGCCTCCGCCGAAATCGAACACGGCGATGGTTTCGTTCTTCATCTTGTCCAGGCCGTAAGCCAGCGCCGCCGCGGTCGGTTCGTTGACGATTCGCAGCACTTCCAGACCGGCGACTTTGCCGGCGTCTTTGGTCGCCTGGCGTTGCGCGTCGTTGAAATAGGCCGGAACGGTGATGACGGCCTGCGTGACCTTCTGTCCCAGATAATCTTCGGCGGCCTGTTTCAGCTTTTGCAGAATCATGGCCGAAACTTCCGGCGGAGAATAATCCTTGTCGCCCGCCACCACGCGCACGTCGCCGTTTGAAGCTGAAACGACTTTGTACGGAACCTGCTTCATTTCGTCGCCGACTTCGTTGTATCGGCGACCCATAAATCGTTTGATTGAATAAACCGTGTTTTCCGGGTTGGTTACCGCTTGCCGTTTGGCCACCTGGCCAACCAGACGATTGCCGTCTTTGGTGAACCCTACGACAGAAGGCGTCGTGCGCCCGCCTTCGGAATTGGTGATTACAGTCGGTTCGCTGCCTTCCATAATGGCGACGACTGAGTTCGTCGTGCCAAGGTCAATGCCTATGACTTTGCTCATTTTCTCCTCCTTGAACTCAGCGCGCGTTAAGCTCTGAGCTTTCAAAACTTTAAATAAGATAATCGCTTTGGCGTTTCCGCCAGATTAAAGCGAGCGCAGTATAGGTACTTGAGTCTCTTGCTGTCAAGAAATATGACCTGATTTACTTAAAAAGTTGGGTTAATCTTCTGGTTGAGGCTTTTCGTCACGAATTCTGGACCTCAATTCGCTGGTGGTGATGATGGTTCGGCGAGGTCGGTCGGTGATTTCTTCCTGAACAATCAGGCCAGTGGCAGGTGAACCGGATTCTGACAAGCCGACAAGCTGACCTTGCCCGGTCAGCAAAGTCGCGCCCGCGCGGCGATAAAAATTCGATTCCTGATAGATGTCTTCCAAAACGCCAAGCACGACTTTGGCGACGGCAATGACCGGAACGGCCAGAATGATTCCCAGCAATCCGAACAAATTTCCGCCGATGACCAAACCGACCAGCACCCACATCGGATGCAGATTCAATCGGCTGCCGAGCAGTTTCGGTGTCAGGTAATACCCTTCGACGCTTTGGACTATGGTGAAAACGATCAGCACGCCGGCAATGCGACCGATGCCTGCTCCGTCCAGCGCCACGAACAGCAGCGACAAACCGAATCCGATCAGCGTTCCCAAATACGGCACGAAGTTCAGCAGGCCTGAGAGCATGCCAAGCGTGAAGCCCAACGGCACGCGCAGGATCATAAATCCTGTGGAATACATGGCTCCCATGGCCAGTGCAATCAGCAGTTGATTGCGGACATAAGACGACAGCACTTCGTTGATTTGCGCCATCAGGTCTGTGGTAGTTGCGCGGAATCGCGGCGGAATCAATCGGTCAACGTGGTCGCGCAGGCTGCGATAATCGGCCAGCAGGTAATAAATGAAGAAGGGAATCAGCAGTAAATCCAGAATCGAAGCGGTCAGGTCAACCAGTTTGAACAATCCGGTTTGGAGCCATTTGCCCACCCAGCCAAGAATTTTTCCTATGTCAATGTTGCCGCCGTATTTTTGAATTTCCTCTTTGACCAGATCGGAAAGCTGAGGGTTGATTTGTTTGATTCTTTCCAGCAATTGAGTTTGACGGGCATTGTCCTGCACCAGAGCCTGCACTTGTCCATAAGATTGATTCAACTGTTTCCAGACCGAAGGAATGACAAAAATCAGCGCCAGCACAACCATCAAGGACGCTGTGGTAATTCCCAGCAAAGTCGAAGACGAACGCGACCAGCCGCGTCGTTCGAACCAGCGAACCACCGGCGCCAGCATGTAGGCCATCGCGATGGAAATCAGCATCGGAACCAGCACTATGCGTCCGCTGACGAACACAAACAACAGAAAGACAATTGCCAGCAAAGCCGCCGGAATCCAGCGCATCCATTCAATGGGCGTCAGCCGATCAATTTTTTCCGGGTTGTGGGCGTTATTCTGATCTTTCACCGGAGTCCTTCTTTTCCTGTTCGTTCATCAAACGGTTGGCGTGCCAGACGTAATGCAATCCAGAAAAGATGGCCATGGCCAGCGTGATGTAAAACGCCAGCGGCAAAAATCGCGTGAACAAATTGAATGCATTGGCCGCCAGAAAAAACACTATCATGGTGATTTGCACAAACGTGTTCAGCTTGCCTGGAACCGAAGGACGAAAATTGCTGAACCCTGTGGTCATGTTGATGACCAGCGCGCCGAGCACTATGAACACGTCACGGCTGATGACCGTCGCCGTCAGCCAGAATGGAATTGGCGGCGTGAGAGTGAAACTCTGCATGGTCAACACCACAAACGCCGTCACCAGCAACAGTTTGTCGGCCATCGGATCGAGAATCGCGCCGAGCGGAGTTTTCTGGTTGAACGCGCGCGCCACCAATCCGTCCAACCCGTCGGTGACGGCAGCGATGAAGAACACTCCCAAGGCCCAATCGAATTTTTTGTCGTGCGCCGCGACGACAAAAACCGGGATCAAAATCAACCGAAGGACGGTGAGAAGATTAGCAACGGTCAGAACCGACGACATTTTGTTTTAAGCCGGAAACGCAGACATTGCTGCCAGCGCGGAAATTAGAGATTTCGGTAATTATTTGCAAAAGCTGCCCTGAACGTCGGGCATCATAACTTTTCGATTTTTCTTTTGAAAGCTTTTTGGCAATAATGCGCGGGCTATGCGGACTTTAGTGGTTGGTGACATTCACGGGAAACTGGCGCTGTTCAATCGGTTGTTGGAAGCGATGAATTACCGTTCAGGCGAAGACAAGCTCATTCTGATTGGCGATTTGGTGGATCGCGGCGAAAATTCGCGCGGCGTTGTCGAACGAGCCATCGAATTGCACGCCGAAGCTCCGGACACGGTCGTCGTTCTGAAAGGGAATCACGAAGCCATGATGGTTTCGGCCCTGACAGAACCGGAAAGCGAACAAGCCGAATTGTGGTTATACAATGGCGGCGTCGAAACGCTGCACAGTTACGTCAATTCTGAAGGCGAATTCGACGTGCCGGAAGCCCATTGGCTTTTTATGGAATCGCTGCCGACCTGGCACGAAGACGAACACGCAATTTACGTTCATGCCGCGTTGCCCGAAGAGGCTGGCAAGTTTCTGCACCCCAGCGAAAGTCCTGACAATCCGGAACTGTATTGGTCTCGCAACCGGAAATTTTTCAGCAACTACAGCGGCAAACCTGTTGTGTTCGGGCACACCATCACAGGCATGTTGTTCGGCGAACGCGAACGAGTCTGGTTGCGCGACAGTCTGATCGGCGTGGACACCGGCGCTTATCTGACCGGAACCTTGTCCGGCATCGAAATGCCTTCGCGGCAGGTCTTCAGCGTCAGCGAAGTTCACGATGACGGCGAAGACATCATTCAAGGCAAAGCCGCTGGCATGAAAATGAAATTCTGGCTTTGAGCCGAAAACTTTCGACAGGATTGACAAGATTTTTCAGGATGAGCCGAAGACCTGAACCGCTAAATCTTGTTGAATCCTGTGAATCCTGTCTGTTTTTTCTTTCCTCGTTTTGCAATTTTCGATTCACAGTTACGAAACTCATCAACAAGCTTCAATCGCTGCTGCTGAAGCCGTTGCCGCCGAAATGCGCCGCTTGATTGCCGAACGCGGACGAGCCATCGGCATCTTTTCCGGCGAAACTTCTCAGACTGAATTGCTGGCTCATCTGATCAATGCCGACGGCATTGAATGGACGCGCGTCATCGGGTTTCATACCTTTGAATTGTTGGGCGCCGATGAAGACGCGCCGCAATCTCAACGAAAAATCCTGCTCGATCATCTGGTGCGCCAGGTTCCAATGGCGGAGTTTCATGGTTTGCGCGGAGAAGCCGCCAATCCCGAAGCCGTTTGCTCGAATTACGCCGAATTGCTGAAAACTCGCCCGCCGGATTTTGCCGTGCTGACCATCGGGCAAAACGGAGAACTGGCGGCGATTGATTCCGACAACTGCGATTTTCACGATTCGTCTGCCGTCAAGCTGACGGCATCGGCCATCACGCTGACGATTCCAGCCTTGATGGCTTGCCGCAGTTTGTTCGTTCTCGGCGTTTCTGCTCATGCCGAAATTTCTGAAAACCATCCGGCTTCGATTTTGCGAACGCATCCGAACGCGCATTTTTATGGAGTGCTGTGACTTGATGCAGCAATCCAGAGTTATTTGAAATTCGGATTTGGGGTCATAAACACCAACAGTTTCAGCCGCGCTTGGCTGGTGTTTTTCACGCCGTGATTTGATCCCGCTGGAGCAAAAATGATCTGCCCTTCGCCAAGTTCCTGCGCTTCGTCGTCCACAAAAAACGTCCCGCTACCATTGAGAACGAAATACAGCTTGTCTTCGTCTTTGTGCGCGTGGACTTTCTGTTCCTGTCCCGGTTCCAGGCAATACACGTCGCAGAAGAAATTTCGCGTTTCGAACAAATTGATCTTCTGCATCTTGTCCGGCGAAAACTGTTTGATGTTCAGTGCGTCTTTGAAATCCATTTGAAGAAACCCTCAAGTTCAATTTTTATCGTCAAAATTGTAGCCGCATTTGAATGCCTGTGGTAAAAGCACTCAGCATTTTCCTCAAAACGACAATTCGCCACCGGCCAAATTTAGCCGCTGATTTGCAGGGAGAAAAAGGCTTTTATGGGTTCAGGGAACATTGTGCAATGCGTCATCCATCCGGGCATTGGCATTGCCCGCGTCGGCAACAGTCCCACCGAATACTTCATCGGGGCGGAAACTCCAAACAACCCGCCTTCGCCGCCTGACGGTTTGTTCAAAGACGCCGAAGGGCGCATCAAACGCCAGGTCGCCAAATTTCGCATTTACGGTTTGGACGCCGAAGGCAACGTCGTCAAACAACTGACTGCCGATGATGCCGCCATCACTTGGACGGTTCATGTCTCAAACAAAAAAGCCGCCTGGTACGACTTTGAATCAGCGATGGACATTCCGACTTCCGAGCCGACGACTTTGCGCAACGCCAAATACGCAGGCGACCGGCTGGATTTGGTGATTGATCCGGGGCCGCGTTCGATCAACGGCAAAAACGCGCAGGCGGCATTCGACACCGGCAAGTTTCTGGGTGCAACGGTTCCGCTCGGAGAAATCCGCACTGACGATGTGGGCAATCTGCTGGTCTTCGGCGGATTCGGCGCGTCGGCGTCACCGACCAACAAAAAGATTACGGGATTCAACAACATTGAATGGTACGACGATGTTTCGGATGGATCGGTCAGCGCGACCGTGACGATCAACAATCAGCCAGTCCCGGTTACGTCGGCGTGGGTGATTGTCGCTCCGCCGGATTATGCGCCGGGCATCAAATCCGTCGTCACGATGTATGACATCGCCTATCAAGTCGCCGTCGAGCAGCAATGGTTGAAACCGCCCGCTCAACTTTCTTTCACCGAAAACATCTATCCGATCTTCGAACGATTCAACAATCTGCAATGGGTGAACAATGGCTTTTATCTGGATTTCGGCTGGGGATCGCCCGGAGATTTTTTGTCGCCGGAGATGCTGGCGTGGCTGTCGGACAATTCGCCAGCGCAGCAACCGTTTCGCCAGGCGATTTTCAATGCCTTTCGCAATCCCGATTACGCCACGGCGCAACCTGACGCCTTGCCGCCGTTTTATGGCGATGGAGTCGCAAGTTTGCCGCTCAACGACAATCCGCGAAACTGGCTGGCCGTGACGCAATTGCAATACGACTGGCTTGGCCGTTGGGCGGCGGGAGAGTTCATACCGGGCTTTGATCCGAAACTTGTCGAACCTCGCACGTTGGAAGAATTGCCGTTGGCCGACCAACCGCACGCGCTGGACAAAGCCGCGCTGGATTTTTGTCTGGGCGGAGCTTTTCATCCGGGCTGCGAAGCGACATGGCCTATGCGGCACGCTTCGTTATATGCCGCGCCGTTTCGTATCAAACAGATTGAACAGGAAAAGTTTTTCGGGCCTGTGCTGACACCCGAAGTCGCCGTTTCGCCTGACGGCCCAATTGGCGGCAGTACGCCCGGCGACATCACGCGCTGGATGGTTTTGCCCTGGCAAGTAGACACGGCCAGTTGCGGCGCGGGTTATCAACCGGACATCAATCCGTTTTTTCCGACCTTCTGGCCGGCGCGCGTGCCGAATCAGGTTTTGCCCGAAGACCATTACAAACAAGCGCTCGATGCCAAAACCAGCCAGACGCAGCGGCTGAAACAATTCAGCTTGCGATTGGATTGGCTGCGCGATCTGGTGACGCAAGGCGGACAGTTCGACCGCATCAACCAGTTTCTGACCGATTGGAGCAAAGTCGGTATCGTCACACGGCGCGAAGTCGAACCCGGCAATCCGCTGTTGCCGCCGATTGTTCACGTCGAATTGCAAAACAGTCTGGAAGAGCATCCAGACGACCGATTCGACAAGATCAATCCGCTGGAATACCGATGAAACCGCGAGTCACAGTGATTGGCGGCGGCCCGGCTGGCGCAGCGACTGCGTTGACGCTGGCGCGAGCAGGCGTTTCGGTGAACATCTTTGAAAAAGAAACGAACGGCATCTGGAAAATCGGCGAAGGTTTGCCGCCCGCGGCTCGACCAATTTTGCAACAGCTTGGCGTTTGGGAACGGTTTGTTGCGGACAATCATCTGCCGTCGTATGGGAACTGTTCAGGGTGGGGATCGAGCGAGCTGGTAGATCACAGCTTCGTCTTCAATCCGCACGGCAACGGCTGGCATCTGGATCGAAGCCGCTTTGACCGAATGCTGCTCGATGCCGCAGTCGAAGCCGGAGCACAGGTCGTTTCAGATGTTGTGTCCGCAAGTTTTCAGCGAGCTGATTCTGGCTGGTGGTTGGAAGTCGTGCGAAAGCAATTCACCGCAGAGGCGCGGAGAACGCAAAGGCCGCGCAGAGATTCTGAAGAAAGCCTCTGCGAACCCTCTGCGATCCTCTGCGCCTCTGCGGTGAAAAAAGATGACTTGATAGAACAAATCTCAAGCCCGGCAGAAGCTTTGAGCGCCGACTTCGTTGTTGATGCCAGCGGGCGCAGCAGTTGGTTCGCTCGGCGGCAAGGCGCGCGGCGAATCAATCACGACAATCTGGTTGGAGTGGCTGCGCTGTTGATCGCTGACGGAAAAATCGCTGACTGCGATTCGCTGACGATGGTCGAAGCCGTCGCCGGTGGTTGGTGGTACGCTTCGCTTTTGCCGGATGAAAAACTGGTGGCGGTGTTTCTCAGTGACGCGGATTTGGAGATGACTCGGCAAGCCGCAACCGTCGAAGGCTGGTGGTCGTTGTTGAATCAAACCGTTCATCTGCGAAGCCGAATCGAACGGCACAATTATCAAATCGAAATTGCTCCGCGCGTTGTTTCTGCCAACAGTTCGCGGTTGGATGTTGTGGCTGGCGATTCGTGGCTGGCGGTTGGAGACGCTGCCGCCGCCTTTGATCCATTGTCTTCGCAGGGAATCGTCACGGCTTTGGAATTGGGAATGTTGGCGGCAGAAACGATTTTGGCGGGCCAACCGGAAGCGTTGAAACAATATGCCGAACGGTTGGAACAGATGTTCGCCGCGTATTTGGCGAATCGAAATTTTTATTACGCGCAAGAACGACGCTGGCCAGCTTCGACGTTTTGGCGCAGGCGACACATCTCGCCGTGAGATTTTTCCACAGATCGATGGTTCCATTCAGGCGAATGTGATTTTCCGTCAATCCAACTCTCAACTTTCAATCCCAGGAGTAACCAATGACCAATCACGAAAAACTAGATGCCGCAGGACTGATCAATCCCGATTACGAATTTTCTGACGAAGAAAAAGCCGTGCTGGAATCCTTGACGGATGACGAAGTGGACGCGCTGATTTCCGTCCAAAAGAAAGTCAACGACGCGAAAGACGACGGCCAGGACATCGCCTTCGGTATTCTTCACTAGAGCGGTTTTCAATTGCGTGTAGGGCAGATTTTCCAATCTGCCCGGGATTTTACGCTTGCGGAAACCTCGGCAGGTTGGAAAACCTGCCGTACATTCACCTGAAAACCGACTTAAAAACGAAAATGAACGTACCCGGCGTGAGACAATCCTCAGGACTTGTCATTACCCAAATCTTACTTTTGCTGGTTGACGCTCAAGACAGTATCTAATATCCACAGCCCTGCAGCCAGACGGCGCTGGGTTAGCGCGGGTTGGTGGCCGCCAAGCGAATAAGCAAAAGGTGAAATCGGATGGACAAACCAACAATCTTCATCAGCTACAGCCACAAAGACGAAAAGTGGAAAGACCTTTTGCGTCCGCATCTGCAAGCCTTGGAACTGGACGACCGCATCGTCGTGTGGGACGACCGCAAAATTGACGCGGGCGACACGTGGTATCCCGAAATCAAAGACGCCATCAACCGCGCGCGCGTCGCTGTGTGTTCGCTACCACGACTCGGCGCGCACGGATTGGGAGACGGCTAAAACGATGACCGAAGAGATGGGCTACCATCGGCGGGATGGCAAAGTGAAATAAATCGAAAGACAATTTGGCTGATTCCGACAACACAGTTCTTGCGGAAATGACTGGATTCAGCGAAGTCATTTTGGGATTGCAAGGCAGATGAATAATGAAGTTTAGAAGGGAGAGCGATATGAAAAAACTGCTAGGAAGTGTGACGTTTTCGATGTTCATCGTGTTGGGTTTGACCGGCAAGACATTCAGCCAGATTGTGCGCATCGAACCGGCGGAACCGCGTTGGGGACAGACCATCACCATCAGCTACGACCCAAAAGCCGAAGGCGCGAAGTTCAAACCGACAGACGAAATCTATCTGAATTTATACTTGGGGTATTACGACGGCGGGCAAGAACTCTTCGTCAAGATGATCAAGGTCGGCGAGGTGTTCAAGTTCGAAGTGGCGCTCAAAGAAAATCTGTCCAACCTGCAAGGATTCTTTTATACGATGGCGGACGGCAACGATAACAAAGCAACGCTGCGAACGGCGGTGTATCGCACTGATGGCCAGCCAGCGCGCGGCGCGCGATTTCTGAAACTGAACAAGGAAAATTATCAGCAACTATTTGCCGAAGAAATGCAGGCGTATCCCGAAAACTACGCCGCGTACCGAACCAAATGGCTTTATGCCGGTGGTCATGATCGCGCGCGCATCAATGAAATTGTCGCTGCCGATTTGGAACTGCTCTATCGCGAAGTCAAAACCGAATCAGCGGGATTGTTGTATTCGCTGTCGTACGGCCATTTGTTGCTGAAAGAAGAAGAGAAGAGTCGGGCTGCGCTGAAAAAGCTTGTGGCCTTGTATCCGGAAGACCGGCGCACCGGAGATGCGTTGCGCGATTACAACTACCAGGCGCTCAGCCTGAACCTGAAAGGCGCAGGGCCGGAAGAGGTCAAGCAGATACAATTGGAGTTGATGCGTCAATATCCGACGTCAGAGTTTGCGCGCAGCAATGTGGATTTTTTTGTTTGGGACAAGGATTCGCCGCTGCCCGTCATCGAAGCAGTTTGCCACGCTTGGAGCAAAGACAAACCGCTCAATCCCAAACCGCATTATTTTCTGGCGCAAGCGTACATCAGTCGCAAAACGAACTACGCGCAGGCGGCTGCGGCATCTGAAAAAGCCTTGGAACTGTACTTCGCCGGAAAGAACGATCCGCCGCGCGCGCTGAATTCTGACTGGGCGTATTTCGATCTGATTTCTACATATAGCGGTTTGGCGAAGGCGGGCGTGGAAACCGGGCATTACGGCCAAGCGCTGGCGGCGATCAAAGCAGCCATCAGCTTGAATGAAAAGACTGAGCCTGAATCTCACGAAATCGAAGCGCAGCTTTGGCAAAAACTCGGAGATCAAAAACGGATGGAGCAGGCTTGGTTGCAGGCTTGGCGCGCCGGTTCAAAAACTGCCGAAGGAGAGTTGAAAGCGCTTTTTGAAAAGAAGAACGGCAGCGCGATCGGTTTCGATGATTACCTTTACAGCAAAAATGAAGCTGGCAGGTCTGCGAAAAAGCCTGCGCCAACTTTCAGCGTGACGACATTGGCAGGCAAACCGTATGACTTGGCGGCGCTACGAGGAAAAGTCGTCGTGCTGAATTTCTGGTTTATCGGCTGCGCCCCTTGCAAAGCGGAAATGCCAGGATTGAATCAACTGGTCGCCGAATTCAAAGGGCATGATGTGATTTTTCTGGCGCTGGCGCTCGATCCGGCAGAAGATTTGCTGGATTTTCTAAAAAAGACGACGTTCAGTTATGAGGTAATCCCTGATGCAGGCAAGCTGATCGAAGAACAATTCAAAATCACCTCCTATCCCACGCATATCATTATTGACCGTAACGGAGCGATTGAAGCCATCATGACTGGTGGCAGTGAAAAACGGCATGAAGATATTCGTCCGTTAATCACTCGGTTGCTGAAAACCAAATAAAAAAAGGGTGGATAGCGGATTCACGCATACGGTTTTCTCGGCTTATAATCGCCGTCGAAGTCAGAACAGAGGAGCAGAATTTATGACGACCATCACGCTTGAAATCCCGGATGAGCTTGCCGCACAAGTTGTCGCGCTGGGCGGGCGGCTGCCCGATTTGCTGGCCAAGATGTTGAAGTCTGAGCCACCGGCAAAGAATGGGCAAAGCAACGGGGCGAAAAACTCTGTTTCGCTTTACCGTGAGATCACGGATTTCCTGGCGACAAGTCCTTCGCCGGATCAAATCATCGCGTTCAAGATTTCCAGCGCGGCTCAGGAACGGCTGGAAGATTTACTAGATAAGAATCGAGAAGAGAGTCTGTCGGCAGACGAAAATGCGGAGCTCGATGCTTATTTGCAAGCCCGCGATTTGATGATTCTGGTCAAAGCCGATTCGTAATTTGATGAATAATCCCGCCAGTCTCCAACCCATTTTCACTTTATGCGCATACTCACGCTCAATCTTAATGGCATTCGTTCGGCGACCGCGAAAGGCATCGTTTCCTGGCTGGCTGCGAGCGGCGCGGACGTGATTTGTTTGCAGGAAGTGCGGGCCAACCCCGCGCAAATTCCGGCGGAATGGCAATCGCTCGGCTACCACGCGGAATGGTATCCGGCGGAAAAGCCCGGTTACAGCGGCGTTGCCGTGCTTTCCAAAACCAAGCCGAAAAAAGTCACGCGCGGCATCAACTCCACGTTCGACAGCGAAGGGCGCGTGCTGCAAGCCGATTTTGGCAATGTCAGCGTGGTTTCGACCTACATTCCTTCGGGCACGAGCAGCCCGGAACGGCTGGCCATCAAGCTCAAGTTCATGGATGAATTTCTGGCGCATTGCCAGCGGCTGCGAAAGAGCAAACGCGAATTTGTCTTTTGCGGAGATTTCAATGTCGCGCACCAACAAATTGACTTGAAAAACTGGCGCAGCAATCAGAAAAACTCCGGCTTTCTGCCCGAAGAGCGCGAATGGCTGACGCGCTTTTTGGAAGTCGGGTATCACGACACGTTTCGCCATTTGGTTGGCCCTGAAGCCGTGCATTATTCGTGGTGGTCGAATCGCGGCAATGCACGGGCGAATAATGTCGGTTGGCGGCTGGATTACCACTTCACGACGCCGAAGCTGAACAAGGTTGCGCATTCGCCCAGAATTTATACCGATCAGTTTTTTTCCGATCACGCTCCGGTCGTGATTGATTACGATGTGTAGTTCGTCAGCCACGCGCGTATAATCCCGCCGCACGTTTCATTTCATCCGTACTCAAAATCCATTGGAGGCCAGGCATGTCTACTCGACGAAATTTTCTCCGCAGGTTTGCCCGGGCTGGAGCCGCAAGCGTCATTGCGGCCAGCTTCAACGAAAAAGGAATTGCGCACGCAATTGACGCGACGCGTTTTGTGTCAGGCCGCACGCCGGACGACGTGGCCATGGACGAAGATTTCTGGCTGGAAATTCAACGCGCCTTCACGGTGGATCGCACGTTGATCAATTTGAACAATGGCGGCGTTTCGCCTTCGCCCAAAGTCGTGCAGGAAGCCATGCGCCGGTATCTGGAATATTCCAATTCCGCGCCGGTGTACACGATGTGGCGGCATCTGGATCCGCAAATCGAAAGCGTTCGTCGGCGACTGGCGCTGAATTTCGGTTGCGACATGGAAGAAATCGCCATCACGCGCAACGCCAGCGAATCGCTGGAAATTTGTCAGTTCGGCATTGACCTGAAACCCGGCGACGAAGTGCTGACCACCAATCAGGATTACCCGCGAATGCTGAGCACCTGGAAACAGCGCGAACGCCGTGAAGGCATACGCTTGCGCCAAATTTCGATTCCCGTTCCGGCGACGCACGATCAGATTTTTGAAGCGTTTGAAAAAGCCATCACGCCGAAAACCAAAATCATTCACTTCTGCCACATCACCAATCTGTCGGGGCAGATTTATCCGGTTAAACGCATTGTGCAGATGGCACGCGCGCGCGGCATCGAAACCATCGTGGATGGCGCTCACGCTTATGCGCATTTCCCGTTCAAACACGCTGACCTGGATTGCGATTATTACGGATCGAGTTTGCACAAATGGCTGACGGCTCCGTTCGGAACCGGATTGCTGTACGTCCGCAAAAACAAGATTGCGCAAACCTGGTCGCTGATGGGTTCGATGGAAGAAAGCAACGCCAACATCCGCAAGTTCGAGGAAATCGGCACGCATCCTTCGGCCAACGCGCTGGCGATCAACGAAGCTCTGGATTTTCACGAAGGCATCGGCGCGGAACGAAAAGCCGCTCGATTGCGGTATCTGTATCAGCGCTGGGCGCGCCGCATTGATGGCAAAAAAGGCGTGAAGTTATTGACCAGTTTCGATCCGAAACTGGGTTGCGGATTGACGCTGGTAAACATTGCGGGCATTGATCCGATCAAACTTTCCGGCCATTTGCAGACCGAATACCGCATCATTTCGACGGTCATCAAACACCCGGAATTCGAAGGATTGCGCGTCACGCCAAACGTGTACACAACATTGCGCGACATAGACATCTTTGCCGAAGCGATGGAAAAAGTGGTTGAAAAAGGATTACCTGCTTGATCTGAAGCGCGATCAACCGCCACCGACAAAATGGACGATTTCGAGTTTGTCGTTGGCTTGCAAACGGGTTTCAGCCCAAGCTGCGCGCGGCAAAATGGAAAGATTGAGTTCAATGGCCAGCCGTCCGGCGCTCAGTTCCAGCGACGCGACCAAATCGGCGACGCTGAATCCTGATGCGACGTTGCGCGGTTCGCCATTGATGAAAATTTCGATGGTGGTTGGTTCGTTCACGGTCGGCATTATCCGCCAGCCCCAGCTTGCTTCTCAAGATCACGCCATCATCACAGAGGTATCGTCATGAGCACACCAGCAAAAGAACTCGCACGCCAGATCAATTCGCAAACTGTCGAACAGGGCCGCGAAGATTTGAACGCCTGGGAGCGCAGCCAACCGACGAACTTTTACGAAACGGATCGTCATCTGCAAAACCTGTTGGCGATGTTGTGGGGCGAAGAGCGGTTAAAGCTTCACGCTCCGCAACTGTCGAAATTCGGGCACGAAGCCGCAACGATTGTGGATGCCGCGGCGCGTCGAGCGAATCAGGCGGAAAATTTGCCGCAACTGGATCGCTTTTCGGTGACGGGTGAACGCACGGAAAATTTGCTGCAATCACAGGATCATCACATCGCCGGTCGGCACATTTACGGATCGGGAGTGATGTCGGCTTACGGTCAACCGGAAAGCAATCTGCTGGCAATGGCCCTGTTTTACCTGTCGTCATACAACGGCGAAGCCGGTCACAATTGCCCTGTTTCCTGCACTGCCGGAGTCATCAAAACCTTGCAACACGTCGGCAGCGAAGACTTGAAGGCGAAGTATCTGCCCGGTTTGCTCGATGCGAATTACGATCAACTGCTGCACGGCGCGCAGTTTTTGACCGAAGTGCAAGGCGGTTCGGATGTCGGCGCGAACGCCTGCACGGCGACGTTGCTCGACGCCAAAACGAATCGTTGGCTGATCAACGGCGAAAAATGGTTTTGCTCGAATGCTTCGGCGGATTTGATTTTGATGACCGCGCGTCCGGCTGGCGCTCCGGTGGGGACAAAAGGTCTGGGGCTGTTTCTGGTTCCGCGCCGATTGGACGACGGAAGCTTGAATGGAATTTACCTGCGACGGTTGAAAGACAAACTCGGCACCAAATCCATGGCAACGGCAGAAGCAGATTTCAAAGACGCCATCGGCTACCAAATCGGCGAAATGGGCGAAGGTTTTTTGCATGCGATGAATTTCGTCATCAACACGTCGCGGCTCTACAACGCCGTTGGTTCCGCCGGAGCCGCTCGGCGTGCGTACGTCGTTGCCTGGACTTATGCCCAACAGCGCAGAGCCTTTGGCACGCCGATAAAAACCTTTCCGCTGATTCAACAAGTCCTGGCCGAAATGAAAGCCGAAACGGCGGCGATTACTTCCGGCAGTTTGTATCTGGCTCACTTGCGCGACGAAATCGAAGCCGGAAGCGCCGACGACACCGTGAAAAAGTTTTTCCGGCTGGTCATCAATCTGAACAAATATCGCAGTTCGATTTCGGCGACCGACGTCATTCGCAAAGGCATTGAAGTGTTGGGCGGCAATGGCGCGATGGAAAACTTTTCCGTTTTGCCGCGATTGCTCCGCGATTCCGTAGTCTTTGAAGCGTGGGAAGGCGCGCACGGAACCTTGATCGCGCAATCGGTGCGCGATTGCCAGCGGCATCAATTGCACGCAGCCTGCGGCGAACACCTGAAACAAATGTTCGCTTCGCTCAGCAATGAAACGTTGAAAACGCGCGGCTTGGCAAAACTGGAAGAATTGCTCGCCGAGTTTGAAACGGCGTTGGCGCTGGATGAATTTTCGGCTGGTGTTGTATTCCGCGACCTGGCAGACAAATTGATCTATCTGTTTTACGTCGCTCGGCTGGCAATGGAAGCCGATCACAGCAAGCAATCAGAAACCGCGATTCTTGCCGAATGGCTCTGGCAAAATCGCGTCGAACGTTCGGCAAAGAAAATTTCGGCAAACTATCTGCGACTAATTCAAGAAATCAGTTCATCACTTTGAAACATAAAGCCGCAGATTACGCAGATCAACGCGGATTGAAACTTTTGTTTGCATTCACTTTTTTGGCCTGAAGTTATTTTGGGCATAGCTTGCAAACTCAATGTTCGATTTGCGCCTTTCAGTTCTGATCCGCGTTTGTCTGCGTTTATCTGTGGCTGAAATCATCAGGAGGCATTATGCGGCTTGGATTGAATGTGGGTTATTGGGGAGCTTCGCCTGTGGACAATGTGGCGCTGGCTCAGGAAGCCGACCGACTTGGCTTTCACTCGGTCTGGACAGCGGAAGCTTATGGCTCTGACGCGGTTTCCCCGTTGGTCTGGTTGGCAGCGAAGACCGAAAAGATCAATGTCGGCACGGCGATTATGCAAATGACGGCTCGCGTTCCGGCAATGACGGCGGCAACGGCCATGACCATTGATTTGCTGACGCAAGGCCGCATGCTGGTCGGCATAGGCGCTTCCGGCCCGCAAGTCGTCGAAGGCTGGCACGGCGTGCCTTACGGCAAACCGGTCACGCGCGCGCGCGAATACGTAGAAATCATGCGAACCATCTGGAAACGCGAACAGCCGCTGGAATTCCACGGCGAGCATTACGACATTCCCTGCAAAGGCGGCACCGGTTTGGGCAAACCGCTCAAATCCATTATTCATCCGTTTCGTCCAAGCATTCCGATTTACCTGGCGGCGGTTGGCCCGAAAAACGTGGCGCTCGCCGGCGAAGTCGCTGATGGATGGTTGCCCATTTTCTTTTCGCCGGAACGTGTGCCGGTTTACCGCGAATGGCTGGACGAAGGTTTTGCCAAAGCAGGCGGCGGAAAGGATTTGAGCACTTTTGACATCGCGCCGACGGTTCATATCGTGATGGGCGATGATGTCGCCGCTTGCCGCAATCAGATCAAACCGCAACTGGCGCTATACATCGGCGGCATGGGAGCGAAGGGGAAAAACTTTTATTACGATATCGCCTGCCGTTACGGGTATCAGGAAGCCGCCGACAAAATTCAGGAGTTCTACCTGACTGGCAAAAAGATGGAAGCCATCGCTGCTGTGCCTGATGCTCTGGTGGACGAAGTCGCGCTGTGCGGCCCGAAAGAACGCATCGCCGAACGTCTGGCCGCATGGAAGACTTGCGGTATTACAACCATGATCTGCGGAACTTCAGACATCAACACACTGCGAACGATGGCGGAGTTGATTTACTAAATATGAAGAAAGGAAGAGGCCATTGCATATCGCTGGAATAATTTGGCTGCGGGCTATTGTTGACAAATTGATCAGCAAACACAGCGTTCTACGGGAAGAAGTCAAAGAACTGTTCGACAATAAACCGAAGTTCCGACTGGTTGAAAAAGGCCAACGCACTGGAGAAAATCTTTATTCCGCGACTGGCAAAACCAACGATGGGCGATATTTGATTGTTTTCTTCATCTACAAAAAAGATCAACGCGCGCTGATTATCTCAGCACGTGATATGACTTCGTCTGAAAGGAAAAAACATGGCAAGAAGTAAAAGCTCTATTTCAAAGGCACGCACTTACGAAGAAATGGGAGAGTTTTGGGATACTCACGATCTGGCTGATTATTGGGAGCAGACCAAGCCGGTCGAATTCACTGTTGATATCAAATCTGAGAGTGTTTACTACTCGCTGGAAAGTTCGCTTGATCGCAAGATTCAAGATATCGCCAGAAATCATGGGGTGTCGTCTGAAACTTTGCTCAATCTGTGGGTTCAGGAGCACCTGCAAAAAGAAGTAGCATAACGATTCAGAATACCGAAGGAGAAAATTCATGGCTTCAGTAATTCCCGAAAAATACCTCGACCTCTTTGACAAGAAAGTCTTCGCCGGATTGGCGACCTTGATGCCGGGCGGTTCGCCGCAAGTGACTCCCGTTTGGATTGATTACGACGGCGAAAATGTCGTTTTCAACACTGCTGTCGGTCGTCAGAAAGACAAAAACCTGCAAGCAGACGGGCGCGTGGCGTTGTCGCTGACCGATCCGGAAAATCCATATCGGTATCTGGAAGTGCGCGGCACCGTCGTCGAGCGTACGCTGGATGGCGCGGACGATCACATCAACAAAATGGCCAAGAAGTATTTGGGACAAGACGTGTATCCGTTCCGCCAACCGGGCGAAGTCCGCGTGATTTACAAAATCAAGCCGGAACGCACCACTTCGATGGGATAAAGCCTGGGAAAAGAAATCAACTGCGAATAAACGCGAATGACCACGAATAAAAGCAAGCCATCGGTATTTGCCGGGCGTGCTGAGCTTCAACTGCTCAGTTGTGTTCATTCGTGAGCAACTGACTGCGGTATCGTAGCTCGCTTACCTCAGCCAGCGCTCAAGTGAAAAGCTCGGCAGCCGCATTGGCTGCGCGGGCGCGCAGGAAGATTTCATTGGTTTAGATCAAGTCAATTTGCTGTTGCCCAAATCTTTTGGCCCTGCGCGGCGAAGTGGATGCCAGATTGACTGTTGACGGCACGTCGCCAATGCGGTCAAGGTCAGCATTACATGATTCCCAAAGCTTGTTTCGTTGCCAGTTCGCCTTCGACGATTAATCGCTCAAAGGCTGGCAAGCCTGGAATATACGACCAAATCGGAATAGCGGGTTGAATCAGCAAATCCGTTTGGCGTACAGCGTCGCGGTAATGCGTTGGAAAAAACGGATGCGAAGATGGACAACCCACTGCCCGCATGATGGCACTCAATTCCCAAACATCGGAGCCGATGACAAGCTCTGCGCCCAAATCAAGACACTGAGTCGCTGGCAGCACACAGGTGTAACCGCCATCTTTGAGCTTCAATCCATCCCGTCTGACCGGACGCCTGACAATGGGTATTGCACAACTGGCGCTCAGCGCAGATGCCAGCCGTCCAGTTGTCAGCGAGAGGGCTTGCCTGGCCGGAAATTCTGTCACGACGACAGCCAAAGGCAGGTGTAATTCCTCGAAGGTTGCAGGCAAATGTCGCCTGCAAAATCGCTCAAGCAAATCGCCGTGAAACAAACTCGGCCAGAAAACCGACTGTGCCATCTTTGCCAAATCCTGCCAATCCATTCCCGCCGCAACGCCCGCCCCCACCAGACTGCCAGCACTGGTTCCCGAAACGACGGCTGGGCGAATGCCCAACTCGTTTAAGGCTTTGACGACACCGATGTGCGCGATCCCGCGCACGCCGCCGCCGCTGAGCGCCAAGCCAACACGTTTTGAACGAAGCTGCTGTAGTCTCTCCACGTAAATCAACTTAGACCACTGGCCTCAATCAGGTCAATTTGTTATTGCCCAAATCTCTGGCTGGGCGCGGCGAAGTGAATGTCACGCTGACGATTGACGGACAAGTTGCCAATCCCATCGAAGTCACCCTCAAATAATCCTTCCGGGCGTTCCATTGACAGCATGCAGAGTCAGGATTATGGTTCGCCCGTCTCACCACAATCTCAAGTCTTATGTTTTGGGCTTGAAGTGCAAACGCTGCTGAAGCGTTTGCGAATGGCTTGTTATCGAAAAGCCGTCAGGGAATTTCACAACCACAGAAACACAACTTTTCAAACTGTTAGGAGGTCATATGCTCACAGGGCCTTTGAATGACTTACCGGCCTTTCTTGGTTTTGCTTTGCAGGGCGATTGGCTGGCCGTGCCGTCCGCCGACGACCTGTTTCGTATGTTGTTACGTTGGAGTCATTTTGTCTTCGGAATCGCCTGGATCGGGTTGCTGTATTTTTTCAATCTGGTCAACGTGCCGTTGATGAAAGAACTCGATGCCCCAACCAAAGGCAAAGTCATCCCGAAACTGATGCCTAAAGCGTTGTACTATTTCCGCTGGGGAGCAGTGGGAACCGTTTTGGTGGGATTGATTTATTACGCCATCTACATCATCCCTTCGGACGCCCAGGCTGCCGGAGCCGGATATCATTCCTGGCTGGGAATCTGGCTGGTGATTGTGCTGGTCACCTACGCCGTCATTTACCCGTTGATCCACAAGATCAATGACGGGCGCGTGCTGGCGATTTGCATAGCCATTTTGGTCATCATCATGTCCGGCGTGATGATTTACCTGTTCAAAGGCAACAAGACCATCGCCATCGGAATCGGCGGTGGTTTGGGTGTCATCATGATGCTCAACGTCTGGGGCATCATCTGGCGTTATCAGAAAAAGATCATTGCCTGGACGGCGGACAACGCCGACAACGGAACTCCGATTCCGGCGGAATCCGCTCAACTCGCCCGCAAAGTCTTCCTGGCTTCGCGCACCAACGCCTGGCTGTCGTTGCCGATGTTGCTGTTGATGGGAGCTTCGCACGGCGATTACATCATGTTCATTAAATGATCGCGCATCGCCTGATCCACAACGATGATTGACAAAGGCAGAAGCGGCAGTTGCCATTGGGCATCAACCAAATTTACTTTCAGTGAATGTTGGGTGTCTTTACTGATAAGGCTGTCCAATGGCAACTCAATTCGGAGGGGAATTTCATGTTTGAAGAGCTTAACCGGGAATTCAATGAGCTGACCAGGAAACAGGAAAAACTTCTCCAGCTTCGTCATTCTTTAGCAAAGTCCGAAGAAGATATAAATGCCTTGCGCAAAAAACTCGGCGAACTGTTCACGTTACAAGATAAGGAGGACGCCGATGTCAGGAATCTCGAAGGTCTGAGCTTGACCGGACTCTTCTTAAAAGCGTTTGGCAACAAAGAGCGGCAACTCAACAAAGAGCGACAGGAATATCAGGCCGCCAAACTCAAATACGACGCTTGCTACGACAATTTACTCGCGGCGGAAAAAGAAGCGGTGGAAATTCGCCATCAAATTGCTGAGTTAGGCGATCTTGAACTCCAACTCCAATCCTTGCTCTCGCGGAAAGAAATCCTGATCAAGCAAATTGATAGCGATAAAGGCGCTGAACTGATACAGCTAACGGAAGAACTGGCTGCCGCCCAAACCGAAATGGAAAATATCTGGCAGGCCATTGCCACCTCTGAAGCGGCGCTATCTCCTCTCACTTTCGCAAAAAATTCGCTGCTGCAAGCGTGCAACTGGGGACATGTGGATTTGATAACTAACGAAACTCTAGCCAACTCCGCCAAATACTCGTACATTGAAAATGCCAAAATCTCAATCTTGGAAGCTCAGCGCTATCTCCGAAGGTTGAGTTTTCAACTCAGCTTGATGCCTCAACTCTTCACAGACGATCTGGCTCCTAAAATAGGCGGTTTTGCTAGTTTCGCCGACTTCTTTTTCGATGGCCTGATAGTTGATTGGATCATTCAATCACGCATCAAGGAATCACTTGAAAAGGTTGAAAGTCTGGAACATCGAGTGGGAGAGATTCTCAATGAACTGCGAGAGAAAATGATAGAGGCAAGGGTAAAGGCAAAACTTGCTGAGAACGCCAAACGAAAACTTCTCGACAGTTTTTGAACTAATACGTTGGTGTTTTACTCTTCCAAAACTCAGTCCCGACCAGTAACCACTCAATGAATTGATCGTGCGCAATCTTTACTATCAGGCATCAATTTGTCTCGAATCTTTCAGACGTATAAGATACCTGCACGGGCGCATTCTCGCTCGCATCATTCCAAATACAACTTTTCATCGGAGGTAAAAGAATGGCGCAAACCGCCAATCAATCATACGCAGCAAAGACTTTTAACCTGAGCGGCTTGAGCGGAATCTCTGACAAAACCTTGCAGATTCACTTCAAGCTTTACGAAGGATACGTGACCAACACGAACATCCTGAATGAAAAAATCGCCGATCTTTCCAAAGGCGACATCACGGCGAACGAAATGCCCGTGTATTCCGAACTGACTCGCCGGTTGGGATTTGAATACAACGGCATGGTCTTGCACGAATACTACTTCGGCAATTTGAAAAGCGGCGGCAGCGGCGATCCCGACAAGGCTTCGGCGTTTTTCAAAGCCGCCGAAGCGAATTTCGGCAGTTATGAAAACTGGAAAAAGAATTTCCTGACCGTCGGCAAAATGCGCGGAGTCGGTTGGGCGGCTTGTTACCAGGACCCGGCAACCGGACGGTTGTCGAATCACTGGATCAATCTGCACGAAACCGGCAACGTCGCCGGATTCAACCCTGTGCTGATTATGGATGTTTGGGAACATGCCTTTATTCTGGATTACGTTCCGGCGGATCGTCCGAAATACATCGAAGCCTTCTTCCAGAACATTGACTGGGATGCGGTTAATGCTCGCTTGAAATAATACGGGAAAAATCCTGGATGTCTGAACAAAGGAAGTGGGCTGGAACCTGAGAGGGGCCGGCCAAAAAAGAAAAAACCGCGAATTGAGCAATTTTCTTTCTCAATTCGCGGTTTTTTTATTCAAAGCAATTTGGTTTAGTACCCGCCGCGGTCTCCGCCGCCACGACGGTCATAACCGCCGCGACCACCGCCACGACCGCCACCGCCGCCGCGACCACCGCCGAAGCCACCACCACGACCGCCGCCGCGACCACCGCCGCCACCGAAACCGCCGCCGCCGCCAAAACCACCGCTACGAGGCGGACGGCTTTCACGTGGGCGCGCTTCGTTGACAGTCAACGCACGGCCATCGAGTTCACGGCCATGGAAATTCTGGATCGCAGCATCTGCCGCTTCCTGCGTTTCCATTTCGACGAACGCAAATCCGCGCGAACGTCCCGTATCACGATCTGTCACGATGCTGATGGATTCGACCGTTCCGACTTGGGCAAAGATTTCTTCCAAATCCTGCTCGGTCACGCTAAAGGGCAGGTTACCAACGTACAAACGAACTGGCATAGATTTTCCTCTTAAAGTACTGGGGAAGCAGGCACACTGGCGGGCGGAAACGGTCTCCGGCTAACGCAATCGTGACTGAGCGAATAAAAGAACCAACAGACGACGAACTGAGCTGCTTCTGGAATTGCAAACTACCAACTCTCTAACTACCGACTGCGCAAACCGGAACTGCTGCGGTGACGCATTCACCGTTGATGCTAGTGAGCAGGCGCGACTGGAAATCTGATCTCGCTCATAACTAAACAAACACTTTGCCAAAAACTTCTCAAAAGCTTTCACAGCGTGCCGTCAATCTTGAGAGTGGGATATTTCCATCGCGCGCATCTTACCCGTCTTCGTGACGGAATGGCAAAGGCTTTTTTTGCGGGGAAACCGCATTTCCGAACCTTGGGCATCAAGCTCTTTAGGGCGGAAGCTCAGGTTCACGACGGTCTTCAAGATTGGTGAAATGGCTCCGTTTACTGATAAGAAGAGTTGATGTAGTTGGTTCGCAAAAACAGCCAGGTGGAAAAGGCGTTGACGGCAACAGACAGCAGAAACAATAGGATTTCGAGCGGAGTGACTTTTTTCGGCGAATTTTGCAGCAGGATTACCAGCATCCACGGCAGCAAGACCATCGCGTACCGATATGAAATCTGCCAACCTCCGGGGTTTCCGTGTAGCCATAACACCAGGGTCAACACTGCGATTGCGACCCAGGCCAGCCAGGTTAATTTTGCATCGGTCGTTCCGCGCCGAAACAGCAAGAGCAGAAACGGACAGCTCAGCAAAATCGAACCGCCGAATCCCGTCGGCACCAGATGAGGAAACTCCGGCACACGATTCCAGGTTTCCAGCAACATGGCTTGGACGTTTCCCTTGACCGCATAAATCGAAAAGATGCCGTGTTGATACCAAGGTTCTTCGAGCACGCCGGGAATTCGCGCATACCCGAAATCGAAGGGAGAGCCGAAACGCGCGTAGTTGTAAATCAGCGTTGCCACTCCCAGGGCAATCGGCGCAGCGACAAAACGGTCGGCGATATTCAGCAAGCTGGGCGGCGTTTCCTGTTTTTGCTGACAAGTCTTGTAAAGCAGATAAAAGATCACCGGAGCCAATAGCAGGATTTCGGTTCGGTTGCCGAAGGCCAACGCAAAAAAGAAGCCTGCCCAAAACGGATAGGGTTTGACCAGTGTGAAATAGAGCGCCGCCAATTGCGCCGTGACGGCGACGCCCAGCGCGATATGCCAGGCTCCGGCAAAGGCCAGATTCGGCCACATCCAGGTTGCCAGAGCAGGGAACAGGGCCAGCAAACTTCGTCGCCAGGGATTGTCGCTGTAATTGGACGCCAGCAGAAATCCAAGTAGCGTTGTCAGCGCCGCCAGCAAAGCGGCCAGAAACGTTCCCGGAAACTGTGTCAGCAGATGCAGCTTTTGCAAAACGGCCAGTGGCATCATCGTCAATACGCTGCCCAGCGGAAATGCCGAATAGTATTGGCCATTGTGCGGAATCATTTCGTTCAGCCAGTCGGGAGGCTGCATTTCCAAACCCAGCTTGCCGTCGAGCATCGCGCCAGCAATGCGTAACGTGTAATCGTAAAACGCTCCGGTTTGCGGATTGGAGAAGTAATAGACGGCGAACACAAACAGCGATAACGCACTGGAAAGAATGATTGACTGGCGGCTGGTTGTGCGGGCTTCTTCAATCATTTGGGAGTTGGGTGTCATGGCTGGAACCGTTTTGATTCGGCTCGACTACGATTTCAGCAGGAGTGGATGCAACTTCCTTCATTCGTTCTATCTGTTCATCCAGATTGTCGAGCGCGATGGCGGCGGCGGCTTGATGAGCGCTTTTGATCGTCGTTCCTTCACCGGTGGACAGGCAGAGTCCATTGACGCGCAATTCGATCTGAAAAATGCGATTGTGGTCCGGCCCCAGGCTTTCGATGATGGCGTAATGCGGCGTTGGCAGTCCGTGCGATTGCAATCGTTCCTGCAAAGCAGTTTTGTAATCGGTCTTGGTCAGGTTGGTCGGATCAATTTCGCTCAAGGTGGCGGCGAATTCGCGCCGAACGAACTCCTTGGCGGCTTCGACTCCGCGATCCAGATAGATGGCTGCGATCACTGCTTCGTAAGCGTCCACCTGAAGCGCGGATTTTTTCCGTCCGCCGGTTTTTTCTTCTCCGCGATTGAGCAACAGGTAATTGCCCAGTTGCAGCAGCACAGCCTGTTTTTGCAGATTGACGGCGCTGACCATGTAGGCGCGCATTTTGGACAAAGTGCCTTCGCTGAGGTCTGGATACAGTTCCAGCAGCCAGGAACTGACCAGAAATTCCAGCACCGCATCGCCCAAAAATTCAAGAGCCTCGTTGTGCGGCGGACGAGGATCGGGCTGTTCGTTGGCAAACGATCGGTGCGTCAACGCTCGCCGCAACAACGAACGATCACGAAAGTAATACCTGATCTCATCTTCCAACCGATTCAGGTTCTCTTCGAATATGTCCAGATCACTCACGTTATCAACTGGCTATTGGGTTCAAGTTCGACTCGTAACAGTGACAAAAGCCAGCGCTCATTGAAGTGAGGCTGGCTTTTATCGTTGTGAATTTTCGAACTGTTTGAAACGCGATTACCGTTTGCGTTTCTTTGGCGCAGCCTTCGGAGCGGCTTTGCCTTTGGTGGTCGTGGTTTTGCCATTGCTGTTGGCGGCAGATTTGCCGCCTGTGCCAGGAGCGCCTCCACCCCCGCTGGAAAGTTTGACAGTTCCCGCCGCCGGGCCAGTCGGCCCTTGCAGCGAAACCGGATCGTTTTCTTCCACCTTGACTGGAATCGTCGGACTGGCGACCGTCGGATCAGCGCTGAAAGCCTTGACGAATTCAGCCGATTTTTCCGGTGCTTTCGTACGGTAATTCCAATAAGCGTCGAGATAACCTTTGGCGGCATCGTACAGCGATTTGGTTTCGGGCTTGGTCGCCGTGGCCATCACGCGCGCATAATCCGGGATCAATTTGTTATCCATCACTTCGTTGACTTTCTTGAGCAATTCTTTTCCGGGGTCTCCGGTTTTTTGCTCATCCGTCAACTTGTCGTATTCGGCGCGCAAGGCCTGATATTCCTCCAGATAAATTCCGACTCGCAGCCAGTAATTGTTCGGGTCTTTCCAACCTGCGCCGTCTTTGTTTTTGACCATCGTGGATTTGGTCAGGTATTCAATAGCCTGAGTTTTGTCGCCTTTGGTTTCGATCAAGCGGAAACCGAGGAACTGATTAATTTGTGCTTGGACGATTTCACGCAGGTTGTTCCAATCTTCCTGTTTCCAGCCTTCGGCAGGAGTGTTGGATTCGAACAGTTTGAGCGCTTGTTCGCCATAACCTTTGACCCTGTCGAGATTCTTGTAAATTTGGCCGATGCTGCCGTGAGCGCCCGCGAGTGCCATCTGACCGACGACAAAATGATTGCCAGGGACGATCTTCAAGAGTTCTTCTCCAGCGGCAAAGAGTTGATCCAATTTGTTGCTATCAGGAGAGGCATAGTATGCCTGCAAAGCTGCTGTGAAGTTTTTATTGGCTATCTCGAAACCTTTTCGTGTGATGTAGTCGTCTACTTTAGCCTTTGCGTTTTTGGCATACCCGCTATTGGGGTATTTTTCGAGCAACTCCTTGCTGAGTTGGATGCACTTCTCTTCGTTATAAGGTTTTTCTGTGTAACAGACGCCATACCAGACGCGTTCAAACTCAGCTTGCTTGTCGTCCTGTGCTTTGACAGGGGTAAAGGCAATTGCGCTGGCCAGCAGCGTCAATCCGAACAGAAAACTAAACTTCTTCATGAATTTATTCCTCCACAGTCTGCGTTCGCTATCTCTAGCGTTAAGAGTATCGTCCCAGAATTTCTTTTTGGTGAATTTGATGATTGGCGAATCTCGACGACGCGAGATTCGACGGGTCTGACCAGCAACAACCGCGTCTCCGATATTGACGCCAGCAACAAGGCATTAGTTACCACATCGAAAAACTTTTCCTCCGCCTCGATTCGCGTCGGCGGTGTGTTTCCAATCCATAGTCAACCCAAATTCAGCCAACGATCAGTAAACGACTGTTGAATGAGATAGGGAATCTTGATGGAGCTGTATGATGCAGTAGTAACGGTACTCACTAGAGCTTGTCAGATGAAGCCGTATTGTGCATGATTCAAATGCATTGTCAAACCGCCTATGTCCAGCTTAATTAACCATTTCAGCGCACTGCAAGCTTCGATTTTAGACTCGATTCGCGTTCTGGTGGAACGCGAATCCACGTCCAAAGAAGAGGCTCGGCTCATCGAAATCGCCGACTTTGTCGCGCGCCAATTGTCCGACTTGGGCGGCCAGGTCGAACTCACTCCACAACCCGGTTATGGAACTCATCTGCGAGCCAGATTCGATTTCGGTCACGATCTGTCAGAACCGCAGGTGCTGGTGATTGGTCACCTGGACACCGTCTGGCCGGTCGGGACGTTGGAACGAATGCCGTTTCGCCTGACTCCTGAAGGAGCCGCTCACGGACCGGGGATTTTCGATATGAAGTCGGGGATTGTAATTGCCGTCCAGGCTTTGAACGCAATTCGCACTTTGAGCTTGCAAACCAAACGCCCGGTCACATTGCTGCTGACCTGCGACGAAGAAATCGGCAGCAAGACATCGCGCTCGTTGGTGGAAGAAGAAGCCAGACGGTCGGCGGCGGCTCTGGTGCTGGAACCGCCGATTACGGGCGGCGTGGTCAAAACCGGTCGCAAAGGCATTGGCGTGTTCGGCGTTCGCGCAATTGGTCGAGCCGCGCACGCCGGACTCGATCCGCGAAAAGGCGTCAATGCCAATGTCGAACTTTCCCATCAAATTTTGCGTCTGGCGGCCCTGAATGACCACGAACGAGGCGTTACGGTCAGCGTCGGCGTCATGAACGGCGGCACTACAATCAACGTCGTCCCGGCAGAAGCTTCGGCCAAAGTGGACGTGCGATTCTGGACGCCCGAAGATGGCGAGCGAATCGTCCGTGAAATTCGTGACTTGCAACCTGTGTTGGCGGATGCTCGACTGGAAATCACCGGCGGCATAAATCGTCCGCCGATGCCGCGTTCGGAAAACAACATTGCGCTTTATGAACACGCGCGCGATTTGGCCGCCGAGCTTGGTTTTGAATTGAACGATGCCGTTGTCGGTGGAGGTTCGGATGGAAACTTTACGGCTGCGCTGGGCGTGCCGACGCTGGACGGACTTGGTGTAGATGGTTCCGGCGCGCACGCCGATCACGAACACATCATCGTCAGCGACATTCCTCGCCGAGCGGCGCTGCTGACCCGGCTCATGCAAACAGTCTGAAAGTGGTCGGTGTTCGGTTGTCGGTGTTCATTTGCCGTTGCCGCCGACCACCGCTGACCGACCACCGACCACTGATTATGGAACGTCTTTACCGCGATCCGGTTCACAACATCATCGCGCTTTCGCTGGCGCAACCCGATGATGCTTTGCTGGTGCAGTTGATCAATTCGCCGGAATTTCAACGACTGCGGTACATCAAGCAACTCGGCCTGGCGATGTACACCTTTCAGGGAGCGGAGCATTCGCGGTTCACGCACAGTTTGGGCGTCATGCACGTCATGACGCGCGTGCTGGATCATCTGAGCAAACGCTATGCGATCAGCGACGAAGCTCGCGTTGTCGCTCGCGTGGCCGCGATGTTGCACGACCTTGGCCACGGACCGTTTTCTCACGTCATCGAAAAAATTCTCAACCAGAATCACGAACGCTGGACGACAGCGATCATCGCCGACCCGACGACGGAAGTGCATCGCCGCCTGGCGGAGTTCGACGCGGCATTGCCGGACAAAATCATTGCCGCCATCGAGCATCGTTTTCGCCCGGCGTTCATCGGCGATCTGGTGTCGTCGCAACTGGACGTGGATCGGTTTGATTATCTGTTGCGCGACAGTCTGATGACCGGCGCGAAGTATGGAAATTACGATCTGGAATGGATCATTCACGCGCTGGAAATTGACAAAGCCAACGAACGGATTTATGTCGGAGCCAACGGGCTGTTCGCCGTCGAAGAGTATTTGCAGGCGCGGTTTTATATGTTTCGGCAGGTGTATTTTCACCGCAGCCTTCGTTCCGCTGAAGCGGTGTTGAATAGCATTCTTCGCCGCGCGGTTGAGTTGATGAAGTCTGGCAAGCTGAATTTCGTCGTCGCCGATTCGGTCATGGAACGCGTGCTGTATGGTGAAAAACTGACGACGACGGAATATCTGCGCTTTGACGATCACGATGTGATGTTTCACGTCAAGCAGTGGGCGCGCGAACCCGACACCATTTTGAACGATCTGGCTCGGCGATTCATCGAACGGCGATTGTTCCGGGCAATTGATCTGGAAATGCCGGAATCTGAGCGCGCGGACTTTATCGAAGTCGCCCGTCGAAAAATTGCCGCCGCTGGATTTGATCCGACGTATTACCTGATCGAAGACCGCGCGGCGGACATTCCTTATTACAGTTACTATCGCCCCGAAGGCAAAGCGCGGCTGCTGATAGAGAGCAACGAAGGCGGGCAATTGGTGGACATTGCCGAAGTGTCCAGCGTCGTGCGCGTCATGCGCGGGTACGAATTGCATCGAATGTGTTTCCCGATGGAAGCGAGCGCAGTTCTGGAATGAAAGCAAAAGGCAAAAGGCAAATATCAAAAGTCAAAAATTGGCGCCGCCGAATCGCTGGTCAATTTCGATCAAGTGTATGGTCGCCCTCATTCCGCCTGCGACCATTTTTGATATTTGCCTTTTGCTTTTTGCCTTTTGATTTTGCCTTGGGGCAAGCGCCGGTTCGATTGGCGGTGATTGATTTTGTCGGCGACGATGGCCTGGAAGTTTCGGCCAGGCTCCGGCAATCTGTAACGTCGGAATTTGAATTGCTCGACGACGATCTGGTCAGAGCGGCCACGCTTGGCGCGGGCTATCTCGGCAACTTGAATCTCAGCCGCGATGAGGCTCGCGCGTTAGGGCAAAGTCTGGGTTGCGATTTTTTTGTGCTCGGCAAAACGCTTACGACGCGACGATTGACTGGTGCGAGCGGCGAACAGGCTTATTTTGAATCTCTGGCCGGATTGTTTTTGGTTGAAACTCGAACCGGCAAGTTGATTCTGTTTTCCTTTGAAAGCGCGAAATTGGAAACTGAAGCCGCGTCGAAGGAAAAATTGAAAAACATCATTACGCAAGCCTGGCCGCGTTATGCCGAAACGATGATCGCCGCTCGCAAACGTCATGCAGAGGCTGTCGAAAATTTTCAACCTCTGCCGCCAGCGGTTGAAGTTCTGACTGATGATCTGGCCGCGACCGGAATCCAGCAGCCGTTTTTTTATCAACGGTTGAAGCCGGAATACACAGAACAGGCCGACCTGGCAGGCATCACGGCAACCGTCGAACTCGAAGCAGTGTTCCGTGAAGACGGAACCGTCGGTGATGTGGATGTCGTCAAATGGGCGGGCTTCGGACTTGATGAATCGGCTGTGGCGACGGTCAAAAAATTACGTTTCAAACCTGCGGAAAGAGACGGAAAGAAGCTAACACTTCAGGGGTTGGTCAGGTATAATTTCCGCCGACCCCTTTCGCAGGCTGAACGACAAGAGGAAACCGAACGACTCAAACGCAGCTTGCAAGATATCAAAAAGCCCCTGTCGCAAATTCCGGGACAACGCCCAAAACCATAACCTTCATTTCGCCCGACTGTTTTTGTCATGACGCGCAAGTTTTTGCTGGCAACCTCACTGATTGGTCTTTTCCTTGTCGCTTTGTTGACTGTTTCGCCGCGCACGGCTTACACACAACAGGCGTCTTCGCCGTCAAGCGCCGCTACGTCTTCCGCTATGCCGCGCGAAGAGCGGATCAAGTTGTTCGATCAGGTATGGCGGCTGATTTACGACAATTATTACGATCGCAACTTTCGCGGCATTGATTGGCGCGAACAACGCAATGCTTTCAGGCCCGTGGCGGAATCGGCAGCGAACAATGCGGAGTTTTATCGAACTTTGCGCCAGATGATTGGCAAGCTGGGCGACGCTCACACACGCATTTATTCGCCCGAAGACGGATTTGATCGGTATCGCCCGTCAGGACTTTCCGTCGGATTGATTGTGCGTCAGATCGAAGGCAAACCGGTGGTGACCTGGGTAGAACCGAGTTCGGAAGCTGCACGGCAGGGAATTCGTCAGGGTTTTGTGGTGACGGATGTGAATGGCGAACCGGTGAAAACCGTCTTGCAGCGATTGCGCGAAGAATTTGGCGATAGTTCGACTTCAATTGCGTCAGACCTGCAAAGTTATGATCGGTTGTTTTACGGCCCGCGCGACACGACGTTGAAGGCGACATTTGTGGATGGCGAAGGTCGGCGCAAATCTGTCGAATTGATTCGCCGCCACACCGAATTTCAACGCCGTGTGGTAACTCGTCAATTACCGTACAAGGTCGGCTACATTGAATTGACCGGTTTCGGGCCTGAAATCGAACGCGATTTCGATCAGGCCATGCAGCAGATGCAGGGAACGCAAGGCCTGATTCTGGATTTGCGAAACAACGGAGGCGGGTTTGTCACGACGGTGACGCAACTGGCCAGCTATTTTTTTGCCGATGAAACCGATCTGGGCGAATTCATCACGCGTTTTGGACGTTCGACTCGACGGCGGACAGTCAAGCTTCGAAATGTTTACCGCGAACCATTGATCGTGCTGGTCAGTTCGCGTTCAGCCAGCGGTGCGGAAATTTTTGCAGCGGCGATGCAGGAGCGAAAACGCGCTTTGGTGATTGGTTCGAATCCGGCAACATGCGGTTGTTTGCTGGGCGTCAGTCGAACGATCAAACTGCCCGACGGAGGCAAGTTGAATATCAGCGACACTGATTATCGAACCGCATTTGGCCGCCGCATCGAAGGCATTGGCGTCAAACCCGACCAACAGATTGAAACACGAATTTCCGACTTGATTGCCAGCCGGGATCGCATTTTGGAAGAAGCCGTCGAATCATTGGGACGCAGCATAGCTTTTGGCACTCGCAGCGGTTCCCTGGACTTCAGGCTTCGAGTTCCGAATTGGAAAACGCAATTGCCCGTTGGTCTGCAACCGTCCACACAATTCCAACAGTAACCCCTTGCCAGAAAAAAACGAGAAGGAGAATTTATGAATCTTCGTAACTTTGCCCCGCTTGGGGCCGTGCTGTTTCTATTGATGGCGATTGATGCACATGCACAATGGAGCGTCGCTTTCCAAGACCGATCCAAACAGGACCTCAACGTGGTTTTCTTCGTGGATTCCCGCCTGGGATGGGTGGTCGGCGACAAAGGCATCGCTCACGTCACGCAAGACGGTGGGCGCGAATGGTTGCCGCAAAACGTCAGAGTGGATGGCAATATCAACGACATTTTCTTTCGCAACCGGGAAGAAGGATGGATGGTTACCAGCGGGGCCAGAATTTATCGCACTCAAAACGGCGGCAGCCTGTGGGACTTGGTGTATCAACTCAGCGCCGCTCCGGGAAGAACTCAAGACGAAGCGCCGGATTTTTACAGTATCGCCTTTCCGAATAAAAATTCAGGTTGGGTGGTTGGCACTCACGGGAGGATTTTGCATAGCAAGGATGGTGGGCTGAGTTGGACGCAGCAGGAAAGCGGCACAAAAGAAGAATTGGTTCATTTGAAATTCGTCAATGACAGACAAGGATGGATCGTCGGCGACAAGGGAATCATCCTTTATACAGACGATGGCGGTAGAACCTGGGAACGGCAAAACAGCAGCGTTACCAGTCATCTTTATCACATTGAAACACGTGGCAGGGATACGGCCATTGTGGTTGGCGAAGACGGCATCATTCTGCGCACGTCAAACGGTGGCGACAATTGGGAACGTGTTGCCATAGACACCAAAGAAACCTTGGTCAATGTCGGTTTTGTCGGCAATCACGGCTGGATCGTTGGTTGGAACGGAACGATTTTGCGTTCCGGCGATGGAGGCAAAAACTGGGTCGAGCAGAAAAGCGGGACGAGCGCCAATTTATATGGACTTTCGGTATCGAGAAAAGAGATATGGGTTTCTGGCGCGGAAGGCTTCGTTCTCAAGTATTCTGGCAATTGAATCCAAACCAATTCAGGAACTCCGAAATAAGGCTTTCAAGAAAATGTTTTAACTACGAATGGTCACAAATGAACACGAATGGTCGAACCGTCAACCGGTAAATTCTTATTTTGCTTCCCCACTCGCTTTTATTCGTGAGTATTCGTGCTATTCGTAGTTCTTTTCTTTTTCTTGATGTCTATAGCAAAAAGGCCGAATCCAATGGATTCGGCCTTTTTGGCGTTTACCGCTGAAGAGCGATGAACTAGCAGCTCGGCGGGAACACCGGAACGGTGTAAGCCTGGGTGCAGTTCAGCGTCAGGTGATGCAGGTTGTGACCACCATTGAACGCGCCCGCGCTGGAAGCGGCGTTGGCGTTGAAGTTGATCGCAGCGCCCAGGATACCGACAGCGCCGGTCTGATTATAGATCTTGATCCAGCCAGTGCGACCGGCAGGAACGAAGGTTTCAAAACGCGGCGTGGTGCGCGGGAAGTTGTTGCTGACGCTGCTCATCAACTGGCATCCACCGGTGACGGAGAAGCTCAGCACGTTTTCAGCATCGTCATACAACAGACCGAACAACGATCCCAAGCTGGCAGCGCCGATGCCCAGGTTGCCGCCAACGCGGTTGAGGATGACCATCGTGTCGTTACCATCGGCACGGCTGCCGATGTTGTCCAACGCCACAACCGCAGGTGAGCAGTTGTAATCAGTGCCGTTGAAATTGATCACTGAAGTGAAGGAATCCGGTCCGCATTGTTCAGTGGTCGGAGTGCTGACGCGCGAGAACGCAACGGCGCCGAGATTGGCGGCATGACCAGTGGCGAATTTGACGTATTCATCGCCGATCAGCCAGTTGAAGCGAATCGGGCATCCATAAACGCCATCAACCGCAACCGCGACGATGTAGCCTTTGACGCCCGGATCAATGTCGGAAGCCAGGAAGGACGCCGTCTGGTTCGGAGTCAAGCAGATGTAGCTGTCTGCGACAGCGCAACCGGCCGACACGAAATACAGGTGAACAAAAGCGTTGCCACCGATACTCGAATTGGTGTTGGTGATGTTGATGCGGGTATTTTCCGCGTTGCCCGAAGTCGCACCAGAGGTGTAGATGTTGTAAAACAACAACGATCCAGCTTTCTGATCGCTCGCTTCAGAAGTATCAGGATAAGCAGCGCCGGGATCCGCCGCCAAGGCGAAAGACGACATAACGACGAGGGCGAAAATCGCCATCAGCGCGTGTGAAAATTTGCGTGAGGTTCGCATTTAGATGTTCTCCTTGAAAAGAATGTGAGATTGAGACATCGGCTACGCAAGACACAAATCTACATGAAATCATGACGTAACCGAAACCAAAGTCTAAAAGTGAGTTTGTAGGTTGCATTGTCCTTGCGTTGGACAACAAGTTCGGCAGTACGATGCGAAGTATTTCGTTTGAGCTGCCTGTGCAATCTACGTTCGCGAGCGGGACATTGAGTTTTCCTGTATTGAAAACAACGGATGTGAAGTTCACCGATGATTTCTTTGTGAGAGGAAAGCTCACTAACGCGGCGCAGTCTAAACGTTGAATTTTTTGCTGTCAATCAGTTTTATCGTTTTTGTTTGATCCCAAATTAATCATGACGAAGGACTTCCGCCGGGACCAGCCTGGCAGCGGAATTGGCTGGATAAATGGCCGCTATCAGGCAGATTGCCAAAGCCAGAATCGAAATCCACAGGCAATCCCAAATCTGCAATTTCAGCGTGATATGTGAAATTGAATAGATTTCGGCAGGAATTGAAATGAATTTGTAATGATTGGCAATGGCGCAGGCCGACGCTCCAAGCAACAAGCCCAGCCCTGCGCCTGCGATTCCAATCAGCCCTCCCTGCAGCAGAAAAATCAGTCGAATGTTTTTCGGCGTGGCTCCTTGTGCGCGAAGCACGGCGATGTCGCGCTGCTTTTCGATGACCATCATCGTGAATGTCGTGATGATGTTGAGCGCAGCGATGGCAATTAGCAGCGCAAAAAAGATGATGATGACCTGGTGCTGCAATTGCAGGGCAGCAAACAGTGGGCGATTGAGTTCCTGCCAATCTGTGGTGATGAACCCGCGTCCGGCCAGATTCAAGGCCTGATTGCCGAGTTCTTTGACGCGATCTATCTCGCGGATTTTCATGCGTATCACTCCTGCGGTGTCGCCATCGCCGCTGAGCCGTTGCGCCGCCGGCAGAGAGATGTAAGCCCATTTGGAATCGTATTGATACCAGCCGGAAGAGAAAATTCCCGCGACAACGAATTTTGTATAGCGAGGTCTGGGTTGCAACCCGGCAGGAGTCAACCGTGTAATGGCCGAAACAGCGGTTACCTGATCGTCGAGTTTGGCCCCCAAAGCCTTGGCGAGTTGTTGGCCGATGATAAGTCTATCGGGAGGCGTTTCTTCGTCGGTTTCAGCGTCAGGCTCCGTAGAGGGAGTTGTCAATTGCCCTAAACCTTCGATGGCGATGGAGGAAAGCTCGCTGGATGTACCGGCAGTCGTGTCTATCCCTTTCAATATGGCCTGTTCCTGGTTGCCGTTGGCGACCAGCAAGACCGGCGCGTAAATCGTTGCGGACGCTTCGATGATTCCAGGAATTCGGCGAATCTGTTCGGTCAGTTCCCTGTAGTTTTCAATCCCGCTGTTGTCTTCCTTGAGCAGGTTCAAGTGGTCGGTTCCGGCCAGGATTTTTTCCTGCACGTCGGTGCGAAACCCATGAATCATCGCTTGGGCGACAATCAGCGCGGCGACTCCAACTGTGATGCCTGCAACGGCAATTGCCGTGATGACCGACACGGCAGTTTGTTGCCGTCGGGCGCGAAGATACCGCAGCGCGATGAAAAGTTCGTATGTCATAAACCGGGGCCGGTTTCTATTTGGTTTCAGGTCGCATGTGCGGGAAGAGAATCACGTCGCGGATCGAATGTTGATTGGTCAGAATCATTGCCAGCCGATCAATCCCAATGCCTTCGCCGCCGGTCGGAGGCATGCCGTAACTCAACGCGCGAATGTAATCTTCGTCCATGACCATCGCTTCTTCATCGCCGCGTTCGCGCTGGTTCATCTGTTCTTCAAAGCGTCGTTTCTGTTCAACCGGATCGTTCAATTCCGAAAACCCGTTCGCCAGTTCCATGTTGGCTACGAACAGTTCAAACCTTTCGACGAAGCGCGGATCGTCGGCTTTCTGTTTCGACAGCGGAGACAATTCAGTCGGAAATTCAGTTATGAAAGTCGGATGAATCAAATGCGGTTCAACCACGTGTTCGAAGATTGCGCCGAGCAGTTGCCCGTCGTTGAGTTTCGGATCGTATCCCAAATCCAAAGCCGCTGCCGCGTCTTCGAGTTGTTTGCGATCCATCAGGCCTTCCAGCGTAGGCCGCGTGGCATCGTTCGGCCAGTATTGCAAAACTGATTCACGCATGGTCAGCCGCTGCCAGTTGTCCAGATCAATGATGTGATCCTTGTACGGAACTTGCCGCGTTCCGCAAACTTTGTCGGCCAGCAGCTTGAACAAATCTTCGGTCAAATCCATCAAGTCGTTGTAATCCGCATAGGCCTGATAAAACTCCAACATCGTGAATTCGGGATTGTGTTTGTAGCTGATGCCTTCGTTGCGGAAATTGCGGTTGAGTTCATACACACGTTCGAACCCGCCGACGGTCAATCGTTTCAGGTAAAGTTCCGGCGCAATGCGCGCGTACAGGTCAATGTCCAGCGCATTGTGATGAGTGATGAACGGTTTGGCCGCCGCGCCTGTCGCCAGCGGAGTCAGCATGGGCGTTTCGACTTCGACAAAGTCGCGGTCGTCGAAATAACGACGAATTTCGCGGACGATTCGTGCGCGTCGTTCAAAGACTTCACGCGAAGTCAATTCGCCTGGCAGCCGTTCGTGAGCCGCGCCGCTGGCGATCAAATCCACATACCGTTGCCGATAACGAAGCTCTTTGTCCGTCACGCCGTGATATTTGTCCGGCATCGGCAACAAGGCTTTGGTCAGAAATTGCAACTGTGTGACGTGAACCGACAGTTCACCGGTTTTGGTAATGAACAAATATCCGGCGACGCCTATCCAATCGCCTAAGTCGAGTTTTTGATACAACTCCCAAGCCGCATCGCCGACATCGTTTTTGCGAATGTAAACCTGCAACGCGGCCAGTCCATCCGATAAATGAATGAAGGCGGCCTTGCCCATCAACCGCATGGTCATGATGCGTCCGGCAATGCGGACTTCACCGTTTTCAGCGGCTTTCAATTCGGCGTTGACGCGCGCCAATTCCGCTTCATCTTTTTTGCCTGCGAAGCCGTGATAACGCGCAACTAATTCGGAAACTTTGTGCGAACGGTCGAAGCGATTGGTGTAAGCCGGATGGCCGAGCGCCACAATTTCTTCCAAATGGCGGCGACGTTGTTGAATCTGATCGTTGTCCTGATCGAGCAAGGTGATAAAACTCCTGGGGAATTATCGTTCGCAGTTCCGCCTTCAGGCAGCTTAAGCCGCGAACCGGAACCGCCTTAAGGCGGGACTACGAACGTGATGTTGATTGATGGCGCTGTGACGTGCCTGTTTGAGCAGCGATTATAGGAACGCCAATTTAAGAGTGTCAACGAAACGACTTTCTAAGCTTTAAGTTGTCTTCGGCGGTTCGCTGGGCTGTTGTTTTCTGAGCAGGTTTTTCAGCCCAAACAACGATTCCAGTGTGTCTTGCCAGAACGGCGCGCCGACGCTGAGCAGCATGGTCATCACCAACCAGCCGAGCAAGGTCTCGAATGCCTTGCCGGAAAGAACAACGGACGGCTTTTCTTTGATCCGTTTGCCGACGCGCGCGATCCATTTCGGACCTTCAAAGCCGAACGAGTTATACAACGAAACATTCTGTTGAACCTGACTGGCGGCGTCCTGCACGACTTTGACGATGTTGTCCTGAGTTTGCTGAACGTCGGCTTGATCGTTTTTCAGGGCGTTGAGTTGTTCGTTGATCTGTGGAGCCGAATTGATCAATGACGTGCGCAGTTGTTCGTTGGCGGAAATCTGGCGGTAGATGGAAAACACGTTGGCGTTCAGCAACAACACAACGACGAAGCTGATGACCAGCGCAAAGGTTTTCATGCTGCGCGTGTACCGTTCTTCAAATCCGCGCATGATCGTCGAATACCATTCATCCACATTGGCCGAAACCTGTCCGAGTTTGGCGGGCAAGGTCGCAACGATTTTCAGCTCCTCTTTGACCGGTTCAAACGCTTCGTTCAGTTTGCTCAACGCCGACGCGGCGTCGTTTTGCGCGTTGGTTTGCAGTTGTTTGATGGTTTGCTGCATGGAACCGGGCAGGGCTTCGATCAGTTGGTTGACCTCGCCCAACTCTCGTTTGCTGAGTTTGGTCAGGTCGCCAATCGTCAGCGTGTCCAGGTCTTTTTCCGAAAGTTCCGCCGCGTTGGCCAGCATTTGCGCGAGCGGCGCGGTGAATCTGGCCAGCGGAGTTTTTTCGATCAACGGTTTGAATTTGTCGTTGAATTCGGTGAAGGCCTGATTTACGGCGGCGACTTTTGCCAACGCGGATTGAATCTGTTCGCCATTGCTGCCGGTCAAGCGTTGGGCGAGCTTTTCGGCTTTCATGTTGCCTATGAACTGGTTCAACTCTTCTTTGGTCAGCGAATCCAGCGCGACTTTGCCGCCTGGCGTGACGCGACCGGATTTGATGATTTCCTGGCTGACGGCGGCAAACAACGTTTTGACGTCCGAATTGTCTCTGGATTTTGGAAACAGCGATCTCAGAATCGGCAGCCAGGTTACCGTGCGCAGCAGCGGCATACGATCCGCCCAGGTTTTCATGGTTTTGCTGGCGTCTTCGCCCAGCGCGTAATACAGCAGATGCATCAACGACTGTTCCAATTGCAGCGATTTGACGCGGAACAGTTTTTTGATGCCGGCTTGAACGGATTGCACGATCAGGCTGAGAACCAACAGCACCACAACGATGGCAATCATATTGTCCAGAACATCCAGATTGGGCATGGCTTCCTCCTCAAGAAGCTGGGAGCGCAGGCGTCTCGCCTGCAATTCTCGGCGGGGTTAGAAACTCAGGTTGATGTTGGCGTGAACGGAATGCGCTTTGATTTTATCCAGTACTTCAATCGCCAGCGCCAGCGCACGACGACCTTCGGCTCCGGTGACGATCGGAGCGGTTTTGGCGGAAACTGCGGAAACAAACGATTCGATTTCGGCCAGCAGTGGTTCACGTTTGGTGATGTCCAGACCTTGCGCGACGATTTCCGGCAATGCACTGGCAGTTTTCGGCGGCGTCAGCTTGAACATGCCCACCTGCTGTTCGGCATAATCCAGCGAATAATATTCATTTGGTTGAAACACGCGCAGTTTGCGCAATCGTTCGGCGGAAACGCGGCTGGCCGTGATGTTGGCAATGCAGCCGTTGGCGAATTCCAGCCGGGCATTGGCCAGGTCAATTTTCTGCGTCAGGATCGGAATGCCTACGGCTTCTATTTTGACGACTTCGCTGCCCGTCAGCGTGGCGATGATGTCCAGTTCGTGAACCATCAAATCCATGACCACGTCAATGTCCAGCGACCGCATGGTGAAAATGCCCATCCGATGCGCTTCAAAAAACTTGGGTGATGTGAGTTCGCGCTGCAACGCCTGAAACGCCGGATTGAAACGTTCGATGTGGCCGACTTGCAGAACGACGTTTTTGGCTTCGGCCAGTCGAATCATCTCGTCGGCTTCTTCCAACGTGCGCGAAATCGGTTTTTCGACCAGCACGCCGACGCCTGCTTCCAGAAATGCACAAGTCACTTCGTGGTGATTGACGGTTGGCGTGGCCACGCTGACGGCGGCGACTTCGCCGAGCAGTTCCCGATAATCTTTGGTGTAACGCGCGCCGTATTTTTCAGCGATGAGATGGCCGCCATTTTCGTTCGTGTCGCACACGGCAACCAGGTCGCACTGTTCCAGGGAGTGATAAACGCGGGCGTGTTCCTTGCCCAGATGGCCTACGCCGATGACTGCGGTTTTGATTTTTTGACTCATAAATTTTGCGTCAGCGCCGCGCCGGTCGCGGTACTGACAGTTTCAATCTGGAATGTTACTCTGAGGCTTGGAATTTAACCGCGAAGCTCAGAATTTGAAACCGTAACCGTGCAAACCGACAAACTTCCTTCCAAACAAAACCATAACCTCGAACTGTATTTTCCGCTGGCGCTGTTGGCGTTGTGCGCCGGAGTGTTCTTTTACGGGCTGGGCAGCTTGCCGCTGATCGGGCCGGACGAACCGCGTTACGCCCAGGTGGCGCGCGAAATGTTCACGAGCGGCGATTGGGTGACGACAAAACTCGGCGGCATTCACTGGTTTGAAAAACCTGCGCTGACGTATTGGCTTTCGGCTGCCGGATACTGGCTGTTCGGCGAAACCGAATTCGGCGCGCGATTTTTCATCGCCGTTTTTGCCACTGCCGGAGTCCTTATGGTGTATTGGTTCGGCAAACGAATTCGCTCGGCGCAATTCGGATTTTTCAGCGCGGCGGTCTTGGCGACTTGCGGCATGTGGCCGGGCTTTTCGCGCGTGGCGACGTTTGACCTGACTTTGTCGGTGGCAATGGCGTTGGCTTTGATCAGCTTTTTTGTCTGGGAGCGCGACGAAGAACAATCGGGACGAAGCTGGTTTTTCTTCATCGGATGTTTTGCGTTGGGCGTGGCGGTGCTGGCCAAAGGTCTGGTCGGCATAGCGCTGCCGTCGGCAATCATCGGTTTGTATTTGCTGGTGACTCGGCGATTGAAAATCGTCTTCAACCCGAAATTGCTGTTGATCGGCGCAGTGATTTTTCTGGCGACTGCGGCAACGTGGTACGCGCCGGTGATTGCCAAACACGGGCGCGAATTCATCAACGAATTTTTCATCGGCCACCACTTTCAACGATACACCAGCAACAAATACAAACATCCGCAGCCTGTGTATTTTTTCGTTCTGGTGGCGCTGGCGGGCAGCTTTCCCTGGACTTTTTATCTGGTCGGCAGCGCGTGGCAATCGTTCAGAAATTGGCGGGAAACGCTGGCCGACCGATTGCGGTTGTTTTTGTGGTTGTGGACGCTGGTGACGATTGGGTTCTTTTCGTTTTCAGGATCGAAGCTGCCGGGATATGTGTTGCCGATCTTTCCGGCGATGGCGATGTTGATCGGTTTGGAATTGGAACGATGGCGTCAACCAGTGATCGAACGCCGAACCAGAGTATTTGGGGCTTTGACGGCTGCGTTGCTCGCTGCGGTTGGAATCGCTGCGATTTTCGTCAGTCAGCAAGAGCTTGGTGTCACATTGCGAAATGCCTCGTTGATCGGAGCCGTGGTCGTAGTCGTGGCGATTCTTTATCTGGCGCTTTGGCGTTGGCGTGGCGGCGAGATGGCGACAAAGGTGTTGCCGTTCAGTTTGATCGCCGTGGTCGTGGCGGCGACACATTTGATCTTTCCGGCGTTGGGCAACCGCGAATCGTTTCGACCGTTGGCTGTGAAAGCGCGCATGGCGGCGCAAAGCGGCGAGCGTCTGGTCTTTTTCGTCAACGACAATCACGGCATCAACTTTTATGCGACGGAACTGCCCTGGCGCGATACGAAATCGCAGTTGGTGGCGCTGACTTCGGACGAGAACGTGGCCTTGATGGCGGCGGCCAGCCCAACGAAAAGCATTCTGGTCGCCTCGACCAGACGTTGGGTTGATGGTTTGCTGACTTCGGAACATTTGGTGACGGAAACACTGGGCGAACAGAATTTCAACGCGCGCTGTTCGCCGGATTGCGATTGGGTTTTGTTGCGCGTTTGGCGAAAGCAGTAAACGCTTTCTGGTTCAAAGAGGAGAAGTAGTGGACGAACGAGACGATCATTTGATTCAAGGTACACTGGCCGATGCGACGATTCGCGTGATTGCGGCAGTGACCACCAATCTGGTCAACGAAGCCTGTGGGCGGCACGGCGCGTCGCCTACGGCTTCGGCGGCGTTGGGACGCGCGCTGACCGGAGCCTTGTTGTTGGGGCGAACGTACAAAGACCTGGAATACATCACGCTGCGATTCGATTGCACGGGCGAACTGGGCGGCATCACCGCCGAAGCCAGCGCGCACGGCACCGTTCGGGGTTTTGTCAAAAATCCGCTGGCCGAGGCTGCGCCGACCGCGCTGGGCAAATTGGATGTTCGCGGCATTGTCGGCAGCGGAATGTTGTACGTCATACGCGAAGCCGGCTACGAAATCGGATTGATGAAAGAACCGTACACGGGTTCGACGCCGATTGTGTCCGGCGAAATTGCCGAAGACATCGCGCATTATCTGGTCACCTCAGAACAGATCAATTCGGCGATTTCGTTGGGTGTGTTTGTAGAACCGGAACAAGGCACAGTCGTTGCCGCGGGCGGATTTCTGATTCAGGTCATGCCGGGCGCAGACGACAAAACGCTGGCGACATTGGAAACCGCCATCGCCTCTGCGCCGCACGTCACGGAACTGGTTCGCCGCGGAGCCGACGCGCGCGAGATGATGGCGACGGTGTTTGGCGATTTGCCGTTTGAAGTTTTGGAAACGCACCCGGTCGAATTTCGCTGCAAGTGTTCGTACGAACGCGCGATCAACATTGTCACGATGCTTGGCGAAGCGGAAGTCCGCGACATGCTGGAAACCGATCAGGGAGCGGAACTGATCTGCCACTTTTGCGGCGAAGTGTATTCGCTGGACGAAACGGCGCTCGGCGAGATTCTCAATCCGCCACCGCCTTTGGTGATGTAAAAGTTGCGCCGGTTGAACAAACAACCTCGACATGTATAATGCCGCAGTCTTATCGGGGCGTAGCACAGCCTGGTAGTGCGCTCGGTTTGGGACCGAGAGGTCGGAGGTTCGAATCCTCTCGCCCCGATTTTCATAATCAACAACGAACGGCCATCTTCGGATGGCCGTTCGTTGTTGAGGTGACAGTTACACAAACACTTTTGGAAAAGTCGTTGTCGGCAATGTCACTGAAAAGAAATTTTCTTGCCAACAGTTGTTTTGCTGCCCGTTATTCTTGGACGCCGAATCGTTCGGCTAACCCAGCCAAAGTCATATTGACAGCGATGGCGTCGTGAGGAATCAGTGCATACTTCCAGGGTTTGCCGCCGAAACTGTTCGCATATTCGCTCGCCTGTTTACACCATTTCACCGCCGCATCGCGTTTGGCCAGCACATCAACATCATTTATCTGATTGGCGGCTTTGGGTTCCAGCATGTAAATGCAGCTATCTGTTTCGGCCACAAAGTCGGGCTGATACTCCTGATGATCCGCGCCGACTTTGTAGTAAAGCTGAAACTGGCCTTTGACCGGCCTGAACCATTTCAATGTTTCGCGTTCCAAAATCACAGCGAGTTTGCGCTCAGGATCAGATTGGAACTTTTGCAGCGGATACAAACACCGCGTGAAGCCGCCGAACAGATACTTGGCCATGTTGCTTTTGTCGGCGGGCGCTTCGCGATAATCCAGCGGCGGTTCCGTCGCCAAAGCCGTGTAGGCGCATTTCTTTAATTCCATGAAGCCTTTGCTGATTTTCACTTCATAGCCAACGGCTTCTTCCCAGTAATGCTCCTGCATTTGGATGTGGATAAACCTGGTAATGTCGCGCTGATAACAGCGCAGCACTTTGCGCGTGTCTTCTTCAGGAAGGTAGCTGTTGAAATGCTGCACGGTCTGCGCCGCCAGGTCATAAAGCAGATCGGCGTGATCGTCGTAGGAGATGTCATCGAAATCCACCAAACCGCTGACCACATAATCTTCCAGCCGCTGTTCTTCGATGCCGCCTTTGCCCAGCGAAAGGATTTCCAATTGATTCGTGCGCAGTGTTTGAATCCAAAGCTCTTCAGAGGGCGACTGGTAGCGCATTGAATCCAGATTAAGCTGAAAGGGTTTGAATCCTGACCTTACTTCGCCTTTGGGGACGACCAGGATGCGCGGAATGTTGATGGTCTGTTGCTCGACGACATCAACAGTTTTGGCGACGACTGCCGCGATGTCCGGCTTTTCGATAATTCCTTCCAGCGTCATTTGCGCCGGGCGGTATTGTTCTTCAACGGCGCGGACAATGGCGGCCTGCACTTCCGGCTGTTGTAAATGTGCAACCGAAGGGACTTCGCTCGGCTTATTTTCCATTTTGCGGATTACTTCATAGGCAATCTGCGCGACCTTCTGTTCTTCAGGCTTGGTGAACACCGGCGGCTCGCTTGCTCCTGCGACGAAGGTGCCGGCGGTTTGCTGTTCCGGCTGAAAGCCCAGCTTGGTGGCCAATTGTGGCTGAGACACGACCGTAACGGTCTTTTGCTGCAACTGTTCGGGACTCAGCACCAACGCTTGCAGCCGAATCGCCGAATCTGCACGGTTGGCTTCGTCCACAATTTCCTGAAATTTGTCGTGCGCGACGATATTCAACCGGTCAACGACGGCGACGCCGGTGCGTTTGCCATAAGGGAGCCGCAATCCGCGCCCGATGGATTGTTCGATCAGAATGCGAGCGTTGGCCGCGCGCAGCGGAACGATAGTGTACAGGTTGGTCACGTCCCAGCCTTCTTTCAGCATATTGACGTGAATGACGATTTCGGTCGGCTCTTCGGTGTGTTCGACTTTCAACAGCCGTTCGATCATCGCCTCTTCTTCCGCGCCCGTGCGGCTGGAATCCACCTGAATGACTTTGTCTTTGTAATGGCCGTCGAAGAACTTTTCGTCCTGGATCAATTGCAACAATTGTCCGGCGTGCGTGGTGTCGCGAGCGATCACCAGCAGGAAAGGCTTCACAATCGGATTGCCTGATTCGCGCGCGTAAGTTTCCAATTCCACCTTGACGCTTTCGTGCAGGCGGACGCCGTCTTCCAACTTCAACCGTTCGATTTCTTCCGGCGACATCCCTGCCGGATTGAAATCCTTGCGCGTGACAACCGCTGGTTCCTTGACGAAGCCGTCGGCCATCGCCCGCGCCAACGGGTAATCAAAGATGACGTTTTTGAACGGCACAGCGCCGCGACTGGTTTCGACGAAAGGCGTCGCCGTCAGTTCCAAGCCCAGCACCGGTTTCAATTCGTTGATGGCGCGCACGCCCGCCGAAGCGCGGTACCGGTGCGATTCGTCCATCAGCAAGACCAGGTCAGGCAGCCCGGCCAGATACTCGAAATAACTTTCACCGATGTATTCCGACAGCCGTTTGATGCGAGGCGCTTTGCCGCCGCGCACTTCGGAACTGATCTTCGAGATGTTGAAGATGTTCACCTTGCAGCGGATCAATTCATCGAACAGCGTGCGCGCTTCCTGCTCATAGGTTTCGCCTGTGATGACTGCCGGAGGATCGGTAGCGAATTCGGCAATGCCTTTGAAAACGTATTTCGGCGTATTCGGCGTGAAGTCCTTAATCAGTTTGTTGTAAATCGTCAGGTTCGGAGCCATCACGAAAAAGTTGCTGAAACCGTGCGCCAGATGCAGATAGCTGATGAATGCGCCCATCAACCGCGTTTTGCCTACGCCGGTTGCCAGCGCAAAACAGACCGAAGGAAATTCGCGCTCGAAATCCGTCACGCCGGGAAATTCGGCGCGAATGGCTTCGAGCGCCGCTTGTACGTCGGCGTCTTTTTTGGGTGGGGCGATTTCGGTAATTCAATCCAGAATTTCCAGCGAGTACCGTTGCGGAGCGCGCAGGCTCAGACGGCCTGCGATAGCATTGACGTGTCGGTTCATCATTTCAGGTTGGTTGTGGGGATCGGGATAATTACAATACGGGGCATAATGATCACAGAACAAGAATTACAAAAGTTGCTCGCTTTGCCGCTGGTAGAGCGCTTGCGCCTTGCGCGACTTCTCATTGACAGCGTGATTGCCGCAATCGAAGCTCAAACCACCGACAGCACTAAACCAGATAATCCTGTCGCAGACGCGCAATGATTTATTGTCAGCGGGCATCAGTTTGGAGTGCGACGGCTCTGGCGTCGCTTTGGTAATCGTCTTCTAAATTCACGGTTTTCGCCACGATCTCGCCAACCCCTCACACCCACTCTCCGCGAAAGGACTAGAAAAGCGACGCCGGAGCCGTCGCACTCCAAATTCGGCGAAAGGACTAGAAAAGCGACGCCGGAGCCGTCGCACTCCAAATTCGGCGAAAGGACTAGAAAAGCGACGCCGGAGCCGTCGCACTCCAAGTTCAGTTAATAATCGTCATACACTTTCACCTGGTCTGTCTGAAAACTGTAAATGGTTTTGACCTGGGCCGGTGTGGCCATACGCTCAAACCAAGCGGCGGAACACCATTCATATTGGCTGGCCACAGCGACCAATCCATGTTTGACCGGATTTTGATGAACATAATTGAGCCGGGCCAAATAGGATTTCTCATACGTCAATTTCGTGTCCCAGAAGTTATACCAAACATTTCTCCCAGTGACGCCATCCAACCGATTCAATTCAATCGCGGTTTTGTTGTGCAAATGCTTGAGCAGTTTGGGCAGGCTATCGGGCTGCGTTTCCGGCTGACTGCGGACAACGACGTGATAATGATTGGGAAACACCGCCCAGGCTTCCAACTGCCAGGCGTAGTCTTTGGCCAGTTTAAGCAGATGGCTTTCCAGCAGCGAAAGTTTAACGGGCGAATTGAACAGATGCTTTTTGTAGAGCGTTGCGCTGGTCACCATAAAAATGCCCGAACCGTCCAGCCGATGAATCGGTGCATGCGGCCAATCTTTTCCATCTTGCATAACGCCTCCGTGGAGTGCGACGGCTCCGGCGTCGCTTTGATAATCGTTTCGGCAGTTGAGAACATCCGATAAACTTGTACGCTACAAGAGATTGATTGCTGATCCACGAACTCAACAAATTCCAAGGGACTACAAAAGCGACGCCGGAGCCGTCGCACTCCATAAATTACTTCAGCCGCCAACGAATGGTGAACAGGGGCTGAAGTTCAGTTTTCTGCGCGAGCTTTTCTTCAATCTGCGCGATGAATTGCTCACGCTGCTTGTCTACGTCGTCTTGGGTGTCAAAGAGCGAACGGCGCTTTTGGTTGCGCTGTGCTTCAAGCGCCTTCACTCGTTTCTGCCCATCGAGCTTTTCTTCCAGGGTAAGCGCGGTTGTGGCGGCGCGGCGGGCTTCTTTCTGAAGTTGATCGAAAGCGGCTTTGATTTCTTCGGGATGGCGGCAGCGCTGGTAAATGTCGGCGATGCGCTTTTCAAAATCCACACCGGATTCAATCGCGCCCAGCACTTCGTCGCTGCTGCCGAAAATGCCCTCGAAGAGCTTGAACTTGTCACGCAACAGCTCATAAACGCGCCGGTCGGCTTCGTTTTTCTGGTTCAGGAAATTGATGACGACGACATCGCTTTCTTGCCCGTATCTGTGACAACGGCCAATGCGCTGTTCGATGCGTTGCGGGTTCCATGGCAAATCGTAATTCACTACCAATGCGCAGAATTGCAGGTTGATGCCTTCGGCTCCGGCTTCGGTGGCGATCATGATGCGGCCTTCTTCGCGGAAATAATCCACCAGCGCCGAACGCATATCAGCTGTGGGTGAACCAGTTACGCGGTCGGTTCCTTCGTGTCGCTTCTTCCAAGCGTTATAAATTTGTTTTGAACGGTCGTCCGTGTTGGAACCATTGAAGAGCACGACGCCTTCGGCATAAGGGCTGTCAGCCAGCAGCTGGAGCAAATAATCCTGTGTGCGCCGCGATTCAGTAAAGATGATGGCTTTTTGTTCCGCACCGTTTTTGGTCGCTTCTGCAAAGCCTCGTTCCAGCGCGGTAAGCAATTTTTGGCCTTTGGCGTTATGTTGTATGGAAGTGGCCAGTGTCGTGAACTGTTCCAAGTCGGCGAGTTCGGCTGCGATCGCGGCGCGGTCGGCTTCGGAAAGCTGTTCGGTGTCTTCCTGCTCTTCCGGCCATTCTTCCGCCGTTTCGTCCAGGGCTTCGTAATCTTCGTCTAGTTCATCGGCGAGCGGCTGTTTGGGTTCCTGTTTCCCCAATTTGGCTTTCAGGCGCGTGGAAATGGTGTTAAGCGCCCCGGCAATGGCAAAGGTTGAGGAAGCCAGCAGCTTGCGCAAAACCAGCGTCATCAGCGTTCGCTGGCTGGCCGGGAGCGCTTGAATGTTGTCTCGCCGTAGATATTCGGAAACCAGGTCGTAAAGCCGCGTTTCGCTCTCGTCCGGGTCAAACGGTTCGACTATCGCATGGCGATTAGTGTATGGCACAAGCAACGTCACCTGCCGCCGCAGCGTGCGATGGCAAATCGGTTTCAGCCGGTCTTTCAAGGTTTGAAAAGATTGTCCTTGAATCGTATTTGCGCCGGCGAATTGTTCGCGAAAGCTTTTCACATCGCCGAAGGTGTGTTCATCAATGAAGCTCACCAGTCCATAAAGCTCCAACAGCGAATTTTGCAGCGGCGTGGCCGTCAGCAGCAGTTTGCGCTTTTCGGCCAACGCTTTTTTGAGCACATTGGCGATGACGTTTGAGGGCTTATAGACATTCCGCAGCCGGTGCGCTTCGTCAATGACAACCAAATCCCAGTTTGTGTTGTGAACATCGGCAGCTTTTGTGCGGGCGAACTGATACGAACAGATGATGATGGTGTCTTTAATTTCAAAGGGACGGAAGTTTCCATGCTTCACCGCCTGGTTGTAAGACCTGGTTTCCAGAATGGCGCACGGCAGAAAGAATTTTTCGCTCAGTTCCTGATGCCATTGTTTGCGCAAATTCGCCGGCGTGATGATCAGAATCCGCCGCTTACGCTCCGCCCAACGCTGGGAAATCACCAAGCCCGCTTCGATGGTTTTGCCCAGCCCAACCTCATCGGCCAGCAATGCGCCTTGAGACAGCGGCGAACTGAACGCGAACAGCGCGGCTTCTACCTGATGCGGATTCAGGTCTACCTGCGCGCTGGCCACTGCTTTCGCCAGTTTTTCGGCGTTGTCCGAAGAAAAGCGTTTGGTCAGTTCGTAGGCAAAGTATTTTGCGTGATAGTCGGTCAAACTCATGGGCAAAAGGTAAATGAATGAAAGGTCAAAGTGCGGGGCTGGAAAGCGAAAGCGCTTTCATTGTTTGTTTCTGCATATCTAAATCGGTTTTCAGTTGGCGGTACGGTTTAGCCACTGAGTCGCAGAGGCTCAGAGAAGAATTTAGAAACCTCTGTGTCTCCGCGCCTCAGTGGCAAACTCCGTACATCGAGGTGAAATCTGATCTAATCGTATCTGCGCCGCACATCCTAAGTTACCACGGCTCAAAGTTGAAGAGTTTTGACAGCACCCAGGCTGAGACTTGATGAGTCTGCGCAACGGGACTCCACCGCGCAAGAATCCTCAACCGAGTGGGTGAGATTCCCAGACTTCTTGTCTTGATTTAAGAGTGACGGTTGATTTTTCAGCCTTTAGCGGCGGTACGTTTCTTGCACCTCTCCAAATTCAATTCGCACGGTTTTATTCAAGGAGGGATTATGTCGAATCGAATGAAAGTGGTGGTTGCTTACGATGGGTCTGCTTGTGCAGATGCCGCGATTGCAGAATTGCCGCGGGCAGGATTGCCGGAGGAAGTCGAATTCATGGTGCTGTCGGTGATCGAAAACTGGTTGCCGCCGCCTTCGGGGTTGGAAATCGTCCAGCACATTGATCGGGATCAGGAATACAAGTTGTTGGCGATGGAGGCGGCCAGTCGGTTGCATCAGATGGCTCCCGGATGGGCTGCCAAAGCCGAATTGAGTCTTGGCTCACCAGCTTCGCAGATTCTGGAAAAAGCCGGGCAATGGAAACCGGATTTGATCGTCATGGGAGCTCACGGACGGACGGCGTTGGGGCGATTCTTTTTCGGCAGCGTTTCGCAAAAGGTGTTGCACGAAGCCAGTTGTCCTGTGCGCGTGGCGCGCGAACCGAAAGAGAAATCAGATCACCCGTTGCGGTTGTTGATCGGATTTGATGGCTCGCCCGGCGCCACTGAAACCTTGCGCGTGGTTACGGCTCGTAAATGGCCTGCGGGAACTGAAGCCCGCGTGGTGTATGCCGCCTGGCCGAGTCTGGAATTCACCTCGAAACCGTTGATTGGGAAGATTGCCGACTGGCTGGCTGATGAAGAATTGAAGATCAAACGGAAGATTGACGAAATCGTCCGCGATCTCAGCGCTGCCGGTTTGAACACAAGCTCCGTCATCAAGGCGGAAAACCCGAAACAGTTGTTGATCGGCGAAGCCGAAAGCTGGAAAGCGGATTGTATTTTCGTCGGCGCTCGCGGGTTGGGCACGTTGGAACGCCTGCGATTGGGCAGCGTCTCGTCCGCCGTTGCCGCGCGCGCGCATTGTTCGGTGGAAGTCGTGCATTCCTGACGACGAAATTCCTTCGGCTGGCTCACTGAAACAAAGTGGCGCGAGTGAATCTCTCGCGCCATTTGTTTATGAAATCCTGCCTTACGATTCAAAACTCAAAAGCGTTTTGCTGCCGGTGACGTCCACAATTTCCAACGCTTCGTCGCGTCCGGCGACGTTGGTTTTTGGGAACACTTGAATCGCCTGCGTAATGGCGTGCGCCAGATGGTGGCTGTCTTGCGGCGAGGTTCCGCCCAGCAAAATTTCGATTCTTGGTGCGCCGCTTCCGGTTTCGTCCACGCTGATTCCATTCAAGGGTAAATGACGTTCGGCTTCTTGTGCGCCGAGTTCGCCCAGAACTTCGATCCGGGTCGGACGCAGGCGATTGCGTTTGCTGAATTCATTGAAAAAAGTCATCCATTGATTGCGTTCGATTTCGTTCGACATAAAACCTCCATTTTGATTCGGTGACAATTTGGCGATTGAAGCAGGCGATTTTTCTGCGGTTGTGCGTTGAATTGCCCAATTGAAATCAACCACGCTTCGCAAACAGAAACGAGCAAGGTGTATGCCGTGAAATCTGGTTGGGCGATCTTTGGCAAAGAGCGAACTGGCTCGCCATCCGCAGGGGTTTTCAGCAACGCATAAATTTTGTCATTCGAGGCACAAAGCTTGCTCCATCTGTTCAATAAGAAAGCGGTAAAGCGTAATTTTCATGCGGTTTCGGCGGATTTGAACGATAGATAAAAGGGCGCGGTGGGGAAATCTTCGCGCAACAGAGTCGTCAAACAGGGCGGAATTACTCAGTTCTGTCGAATGACAATTGGATTGAGATTCATTGGTATGAGGTTCAGAGATCGCAAAGAAGCAGGTAAATTGCTGGCGCAATCGCTCCGGGAGTTCGCCAATCAAACTCAGGTGGTGGTGCTGGCGTTGCCGCGCGGCGGAGTTCCTGTGGCTGCGGAAATCGCTGCGGCTTTGCAGGTGCCGTTGGATGTGTTGCCGGTTCGCAAACTTGGCGCGCCTGGGCAGGAAGAATTGGCCATGGGAGCGATTGCTTCAGGCGGAGCCAGAGTGTTGAACGATGACGTGATTCAAAGTCTGGCCATTTCGCCTGAACTTGTTGAATCAGTTATTGAACGGGAATTGCGCGAGTTGAAACGACGCGAGCGGCTGTATCGCGGGACCCGCCCGGCTGCCAAGCTAGCTAATCACACGGTGATTTTGGTGGATGACGGATTGGCGACCGGTTCGACCATGCAGGCGGCTGTGAACGCCGTGCGGCTACAACATCCTGCGCGGATTGTCGTGGCTGTGCCGGTTGCTGCGGAATCGAGTTGTCAGGCGTTTAACGGCCCGGACGAAGGTTTGACCTGCGTATGTGAAACAGCCGTCGAACCATTTTATGCCGTGGGATTGTGGTACGAAAATTTTGACCAAACGACCGATTCAGAGGTTTGCGAATTGCTGAATCGCACCTGGCATCGAAACAGCCATCGCAAAGCCAAGGGCAAACAGAAAGAACGTGTATGAACGACCCAACCGACAAATGCGCAAATCCGCCGTGTCATTGTCCCGCTGTGGCGGGCAATCAATTCTGTTGTGAGCAATGCGAACAAGAGGACAACGATCCGGATTCAGGCCATTGCCGTTGTGGACACGTCGAATGTTTCGACGAGGAATGACCTCTCAGAAAGGATCACGCGACATGACACCCAGACCAACTCACATCCTACGGCACGAACATCGCGTCATCGAACAGGCAATGCGGGCGTTGGAGACAATGTGTCTGAAGCTCAGAACCGGCGACAACGTTCCCGTCGAATCTTTGACGCAGACGCTGGATTTCATACGAAATTATGCCGACCGCTTTCATCACACGCGCGAAGAAGAGTATCTGTTTCCATTGCTGGAACAGACCGACCTGGCCGAAGGCAGCGCAATGGCATTTTTGCGCGAAGAACATCAACTGGAACGGGAGCTGTTGGTCGAATTCGATCTGGCCATTCAGGAATACAAATTTGCGGGCGCAGACGCCGTCCCGCACCTGACCAGTGTTGCCGATCAATTCTGCAAACATCTGATCGGACACATGCAAAAAGAAGACAGCCTGTTGTTTCGTTTGACCGAAGAAATGCTGGAAGAAGACGAAAAAATTGCGCTCATGCATAACCTCTCAAGTGAAAGCGAATCTTTCGGCCAGACGTTGATTCAGAAATACGAACATCTGGCGGCGGAGTTGGAAAACGACTGGGCGTTTTGAACCAGTCGGCTGAATCGCAGGAGTCGAACAATGCTGCAAGAAAATGGTCATTCGCTGGACGCGCTGCTGCCGGCGGAAATGGCGATCAAAGCCGAACAGATCGGCGTGAAAAAAGCGACGATGAATTTCGGCGCGCTGTTGGTGTTGTCTGTTTTGGCGGGAGCGTTCATCGCTTTTGGCGCAGCGTTTTCCACCACGGTCACCGCCGGAGCCGGCGGCTCCATGCCATTCGGATTGATTCGGTTGAGCGCAGGTTTGGTGTTTTCGCTGGGGTTGATTCTGGTGGTGGTCGGCGGAGCGGAATTGTTCACCGGCAACAATCTGATCGTCATGGCCTGGGCCAATCGCAAAGTCAGTTTTGCTCAACTGTTGCGCAACTGGGCGATTGTCTATCTGGGGAATTTTCTCGGAGCCTTTGCGACAGCCGCGCTGATTTATCTCAGTGCGCAGCATACGCTGGGCGCTGGCGTTGTCGGCGCAGCCGCGTTGGCAACGGCGGAGGCCAAATCCGGTCTCAGTTTCGGCCAGGCTTTTGTGCGAGGTATTTTGTGCAATGTGCTGGTTTGTCTGGCCGTGTGGCTCAGTTACAGCGGGCGGACTACGACGGACAAGATGCTGGCCGTCATTCCGCCCATCACGGCCTTTGTCGCGTGCGGTTTCGAACACAGCATAGCCAATATGTATTTCATCCCGGTCGGATTGTTCATCAAGTCGTGGGCTTCCGATTCGTTTTGGAATCAGATTGGCAAAGCGGCGAGCGATTACCCTGCGCTGAGTTGGGATCATTTTTGGACGGCCAATCTGATTCCGGTCACGCTGGGAAACATCTTTGGCGGCGCTGTGCTGGTCGGAATCGTTTACTGGTTTGTCTATCTGCGAAAACCAAATTGAGAAGGAGACACCATGATTTCAGAAGAAGATGAATTTGCTCTGGACACAAATTACTGCAGCAATCCGGCTTGCGATTGTTCGGTTCCCGCGGGCGCACAGTATTGCGACGAGTATTGCCAAGGCGCCAAGCTGAATCCTGACAGCGAATTTTGTCAGCCTTCGGATATTGAACGAGGTTCGGGGTGTCTTTGCGGGCACGCTGGTTGTCAGGCAGGTTGATTGCGCATCACCAAAAACGGTTTTGAAGAAGGAGGTAGAAAATGTTCGAGAAGAAGATTCGCGTAGGAAAGGAAGAACAGGGTTCGCTGCCTGAACGATTGGCGGAATTGCTGGGAACTTCCGCTGGCGCAAAGATGATTTATGGCGAACCTGTCCTCAACGATGGAGTCGTCATCATTCCCGTGGCGAAAGTGCGCTATGGGTTTGGCGGCGGCAAACACAATGACGAAGAAGGCGGCGGAGGCGGCGAAATCATTCAACCCGCCGGATACATTGAACTGAAAGACGGTTCTTCGCGGTTTCATCCGATCCGAGATCCCATCGCTTTTGTTCCTCTGGTGATTGCCGGAGGATTGACCGGCTTTTTATTGCTGCGCGGTTTGTACAACCTGCTTCGACGCGAACGAAGCTTGGAGGCGTAACAGTGATGGCAAAACGGATTGCGATTATTCAGGGACACCCAGACGCACAAAATCGCCATTACGGACACGCACTGGCCGAAGCGTATTTTCAGAGCGCGACGGAAGCCGGTCATGAACTTCGCGTGATTGACATCGCCCGGTTGGATTTTCCGCTGCTGCGCAGCAAGGACGAATTCGATCACGGCACGCCGCCCGATGTGATTCGTCAAGCTCAGGAAACGATTCGTTGGGCTGAACATCTGGTGATTTTTTATCCGCTCTGGCTGGGTTCCATGCCCGCTCTGTTGAAGGCGTTTCTGGAACAGACGTTCCGTCCCGGATTCGCGCTGCCGAATCTCAAAACAGAAAGTCCCTGGAAAAAGCTGCTGAAGGGAAAAAGCGCGCGCATCGTCGTGACAATGGGAATGCCTGCGTTTTTTTATCGCTGGTATTTTCGCGCGCACAGTTTGAAAAGCCTGGAACGCAACATTCTGGGGTTTTGCGGCATCGGCCCCATCAAGGAAAGTTTGATCGGCATGGTGGAAGCGGAAAACGGCGACTCTCGGGAAAAATGGTTGCGCAAGATGCGCTCTCTGGGAAGCAAAGGGCAGTAGCCAAAGGTCAACAACGAGAGTTTGAATTCAGGCAAAAAACGGGCGGATGTGATTTTCAACTCACATCCGCCCCAGCTTTACTCAACATGACTACCTGTGACTTGCCTCTGATCGTTTGCTGAAATCCTGTTATTTCGCCTGAATGGATTTCAGGTACGTTCCCAAGGCATAAATTTGCAGCCGCGAAGTAGTTTCGCTGCCGCTCTTTTGCTTGAAGATATATCCCCAAACAGGCATGTCCTTTTTTCCGTGTGCCGAGATTTCGTATTCGCCGGAAATGATGTTTTGCACTCTCAACTGATCGTATTTCCCGTTTCGCTTTTCAATCGTGGTCAGGTCGGGAATAGGGTGTTTCAGCGAAGCTGCGACCGGCCCTCCGCCTTTGCCGTCCACTCCATGACAACTGGCGCAATACTGATTGAAAAGCCGCTGTCCGTGGTCATCTTTACCCGATCGTGCAGAAACCTGCGATGTGGAAACAGCCAACGCCAAGCCCAAAACAAACACTGCGATTGTGGTCAATTTCATCAACATAATCATCCTCCTATTCTTTTCGTCACCAGAAAATCATTGGCAACGACGATCTATTTAGCTGCTTTGATTTTTCAACCCATCCTTTTTGTCCCCCGCCTTGATGAATAACAACAACCGTGCCAGTTCATTGCAATGTCTATTAAAGCGTGGAAGAGCGGCTTTTCGGGCGAACTCGCCCATTGAGTGGTGATGCGGTGTGGAAAAGAACGCAGGTTGAAGTTGGTTGCTGAAGGTTGTAGCACGTTGCGTTTCACAAGTGATGATGGCCAGACCGACCAGACAGAGCCAAGGACACAAATAGTCGGCAATTGCCCGCAAGAAATCGCTGGCCATCATCACTTCTGAAACGCCGTTTCGATTGAGTGATGTGACTAATGCGATGAGTGCAAAAAACGTCGAAACCAGTTTGCCGCCAGATGCGCGACTTCTTCCAATGTGCCCGGTTCCACAAACAAATGAGTTGCGTTGGGAACGATCTGCAATTGCTTCACGCATCGAAGTTGAGCGAATGCTTTTTCGTTCAGTTGCATGACGACCTCGTCTTGTTCACCAACAATCAACAATGTCGGTGCAGTAACCTGAAGCAATGCGTCGCAGGCCAGATCGGGGCGTCCCCCACGCGAAACGACGGCGCTGATTTCGTCGTTCAGTTCGGCGGCGGCAATCAGCGCAGCGGCTGCGCCGGTGCTGGCGCCGAAATATCCCAACCGCAGATGGCTGGTTTCCGGCTGGTTTTTGACCCAACCGGTAACCGCTACCAAACGTCGAGCCAGCAACGGAATGTCGAACCGCAAATGGCGTGTTTGCAGATCAATCGTTTCTTCTTCGGGCGTCAGCAAGTCAAACAGCAAGGTTCCCAATCCGGCTTCGCGCATGACCTGAGCGACAAATTGGTTTCGCGGGCTGAACCGAGTGCTGCCGCTGCCGTGAGCGAAAAGAACCAAGCCGGAATTTTCGGCAGGAAGCTGCAGCGTTGCCCACAACGAAATCGAGCCGAGAGAAATGCTCACATCTTGTGCCATTCGCATTTGCTGATCGTGCGTTGTGTTTGCCATAACCATTCCTTTCCGGGAGCCAATGCCCGTTTTGGCAAGCTGGATGCCAATCAGAATCAGGGCTGAAAGCACGAAGAAGTCGGGTGATTTGGCAGAGTCATGAGAAAACTTACGCGCCGATGCCGGGCGAAAACTCCCAATGGCGTCATGGGCAGGGAACTCAGGGCTGGTTTGGCGATGGTGCGCGTTGATGGAGCGAATGGGCGATTGCGGTCAACAGTGTTTCGGCGTTGTATGGTTTTTCCAGCAGAGTTTCGATGCCGAGCGTGTTCAATTCGGCAGTATTGGCAGAGGCAACCAACCCACAGGTGGCGATGATGGGAACGTCTGGATTCATTTTTCGCAAAGCGCGAATTGTCGTGGCTCCGTCCATAATCGGCATCATCAGGTCTGTGATAATCAGACGGACTTCGTGGCGATGGTCGGCAAACAGGCTCAGAGCGGTGGCTCCGTTGTCGGCTGTCAGCGCGCGATAACCGCAGGCTTCCAGCGTTGTTCGGGTCATTTCGCGAATGGCTGCTTCGTCGTCAACAACCAGAATCAATTCGCCAGCGCCTTCGGGCAATGAAAGTTCTTGGGTATTCGTCTGGTGTGAATCGGCGATGTGATGAGCCGGAAAATAAACCTCGAATTTCGCTCCTGCTCCCGACTGGCTTTCGACGGTGATGAATCCGCCGTAATTGGAGACGATGCCTTGCACGGCGGCCAGTCCCAGGCCTGTTCCCAAGCCCGATTCCTTGGTGGTGAAAAAGGGATCGAAGATGCGATCAATGATTTCCGGCGGAATGCCTATGCCTGTGTCGGTGACAGAAATCACGACGAAATCACCGGGATTGGCCCCTTTCAGCATACGTGCAAACAAATCATCCAATTGGCGATTTTCCGCCGAAATCGTCAACGTGCCACCGTCGGGCATGGCGTCGCGCGCATTGACGCACAGGTTCAACAGCACCTGATGCAATTGCGTGGCATCGCTGCTGATAGTCCATAAATCTTCGGCCAGGTATTGTTCAATGCGGATGGATTTCGGAAAAGTTTCTTCGGCGATGTGGATGATTTCGCGGATCAGATGTCTGGGCTGCAAAACCGTGCGCCGTCCGCCGACACCTCTGGCAAAGGAAAGAACCTGTTTGACCATTTCCGATCCGCGCAGCGCGTTGGATTCCATGAGGGTAACCAACCGCAGGTTCTGTTCATCCGGCAGTCGTAGTCGAAGCATCTGGGTTCCCATCAAAATCGGCGAAAGCACGTTGTTCAAATCGTGCGCGATGCCGCTGGCCAATGTGCCGATGCTTTCCAATCGTTGTGCGCGCAGAAATTGCGCTTCCAATCGTTTCTTTTCCGTGATGTCGGTGTTGATGGCGAGTATGTTTTTGGGATTTCCTTGGGCATCGCGCACCAGCGACCAATGACCTTCGACGATGACCTCCCGTCCATCTTTGGCAACCTGACGCAACTCGCCGCTCCAGGCTTCTTTGTCAATTGTCGCATTCGTCGCATTCGTAAACTGGGATTTGTCTTCGCCGTAGAGGATTTCGATGGTGGTGCGCCCAATCACTTCTTCCGTCCGCCAGCCGTACAAACGTTCAGCGCCACGGCTCCAGTATTGAATGTGCCCATCCAGATCGAGCACGACGATGGCTTCCAGCGCCTGGTCGAGCAACGCGGCCTGTTCGACCAGGCGTTCCTGTGCGCGCATTCGTTCGGTGATGTCGCGCAAAATGACGGTGAACAATTGCTGGCCGCCGATTTCAATCTGCGAGATCGAGGCTTCAATGGGGAACTCCTCGCCATTGCAGCGCACTCCGCAGATTGCGTTCAATGCTCCCATGGCGCGCGACGTTTCTCCGGTTTTGCCGAATTGTTGGATGTGATCTTCGTGCGCGGTTTGAAAGCGAGCCGGGATGAACCGATTCAGCGATTGCCCAAGAACTTCTTTTGCCGTGTAACCGAACATCCTTTCGGCAGCCGAGTTGAACAAGATGATTTGTTGTTGAGCATTCACCGAAATGATGGCGTCCATCGCCGAATTGATAATCCTGCCCAAACGAAATTCGCTTTCCCGAAGCGCCTGTTCCGTCTGTTTGCGCGAAGTGAGGTCACGATTGGTTTCCAACACCAGTTTTCGCCCGTCTTCTTCGCAAACCAGCACATGCCGGCTGTCCACCGTCAATTGTCGTCCGTCGCGTGTCTGATGAATCAACTCACCATACCAGTGACCATCGCGCAGCAATACTTCTTCGACCTGAGCCCAACCTTCGGGATGAATCGTTTTCAGGAGTTCGTTGCTGAATTGTCCCATGGCTTCTTCGCGCGTCCACCCGTACAGTTCCGCCGCGGCAGGATTCCAGTATTTGATGACTCCGCCCAGTTCCCAGACAAAGATGGCATCGTAAGACAACTCCAGCAAACGCGATTGCTGTTCCAACAGGTGCGAAGATTCCGCGGCGGCTGATTGCTGCGCTTGTAAAGCGCTCACCAGTGCGGCTTTGGTCAGGTGTTTTAGATTCGTCTGGGAGTTTGCCGAGGCGTCGTTCACAAAATCTCCTTTTCTCAGGCTGTACGAAAACAAGAGCTTGATGAGAATTCAACCGATTTTTTTTGAGTAGGTTTGCGACGCGGAGTCGAAATACTACTTGCATTGGATTGGTCGCACAACGGTTGCCGTCAGGGAAAAGAAGAAATGACTGAGGCTGTTTTACGCCCCATTGATTTCCCAAGAAAACAAAAAGTCGCAGGGCAACAGATCGTTATTGACCTGATGCCCTGCGACGTTTCAGTAAAGATTGTAAAAGGAAGATGAGCGGTGATTGTTTACATCCAATTTTTCAAGCGGCAGACGATTTTACGACCTGGCCCTTTCGCGCACCGTCGAGGTAGTGCGAACGCTCATTTCGGTTCCCTGATCGAGTATCAACTCTTTATTTCCTTGAATGAAGACCGAACCGGCGCCGACACCTGCGCCAATGATCGCGCCGATGGCCGCGCCTTTGCCGCCTTTGGCAATGCCGCCAATGATTGCGCCGAGCGCCGCTCCGCCGCCAGAGCGAATCAGTATGTCGCGGGTCTTGCCGGCGCTTTCAACGTTGCCTTCTTCATCGGCTGTCTTGATCGAATCGCCGATGAAAATCTTTTCGATCTGTGCGTAAAACGGGCTGCGCCGACCATCCCGAAACGTAATCGAGTCGAAATCGAGCGCCATTTCAGTATGTCCGGTCATTTTGCCTGACCGTTCGATGCGGGCGATGTGCCCTTCCACCGTTGCTCCATCATAAGCCGTCGGTTCGACGACTTGCGCGGTGAATCGGTCGCCCTCCTTGTTGGTTTTGGTGCTGAGCGCAGATGTCAATCGCAACCGCAACACCGTATCCGCGGGAAGCATGCTGCTTGTACGCGGACGTTCTCGCTGTTTGAGCGTCGTTCCTCTGGCATTGCCTGGCGTCCGACGGTTCGCCGTGCGACCGTAGTAGCCATCCGTGTAACCAATCTCGAATCCAAGCTGATACCCATCACGGTATTCTGCCAGCGAACCCAGACGAGCTTCGTAACCGCGATCTGCGTCCTGATACAGCCGCGAACGCTGATAATTGCGCGCCATTCCTTGCTCGTTATCGTTTTTGCCCTGGCGGTATCCATCATCGTATCCGTCCGTGTAACCGCGGTCATAAGCCGTAACTGTTTGCTTGGCGCGAGTCTGAGCCTGCGCCCCGTTGTGCAGCATCATCCCGTTGCCCAGCGCCAACGCCAGCATCAAAGCCCAGATTTTGAATTGTTTTGATAATCGTTTCATGGTGTTCTCCCTTTGGTTTTCAGAAAAATCCTTCCTGCATTGAAAGTGCAAGATGTATGCCAACAGGCATGAAGAGACCATTTCCTGCTTTTCAGCTTCGTTGAATGACCCTGACGGAAAAATGACCCACCGCTTGAGTGAACTCACCAAATTCGCTGGGCGAAAACTCTCTACCCGCTCAGCGCCGAACGCAGAAGTCTTTGGCTGTCTTTGCTGGAGGTGTTTTCCAAATCGGCACGAGGCTTGCAGCTTTACAGGACGGATGAGTCATTGGCTCATTTGCAAAGGGCTTTGTTGACGAAAATCAACGCTTGTCAAACCAACAAGGAGGGAAATTATGAAAGACAAAATGAAAGTTCTGATGGCGTATGACGGCTCAGAATGCGCTGATGCCGCCTTGGCGGATTTGAAACTGGCAGGGTTGCCGAGAAAAACAGAAGCTCATGTGTTGTCCGTGTATGCGGAATGGATTCTGCCGCCGGGAAGTTATGGAATGATCGAAACGGATTTCACACGGTACCTCGGCGAACGGCAGCAGGAAGCGCTGGCGATGGCCAGGCAGGCGCGCGAACAGTTGAAAACCGCTTTTGCGGATTGGGAAGTTCATGCCGAAGCCGCAACCGGTTCGCCCGCCAAACTCATTTTGCATAAAGCGGATGATCTGCAACCGGATTTGATTGTCGTTGGTTCGCAGGGACGTTCGGCATTGGGACGATTGTTTCTGGGCAGCGTGTCGCAAAAAGTGCTGCACGCGGCCAAATGCAGTGTGCGAATCGCCCGCGACCACAAACGCGATCCAAACGCGCCGATTCGATTGATTGTCGGCGTGGACGGTTCCAAAGGCGCCGAAGCGGCGGTGAACGCTGTGGCGTCGCGTCATTGGCCGCAGGGAAGCGAAGCGCGAATCGTCAACGGGTTTCCGACCGTCGTCACAGTCGGAGCGGAATACGCCGCCGCGGCCATTGCGCAATGGATTGCCGACGAGAAAGCCCGCGTCGCCGAAGCGATTGATAAAGCCGTTGGCAAATTGAAAGGCGCGGGATTGTCAGTGTCCACAATCCACAAGGAAAGCGATGCTCGATTTTTGCTGGTCAACGAAGCGGAAAACTGGGACGCGGATTGCATTTTCGTCGGCGCTCAGGGGCTGAACACGATCGAGCGGTTTTTGTTGGGCAGCGTTTCTTCGTATGTGGCAACGCATGCGCCTTGTTCGGTCGAAGTAATCAGAGAGGAGATGTGAATATGCAAACCACAAAACGATATACGAATCAGACATTCACCAAACGCGTAGACGACGAAGCCGGGCGTCATCGCACATTGCGTAGCTTGGCCGAGCCAGCCGTATGCGAAGTGTGCGGGGATGTTTATGCCGACCGTCGCTGGTCGCAAAACGATCCGGCAAGAACCACTTCCAAACACAAACAGTTTCGTGCGGCGCAATCCGTCGTTTGCCCTGCCTGCCAACGACAGCGCAGCGGTGTGCCGAGCGGATTTGTTTATGTCGAAGGAAAGTTTTCAACGTTGCATCGGGACGAAATCCGGCAGTTGCTGGAAAACGAAGCCCGACGCGCAGCCGAAGACAATCCGCTGGCGCGAATCATGAATTGGCAAGTGGACGGCCAGGGACGATTGACAGTGACAACCACCACCGATCATCTGGCGCAACGATTGGGACACGCGCTCAGCAAAGCGTTTCACGGCAAAACGCGGTACGGGTTTTCGCATCGCAACAAACTCACCCGCGTCTGGTGGCAGCGCGATTAACTCGTTTGGGGAATATCAAAGCCGGTCGCTGATGAAAACCATTGGCGACCGGCTTTTTATTGGCCCGGATTGACGGCGGGGACGGATTCGATCTTTTTCAAGCGATAGCGAAACTGATCGCGGGAAATTTGCAGCAATTCAGCGGCTTTGGTCTGGTTGCCCTGGGTCAATTCCAACGCCTGGAGCAGCAACGATTGTTCAACCGCTTCCAGACTGATTCCGCTGGGCGGTAACGGGAACAGCAGTTTGATGTCCAGGCTGGCGGGAACCGTTAGCGGCGAAAGAAGCTCAGCAGCGGCGAAATCCGCTTTCGGTTCAAGAATGAAATCCGTCATCGAATGAGGCAACCATTGCGCGGTGATGAACGAACCGTCTTCCAGAATCATGGCTCGTTCGATGACGTTTCGCAGTTCGCGCACATTGCCCGGCCACGAGTAATAGCGAAAGATGCCGATGGCTTCATCAGATAACCCAACGATGTTTTTTCGCAGTTGGTGATTGAAATGTTCGATGAAATGCGCCGCCAGCACCAGCACATCATCTTCGCGTTCGCGCAACGGAGGCAGTTCGATCTGAATGACGGACAGGCGATAAAACAGGTCGCGGCGAAACCGTCCGGTGTCGGCTTTCAGGTCGCGGTTGGAAGCAGCGATGATGCGCGCATCATACGCCACGTCTTTCAATCCGCCGACGCGACGGAAACAGCCTTCTTCCAGCACGCGCAACAGCTTGGCTTGTAAGCCCAATTCCAATTCGCCGATTTCATCCAGAAACAGCGTGCCGCCTTCGGCCTGTTCAAACAATCCTTCTTTCACCGCTTTGGCGTCGGTGAACGATCCTTTTTCGTGACCGAACAACTCGCTTTCAATCAAGGTGGCAGGAATGGCCGCGCAGTTGATCGGCACAAATGGACAGTCGGCGCGCGACGATCCGTAATGAATCGCACGGGCGATCAGTTCCTTGCCGGTTCCGCTTTCGCCTTGCAACAACACCGCCGCCGCTTCGCTTTGGGCGACTTTGCGCGCCAACAACACCAGTTGTTTCATCGCGGGCGAATTGCCGATCAATTGATCGAAATTGAATTGATGCGCTTGCTGGCGGCGCAGAATGGCGATTTTTCTTCGCAGCTTGCGCGTTTCCAGCCCATTGCGCAGCGTGATTTCCAATTCGTGCAGATTGATCGGTTTGGTGATGAAATCGAACGCGCCGCCGCGCAAGGCATGCACGGCGTTGTCGAACAACCCTTTGGCCGTGACCATGATGACAATGGCTTCGGGGTGACGCTGGGTGATGTCACTCAGGGTTTCCAACCCGGAACCGTCGGGCAGATCAATGTCCAACAACACCGCCGCGGGCGATTCGGTTTCGTTGGCAAACAACGCCGCCTGACAGGTCGAGGCTTCTATCGGCTGGTAGCCCCACTCCTTGACCGCTTCGACCAGCATCCACCGGATCGCCGGATCGTCATCTACAATTAAAATCTTGTTCGTTGCCATAACCTGCTCCGGTTGCCGGATTCGCGGCGTAAAGCCGAAGATCGGCAATGTTGATTTACTGCGTTATGACTTTGGCCCCGTCCACAACCTGGTTGTTCGGGTGAAGAATGACTGCCTCGCCCTCTTTCAACCCTTGTAGAATTTGTGCGTCGAACGCCGTGCGATGGCCCACCTCAATTTGTCGCTGGCGAGCCTGGCCGTTTTCCACCACAAACACGCCCCAGCTTTGTCCGTTCTGCCGGTTTTGCCCCGGAGCCGGAGTGATGCGAAACAGCGAACTGGCCGGAGCGCGCAACACGTCGTCCGATTCCCACACCACCAACCGCGCTTCCACGCGATACCCATCGCCAAGCGGACCGGGATCATCCACGAAATCGGCAATGACATTGACGCGCTGTTCTTCGACGCCCAGCGCAGACACTTTGGTGAAGCCGGACGGTTCAACCAGTCGGACGCGCGCCTGCAACATTCGGTCGCCGCCCCAACCTTCGATCAGAGCTTTTGTTCCGGGCGTGATTTTGACGGCATCGGTCGAAAGCACGTCAACGACGATTTCCAGCGACGGACTGCTCAATTCCACCAGCGGAGTTCCCGCCGTCACCACACGTTCGCTTTCTTCCGGCACGCGCAATACGCGACCGGCAACCGGCGCGCGCACCAGCACCGAGGCCGTTTGGCCGCTTTGCCCGGCTTGTTCAACCGCCAGCAAGGCCGCTTTGGCGACTTCCACATCCGACGCCGCAGCGGCGCGGCGAAACCGCGCGGCCTCCAGTTGCTGACGACAGGTTTGTTCCGTGTTGCGAATGCGCTCGAAATCCTGTTTGGAGACATCGCCGGTTTCCGCCAGCTTTTCGGCGCGCGCCAATTCCCGTCGCGCCAGCTCGCAATCGGTGTTGGTATGTTCGACCACAGCGCTTGCCTCGTTTCTCAACTGTTCCGCAGTGGCGACGCGCGCTTTCGCTTCGGCAAGCTGGCGCGGATCGAGCGGCGTCATCGGCAACGGAACAATGCGCGCGATCACGTCTCCGCGCGCCACGCTGTTCCCGCGTTTGAGTTCAATGCGCGTCAATTTGCCCGTTACCGGAGCCGCCACGACGAACCGGTCGCGCACGCGGGTTTTTCCTTCGGCGTCAATTGTCACCTGTAATGGGCCGCGATGGACGGCAGCGACTTCGACGCGCAGTGGAGTTGTCCGCAGAGCAACGGCTACGGCAAACGCGATTGCGCCAAGCACCAGAATCAACAACCCAATCCGCATGAGTTTCTTCATCGGTCTTCACTCTCTTGTTTTCAGGACTTCAATCAGGTCCAGGCGGTTGATGCGCCGCACCACCAGCAACCCGGAAAACAAAGCCGCCAGCACAATGATCAGCGAAGCTCGCACCAGCGTCCGGCTGCTGATGACCAGAGGCAATCGCATCAATTCCGTATCAATCGCCCAGGTAATCAACCACGATAAACCGTATCCCAGCGCCCATCCGGTCGGCAGCGCCAGCGCCGTCAACAACGCCTGTTCGCCGAGCAACATGGTGGCCACTTCGCGTCGCGTGAATCCCAACACGCGCAAACTGGCCAATTCCCGCCCGCGTTCGGACAACGCAATCCGCGCGCCGTTGTAAACCACACCGACGGCGATGATGCAGGCGAAAAAGATCAGGATGGCGGTGGACGTGCCGATGGTTCGAGCCAGCGTCTGGTTGAAATTGTCCAGCAGCGTTCCGGGAATAATGACGCTGCGGATGGCAGGAGTTTGTTTCAGCGTGGCGTACAGTTCGGGCAATGCGTCGTCGTCTACCATCAAATGCAGACCGGAAATGGTCTGGCCTTCGCGCATCAACCGGTTCAGCGCGCTTATTTCCATATACGCGGACATGCCGATCAAATCGTCTACCGTTCCGACAACTGGCATTTGCCGCACGGGGCGTTCGCCTTCCAGAATTTCCAAGGTCAACAAATCGCCGGGAGCGACGCCCAACGATTCGGCCAGCTTTTTGGTCAACGTCACGCCTTCGGGCGGCAGATTCGACACGCGGTAATCCATATCCACCACGCGCCACAATTCGGCGTCGCGTTCCAAACCGGTCAATGCCAAGCGCCGATGGCGATGCCCGAATCGCAACCGCGCGGGAACGATCCGGTGCGCTTCCACGCGTCGAACGCCCGGCAGATGCTCCACGTCGTATCGCACGCCAGCCGGTCTGGGTTCGTTGAACACGATGGACACGTCTTCGCGGTACACGGCGCGAAACATCACATCTATGACCCGATTGATCGCGTCGTAATACAGAAAGAATCCGGTGACCAGCAACGCCACTGACAAGGAAATACCCAGTGTGGTCAGCAGCGCCTTCACCGGACGCCGCGCCAGGTTGCGAACGATGATGCGCGTTGCGGGCGAAAGGAAATACGCCAGTCCCAGTCGTTCGATGAACCCGGCATGAAAGCGTGCCGGTGGTTCAGGACGCATCGCTTCTGCCGGAGGCAGTTTCACCGCGCGCCAGACGGCAACCAGCGCTCCGATGGTGGCTGCGCCCAAACTGATGGCCACGGCGGTCAACACGACATAAACGCCCGCCTGGTATCGCAAGACAGGGAAGCGGAAAAATTCCGTGTACAGCGATGTGATGCTGTATCCAAACCACCAGCCTCCGGCCAGCCCCACCGCCACGCCGCCCAGCAAGGCCGCATACGCCAGTTTCAGGTAATGCCAGCCAATCGCCAGGTTGCCGTACCCGAAGGCTTTCAACACGGCAATCTGTTCGCGCTGCGTCGCCACCAGCCGCGACAGCACCAGATGCAGCAAGAACGCCGTGACGCCCAGAAATACGCCGGGGACAAATGTGCTGGTGACTTTCAGCTCGGCAATTTCGTTGCTGATGAAATGATTCGAAATTTGATCTTCGCGTCCGTACGCGCCCAGCCCGCCGTAATCGTCCAGCAAAGCGTCGAGCTGTTCGATCACGCCGGATTCCATCGCGCCGGGAGTGAGCGACACCGCGACATCGTTGAACGCGCCTTCCATGTTGAAGGCCGGGCCAAGCGCTTCGCGGCTCATCCACATGACGCCGAACCGGCGGCTATCCGGGAACATTTCGCCGCCGCCGATTTCGTACACGTATTCCGGCGACAGCGCCACGCCGACGATTCGCAATCGTTGCCAGCGTCCGTTGATGATCGCCGTCAGCGTATCGCCCGATTTCAGATTGTTGGCGGTGGAAAACGCGCCGCTGATGATGACTTCATCGCGTTTGCCCGGTTCGATGTATCGCCCGCTGAGGATGTGCAGGTCGTTCAACATCGCCGTCTGTTTTTCGGGGATGGAAACGATGCGTCCGCGAGCCGGTTCGCTGACGCCGGGCACGTCCAGCGTCACGCCGGCCACCACGCGCGTTTGCGCCGAAGCGATTCCCGGAATGGCGGCAATGCGAGGCGCCAGCGATTCGGGCGCGCGTTTGATCTGGGCGAATACATCGGCAAACCGGTATTGCTGGTAATACGCCGCCTGGGAATCCAGCAGCGAATAATACGTGCTGCGCATGGCCACAAATGCCGCAATGCCGCAGGCGACCACCAGCGCCACCGCGATGACCTGCCCGCGCAGATGCACCACATCCCGAATCAGTTTGCGATTGAGCGAAGTCATAAGCTCACCATTCCAATTCCGCCGGACTCGCTTTTGTCTTGTTGCGGTGAGTTTCCAGAATCTGGCCGCTGCCCAACCGTATGACGCGGTCGGCCATGGCGGCAATCGCGGCGTTGTGCGTGATGACGGCGGTGGTCGTGCCCAGTTCGCGGTTGACGCGTTCCAACACTTCCAGCACCAGTTTGCCCGTCGCGTAATCCAGCGCGCCGGTTGGTTCGTCGCACAACAACACGTCCGGACGTTTGGCAATCGCGCGGGCAATCGCCACGCGTTGTTGTTCGCCGCCGGACAATTGCGCCGGAAAATGATGCAGCCGGTCGCCCAATCCCACCATGCGCAACGCTTCTTCGGCAGACATCGGATGTTCGGCGACTTCCGTCACCAATTCCACGTTTTCCAGCGCCGTCAAACTGGGAATCAGGTTGTAAAACTGAAACACGAATCCGACGTGTTCGCGCCGGAATCGCGTCAAATCGCGATCTGCCGCCGCGGTCAGGTCGTGATCCAGAAATCGGACTTCGCCGCTGGTCGGCACATCCAATCCGCCCAGCACGTTCAACAGCGTAGATTTGCCGCCGCCCGAAGGCCCCAGAATCACGATGAATTCGCCGCGATATAAATCCAGGTCTACCGCGCGCAACGCATGCACTTCGACATCGCCCATGTGGTAGACCTTGGAAATGCCGCGCACGCGAAAGACAGCTTCACGGGCATCGGCATCGCTTGATGCCGAGCGAATTGGCACAGGCGGATTGTCGGCGTTCATCAACATACGGCTCTCGGCGAATTCACTTGCAGCGGAGCAAGGGTGGAAGTCTTGAACTTCACCGCAACCGATATGCCGCACCTGAGCGCGGCAAAACCCGTTGGTTTGCAATGTGTTGGCGCAGAGGGCGCGGTGAGAAATCACCAGCGATTGAGCAAACTCCCACAGTCAGGTGGGCAAAAAATCGCCTCTGCCAGGGCCGGGAACTGAAAACCTTGCCAATGCTCGCCCGCTCGCGGTAGATTCGCGCCCGGCCTCTTAGATCAGGTTACAAATGAATGTAAGGCAGGTTTTCTAACCTGCCGATGTCTCAACAGTGCGAGGCTCCGGGCAGATTGGAAAATCTGCCCTACACCCGACTGAAAGCTGATCTAAGCGCGAAGTTTTCGCTCAAACCTTCACCAACGCAGAAAAACGGCCAGCTTCAACCATTGGCCACGTCGCAAAAAACGGATGACCGGAATCACTCTTCAACCTGACTCCTCTATGACGAATGAAAGGCGTGTGTTCATCAGCTACGCTTTTGAAGAAGCCGAATTTGCCAATCGGCTGGTTGGCGATTTAACCAAAGCAGGAATTGGTTGTTGGCTGGACACGGAACGGATTGGCGGTGGCGAAAAATGGGTGTTGGCGCTTTCTGCGGCCATCCTGAATTCGTATGCCGTCGTTCTGATTGCCACGCGAAAATCTCTTCGCAGCGATTGGGTGCAAAAAGAAATCGCCTGGGCGAAAAACAACAAGATTGAAATCATTCCGCTGTTGCGCGAACCGGTGATGAAAGAGTCTGAATACTTTCTGGTGAATGACTTTCAGTGGATTTCGGCCATGAACGAGGGCGAATACAGCGCCGCCTTGCCCAAACTCACGCGCTCGCTCGAATCCCTGAAGCCGAAAAACCGACCTGCCGAGAATGTTGGCAAAATTCCGCGTGCCATTCCGCGCGACCTGGAGCAGGCATATTTCCAGCGGTTGCAAACCGAAGGCATCCACGAGGTGTACACGTCGCTCGGTGGCAACGCGCAGCAGGCTCGGCGAGCCGAAATGCGGCCACGGTTTTCGTTGATGCCGGTGGATGAGGAAGGGCGGTTGATGCCGGAAGTGATGCCGTTTGACGATGCTGTCAAAGTCATCAAAAACATGCGCCGAGCCGTGTTGTTGGGCGAACCCGGCGGCGGAAAAACCACGACGATTTGGAAGCTGGCGGCGGAATTGGTGGACGCCGCGCTCAAAGACGATTGCGCGCCGATTCCGTTGCTGGTTTCTCTGCGCGGATGGGACAAGCCGAATCAGCCGTTGAAAGATTACATCGCCGCACAATTGGGCGATCTGGGAGCGCACCTTGACCAATTGCTCAGCAATGAATGGGCGGCGTTGTTGCTGGACGGATTGAACGAGTTTCAAACCAGCCAGCGCGAAACCAAATTTCCCGAAGTGCAGCGGTTTATCCAACAGCACCCGAATTTGATGGCCGTGGTGTCGTGTCGCAAAGACGATTACATCATCAAACTCGGATTCGATTGCATCAACATCACGCCGCTCGATCCGGTTCGCATTCGGGAATTCGTCAAACGGTATTTGGGCGATGAACGCGGAGAGCTTCTGTTTTGGAAATTGGCCGGAGAAACCACGCGCGAATACCACGCAGACTTTTTGGCAACCGTGGGAGCCGAACACGAAGACGTGTTCTGGTTGGCCGACACACTGCCCACCGGATTGGAATGGACTTTCGATTGGGACTCAGAAAATAAATACAGCCGTTGGCCGGGTTGGGTTACGCACCGCAATACTCCGTCGGGGTTGTTGTTGCTGGCCACCAATCCTTTCATGCTGAAAATGCTGGCCAGCGTGTACGCGCGGCGAAACGATTTGCCGCAAAACCGAGGCAAGCTGTTTCAGAACTTCGTCGAAAATCTGCTGGATCGGGAGCGGGAATTTCAGGAAATTTCAGACGCCGAACAGAAAGAGTTGATTGTGGGATTGGCGGAAATCGCGTTTGAGATGCAAAACACCCCGGCAACGCAGGAAACGAAATCTTCACCCGGTCGGCAAATCATCGGCGCATCAACCGTCATTTCGTACGATCGAGCGGTGCAGGTTTTGGGCGACCGGCTGTTTTCGCTGGCTGTTTGCGCCAGCATTCTCAGCAAAGACGACCAGGTCAGATTCACTCATCAATTGTTACAGGAATACTTTGCCGCCCGATGCTTGGACGTCAAAATTCAATCTGATGAAAAAGATCAACTTAGAGCCACAGACATCTGGCTGTCCGAACGTTGGTGGAAGCGTACCAATTGGGAAGAAGCCGCTGTGCTGTTGGCCGGGTTGTACAGCGACGATTGTTCGCGTGTGGTGGAATGGATTGCCGAAGCCAATCCCGAAATCGCTGCGCAATGCGTGGTTCGCAGCGGAGCGGCTCTGGCCGAAACGACGAAAGAAAAGTTGCGCGACAAATGGATTCCACGGCTGACGGATTTGAAAGGCGACCGCGAACCGGAGGCACGCGCCGCGATTGGCCGCGCGCTTGGATTGAATGGTTGGGACAATCGCAAAGGCGTCGGCGTCATCGAACGCAACGGCGTGAAGCTGCCCGACATTGAATGGATCAAGATTCCCGAAGGCGAGTTTCAATACGGCGATGCCAAAGCCAAATATGCCGCCAAGCCGGAAAAACTCTGGCTGCCGGAATTTCACATCAGCCGTTTTCCGATCACTTACAGCCAGTTTCAAACTTTTCTGGACGATCCCGAAGGCTTCAACGATCCGCGATGGTTTGCGGGTTTGGCGGCCAGCGAAGACGACCGCCAGATGCAAGAACAGTATTTCAAATTTGCCAACCATCCGCGCGAAACAGTGAACTGGTATCAAGCAGTGGCGTTTTGTCGGTGGCTGTCGTGGCGAATGGGAACGACCTTCGATCTGAAGAAAGTGACGGCGTGGGCAGTGCGATTGCCGACCGAATTTGAATGGGAAAAAGCCGGGCGCGGCGTTGATGGCAGGCTCTATCCTTATGGCAATGATTTCGACGCGAGGAAGGGAAATACCTACGAATCTGAAAGCCGAATTGGCCAGACCAGCGCAGTCGGTATTTTCCCGAATGGCGCGTCGCCTTACGGTGTGGAAGAAATGAGCGGCAACGTTTGGGAATGGTGTTTGAGTGATTACAACGATCCGAAGCGCGACGCAGCGCAGGAGAATTTGGGCGAGGCGACATATCCCGTCCTGCGGGGCGGCTCGTGGTTCAACATTCAGTTGAACGCGCGCGCCGTCTTTCGTCACAACTCTCATCCGGCCGACCGCGTCAACTATATCGGTTTTCGGGTGTTGTGTAGTCGTCCCCCTTCTCTCTGATCACTGTCGGGGACGGTGCGCGAGAGCGCACGCGCGTTAGCGCGAGTCCCCACAGCGCCGCAGGCGCTCCCCAACGCCGAAGGCACCCCCTGAGCGCCGTCAGGCGCTCGCAATTTTTGGAGTGCGGTGCTTCGTCACCGCGTTCCGTTCTGGCTGGTTTATCCCCCATGTCATTCCCTAAATCGTAGACCGTTTTCAGCCCGCGAACGCGGGCGGCGAGCATAAAGCCTGGGGTGAAGGCGTAAGCCGTAACCCCAGGAAACCGTCCAAGGAAATCAACCAGCCTGCGGAGCAGGCGGCAGCGATTCGTTGGTTTATAACGATCTCGACGCTCCATGATGGCTGTCGCCGCGCTTCGCGGGCTTTGGCGCTCAATGGCTCTTGTTCCCCCAGGGTTCCGCGCGCAACGCGCTCCACCCCGGGCTTTATGCTGTCGCCGCGCTCCGCGGGCTTCGGCATTGCCCGCCTTTGCGATCTCGCGTATAAAACCGTCTCGACAAATTCCATTCATTCACGCTCAAGAAGGGAGCAACGTTATGACCGAAGCATACATTTATGACGCCGTCCGCACGCCGCGCGGGCGAGGACGCAGCAACGGCAGTTTGCACGAAATCCGCCCCATCGAATTGGCGACGCAGGTGTTGAAAGCCATCCGCGACCGCAACGAACTGGACACGGCTTACCTGGACGACGTGGTGCTGGGCTGCGTCATGCCGGTCGGCGAACAGGGTTCCGACATTGCTCGCGTAGCCGCGCTGAATGCCGATTACGCCGAAACCGTGCCGGGCAAACAGCTCAACCGGTTTTGCGCTTCCGGGCTGGAAGCCGTCAACACCGCTGCCGCGCAAGTCATGTCCGGGCAATCCGATCTGGCCATCGGCGGCGGCGTCGAAAGCATGTCGCGCGTGCCGATGGGAGCCGACGGCGGAGCGATGGTCATGGATCCCGAAATCGCTTCGAAGATGTATTTCGTTCCGCAAGGCATCAGCGCCGATCTGGTGGCGACCAAATACGGCTTTTCGCGCGAAGACGTGGACGCGTATGCTGTCGAAAGCCAACGCCGCGCCAAACACGCCTGGGACAATGCGTATTTCAAAAACTCCATCGTGCCGGTCAAAGATCAAATCGGTCTGACGGTGTTGGCTCACGACGAATACATGCGACCGGAAACGACGATGGACGATCTGGCCAAACTCAATCCGGCCTTCACCGTGCCGGGCGAACAAGCCGGATTTGACGCCGTCGCCATTCAACGTTACCCGGAAGTCGAACGCATCAATCACGTTCACCACGCGGGCAATTCCAGCGGCATCGTGGACGGAGCCGCCGCCGTGTTGGTCGGCAGCAAAGCCATCGGCGAAAAGCTCGGCTTAAAACCGCGCGCACGCATTCGCGCCTTTGCTTCGATTGGATCGGAACCGACGATCATGTTGACCGGCCCGGCTCCGGCAACGGAAAAGGCGTTGAAACGCGCCGGAATGTCGGTCAACGACATTGACCTGTACGAACTCAACGAAGCTTTTGCCTCTGTGGTGTTGCGCTACATGCAGGCGCTCGGAATTCCGCACGACAAGATCAACGTCAACGGCGGAGCCATCGCGATGGGACATCCGCTGGGCGCGACGGGCGCGATGATTCTGGGAACGTTGCTGGACGAAATGGAACGCCGAGGCGCGGCCACAGGTTTGGCGACCTTGTGCGTAGGCGCAGGCATGGGAACGGCAACGATTATCGAATTGGTATAAGGCAAACAAAGTGAAACCACAGATGAACACAGATTAACAGGGATAGACACAGATGAAATCCAATCTGTGTTGATCTGTGCTTATCCGTGTTTATCTGTGGTTAGTTTTTGAAAGGCAAAGAGATGAGCGAAACGATTACTTACCAGGTAGACGGCGATGGCATTGCCACGCTGACCATTGATTTGAAAGACCGCCCGATGAACGTCATCACGCGGCAGTTTCTGGAAGAATTGACCGAGTGCGTGGACAAAGTCGTCGGCGACCCGGTGGTCAAAGGCGCAATTATCACGTCCGGCAAATCTTCGTTTATGGCCGGAGCCGATTTGAAAGGCGTCGCGGATTTATTCGCCGCCAAAGACGCCGCCGAATTGTTCAACAACGGCATGAAGTTCGTCGCCTTGACGCGCAAGATGGAAACCGGCGGCAAACCGTTTGTCGCGGCGATTACCGGCACGGCGCTGGGCGGAGGGTTGGAAATTGCGCTGGCTTGTCATTATCGCGTCGCCGCCGACACTCCCGGCGCGTTGATCGGATTGCCTGAAGTGCTGGTGGGATTGTTCCCCGGCGGCGGAGGAACGCAGCGATTGCCGCGTTTGATCGGCGCGCGCGACGGATTGCAAATGATGATGCAGGGCACGCAGTTAAAACCGCAGCAGGCGCTGGAAAAAGGCATCATCCACAAACTCGTTCCCGCTGACCAATTGCTCACGGAAGCCAAACGCTGGTTGCTGGAATCGCCCGACCCTGTGCAGCCCTGGGATAAAAAAGGATTCAAAGTCCCCGGCGGAGCAGGCCAGTTCGATCCGCGCTGGGTCGAAACGTTCATGGTCGGTTCGTCGCTGATGCAGAAAGAAACCTTCCACAATTACCCCGCGCCGCAGGCGATTATGTCCTGCGTGTACGAAGGGCTTCAGGTTCCGATTGAAGCGGGTTTGCGAATTGAACAACGCTATTTCACCAAACTGCTGCTCGATCCCGTCGCCAAAAACATGATCCGCACCGTGTTCGTCAACAAGGGCGCGGCGGACAAATTGGCTCGACGACCAAAGGGTTACGACAAGCTGAAAGTCACCAAGCTGGGCGTGCTCGGCGCTGGGATGATGGGCGCGGGCTTGGCTTATGTCGCGGCGCTTGCTGGCATTGAAGTCATCCTGCTTGACCGCGAATTGAAGTTCGCCGAAAAAGGAAAAGCGTACAGCGAAAACCTGCTCGCCGGTCGCATCAAAAAAGGCCGCACGACCGAAGAAAAAGCCGCTGCCGTGTTGTCGCTGATCAAACCGACAACGGATTACGCTGACCTGGCCGGATGCGAACTGGTCATCGAAGCCGTCTTTGAAAATCGCGAGATCAAAGCCGATGTCACGCGCAAAACCGAAGCAGTGATTTCTGAATCGGCGATCTTTGCCTCGAATACTTCCACGCTGCCGATTACCGGCTTGGCCGAAGCCAGCAGCAGGCAAGCGCAATTCATCGGGCTGCATTTCTTTTCGCCGGTGGACAAAATGCCGCTGGTGGAAATCATTCGCGGCAAACAAACGTCGGATGAGACGCTGGCCAAGGCGATGGATTTCGTCCAGCAAATCAAAAAGACTCCGATTGTCGTCAATGACAGCCGAGGTTTTTACACCTCGCGGTTTTGCGGCGCATACATCAACGAAGGTACGACGATGTTGTTGGACGGCGTGGCTCCGGCGTTGATCGAAAACGCTGCGCGAATGGCCGGAATGCCCGTCGGGCCGTTGGCCTTGCTGGATGAAGTCAGCATTGATCTGAGCTATCACATCCGCGAACAGACGAAAAAAGACCTGGGCGAAGCGTACAAGCCGCAATCCGGCGACGCCGTCATCACGCTGTTTTTTGAAAAGCTCGACCGCATCGGCAAGAAATCCGGCAAAGGAATGTATGAATATCCCGAAGGCGGCAAGAAGTTTTTATGGCCGGGATTGGCTGAACACTTTCCCGCAGCCGCCGAACAGCCCAGCGTCGAAGAAATTAAGAAACGATTGCTCTACGCGCAGGCTTTGGATGCGGCTCGCTGCATGGAAGAAGGCGTGCTGACCGATCCGGCAGACGGCGACGTAGGCGCAATGCTCGGCCTCGGCTTTCCGCCATACACGGGCGGGCCGTTGTCGTTGATTGATACCGTTGGCGTGAAGAACTTTGTCGCCGAATGCGACCGGATGGCGGAACTGTACGGCGAACGATTTACTCCGCCAAAGCTGTTGGTCGAGATGGCCGCGAAAGGCGAGGGTTTTTACAATTAGATTCAATGAGAAAGCTCTCTTATATTTTGGAGACGATTAGCAACCTTGCACACGCGTATAATTTGCCTTTACTCTTTATCACGATAAGGAGGCCTTGATGATTGTTTTTCTAAGCCACTCATTCGCACCGGATGAAGCAGCGATTGCAGCTAGGTTGAGAGCCGTCGCAGCCGCTTATGATATTCAAGTGCTGCTGCCTGACCGTCTGAACCCATATCGTCGAGATGTCGCTCCAAAAGACACGCGGACAAAAATTGCGGAAAGTGATGCAATGATCGCGATGGCGACGGTCAATGCTTTGCACTCTCGCGAGGTTAGTTCTGAGGTTGCGGAGGCCATAAGGTTGGGCAAACCAGTTGTTGCACTTGTTGAACAGGGGGTGACAGTCAATGGAGTACCTCCCGATCGTATAGTGCAATTCGACCGTGCAAATCCAATGGCCCACGAAAAGGGATTGATGTTGGCACTTCAACGTTTGCGCAATCAGCCACTACATTCCCGACAGGCTGATTGGTCAACGGCTTTGATGTGGCTTGCTGGCATTGCACTTGGAATGGTGGCTCTCAATGCCTTGGTGCCTGGTGATGAAAAGTAAAGCTCAGCCGCAAGCTGGCAAGCTGGTCGTTGTCATTGACACGACACTTCTATCGCGTCTCTGTGACTTGGAGATCATTCACCTGCTGCCAATGGTCTTCAAGCAAGTCAGGATTCCTACGGAAGTTAAGAACGAAACTCGAAAAGCGCCTGGTCGTCGTTGGAAACGATTGCGACGGCAACTGCGCGAAATGGGAGGTTTTTTTGTAGATTGCCGAGAGCACGACCCAATCGTGAGAGAAATTATCCGAGCAGATTTAGACCTTGGCGAAGCTGATGCGATTGCCCAAGCAGATCATACTGGGGCAGGGTTGTTGATGGACGAAAACAAGGGAGTTCGATATGCGCGAAATATGAATCTGACGGTTATACGCACAGGCCGCATACTATGCTGGCTGAAAGAAACGGGTGATATTCCTTTGGTTGAACCCTACCTGCTCAAATTACGAAGGATGGGCTTTCATCTCAGCGAGGGTGATTTTGAAATGGTTTTGTCTGAAGCAGGCGAACTGCGGCGCGATTGAGATGGCGCCGGGTAAAGGTTCTACGACGGCTTCATCCCTGATGACTTGGATAGACGGCTTTTCTACTCCTGCTTCAGCGATTGATACAGCGCGCAATGTGCTCCGGCGGGATCGCGGATGATGCAGTAACGGCCTTGTCCGGCGTACTCTTTGATGGGCGTGACGGTCGCGCCGCCGAGTTCGACACATTTCGCCACGCTTTGTTCGATGTCGGCGACGTAAATGTAAATCAGCCAAACGGGCGGCAAATTGGCATTGCCTCCGCGCGCGTGGCAAATGCCGGAAACTCCGTCGCCGGTTTCGGGCGAACTCATGACGTAATCTTCGTAACCGCCCATGTCCAGGCCCGCAGGTTGCCAACCCGTAACGGCGGCGTAAAAGTCTTTGACCTGATCGGCGTTTTCCACCGTCAAATCCATCCAACCAACAGTTCCAATCTTGCTCATCGTTATCACCTCAAAAAAAATTAGACAGGATTGGCAGGATTTCTCAGGATAAAAATCAATCCTGCCAAATCTTGAACATCCTGTCTGAAGTCAAAAATTATTCGCTGCCGTAACTGATTTCGTGGCGGCGAATTTTGACTGCCGCCATCGTCAGCACCAGCGCGGTGAAAATCAGCAGGCTCGGCACGGAAATCCATGGCGAAGTCGCCGTCACAACAGTTGCGAATGGGCCTTCGTTCATCGGCACCGGAGCCAGCGTATGCAGATAATGAATGATGCTGATTTTTTTCAATACCGGCGGCAACAGGAAATTCAGCCATTCCCAGAAATACACCACCAAGGCGGGAATGATCGGGTTGCGGAAAAACAGCCCGATGAACATAAACACTGCGCCGTATCCGATACAGCCCAAAATCGTCACGCCCAGATACGTCAGGCATTGTCCCAGCCCCGGCCCATCGAACAGGAAATTGACGTTGGCCGGATAATCACGCGCCCAGTACAGAAAGAACAGCGACCCGGCAGTCGTCAGCGAAAACAGAATGACCGACGTGACCAATCCCGAAAAGTATTTTCCGGCAACCAGCACTTCGCGGCGCAACGAAGACAAAAAGTAATAGTGCAAACTTTTGTCCACCACTTCGCCGCGAAACAGGTTCATGAAAATCCACGCGCAGCCGAAAAAGACCATTGTGCGCAGAATCAGCGCTTCGAAGATGTTGGCGAAGACTTCTTGTGCGCCGTTCCAGTTTCGCGTGATGTCGGCGGCGCTGTCTTCGTCGGCGAATGTCAGCAAAAACATCAGTAGCACGGGAATCGCCGCGAAGACATAAATCAGCAACGCGCGTTTGCCCCAAAAGTTTTTCTTCACTTCCATGCGCAGAATGGCGCGCACCTGTCGCCACCACAATCCCCACTGAAGATTGCCGCCCGTCGGTCTGGCTGCTTCCAATTCAATAGCTGAATTCATCTGAGATTCTCCACTTGGTTCTGAACTTTTGCCTTTTGCCCTTTGCTTTTTGCCTTTTGATTTTTCATCAGGCTTGTCCTCCTCCGCTGGAACCGATCAGGTAGTGATAAACGGCGTTCAGGTTGTCATCCACCGGCGCAACGGTTTCGACGTTGAACCCGTGTTCGGCGACCATTCGATTGAGCAGCGTGTAAAACGAATCGGCGTTGCGGGTTTTGATGAACAGTCCGTGTTTGTCTTCGTGCAGTTGGGCTTCGACGACGGAGTCGCTGGTGAACGCGCGCGAGGCGAATTCCGCTGGCCGATCGCAGCGAATCACGATCTGCATCGGATGCTCTTCCATCTTTTCTTCGCGCACGCTGCCCACCGCCCCTTCGGCCAGAATGTAACCGTTGTTGATGAGCACGATGGTGTCTGACATTTCTTCCAGTTCGTGCAGGATGTGGCTGGAAATAATCAGGTGCAATCCGTCTTTGGCCAGTTGGCGAAACAACCGTTTGGTTTCGTCACGCGCCATCGGGTCCAGCCCGTTGAGCGGTTCGTCCAGCACGATCACCGAAGGGTCGTGCGCGATGGATTGCGCCAGTCGTATGCGCTGGCGCATGCCTTTGCTGTAGCCGGCGACTTTGCGATGCGCCGCTTCCACCAGATCAACCCGCTCGATCGCGCGCCAGGCCATGGACTCGGCTTCTTTTTTGGGAAAGCCATGCACCAGCAAAAACGAAAAGATGAATTCATAGCCGGTCATGCCGCGCGGAAAGGAATCGAACTGGCCGCAATAACCCATAAAGCGAAACATGCGTTGCGGATCGTCGGGGCTGACACCCAGCACGCGAATCGTGCCGCGCGACGGTTGAATCAATCCGGTCATCAAATTCATCAACGTCGTTTTGCCGGAACCGTTCGGCCCAACCAGGCTGGTGATGCCCGGCGCGATGGTCAGGTTGACGCGATTGACGCCCAGAATCTCGCCATAAAACTTCGAGATGTTTTCAAACACGATCAATTGATCGCCGGTGTATTCGGCAGTTCCGTTCGTCATGACACCACCTCGTAAGCGCGGACTTTGCGCCAAAGCATGTACAAACACAACGCAGCGTAGGCGAAAAAGACCACCCAGGCTTCGCCGTACGAGAAAAAGTACTCATCGTCATCCGGGGTAATGTCATCGCGCAGTTGGAAAAGTTCCTGGGTCATGACATTCAGCGCCATGCCTATGTTCAACAAATGCCCTTTGCTGGTTTTCAGTATTCCCTGAATGGCGAATCCGATGGGCGTCGGGATAATGAAGATGGCAAACAGCGCGGCGCTGGCCGCCGTGCGCCACTTGATCCAGGCGGAAAACGCCATTGCCAGCAGAGTCAGCATGACGATCCAGGCGATGCAGACAACCAGAATCGCATAAAGCATCCAGTAGTTATTCATCAACCAGCCGCCGCCTTCCAGATACGACTGGAACAGGAACAACAACGTTCCCGGAATCCAGGTGATCGCCGAAAGCAGAATCAGCAGCACGGACGCTTTGCCCAGAATGTATTCAAACCGCGTGAATGGGCGGCACAGATACAGCGGCAACCCGTTGTTCGCCAGATCGCGCGAAATCAGCACCGGCCCGATAATCACCGTGAAGATAAACGCCAGCGAGGTTTGAATGCCGATGAAGATCGAAAAGAAGAATCCATTGATGGGAATGATGTCGGCTCCGCTGGCGCCAAAGATCGCCAACGCTGCTGTGTTGTGATGCAGGTAAATGATCGTGGCAAAGATCAGCGGCGGAACGAAACAGATGACGAACAGCACGACGAACAGTGTGTATTTGAAAAGGTCTTGATATGCGTAGCGCGGAATCACCAGAAACCGCGACCACGACGGCGTCAAATCGCCTTCGTAAGCTTTGTAAGTTTGCCCGTAAACGGCCATTTTTCTCTCCCGTTCAGAGTTCACGCTTCAGCGTGCCAAAACGTCTGGGTCACGCTGAAGCGTGAACTCTGAACTTACTGAACTAACTCCGAAGTAATCACCGCGCCGTTTTGCGGAATGACGGCGACGGTTTTGATCAGATTGCGATTGGTTTTGGCAATCCAGATGGTGGTTTTGCCCGGTTCGCCTTCCGCCGAAGTGATTTCGATTTTGAAGGCGTCAAAGCTTCCCGCCGGAACGGTGACTTTTTCCGAACCGACGACTTTCAACTGTTTCAATGTCGGTTGTTGTTTTTGCAGATCGAAGTTGCGGAAGGTTGCCGAATAGCCATCGGCCAGTGGTAACGCACCAATGACCGAATAGGAACCGGCTCCATCGGCAAACACTGCGCCGCCGGTGTCGGCGGTAATTGGACGAGCCTGCCCGTTGATGTTCATTGCGCCGCTGGCTTTGTTGGTTTTGAAATCCACGTCAATCGTCACCGTCCCTTGTTTGATGGAGCGTTTGGTTACGACCAGCGAACCTTTTTCGACAACGGTCGTGTCGCTGACTTCGCCTTGCGGCATTTTGGCCAGTTCGTTGATCAACCACGCGCCGCCCTGATCCTTGATGTCGGTCGTCGTGGTCATTTCCATCGTCTGGTCGCCGAGTTCCAGTTTGGCCTTGTAATTCAACCGGGCGGGTTTCAAGTCCGCCGCCGGTTTGGGCGAAGTCACCGTCACCGCGACAGGTTTCGGTTTTTCGACGGTTTTCACGTCCACGGTGATTTCTTTCAATCGCGTGGCGACTTCCGGCGTTGCGCCTTCCTGAAACCGACCGCCCAGGTGTTTGGCCAGAAACTTTTCGGCGGCGGCGAACATCGCCATGTTGTTGACGGGACGTGCAAAGCCATGTCCTTCATCCGGCGCGACGATGTATTCCACCGCAAATCCGCGATCTCGCAGCGCGATGACAATCTGATCCGATTCGGCTTTTTTGACGCGCGGATCGTTGGCGCCCTGAATCACCAGCAATGGCGATTTGATCTTGTTCGCCGAATTCAGCGGCGATTGGCGTTCCAATTGAGCGCGACCTTCGCTGGTGGCGGGATCGCCCATGCGTTCGTTGAAGATTTTTCGCCCGGCTTCCCAATACGGCGGAATCGAAGCCAGCAGCGTAATCAGATTCGAGGGGCCGACAATGGAAACTCCGGCGGCATAAACATCCGGAGTAAACGCCAATCCGGCCAGCGTCGCGTACCCGCCGTAACTGCCGCCCATAATGCCGACTCGTTTGGGGTCGGCAATGCCTTGCGCAATCATCGCCTTGACGCCCCAGGTCAAATCGTCCTGCATTTTTTCGCCCCACTGTTTGTTGCCTGCGTTGAGGAATTTTTTGCCGTACCCGACCGAGCTGCGGAAATTGGGTTGCAACACGGCGTAGCCACGATTGGCCAGAAACTGCGCATAAGGGTTGTAACCCCACGAATCGCGCGCCCAAGGGCCTCCGTGCGGAAAGACAATCATCGGCAGGTTTTTTCCGGTCGAACCTTTGGGCAAGGTCAGAAAGGCTGGAATCCGCAATCCGTCCGACGAGGCATAAGTGATGGCTTTCATTTCGGCCAGATGTTCGCGCGGCAATTTATCGAACACGCGATATTGGACGGTCAATTTCTTCGTCACGCGGTCGAACAGATACGCCTCGCCGGGTTCGGTGTCGCTGCTGGCGGAAATTTTCCAGAGCTTTTCGTCGCGGGTCGAAGAGTCGAACGAAATGTCGCGATCAGGCAGCAGGCTTTGCAGCAGCTTGTAATCGGTTTCATAGCTCTTGTCGCGCCAGTAAATGCGCGTGCGTTCGTCTTCGTACGAAGTGCCGATCAATTCATCTGTGACGTTGGAAAAAATCGGGCCGCCGAAATCCACTCGCTTCAACGGATCAGTTTCGACGGATTCCGTCACTTGCGTCGTCAGATCGAACAAGGCCAACCGCATTAAATCGTCCGTGCCGCGATTGGTAATCAGATAAAAGCGACGATTGTCTTTGTGAAATCGCACCGGCGCACAGGTTTCGAACACGCTGCACGAATAAATCACCTTGAGGTCGTTTTTATTGACGCTCAGAATTTCGGTGTCGCCGTTGTCCGCCGTGCGAGTGGCCAAACGTAGCTGGTCGGTTTGGTCAAACACCCAACCGCTGATGCGTTCGTCATTGCGACGAAGCAAGGTTCGTTCGCCGGTAGAAATTTTGACTTTGTACAGGTCGTGCCAGGAATTGTCGCGGTCGTTCAACCCGACAAAAATCGCGTCGGGATCGGATTTCGGAATGCCGTAAATGAACGCGCGCACGCCTTGCAGATCGGTCAGGTTGCGCGCCGCCGGAACTTCGCGGCCAGCGGCGGGCGGCGAAGCCGGATTCACGGCATAGACATTGAAATTTTCATCGCCGCCCTTGTCCTGCGTGAACAGAATGAATTTGCCGTCGCGGCTCCAGAAATAACTGGTGACCGGTCGTTTCAAATCGTCAGTGACGGGTTTGGCGGCGGCGAAGGCTTCTTCGATTTTCTTGACCCAGATATTGCGCGTGCCTTTGTAGGGTTTGATGAAGGCCATGAATTTGCCGTCGGGCGACAATTGCGCGCCGGAAATTTCCGGGTCGCCGAAAAACAATTCCCGGTCGAGCACGGGCGTTTGCGCCAGTGTTGCGTTGGCCGTCAGCAACACGGCCAGCGCGAACATCAAAACGAATGATTGTTTGAACATCTTTTTCACGGTGATTGTCTCCGGTTGAATTCTCTGGTTGCGGTACGGGGAGCGTGAGCGACCTGCCAAATTTCGATTGGCAGGTTCCAGCAGATTCAGGTCGCTCTCGCTCCCCGTACTGCATCGGCTCATTGCTCCATCGCTTTCAGGAAAATATCTTCCAGCGAATCGCGTTTGTAATTCAACCGGCGAATCTGCACGTTTTGTTCGGCTGCGATTTTGTACAGGTCGCGGACTCCCACGCCGTTGGCCAGGATCAGCTTCAGCTTCTGGTATCCGGTTTCAGCGTATTCGCAACCGAGCCGTTCAATCGCTTCGACGAAGGCCTGCGTACCGTTGCGCGTTTCCATCTCGACAAATTGTTTGTTGGCGCGACGCTCTTCTTCAAGATTGCAGTTGGCGGCGATGTGACCGTCTTTGAGGATCAGAATTTCGTCGCAGCATTCTTCGACATCGCGCAACAAATGCGACGAGAGCACGATGTTGGCTTTGCCGCTGTCACGGACTTCGCGGATCAATTCCAGCATGCGAGTGCGCGCCGGAGGATCGAGTCCGTTGGTAGGTTCGTCCAAAAAGATCAATCGCGGCCCGTGAACAATCGCCTGCGCCAGTTTGGCCAATTGCTTCATGCCCAGCGAATACGATCCCAACTGGCGATAACGCGCTTCGCCTAAGCCCACATAAAACAAGGCTTCGTGCGCGCGTTCCAGCGCAGCTTCCGAAGGCAGCCCGGACAATTCCGCCATCAAGCGGACGAAATGCACGCAGGTCAGATTGGCGATGAAAGCATCGCGTTCGGGCATGTAACCGATCAGGGTGCGAATTTCTTTTGCCTGATGGCGAATGTCTTTGCCAAAGATGCGCGCAGTGCCTGCCGATGGCGGATGAAATCCCAACAGGGAATGAATCAGTGTGGTTTTTCCTGCGCCATTCGGACCGAGCAGGCCAATGCAACGCCCGTGCAAGTTGCCCTTGATGCTGTGCAGGATTTCGCGCTTGCCAAACGTCACGCGCAATCCGTCGAGTTCGATAACAGGTGTCATGGTTTTCCAGAATTTTTCCCCACGAAGCGACACGAAGTTTCACGAAGAAAAATCCTGACGTTTCTTCGTGCGGTTTAGTGGGAGAAAAGGGTTTATTTGCTGGCGACTTTCGCCGCTGAGGCAGGAGCCTTGTCCGCTTTCAACAGGTTGACGTTGCCGTTGACGCCGCTGACACGGATTGGTGTGCCGCCCGTGCCGATGCGCGCTTTCAATCTGCCACGCGATTGTTCTTCATCGCGCGCCTGCACATCTGGAAGTTCAGGATTGAGTTGACCGTTGATGCTCCAGGCATTGAGATCGGCATTGACTGCACCTTCGAATCGCAATTCGATGTTGCCGTTGACGTCGGAAATTGCAATGCTTTTGCCGCTCAGAGGCGCAAAGGTGACTTCTATGCCGCCATTGGCGCTGTTTAGTTCGAACTGGCCTGCTACGCGCGCTGCTTTGAGCAGACCGTTGATGTTATGCATTTCAATTCGCGCGGTTGTTTCGCCCAACGTGACCGGTCCGTTGATGCCCCAACTATCGAAGCGTTCAATCTGGCGCGGAATTTTCATCACGACGCGCTGGCGTCCGGCAGGAATAGCGCCGATGGAGGAAAACAAACTTTTGCGGTCGTTTTCTATGCCAATCTGCAATCGTTTGCCTTCGTGTTCGATTTTCACCTTGCGATAATTTTCCAGGTTTTCGCGCGTTTTGGCCGAACGCACGATCAGGACTTCCGCTGTGTCTGTGTCGGCAGTTTCCACCGTCAATGATCCGTTCAGATTGGCGACACTGATGGTGGATTCCGCCGCAAGTTTGAATTTGCGCCGTATTTCTTCTTTTTGGGGAAGGTCGTCCTTGTCTTCGGTGGCGGTGATGGACAATTCAGCCTGGGGTTCTGCGGGTTTCGTCGCTTCGCTTGCTTTGGGTTCTGCCTGAGTCGAACGACTGCGCATGCGGCAGCCGCTGGTGGTCACTGCCAGAGCGCTTAGGGCAAACAAAACCAGCGCGACGATTGCTTTCGATTTCATCTTGAAACTTAGCCTCCTGATGTCTTGTTGAGCGCAAACAGTTACGCCAACCGTCTGAACGAAGTTCCGAACGATTGGCGTAAGTTGAAGCCAGGTTGTGATTTTCGTCAATGTTGACAGGCTTGTTGAAAGACAGAAGAGCGGATGGACAACAGGAACGAGGGACGGCGGGAAAGAGAAAGAATGTGTTTTCTTTCTCTCGATCCCGCCATCCCTCGTTCTCATTCCGGCTATTCGGAAACTATCGAGAGATTTCTCGTATTTCCTTGTTGATCTTTCCCTCGACCGAACGCCGTTCTGATGATTTGAAGTCTCCGAAAAGGCTTCCCAGTCCTGACGAACTCGGCAAACCGAGCAGGTCGGAAGGCGTCAAACCAATCGGGCCATTTTCACTGTTGATCGAAAGAATCATTCGATCATTCAGCGCGTAGACATAAGCCAGTCCGGCTTTGTTGCCCAGGAAGTTCTTGACCGCCTTGCTGGCTTCTTTCGGACCGGCTTGTCGCATCAGCTTCGCGGCAGGTTCGGTCAGCGAACTGACGTTCTGGTAAACCATCGCCGAGAAGTTGGCTTGTTTATCCGCAGGCAGCGAAGCCTGGAATTTCGCCGAACTCAGCAAGGTGCGACCGGATTCCTTGTACTTGATCGCGTTTTCGACCAGCGCGCGGCTGGGCGCTGCAATCAGGTAACCGTAAGCGTAAGCGTAATTCAGCGACGCCAGCGGAACATCCGGCGATTTCAGTTCATAAAACGTCCGTCCGCCGATTTCCACGCGATTCCACACCAGCGCCTGTTTGCCGTGGCTGGTCAATTCTGCATTGACCTTGTCAACCGTGCGTTCCAGCGTGTTTTGCAGATGATCCTGGTCGTCCACCTGCACTATGGCCTTGAACGAAGGAATCGGAACCACAGGGCCGTCCACCGCGAAAGCGTATTCGCTGCCGAGCGGAGCGGCGATGTCGTTGCGGAAGCTGATGCCTTGTTCGTTCTGGAAATCCAGCGCTTTCTGCCAGGCTTCGGGGTCAGCGGTTTTCAGCGCGTTCAGCAGATCGTCCACCACAGCGGTCGGTTCCTGCACGACGAAGGCTCCGACAACGTTGGCGTCCGGCGAGATGAATTCCAGCGCGCCCATAGGATTCGGAGCCGCCAGCCACGACGTGACGCCGTGATCGTTCTGTTTGTAACTGACGACGGCTCGGTTGTACGGCTTGCCATCCTTTTCTTTCAGTTCGACCACGAAATAACGCAGGTCGAGCAAACCAAGCTGGCTGACCATCGCCGCGTCTTTATCCTTGCGGAGCGATTGCACCACCATCTTTTCCAGATCGGCGGCGATGATCAGACCCGCGCCGTCCTGGTACAAGCTGGCGATGTGTTTGCGGAAAGGATTCGCCGCGAACGGTTTGGCAGCCGCTTTCACCTGCATTTCAACGCGCTTCAACGATTCGATGCGCGGCGACATGGCAACCAAATCCTGCGTGATCCAAATGTAAGCGCCTTTGTCCCTGCCGCTGGCGCTGCTGAAAGCCAGCGGATCGTCAACGATTTGCAATTCGTTTTTGCCTTCGCTGAGTTGCGACACCTTGCTTTCGACAAAGCTGCGGAACGCGCCGCCGTCTTTGACTTCGGCCAGAATGATCGGTTCGTCGGGTTCGCCACTGTTGGCTTTGCCTGTGGCGGCGATGGCGATTTCATCACCCAGATAACTGCCGAACTCTTTGGCGATTTGAATCGCCTGGCTCATCCCGTGACGACCGCGCGATTGGCGCTGCTCTTTAGCGTACCATTCGTTCAAGCCGGGATTTTTGGCCAGGCTTTCTTGCAAAATCTGATCGGCGTTGGCCAGCGTTTCGCTGATGTTCGGAATCGCCACGTAAAGCACAGTGTTTTCCGGCATCAAATCCAGCAACCGTGTCGAATACCGATTGCCCGGCATCGCCACCAACTGGTCAATTTCCGCGCGAACAGCATCGAGCTGTTTGATGTATTCGGCGGATTTGCGGCTCCAGGCGATTTCGTCTTTGACCGCAATCTTTTCGACGCTTTCGTGCGTCGTGACCTGATCGCCGGCGTGCAGCACATTGTTTTTGCCTGCGTGGTCAACGTGGACTTCGCCTTCTATGACCGAAACGCGAGCACCTTTGGTTCCGTTGTTGACGGTGAAAATCGTACCTGTCACAGACACCAGCGAATCATCCGTCGCCACGAACAATTTGCCATCGCGCTGTTTGGCCGCTTCGACAATCACTTGTCCGCGATCCAGATTGATCGTCGTTCCGCCGGAACCGTTCGTTACTGAAAATTCCGAACGTTCGCGCATTTCGATCAACGAACCGTCGGCCAGTTTGACGATGGCGGCGGAGTTTTTCGCCGTGCGAATGCGTTCGCCGCGTTTGATCTGTTCGCCGGGCTTCAGCGCCTGCGTCGAAGTTTCAGTGACGCGATACACGTTGCCATTGGCGGCTTCGACAATCGCGTTCAGCGTGCGGAACGAATTGACGAAACGTTGCGCCGAAGGCCACGCAAACAATCCGACCATCACGACGACTGCTGCGGCAATCGCCCAGCGAACCGTCGTCATGCGACGATTGGAAGCCGTGACTTTCGCTTTTTGCGAATCCAACTGCCACGAAGATTGCCGACCGTGCCGGGCTTCCTTCAACGCCTTGCGACAGGGCAGACATTCGCGCGTGTGGTCTTCCAGCAGCATGGTGCGCGCGCTGGAAAGCTGGCCTTGCAGATACGACGGAATCAGCGAACGGAAATCGTCGCAACTGCGAATGTGTTCAACCGGCGTGACTCCGGCTTCGACGGCGGCTTGCTGGCCAGCCAATCGAGCCTGGACTCGCTGCGCGGCTCCGGCAACGACTGCTGCATCCAGCTTTTCGTTGCGGATTTCCGCCGTCACGTCATCCAGAATGGTATTAAGTTCTCGATCTGTATGTTTCATAATTGCTCTCCTCTGTATGGCCTGTTAATCCTGGCCTCCCTCCAAAAAGTCTCCGATTTCTTTTTTGACTCTGGCGCGCGCCCGGTGGAGCAACACGCCCACAACCATTGCCGAAGTCCCCATCTGTTCGGCGATTTCGTTGTTGCCGTAACCTTCGAAGTATTTCAGGACGAACATCTCGGCGGATTTTTCGCCGAGCTTGCCGATGGCCTGCCGGACTTTGGCGCGAAGCTCGTTCGACGCCCGGCGCGTTTCCGGATTGACCGACGAACCTGCCGACAAAACCGACGCGACATCGTCAATTGAAATCGAATTGCTGCGTCCGCGCTGGCGCATCAAATCCAGCGAAGCATTGACGGCGGCTCGGTGCAAATAACTGGCCGGATTCGGTTCCAGATTGATCGTCTCTTTGACGCTCCGGCGCGACAACCGCAAAAAGACGGTTTGTAAAACGTCTTCAGCGTCCACAACGCTGCCCGTGATGCGGTAAGCCGCGCGGAAAATGCGATCGTGATGTTCCCGGAACAGCGAATCCAATTCGCGCTCCGAAACCTGAGCCTCGCCGACGGCGTCCGCCTTTCCGCCGGGAATCGCTCTTAAATGAATAGCATTTGCTGGCACATTGACCTCCTTTTCATCGTTTTCCACTGACATAAACGGCCTCCGAAACAGGGGATTAACAGAACGGTGAAAAAATTATTGCGGGAGTTCTACCCCAATGAAGCCGGTTGTGAAATCGGCGGCGGCATATATATTCAGGCCGTGACTCCTGACCAAGTCTCAAGCCGTGAGGAAAATGACGCTTGGTTTCACCAAAAGATCACGCCGTCTGGCTGAATCTGTGAAAACTCTTTCGACTCTTTCCCGATTTTTTTTTTTCGTGCTACTCTCCGCCCGCCTTATCAATCCTGGCTGACGCCAACTCAAGCTTTGAATCTCGTTACAACCTTTCTGATTGTCCAGTGCGGGGACTAATCGGCCAACAAGTAAGAGGAGTTGCATGCCCAAACCGGATTCGCCAGAACCTGCCATCAGCGAGATCGAACAACTGTTTCTGGACACCATTCCACTAATTCCCCCGGTCGTTCGCCAAGCCTGCCAGAGCCTGAACCATCATCCCAACCAGATGGAATTCGACGGCTTTGCCAGTCGAATCATGATGTTGTTGATGGACAACGACTTTCATACGCTGCGTTCGTTCGGAAATGGCTCCAAACCACAAACCTGGCTGTTCACCATTGCCAAACGGCTAATCCTGCGTCGGTTGAAAGAACAAAAACGAGAATTGCCGTTGGAAGATTTGCCGCCGGATTCTTTCACCACTCAGCCGGTTCAGGAAGAAAAGCTGATCTGGGAGGAAGAAGAAAAGCTCTTGCAGGCTGCCGTTAGCAAGTTGGCCAAAGGCGAGCGAAAACTGTTTGGCCTGATGTTGCAGGGGGTGAAGGCAGAAGAAATAGCGAAAGAGTTGGGAATCAAGAAAGAGTCGGTTTACCCAAAGAAAAGTGCATTGATAAAGAAGCTTCAAAAAATCGCCAATGACGCATAGGTCGTCGAGGTTGCGGCTGAAGGCGTGAAAATTTATTTTTCCGACAGGACATTAAGATTTCCGTTTGAAAGCACACTAAGTAAGTGAAGTCGCAATTCAAAAACAACCTCTTAAACTGTCTAACGATATAGGAGATTCGCATGAAAAAAAATCGTTACGCTAATGTCGCCGTTGTGGTTCTGTGTCTTGTTATCAGTGTTTTGGCGTTGGCTAAATCCAACGTTGCGGCCTTTTTTCAAGACCCAGAAAGAATAATTGTTCAAGAAAGATCCTTTCATAAAAATACTCCTTTAGAAATATCGGACATTATGGTTAAAGGCAAATCTGTTCGTTCTGAGATGAAATTCACCGGCGATGACAAATGGTTAAGAGATATTACTTTTAAGATAAATAATAAGTACTCTAAGCCTATCACATACGTACAAGTGAATATAGATTTTCCTGAAGTGCTACATAATGGGGTCATGATGCAGCATCAGCTATTTCTGGGAAAGCATCCAGTCTTTAATACACCAATAAATTCTAAGCCTATAAAGGTTATGCCTGGAGAATCTTTAAAAGCTTCGCTTGAAAATGAGTACGATGAAATTAAACGTGTAATAACATTTCTCGATTCAACCAAAGTTGATTCCGTTGGAAAAATAACTTTGCGACTTAGCGAGGTAGGTTTTGAAGATGGGACGATTTTTTCTGGAGGTAATTTCTTTAAACGAAACCCTGATCAAAATGCTTCACAAAAATGGCTTAAGGTAATTGAATGAGATGTGTTTAAGCCAGTTAAGCTTTTCATTTTCATACTTCAGCAAAACAAAATAAACAACAAGGAGGCTCAAAATGAAGTCAGCAGCTTTGATGGTAGTAGTGTGTTTTTTCTCAGTGATGTTCAATTTAGTTTCGCACCAAGCAAAACCTTCTGTAGCTGCTGCATCGCTTGCAGTTACTCAAGGGCAATGTTTCGATTTTGACCCGAACGAAACCGTGAACTGTAATGGCCCATGTGATCCAGTAAAAAATATTACGATGTCTGCCGGTTATTTTAGCGGCACAGGCATTTATGCTTTGGAGCAACGGGTCGCAACTTGCAAAGGCGACTATCCTTCATGTCAGGACGGACCTTATTACTATTTTGAAAGAGTTCCTTGGACACCTTGCTGTGATTTAGATAATGATGGATATCATGGATCACAGTGCGGAGGAAATGACTGTAATGATAACAATAGCAGCATCCATCCTACTGCAACTGAAACTTGCAACTTTGTTGACGATGACTGTGATGGGCAGACAGACGAAGGGTTCGATCTCGATGGTGATGGATATAAAACTTGTGAAAACGACTGCGATGATTTTAACTCTTATATTAATCCTGGAGCAGACCCTTGCCAAATGTGCGGTACTGTTGAGGATGTTAATTGTAATGGCGAACCTGATTATTGGGAATGTGGGCAATGTCAATACAGCCCGATAGTAGTAGATGTGCAAGGCAATGGCTTTAACTTGACGAATCCTAGCTTTGGGATAAATTTTGATCTTAACAGCGATGGTGTCAAGGAAAGGCTATCTTGGACGGCAGCTAATTCAGATGATAATTGGCTTGTTTTAGACCGTAATAGCAACGGATTCATTGATAACGGCCAAGAGCTATTTGGCAATTTCACGCCCCAACCCGCACCTCCACCAGGAGTAACTAAAAATGGCTTTCTAGCGCTAGCAGTATACGATAAACCGTCAAATGGAGGGAATAACGATGGTCAGATAGACTACAGAGATACCATCTTTACCGCTTTAAGGTTGTGGCAAGATGCCAATCATAATGGCATATCTGAACCAACGGAACTTCGCACTTTGCCAGCAGTGGGTCTTGCGGTGATAGACCTAGATTACAAGGAATCAAGGCGCACTGACCAGCATGGAAATCTGTTCAAGTACCGAGCCAAGGTCAAAGATGTCCGAGGAGCACAGATAGGGCGATGGGCTTGGGATGTCTTCCTCATGAGAGGGCGGTAGGCTGGCAAAAGCGTGCATATACTTAAGGGGCCATTTGCTAATTTACGGCATTGGCCTCTTATTTTTAGCATGATCAATGGGATTTCGTTTCTTGTGTTGCCAATCCTTAGATCGCAAACACGTTCACTGTCCTCGCAACCTGGTTTGACAGTTTTCGGTGTGGCTTCTACCTTTGCTGCATGGTCACACTTTCCGAAATTCAGGCAGCGCGCCAACGTCTGGGGCGCGCGATTTATCAAACGCCTTGTCCGTTGTCGCATACGCTCAGCCGGTTGTGCGGCTGCAACACCTACTTCAAGTTTGAAAACTTGCAGATGACCGGCAGCTTCAAAGAGCGCGGCGCGTTGAACAAGCTCTTGCAGCTTTCTAAAGCTGAACGTCAGGCCGGAGTCGTCGCCGCCAGCGCGGGCAATCACGCACAAGGCGTTGCCCATCACGCCACGCGGTTGGGCATTCGGTCGGTGATTGTCATGCCGAAAGCTACGCCGCTGATCAAAGTTGCCAACACGCGCGATCTGGGCGGCGAAGTCGTGCTGCACGGTGCGACTTACGACGAGGCACTGGCGCACGCGCGCGAACTTTCCGCTGAACACGGCTACACGTTCGTTCACGCTTTCGACGACGAAGCGATCATCGCCGGGCAGGGAACCATCGGCTTGGAATTGCTGGAAGAAAACGTGAAGTTCGATGCCGTCGTCGTTCCCATTGGCGGCGGAGGCATGATCAGCGGCACAGCCATCGCAATGAAGGAATCTCAACCGAACATTCGCATCATAGGCGTTGAGCCGGAGCATTTCGCTTCGATGAAAGCGGCGGTGGAAACCGGCGAGATCATGGAAATTCCTTCTCAACCGACCATCGCCGACGGCTTGGCGGTCAAACGCGCTGGCAAAATCACTTCGGAAATTGTTCGCCGCTACGTTGACGACATCGCAACCGTCGGCGAAGACGAAATCGCCAGCGCCATCCTGAAGCTATTGGAAATTGAAAAGACTGTTGTCGAAGGCGGAGGCGCTGCCGGATTGGCGGCGGTGCTGTTCAACAAACTGACGGGACTGGAAGGCAAAAAAGTCGCCATCGTCATCAGCGGAGGCAACATTGATCCGAACCTGTTGTCGAAGATCATCCAGCGCGGCTTGGCCAAAGACGGTCGTATGGTTCGCATTCGCGCGATGATGCGCGACCGACCGGGCGAACTGGCTCACATCTGTCAGCACGTAGCCGAACTGGGCGCGAACATTCTGGAAGTCGAACACAACCGCGCGTTTTCCAATCTGGAAGTCGGCGGCGTGGAAATTGATCTGACGCTGGAAGCGCGCGGCCACGACCACGTCAATCAATTGTTGTCGGTATTGTGGGGAGACGGAATCAAGGCTCGGCGGTTGGATTGAAAAGGAATAGAGAATAGACAGGATTTACAGGATTCGTCAGGATGAAAACCAATCCTGAAAAATCATGTTCATCCTGTCTATTTTATGTCTGTTAAAATTTCAGTTCAGACATCTTCACGGTTCTGCCTTCAGCCGCAGACATATCCGCAGCGAAAACCACTCGATGCGATTCAAACGCAGTGTCGAAATCCGTCAACGGCATCTTCTGATTCTTGTTCACCGCATCAACGAATGCCTGGAACTGCGGTTGGTACGGATGGTCAGCCACGTCGCCCGAATCAATCAAGCCGGTTTCCAGCGTGCTCCACCTGGCTTTGTTCATGCCCGCCAGTTTTGCGCTGTAAATTTTGTTGTCCAGCAAACTGCCTTCGCTGCCGACCAGATGGATGTGGAAATAATACGGCTGCAAACAATCCACAATCGAAGCGCATTTGCCGACTTTGCCGTCTTTGAATTTCAGGATGGTGACGGTCGAGCTGGGGTATTCGTACGGCGCAAAGACAGGGTTGCTGCTGCGCGTGGCGTAGCTGGTGACTTCTTCGACTTCGGAATCCATGTACCAGAGCAGCAAATCCATGGCGTGACATCCGGCGGTCAGCAAGCTGCTGCCGCCCATGTCTTTTTTGACGTTCCAGGGGAACTGGCCGTACCACGGGCCAATGCCGTGGTAATAATCCACTTCGGCGTAATGCAGTTTGCCAATCAATCCCTGGTCAATCGTCGAACGCAGCATTGTGCCTTGCATGCTGAATCGAACTTCAAAACAGACGCAAGCTTGGACGCCAGCTTCATGAATTGCTTTGCGAATGGCGACTGCGTCCTGGTAACTGATGGCGATGGGTTTTTCGATAATCAGATGTTTGCCGGCCTTGGCGGCGGCAATCGCTTGTTCGGCGTGAAACGGATGCGGCGTGCAGATGTCAATCACGTGAATGTTCGGATCGGCCAGCATCGCCGCGTAATCCGTGTAGGCTTTGAGCGGAGTTCCGTATTGCGCGGAAATGGCGGCTTCGTCCAGTTCGCGGCGCGAACAGACGGCGGTGACTTTTGCGCCGGGAATATGTTTGAAGGCTTCGATGTGCGCTCCGGCCACCCAGCCCAGCCCGACAATACCAATGTTTAACTGACTCATTTTGATGAACTCTCCTGTTGTTGATGTTTGGAGCAGGAAGACGCTCCGAGAAAAATTTGAGCAATGAACGATTTTGAAAACACTATCGCAATGCTTCAATTTCTTGTTTGCTCAAGCCTGTGTTTTCAGCAACAAAGTGTGATGGCAAGCCCGCATTCAAAAGATTGCGCGCTATTTCAAACGCTTTTTTCTTCTCGCCATCAGCTCTGGCTTCTTGAGCGGCTGTATCAAGGACGTTTTTCAGGTCGCGGTAAACCTTCACGCTATCTTCGTATAATTCCAACTCTGTGCGATTGAATTTGGCAATTTCTGCCGCCTCGAACAAACGAGCGAAGACGCGCTCCTGCAATTTGGCCGGGCGTTCCGTCAATCTGGGCAAGTGCTTCAGCACGTACAGCCATTTGTCGAACGGCGTTTCCAGTTCATCTTCTGTCTTGGTGAACTTCGGCATCTCCAGATAAATCAGCATCAGCTTTTCGTAAAACACGCGATTGATTTGATCTTTCAACTGCACGCGGTGACAGACTTCGGTGTCGTCTTTGTCTTCGGCGAACACGAAATCCAGGATGCCGACCAGGTACACCGGCGCAAGCTGGTAATTCCAATCGCCGCGCGGCGCTTGTTCCTGAATCGGAAAGGTTGCGTAAAAGACGCTGCGGTCTTTGAAGTAATTCTGTTTGGCGCGTTGCATCTCGACGATGAAGCGTTCTCCGCTGGGACTGGTGCAAAACAGATCGAAAATCGCCCGGCGGTCAAATTCGCTGCGGCCAACCTGTTCGTTGCGAGCGTAGGTCAGTTCCTGAATCTGGTGATGTGGCGGCAGCAATTGATTCAGGAAATCAATCAACAAATCCTTGTTTGGCTCATTGCCGAACAATTTCTTGAAGCCGAAATCAGTGAATGGATTCAGATATTTTTCAGTGATTGCCATTGTTTATGCCCCTTATTCCAGGCGAGTTGCCGCAACGTTTATGAACGGATTCAGCGCGGTTTGCAAAACAGGTTCGTGCGGATACCCGTGCCCCAGATGCTGGCGAAAACCTTCGGCAAACTCAAATCCGCATTCCGAGCCGAATTTCGCCGCCCATTCGGTCATCTGTTTCAGATATTGATCTACGCCGTGATGTGCGCGCAGCCAGTCGCGTTGCGATTGATGCCAGCTTAACAGTTCGCATTTTTGCGTGATGGTGTCAGTGATGTTGACGTAAAACTGCGGCCAACGCCGTTCACCCATTGCGTCAATTCCTTCCAGCGGATCGGCGTAATACAGCGTCGGAGTCGCCACCATCGGTTCCGACGGAGCGATTTGCCGGGTTTGGTACAACGGCATCGAAAGCGCAAATGTCGCTGCGCGTGCCAATCGCGAAGCCTCTTCGTGATCGAGCATGTAATCCACAGGCGAATGCGTAATGACCACGTCGGGGTTGAAATGTCGCATGCGTTCGACCACCCGGCGCAGGTTTTCGGCATTGAGGAACACTTCCACGTCCATCAACCCGGCGCATTCGTACCACGCACCCAGAAAGTGCGCGGCGGCTTTGGCTTCGGCGTATCGGATGCGCGAAATTTCTTCTTTGGTGTGAGTCGCCGAACCGCAATCTCCGCTGGTCATTGTCAGGATTCCAATTTCCCAACCCAGTGATTTCAGGTGCAAGAGCGTTCCACCGACAAGAATTTCAGCATCGTCAGGATGTGCCATGGACGCCAACACCCTGGGAATTCGTTTCAAATCGGTTACCTCTGATTGTTGTTCTTTTGCGGGCATAAGACGGTTTCCCTGAAGCGCCAGAAGTCTGTTCGCTTAAGTAGGTTCCGTCAAGCCGCCAATGCAATTCAATCTGGTTTCGACACTCTGATGATTGCTCGCTTGGTTTTCCCCCAAAGCAGTTACACATAAAAAAAGGTGGCCGTCATTCAGCCACCTTTTCTTTTGAAACTTGTTTTGCGACTGACAGAATCAGCCACGTGCAAACGACTCAAGCGGACAACCGGTAACCCGGACGTTTGGGCAGCTTCGGAATTGCCTTGCTTGCAAATTTGGAACAGGTGTCTTTTGAATGAGCCAAGGTCGTGACAATCGGTTGGTTGATGGCAGATGTCATCGAAACGGTGAATAACAGCATCGTCAGAATGGTGAAAGTCAGAAATAAACGAAGAGGTTTATTTTGGGATGTGCTTTTCATGTGACCTCAATTTCTCAATGAATACGGTTGATTTGCTCAGCGTGAAGTTTCAAATTTGGATTCCTGAATTCACGCCGAAGAAAAAGTAAGCCTCAACAGAAGCGCATTGCCGGAATTCGCTGAGGGCGGAGTTGTCGCAAAGTTTTTTCCGGCAATTGCAATCAATTGTCTAATTCGATTTCTGTGGGGGCGGTGGTACCGTGTGTGAGTCGTCAGCCTTGAGTTTTTATGTCTTAACAAAATTAATAGTAGTCCGAATTCCTACAAGATGGCAAGCGTAGAACTGATTAATCCTAAAAAAGTAGGAATTTTCTGGCGTTCAAGATTAAAAAACGGATTTTTCAGCTTATTGAAGCCATTCCAAAAGCTAAAAATGAAAATTGGACGGCAAAAATTAGCCGTCCAATTGCAATTTCCGAGAAAGATTCGTGGGCAATAATTTTCGAGTCAGGCGATGATCTTCTTGGCGACTACTCCGGCAACGTCGGTCAAACGGAAATTTCGACCGCTGTAACTGTAAGTCAGCCGTTCGTGATCCAGCCCCAGCAGATGCAGCATCGTCGCGTGGAAATCATGTATGTGCATGCGGTCTTCGACGGCATGATACGCAATGTCGTCGGTCGCGCCGTAAATGAAACCGCCTTTGACGCCGCCGCCCGCCATCCAGATGGTGTAGCCGTAAGGATTGTGATCGCGCCCATCGCCGCTTTCAGAAACCGGAGTGCGGCCGAATTCGCCAGCCCATATCACCAGGGTATCTTTCAGCAAACCGCGCGATTTCAAATCCTTCAGCAAACCGGCAATCGGTTTGTCCACTTCGCGGGCGTTTTTGGTGTGCAGGTTGTAAAGCTCGCTGTGTTGATCCCATTTGTAACTGTGCGTGCATTGAATGTAGCGCACTCCGCGTTCGGCCAGTCGTCGAGCCAGCAAACATTGCCAGCCGAAATCCGCCGTCAGCGGATCGTCCAGGCCATACAGTTTTTTGGTCGCTTCGGATTCCTTGTCCACCTGAAAAGCTTCGGGCGCTTCGGTCTGCATGCGAAACGCGAGTTCAAAGGCTTGAATGCGCGCTTCCAATTGCGGATCGTTTTTGCGCAATTCCTTGTGGCGGCGATTGATGTTTTGCAGCATTTCCAGTTCGAAACGCTGTTCGTCCGGCGACAGATGTTTGCCGAGCAGGTAATCAATCGGCTGATCTTTGATGTCGTCCACTTTCAAACCGGAATTGCCTATGGCAGTGCCTTGATATGCGCCGGGCAGAAACGCAGATGACCAGTTTTTGGCTCCGCCGTGAGACAGCGTAGGTTTAATCATGATGTAACCAGGCAAGTTTTGATTTTCCGTGCCAAGTCCATAAACCGTCCACGAACCCATGCTGGGGCGAACGAAATTCGATACGCCGGTGAATGTTTGCAACATCGCTGCGCCGTGATCCACGCCTTCGCCGACCATCGAACGAATGATGCACATATCGTCCACGCATTCGCGCATGTGCGGGAACAAGTCGCTGACCGGTACGCCGCTTTTGCCGCCGGGTTTGAAATCCCAGAGCGGTTTCATCAGCGGCCCGACTGGCCCATCGGCAAATGCCAGCGGACGTTTGATCGGCAGCGGTTTTCCGTGGTCGCGCACCAATCGCTCTTTCGGATCGAAGGTGTCAATCGAAGACGGCCCGCCGTGCATGAACAAAAAGATGACTCGTTTGGCTTTCGGCTCGAAGTGCGGCGCTTTCGGCGCAAGCGGGTTTTCCGCTTGCGGATTGGCCGCGGCGAACAGTTGGGCTTGTTCTGCCAACATTGCGGTCAGACCGATGGAGCCGAAACCAAGTCCGGCGGCGCGCAGCCACGCTCTGCGCGAAACCGGTTTTTCGACCTGGTTGTAAATCGGACGAAGCAGGTTATGAAGTTCGTTGGTCATAAAATCCTCAGACGCCGAATTGGCGCAAATGATGGTCGCAGTGCAAATATCCCCAGCGCATCCATTCGGCTTCGGTCATCTGGCCGAACAAAGGATGTGGCGATGAATTGTCCAGTGACTGGCAAAAACGTTCGATCAGCGCTTTCAATTGAACGCGGTCGCGCTCGAATTCCACAGGCGGAGTTCCGCCAATCAACTGATCGTTTTCCGGCATGGTTTTGACACCGTGCGGCCAGGGCACAGGGACTTCCAGCGCAAACCATTTCATCACCGTTCTGCTGAAAAAATTGCTGTTGTCAGTCGAAGAGCGCTCGCCGAATCTGCACAGAAACGAATCGTTCAAATGGCAAATCGCCTGATGTGCGGTCATCTTGCCCCATTGACGCGGGCTGTCCGGTTTTAATTGCTCGATCCGCGAGAAAATCTCGGCTTTGTCTGCTGGGTTGCCAAGCGTCTTTTTCATTGCCGTCAATCCACGTAAAGAAAATCGTTCGAAGCCATCAACACACGGCACAAACTCTGCCAGGCTTTGGCGTCGGCGTTTTCGCCGGAAGATTTCTGTTTGAACACCGCAATGTATTTCAATGCTTGTTCAAGTTCGGATTTTTCGGCCTGGCGATTCAGCACGCGGCGATAAAGGCTTTCAACTCGCGTCGAATCATTCAACGATGGATCGGCCAGCAACGCTTTTGCCAACGTAGCCGAACGATCCGTCAGGAATTCGCTGTTGAGCCAGAACAACGCCTGCGTCGAAACGTTGGTCAACAGACGTTTGCCCGTCATCGAAGTGGCATCGCCGAAATCGAAGAGATTCAACAGCGTAGGCAGATTCGCGCGGCGCAACGGAATGTAGACCGTGCGACGGTTCAGCTTTTCGGGATTCAAACTCAAACGTCCCTGATTGTTTTCGCCGTCGGTTCCGCGTCCTTTTTGCAGCGTGCCGCCCATCGTCAAATCAATCGAACCGTCAATCGCCAGCAATCCGTCGCGCAATTCTTCTACGGACAAACGGCGGCGATTGAACCGCGTCAACAAACGATTGTCGTTGTCGGCGTTGTCGGCCAGATCAGTGTTGTTGCTGGCCATTTGGTAAGCGCTGGAAAGCATCAGCAACCGGTGCATCGTTTTGACAGACCATCCGCGTTTGACGAATTCGCGCGACAGAAAATCCAGCAGTTCCGGGTGCGAAGGTTTATCGCCGGTGACGCCGAAGTTGTCCGGCGTGCGAACCAGGCCTTCGCCGAAATGCCATTGCCAGACGCGATTGACGATCACGCGCGTGGTCAGCGGATGTTCGGGTTGCGTCAGCCATTCAGCCAATTGCAAACGACCGCTGCCGGTGAAGTTCGGTTTGGTGTCGAATGTGGAAAGAATGGCCGGAAAGGCTTTCGGAGCTTCTTCGCCAGGCGAGTTGTAATCGCCGCGCACGAAGACTTTTTGCGCGACCGGTTCGCCTTCTTCAATGGCGCAAGCGAGTTCCGGTTCGGCAGGCGCAGATTTTTTCAGCGTTTCGATTTCTTTTTGCAATTCGGCAATGCGCTGGTTTTGTTCGACGGAAAACCGTGTTTTGTCTTTGGCGGAAACGCCGAACGGCCCATCGCCCGCGAAATAAACTCCGTGAAAGAACCGGTCATCGCCCGCCTCAAACGCAGGTTTGCCCGATACGGATTTTTTCTGGCCCGGGTCAGCCGCTTTTTCAGCCGCCCGCCACTTGGCCATTTTTTCCAGCCATTCGTTCAGCCGGGTTTGAAATTGCCGCTGATAGTTTTGCGCAACTTCGGCCAGCTTGTCCGATGATGCGTTGCGCCATTCCAGCAAATGCTGCGGCGTCAGATCGCCGGGCTTCAAAAACTTGACCCAACGATTCACCACTTCCACCGGCAATGTTGTTTGTGCGGCAACGTCTTCGGTTTTTGCTTCGCCTGCATAAACCTTATGCGCTGCCAACATGAACTCGGCCATTCGCGGCGCAAATTGTTTGGCCGCAGGTTCACGAACCGAGTCCACGATTTCTTCCAGTTCGGTTTGCGCTCTTTGTTGTTTGGCCTGAAGTTCTTTGCGAGCGGTTTGGTATTTTTCCCATTCGGTTTTGGGCACGAGCGGTTTTTCCAACACGCCGGACACATGCGAATCGGGATTTCTGAAACTGCGCGTCGAAGCGAAGATGTTGATCATCGAATAATAATCTTTGGTCAGCAGCGCATCGAATTTGTGATTGTGGCAGCGCGCGCAAGCCAGCGTCATTCCCAAAAACGCTTTTGAGGTGACGTCCACCTGTTCGTCGTAAACGTCATACAGCATTTTCGTTTTGTCCTGCTGGGCGACGGCTTTCGGACCCAGCGCCAGAAAGCCAGTGGCAATGATGCCGCGCCGATTCACTTCATTGCCATCCTGACTCGGCAACAAATCTCCGGCGATTTGTTCGCGTATGAATTGATTGAACGGCAAATCGTCGTTGAACGCTTCGATGACGTAATCGCGATATTTCCAGGCGAAAGGATAACGGTGATCTTCGTCGTTGCCAGTCGAATCAGCGTAACGCGCCACGTCCAGCCAATGCCGTCCCCACTTTTCGCCATACCGAGGCGAGGCCAGCAACCGTTCAACGACTTTTTCAAACGCAGTCGGCGAAGTATCGGCCAGAAAGTCCTTGATCTCTGTTTCTGTCGGAGGCAAACCGGTCAGGTCGTAAGTCGCTCGACGCAATAGCGTCAACTTGTCGGCGGGCGGAGCAGGTTGCAGATTTTTTTCTTCCAGCTTGGCCAAAATGAAGGCATCAATCGGCGATTTCACCCAGGCCGAATTTTTGACTTTTGGCACAGCAGGATTGGCCAGCGGTTGATAAGCCCAGAACTTCTTTTCTTCGTCGGTGAATTCGCGCGTGGATTTCGGAGCCGTTTTGGTTTCGGCAACGATTGCTTTGGCGTTTGGCCAGTGAGCGCCCGCTTTGACCCATTCGGCGATGACAGCAAGGTCGGCGTCTTTCATCTTGCCGGAAGGCGGCATCTTCAATTTGTCGTCATAGCCGATGACTTTCAACAATCGGCTTTCTTCGGGATGCTCTTTATTGATGAGCGGGCCGCTTTCGCCGCCGCGAGCAAAACCTTCGGCGGTGGTCAAATCCAATTCGGCGACTTTGGCGTTCGGGTTGTGGCACTTGGCGCAGTTGGCAATCAACAGAGGTCGAACTTTTTTCTCGAAAAACTCCGTCTGATCGGCCTGTTCATCTATTAGTTCGAACGAACGCGCCGATGCTGATTCCGAGCCTGGGCTGAGATACAACAAGGCTGCGCCGATGAAACAAACAACTACAACAAATTTCAGACGGTGAATCGTCGCCAACATGAACTTGCTCCTTGGGAGTGAAGAAATTGAAGAAAAGATGCGGACTCGAACGAAGCCGCGTTATAACTTTGGCCTGACGGATTGGTCAAGCCACTTGGGATTTGGCAATGGCTCAAAGTGCAGTAAGCGCAATGTTCAGATCGTTGGTTGTCTGGCTTCAGTACGAATTGAGCGAGAAATTTTTCCCGCGAACATTTTTCCAGACTTTGGGGAACTCGAATCTTCGGAAAGATGAGAAGACGATGGCGTTGAGGAAATTATTTCATAGCGGTTTTTACTCGACGAAGTAAGAATTACTCGGCTGCGGAAAAGACGGTTTTGCGTAAGACAAAACGAGTGCAAGTTAAAGGTCTGTCTTTTCAATGAGTTAGATGGAATTTTCAGGTGCGGGATTTCTGTGGCACCGAGCTTGCTCTAGCTTAGGCGGGGCAACGAGATACCAGGTGGTTAACTCCACTGACGGTGTCAGCGGTTACCAGGGTGAGGAAGGTGACCGCACTTATCATGGCGCTACAGACAATCCCACGACTGTAGCGCCTTTTATTTTCCGACTGCTGCGAGCAATTCTTGCAAACAGACAATCTCACGGATGTGGTGTTCGATGTCAGGGTCTGTTTGGTTGCCACCATTCCTTACCGCCAAAGGCTTCAAGATTCTCCCATCAAATTTCAAAAGAGTATCCCCTTGTTTCTATCAACAATGTTGTATGTCTTGGATCAAAGACTGTCGAACTGATCAACAGATGGCGTGGTAGGCGTATGATTACGTGCCTCGAAAGGGTTTGCGGTTAAGGGATGCGCCGCAGTACGTATTCATGCGCCGACCAGGCCACCTGCTGGAATTCAAGTCTGGGGAAGTCTCGGAAAATCAGCGGGACTTCCCCAGACTTTTCTGGACTTCACGAAACTTTCCCAAACCGTTCTTGACGGACTTTCCCGCCGTGACTATGTTGCATGTTCGTTTGCTTATCTTTTAACGAGAGAACGAAATTCAAGCTGGCCAATTCACCGCAGAGGCGCAAAGAGGCGCAGAGGTAACGCAGAGTGTTCAATCGGGATCTCTGCGCTTCCTTAGCGTTCTCTGCGTCTCTGCGGTGAAAGAGAGTTTGGGGTTCGCTTTTTCTCAAAACCAGCAGGGCGCGCAATGTTGAGCGATTACCGCCAGCGATTTGGCGAGTACCATTCCGAACTTCACCGCGAAGATTTTCTCTTTCGTTCCGGTCGCCAAACCAGCCGCGACGTGGCGCACATTCACAGTGAATACAGCGACCTGTTTCGACTTTCGACGGTCGAAGAACTCCGCGCCAAACGCAACGACGTTTCCGAATCCCGCAAAACCGAACGAGTTGCCATCGCGCGATTGATCGCCTTTGCTCTGGAAGGAAATCTGCTTGCTCGCGTTCGCGACGTGTCCGCCGAAATTTCCGAGTACGAAGTCGCCTCGAAAATTGATTGGCCGTCAAAAAGTAATCTGGATGTGCAGCGAATTCCTTTCCATCAAATCGAAGAATTGCTGGCGATCGAACCTGACCGCGAGCGTCGTCGCGAACTTCACGCCCGCCGAGCCGACATCGTCAAAGGAACCCAGGATTTGTTGGCTGAACTATTTGCCATTTTGCGAGACGGCGCGCGCGAACTTGGATTTGCCTCCTATCCGGCGATGCGGCGCGAACTTCGCGGAGTTGATCTTGACGCTGTTGCGGCCAAAGCGACGCAGTTGTTGTCAAAAACCGAAAGCCGTTATGTTTCAGAGCTTGCGCCGTTGCTGGCGCGCGAAACCGGCGTTTCCCTGGACGAAGCGACCGAGGCAGATTGGCCGTATCTGCGGCGTTACACGCGGTTTGATGTCTTCTTTCCGCGCGAACAGATGCTGCGCGTGTACCGCGAACTCTTTGCCAACTTCGGTTTCAATCCGGACAAACAAGCAAATGTCGAACTTGACGCCGCCGTTCGTGCGGGCAAACAACGCCGTGCGTTTTGTTCGCCGATTCGCATTCCCGACGAAATCAAACTGGTCGTTCAACCAACCGGCGGCCATTTGAATTACGGCGAATTCCTGCGCGCGGCGGGCAAAGCGCAACTCTTCGCGTGGACTTCGCGCAATCTGCCGCCGGAATTTCAACGCGGCGGAGATGCCGCCGTGCCGATGGCCTGGGCATTGTTGATCGAAAACCTGATGCTGGAAGAAGCCTGGCTCACCGGCACTTTCGGTTTTGTCGCCAATGCGGAATTTCGCCGCGCGCTGTCGCTGTTTCGTTTGCTGGAATTGCGCCGCGAAGCCGCCCGGCTCACTTACGAACTGGAATTTCATTCGGGCAATCTGACCAGCGGCATTGGCGAACGCTACGCCGAACTAATGACCGACGCACTGCGCGTGCGCGTTGACGGAGCCGATTGTTTGCGCGACCTCAGCGACGATTTTCGCTCGGCGGATTTTCTGCGCGCCGCCGCCTTTGAAGCGCAGATGCGCGATTTCCTGAAAACCCAATTCGGCTCGCGCTGGTGGACTTCGCGCAAAGCGGGCGAAATGCTGATTGATTTGTGGAATACCGGGCAGCAGTATTCAGTGGAAGAGTTGGCGGCGATGATCGGGATTGGCGAATTGGATTTTGATTGTTTGACCTCAGAAGTCTTAAACTAGGATTGTGCTCATCTGTCGAGAAATTACCTGTGAAAATGGAGTAGGAAGACTATGAAGAAATGTCCATTTTGTGCTGAAGAGATTCAGGATGATGCCATTAAGTGCAAACATTGTGGAGAATGGCTAACTGAGCATACTTATCACACAGGATCGCCCAAGAGTGTAGTACCAATTCAAACAGAAATAGTAAAAGTAGCGTCTCCAAATGAAAAAAGCACACCAAGGCAATATCAAGAGAAAATTTCATCAGACGTGGTGCCGCAGGATAAGTCAGAAGTATTCACGACAGAGACGATAGAGGATGAGGAAGAGCCTTACAGTTGGTATGACTCCATCTATAACAAGCTCTTTTTTATTTCAGGCGCAATCGGCTTGTTCCTGGGAGTGTTTACAGCAAAAGGATCGAACAGTGGATTTGAATTCCTTCTCAACTTTTTACTCACAGCACTCGGTACCGTAGCAATCCCAGCTTTATTTGCAGTAATAGCCTCGTTGCCAGTTGCGTTGATTGCTATGCTAGCAACTAAAGGGAAGTTCAAGAGGCTTTTCAAAGCAACATTTACTGTGACATTTATTGGCTTCCTTGTTTATGTCATAGTTATCAGAATCCTTACCCCGGCCAGCAATACACCAAAATGAAGGCATTGAAGGCTGAAAGCCAGCTAATGACACAAACAGTCCGTGTCGCACTCGGCGAACGAAGTTATGACATCACCATTGCCGACGGAGCCTTGAAGCAAGTTGGCGAAATTACACGCTCGGCGCTTGGCGCGAAGACGCGCAAGCTGGCGATTATCTCGAACGCGCGCGTTCACCGGTTGTATGGCCGAGCCGTCGAAAAGAGTTTGAAGCAGGCGGGTTTCGCCACGCTGACGCATTTGATGGGCGAAGGCGAACGCGCCAAATCGCTGGCATCAGCGGAAAAAGCCCTGGCCTTTATGATCGCCAATCGTTTTGAACGCAGCGATGCCGTGGTCGCTCTGGGCGGCGGCGTCGTAGGCGATCTGGCCGGATTCGTCGCCGCTTGTTATCAGCGCGGAGTTCATTACGTCCAGATTCCGACGACCTTGCTGGCGACGATTGATAGCTCCGTCGGCGGCAAAACCGCAGTCAATCATCGGCTGGGCAAAAACCTGATCGGAGCGTTTCACCAGCCGCGCGCGGTCATCATTGATCCGCAAACGCTGGCGACGTTACCGCAACGCGAACTGCGCGCCGGGCTTTACGAAGCTTTGAAGTATGGCGTGATTTGGGATCGGGCATTGTTTGATTTGCTGGAGGAAAAACTGGCGGATGTGTTTGCGCTCGATGCCGGGTTGTTGGCAAAAATCATTGCTCGCTGTTGCGAAATCAAAGCCGAGGTTGTGACCACGGACGAACGCGAATCGGGGTTGCGGCGAATTTTGAACTTTGGCCATACGGTCGGCCACGCGCTGGAAGCGGTGACGGCTTATCGGCGACTGAAACATGGCGAAGCTGTTGGTTACGGAATGCAATGCGCCTCTACCATTTCGGAAAAAGCGGGTATAATCCCGCGCGCTGAAGCCGACGTGATCAGGTCAGGCGTTGACGCGCTGAGCCGGTTTGGTCGCAAGCTGCCCCCCATTGATGACTTGAACGTGCCCGACATAGTCGCGGCGATGGCGCACGACAAGAAAGTTGCCCAAGGAAAACTTCCCCTCATTTTGCCAACACGGATCGGCGAGGTTGTTGTGCGCGACGACATTTCGCCGACCATCATTCGCGCCAGCGTGCGCGAATTGTTGAATCACGCTGCAAGAGGTTGAGAAAGAATGAAAGCAAATAGAGTTGATCGCAGACCCGCTCAGGCCGAACGGGGAAGTGGACGGTTTGGAGTATTGTTGCTGTTGGCGTTCGCCGCGGCAATTGTCTATCTGGTGGCGATTTTCGTTCCAATTTATCAGGGCAATGAAGCGATGCACGCAGCCACTGCCGAAATTCTGCATCGCGGTGCAGTCCAGAATTTGAAAGAGGACGATGTGCGCGCCCAGTTGAAGGAAAAAGCTCGCGAATGCGGTTTGCCCGACGATCACCGCGTCGAATTGTGGCGCGAAGGCCGCGGGATGGCGGCCAAAATCAGCTTCAAACATCACGTTCGGTTTCCGTTTTACACCTATGAATGGCCGTTTGAGATTCGCGTCAAAGACCCAGGACTGTAATCGGCAGCAGAATTTGCAAAACAGGATGAGCAAGATTTTTTCAGAATGAACAGGATTCACAGACGACCGGAACACAACCGTGAATGAAGTTCCTGAAAATCCTGCCGAAAATCCGGTTCATCCTGTTGAGAAAAACGGTTATAGCCTTATCTGCCTTGTTTGGTTGCCTATCCTACGATCTGCGCGTACGATCCGCGCCATGTCCACCGCAATCATCTATTCTGACGATTATCTGAAACATGACACTGGCCATCACCCCGAACGGCGCGAGCGGTATCGTGCTGTGTTGAATGGGTTGATGGCTGATGAAGATCGCTGGCAAAGTTTCGTCAAGTTGTCTCCACGCGCCGCCACCGACGAAGAATTGGAGCGTTGCCACACGGCGCGTTCAATTGCTCGCGTACATCAGGCGTGCGAACAGGCGATGATGTTTGAACACGTGCAGATTGACGCCGACACTGTAGTTTCTGAACTCTCAGATGTCGCTGCGCGATTGGCTGCCGGAGGAGCTTGCCGAGCGGTGGATGCCGTCATCAGCGGAGAAGCCGAAAACGTTTTTGTCGCCTGTCGTCCGCCTGGGCATCACGCCACCGTCGGGCAGGCGATGGGGTTTTGCCTTTACAACAATGTCGCGGTTGCGGCGCGCTATGCTCAGGCGACATATCCGACGGAAATCAAAAACATCCTGATCGTGGATTTCGACGTGCATCACGGCAACGGAACCCAGGATATTTTTTACGACGATCCAACGGTTTTTTATTACAGCTTGCACCAGTACCCGTGGTATCCGGGAACAGGCGACGCGCGTGAACGCGGCGTGCGCGAAGGCGAAGGCTTTACGCTCAATGTTCCGATTCACGTTGGAACTTCGGCCAATGAATACCTGCAATTGTTCGAACAAGGTTTGGAAACGGCGATGAAAACGCTTCAGCCGGATTTGGTCATCATCTCGGCGGGCTTTGATGCTCACGTCGCCGATCCGCTGGGGCAGTTGGAACTGACTGACGACAGTTATGCTCGTATGTCCAGACGATTGAAAGAAGCGGCGCGGACTGCGGGCAAAGGTCGTGTCGTTTCCTGTCTGGAAGGGGGATACGATTTGCGGACGATGGGCGAAACGGTCCGAACTCATGTCGCCGCGTTGGAGTTCTAAGGCAACTGGAATAAACCTTTTGCCGCCGGGCATCATGATTCCGGCGGAAAAATACTTGGCGATTATCGCGGTTTGCCTTTGTTTCGCTTAACCGCGGGAGTAGAATCCACCGCGACAGTTACCCCCAGTCAACGTGTTTTAGGTCGAAGGAGGCCGTTATGACAAGATTCGTCAAAGTTTTCGTTGCCGCAGTTGCGCTGCTCGTCGGGGCGTCAATCGCGGCCAACGCTCAACACCTGATTTCCACCAAGTCCGGCTTTGTCAATCGCGCCGAAGGCAAAGTGTTTATTTTGCGCGCGGACAGCGAAGACGGCAGCAAAGGCCGTGCTTCACTCGGCACGCAAATGCGCGATGGCGACAGCCTGATTACCGAAGCCGGCAGTTACGCCGAATTACTGCTCAGCCCCGGATCGTATCTGCGGTTGAATGAAAACAGCGAAGTTCGAGTGCTCAACACCGCGTTTGAAGAAATCCGGTTTGAGTTGATCAAAGGATCGGCCATTGCCGAAGTCGCCACCGCCAACGAGCAGGTGTCCAACATCAACAAAAATTCGCCGCTCGAAATCGTCACTCCTCACGGCACGATTTCCATCGCCAAGGACGGCATCTATCGTTTCGACACGATTGAGGCCAACACGCTGGTTCAGGTTCGTCAGGGCGAATTGTTCGTCGGCGACCGCAATCAGTTTCTGCTTGGCAAAGCGACCAAGATCAAACGCGGCAACGCGGTCAAACTGACTGGCGGTGTGGTCAATAATTCTGACATTGCCAAGGTCAACAAGGACGTTTCGGATCGGTTCGACTCCTGGAGCTTCAACCGCGCCAATACGCTGATGGCTGCCAATATCTCGGCGTTGCGTCGTTCGCGCACAATGAGCGCGCTGAATTTCGGTTGGCTCTACGATCCGTTTTACAACTGCTACACGTTTATTCCGCGTCGTGGTTTGTGGTATTCGCCGTATGGATTCGGATTCTTCAATTCGTATGGCAACTGCCTGTATTACTGGCCGTATGGTTATAACCCTTACTGGGGCAATCCGTATGGCAATGGCGGTGGAACCGCAGGTGGCGGTGGCGCTGCGTTGCCGAGCCGAGTGATTGCCGGAAATGACCGCGCTCCGATCCAGCGTTCCATCGAAGGCCGCCGGATTGACACCAATCCGGGATTTGGCGCGGATCGCGGAGCCGGCGATTACGGAGGACGAGCAATTTCGACCTCGTCATCGTCTGCAGCTTCTACAAGCGTAATTTCCACGTCTGCACCTGTTCGCAGCGAAGCTCCGGCTAGCAGCGGTGGGCGCGCCGGGGCGCCAACCAGACCATAACCTTGTTGCGGCTTCCAAACCATTGAGGGCTGAGTCGAATCTTGAATTCGACTCAGCCCTCAAATTTTTTACGGCAGCATGCTTTCAACGTCCGCACGTTTTCGACTTGGTTTGACGCTGTGAAAACGCGATTGTTATCATCCGCCATCAATTCCGAATTTCCCGCAACCCATTTATTTTATTTTCACTTGTTCAAGGAGAATTATGTCTGACACACCGAAAATGACTTTTGCGATGATCAAACCCGACGCTGTTCGCGCGGGCAACATCGGCAACATCATTCAACGCATCACCGACAACGGATTCAAAATTCGTGCGATGAAACTGGTTCATATGTCCAAACCCGTTGCTGAAGGGTTTTACGCTGTTCATAGCGAACGCCCATTTTTTGGCGAATTGGTTGAATTCATGACCAGTGGCCCGACCGTCGTGCTGGCGCTGGAAAAAGAAAACGCCGTCCAGGCGTGGCGCGATTTGATGGGGCCGACCGATTCCACCAAAGCGCCCAAAGGGACCATTCGCGGTGATTTCGGAACCACGATGGGCGAAAACGCTTCGCACGGTTCGGATTCGCCTGAAAACGCCAGGATTGAATTGAGCTATTTCTTCAACGCGACTGAATTTTGTTAAGCCGGCAATTTCTGAAACAGGATTTGCACGATGAAACCATTCTGCGAATCCTGTTTTCTTCTTGATCCCAATGCCCATCCTCGAAGCTCGCCAAGTCGTTCGTGAATACCCGATGAAAGCGGAAACCGTCCGCGCGTTGTCTGACGTTTCTGTTTCCATCGAACGCGGGCAGTTCGCAGCCATCCTGGGAACCAGCGGTTCCGGCAAATCCACGTTGTTGAATTTGTTTGGCGGGTTGGATCGTCCGACCGGCGGAGAAATTTTGTTCGATGGCAAAAGCCTTGCGCCGCTCAGCGCCTGGGAAATGTCGCGATACCGATTGCACAGCGTCGGGATGATTTTTCAGAGCTTCAATCTGATTCCGACCATGACCGCGCGCGAAAACGTGTCGCTGGCGTTGGCCTTTGCGGGGTTGGGAAAAACCGAACGGCGGCGACGTTCGCTGGAATTGCTCGACCGCGTGGGGTTGTCGCAGCGCGCGGAACATCTTCCTTCAGAGCTTTCCGGCGGAGAACAACAGCGTGTCAGCATCGCCCGCGCCATTGCCAACCAGCCTCAAATTTTGCTGGCCGACGAACCAACAGGCAATCTGGACAGCAACCGCGCTGCCGAAGTCATAGGCTTGCTGGATGAAATGCGGCAACGCGATGGCAAAACGATTGTGCTGGTGACGCACGATCACGAATTGGCCAGCCGCTACGCGACGCAAATCGTTCGGTTGAAAGACGGCAAAGTCGTGGAGGTCGGCGGATGAATTTTGCGGACATCATGGCGCTCGCGCTGCGAAATCTACGTCAGGCGAAATTGCGAACCGCGCTGACCGTTATTGGCGTGGTGGTTGGCGTGGCCGCCATCATCACTATGGTCAGTTTCGGCATCGGATTGCAGCGAAACATCATCGGTCAGGCCTTTGCGCGACTGGATGCCTTCACTGCCATTACGGTCGTCGGCGCGGACGCCAATGATTTGCTGGTGTTGAACGAAGGGCGAACCGCAATGGATGAAGGCGGCGCTGACGACAAACCCGTCGGAGAGGCGACGCCCGAACCATCGCCGAATCAGGAAGAAACCAGCCGACAACTCCGCCGCGCGCGGCGCATGCTCAACGACGAAACGATTGCCGAAATTCAACAACTTGATGGCGTTCGCTTTGTCGCGCCGATTGTCACCTTCACCGGCTACACGCGATTCAACGACCGCACGCGATTTCAACTCGTCGCCGGAGCCATGCCGGGCAACGAACCGCGTTTCAAAACCTTTCTGGCCGGAACCGGATTCAGCAGCGAAACCGGCGACGAAGCCGTCGTCAACGAAAATTTCCTGAGCGCCTTTACTGCCGAAGCCTTTCGACAGCGCCGAAACAATCGTGGCGGTTCCGGCGGCGGCCCGTTTCAGGCAGCGCCAAACAAAACCGATGCAGAACGTCAGCGCGAAGCTCAGGCGGTGATTGGTAAGGAAATCATTTTGTTGTCACCTCCGACGGGACAGGCGCCGGGCGCAGGCGACAGCATTTTCGGCATTCCGTTGCTGAATTTCCCCAGCCAGACACCGCAGCGCGAAGCTACCGATCCGGACGAAAGCCGATTTGAACGTCGCGTGTTTCGCATCGTCGGCGTGCTGAAAAACGACGGTGGCATCAATTTCAATCCGTTTGGCAACGCGGATTTTTATCTGCCGATGGGACAAGCTAAACAATTGCGACTGGCCAATCTGTCGCCGATGGAACGTATGGGCGGAGCGCTGGTGGGGCAATCGGACGAAGCCTATCGCGCGATAGAATTGCGCGTCGCCGATCCCAGCCGCATCAAACCCGTCACCGAAAAGATGGAACAGATGGGCTTTCGCGCCTTTTCCGTCACCACTCAACTGGAAGAAATCGAACGCATCTTTCTGATTATCAACAGCAGCCTGGCCTTGCTCGGCGGCATTGCGTTGCTGGTGGCCTCGTTCGGCATTTCCAACACGATGATTATGTCCATCCGCGAACGCACGCGCGAAATCGGCATCATGAAAGCCATCGGCGGTTCGGACGGCGAAATCATGCGCATCTTTTTTGTCGAAGCCAGTTTGATCGGATTGTTTGGCGGCGCGCTGGGCGTCGCGGTCGGTTGGGGAATTGACCGCATTGCCAATGTGCTGGCGAACCAATGGATCGCGCGCCAAACCGGTCAGGCCATTCGGTACGTCGAATTCTTTTCCATCCCCTGGTATTTGTGGACGGGGGCGATTTTGTTTGCCGTCGTCATCAGTTTGCTGGCCGCCATTTATCCCGCTCGCAGCGCCGCCAAAGTTGACCCGATCAAGGCGCTTCGTTACGAATAAAGCGATTCAACTCTTTCTGACGATCACAGCGTCTTCGACGTGCGGATTGCTGTGCAGCGTGACGTGAACCGGGCAACGACCGGCTATGTACAGCAACCGTTCGCGCTGTTCTTCGGTCACGTCGCCCGTCACATAAATCAACCGGCTGATGTGTTGAATCTCTTTCTTGCCTTCGGTTTCTTCCGCCGTGCAGCTTTCGCAATCGTCAATGTGAATGCGGTCGAATGTCAGCATGACTTCGACATCGGTGATCGGCAGTTTTTTGCGTTCGATGTACATCCGCAAGGTCATCGCCGTGCAGGCTCCGAGCGCAGACAGCAGCAAATCATACGGCGACATTCCTTCATCCTTGCCTCCGGCGGAAACCGGTTCGTCGGCAATCAGCGTGTGTTTGCCCGCCGTGATCGCCGAACGAAAACCTTCCTGCAAATTCAGTTTGACGCGAACATCGTTCATAGCTTTTTGAATTGGTTAGTGGCCTCGCGGCCAGGTTGTTCCAGCTTTTCAATTGTCGCTCGCACATCGTTTTGGGTCGTGCGAGGATTGATGGTGCAGAGCCGTTGCACGACGCGACCGTTCTACGCCGTGGAATTGGCGAATGTGAAGCCGTCTTCGATCTGCGCTTCGATAATTCGCCGGTTGAGTTGGTTGATCTCTTCTTTAGAAACCGCGCAAGGCGGCACGAACCGAAACACGACGATGCCAATTGTGGCAGGATTGACGACTTCACGACAACCGTATTGTCGGATGAGACTTTCAGCAAAATCCGGCAGTTCAAAGCCATGTTCGATGGTTTGGCGAAACGCTGCCGCGCCAAAGGTTTTCAGTTACAGCCACAACCTCAACGCGCGAAAGCCTCGCGTCAGTTGACAGTTCAAGCGATGGAAAACTCCATTCAAAGCCAACCTCAGCAGAAAAAAATGCCGGGTGCGTGGGATCACCCGGCGAAAAAATGGGATTTTATCAGGATGCGCCAGACAGGATTGAAACTCGCCTGTGATGATTTTTGTCTTCCTGTTTGCCTTAGCGGTAAGCCAGGCGGCCTCTGCGCAAGACACCAATCAATGCGACAAACAAGGCCGAACCGATAATTGACCAGATCACCTGAAACTGCTGCCCTTCGATGTTCAATCTGAAAGGTTCCGGCAACCCCATCGCCTGCGCCATCCAACCGCCCAACATTGCGCCGATGAATCCAATGGCCACAGTGACCAGAATTCCTCCCAGACTGAACCCGGTAATTGCCTGACCGATGGCTCCGCAAATACCGGCAATGATCAACAAAATCAAAAACGCTGTTAACGTCATGGCTTATCTCCTTAGAAGCCTTCGGTCTCAGTAGCCGAAGGAAAGTAAATTTCACCTACA
>CAYYDG010000025.1:0-55914 GCA_964470555.1 uncultured Heliomicrobium sp.
GACGCGCGCCTCGTGGGGAGGCTTAGCCTCCCCGTTTTTTTGACTAAACTCGTGGCTGACGAACTTTCCAATTACCCGGCCGGAGCAAATATCACTAGCACATTATCCGACAATGGCAGAAGCCAGCCTGATGGACGACTTATCCGACAACAGGGGCAAGGCGAAGTTTCCATTGTTACCAACAATGGAATGCGTCGCGCTTTTCCCAATGCCAACATCTTTCTCAGCCTCGGCTATCTGTTTTGCAATGTTGTGGAAGTTTCCGACTACTACTCTTACCCTGCTGGTTCAGCCGTTGACGGCATTTCTCTTGGCAGCGGAGGAGGAGGAGGAGGAGGAGGAGGTGGTGGTGGTGGTGGAACCGGCGGGATTACGACTTTGAGCAATGGGCAAAGTATCTCAGCCAATGTAGCACAAGGCGAGCAAAAGAATTATCGAATCAATTTGCCATCAGGCGTAACGAAGCTGACTGTGCAAATCACTGGTTCGGGAGATGCTGATCTTCACGTCAAGTATGGTTCTCAAGCGACTCTGAATGACTATGATTGTCGTCCCTATTCTGGTAGCTCCAACGAACAATGCCCTCATAACAATCCGTCGGCCGGCGATTGGTATGTGATGGTCAATGGATATTCCAGCGCTTCTTATACGCTGACCGCGACTTACCAAACCGGCAGCAACAGCAATGCACCCTGTATAAGTTGCACGCTTTATACAGGCAATCTGATCAGTTCCGGGGCTATTAATCAGCAGCCGAATGGCAGCTATTATTACAGCAGCACATCCGGGACACATAACGGTTGGCTCCGTGGCCCAGCAGGAGCAGACTTTGATCTGAGATTATTCAAGTGGAATGGATCAGCGTGGGATCGAGTCGCCGCATCCGAAGGCGCCACAGAGAACGAACAAATTTCTTACACAGGAACCTCAGGTTATTACACGTGGCAGATTCTTTCCTATCGCGGTAGTGGCAATTACAATTTTTGGTTGCAACGTCCTCAGTAATCTTACAGCTTTTCCAAGGCGACTAGCCTTTATTGGCTGGTCGCTTTTCCGATTGAACCGCCCGGATGCCAGGCGTTGTACTCTTTACGTGAGATGTTTTTGCGTGCTTGCAGTTCGATGCTCAGCGCGGCCAGCACGTAAATTTCCGCCAGGATGCTGGCGCGCGGTTCGAAGTTCAGCGGGCTGCCTTCGCACTCGACTCCGGCATACAAAAACTCGTCGCTTTGCTGTGCCAGCCACGAATTCGGATTGCCGGACACGCCGACAATCTTCGCGCCATTCTTTTTCAACGCAACAATCGCGGCTTTCAATTCCATCGTTTCGCCGCTGTTGGAAAGCGCCAGGACTACGTCGCCGGGAACGACCTGGCCTGCACTGCCGTGAACGCATTCGGTGGCGTCCAGAAAGTACGTTGGCGTGCCTACGCTGGCGAGCAGCGCCGCTATGTAGCCCGACACGTATTCCGGTTTGCCGATGCCTGTGACGTGAACCCGTTTGCCGTTGGCTTCGGCGACGGTGATGAAGTCGGCGACTCGTTGGAAATAAGCTTCGCCTCCGATTTTGGCGCGCAGCTTGGAAAGTTCGGCAATCGCCGTGTCGAGGAAGAACGGAATGGCGTTTTCGTAAGGCGAGCTTGTCGCACCGGATTCTACGGCAGCAACTGCCGTAGAATCCGGTGCGAAGTTGGCTTTCGCTCCGTCGTACAACTCAAACACGCGCGCTTTGCTTTTCGACAAATCTGGCGTTGCGCCCAGAATTTCGCAGCAAGCCGCGCCGCAAGCGTTTGCCAGTTTCAAGATGTCTTTCCACGCCAACCCGAAATGCAATCCGGCCAGCATTCCGCCAAAAAACGCATCGCCTGCTCCGGTCGAATCAATCGCGTTGGTCGGATATGCCGCGACGCGGGCATTCAGGCCTTCTGGCAATTCATCAGAAGAAATTGCGCAACCGGCTTCACCATCAGTGATGATGACGGCCTTGGCGTTGTATTTTTCGCGGAGGATTTGCGCGGCTTTCAGCGCGTCGCTTTCGCCGGTGATTTCGATGACGGCGGCTTTGGAAGGTTTCAGGTAATCGGCCAGGTGCAACGCGCGTTCGAATTGCTCGGCGTTGCCTAAAGCTTTCAGCGCGTCGCTGCGGGGAATGTCCACATCGAGTGCGGTGATGACACCGGCTTCGCGGGCAATTTCCAACACGGCGACGACGGCATCCAGCGGCAATTGGGAGATTTCGGTCGAAACAATGTTCGAGCTGCGAATGTAATCGGCGTGTTCGGCGCGAATGTAATCGCCCGTGGTTTCGCTGGTCGCCGCCGGACTCATGTAAATGGCGCGACCTCCGCCGGGAGAGACGAAAATATGCGCGAACGATGACGAGGCGCCGTCCAGCGTGATGTGTTTATCAATCGAATACCGATCCATTCCCGCGCGCAGAAAACGTCCGTATTCGTCGTCGGCTTGTTTGCCGAAAATGCCCGTGCGCAAACCGAGCAATCCCGCCCACGACAAATGATTCAGCGTCACTCCGCCAACCAGCATTTGCGCCGTCGAGCCGTTTTCATACCGATCCAGAGCGATTTTTTCTTCACTGCCGATGATGCGCGGCGTGCGGTAAATCAAATCCACCACCATCGAGCCGATTCCAACGAGATCAAAACGTTTATTCATATTTCAGAGTAGTCGGTAGTCGGTAGTCGGTAGTCGGTGTTCGGCAGATAAGCTACCGACTACCGAATCCCGACTACTGACTACCGAATCACAAGTGATCAATGATGACGTTGGTCATCACAGTAGTTTTGGCGTTGCCGCCCAGGTCAGGGGTGACGGCGCGTCCGTCTTTGATGACGGCTTTGACGGCGTCGCGGATGCGTTGCGCCGCTTCGAATTCTTCCAGATGCTCCATCAACATCGCGCCGCACAAAATCATCGCCGCCGGATTGACTTTGTTTTGCCCGGCCAGATCGAGCGCGGCTCCGTGCGCGGCTTCAAAAATGGCAACGTCGTCGCCGAAGCTTCCGCCGGGCGCAAGTCCAAAACTTCCCACCAATCCAGCGCACAAATCCGAAATGATATCGCCGTATTGATTCGGCATCAGCAACACGTCCCAGCCTTCGGGGTTGCACGCCAGGTTGTAGACGCAAGCGTCAATCATCGCGTCGTCGCATTTCACCTTGGGATAATTTGCGGCGACTTCGCGCGCCGTGCGAAGAAACAAACCGTCGGTCAACTGCAGCACGTTGGCTTTGTGAATAACGCTCAGGCGGCGTCGCCAACGTTGCGTGGCGTATTCAAAGGCGAAGCGGGCGGCGCGTTCCGATGCTTTGCGCGTAGTGATTTTGATGGCTTCGGCGGCGTCCGTGCCTATGGCGTGTTCGTAACCGCTGTAAAGGTCTTCGGTGATTTCGCGTATGACGACGACGTTCAGTTTTGGAGCGTGCGAACTGACGCCTTCAAACGCGCGCAACGGACGAACGTTGACGAAGGCTCCCAGTTCGATTCGCAAAGCGGTGTTGACGTTGGAATATACGCGCTGGGTGTGATCGGTGTGCGACACCAAGACCTTTTCGCCCATCGCTTCGATGATGACCGGGCCTTTCAGCGCGACTTTGTTCTGGCGGATTTTGGCGACGGTTTCAGATGGAAGCGGTGTGCCGAATTCCTTTTCCGCTTGCCCGCCAACCAGCGCGAAGTCCCATTGGCATTTGACGCCGGTCGCTTCGATGACGCGCATCGCCGCGTCGCAAATTTCCGGGCCAACGCCGTCGCCTTTGATGACTGTGATCTGGTGCATCCTTGGGAAAATCAAAAGTCAAAGGGCAAATATCAAAAGTTAAAAATGGAACGCTTGATTTTTGATATTGGCCTTTTGCTTTTTGCCTTTTTTATTTTCTCTTTAGCGTCTGTTGAATCGCCGCTTCCACCAGTGGGGCCATGACCTTATACCCTTCAGCATTCGGGTGCAGGCCGTCGTTGGCCAGGTCGGATTTGAGCATGCCTTTTTCGTCCACCATTTTGCTGAAGTAATCCAGATACGTGTGGCCGTTCGCTTTGCAATACGCCTTCAGCCAGTCGTTGAGCTTGAGGATGTTTTCCGGCGAACGTCGTTCAGAGACCTTGTTCTTGCCGTAATCGTGAATAGGCAGTACCGACGCGAAGATGACTTTGATGCCGTTGGCTTTGGCCAGTTCGGCTATCGAAGCGTAATTGTCCGTAATCATCTCGATGGTCATCGGGCCGGTATTGCCAGCGATGTCGTTGGTTCCGGCCAGAATGACTATGGCTTTGGGTTTGTGAGCAATCACGTCCGGGCGCATGCGAATCAACATCTGCGGAGTCGTTTGCCCGCTGATGCCTCGATTGATGTACGGCTTGTCGGGGAAGTATTCGTCCAATTTCCAACCGTCGGTGATCGAATCGCCAAGAAACACCACGCGAGCTTCGTTTTTTTCAATTGGCGGCACTTTGGCGTTCGCCTCTTTGTACCGTTCCAGATTCGGCCAATCATTCAGTCTGCGCTGCAATCGCTCAAGCTGTTGTTTCAAGCCTTCCGGCGAATCCGGCGCGGGTGTTTGCGTCGCCGGTTGCTGGGCAATGGCGGCGGCGGTCAAAAGCAAAACATAGATTCCAAACATAAAAATACGAAATCGCATAAGACCTCTCCGATGTTTTTTGTAAAACAGGTGGAATTCACCTTTGACCAAGCGATATGGCATAGACGACCTACAGAAGAAAAGGGAGCCGGATTATTCAGATCGTTCTTCCCATTTGCTGCGAACTTTTTTGAAATGCTCGATTCGCCGGTCAATCTTGGCAATTTCTTTGGGGTAAAAATCCAGCAAGACATCGCAAAGTTCCAGCATCCATTGTTTGCGAGATTGTTGTGGATTGATCGTCACAACGTTGGAATTGGCGATCTGAATTTGCCCCCAGCCCAACGCGCCAATGGTCAAACAATCCCAGCCAAGAAATTCAACTGGAGCGAACTTCACGTCTTCAATCACTGCGCGCAAGCCGGAAAGTTTGTAAGTGACCATCAAAATGACAAAGTGGTTTCGATTGTCTTCGTAAAATCTGGCTAACCGCTCGACCGAGGTCAGGTTGGGCATGTTGAAGCGCGTGTCCAATCGGTGAGTTTTGACATCAACGATGTAATACAAACCGTTGCTGTCTTCAAATGCCAAGTCTGCCATCGCTCGTCGGGCAAAGTCAGACGAGTAGTTTTGACAGACTTCAGCACCGAGAATCCTTTGAAAATGTTCTGCCAAAATTTCCTGAATCGCGTCTCCGGTCGCTCGTGTGCTATTGACGGTGCTGCCGGAAAGGAAATCCTGCTGCTGATTGAGGAAGTTTTTGATCTTATTCTCAACTTCTTTGTATTTGCTAGTAGAAAACAGCGTGCTTTTCATTCCTGTCCCTCAATGTCGAAAAGCGAACCTGCATCTGTCGCCATTTTTCTGACTTTAACCGTGCCTTTCTTTTGATCTGACAGGGTATTGCGCTCCCAGAAAACACCATCGTGATAGCCCTGAATCGAAGAATCTTCTTTCACCAGTTCCAAGCGCTTTTCGGCCAAGCAGCAATAAAATTCCTCCTGTTCAATCCCAACGAAACGGCGTCCAAGTTTTCGTGCGACAACTGAGGTCGTTCCCGAACCTAGAAACGGGTCGAGCACCAGATCACCTGGATTGGAACTGGCCAGAACCAGTTTAGCAATTAATTTTTCAGGCTTCTGAGTCGGGTGGTCAGTGTTTTCCGGCATAGACCAGAACGGAATAGAAATGTCCGTCCACAGGTTGGAAGGATAAGTCAGTCGAAAATCTCCGGCATCATCCCGCTGCCAGTCTTTCGGTTGGCCGTTGCTGTTTGTATAAGGCGCAATGACCTTTCGCTTCAATTTCACTGCTTCGACATTGAAGGTATATCCGCTGCCGACCGTGCAAAACCAGATGTCTTCAGAGCAGTTTTTCCAGTTCGACAAAGCGCCACGTCCTTTTTCACGTTCCCAGGTGATGCGATTCTGAATGACGAAATACTTTTCGGCGACTTGTTGAACAGCAGCCGACGAACGCCAATCCGAGCAGATGTAAATCGAAGCAGTAGGTTTTAGCGCACGGCGCAACCCGCTAAGCCAACGATCAATCCATTCAACGTATTCGGCGCTAGGCAGGCTTTTGAATTTGCTGTCGTTGAACGTTTTGTCCAGGTTGTAAGGCGGATCAACGATCATCAAATCAACAAAGCCGTCCGGTAAAAAAGGAATCGCCTCAAATACATTTTGACAAATCGTTTTATTGGTTATGGATTCGATCAAAAGTGGTTCACTTAACCGAAGCAAACGCCGCTTGTAGAGCGATTGCTCTTCGGCGGTCAGCGTGATGGTTCGGTTGCGCGGCGCTCTCAGTTTCATAAAAGTTGGCAGTTGTTCAATTGGACAACAAATGTTCGAAGCCTTTTTTGTGTTCGCGGCACATTTTCTGCGCGGGAACGGCTTTGCCGGGATTGCACAGGCCAAAGGGGTTGAACACGTCTTTGACGGCCAGCATCGCGTCCAGCGAAGCCTGATCGAAGATCATCGGCATATAGCCGATTTTATCCAGCCCGACTCCGTGTTCGCCCGAAATCGAACCGCCGGCGTCAACGCAGAGCTTCATGATTTCTTTGCTGGCCTGGTGAACGCGCGCGACTTCGTCAGGATCGCGTCCGTCGAAATTCAGGTTCGGATGCAGGTTGCCGTCACCGGCATGAAAAACCGTTGAAAGCCGAATGCTGTATTTGGCTCCGATGGCATAAATGCCCGCCAGCACTTCGGGCAATTTGGTGCGCGGAACGACGGCGTCTTGCACAAACAAATCCGGGCTGATGCGGCCCAACGCGCCGAACGCCCCTTTGCGTCCGGCCCAGAGTTTTTTGCGTTCGGTTTCGTCCGACGCCGCGCGAACGCTGCGAGCGCCATTGGCGAAGCAAATGTCTGTTGCACGTTTGGCTTGCGTTTCCAATCCTGCCTGCAATCCATCGAGTTCGACGATCAAACACGCCGCCGCATCGCGCGGATAACCTGCGGCGTAAATCGAATCTTCGACGGCGGCGATGACTACCTTGTCAATCATCTCCAGCGCGGCGGGCAACAATCCGGCGGCAATGATGGCCGAAACGGCTCGACTGGCATCGTTCAAATCCAGAAAGTCCGCCAACAACGTGATGACCATTTGCGGAGTGCGCGTCAATCGCACGGTAACTTTGGTGGCGATGCCCATCGTGCCTTCGCTGCCGACGAATGCGCCCAGCAAATCATAGCCAATCGAATCGGCTCCGGCTCCGCCCAGATTGACGATTTGGCCCGTGGGCAGCACGACTTCCAAACCCAAAATGTGATTGGTCGTCGCTCCGTATTTCAGGCAATGCGGGCCGCCAGCGTTTTCGGCTACGTTGCCGCCGATGGTGCAGGAAGTCTGCGACGAAGGATCGGGCGCGTAATGGTATCCGCGCTCGGCGACGGCTTGCGACAAGCGAACGTTGATCAGTCCCGGCTGGACGACGGCTCGGCGATTGGCGTAATCCACTTCCAGCACTTTGTTCATCCGCGCCATTTCGATGATGACGGCGCGCTCGCCTTTTTCACAGCCAACCGCCACCGCGCCCGAACTCAAGCCGGTTCCGGCTCCTCGCGGACCGAACGGAATGCCGTGTTCCGCAAGCAGTTTGACGACGAACGCAACCTGCTCAGTATTGCGAGGGAAGACCACAGCCAGCGGCAGCGATTTATGCGTCGTCATCGCGTCGCATTCATAAACCAACAGTTCATCGTCATCAGCGGCGACGGCGTCTTTGCCCAGAATTTCGCGCAGACGCGCGACAATCTTCGATTCCAGTTGTTCGGACATTGCTCGGATTCCTTTTGTCTTGAGTGATTTTGTGACTTCCGACAGGCGGCTGCTAGAATACGTTCCGATCAATTCCAAAGGCAAGCAATCATGAATTTACCAATTCTCAAAGACAGTTTTGGCCGCGCCATCCGCGATTTGCGGATTTCCATTACCGACCGCTGCAACTTCCGCTGCTTTTACTGCATGCCGACCGAAGCGATGGAGTGGAAACCCAAGCCGGAAATTCTGACTTATGAAGAAATCATTACGCTGGCTGAAGTGTTCGTCGGTTTAGGCGTCAACAAATTGCGCGTCACAGGCGGCGAGCCTATGTTGCGCCGCGACCTGGAAAGTTTGATTGAACGGCTGGGCGCGATTCCCAGCATTTCGGATTTGGCGATGACGACGAACGCGCACTTTCTGCGTGGGCGCGCCGAAGCCTTGAAACGCGGAGGTTTGCAGCGCATCACCATCAGCCTGGATTCACTGACGCCGGAACGGTTTTCACTGCTGACGGGGCGCAATGAACTCACTCGCGTGTTGGATGGCATTGACGCCGCGCTCGAAGCCGGGCTGCATCCGGTCAAAGTCAATTGCGTCATGATGCGCGGCATCAACGACGATCAAGCTATCGCGTTTGCTGAGTTCGCCCGTGCTAAAAACGTTCACGTTCGTTTCATCGAATTTATGCCGCTGGACAACGGCAAAGTCTGGAAACGCGAAATGGTCATGCCCGGCGAAGAGACGCGCGCTCGCATCCACGAAGCTTTTCCGCTGGAACGAGTCAAGTCTGAAAACCTGAGCGAAACCGCGCGGCGTTGGCGTTTCGCCGACGGAGCGCCCGGCGAAATCGGCTTCATCAATCCGGTCACGCAACCGTTTTGCGGCCATTGCAGCCGCATCCGCCTGACCGCCGACGGGCAAATTCGCACGTGTCTGTTTTCCAACGTCGAACACGACATCAAATCGCTCTTGCGCGCCGGAGCTTCGCGCGATGATCTGATTGACTTCATCGCGGCAACCATCGAAAAGAAAGAAGAGCGCCACCACATCAACGACCCGGAGTTTGTGCAGCCCTTGAGAACGATGTCGTGCATCGGCGGATAAAAGGAGTAACTGAAAATGTCTGTTATCGTCGAACATCCAATTGAAGCCAAAATCAATTCTGCGTCTGTACGCAATGGCAGCGCCAGCCAACGCTTGATCAGCGCTGAAGAATATCAGCGGATGATTGAATTTGGCATTTTTCGCGAAGACGAGCGAATTGAATTGATCGAAGGGAGAATTGTTCAGATGTCCCCCAAAAATCTGAAGCACGCACTTGCCACCACACGCTCCAACCGCTGCTTTCAAAAGCTCAGCGGTGATCGCGCATTCGTCAGAGTACAAGACCCTATCTTGCTGAACGATTTTTCCGAACCTGAACCCGATATAGTTCTGGTTGCCCCTCCAGACGAGCGTTATCTGGAAAACCACCCTAAGCCCAAAGACATTTTTTTGGTGTTGGAGATTGCAGATAGCAGCATCTTTTATGATCGCGATGAAAAAGGCCCTCTTTTTGCTCGGAATGGGATCGTTCAATACTGTCTGTTGAATCTGCAATCGCGTGAACTGGAAGATTATCGCGAACCTTCTCCGAACGGGTATCGCCGCAAGCAAACCTATACTGAAGAACAAAGTTTTACCCTGGTCGCTTTCCCCAAAATTTCCATCAAAGTCAAAGACCTGCTGCCGCCGGTTGAGACAAAACCCAAACGAAACAAGAAGTAGCTTGATTCGGACAATCTTTCAGGGGAGCCGATAAACGGCTGAGAGTTCGTCGCAAGGCGAAGACCCTTGGAACCTGACACGGTTAACACCGTCGTAGGAAGAAAGGACAACCAATGAAAAACAACGGAAACAATTCAAATCACAAATCATCGCTGGAAACACAGCTTCCAGCTTCACAGCGCGTGTATGTCTCTGGCCAGGCCGAAGGCGTCAGCGTGCCGTTTCGCGAAGTCAGTTTGAACGTCACCAAAGGCTTCAACGGACAGATCGAAGTCAACGAACCGGTTCGCGTGTATGACGTTAGCGGTCCGTGGGGCGATCCGCAGTTCAATGGCGATGTGCGCGACGGGCTTCCGGCGTTGCGGCGCAACTGGATCATCGCGCGCGGCGATGTCGAAGAATACGAAGGTCGCTCGATCAAACCCGAAGACAACGGCTACCGTTCTCCAGACGAAGCGAAATACGCGCGCGAAAAATCCAAAGGCAAGTTGGAAGAGTTTCCCGGGCTTCGCCGCCAACCGCTGCGCGCCAAAGCCGGTAACAACGTGACGCAGATGCATTACGCCCGCAAAGGCATCATCACACCCGAAATGGAATTCGTCGCCATACGCGAAAACCTGGGACGCGAAGCCGCGTTCGAAGCCATGAACGACCGCAGCAAATTGAACTTCCAACACAAAGGCGAATCGTTTGGTGCGAGTGTCCCTTCGTACGTCACGCCGGAATTCGTGCGGCAGGAAATCGCGCGCGGACGCGCCATCATCCCGGCGAACATCAATCATCCCGAAAGCGAACCAATGGCGATTGGTCGCAATTTTCTGGTCAAGATCAACGCCAACATCGGCAATTCGGCGGTGGCGTCTTCGATTGAAGAAGAAGTCGAAAAGATGCGATGGGCGACGAAATGGGGAGCCGACACGGTGATGGATTTGTCCACGGGCAAAAACATTCATGCCACGCGCGAATGGATTATCCGCAACTCGCCGGTGCCGATTGGCACCGTGCCGATTTATCAGGCGCTGGAAAAAGTTTCAGGCAAAGCCGAAGAACTGACCTGGGAAATTTACCGCGACACGCTGATTGAACAGGCCGAACAAGGCGTTGATTACTTCACGATCCACGCCGGAGTTCGGTTGCCGTACATTCCGCTGACTGCCAAACGCACGACAGGCATTGTGTCGCGCGGCGGTTCGATCATGGCCAAATGGTGTCTGGCGCATCACCAGGAAAGTTTTCTGTACACGCACTTCGCCGAAATCTGCGAAATCATGCGTGCGTATGACGTGAGCTTTTCACTCGGCGACGGCTTGCGCCCCGGTTCGATTGCTGACGCCAACGACGAAGCGCAATTCGCCGAGCTGGAAACCCTGGGCGAATTGACCAAGATCGCCTGGGGAATGGATTGTCAGGTGATGATCGAAGGCCCCGGTCACGTGCCGATGCATCTGGTCAAAGAAAACATGGAAAAACAGTTGGCCGTTTGCGACGAAGCTCCGTTTTACACGTTGGGGCCGCTGACGACAGACATTGCCCCGGGTTATGACCACATCACGTCGGCGATTGGTGCGGCGATGATCGGATGGTTCGGCACGGCGATGTTGTGTTATGTCACACCGAAAGAACATTTGGGCTTGCCAGATAAGAAAGACGTGAAAGACGGCGTCATCACCTACAAGCTGGCTGCGCACGCAGCCGATTTGGCCAAAGGTCACCCTGGTGCGCAACTTCGAGACAATGCCGTCAGCAAAGCGCGCTTTGAATTCCGCTGGGAAGATCAATTCAATCTTTCGCTCGACCCGGAAACCGCCCGCGAATTCCACGACGAAACTCTGCCGCAGGAAGGCGCCAAACAAGCACATTTCTGTTCGATGTGCGGCCCGCATTTCTGTTCGATGAAGATCACGCAGGATGTTCGTGATTACGCGGCCAAGCAAGGTCTGGACGAGCAAAATGCGTTAGCCGCCGGGATGGCTGCCAAATCCGAAGAGTTCAAACAGGCCGGAGCGGAGTTGTATGTGAAAGCATAGATCGTATCAATCTCGTCCGCGCTGGCTTAACTGACAGCGCGGCGCTATGCGAATTTTAGGGGATTAAAATGGCCGACAATAATTTATTGCAAGCAAAGCCTCTCAACCTGAACGAGATATTAGCCAATGGTAAAAAATACAAAGTGCCCACATTCCAGCGCGACTATTCCTGGAGAGAAGAAAACTGGGAAGAGCTTTGGGAAGACATTGAGGCCATTGGAAAAACCAACCAATCTCACTACATGGGGGCGATTGTGCTGCAATCATCGGGCAATCACACCTTCACGATTATAGATGGCCAACAGCGGCTTGCTACTTTAAGTATCCTCGCATTGGCTGTAATTCAGCGCCTGCAAGATTTAGTTGATGAAAAAAAAGAGCCTGAACAAAATCAAGAAAGAAAAGAATGGGTTGGGGAGCAATATGTCAGGGCCAAAGATGGGGCGTCGTTGCACTATTTCAGTAAATTATTTTTGAACGAAAATAACGATTCGTTTTATCAGGCTTATTTGGTCAATCTGAAAAAACCTATCAACCTACACCGTCAAAAAGAATCCAATAAATTGCTCTGGCGCGCTTTTGAGTATTTTTATCAAAAGGTTAAAACCTATTTTGGAGACGAGGTAAGCGGGGAGTCTCTGGTCATTTTTATCCGCGATTTAGTGGCTGAAAAAATGCTCGTCATTCAAATATTGGTGGAAAACGACGTAAATGCCTATACAGTGTTTGAGACTTTGAACGCTCGCGGGTTGGAATTAACCACAACTGATTTGTTGAAAAATTATTTGCTCTCTCTTTCCTCAACCGGTGAATCCGATCAGATGATTGCAAAAGAACAGTGGGAGCGAATTATTCAAATAACCGATCTGGATGCTTTCCCAAAGTTCTTGCGATATTACTGGAATTCCCGGCATGAATTTGTCACTAAAGAGCGTCTTTTCAAAGCGCTCCGAGCCTCTGTCAACAAGAAAGATGATGCTTTTGAATTATTGAGTCAGCTTGAACAAACCGCAGGCATATATGCTGCGCTAGAAGACCCGAACGACGAATTATGGGCTGGCTTGAAAGATGTGCGCAGAAATATTCAAGAACTGAGACTTTTCAATGTAACTCAATGTTACCCATTACTATTAGTTGCATACGAAAAGTTACCACTTGCCGAGTTTGAACGAATTCTGCGTGCCAGTGTCGTAATTTCCTTTCGATACAATGTAATTGGCGGTCAGAATCCGAAAGTTCAAGAAGGCGTTTACAACAAAGCTGCGCGAGGGATTTTTACCGGAGCGATTACAAAAGCGTTGCAAGTCGAGCGTGAATTGAAAGATGTTTACCCAAGTGACGAAGAATTTGTCTCGGCGTTTTCAACCAAAACGCTCAACGCCAAACGCAGCCGAAAACTTGTTCGTTACATTTTGTATTCTCTCGAAAATCAGCTTGCGGCACAGGCTTATAACTTTGAAGATGATTTTGGAACCATCGAACACATCTTGCCGGAGCGGCCTTCGCCTGAATGGGAAGAGTTTTTCAAACCTGAAGAGCAAGCCAGTTTTGTTTTTCGTCTTGGAAATTACACGTTACTGGAATCTGGCAAGAACAGCACGGATTGTCAGAACAGATTGTTTTTAGACAAGCTACCAATTTATCAAACCAGCAAATATCAAATGACCAGGCAGATTGCTTATCCAGAATGGACTCCGTCGCAAGTGAGAAGTCGCCAGGAACAAATGGCTAAGTGGGCGAAATCTGTGTGGAAGATTCAGTATTGAAATGGAGCTTGAAGCCATGAAAAAGTTGTGGGGAATTGTCTGTGTGGTAAGCGTGGCGGTTGTGTTGTCGTGGGGGCTGCTGGCTGCGGCTCCGAAACGACCTCACATTGTGTTTGTCAGCGGAGACCACGAATACGGATCGGAAAGCACGTTTCCGATCCTTGCCGCTGAACTGGAAACGCATTACGGCATGCGGACGACCGTGTTGAAATCGTTTCCCGATGAAAACGCCGAAGAAAACATTCCCGGCTTGGAAGCCCTGGCCAATGCGGATGTGGCAGTGTTTTTTCTTCGGTGGCGACGGTTGCCCGCTGAGCAAATCGAACACATTCGCAAATACCTGAATTCGGGCAAGCCAGTGGTTGCGTTCCGAACGACGACACATGCCTTCAACTATCCCAAAGGCCATCCGATGGAAATCTGGAACAGCTTTGCTCCGGCATATCTGGGTGCTCCGCCGGGCTGGGGAAACGGTCATTACCATTACGGACACAAATCCAGCACGGATGTTCGTATTGTGGCCGGAGCGGAAAGCGATCCGATTTTGACCGGCGTCGCTCCCAGTTTTCACGTGCGATCCTGGCTGTATCACGTGCTGCCGAACTTTCCGCCCGCTGATGCCAAACAGTTGTTGATAGGGCGTTCAGTGGATTCCGAGAAGAAAGACCCGGTGGAAAATCCTGTCGCGTGGACCTGGCGAAACAAGGCCAACGCGAAGGTGTTTGTGACGACGCTCGGCCATCCCGAAGATTTTCAGGTGGAATCGTTCCAGCGTCTGGTCATCAATGGCATTCATTGGGCGGCGGGCAGACCCGTGCCGAAAAAATGGGCAGGGAAGTTCAACGTGGATGTGAAGTATCACGGCATCAGGGCGACGAAATGAAACGAGCTTTTGCGTTCAGTCTGGTGATTATGTTGTTGGCGAGTGGCGTTACGGCGGCTCCGCAACGCAAAAAACGTCCGCTGAAACCTGTGGCGGTGAAAACGGCGACGGAAAAACCTTCGCCGTTTTTTGACGCAGAGCGACTGGCCAGGCTTTCGGAGCGGATGAAATCGTTTGTGGAGCGAGGGCGCGCGGCGGGCATAGTGACGTTGTTGGCGCATCGCGGCAAACCGGTTCAGTCGTTGGCGTTCGGCGTGCAGGATTTGGAAAGCAAGAAGCCTATGACGCCGGACACGATTTTTCAGATTGCTTCGATGACTAAACCGATCACCTGTGTTGGTGTGATGATTTTGGCCGAAGACGGATTGTTGGCGATCAGCGATCCGGTTGAAAAATTCCTGCCGGGGTTTGCCAAGCTACAGATTCGGGAAAAAGGCGATGGCGACATTGAAGAAATTCGCAAGCCTGCGCGCAAAATCACCATACGCGATTTGATGACGCACGCGTCCGGAATGACCGGCAGTTATCCAGAAGGCTTCACCGAATTGTTCAGCAAACGCGACCGCACATTGGCTGAAGCGGTCGAAGCTTTTCCGACGCGCTATCTGGATTTCGAACCGGGAACAAAATGGGGCTACAGCAACCTGGGCATTGCCACGCTGGGACGCATCATTGAAGTAGTTTCCGGCAAACGGTACGAAGAATTTTTGGAAGAGCGATTGTTCAAACCGCTCGGCATGCACGACAGCCATTTTTTCGTTCCGGAAGCCAAACGAGATCGCATTGCGACGATTTACCGTCTGGACAATGACAAGCTGGTCAAGGCCGATGTGGATTTGTTTCGCTCTGAAGCGAAATATCCAGCCCCGGAAGCCGGGCTGTATTCCACTGCGCCTGATCTGTTCCGCTTTTACCAAATGATGCTCAATGGCGGCGCACTCGACGGCAAACGAATTTTGTCTAAGTTGTCCGTAGAGTTGATGACCGCCAATCACACCGGAGAAATGAAGGCTGGGTTCTCGCCCGGCATCGGCTTTGGATTGGGCTGGGCGGTTGTTCGCAACACCGAAGGAACGTTTCGGCTAAGTTCCATCGGAACTTATGGGCACGGCGGACTGTGGAAAACCTATGGCTGGGTGGATCCGAAAAAAGAATTGGTTGGTGTGATTTTGCTGCAGCGGTTGAGCAGCGACGGCGATCTGGCAGATGAATTCAATGCCTTTATGACAATGGCTGCGGCGGCAATGATTGAAGGAAAGAGGGAATGAGAGAGGGCGAGGCAGCGGGAATGAGGGAAAGAGGGATAGAAGCCTGTTGAAAGCATTCTCTATCCCTCAGTCTCTCCGTCGCTTCATCTCTCCCGCCCTCACTGTTTCGGCACGAAGATCACCTGCGGATCGTCTTTGTTGTTGTCGTCGGCGGTTACTCCGCGAAGGAAGTTTTTCATCGAACCGCCGCCATCAATGGCGAACAGCGTCAGTTGACCGGCCACCACATGAGCGCGAATCGTCGCGCGTGGCAGCGAGCTGGCGCGAATGAAGGTGATGAGTTCTTCGTTGCGATTGGCGATATGAGTCAACGTCCAAGTTCCGGATTCCACTGTTGGCGCGCTCAAACCGCTGCGGTATCCGCGCATTGTCCAGGTCCCGCCTGGATTGATTTGCAATTCCATTACATAACCGGTTCGATCCCAGCCGTCATAATCAGCGTGAACGATGCCAATCGAATTGATTGTGTACATCACTTTCCACACGCCGACGATGTTTTCCGCCGTTGATGTTTCAGCCAAACGTGGATTGGTTTGTGGCGGAGGGTCTCGCCAACAGACGCGCGGAGAAACATTCAGATCGCAATGAATCGGGCTGTAAGGAAATCCGTCATCGCCGTAACCGCTGAAACTGTGAAGTTCCAGCAAGGCCGTGGATGGCGGGCGAGTTCGAATCAATTCATTACCTTCAATTCTGCCTTCTGCGTCTTCGCCCGCCAACCGTATGGTCGCGTCCCAATAAGCGCCAAAGGTGATTGTCCAATGCCAGCGATTGGTTGCCGCGCTGAACGCGCGAGCCACTCCGGCGACTTTCCATTCCGGCATCATCATCAACGTTTTGCCGAACGTCGAAGCGCGCCAGACGAGAAACACATCTTGGGCTGATTCGCTGACATCGGAAACCAGAGCGTCTTCAGGAATCGGCGCGGCGGCGCCCGGAAAACCAAATTCGTAAGCGCGCTCTGCCGGGCCGCGTCCGGCCAAATCAATCTTGTCGGTGTAATTGGCCGTTGCCATTTCCTGCGCCAGAAAATCGCTGGCTTTGGTCAGACTGATGCTTGGGCCAAGCGGGCTGCGGCCACGTTGAAGCCGGTATTGATTGATGAACTCCAGTAACTGTTTTTCTTCATCATCAAGTGGAATATCCGTCGCGGCATTGGGCGGAGTCGGAGTTGGTGTCGGAGTCGGAGTTGGTGTCGGAGTCGGAGTTGGTGTCGGAGTCGGAGTTGGTGTGGGCGTAGGGGCAGGAGTCGGAGTTGGTGTGGGCGTTGGGGCAGGAGTCGGAGTTGGCGTGGGGCTTGGTTTGGGCGTAGGAGTCGGGGTAGGAGTCGGAGTCGGATTTGCTGGCGGTGGCGTGGCACTGCCGGTTGTGACCAGTATGAAGGCGTTAAATTCGGGGCTGGTGGTCGAACCTGTCATAGGCAAATTCAACGGCTGGCCGTTGTACGTGCCGGACAGAATCGGAGCGCCGTAAAAATTCTGCGGATTGCGAACCTCGTAACGCGCGCCGGGTTGCAGAACGCCGGAAACATCCACAGAAACCTGGCTTCGCAAATCCCAGTTGTATACAGCGATGTTGGCGCGTCCGGTTTCGTATTGGTTTGGGCGCACGAAGACTTTGACGCCGGTTGGGCGATTATTGGCGGCGGTCAGCCATTGGCTGTTTTGGTCGAGCAAGCTGGATTGTTTCCAATTGCTGAAGCTGTAAACGCGACCGGGAGTGTCCCAGGGATTAACAGCATTCGAAAAATACTGATTGTTGTCCCATTGATAAGCGCTCCAGGGAGTGTTGGTCGGCGGATGAGCCGACATGACCTGTCCGTTGCCAATCACTGTGTTTCCGGTGAAGGTCAGATTCTTCCAGTATTTCAAATAAACCGTTGGGGCGAGTCCGCTGACCAGATAATTATCTTGAACGACTGCCGTGATGTTGGGATTGGCGACATAGCCAAGTCCAAGCGAGGAACCTCTGCTGTCGAGCGGGTGATATGCGTAATTGTTTTTGATGACAATTCTGTCCGCCGGTTGAACAGCCGTGCCGACCAGAATGTTTGGCTGGCGTGTAAATTCAGTGCGCGGACGAGCCGGAGAGCCATTGTTGAATGAAATGTTTCCTTCAAACCGATAACCGATTGCGTAACCGGCTTCGGCAAAGCCCTTCATGCCGGTGGCGTAATTGTCGAAAGAGACGCAATCCACAATCTGCTTTTCGCCGTCACGATTCTGGGAATAAATGCCGTGGCCGTTTCCTCTGAACTCGCCCTCCCAGCCATTGGCGTAAATCAGACATCCGTATATTTCGGAATCCACTGCCGGCGCCCAGAACGCAATGCCGTCGCCGTTGTTGTGGATAACCATGTTGATGATTTTGATGTGATGGCCGAGAACGTTCATACCTTTCGGACGTTCTCGCGTGCGGTCTGTATTCGGATTGGTGATTTCAAAATCGCGGAAGGTCGTGTACGAACCTTCAACCCGAATTCCGCCATGCACAATCGCGCGTTCGCCGGGATAGGCTCGAATGGTGATTGGCGCCGATTGTGTGCCGTTCAGAAAACAGGCGTAAGCGCAATTTTCCGTCCCGGTGAGAGGCGCGTTGGGAACGCTGTAAATGCCGCCGCGCAGCCAGATCGTGTCGCCGGGACGCGCGGGACTGTTACTGGCCAAGGCCTTTGTCAGATCAATCGGGCTTTGCAAAGCGCCTGTGTTGCCGGAACTGCCGTTCGGAGCGACGAAAATGCCGCTGGTTGGCGCAGCAGGTGGCGTTGCAGTCGGTGTTGGAACAGGAGTCGCGGTTGGAGTCGGAGTTGGCGTTGCAGTCGGAGTCGGAGTCGGAGTCGGTGTTCCATTCGGATCAGCAGGTGTAGTGATGGTCACAGTGTTCGACGGTATTGTGATTAACCCGCCTCCAGAAAGAACTCCACGGATGGTGTAACTATAGCCAGTGTTAGGCGAGACGTTCGCATCCACGTAGCTGATTGCGTTGGAAGGCGTCGTCGCAATCAACTGTGATGCCTGCGGAGCGCTTGCCAGCGCTCGCATCACGCGAAAAGACGTGACGGAAACCGAACCGACAACGCGCCAGCTCAACCGGACTTCGGTCGGCCCGTTCACAGTTGCTGTCAAGCTGATATTGTTGTTGTTGATTTGCGCCGTCGTCGGGCGCAGTGCAAACATCGCGCTGATTGTCAGAGCAAGACCGAGCGTCAATGCCGAAACGCGCCAACCGCTGATGACAGCCAGCGGCAATTGGATTATGACCCGACGCTTGAGAGTGTAGAGAGAAACCAGTTGTCGAAAAAAAGAAAATTTCTGTTGCATAAGTCCGTGGTACAGCGTCGCGGACGCATTTGGGGATTGATTGTTAAGCGATTGATGATTGCAAGCCCGGATGCGTCAATCTGGTCAGAGCAGCCATGACAAAACGTCTGACCGGAACCAACTGTTTGGTGAAGCCAACGAGAGAATGGCGCGCGATCCTGCAAGAATCAAAATTAAAGGGGAAACCGATGCTGCGAGGCAATAGCATCAATGAAGACGGGGCATCAGTGAAATCAGCGTGAATAGATTCACTGGAAGCCGGAGTGTAGCCCATCGGTGAAAAAACGGTCAATGCTTTTTTCCGGCAGCAAGTGGCTGAAAGAGTAAGGCTACGGGTTTTGTCCTCGTGTCAGCGCGCTGAAGCTTTCGCGCGCGCCTCGGCGCAAGAGAATGAAATCAATCAACCCTCGCAAAAAGCCGAACCCATACCCTACGTGATAGCAGGCAAAAACGATGGGCAGAATGGGCAGAAAGCGAAAGTCGTTGGCGCGAAGACAGGTCAGCACGGTTGCCATCAGATTGGCCAGCAGATAAATGAACAGATGAATCAACAGCAGCGCGAAAATCCAGTGATGAACAGGAGCCAGCAGCGCCAGCAAAATCAAACTGCCCAGCCACGCGCCGGGAACCAGATGTCGCCACGAAGCCGGAAGTTTGTGTTTTTGGATGACGCGCACTTTCCAATATCCGTATTGCGAATACTGCCGCAGCAACGCCGTCAACGATGCGCGCGGGTGATACCAGGAACGAATCCGCGCGGATTGCCAGATTTTGCCCCCTTGTCGCGTCAACCGCAGATTCAGTTCATCGTCCTGGTTTCGAACCAGTTCTTCATCGAACAACCCCAGATCGAGCAGCGTCTGTTTGCGCCAGCATCCATAAGTCACGGTGTCCACTTCGCCTTCGTATTCGACGTTGTGAAAACGCGCGCCTCCGGCGGAAAACGGCGAGTGATAAGCCAGGCTGATCGCTTGTTGCAGGTAGCCGTTGGCTTTGGTGCGCGCCGCGCCGCCGGCGTTTTGCGCGCCGGTTTCTTTCAACACCATCACGCATTGGCGCAGATAATCGGGCGCGTATTCGGTGTGCGCGTCCATTCGCGCGATGATTTCGCCCTGCGCAGCGCGAATGGCGGCGTTCAATCCGGTCGGCGTGATGCGCTGCGGATTCGGGATCAATCGCAAATTGGGATGTTGCGTCTGTAGCTCGGCAATGATTTGCGGAGTCGCATCGGTCGAACAGCCGTCCGCCACCAGCACCTCGAACCGATCCGCCGGGTAATCCTGGCCCAGCGCATCCGCCAGACAATCGGCGATGTGCGCGGCTTCGTTGCGCACGGGCATGACCACCGAGACGAACGGCCAATCAATTTCTGGTTTTGCTGTTGTGTCAATCATTGCAATCACTGAAGTGTCTTGAGCATTTCGCCTTTCCAGATTTCTTCTCGTTCGGATTTGCGCCAGCCCAGAGATTCATAAAAACCGATTGCCTGTGAATTTTGCGGATTGACGCTCAACTGCATCAGATTGAATCCGCGTTCGCGCGCGGTGTTTTCAGAAAACAGCATCAATTTCTTGCCGACGCCGAAGCCTTGAATTTGAGGATTGACGGCGATGGCCAGAATTCCGAAGCGACGTTGCGAAGCGTGAGCCGAACTTTGGGCCGAACTTTGGGAAGACGGCGGTTGCGAACGAAAACGACGATAAATGTTCAATCCGTTGATCAATCGGTCTCGAAACAGCGGGTTGAACATCAGCCAGGGATGAGTCAGCACACGCCAGGCCAGGTAATGTCGGTTGCGGCTTAAAAAGCCCGACATGGCTCCGCGAAAAACGCCTGCGAAACAGAATCCGGCGAATTCGCCTTCACACCACGCGCCGATGGTCAGCGATTCGTGCGGACCGGAAAGCAGCCATTCGTAATATCGGCGAACAGATTCAACGCCCAATGCCGTCAGGGCGCTGTCAGGAAATGCCGCCAGATGCACCTGCGCTACTGATCCCAACTCTGCCGGTGTCAGTGAACGAATTTCCACTTCCGAAGTCTTTTTCATTATGACGTTCCTGACAGATTCAACGCGCTGCAACCGATGGTTCAACGCATTTTGCGGCGAATTGAGAGTGGCGCAAGCGAGCGAAGTAACTCTGTTTCCACAATGCCACCATCGCCAGTTGCCGAATCAGCGGTTCGCGGCGATCGTCGCCGTTTAGAAATTCCGCAATCGCCAAACGTAGTTTGGTGACGATAAAAGGCGAATCCAGCAAGGCCTCGTGTTCAGGGAGTCGCAAAATGAATTGCCGAAATTCAGGATTTTGGCGGAAGTAGTTTTTCCAGGGAACGCCGAAGCCCCATTTTCGATGCGCGCGAATTTCGACTGGCAATCGGCTGGCAATCGCTTTTCGCAGCAGATGCTTGCTTTCCTGTTTCGACAACAGCTTTTCGCTGGGCAAGGCTGCCAATCCTTCGACCAGGCGATAATCCAGAAACGGCACGCGGCATTCGATGGACGCTCCCATGGTCGTGCGGTCGTTGCGGTCGAGCACGGAGCACAGAAAAGTGTGCTGGTCGCTGTACATCGCCTGCCGGACGTAATCGCCGGGGTAAAGGTGTTGAGCTTCGGTCAGTATGCGTTCGCGGTATTCAAAAGATTGCCGCGCCGGTTCCATCAGCACGTCCAGTTCATGCGGCAGCAGATCGCAGGAATTGAAAAGCACCATGCGGTCTGTCGCGCCCAGTTTCAAAAAGCGCGCCAGCTTGTTAAACCGTCCCCCCAGATTGAACGCCGATGACACGCCCGGCAACACGGGCCGGGCAGCGTTCAACAGTTTGGGATGTTGCAGCGGTTGGTAGCGGACGTATCCGCCCAGCGTTTCGTCTGCGCCTTCGCCCGAAAGCAAAACGGTGACACGGGGTTTGGCGAATTCCGAAACAGCCAGCAGATGAAGGTCGTTGCCGTGAGCCAGTGGTTCGTCGTTGAACCACGAGGTTTGTTCAATGCGCGCCAGCAGATCGTCGTCTTTGACATAAAGTTCGTGATAATCCAGGCGGTATTGCTCGGCGATTTGTTGCGCCAGCGGGCCTTCGTCGTATCCGGTTTCATCGAACCGAACTGTGAACGTCGCAATGCCTTCGCCCGCCTGCAAGGCCAGCGAAGCGGCGATGCTGCTTGAATCCAGTCCGCCGCTGAGCAGCACGCCAACCGGAACATCGCTGATGCGGCGCAGATTGACGGCGCTGTCAAACGTTGCGCGAAACCATTCCACTGCGTCTTTCGGCAGGGATTCGCTTTTTTCCAGCGTGCGTTCCGCCAGATTCCACCAACGTCGAATGCGAAGTTCTCCCGCTTTCCACGTCAGGCAATGGCCGGGCAGCAACCGTTTGACGCCGACGAACGGCGTTCGTTCGCCTGCGACGTAACGAAAGCAGAGCAGTTCTTCCCAACAGGTTTCGTCAAATTCGGCCGGGACTCCGGCGACAAACAACGCTTTTTCTTCAGACGCGAAATACAAACCGTCGGGCCGTTCGGCGTAATACAGCGGTTTGACGCCCAGCCGGTCGCGCGCAATGAACAAACTCCTTTCTTCTTCATCCCAGATGGCAAAGGCGAACATGCCGTTCAATTTGTCCAGCATTGCCGCGCCTTCCGCGCGATAAAGGTTGAGCAGAACTTCGGTGTCTGTGTTCGACTGAAATTGAAAGCCGCGAGCTTCGAGCGCCGGACGCAGTTCGCGGTAGTTGTAGACTTCGCCGTTGTAAACGATACGGTAACGTCCGTCTTCGCTGGTCATGGGCATGTGACCTCGCGGGGACAAATCCAGAATCGCCAATCGGCGCGAACCGAGCGCAATGCCGGGTCTAAGATAATTGCCAGCATCGTCCGGTCCACGGTGGGCCAGACTGTCCCGCATGGCGGTCAGTTGCCATTCGTTCGGCAAATGGCTGGGGTTGTTGAAGGCGATTCCACACAAGCCGCACATTCAAATCGCTCCTTGATATTCGGTCAGAGAATTTCATTGAATACCTGATCCAGTTGTTGTTTTACACGAGGCCATGAGGAGCGTTCCGCCAGCGCGCGCCCTTGTTCGGAGAGCTTTGCGGCCAGCATTGGATCGTCCAGTAAAGCCAGAATGGCTTCGACCATTTGTTCGTCGTCGTTGTCGGGAACCAGCAATCCGGTTTCACCATTGGTCAGCAAATCCGCCATTCCGCCGACTTCGGTGGAAATGACAGGCAATCCCATGGCGCAGGCTTCGACGACGGAAACCGGCATGTTGTCAATGCGATTGGTGCTGATGAAGATGTCCGCCGCGTCGCCTTCGCGCGCTTTCGCTTCCATGTTCAAAAAACCGGGAAACCGCACGGCGTCGTCAACGCCGAGTTCTTTCGCCAATTGTTTGCTTTCGGCTTCCAATCCCTTGTCCTGTCCGGCGATGGTCAGCATGGCGTCTGGACGATGTTCGCGCAATCGCGCCAGCACGCGAATCGCCATCAGCGGATTCCAGACTTCGTGAAAGGCGCGCATCCAGAACAATTTGGGTTGCAAGCGTTCTCGCCGACGATAGGGATATTTCGAGATGTCAATCACGTTGGGAATGACGCGCGCCTGAAAGCCGTAAGGGGCAATGGCTTTGGCCAGATATTCCGACGGAGCGATCAGCGCATCCGCACGACTGAGCACCTGTTTCGTCCAGCGAGGAAAGCGCGCCATAAAATCGGGCATGGCCCCGCCGCGCAGCACCATCACTATGCGATGGCCGAACAATCGCCCCAGCCGGCTGGCCAGGTCTTCGACGACGAAACTCGGCCCGCTGTATGTGTTGAGCACCAGCACGTCAATTTCTTTGCGATGTTTGATGATCGTTGCCACGATGTCAGCCAGACGAACGTAACGATTCGGATGCGATGACGCTTCAAACGTCGTGTAACCGGATTCAGAAAACCGATCCGAAAGAATTTCCCCCTGGGTGGTGACATACCCAGGATGCCGTCCGACCAGTGGCCCGACAAAACAGAGTCGCGGAGTTCTGTTGAGCATAATCTTGGTTTACCAGTTCAGATGATGCTCGCGCATCCATAATTCCAGCGCGAGCAGAATGATGATTCGTTGATACAACCCTTCGCGGCTGATGTGGCCGCCGTGAGTTGCGGTTTGCGCTTGGCGAAATTGTCGCAGCCAGTTTTCGATCACTGTTTGATCGAGAAATGCGGCGACGCGCGTTGACGAAGCCAGCAACAGATCGGCCAGCAATTCGTGAAACTGCGGCGTGACCATGCGGTCGAGCGGAATGCGAAATCCCATCTTGCGATGGTTGGCGACCTCGTCCGGCAGCCAATCGCGCGCGATGTCGCGCAAAACCAGCTTGCCAGTGTACCCGTCGGTTTTCAGCCGATGCGGCAACGCCAGGCCCGCCGCAACCACTTCTTCATCCAGCATCGGCACGCGGACTTCGATACTGGCCAGCATGCTCATCATGTCCACTTTGCGCAGCATGTCAGAAGTCAGGTTGACGGTGAAATGCGTTTCGGTCAGACGACGCGACAAATCTTCCAAGCTTTTGATGTTGGCTGGTTGAAAACCATCGAAATGACGCGCAGCGGGTTGCAGCGCGGCGAAGGCGTCGGGCAGGGCCAGTTCGGTCTTTTGCTCTTCGCTCAGGTAATTAGACATTCCGGCCAGCATCACCGCGCCGTCGCGTTCACCGATTTGCGCCAGCCGGATGGCTTTGGCGATTTGACGACCGAAATCCTGCGTGTGTTCGCGCAGCGAATCGGCTCCGCGAATCAACAGGTTTTGCAGCCAGACGGGCAATTGCATCAGCCGCGTAAAGCGATTGGCGCGACAAAAACTTTCGTAACCGCCAAAGGCTTCGTCGCCGCCATCGCCCGACAACGCGCAAATGATGCCGTTGGATCGAATCGCCTGCGAAACGCGAAAGGTCGGAATCAGGCTGGAATCGGCGAACGGCTGATCGAAATGCAGCAGCAAACGTTGCACGAGTTCCGGCGTGACTTCCCAGTCGGCGGAAGTGATTGTCCGGTGCCGCGTGCCGTAACGTTCAGAAACCGCCAGCGCCACGGACGTTTCGTCGTAATCGCGGTCTGGGAAGCTGACGTTGAACGTGGTCGGCGGTTCTGCCGCCGTTTGGCAATACGCCGCGACGACCAGCGAAGAATCAATGCCTCCGCTCAGCAACGCCGCCACCGGAACGTCCGCAACCGATTGCGCCGCGACTGCGTGCAACAGTGCATCGGACGTTTGGCGCGCGACTTCGGGCAATTGCGCTGTATCGTTGATGTGCGCTTCCAGCCTGTAGTATTCGCGCAATTGCGGTTGGCCATTTTCCACCGTCAACGTGTGGCCGGGCGGCAAGGCGCGGATTTCAGTAAACGCCGTCATCGGTTCGGGCACGTAACTCAAACCCAGAAAATCAAAACAGGCTTGCCGATCCATCGTCGGCGCAAATCCGTCGAGCGCCAGAATCGCTTTGATCTCGCTGGCGAAAACGAATTGATCGCCGAGTGCCGCGTAATACAGCGGTTTGATACCGAAACGGTCACGCGCCAGCAACAGGCTCCGCCGCCGTTGATCGTAAACGGCAAAGGCGAACATCCCGCGCAGCCGTTCGACCATCTGCGCGCCGAATTCTTCGTAAAGGTAAACCAGCGCTTCGGTGTCGGATGTGCCGCGAAACCTGTAACCGCGCGATTCCAGTTCGCGGCGCAATTCGGGATGGTTGTACACCTCGCCGTTGTACGTGATCCAAATGCTGCCATCGGCGTTGCTCATCGGTTGATGGCCGGTCGGCGACAGATCGAGCAGCGCCAGGCGGCGATGTGCCAGTTCGCAACGTTCATCGCTGAACACTCCTTCGCCGTCCGGCCCGCGATGCGCCAACCGCCGATTGGCTTCCGTCAGCCACTGCGGATCAGGCGGCAAATGTTGAGGATGAAATCGCCCGGCTATGCCACACATTTCAGTTGTTCAATTTCCTCGCGCGAAAGTTTGCAGACGACCGCCTGGAATTTCCCTGACGAACGGCGCGGAATAGCTTCGACCAGTTCGACATCGGTTTGCACGTCGCCAACGTGCAGCTTCATGTTTTCTTGCAACCGCGCGCGGTCTTCTTCGTTGAATCCTTCTGCCGGAACCAGTTTGATGACGAACCGGTTCAAACTTTCCTGCACGACCTGGGCTTCGCGAATGCTGCTGACGCCTTTGAACACAGTGTCGAATCGCAGCACCTGTCGTCCATCCGGCGTGTAACACAAATCTTCGATGCGGCCTTCGATGGATTCCAGAATCGGCATTTGGCGACCGCACGGACAGGATTGATCCACAGCCCAACGCGCAGCATCGCCCGTGCGGTAACGAATCAGCGGCTGCAGGGTGTTTTGCAATCCTGTGACAATGACTTCGCCTATGACGCCGGGCGGGCAGGGAAGCCCGGCATCGTCCAGAATTTCAATCAAGCCGACTTCGGGGCTGACGTGATAACGCCCGTGTTCGCATTGCGACGCGAAGAAACAGCATTCGACTGCGCCATAACGGTCGAAAATACGACATTGCCAGGCGGCTTCCAGATTGGCGCGGAGTTGTTCGGTGACGGTTTCGGAGGTGGTGAAAATCGCTTTGGCGGGCGCGGGCAAATCGCCCGTTGCCAAGGCGTATTGCGCCAGAATGTTCAGCGCATTCGGATAACCCATGACGACAGCCGGTCGGAATTCGCGCAGAAACGACAAATAACACGGCAGGTTTTGCGGCGACAAATGATAGATCGAAGCGTAAGCCAAGTCTTCAGCCGGGCTGAATCGCCAGAAAGGAGGGCGCGGTTGATCGAATCGGCATACTTTGCGCGCGCCGAACATGACACGGCGGTCGCGGTAATTGACGCCGGCCCAGTTCAAATTGCGCGCTTCGGGCACGGCCAGTTCAAAGGCATGCATTTCCGGCGTGTAATAAATTTCGGTCGGGGTGCCGGTCGTGCCGCTGGATTTTTGAATGATGACTCCGCGCGGCACTGGCGATTCGGTCAGCAGTTCGCGCGCCTCGGTTCGCAAGGTTTGTTTGCTGAGCAGCGGCAATTGCGAAAGCGCTGTTCGCGGCGGCGTTTCCGGCGTCAATCCGGTTTGTTCAAACACTCGGCGATAATGAGGCGCGCGCCACGCCGCTGCCAGCAATTTCCCCAACAGTTCGGTTTGGTAATCGGCGAACTGTTCAGCCGTCCAGCGTTCGCGCGCTTTGAATTCCGCCACCAGACTATGAAACGTGTGGCTGAAGCGGCGGCGATACCACCACCATCCGTATACGCCGACGATCATCTGCTGCACCGCGACTGGACTGTTCAGGTAAATCGTTTCGGTCAAACCGGCCATGTCTGTATTGAGTGTAAATTTACTGGCGAGCGAATCATCGTGCAGGCCAATAACGATCTTCTATCGGCAATTGGTTTGAGGCGCTCGGCCAATTGGCGGCGGAATCGGGCTGGTTCTCTGTTTCCGAAGAAGATTCCGGCAACAATGTGATGGCGGTCAGGGCGAAGACGAAAGCCGGAGCAGCCAGTCGCATGGCGGTCGAAAACATAAACAACATGCTCCAACTGAGCCAGGCCAGCAAAAGCGCTTTCTCTCGAACCGCGCGCGCGCGCCGCAGGTGTTGCCAGGCCATAATCAGCAAAGTTACCAGAGCCAGCAGTCCGAAAATTCCATGCTCCGCCAGCAGCCGCGAAAATTCCGTGTGCGATGCGCTTTTACGATAAGTGTCGCCGCGACTGAACGTGCTCATGCCCGGGCCGACTCCGAAAACAGGGTTTTGCGACCAAATCTCCAAATCGGATTGCAGGATTGTTTCGCGTCCGGTCAGACTGGTGTTCTGAAATCTGTTGGCCAGCGCGCCCCCCGTGAATTCATCCAAAACGGGGAAAATCAGGTAATTGGCCAGCAGAAACATGGCTAATCCAAATCCCACGAGTTTGACCCGCGCCTGAGTGTCACGAGCCAGATAAAAGAGCGCCAGCAACAATGACAACGCGGCTGAATAAAGTCCTGTGCGGGAAAAAGTCAGAGCGCTTTGCATGGACAGGCCGACGATGACCAGAAAAATCAGCGCCTTGACGCTCCGGCTGCGTTTTTCCAGAAGCAGATATAGCAGGGCGGACAGAATGCTCAATCCGAGCACAGCCGAAACCTGGTTCGGCCCGTATCCGCCGCTGGTTACCACATTCGATTCGCGTCCGAACTGGATTGCGCTGGTGGTCAGTGTACTGTAGGCCGCCAGAGTCGCAATCGAAACTGCCGGCGCGATAAACGACAAAAAGGTTCGGTAGACCTGCTCCATAGTCAGCCGGATTTGCGAAAGAAACCAGACGCTGGCCATCAGCGCAAACGGACCCGATAGATTGAAACTCAGATACATTCGTATCGAACTGGTGGGGATGTTGGCCAGCGGCAGAACAATGGAAGGCAGCAGCAACGCGAAATAGATCAGCGGCAACCCCGAACTGCGAAACATTCCGTGACGAATGATGGCGATCAGAAACACCGCCGAAAGCGCATATTTTCCGTACTCCCAGAACGTATAGGATTTGGCCAGACGCCAGAGCGCTTCGGAACTGACAATGTATGCGGCGACGTAAACCACACGCTCTATCCGGTGACTGACCGCGTAAAACAACCCTATGCCCAGCACAATCAATGCGTGCGCCGTTCCCAGCAACGGTTTGACCGGTTCAATCGTCATCAACAACGCCAGCAAAACGTGGCCGAAAATCCAGGCGAAAATTTCAACCGTCGTTCTGTTTGACAGCGCACCGGTTGGACGCAAAACCGAGGATGGTTGTTGAAAGTAGGGTATTGCCATAAGTGCAGGGTGTTTTAAGCCAATGCCAGACGGTACAAATCCGCCAGAACGCCGGGCAATCCGCCCAACGCGTGTTGTTGTTCGATATGAGAACGCGCAGCCTTTCCCAATTGCGTTCGCAATTGTGGCTGTTCCGCCAACCGTCGCAATAAAGCAGCCAGTTCCGATTCCGCCGTCGGAACCGCCAGCAAACCGGTAACGTTGTGTTCGATAATTTCCGGCAAGCCGCCGACTTTGGTCGCCAGCGCTGGCAAGCCTGAAGCCATCGCTTCCAAGACGACGTTCGGAGTTCCTTCCCAATCAGAAGTCAGGACGAAGATGTCCGCTTCGCCATACAAGGTTTTCATATCCTTCACCAGTCCGCGAAACTCCACGACTTCAGAGAGATTTGCTTCTGCGGTTTGCTGTTCCAGTTGAGCGCGCAATGGGCCGTCGCCGGCGATGATCGCTCGAAACGGAATCGAACATTGCTGTCGCAAATCCGCCAGCAGTCGAATCAGGCGATCCACTCTTTTTTGCTGCTCCAATCGCCCGGCAGTCAGCAATCGCAACACGCCATTGCGGGGCTGAGCAAATCGCTCGTAATTATCGAATTGAGATTCATCAATCACGTTCGGCAGAAAAAACAGGCTTGAAGCCGGTCGGCCTGCCTGAACGGCGTATTCAATTGCCGCGCGCGAATTGGCAGCGATCAAACGCGGCCAGCGCAAACTCAGCGAACCGAGCGCGCGTCCGTGTTCGGCGACTTCGCTCAGCCCGTCGCAGCGCAGCGCGCCGATTTCACGAATTCCCAGCAAACGCGCCGCCGCCGTTGCATAGAGGTTGGTGTAAAAATGCTGGCTTTGCAAAATGTCCGGGCCAAACGCTTTGGCTTCGCGGATGATGGTTGCCAATCGCGCCAGACGAGAACTGTTTTGCCCTACCCAGCGCACTTCCACTCCAAGTTCGGCAATCGGCGATTCCCAGAATTCGCCGCGCGTCAACGACAACAACCTGACAGCGACGCCCGCTGAGCGAAGCGTTTTCAGCAGGTAAAACAATTGTCGTTCTGCGCCGCCCTGACCGAGGGTGCCCGCCAGAAAACAAACGCGCAATTGCGACAATTCAAACATTCAATTCTCCCAGGCCGATTGCAAATGCCGCCCGATTTCATTGCGCCAATTTTCCAGCGAATAATTGCGCGCAATCGCCACAGCGTTTTCAGACATCTGGCGGTAGAGCGTTTTGTCTTTCAAACAGCGTCGCACCGCATCAGCCAGACATTCGGCGTTCGTTTTTTCCAACAGTATTCCGCCGCCTTGTCCGATCAGTTGCGGCAAAATCGAAACCTTGGTGGTGATGACGGGCAAACCGCTGGCCAGCGCTTCCACCACGACTTTGGGAAAGCCCTCGGAATCGGTCGGATAACAAAACAGGTCGGCTTGACGCAGCAACCGCAAAACCGATTCGTGATTTACCTTGCCGTGAAAAATCACTTGGTCTGCGATTAGCAAATCCACCGCTCGTCGTTTGAATTCCGCCAAAGCGTCGCCGTCTCCGACCACATCCAATCGCAACGAAGGAAAATCGGCCAGCAACTTTTTCAATGATTCGATGACTATGTCCGTTCCTTTTCCGCGTTCCTGGCGGGCGATGATTATCAAACGAAAGTTCTTGCTCGAATCCAAATGGCGCGGCTGGCCTATGGATTCGATTTCCTGTTGGGTCAGGCTGGTTGAAAAAATCCATTGCACCGCCGGATTTTGCGCCGAAGGGTCGTCGCTGTCGCCGCCCGTCGCCAGCATGACGTTGCGTCCTCCGGCGACGCGCTGCATAAACCATTTCCAGAATCTTTCAGCAGCGGTGTGCGACGCGAACCAGTTGCCGCAATAACGAACGAACAGCGGTTTGCCCATCAGATAAGCGCCCAGCATTCCGAAAGTGCCGACATCGCCCGGAATTGGCGCATGCACGGCGTCGGCTCGCAGCGTCTGTCGCCAGATGGTTGCGCCATTGGTTATCAGCCAGGGCAACATTCGCAGTTTGCGTTGCCAGTCTTTGCCTGCGGGATTGCTGAGCGGAACGACTTTCAGATTGTTTCCAGTCAACGGAATTTCTCCAGCGGTCGGGCCGGATTCGGCGACCGGCACAACCAGCGTGGTTCGATCAAACAATTCAGACAAGGCGCGCATCTGCATCGGAAATCCGCCGTCGCTGGCGTAACCGCATTCCGAGCTTGCGGAAGGCCAGCACAGCTTGTGAGAGAAAACGACCAGATTCATTGTGCCAAGTCGGTTTTTGTTCACTGGCAATCGGTTTTTTCAGCGATCAGCGACGTATTGACCGGCTTCGACGCGCCATCCGAAGCTGTCTGGATGTACAGTCGCCTCAGTTCCGCGCCGTAAGCGTCCCACGAAAAATGATTGCGCGCGAAATTGGTCAGCCTGGATGCGAATTCGTGCCGCCTGTTTTGCGTTTCGCTGATGAATTCCAGCGCTGCTTCGTCCAGGCGATGCGCTTTGGGATTGACGATCAATCCGAGTTTGTGGCGCTCAATCAGTTCGCTGACATCGCCTATGCCGTTCGCCGCCAGCACGGGCACGCCGCATAAACAGTATTCGGCGAATTTCGTCGGCGAAGCGACGCGGTTGACTATGGATTCGTCCCGCAACAGCAAACCCAGGTCGGCCATTTGCAGAAGGTCGAAGATTTCATGGTGTTTGACGCTCAGCACGCGCGAATGCTCCGGTTCTATACCGGTCGCTCCCAGATGTTTCAGAAAGGCTTCGCGGTGATGGGAAAAGATCAGAAAAAACGCCTGCGGAAATTTCGCTCGCAACGATTGAAACAGTCTGCACATTTCGTCGGGCAGTTGGTAACTTTCACACGCGCCCACGTAACAAACCACCAGACGGTCGTTCAACCCGTTTTCGATTCGCAATTGTTGGCGTCGTGAAACGTCCGGCGCGAAATCGGATTCGGTGGCGCAGGGAATGATCGAAAATCGTGAAAAGTTCATCCCGAAATGCGTTTCGTAAAAACGGCGCATGGCATCGGAAACGAAGATCAGCCATGAAGCTTCGCGCATCATGCGTCGTTCCTGAGATTCCAGGTCTCTGGCGAAATCGTCGTAACCAACGACCTCGCGTTCGTAAAGGTATTCGGCGGTCGTCGCTCCATGCACATCGGCCACTACGCGCAGATCGCGTTTGAACCATCGCGCCAGCAAAGCGAAGATCGTTGGCCGCAACCCATGCCCGTGAACGATTTTGATGCCGCGAAACCAACACAACAACGCCACCACCAACGCGCCATGCCAGTTGTTCAATTTTCTCAACCAGCCAATGCGCGTCAGCGGCAAGCTGGGTAAATAATGCACCGGGCAGCCCGATTCGCGTTCGAGCATCGCCTTGCCACTGGCCAGCCGCCGTAGATTCAGAAATTGTTGCGGCGGGCAAAAACACAAAATGCGAACTTTCAACCGCTCTGTGCCTGCCGGTTTGGTCGTTTGGCGCGCCGCGGCCACGACTCGCGTGCGGCCACCGCCGGTCGGCGAAGCCAGGCTGGAATTGACGACGTATAAAATTTCGTACGCGCTCATTGATGATGATTTCTGGCCAGTCGTAACAACACATCGGCGACTCGCGCGCCGGATTGCCCGTCAAGCGTTTCGCCGAACATGCGTTGAATGAAGTTTTTACGGTTGGCGCTGTGTTTTTGCGGTTCGGTCAGAGCTTCAACCAGCAATTGCTTCATCTCGGTTTCGGAGCGCGCCAGTTGCACCGCGCCGCTTTCGACGACCGGACGATAATGATCGAATTGATAATAAAGCCGGTAATCTTTGGGGCTGATGTCAATCGGCGGATTGTAAGCGACGTTGATGACGGGCTTGTCGAACATGCACAGTTCCAGCGAAATGGTCGAAGCTACGTTGATCCCCGCAGCCGCATGGCGCAGGCTGTTGGTCAGCAGATAAGCGTCTTCCGGTTTCGGCATTTGATGATTGATCGTCCAGGGAACGTGAGGAAAAAGTATGTCCGGGTTGCGGCGTTTGATTTCGTCAAAGCGTTGCGGATTGCGGTCCTTGGGATAAACGCGCACCATCAATTGCGGGCGACCGAATTCAGTCATCTCTTTCAGCAGGTTGTTGATGCCTTCGATGATGAGCGGTTCGCCGGGCATGTGATTGTCCATGCCTGTGGTGTAGAGCACGATTGGACGCGCCGGATCGGCGCCGACGCGGGCGCAGAATTTTTCGCGCGACCAGTGAAATTGCGGCTGGAAGTGAAAATCGAATTGCGGCGTGCCGGTGACGAAAACCTGATCGGGGCGAATGGCGGGATAGATGCCCAAAAGTTGTCGGCGGATTTCTTCGTTCCACGCCAGGTAATAATCGTAAAGAGGAACGATCCGCCCCTGCGAAGTCAGGTTGTCCCACGAAAACAGAAATGTCGCCGTCGTTATACCCAGCGATTTTGCGGCGTGAACCGCTGGAATGGCGATGCGACTGTGAATGTGCGAAGCGTTGAAAACCAGCGCTGGATTCAATTCTCGGAACAGATTCAAATGAACGTCGCTCCGGCGCAGCCGAGCGCTGGCGAAACTTTCCGCCCGTTCCAACAACGCCAGCCCCGCCGGATTGGCGAAAGGCAGGCAACTCAATTTTTTGGCCAGTCGCTTGATTTTTTTGAGCGGCGTGTTGGCTTCGTGATCGCGCAATCGCCAGCGTTCTTTGGCGGCTTCAGACCACAGCCAGCGCCCGTGAGCCAGATCGAGTTGATCGCGCAGAAATCGCGCGACGTAAGATTCAGTGTAAGCCTGAAGTTCGATGACGCGGTCGAAATGCTCTTCGGCCATTTGTCTGTATTCGTCGTCTGGAATGACTGTCAGCAGCGAAACTTCGGCATTTCGCGCCGCCACGTCCAGCGCGCCGCTGTCAACGAAATTGCGGATGGTTTCGCCGCGCGGCAGTATGGCCAGAATGCCTGGGCGCGCGCATTCCTGGTCTTGTTGCGCGACGCGGACGGAATTGAGTGTGGTTGTGGCGGCCAGTTCTTCGCTCATTCGCTTCATTATCGCCATTGTCCGCGTTCCTTCCCGGCGAATTGTCTGGTGAAATCCAGCAGGCTTTCGGCCATACGCTCGCCGCAGCGCCCATCCAGGTAACCGCACACATATTCGGCCATCCAGCGACGACGCTCACCATGAAGTTCAGGGTGTTTGAGGTAGGTTTGAACGGCTTCTAGGGTTTCAGCCGGATTGTTCGTCATCCAGATTCCGCCGGATTCGGCAATTGGTTTGAAATGCGTCCAACGATGATTGATATCTTTGATCAGTTCTTGATTGGGCTGGTCGGGCTGCGGATCGTAATCCAGATTGACCACCGGTTTATCGAAAATCGCCGCGTCAATCGCCACAGTGGACGACAGATTGACCACGACATCAGCGTGACGAAACGTGTTGATCCATTCGCCGATTTGATTTTCGTCCTGTGAACGCGCGGGAACAGCCGTGCCGGTTTTTCCTGTGCGTTGAACGACGACGCGGTCGCCGAAATTGCTCAGCATCTGCGCTTCGCGTCCGTTGTCATGCAACGGATGAGGGCGCACCAGCATTTGCGCATCGCCAAGTTCGCCGCGCGTCAATCGTTCGGCCAGATGCAGCGCGCCATGATGTTCCTGCAGGAAATTGGGCGAACCGAGCGCGTACAAAATGATCGGCAGATCGGGACGCAATCCCTGTTCGGCGCAAAAAGCTTCGCGCGATTGGTGAAAACGCGGCTGAAAGAACACGTCGAATTGAGGCGCTCCGACCACGTAAATCGGAGCGGTTTTGGTGTACGGGAAAAATTCGTGAAGCTCCTGTTTCATTCGTTCCGACCAGACCAGATAACCGTCGTATTTGAACACCATGCGATTTTTGGTCGAGATGTTGTCCCAGGAGGTGATGAAGGCGAGCGAGGGGATGCCCTGTTTGCGGGCTTCGGCGTAAACAGCCGGTTCTTCGTAACGGAAAGTGCCGGTGGTCAGCAACACATCCGGTTGCAACGCTCGCAATCGTCGTTCGGCTTCGGGGCTGCGCGGATAACCCAACAGTTTCCGTTCCAGCCAATCTTCCAGCAGGTTTTCGACGCCAAACGAGGCCAGCAAACGAGCAGGCAATTTGAGCGCGCGCATACGCAGATTTTTATATCCGCGCTGATGTTTGATCTTGCTCATCCTGCTCGGCGAATGCAGCCGGAAATCCCAGGTCAGGTCGTTCAATCGTCGCAGATAATTGTATGGGAATTCCTTGAACGGTTTGATGTCCGGCATCGGTTCGACCTCGCCGCCCATGGTCGCTGCCAGATTGGCTGGAACCTCGGATTGTCGGGCCGACATCGTCCATAAACTGATTTCCGCCGCGCTGTTCACAACGGGCAGAAAGTTTGTGTAAAGCAGAATCCTGTCTGTCAGCAGTGAAGACGAGAGCGCGACGATTTGGGGTTTATCGGAATCGGCCATTGCCGCGCGCTCTTTGACCTTCGATGTTGAAATTGTTGATTGCATGATTTCAGCGAACGACGCGAACGATTCCACCTTTGAGAATGCCCGCGCGTCCATTGCCTGATGTGTCCTGAACGGGACCGTCATCTTCGTCAAAGTTGTATTCGGCCAGCAATCCCGGCAACGACGGATTTGCCGTTCCCAGTCCGTTGTTGTAAAGCGCCAGCGCTTCCGCGTGCGTGAGCGCGCGCGCATACATTCGCGCCTCGTCCAGCAAACCCTGATAAAACTCGCTCGGCGTTCCGCGATTGCCGATGGCGAGCAGATTGAACCGGTTGGGCGCAGCCGGATTGTTGATTGAAAAATAACCTTGTTGCGATGAATCGCTGCGGTCGTATTCCACCTGTCCGTCAATGTAAACGCGCAATCGGTCGCCGTCTCGCATCGCCACCACGTGATGCCATTGGCCGTCATTGATCCGTCGCGTGCCTATGAAGTTGCTGAACGCGCCGTTGTATATGGAAAGAGCCATGACGCCTCCGGCCATTCTCAGATCGTTGCCGGAACCATTGCCAAACAGCGTCATGAAATCAATTCGTTGCGAAGTGGATTTCACCCAGACGGAAATCGTCCATTGTGTCAGGAAGAAAGACGGATAATCGGCCATCTCCACATATCCTGTCGTCCCGTCAAGTTGCAGCGCGCGATTAACGGTTCCGCCCGTAGATTGCACGCTGAAAACCACGCTTTGCGCATTCGACACATTGCCCGCCGCGTCAGCGCATCGCACGAAAAACTGGTAAGACTGTCCGGCTTGCGTTGCGATGTTGGCGGCGTGCGTTGTGGTTCCTGTTTGAGCGAACAGGGTCATTTGAGCGAACGGCAGATTGGCGTTGTCGGCGAAACGACAGACGGCTTGTTCATTCGTCGTCGCGCCAATCTGGACCTGAGTCGTGTTTGCCGGAAAAACGCTTTGCGACGGCGAAATTATCGTTACGACCGGCGGCGTGGTATCGGCGGGCGGGGCTGACAGTATGCTGAAATTGACCATTTGCGCTGCGGAAACATTGTTGGCGTTGTCGGCGCAACGCAGCGCGAAGCTGTAACTTTGCCCGTTTTGCGTGGCGATGGCGACGGCGTGCGTTTGCGCGCCGGTTTGCGTAAACGACGACATTTGCGCAAAAGGCAGATTGGTGTCTGCGGAGTAACGGCAGTTCGCCGCTTCGTTGGTGTTGACGCCGATTGTGATTTGCGACGTTCCGGCTGGGAAGTTGTTTTGCGAAGGCGAAGTCAGTGTGACGACGGGCGGCGTGGTGTCTGCTGGCGCTCCTGTCGTTTCGCGTCCGATTCGGGTGACTCCGCCAAAGAGCGGGGCGACGAACTGTGAGCCTGAAAAATCGCGCGCTCCGCCCGATTCTTCGTTGAAATCAAACCCCATTGCCAGGCCGTTGTCGGCGGCGCTGCCAATCCCTGCGCCGTTGTTGTAATGCGCCAGAATTTCGGATTGCGAAAGCGCGCGTTGATAAAGTCGCACGTCGTCAATGTCGCCGCCGTACCATTCGCTCGGCGTTCCTCGATTGCCAATAGCTCGCAGTCCGAAATTGCTGTCTGAATTGTTGACGAGTTGTTTGTAAGGCAGACCGGTTGCGCTGTCCGTGTCCGGTTGCCCGTCAATGTAAAGATAAATCCGGTCCTGGTTGCGCACTGCCGCGACGTGATGCCAGACGCCGTCGTTTACCACGCGGGAGCCGAAGAAATTGGCGAACGCGCCGTTGTAAATGGAAAGCAGCACTTTGGCCTGCGTGCCGCCGAAAAGCCTGATGTCGTTGCCGCTGCCATTGCCGAGCGCCGTCTGGTAATTGTGAACATGCGTTGAAAGCTTGATCCAGACTTCCATCGTCCAGGTTTTTGTTCGCGCGGTGAATGATCGCCCTTCGGTTGAAACATAACCGCTTTGACCGTCGAAACGCAGCGCGCGATTGGACGAAGGCGTAGTTGTTTCAGGCGGTTGCACGGTGATCGTCACCTCGGCGAAGTTCGATCCGGCTGCATTGGCCGCCGTCAAGCGATACGTGGTGGTCTGTGATGGCGAAACGATTTGCGACGATTGATCGAGCACGGAAACACCGCCCGGTGTCAGCGTCAGACTTTGGGGCGCGCCGCCGGTCAAATTCCACGACAAGGTGACGCTTTGCCCCGATTGAATCTGTTGCACGGAAGCGGTGAAGCCGGAAATTACCGGCGGCATCGGCGCAACCGTCACCGTAACGGTCACGGACGAAAGCGTTGTTTGCCCGTTGCCCTGAGCAGTCAGCGTGTAAGTGAATGCGCCCGTCGTAATCGGCGTGACCTGGCAGGTCCCGACCTGGTTGACGTTGACTGTGCATCCGGGAATTGAAGGTGAAATCGAAGCGCTCTGAGCGTTCGATGTCGCGTAAGTCAGCGTGATCGTTTGTCCCAGCGTGATTGTTTGAGCATTGCTGCCGAGTTGCGCCGTTGGCGGCGAAGACGGCTGCGATGTTCCGTCACCGGGTTGATCCTTGAAACTGCTGAATGCCGGGCCACCAGCGCCTACATAACCCAGGCTGTAACCTTCGGCGGCGGGACTGACCCAGAATGAAAAAAGCTTTCCGCGTCGCAGGTAAAAACGCAGCTTGATCGGCTGGTTCGCAATTGCAGACAAATCGGAAGCCCCCGTCCAGGCAATCATCTGTTTGGTCGAAGCCCCTGTGATTGGTTGGCAATTCTGGCGGCTGAAAGGTTGTATGACTTGATTGTTTTGATTGAGCGCCTCGACGCACAAGCTGCCTCCCGCTTCGATTTCCGCATTCACAAACAGGAATTTGCCGTTGAAGCTGATTGTCCGTGTCAGCAGTGTTGCTTCGGCGTCGCCTGCGTTCATCGAGGCGAATCCGTCGCGCCGCATAATTGCCAATCCGGTTGCGCCTCCGGTGTCGGTTGCGCCGCCGCCGGGTCTGCCCGCACGTCCGCTGAAGTAAAAATACAGATTGTCGCCGACCACCAAAGGCCCGCCGCCCACTGGTTGCAGGTTGCCCCAATTCCAACTGCCGGAATTTTGCGCGGCGGCGAACACAGGTTGACGATGCGGACGATGCCAATGAAAACCGTCGCGGCTGAAACCGAAATAAACCTCATTCAGTTTCGGACGGCCCGTGGGACGTTCTGAATCGCCACGCAAAATGGCGAACTGTCCGACCAGCAGGCTTTCGTATGGCGCCACATCCAGATCGTAAAGTTGCGGCGTGAATCCCGGATCGTTGGGATGAGATGTGTCCAGATTGTCGGATTTGACCCAGGCCGAAGTTCCGCCAGGCGTTTTTTCAACGGAAGAAGGTGTGTTGCCGACCACTGAATTGAGCGCGAAAGACAGATCGCGGTTTTCCACATAACGGCGGACGCGAGTTGAACCGGAAAGCAAATCGCGCAAACTCAGAACCCAGACTTTGCGAAACGGGTTGTAAAAGAAAGTGGTGCGGTCGCCGGTGATGCTTTTGTTGACAGCCACCGCCGGCCCCCAGTGAATGCCGTCAGCCGAATAATGCAGGTGGAATTCCAACGGCGCAGGCCGCGTGTAAATGACGCGCAGCATTTTGTAACGTCGCGCGGGATTCGCTTCTTCCTCGTCAATCCAGTTGACGTAACCGTCAACGTAATAAGTGTCGCGGAAAACGATATTCGTTCCGGGCACAACGTCCAGCGAAGGCCTCGTCCAATTGACGCCGTCGTTCGAGGTGGCGTAACAGACATTGATGCGATATCCGCACATGTACCACATCTTGAACAGGCGATCCTTCGGGTCGTAAAAAACGCCGTTTGAAAACGGCATGGCCATCGGCCCGTCGCCGGAATTTTCGACGGCGGTCGCAGCCGAAAGCACAGGATTGGCTGGATGCATGACTGCCGGGTGAAACTGGCGCGTTAAAGTCGCGCTTTCAATCAAAAAATCATCCACCAGCAACTGCCGTCCGAGGTTGATTGGAATGACAGCGGGCGGCGCAATCAGGTAAGGCGGCGGCGCGGTGGTGTCTTGAAAAGTCGCGTTTGCTGGCGGCCAGACGGCAGGCAATATGATTCCGTTGTGCAACACTTCGGTCGCAGGCGGTGGCGCGTCGTTCGGAACAACCGTCACCAGAACCTGCCGGCTGTCGCTGCCCAAACTGTTTGAAACGCTCAGCGTGTAGGTCGCCGATCCGAGTTGAGTGGCAGCAATCAATTTAGAGACGCGCCCCACAACCGTGCCAATCTGAGGCGAGATGGCGGCTTGTTGCGGCGCTCCGCCCGCCAGCTTCCAGCGAAAATTGATCTGCTCTCCGAGTTTGACCGTCACCGAAGTTGATTCTTCGCCGTTGGGCGCGGTTGCGGTGAAAGAGGCGATTGACGGCGCGCTGGCAGAACCGATTCTGAACGCGCCGCTTTGTCCGATGAAACGTCCGCGACTTCCGTCTGTGTGGCGCGAAAGCGCGTGTATGCGGTAATTGTCGCCTTCAGGAAAATTCAACGCATTCAGCGTCAGCGATGAAGTGCCCCGCGTTTGATCGTAAAGCCTGGTCACGAATTCGCCGTTGCGGTAAAGCTCCAAAGCCATGTCCGGCACGCCCAACACCACCGGCCAGTCGTCGGGAATCGTTCCCAGAATGTACCAGGCAATGGTCGCAGGATTTTGAGGCGCCAACACATTGCCCGCCGCTGGCGTGGTGACGACAATCTGCGGACTGACGTTGTCCGGCTGATAGGTGATGTCCAACCATACTGTCGCTGTTGCGCCCGCAAAATCGCGGGCGGTCAGTTGTATCCTGTTCAGACCCGAACGCAGTGAAATGTTGTTGATCTCCCAGTTTTGCTGTCCAGTGGCCAAACCGGACAAATTGGTGGCCAGCGATTCCCACATGACCTGTTGAATGCCAGCGGCGCTGCCAGCCGTGCCGCGCAAAATGATCGAAGTCTGGTTGAAGCTGAAACTGGTTTGCGTGGTCGGAAAAGTGACCTGCAAATTCACAGCGGATTGGGCAAAGCCCAAATGGGCATTGCCTGAAATCGCCAATACGAAAACTGCCAGGCAGCCGAGGGTGAGTCGGCGGCAGAACAACCTTAGAGCATTCATCTTGAACTCCTGAGTTGTGACGGGGCTGTCATGGTTTTCAAAAAGTATTTTGTGGCTGCGAGTGATCTTTAACGACCGTAAACAGGAAAACCGAATTTGAGGGCTAAATCGAAGCAGAAAACTTTGAAACAGGATTGACAGGATTTTTTTCAGGATTGACAGAATTCAGACCTGGCTGGATTGCTTCAAACTTTGATCGTCTTGTAAATCCTGTCGAAAAATCTTGTCCATTCTGTTTTGAAAGGCTTGTTCTGACTTAGATTGATAAGTCGCGTTGAAGCGTCCAGTTGAGCGGGGGTGTCAGCAAAGAGCGACTGATGCCTTCGGCGCTGCCTGCCACATCCAACAGCAGACGTTCGGAATGATGAACTTCCTGTTTGCCGTCAACGCTCTGTCCGATGAATTTGAAATAAACCGTGTAAACGCCCGGCGCCAGCCATAACGGAGGAAAACAAGAGCGCAACAGATGAGTTCCGGGCGCGAGCGGGTCGCGGCTTAAATCGCGCAGTCCGATGCGTTGGTGAATGAACTGGTTGCCGATGGCGTCATTGACGATACAGAAGAACGCGCCATTGGCGATGGCAGCGGCGGCGTGAAATTGGGCTTCGACAAAAAAATCGCTGTCGCTGTTGACGGTTGTGGCAAAGCCGTCGCTTTGGCCGTTGACACGCACCTTGCGCCAATGAGTGCCGCGCGAGGTTTCTTCAACCGAATCGGATGAGGCGAGCGATTGTCCGTAATGCGCCAGACCTTCGACGACCGATCCGCGAAAAGCCAGCCGCCCTCCGCTCAGCACAATGCTGGTCTGGCACAGTTCCTTGACCGCCGCCAGATTGTGGCTGACGAACAGCACTGTCCGGCCTTGCGAAGCGACGTCTTCCATTTTTCCGACGCATTTTTTCTGAAAGGCCACGTCGCCGACGGCCAGCACTTCGTCCACCAGCAAAATTTCCGGTTCCAGATGCGCGGCGACCGAAAACGCCAGCCGCAGATGCATGCCGCTCGAATATCGTTTGACCGGTGTGTCAATGAACCTGCTGACTTCGGCAAATTCGACGATCTCGTCGAATTTGCGAACGATTTCTTCGCGGCGCATGCCCAGAATCGCGCCGTTCAAAAAAACGTTTTCGCGCCCGGTCAATTCCTGGTGAAAACCCGTGCCGACTTCCAGCAACGCGCCTATGCGTCCGTGAATTTCCGCTTCGCCGAGCGTAGGTTCGGTAATGCGCGCCAGCAATTTCAGCAAGGTGCTTTTGCCTGCGCCGTTGCGTCCGATGACGCCGACCACTTCGCCGCGTTTGATTTCAAAGGAAACATCCTGCACCGCCCAGAAACTCTGTTCGTCCGCATCTGCTTTCGACTTGCCCAGTGAGCGCAACGCGCGCAACGGAGCGGTCAACGCGCCCGCCACCACGTCGCGCATCATTTTGTATTTTTCCGGCGCAGCGCCGATCCGATATTGTTTCGAGAGTCCTTCGACTTTTATGGCTACATCGCTCATCGTTGATTCATCAATCCCAGATTGATCCATTGCCAGACGTAAAAGCTGTTGTCGCTTTCGCCTGACAGATAATGCTGCCACTCCGCGCGCACAGCGCCGGCGTCCATCCAGTTTGCGCCCCAACCGCCGAGCGCCGATTCGATTTGTTCAGTCGCCCAATCGCGCAGCGGGCCGCGCAACCATTCGCGTTGCGGAGTTTGCAGCGGACGTTTTGGAGCTTCGACCACGCCTTCAGGCAATAACTCGGCGGCAATGCGCCGCAACATCCATTTGCTCGTGCCGTTGCCGAGTTTGCGTTCCATCGGTTGGCGCAACGCCAGTTCAAACAGGCGATGATCCAGAAAAGGTTCGCGCAACTCGGTCGAAGCGCGCATGGAAATCCGGTCGTTGAAACGCAGCGCGCGCGGAATTTTGGTCAACATCGCGTCGCGGTATTGCAGATTGCGCAGCCGGTCGGAAAAAGGTTGCGGCGCGCGAAACTCTTCGACCATCGCGCGAAATTCCGGTTGCAGGCATTCTGGTTTGACCGGGCGGTTTTTGGTTCCTTGAACCAGGCTGACGCTGCCGACCGCCGCCGCCGAAGCCACTGCGGTTTGGTAATAATCGTAACCCGCCCATTGTTCGTCCATTCCTTGTCCATCGAGCAGAACGATCACGCCTTCCTGCCGGGCACGCTCGAACACGCGGGCATAAGCCAGGGTAGGCAAACCGCCGAATGGTTCGTCTTGATGGCGCTGCACCGATTCGGCCAACGCTGGAACGTCGGCTACATCGAGCTTGCAAACCATTGCCGGGTGATTCGTCCGCGCCAGCATTTGTTCGACCCAGGGCAATTCGTCGTAATCGGTGTCGCCTGTGACGAAGGTGAAGGCTTTGACATTGCTGTCCGCGCCTTGCACCGCGTGAACCAGGCCGAGCAGCGTGGACGAATCCACCCCGCCGCTCAGATTGATGCCGACCGGGACATCCGATCGAAATCGCAACCGGACACTGTCCGTCAGCAACGACAGATATTCTTCGCGGACTTCTGTTTCGTTGCGTTGGTCAAAAGCTTCGCCGCTGCGTTCGGCCAGATCGTACCAGCGGGCGATTTTCAGCTCGCCGCGTTGCCAGCTCAGACAATGACCGGCGGGCAGGGAATTCACGCCGCGCCAGAAAGTGCGCGGCGTGTGGTCGTACAAACCTGCGTTCAGATAATTGGCCCAGGCGATTTCGTCCGGTTCGGCGGCGATGCCCGCGGCGAACAAGGCTTTGACTTCACTGGCAATCGCCAGCGTGCCGTCCGCGCTCAGATGATAGTTGAGTGGTTTGACGCCGAAGCGGTCGCGCGCGGCAAACAGCTTTTGCTCGCGTTCGTCCCAGATCAAAAACGCGAACATGCCGATCAACCGATCCAGGCAACGTTCGCCCCAGCGTTCGTAGGCGGCCAGTATCACTTCCGTGTCGCTGTGGCTTCGATAAGGGTATTCGCTGAGTTCGGCGCGCAGTTCCAGGTAGTTGTAAATTTCGCCGTTGAAGGCAATCTGCAAGCGGCCATCGTGATTGCTCATCGGTTGGCGACCGGCTTCAGAGAGGTCAATGATGCTCAGCCGATTGTGTCCCAATCCAGCGCGTTTTGACGGAGACAGCCAGATTCCCTCGGCGTCAGGTCCGCGATGCCGTTGGCTGCCGACCGCTGCCGCCAGTTGCGATTGATTCCAATTGTTACCGAATAAACCGGTGATTCCGCACATTTCAGAGGTAAAAGAGAGTTGAAGATAAACGTATCAAGTTAATTTCTTTCACTGCAGAATCGCAGAAGAACGCTGAGAACGCGCAGAGATTCTTAAACAGACTCTGCGTAAGCTCTGCGATCCTCCGCGTCTTTGCGGTGGATTGAATTTCCAGTGTCACTTCGCTGCTGATGACTTGGCCACAATCAACTGTTCCGCAAGTTTCCAGTCTTCAGGAGTGTCAATGTTGACGCTGAGCGATGGGGTCATTTCGTAACCGACCACGCGCGCGCCGAACAAACTGTTTTGCGTCATGACCACGTCGCGTCGCGTGATGTAAATCGAACCTTCGCGGTGAAACGCCGGCGGCAATTCCTGCCGACGTGGAATCGGTGTTGTTTCGCCAGTGCTCAAGCGCAAGCTGCCGTCGCTGTTCACGAAGTACACCCAATGCGGATTGTGTTCGGCGGGAACCCGCAACACGCTGACGACGCAATCCGCCGCGTGGTGTTCCATCAATTCTATGCAGGCATCAATATCGCCCGCGCGCCGCAACGGATTGGTCGGTTGCAGCAAACACACCGCGTCGAACCGGTCGCCTTGTCGTTCCAGAAAGCTCAGCGCGTGTTGCACCACGGGCAAAGTCGGCGTTGAGTCTTCAGCCAACTCTGCCGGACGGAAGAAGGGAACTTCGACGCCGGACTCTTTTCCGACCTCAGCAATTTCTGCGTCGTCCGTGCTGAGCACCACGCGCGCCAGTCGCTTGGCCGCCAACGCTGCTTCCGCCGTGTAAGCCAGCAGCGGTTTTCCCGCCAGCAGCTTGATGTTTTTGCGCGGCACGCCTTTGGAACCGCCGCGTGCTGGAATCAATCCTAAAACTCGCATCTTATTCGTAAACGTAATTCAGTCGCTTTTGAATGTACGGCTGCAATTCGACCAAACCACCCGCGATGCGTTCGGCGACAAAACCGTCGCCATAAAGCGTGCTCGGCGCGTAACGGCCATGTTCGAGTTGTCGCTGTGCGGCGGCGAAAATCGCCTCGGCGGTTGGCTCGACGCGCGTGACGTGAGCGTCTGTTTCGCGGCCTTCCTGGCGATTGCCAACCAGCACAATCGGCGTTCCAAAGTAGCCCGCGTCGCGCACGAAGCTGCTGGAATTGCCGATTGCGCAGGCGGCATTGGCCAAAACTTTCAGGTAATTTTCCGGCGACAGGTTGGTCAGGTTTCTCAGCCATGTGGGTTGGTGATTGACGCGGAAACTGCGAATGGCCTTGCTGATGTGATCCGATCCGGCGTCAATGTTCGGCCACAACAAAATGGTCTGCATCGCCAATCGCCGCAGCGTTTCCAACACGGCTTCCATCTGCGCGCGTTCGCCGCCGTATTCAGTCGTCGTCGGATGAAACAGCGTCAGCAAAAACGGTTGCGCGACATCAATCGGCACGCCGCCCCCGCCAGTGTTGACGATTTCCGAACTCAGCGTGCGGTCAAAAGTTCGCGCAATGTCCGACGAAGGACAGCCGACGGCCAAAATCGTGTCCGGGCGTTCGCCCATGCGGATCAAATACTCCGCCGAACGTTGCGTGCTGGGAAAATGGAAATGCGCGAATTTGCTGATGGCGTGGCGCGCGCTTTCGTCAATCGAACCGGACACTTCGCCGCCCTGAATGTGGGCGATGCAGACATTCATGTAAGCCGCCGCAATCGCCGCCGCCAGCATTTCGTAACGGTCGCCGATCAACAAAACCACATCGGGTTTCAGCCGCTGAAATTCGCTGGCGAATTCGACCACGCCGAAACCGACCGATTTCGCCATCGTCGCCGGAGTCGAACCTTCCAGTTCCAGATAAACTTCGCCGTCCACCTTGAAACCGTCTTTGCGAACGACATTGACCGGTTGATCGAATCGTTCCAGCACCATCGTGCCCGCGGCGACGATCTGCAATTCCAGTTCGGGACGATTGGCAATGGATTGCACCACTGGTTTGATCCGCCCGTAGTTGGCGCGGTCAACCAACACCACGCACACTTTTCGTTTATTCAAAATCTTCCTCCGAAAACAGAGTGTCTGCCTTGACCGCGCGCCGCAATGTTCGATTGATGAATTCGCCGTAACGCGCTGCGGGAATACCTGTGCCGGGTTTTTTCAGCGCAAGGTCGCTGGCGGTGATTCGATGTCCAAGGGGCAAATCGCGCGCGGCGACAAGGCTTTTGCCGAACACGCGCTTCAATTCGCTCAGCGATTCCGCCATCGCCGTTTTGTTGACGGGGTTCGCCATGGCGGTTTCGATGAAGCGAACGCCTTCGGTCAGTTGTTTCAATTCGGCGGTGGTGATCGAAGCGACGACATCCGGCCCGAAACATTCGCGCGAAAATGTGACGTGAACTTCGATCAGCCTTGCGCCGAGCGTCGCCGCCGCCAAGCCTGCATAAATCACGCCGGAATGATCGGACAACCCGACCGGGCATTGATACCGCTGGCGCAGTTCCACCATCACGTTCAAACCCAGTTTTTCCGCCGGGCAGGGATAAGAAGTCGTGCATTGAAACACTGCGACAGGCGCGTTGTTTTGGCGAACACAGGCAACCGCCGCGTCGAGTTCGTTCCAATCGGACATGCCGCTCGACAACAAAACGGGTTTGCCGGTGCGCGCCATTTTTTCCAGCAACGGCAAATTCGAAGTTTCGCCCGCGCCGACTTTCCATGCTGGAACTCCGACTCGTTCGAGCAGTTCGACAGCTTCGAACGAAAACGCCGACGACAGAAAGATCAATCCGCGTTCGCTGGCGTGTGCGGCCAGTTCGTGCCATTGCGGTTCGGTGAATTCCATGCGCCGCCAATAATCGTAACGAGTTTCATCCTGTCGGCTGAATTTTACGCGCCACGGTTCGCCGGGCGTGCTTTCGGCGGAGGCGATGTGCGTCTGGAATTTGATTGCGCCCGCGCCAGCATTGGCGACGGCGTCAATGTAAGCGTGCGCCGTTCCCAAACTGCCGTCGTGAGTTTGCGCGATTTCGCCAATCACCAGACACGGATTGTCGTCGTCGCCAAAATGATCGAACCAGTTTTGCAAAGTTTCCTCTGGTGTCAGAGCAACGGAGTTCGTTGCAGCATGTATGTGATGGTCAGCATCAGCCGTTCTTTTCTTCCGGCAGCGTGCTTGTGATAACAGGTCAAATCCTCAAAGAAGCCTGAGCCGCGTTGGCCTGTAATTACCCGTATGCGGTCGCCGAATTGTCGTTCGGCGGTTTGGTCGCTCAGTATGCGGCTCAGCAATCGCCAGGCGGATTTGGTTCGATGCGTGGCTTCGATGACGACGTGCGGGCCGCACTCGGCAGTGACATCCGTCAGGTAAATGAACACCGCCAGCGAGCGAAAATCGCCAACGTCATAATGAAAACGCGATTTTTGCGCGATCATTCCCATGCGTTTTTCTTCGTCCGCCGGAGGCAACGTCCAATACAAATCGGTTTGGTACAACACAGGCTCCGCGCCGAGGTATCGGCTGACGATTTCGATGATTTTGGGGTCGTGGGTAATTTGCCTGATCGTGTCGCAGATCAAATGAGGATTGCGACACTTTCGTTTGTTCGAGTTCAGACTGAACGACAAAATCTGTTCGATCTGCGAATCGGGCACTTGAATGCCCGGCGAATAACCGTTTTGCTCCAATGCGCGCACCGTCGCGTCAACATCCAGTTCCTGAAACAGCGAACTCTGATTGCGAGGCAACGTCTGGTTGCGGTTGAAACGTTGATGATATTTGACCAGTATTGCGCGCCAGGGACCCAGCAACCAGATGGCGCGAAGCGCGCGGGCGATTTTCAACAAACCGGGATTTCGGTTGAGATACTTCCTCAGTCCAAGTCGGAAGTGAGAATACGTCCGGGTTCGCGCAGTTGAGTTCATAAATCGAAAACGACTGTTCGCCTGAATCAGCCTCGTGTCAGCGCAAACGCCTGCGCTTTGTCGGTTGGCATTGGAACGTGCTTCGGTCGGTTGAATAACTCAGCCACCTGCGAAGTCGGCGACGTAAACAGGCAGGTGTAAAGCAATCGGTCTTTGGTTCTGGCCAACCCGCCTTTGTGGCATCCGCGCGTGTCGGCAAAGACGATGTCGCCTTTTTTCCCCAGCGCCTTGATCCATTTGTCTTCGGGAACGATGGGAATCATCTGTTCGTCCCGCCAACGTTGCACGCCTTTTTCCGTGAAGGTTTGAGGCTCCTGTTTGATGTGGCCTTTGCGATGCGTCCCAGGAGCGTAAGTGAACGGCCCTGCTCCTTCGTCCACGTCGTCGAAATAAACAAACAATTTGAGGATCAGATGATCTTCCCGATCACGATGCCATAGCTGCGATTCGCGCGCGCGCGCTTGCGACGCCAGCGTATGCCAGACGTTGTAATACCTGAGCTGCGTCAGCATTCCGAAATAGGCGTTGGCGATTTGCAGAATTTCCGGTTGCAAAGCAAATCGCGCGTAGACGCTTTCGGGATCGAGGACTGGAACTTCGCCCAGCAATTTGAAGATGAAGGTTTTCAGGCTTTCCGTATCCTGATTGGCCGCCAAGCGCGCTTCTTCCAGTTTGGGGCTGAAGGATTTTTCCAACTCTTCGACCTCGTTGCACAGTTCGCCGAACAGGGAAGATGCCGGCAACAACCTGTCTACCGAACTGGTGGCGATGCCATTTTGATTCAGCTCCGACAGTATGCGTGCGGCTTCGCCATCGAGTTGGGGATGCTCGAACAAATAGGCCATCGTGGATTTCAGGTTGAAACCGTATCGCCAGGTCGGCGTAAAGTGACGGCCTGCGTAAGCGATTTTTTGACGTAAGCTCATGGCGCGAAATTCCGAATTGAGTTTGGGTGATGTGAATGCCCCGAAGAATCAAACTATGTCGGCAAACGTTTTTTCCATCTTTCGGAAGTAAAACGCGCCGCCGACCAGAATCAGCAAGGCGGCCAGCGACGACACAGCGAGCAGCGGCCCAACAGAAATCTTCGATCCCAGCAAGGCCCAGCGAAACCCTTCGACGACACCTGCCATTGGGTTCAAACCGTAAATCGTTTTCCAGGGTTCGCTCAGCAAACTGCTGGGATAGGCAATCGGCGTGGCCAGCATCCAGAATTGCGTGATGAACGGAACGACGTATCGAACGTCGCGGTATTGCACGTTCAACGCCGAAAGCCACAAACCGACTCCCAGCGAAGTCACCAGCGCCAGCAATAAAAACGCCGGAAACCACAATACTTTCCAGGTGATCGGCACGTGATAAAAAGGCATCATCGCCAGCAAAATTCCGAATGCCAGCAGAAAATCAATGACACCGGAAAACACTGTGGCGATGGGAATGGCCAGGCGCGGAAAATAGACTTTGGTGAGCAGATTGGAACTGCCCACCAGACTGTTCGACGATTGCGTCAATCCGTTGGCGAAAAACGTCCAGGGAACCAGAGCCGCGTAACAAAAGATGGGATATGGAATTCCATCTGAAGGAATCTTGGCCAGTTTGCCGAAAAAGAGGCTGAACACGACCATTGTCATCAACGGTTGAATGATGGCCCACGCCGCACCCAGCATCGTTTGTTTGTATCGAATTTTGATGTCGCGCCAGACCAGGAAATAGAGCAGTTCGCGGTATTCCCACAATTCGCCGAGCCGAAGCGACACCCAGCCGTGTGACGGCTGTATGCGGAAAACGGGGAGTTTCGTTGCAGCGGTTCCAGACTGGTCGGAGTTTGTTTTCACGTGTTTTTTTGTATTCGGGAAAGTTGCCGGTTCCTTGGAGATGCACTGTGGACACACTTGTGGCCAAACAGTTAGACCTTGATAGGAAACCTCGTGCCGAGGCAGCAACATAAATTTCAATAGATCGCTGATACTGGGAATCTTACGGAGAGAATAACAAATTCGACATTGATTGTAAGCGCGACGATTGTCTCGTCCGGTGGGGGTTGGAAGGTTTCGATGCTCTGGCGGCAGAGTGGGAATTTTTGGGATTCGGGGCTTGTGACGATTACATCTCAGCTTCGTCACGAAGCGCGATTATACATGCCGACTTTTGACTGTAAACAATTTTTTTAATTTTTGGGGAATCAAGCTTGTCCAGGTCGCGTTGAGATAATGGGGTTGTCCTTGTTCAGAGTTTTGCGGCAGAATTTCCCGGTTCTGCGGCAGATTGCGGCAAATTAGCATAAAATCTTCCGGGAGTTTCCCCGCCGAACCGCAGGGAAACAGGCTCGATTTCACAAAGATTCATTCAAATCCGGTTCACGGCAGGTTTGGCGCGAAATTTGATTTGGCAGCCGAGCTTGAATCCGAGTTTGCGTGATTCTGAGAACATTATGGAAACAACCGAACACACATCCATTTCACATTCCCACCACCCGACGCCGTATCAACGATTGCGTCATTTGTTGAGTCTGGAATTGCCTGACTTGATTACGATTCTGATTTACACCAGCTTGATCGGGCTGCTGACTCTGGCCGTTCCGCTGGCCGCGCAGGCTCTGGTCAACACGATTGCCGCTGGCGTCATGATGCAACCCTTGATCGTATTGACGGCGGGCGTGTTGGGAGCATTGTTGATTGCGGGCTTCATACGATTGCTCAAACTGGCTTTGCTGGAAAAGATGCAGCAACGCATTTTTGCGCGTGTCAGCCTGGAATTGGCGGAACGTTTGCCGCGCATCGAACACGATGTGCTCACCAGTCAATATGCGCCGAATCTGGTCAACCGGTTTTTTGATGTGATTATGATTCAAAAAACCGCTGCCAAAATTCTGCTGGAAGGACCGGGATCGCTCTTGCAGGTGCTGGTGGGACTGGTGATTCTGGCGTTTTACAGCCCTTATCTGCTGGCCTTTGATCTGTTCGTAATCTTGTTTGTCATACTGGTGGTGTGGGGATTGGGATTCGGCGGATTGCGAACCAGCATTGACGAATCCATCCTCAAATATCGCGTTGCCGACTGGCTGGAAGAAATAACTCGCTGCCAGCGCGGATTCAAACTGAACGCCGCGCCTGCGTTTTCCATCGAACGCGCAGACAATCTGGTGATCGAATACGTCAAAGCCCGTCGTAGTCATTTTCGCGTGTTGTTCAGGCAGGCGTTCGGAGCGTATTTGTTCAAAGCCATGGCCAGCGCAGGAGTGTTGGCCATCAGCGGCTGGTTGGTCATCAACCGGCAATTCACGCTGGGGCAGGTGGTGGCGGCGGAAATCATAGTTTTCGGCATGCTGGAAAATCTGGAAAAGCTGGTTCGTTTGATGGAAAACGGTTTCGATTTGCTGACCAGCCTGGACAAGGTAGGCCATCTGACGGATTTGCCCGTCGAACGGACGGCAGGGCGTTCTTTGCCTTACTCGGAAACAGGAGCGAGCGTGGCTTGCCGCAAGGTTCATTTTTCGTATGAGGACGACAACGAAATTCTGGCGGGATTGGACCTGACGCTCAAACCGGGCGAACACGTCAGTCTGGTGGGAGAAAGCGGCATGGGCAAATCCACGCTGGCGGCGTTGTTGTGCGGATTGCACCCGCCCCGAACGGGGTTGGTGCAGATCAACGGCATGGACGTGCGCGACGCACGGCTGGAAAGTTTGCGACGTGTCGTCGGACTGGTCGGAGACGCGAATGAAGTTTTCGCCGGAACCATCGAAGAAAACATCCTGCTCGGACGCGAATTCATCACCCACGAAGATTTGCAGTGGGCGCTGGAATTCACCAATTTGTCGAGCGAACTGGAAAAATTTCCGCACGGATTGCAAACGCAACTTTCCTCCGAAGGGCGCAATCTTTCGCGCGGCCAGTTGCAACGTTTGTTGATTGCGCGTGCGATTGTCGCGCGCCCGCAATTGTTGATTCTGGACGAAGGCTTTACCGGTATTGACGAATACGACAAGTTGCAAATTGTGGAGGCGCTTTACAGTTCCCAACATCGCTGGACGATCATTGATATTTCGCACGATCCAGAACTGGTCAGACGCGCTCAGACGGTGTACGTGCTGTCCGAAGGGCGCATTGTGGAATCGGGCGCTCCGCTGGATTTGATGAGCCGTCCGACAGTGCAATTCAAAAAACTCTTTCCCACTCTGCAAAAACGCGAGGTGAATTGATCGTGAGCGCTGAAACCTTTCGTCAAACAAAAGAATCTCTGGTTGAAGAGCGGCTGGCCGTGGACAGACCCGCCAGACTGAAATCCGTCGAACTGCTTAAAACTCCGCATTCGCTGCGTCCGGTGGCGCTGGTTATGTTGGCTTTGCTGCTGGTTGTGACGCTGAGCCTGTATTTCGTTCCCTGGCAACAATCGGTCACAGGTTACGGGCGCGTGATCGTGTTTTCGCCGATGGAACGTCCGCAGACCATCGAAGCGCAAATCCCCGGCAGGCTGGTGAACTGGCGAGTGGTCGAAGGGCAAACCGTCGCCGCAGGCGAAGTGCTGGCCGAACTGCAGGACATTGATTCCAAGTTTCTGGCCAAAGACCAGGTAGAAAGATTGCAATCCCAACTGGATTACACCCGAAGCGGATTGACGCAGACCGCTGCGCGCGAAACGGCGTTACTGGCGCAATTGACCGATCTGGAAGGTTCGCGTGGTCAGGCGATTCCCGCCGCGATTCAACGCGCACGTCAAGCCGCCGACGCCGTCAAACAGGCCGAACAAAACGTCGCACAGGCACGGCAAGCCGTGACCACGGCGGATTTGAACCAGAAACGAATTCAGGAATTGTTTGAAAAAGGATTGCGGTCGAAACGCGATCTGGAACTGGCCGAATTGGAAATCGTCACCGCCACCACACGACTTGAAAGCATGCAGGCTGCGTTGGATGTCGCGCGCAAGGCGTTGCAGGTCGCAGAATTCGATCAACGCCGCGTGGACAACGACACTTCGGCGCAATTGAACAGTTTGCGCGCATCGCTGGCCAGCGTCCGTGAAACCATCGCCAAGACCAACAGCGACATTCAAAAACTGGAATTGGAACTCAACAACGTCCAGCAACGAACCGATCAGCGGTGGGTGCGTTCGCCGAGCGCAGGAAAAGTCGTTCGCTTGTTGAAAGTCGGTCCCGGCGAAACCGTCAAGGCCGGTGATCAACTGGCCGTGCTGGCGCCGGAAACCACCGATCAAGCCGTTGAATTGTATTTGTCGGATTACGACGCGCCGCTGGTTTCGGTCGGGCGACAAGTACGATTGAACTTCGCCGGATGGCCTGCCGTGCAATTTGTCGGATGGCCTTCGATTGCCGTGGGAACTTTTGCCGGGCGGGTCAAAGTGATTGACGCCGTGGATGACGGCAACGCGCGGTTCCGTATTCTGGTCACTCCTGACGAAGAACTCATCAAAGCCGGAAAAGAAGAACCCTGGCCATCGCTGGATCAATTGCGTCCCGGCGGCGAAGTCAACGGATGGGTCATGCTCGACCGCGTTTCGTTGGGCTTCGAGTTATGGCGGCAGTTCAACGCTTTCCCGCCAACGGTCGAACGTCCTCCCGTCGGAGAACGCAAAGACAACGGTTCGATCATCAAAGGCAAAGAGAAAAAAGAAGATTCAAGCAGTGGTAAGTATGAGAAGTAGATTGAATCACCAACCGAACATCCAATCTTTTCGCTGGGAACGCAGCCATCTGGCCTGTGTTTTCCTGTTAATCATTGTCCCGATCTGGCTGGGCGAACCGGCGCTGGCTCAAGTCCCAGCCACGCAGCAAACGACAAACGCGGACATTGCCGCTTCGATTCGCGCGGCGTTGATGCGCGCTCCGTTCGTGGATTTGGAACCGCAAAGCGGGCGCAAGGTCGAACCGGCGGCAAAGCCAACCGGCCAGCAATTGCCGAAAATCACGCTCGAAGACGTGTTGTCGAACGTCGAACGCAATCATCCGAAATTGCGTGGCGTTGGATTGCAGCGCGACATCGCCGCCGCCAAGCTGCTGGAAAAACAAGGCGCGTTCGATCCGGTCGTTTCCGCCGGGAGCGATTACCTGCGCTTCAACACGGAATTCGACGCTAAAACGCAGCGCGGCAAAGTCGGCGAAATGCGCGTGGCCGACGCAGGCGTAGAATTTCTGACCCGCTACGGCGTGAAGATTGGCGCGGGTACGCGGTTCAATCTGGGCAAGGTCAAATCTCCGTTGTCGCCCACGGGCAGCAGCGGCGAATACTTTTTGGAATTCAAACTGCCGCTGTTGCGCGGCGCGCGCATCAACGAAAAGTCTGCGGCGGAAATGCAGGCCCGGTTGGGCGAACCGCTGGCGCAGACAGAATTTGAACTGGCGCGATTGGATTTGCTGCTCAAAGCGGCGACGAGTTATTGGGATTGGACGGCTTCGAAAATCAAACTCGATGTGGCGCGCGATCTGTTGCGGCTGGCGGAGTTTCGCGCCACGGCGGTGCGCGACCGAGTCGCGGCTGGCGATTTGCCGCAGATTGACGCCACCGAAGCCGATCTGGAAGTCCAGCGCCGGCAGGGAGCCATCGTCAAAGCCGAGCGCGATTTGCAAAAAGCCGCGTTCAAACTTTCGATGTTTTTGTGGGCGCCCGACGGCAGTCCGCTGGCCAGTCCCGAAGAAAGCCAGGCTCCGGCGAGTTTCGATGCGCCGCGAATTTTCAGCAGCCAGCAAGCTTCCGATGGGCAGCGGCTGGCCTTGGAGCGTCGGCCTGAATTGCGCGCGCTGAATTTGAGTCGCCAGCAAACGCAAATTGATTTGGATTTGGCCAAAAACCAGCGCCAACCCGCCATTGATTTCAGCGTCAGTCCCGGGCGCGACACCGGGTTGGGATCCATCGGCAACACGGTCAAAGCGGGTGTCAGTTTCACCTTGCCGTTGCGCCAGCGCGCCGCCGAAGGCCAGATCGGAGCGGCATTGGCCAAGATTCAGAAAGTGGATTTTGACGCCGTCAACGAACGTCAGCGCATCACGCTGGAAGTGCTGGACGCCATCAACGCCATCAACACGGCTTACGAACGGTACCGAGTCGCCGTGCAGGAAGTCGAACTGGCGCAGCGATTGGAAGAAGGCGAACGCGTCAAATTCCAGCTTGGCGACAGCACGTTGTTTCTGGTCAACCAGCGCGAACGCGCCACCGCCGAAGCGCGGCTGAAACTGATCGAAATCCAGGCCGAATACGAACAAGCCGCCGCCACGTTCCGCGCCGCGACTGTGCAGTTCTAAGCCGGGAGCGCAGGCGTCTCGCCTGCCGATGGCTTGTCGTTCTTCTTTGGTCAATCCTCTTTGGTGGATAGTTCGGAGGTGATAATTGCTTCCAGCGCTGGGATCAGAGGCGGCAAGTCGTTGGCGAGAATCTGCCACAGAATGTTGAAGTCAACCGAATCGTAACCGTGAATCAAGCGGTTGCGCAGGCTGATGATTTGCGGCCACGGAATTTCAGGGTGGAGCGCGCACAATTCTTTCGGGACACGGCCTGCCGCTTCGCCAACGATTTCCAGCAGCCGTACGAGAGCCAGATTCAACAACCGGTCAGTGTCCAGATCGGCTCGGTTTTTACCCTGTGTCAATGCGATGGCTTCGCGGGCGTGATCCAGCATGTGTTGCAGTGCCGTCGTGCGGTTACGCTCGCTCATACTGCACCTCCGCCTCCGCTTCGACTTTGGCGCGAAAGTAAGGGCTGAGAAATTGTGGCGTGTTCAAATCAACCTTGCGCCCCAGCATTTCTGAAAGCTCTGATTCCATGGCGAAAAAAGCCAGGCCGGGCACGTGCTCCGGCTCGAACTCAACCAATGCGTCTATGTCGCTGTCAGGGCGAAAGTCTTCGCGCAAGACCGAGCCGAAAAAGGCCAATTTGCGAACGTGATGTTTACGGCAAAACTCAGCAATCCTGGCGCGGTCAATTGGTACTGGCAACATCTCAAATCCTCCTGATCGTCATTCTACTATAGCTTTCAGCAATGGCAGGCGGGACGCCTGCGCTCCCAGCGGAGATCGCCAGCGCCTTCGTTCATCATTCATCCTTCCGCCCGCCATTCCGCCAATTGCTCGCGCACCTTTGCGGCGCGCGGGTCTTCGATCTCTTCACGAATCGTCAGCGCAGCTTCCGCGTGAACAATCGCCGATTCCCGGTCACCCAGCGTGTCCAGCGCCAGCGCCGTATTCCACAAATCAGTGCCTTCGCCACGGCGGTCGCCGATCTCGCGGGCGATGACCAGAGCTTGTTCGTAAAATTCGATGGCCTTGCGCGTCTCGCCCAAGTCGGCGTAGGCCAAGCCCAGATTGCCGAGGTCAGCGCCTTCGCCACGGCGGTCGCCGATCTCGCGGTCAATGACCAAAGCTTGTTCGTAAAACTCGATGGCCTTGTGCGTCTCGCCCAAGTCGGCGTAGGCCAAGCCCAGATTGCCGAGGTCAGCGCCTTC
>CAYYDG010000025.1:56014-110090 GCA_964470555.1 uncultured Heliomicrobium sp.
GCCACGGCGGTCGCCGATCTCGCGATCAATGACCAAAGCTTGTTCGTAAAACTCGATGGCCTTGCGCGTCTCGCCCAAGTTCAAGTAGGCATTGCCCAGATTGCCGAGCGCATTGCCTTCGCCTCGTCGGTCGCCGATTTCGCGGGCGATGGCAATGCGTTGTTCGTAAAACTCGATGGCCTTGCGCGTCTCACCCAAAGCGGCGTAGGCCAAACCCAGATTGCCGAGCGCAACGCCTTCATCCTCTCGCCGTTTCAAACGCCGAGCGGCGGCAAGTTGCATTTCCAGCCAGCCAATCCGTTCGCGCGGATGCTGGCGCAGGCTGAGCACGTAAACTCCGGCGTTGGGGTATTTAATGCACAATTCCGCAGCGGTGGGAATTGCATCGCTGCGGCTGGCTGCCCAAGCCTGTCCGGTTTCGATGTTCGTGCGTTCGCGGTCAAAGAGCGCCATTCCTTTGACGACCTGCTCTCCGCCCTTCAGGTAAAGATCGTCGGCTTCGGCCAGCACTCGGCAAAAATGCTGCGCGTGGTACAGCTTCAAATCTTCGCGGTCGTCTTCGCTGAGTTGCGCGTTGGCAAAGACGCGCGCCAGATCGTGCAGCCTGTACCGGCGTTCCGCTTCGTCAAAGATGACCAGATTGCGGCGCAGCAATTCGCTCAAGCATTTGTGTTTGGCGTCCTGGCAAATCGTTTCTTCCGCCGCAGCGTCGAACGAAGCCGGGAAGACCGACAGGCTGCGAAAGACTCGCGCCGATTCCTCCGACAGCCGCGTGTAACTCAGATTGAACGACGCCTCGACGCTGATTTCGTGGCCTTCGGCGTTGGCGTATTTCAATTCCAACCGTTTGCGTTCGTCGCTCAATTCCGCCGCGTATTCCGCCGGTTCGAGGTCGGGCGTTACATCCAGCAAACTCGCCGCCGCGCGCACGGCCAGCGGCAAATATCCGCACAGGTAACAGATTTGATCGGCAATGGCTTCAGTCACACGCGGAGCGATTTCCCGCAACAGTTCGCGGGCTTTGTCGGGCGGGAGTTCTTCCAACCGAATGCGCTTCATTTTCGGCAAGCTGATGGTTTCGCGCGAAGTCACCAGCAACGCGCATCCGCCGGGAACCAGAAACGGGCGGATTTGGTCAGCGTCGGCGGCGTTATCGAGCAGCACCAGAACTCGCTGACCGGTCAAACAGTCGCGGTACAGTTTGGTCAGCGTCGCCAGATCCTCGGGTAGTTGGGCTTCGACGCCGACAAAAGCGCGCACGCAATCGGCTAGTGGAGCCTCCTAAAAGTTCTCCACCCGAATTTTCATGGTGTTAAAATCGCGGCCTGAAGTCATCTTTCATCAGGAGCAACCGATGCCGCATCAAACTGCCCCGAAAATCGAACTCTCCGCAAGAATTCGGAAGATCATTGAAGAAATCGCCCGGCAACGCAGTACGGAATACCGTCTGGTTGTTCGCGCCTCGTTGATTCTGGCGATGGCCGACGGAGCCGGCAATCACGAATTGACCCGCAGGCAAAATCTGGATCGCGGAACAGTCCGCTATTGGCGCGGGCGCTGGATCGAGTTGACCCCGAAACTGACAAGCGCCGAAGCCTCCGAGGTCAGCGACGAAGATTTACGGGACTTGGTCCTGACTGGCTTGATGGATTTGCCACGAAGTGGAGCGCCACCGACCTTCACCGCCGAACAGATTGTGCAGATCATCGCCGTCTCCTGCGAAGAGCCAAGCAACAGTCAGCGCCCAATTAGTCATTGGTCGCCAGCCGAGTTAGCTGACGAAGTCGTCAAGCGCAAAATCGTCGAGAGCATCTCGGTATCAAGTGTCGAGCGTTTTTTAAAATCAGGCCGATCTAAAACCGAATCGGATTGAATACTGGCTTAACGCACCAGGCCGAAACACAGAAGAATTTAGCGTACAGGTCAAAACGGTATGCGACCTTTACCAACAGGCTCCGCAACTGCACGCGCAAGATATTCATCTGGTGAGCACCGATGAAAAGACCGGCATTCAGGCGCTTGAACGCGCTGCGCCCAGCAAACCCATGCAACCCGGTGTGGCAGGCCAAGCAGGCCGCGGCGAACGTCAAGAATACGAATACATTCGCCATGGGACGCAATGTCTGACGGCCAATTTCGAGGTGGCGACCGGAAAACAGATTGCCCCGAGCATTGGCGCGACCCGCACCGAACTGGACTTTGTGACTCATATCGCACAGACCGTCGCCACTGCACCCGACGATCAATGGATCTTCATCACGGATCAACTCAACACCCATCAATCAGAATCGCTCGTGCGATGGGTGGCGAAGGCCATTGGCGAGACCTGCGATCTGGGCGAGAAAGCCAAATCTGGAATCTTGAAATCAATGAGCAGTCGGGCGGAGTTTTTAACCAAGCCGGAACACCGAATCCGGTTTGTCTACACACCAAAGCATTGTTCCTGGCTCAACCAGATCGAGATGTGGTTCAGCATTCTGGTGCGGCGGTTGCTCAAACGCGCCTCGTTCAAATCAACGGATGAACTGCGCCAGAGAATTCTGGAGTTCATCGAATACTTCAACAGGACACTCGCGAAACCGTTCAAATGGACCTACAAAGGGCGGCCACTGATGGTTTAGCTGGGGGACTCACTTCTGAAAGACTCCACTAGCGCGTCTTCGGCTCGGCGCGGCGTCGGATCGGTTCCGCGCAGTTCGACCAGCAATTGCGCGTCGGGATACTTGGGCAACAAGCGATTGGCGACGACCAGCGCGAGTTCGGTTTTGCCAATGCCGCCGAGTCCGCTGATGCCGCTGATGCCGACCTGCCCGCCATTGGTTAGCTCGGCGGTGAGTTCGGCAATTTCGGCTTCGCGGCCAACGAAATCTCCGACGGGCGCGCGCAGTTGATGCTTGGCGGATCGTTCGGGCGGTGCGGTGTAAACAATGTTTCCATCGCCAGTCATGACGAAGTTTTGGCTGCCGATGACTTCAGCATTGCGCTGGCTGGGCTGGGATTTTTGATCGTTCATGATTTTCTGTGAATTGAGATTGTCGTTCGTCGTAGCGCAACCAGCCATGGTTGCGTTTCCTGCGGGAAGACACTTCCCGGCAACAAAGAGCTTCATCAGCAGGCGCAACTCTGTTTGGTTGCGTTACCTGATAGAGTTGCCGTCGCCGGTGATGATCGTATTGCCGCTGCCCTGACTGAAAACATTGCGGTCGCCGGATTGAATCAGATTCACGCCTGCGTCTTTGGCTTCATCCAGAATCTGTTTGATTTCGGCGGCCAGCGATTCGTCGGCTTGCAAAATCTTCTGCAACGCCAGACCGAGCAGTTGCTGATTGGCCGCGTCGTTGGGCGCTTTGGCGACTTCTTGAGCGGCGGCAATGGCCAGCGGATTGGCTTCGACTTTCGGCCAGAGCTTTTTGACAATGGCTTTGCCCCATTTCCAACTGTCTTCGCCGACGGATTCGGCAATTTTCTCAAAGGCTTTTTCGGCGGCGGTTTTGCCCGCTTCCAGCAGGTACGGCGCGGCTGTGGCAATCAGCGGCGAGAGATAAGGAACCAGCGGAGTCACATCCATTAACTTCACCTCCAAAAGAAAAACAGGATCAACGGTCGCCGCATTTGAAGCTTCGTCCTTTGATCCTGTCAACGTTTTTGTCAGAAAAAAAGGCCGTGCAAGATTGACTCTTGCACGGCCTGTGAAGTGAAAAACGCGCTGCGTTAGTTTGCTACGAAATTGCTTCGTGACAGTTTGGCCGAACCGGCATTGGAACCGCTCGGGTTGACCACTACGGCATCGCGGTTGCCGAGCGGCGTGTTGTTGGTCGTTCTGGCGCTGATGACGATCTTGTCTTCTTCGATGCTGACGATGGTCACAGTGATCTGCGAACCGCCGCTGCAGAACGACGAGCAATCAAACCTTACCTGCGTGCTGGCGTTGAAGCCTGTTCCGGTAATGGTCATCGTCGTCGTGTTGAAGCGCGGAATCTTGGCCGGTGTCGCGCCGGTGATCGTCAGCGGACGCGGCAAGACTTCGATCTGTTGCGGTTCGGTCGTGTTCGTCCCGCCATTGCCGTCGGAAACGGTCAACGTGATGGAATGAACTCCGACGGGCAACGTCGCGTCCACAATCGCGCCTTCAGCAATCACCGTATCGCCGTTTTTCCAGACATACGTCAGCGGATCGAGATCGGCGTCGCTGGATTGCGAACCATCCAGTTTGACGATGGCGCCCTGTTTGGTGGTCGCTTGAACGCTGGCCGGCAACGGAGCCATTCGGGCAACCGGCGGATTGTTGGTTCCGCCACCGCCGCCGCCACCGCCGCCACCACCGCCGTCATCGCCTGGATCGCCGGGGCCTTTGCCGCTGCCGGTTTCGTCGTTTTCAACGTCGCTGATCTGTATGCGGAACGGCAGCGTCTGGTAAACGCCGCCTTTGCTGTCAGCCAATACGATGCGGACGTTGGTGGCAACGGCTTGATCGCCTTGTTGTGGAGTGATTTTCAGCGTGGCTTTGCGAGCGACCGGGTCCATTGCATCAATGTAGGCGTAGGATGGCGCTCCGAGCAGCGAGAACGTGACCGGATCGCCATCAAAGTCGCTGGCTTCCAGCGAAATCGTGCGCGGTTTGCCAATCACCACATACTGATCGTTGAGGCTGTTCATCGCGGGCAGTTTGTTGCCTGCCACGCCGCCCGATTGCGGGAAAGTCGCGGTGCCTTTTTTGATTTCGACCTGCATGGTGGCCGTCGCCACATTGCCGGAATTGTCACGCGCCGTGAATGTCACGGTCGTGATGCCGGCAGGGAAAAGGTAGCCGGGCAATCTGGAAGAAGTGACGGAAACGATTCCGTCAACTGCGTCATAGGCCACAGGCAGCGGATAGTTGACCGTCACGCCCACGTTGGAACCTGTGGTGCGGGTGATTTTCGATGGAACGCCGCTGATGACCGGAGGCGTCGTATCCCGAACGTCCACCTGACGAATCAGCGGTTCAGAAGACAACGCGCTGCCGTCGGTGACGATTAATTTGATCGCGTGCGTTCCGATGCTCAGCCGGTAATCCGAAACTGCTGCTGTCGAAATCAGCGTTTCACCGTCATACCATCTGTAAGTCAACGGATCGTCCACGTCCGGATCGGTCGAGATGCGTCCATCCATACGAACGATGGTTCCGTTTTGCGCGCGGGCTTCGGTGTTGAAATCAATGGATTCAAAATTCGCTGTCGGCGCATGGTTGTTCGGATTGGTCGAAAGCGTTTTCAGTTGGAACGAATCCGTCAAGGTCAGAGCGTGCAATGTGACGCCGCCGCCGATGCCGCCCGTCCAACTGGAGCTGTCGGGTTGCGTGGCAAACGGCGTGTTCGGCGCTCCGTTGATCCAGGCAAAAATCGGCGAACCGGGCGCGAATTTCATCCAGCCGCGATGACCTTTCAGAATGGTGCTGGCAATAGGCGGAGAGGTGATGTTGCCGCCTCTGACCAGACCGATTCGGACTTCGACAGCGCCAATCGTCGCCGAAGCCTGGTTCAGCAGATCGTCAATCACCGTCGAAAGCACCGCTCCGCGCGTGTTGACCGGATCGAGAATGCTTGCAGGCGGACGCGCGTAACCAAGCATGGTGGTGTTGTCCACCTGGCTCGGTAACCCGGCGACAGCCATCGAAGAAGGCAGCCGGTCGTAATTTTCGTCGTCAAAGCTGATGGTGGCGGTTTGCAAATCTTCGTTGCGCGGCAAGGCTCCGGCGGAGTTTTTGGCGACCGCCAGCGCGTTGTAGCCGAATGAATTGCCATTTTGATCTTTGACGCGCGCGCTGCCGATCAGAAAGTTGAAATTCAGCGGCAGATAGCGGTTGTCAATTGCCGTGGCCATCACCCAGCCTTTCTGGTGCGGAGCCAGATCATTCGGATTCAGTTCCGTCGTCTGGTTCGGGAACAGGCTGATGATTGTTTCGTTCATCGCCGTCGAATCAGCCATTCCGGTGAAAAACACTCGCACGCGGGCTTTCTGTGTCGGATGCGTGTTGGTGATGTACAACCGTGAATCGCCATACATGCCGCTGGCAAACCGCGCGAAGATCAAGGCGCTGCCGGTTTTGATTTCGCTGGCGCCGATGGCGTTGTTGATGGCATCGGGCTGATTGGTGGTGATGACATCGTTCGCGGCAATCGGAGGCGCGTCAATCGGCATCGTCATGGTGAATGATGCCAGCCGATTGAGTGATTGCATCAGCCGTGCGCTGCGATGTTTTTCCGTCGTGCCGTCGTTGAGCGTCAGGCCGATCAGCGGAACCGGCGAACCGTTCACCTGAGCGGAGAAGTTCGCCCAGCCAGCCCGATCCGGCGTAATAAAACTGTTCAGCGAAGGCACAGACCAAATGTCGTTGACCGACCGGCTCAATCCGCACGCCGAACTGACGATTTGCGGATACGGTCTGCCGCTTTGATCGTAGGCGATGGCCGTCACTTCCAGAGCTTGCGTTCCATCTGCCAGATTGGCCAATGGGCTGATCAGCGTCACGTCGGTTTTGTCGGCGGGAACTGGACCGTCTTCTTCGGCATTCGGGTCCTGGTTGTTGATCCGGTCTAGCGCAACCAATTGCGGCAACCTGTCGAATTCCGTGTCGTTGAATTTCAACTCGGCGGTGGGCGCGCCTTCAGGTGCGGAAACGGCTCCGCCAGTGCGCTTGGCTACGCCGATGGCGTTGTACGACGCTTCGTGTCCGTTGGCGTCGCGCAAACTGGCGGAACCAATCAGCCAGTTGAACTGCGTCGGAATTCCGAAGGCGTTGATCGGAACGACCACCAGATACCCGGTTTTGCCTGGGTCTTCGCTGCTGGCCAGCAAGGTTCGCGTCTGGTTCCCGGCCAGATTCAAAAACATGCTGTGAACCTGGCAATCGCGGACGAAAAACAAACGTAGCGTGACGGCGTCGCGCGGATTGACATTGGTCAGCGAAATCAATGTGTTGACATTGCTCGGATTGGCCGTGTCACTGGTGTATTTCGGAAAAAACAGCACGCTGCCGGGTTTGGTGTTGCTGGCTCCGCTTTTAGGAGCGTTCGATCCGGTATGCGGAATGCCAGGTCCAATGTTGGGTTGATCGTTTTGAATTGAAAAAGCCGCTGAGGCGTTTGTCACTGCGTGATTGAAGTTCATTGCCACGGAAACCGCGGCCATCACCACCAATGCCAACGCCACCACGGAAGCCTTGCGAAGGAAGGTGTGTTGAAGATGTTTATATTGCATGTGTCTTGATTTGAAATTGTGAGGTTTGAGTTCCATTCCCAAAATCTCCTCGTCGGCGGTCAAATAAGGAACTGTCAGTCAAAAATTAGTGAGGTCAATGACGACGGCTCCGTAGAAAATTGATTGTTAAATAGCTTGAAATCGAGGGGCCAGGATTGAATCACGTTCCGAAAATGTCAGGCGGGCAATCATCGAGATACCTGAAATCAAAGGATAGCCTGCACAAGCCGGGGCTTACTGAATCGGAACGTTTGGGATCAGTGTTTGAGTTGAATGGCGCATTTCAGCGGGGCAGCGCCTTTGAAGCTCGAATTTCTAAAGTCCGAAGAGACGGGGTTACGGACGGGTTTTTCGCAATGAAGAAATTTGAGTGCGTGACGTATGAGGCATATCGCCGTGAGGTCGCACTCAACGCGGCGGAGAGTAGCACAACCAAAACAAACGCCGCAAGATATTTTACTCTCAAAGCTTTCCGCAAATTCAATTGATGGCCTTAATGAGAAATTCCGTCGCGTGTTTGCCAACAAGATATGCGCCAATGTGGCTTCATTCGATCAAAAAGTCGGAGAATTCAGGTTTACCGGTATTTTCGGGGAATCTGTAAAATTTCTTCGGCAAACACCTTGCACGGTCACATTCATTGCAGTAGATTGTCCGCCGTGTCTGGCTTGAAGAAATAATTCGCCTCACAATTGCGACGTTTGCCTGAATCCAATTGCATCGCCGCCCGCTTTCCTCTGCGATTTTCTTCTCTCAGATAATGAGACGCCGATACAATCCTAAATTTCCACTGACCTCAAGCGAATACTTTTTGTTTACTGTGAGACAAAAAGTAACCCCACAAATTTGCTGATGAATGGTCACTCGTGGACCAACAAAATAATTTGCTGAAATTTGCTGACAGTTACTCCTGGACTTGGAAGCGAATTTTTCATCTGGGTTCTTTGTAACCCCACGGCATTCATTGGCGGCAAGCCATTACGGAGACCCCCATTCTCCGGGCAGTGGGCGAAAATAAAACAGATGGAGACGGTTCCATTCCGTTGTGACATAAAGCGATTCAGCCAATGACCGAGCTTTCTGCGGAGGTAAGAATGTTCCCCCATCTGAAGTCTGCAAAAGGCCAGGGACTGTTTGCGTTAAATGTCCAAATCCAACATCCCCTGCGAAAAAGACTTGTTGAATTTGGCCGTCTGACTATCGGCCTGAGCCTGTGTATTTTCATTTTCACACTGAACCCGCACCCGTTGTTCATCTCGAACATTTGGGCAGCCAATCTTCCATCAACAACTGAAAACCCTTTCCAAACCGCAACCTTGCTCGTTCCAGGCGAAGCAATTGAACAGGAATTGTCTGTTGCGGCTGTGCATAAATATCGTTTTGGATTGCCAGCCGGCCATTACCTGCGCCTGACAATTGAACAAAAAACGGTTGATGTTGTCTCGACCCTGTTCGATGTTGGCGGCAAAAAATTGATCCAGGCGGATTATGTTGGGAAACAGAGCCTGTCTGTTATTGCCGCCACTGATTCCAAACAGTCTGGCGCTTATCAGGTTGAAATCCGCGCCCGATTGCGGAGTCAGTCAGGGCGTTATCTGATCAAAATCGAAGAGCAGCGACCGGCGGCTCCGCGCGATGCGGATCGTCTGGAAGCCGAAAAGCTGGTTGCCGAGGCGAACGAAGCCGGACGACAACACGGACAAGCCGGATTGCGATTGGCGGTGGAACTTTATCGAAAAGCATTGCCGCTCTGGCGCTCGACGCCTGTCCAGCGTGACGACCAAAGCGGCGAGGCTCGGACGTTGTACCTGATGGCTTTGCGTCAGCAGGATTTGAGCGAGCATCAGGCCGCGTTGGAGAGTTACCTTCAGGCGTTGGAAATCAGCCGGTTTATTGAAGACAGGGAGAGGGAATCTCTGACTCTTTCCGCCCTCGGCACGCTTTATTTCGACTTGGGCGACAAACATAAAGCCATTGATTGTTATCACGCCGCGCTGAATTACGCGCGGTCACGTTTGGATCGCAGCCAGGAAGCGACGGTTCTGGTCAATTTGGGAGTCGCGCACAAAACGTTGAGAGAAAACGCCAAAGCCATGGAGTATTACCAGCAGGCGTTGAAGTTGGCTCAGGCGCTGGATGAGCAGGAGTTGCAGGCAGCGGTCTTAACCAATCTCGCCCGCTTGCACGATCTGACCGGAGAGAGCGCAACCGCGCTGAATTATTACCGGCAATCTCTGCCCTTGTGGCGAGCATTGGGCAATGCCAATGGCGAAACCGTGACGCTGAAAAACATGGGGGCTTTGGCGGAAACCGCCGGGCGGCGCGAAGAAGCGTTGGAACATTTTCGCCAGGCGCTGGCATTGACCGAAGTGACCGGCGACGCGACGCGCGAAGCTCACATTCGAGGCGACATCGCGCGCGTCGAACGCAGTCTGGGAAACACCAGCGGCGCATTGGCAGAGATTGAAAAGACGTTGGCGATTTTCGATTCCCAACGTCAGCAAGTGTTCAATTCTGATTTACGAGCTTCGTTTGCGGCGACCAATCAGCAGTATTACGAGTTTTATGTTGATTTGCTGATGCAATTGCACAATCAGAAATCGGATGCCAGGCTTTCTGAAAACGACAAAGCCGAAAAACACGAATCAAAATCTAAAAGGTATCTGGCGAAGGCGTTTCGAGCCAGTGAAAACGCCAGGGCGCGAGCCTTGGCCGATTTGATCGCCGAAGCGAGGATTGATTTGCACGAAGGAATTCCGGCGAATTTGCTGGAACGCGAAAGTGATCTGCGACAGCGATTGACGATCAAAAAAGCCGAGCGAGTGGCGCTGACCCGCAGAAAGGCCTCGGCAAGGGAACTGGAAGCCGTCGCGCAGGAAATCGTCAACCTCAATCTGGCTTACGAACAGGCGCAGAGCGAAATCAAACGCGCCAATCCTCGTTATGCTTCCATCACGCGCCCTCTGCCGATTGGGCTGGCTGAAGTTCAATCCGAACTGCTGGACGATGAATCAGCGCTGTTGGAATTCGCGCTCGGCGAAGAGCGCAGCTACGTCTGGGCCATCGGGAAAAACTCCGTTCGGACGGCGACGTTGCCGCCGCGCGCGGAAATCGAAGAGCAGGCTCTGCGGTTTTATGAACTGCTGACTGCCCGCAGCCTGGTGGTGAAATTCGAGAAACCCGCTCAGCGGCAGAAACGCATTCAAGAGGCAGACCGGGAATTGAATGAGGTGGCTGCGTCGTTGAGTGACCTCTTGCTCAAACCGGTGGCCGGCGCGCTTTCGGCGAAACGATTGCTCGTCGTCGGCGATGGGATTTTGAATTACATTCCATTCGGCGCGCTGCCTGCTCCCGAAATCGGGATTGATGGACAGACAGAGCGGGGGGCTGAGAGAAAGTCGCTCAATCGTTCTGCCGTCGTTTCGTCCCCACGTCTCTCCGTCTACTCGTCGCCGATGCTGGTCAAGCACGAAATAATTTGTTTGCCTTCGGCGACGGCGCTGGCGGAATTGCGGCGCAATCCTCAATTTCGCCGCCAACCCACCGAAGATATAGCCATCATTGCCGATCCGGTCTTTAACGGGTCGGATGACAGAATCGCTCTCAGTCAAACTCACTCCAATAAAGAAATGGCCGCCAACAAGGCGGCGACTGACTCGCCGCTCCCCAATTCCAATCCCCAAGCTCTTGCGGAATCGCTTGAAACGGTTCTGCGGAACGTCAGCGAACGCGATGCCGCAGGGTTGACTCGCCTGCCTTTTTCCAGGCAGGAAGCGGTCAAAATTGCGTCTTTGGCCACTGAACACAAACGAATGGTCGCGCTGGATTTTCAGGCAAACCGGTCGTTGGTGGTCGGGAACGCGCTCGGTCCCTATCGCTACATTCACTTTGCAACTCACGGTTTGCTCAACAGTCAATCGCCGGAACTTTCCGGGTTGGTGCTTTCACTGGTCAACGAACAAGGAGAGTCGCAACTCGGCGTGCTTCGGCTAATGGATATTTACAAGCTGAAGCTATCGGCGGAACTGGTTGTCCTGAGCGCCTGTCGAACAGGATTGGGCAAGGAAGTCCGAGGCGAAGGCGTCATTGGATTAACGCGCGGCTTTATGCACGCGGGCGTTCCTCGCGTCATTGCCAGTTTGTGGTCTGTGGATGACGCGGCAACCGCCGAATTCATGACGCGCTTTTATCGTGGGCTTCTGAACGAAAAACAATCTCCGGCAGAGGCTTTGCGCGCAACCCAGATTTCGATGTGGAAAGGCAAACAGTGGCAGTCGCCGTATTACTGGGCGGCTTTCACCTTGCAGGGCGAACCGAAGTAAACGCAGAGCGCATGGAAACATCAGCGCGGGCGACGAGCGGCATTTTGTAAATCCGAAACAATCTTTTCCGCAATCAGAACGCTGTCACCAGAGTATTTCTGGCGTTTGCCGGGGCGCGGCCAGATGACGCGACCTTTGGCATTCACAAGCTCGACCGAAGCAGTGCGCCCGTCCGAAGTCAGGCTGATGTTGAGCAACGTGTCGGCTTCGTCTTTGTCCGTCAATTGCCAGAACCGTGCGGCTTTCAACCGATTGGCGATTTCTGTTTGTAATTGTTCGGATTCGCGGTTGAGGAAAAGAAAAACCTTGCGCGTTTGAGCGGGTGATTCCACCAGCGCGACTGTTATGCCGTCGGTTACGTCGTGATCGCGCAAAGCGCTGGGTTTGTCAGAACGTTGCTGTGGAGAAGGTGTTATGGACGGTTCAGGCGTGAAATTCGGATTGGCTCCTGCGTTGTTGTTGGTTGTTGCCGGTTGGTCACCCGATTCGACCGGACGAGTAACGGCGGTTTGTTCCGTTGGTTTTGTGCGCAGAAAGTTCCACAACGCGAAAGCGCCCAAGCCCACAACGATGAGCAGCGCCGCAGGCAAGGCGTATCGCCAGACCGCGGCGGACTGTTCAGGCAACAAAGCGGCGAGAGGCGAAGTCGCGCGTTTCCAGGCCGACATCAGCCAGGCAGCCAGATTAGTTCGGCTGCTTTCGGCATTGACCACGACCGTGGCTCCAATGACTTCGTCAAATGAGTCGCGTTCGGGCGTCAACGCAAAACGAAGCTTGTGACCAGCGGGGAGTTCAATCAGGAACTGTTCAGTTGATTTGGCCTGTCGCAACATTTGGTAATCAATTGGATAGAGCGCAAGACAAACTTCAGGAAACTCATCGTGGCGGATTTCGATGAATTCTTCCCCTTCGTAGAGTTTGAAATCGGCCTGATTGCGGGAATTCAAATCCAGCGATGCTCGCGGTTGCCGGTCCACCCAGATTTCAACATGGCGCACGTTACGTTGAGCGGTCTGACGCTTTGTCAGACGCTCTTGCAGCCGGGCGCGAAGTGAAGATGGGTTGGTTGGGCCTGGTTCAAACATTTGGTCAAAAAGTCCGATCCTGTCGCTTGTTCTTTGCGAGTTATGGTTATTCATTTCAGGATGAAAAAACTCCGGCAAATCCAGTCGTTGAATCGGCGAATCCAAGCCCAGTCCGGCGATCAATCGCTGGAAACAGGCCACATGCAATGCGGTGTGGATACGAGCGATCTCTATTCGATGCTCTTTATCCGGATCGTCTTCGTCGAAACGCAGCGCGGGAATTTCGCCCGTCACCGCCGCTTGATTGGCAGGCAGCGGGCAAGAGGTTTCCCACGGCATCAGGATTTGCAAAGATTGGCTGACGAAGTCGGCGTATCGTGTCTGTGCGGATCGGGGGATGAATCGTTCTTCGCCATAAGCGCCTCGCGTGAGGATGAGTCTTTCACCGAAGCGTGCCTGGATTTCCTGGAGCAACTGGCTCTTGCGAGAACGCCAGTAATAATTGTCCTTGACCCGGCTCGGATCCTGCATCAGAACGTTGTAAAACGCCATCGCTTCGGTGATCGAATACCGGTGCAAAAAACGTGTGACTCCAAGAGAAACGTAAAAGGAATTTCGCTTGATCGTAATCCTCACCAGATGCTTGAGGTAATAAATCAGCATCCGGCAATCGTCGAAACCGGCGCTTTCCTGAGCGCGTTCTGCGGGTTCGGTTTCGTCGTAAACCAGCCGTTGCAACAGGTGCCATTCGTTGAGGTTCACCTTGCTGCGCGAACCGGCCGAACGGCCAAGCTGACGCGAGCTACCTTGGGGGATGTAATAGTAGCGGCGGTCCTGAGTCGCCACAGCCACCTGCAACCGATCAACTGCTGCAATCGCAGCCTGTTCAGCCGCTTCCTGGTTACCGAGTATGAAGAAAGCCAGGTGATATGCTCGTTCGAGTTTTTCCACTTACTGCATTCCAGCTTCAAAGTACAGATTTCAGACAGCCTCGAAAGTGTGGGCGACGAATCGGCGGCAAAAGTACGCCAATCGCACAGTTATGACAAGGACTCAGCGCTGAAACATACAAAAATGCCACACTACATAAGTTCCCAGATTTCGCCCCCCACAATACGAGCTTTCAGAGTCCGAAAGTGCCACACATCAAGGCGGCCTGAATTTGTATAGTGCAATCACTCAGTCGTGACATCGCAGAACCGTGAGGGCGGCTGTAAATTTCAAGAAGCTTTGGTTCACAACCGCCTTCAACGGAGCTTGATAATCGAATAGCGGCGATGGTTTTGCGAGATTTGACGAGTTGAATAGGTGAAGACGTAGAAAAGGAATGGCTATTATGAAGACCGATAAGAAGACCCTGAACACACACACACTTGTTCGTACCTGTTTCATAACGTTTTCGTTGAAGCTGGTGATTGGATGTTTGATTTTGGTTGTGATTTTCGCCAGTTCGACAATCAAGGCCAAAGAATTCTCGAACCAAACGGCGACGCATTCAATACAAGTTCTCTCAGCAGAAAGCTCTGACGGAAAACACGCTGATAGAATTTTCGAACCAGACGAAGACGATAATCAGGCTCTGGTTGCCGAACGTCCTGGGAAACCCGACAAACATGATTCCAACGGCGACGATGTGATGATTCGTCCTGTCAGATGAAATCTCGAAAATTCGCCATCATAAATTCATCGCTCCGTAAACAAGGTTTACTGACATTTTTGGGCCACATGTTTTTCTGCCTATAAACGACAGCGATAATCAGGCTCAGCCGCGACTGACAGCCATCTTCAGAGCGTCGCTTTTCAAGGCAAGGTGCGAATCATTCCACACGGCTTGCCCGCCATTGACCAAAATGGCCTGGGGCGATTCGTGTTCGACTGACAACACCCGCGCGAGTTCGTTGCTGACTTCGCGCGCAGTCTGCACCACGACCAGATAATTTCGAACCGTTCCGCTTTCCGGCGATTGCAGATACCGTTCGAATTCGCCGAATGCCCGCTGGCTGATTCCGCAAGTCAGACTGTGTTTGAAAAACAACGCTGGCTGGCGCTCGCTCGATTCAATGACCTCAGCCAGCGCCGAGATCGAAGTAATTTCCTGAAAACCGGTCATTTTGTGTTCCTTTTGTGCTGTTTCTCCAATTTGATCTATATGGGGGATGAAGAAATATCATCAACCCGTTTGAGAGCGCAAACGCCACCGAGTCTGACAAAAAAGGCTGCCGGTCGAAGACCGACAGCCTTTGAGTGCAGCGATTGTTGCGGAAATGCGCAGTTTTTTGTGATGCGCAAATTTACTGCATCAGGGGTCTGCATACGGGCAGAGGATTCCCGTGGTTGCCGTGATGTTGTTGAACGCTTCGATGTATACGGCCAGTTGATCCACGTCGAAATCCGAGCCTGTGGCAAAAATCGCCCTGGCCTGATTCAGCAAATCCAGCAACCGTGGGTTGCCCGGAATTCGGACGATCACGTTCGGGCCGTTATAAAAACATGAACCGCGATTGAAGATCGTGTTCGGGAAGCTCAGCGCGTTGAGTTGCGCCGCAACGAATTGAGCGTCGAGTCTGGCTTTGGGAGTGTCAAATCCCATCAAGGCCTCGACAACTTCGTCGTCAGTGTTGGCTGCGCGGTTGAGCGAGAGAATGAAGATTGCGCCCACGCCGCCGTTTGCGTCATACACTGCCCTGCGTGAAACGTCGAACAGCAACCACATATCCGCGCTGTTGAAACAGCCCGGCGTGCATTCCTGCGGAGGAGGCAACGCATCGAGGAAGTTGTTTTCCACGCTGTCTTCGCCTGCTTCCAGGTCGGCGCTGATGTTGTTCAGGTCAATCGCCGTGTTTCCTACCCCAGGCAAAACGCCTGTATCCAGATAATTCGGCAAATTGATTTCGGTGACGCGATATGTCCCAGGCATCAATCTTTCGAATTTGTATTCTCCGTTGGCATTCGTCGTGGTTGTCTCAGTCACGCCGTTGCCGCTCAGATTGATGGTCACGCCGGGAATCGGCATTTCACCCGGATCAATTTTGCCGTTGGCATTGGCGTCGTTGATAACGCGCCCGGCCACCGAAGCAAACGGTTCGATGATGACCTCACGGAATCCGACCGCGTCAATTTCGGCTTCATTGCTCTGAGCGAGATTGCCCGGAACTCGACCAGTGGAATCCGCACGGAAGAATTTTTCATCTCGCGTGCGATTGGCGTACACAGCGACGTATTTGACGGCAGCCGGATTGCCATTGTCATCGCGGAATTGCCACTGCGAAGCGAAATCGTCGCCTTCCTGCGCAGACGGATCGCCAGCCGAGCGAGGCGCGAACGGACTCAATCCGTTGTAATCCTTGAAACCTTCCGCAAAGATTCGTGTCAACGTGGCTCGAAACCACTTGTTGTTTGGCGCAACGCCTGTGCCGCCGCGTCCAAAATATCCCGGCGTTTGAGCGGCCAACAGCGCTTCGTCACGATCGTTGGTTCCCCATACGGTGAATTCTGCGGCTTCAAGCACCACGTTGCCCATTCCGCCCGGCGGCGGATTGGGTTCTCTTGGGCCGTAGCCTGGAATTTCAGGATCGAACAAGTGGTCAATCGAAGGAAAGACGGTGACTTCGCGGGTGGCCACCATATCGTCCTGTTCGCCAACCTGCCAGATGAACGGCTGCATACCGATGTGAACAAAACGGAATCCCGGATTGATTCTACGTCCGCCAACGATCACTTCGTTATTGGGATCGAGGCTGTCCAAATCGCCAATGTTGTTGGCTGATTGTCCGATGTTGAACGCATTCAGGTTTTCAAAGTCATAACGATCACTGAAGCCGTTCCCGGTGTCGCCCGCCAGATCGCCCACCTGCGGGACATTTGAAGCAAACCCGAAAGCGAGTCTGGCCAGTTTGTAATCTGTGCCCAGATTGCCAGCCGTTCCGTCAACGGTCGGCAGCGTAAATTGGCCTGCCGGGCTGTCATACGTTCGATTCGTCACAGTCTGACCGAAGGTGAACATGTTCGTTCGCCATGCAAACACCGTCAGCCCGACTGCGACCAATCCTAAAATTAGTAATACTCTGGATTTCAATTTTTCCTCCTCTAGCTAAGTTCTTCGAATCTGTGAGGCGAAGAACCATAACGCCAACGCGCCAAAGCGGGCGCGACGCTCAAAGCCGGAGTTGATTTCACCAAACCGGTAAAAAATAGAGTTGAGTGTGATTAACCGAAAACGCGAATACTCAATCGTCACTTTGCAGCGGGGCCTGCGGAAGGATCAGATTAGTGGCGATATAGCCGTATTATTTAGACTGTTGGAATTCTTGTCGGACTGATTACGGGGTTCAGAGGGCGACAACATCAGTCTCGAATCACGGTTTCAGTAAAAAAGAACCGCATTGGCGTCGCAGAAACCAAGTATTTCTACGCGCCAGATGCAAAATACTGTCTCACAGACTGCGGGCACATATCTGTGAATCGGATTCTCACTTTACGGCAACGAGAGAGATTTTCACGGGAGTTGTTATCTTGTGAGGATTTCAGAAAGCCAATTCGGCAGTAATGGGCGATTCCTGAATTCGCTCCCAGTGATCATCTTTAAAGTCTGGAACTAGATTGAATGCTTGAACACGGTATCCATTGACGAATGGTGAGGCATCACCGTGATTTAGTCTTTATCAAGCGGGGCGGATTATACACACCGACTTATGGCACTTCAACCGATTTATCCGCTATAAACCCTTGCAAACATTAAAATCAACGGCTTATTCAGCGGATGGTTGTTTATGATTTGCTGAGTAGTATCGTTTTTATTTGCGCGCTTTTGGATCGGAATCGGGTTGCTGCTTGTCTGAAAGCGCGACTGGTCTTTACAATACGCTTTAACAATTTGTCACTCTCTTGAAACATGGAAAAAGGCTCTTTCGTATGGGCTTCCGGTCGAAAGAGTTCCACCACAAAAACTGAACAGACAAAAGCTTTCAAGCTGAAAGAAGTAATTTGAATCATCATCCTCTGGAGGGATTTGGACTCATGGCAGTCTCACGAAACAAGAAAATCATTATCGGAGTCGGAGTGCTGGTCGTTCTCGGCGCAGTGATTGGGTTGACGCTGTTCAACCGTGGCAAGGATTTGCCCGAAGTGCAGGTCGCAAAAGTCGAAAAACGCACTTTGCTGGAATCGAAAGTAACGGCCAATGGAGAAGTCAGGCCGATTCAGTTTATCAATCTCACCGCCGAAGTCGCAGGCCGCGTCACCGACGTGTTCGTCAAAGAAGGCGATCTGGTCAAGAAAGGCCAGCCGCTACTTCGCGTAGACCCCACACAATTGGCCAATTCGACTTCCGCACAGGAAGCTGGTTTGAGAGTGGTTCAGGCAGATGTTCAGAACCAAATGGCTGCGATCAATGTCGCGGAAAATGCCATCAACACAGCTCGTGCGGCACTTGTCACTGCCCAAGCTGATCTGGAACGCGCTGCGGTCGAAAAGAACAACGCCAGCATTGAGCTGAAACGCCAAACGGATTTGCTCGAATCCGGCATTGCCTCGCGCTCGACGTATGACACGGCCAAAATGCGTTATGATTCGGCAGTGGCTTCAGTGAATGCCGCCAAGGCGCGAGTTGACCAATCCGAAGTTCAGGTGAAAGATGCTGAAATTCGAGTGAAGCAGGCCCAAGCCCAACTTGAAGCTTCGAATGCGCGAGTCTCCCAGCAAAAAGCCAATCTGGCTCAGCAAGCCGATCAATTAAAAAGAACGACTCAATACGCGACGATTGAAGGCGTGGTTGGTGGCCCGATCATTCAGGTCGGAACATTCGCCGTGTCCAGTTTTTCTTCCACCGGCCTGATGATTATTGCCGACATGTCCACCATCAACGTTGATGTCAAAGTTGACGAAACCGACATCAAAAACGTTCGGCATGGACAAAAAGCCAAAGTCAAAGTAGACGCTTTGGGCGAACGCGAAATTGAAGGCGAAGTCGTGGAAATCGCTGCCACTGCGCTGACGCGCAGCGGCCAGAGCATTGCCCAAACGGCGACTTCCGGTTCGCAGGAAGCGAAGGATTTCAAAGTTGTCATCCGGTTGACCAACATGGCTCCGGAAGTTAGAGATGCCTTGCGCCCAGGCATGTCTGCCACTTCGGTCATCACCACCGAGCGCCGCGAAAACATCGTTGCCGTTCCATTGCAGGCTCTGGTCGAACGCGATCCGCAACAGTTGCAAACCGGCGGTGGCGCGGCTGCTGGCGGACAGGAGCAATCGCCGAAAGACAAAAAACCGATCAAGGGTTTGTTTGCTGTCGAAAACAACAAAACCGTCTTCAAACCGGTGGAAACCGGTATCACTGGCGAAAACGACATCGAAATCCTGAGCGGATTGTCTGAAGGCCAGGAAATCGTCATTGGCCCGTATCGTCAGCTTCGCACGCTGAAGCCGGATCAGGCCATCAAACGCGAAGACAAGAACAAGAAACCTGGCGGTGATGCCAGTAAAGACAGCAAGTAACCCAAAACGATTGGCAGGCAGCGACGGCTAATCGTTCGCTGTCTGCCTGTTTGAGGTTTCCTGCCTTTCAAACGAGGATGTCTCTAATGGTAGCAACAATGATTCAACCCGAACCAAGACCTGTTGTTCAAAAACAAGCCCCCAACGTTGAGCCGCGCGATGTGATGATTCGCACGAACGATCTTTGGAAAACTTATGTCATGGGCGACGAAGAAATTCACGCTCTGCGCGGAGTTACGTTTGAAATCCGGCGAGGCGAATACGTCGCCATCATCGGTCCGTCGGGGTCTGGCAAATCCACGCTGATGAACATGATCGGTTGCCTGGATACGCCGAGCAAAGGCGAGTATTGGCTCAACGGCAAACAGGTTTCGCAGATGGATGACGACGAACTGGCCTACATTCGCAACAAGGAAATCGGTTTCGTGTTCCAGACGTTCAATCTGTTGCCTCGCGCCACGGCGCTTCACAATGTGGAATTGCCGCTGATTTACAATGGCACTCCGTCGGGCAAACGAATTGAAATGGCCAAGAAAGCATTGGAATCCGTCGAGCTTGGCCACCGCATGACCCACAAACCGAACGAGCTTTCCGGTGGTCAGCGCCAGCGCGTGGCGATTGCTCGTGCTCTGGTCAACAATCCTTCGATCATACTGGCGGACGAACCGACGGGGAACCTCGATTCCAAAACCTCCGAAGAAATCATGCAGGTGCTGGAACGGCTCCACGATCAGGGCAATACGATCATTCTGGTTACTCACGAACCGGATGTCGCTGCGCACGCTCATCGCGTACTGACGATTCTGGACGGCCAGATTTACAAGGACGAACGCAGGAAATAATCGCAAAAATTACTTCCAGAAGAAAAAACACAAAAGCCGCAGACTCTGTGCTTCAGCAAAGTCTGCGGCTTTTGTGTTGTCGCCGGTTCTGGGAACAGGCGGCTGGCTGGTAGATCGGTAAACCCGAGGCCAAGGGGACGCAAATCAAAAAACTTTTCAAAGCTCAAAAAACGCTCCGCGCCGGCGAGACATTCGGCTTGATGGCTGGTCACCGAATAACCCGGCAAGCGCGGAGCTTACAGGGGGAGCTTGAAGACAATCTTTTTACCTCTGCAAAACACGCTCGCTTTTTTCTCTCATCCTCTAAAGCGAGAAAAAGCAGGGGAAGGTGTCATTCAGGCGGAAATTTTTTTTAAGACTTTTTCAAAGCTGTAAATATCCTAGCCAGCGGTTGCCTGAGGTGGTGAATCACAAGCGCTGCTGGCAAGCGCGGAAATTCAAGTCACCAATTCCCAACGGCGACTTCTTTAATCTGTAAAATTCAGCAACATAAAGTTCCGGATCGGAGTCGGCAGGGATTTCTCTCTCTGGCTTCTGACGGCAATTGAACGACCGGAGGCATCGTTATGGCGGTATCAGCCTATGACAGAATGGCGCATTTGTGGCGTCGCGCGGCGTTTGGCGCTCGCCCGGATGAAATCAACAACTATTTGAAACAGGGGTTTGCAGCGACGGTAGATCAATTGGTCAATTACGAAAACGTCGCCGAATCGCCAAACGTCCCTGCTCAACCCACCACGCGCAACGGCGGATTCGACATCCAGTTGCTGGACGTGGACAACATCACTTCGTGGTGGCTGGATCGGATGATTTATACCCGACGCCCTTTGCAGGAACGCATGACCATTTTCTGGCACGACCATTACGCGACGGCCATCAGCAAGGTCAATGTTCCGAATGGAATCAAATACCTGTATTGGCAGAACCAGACGTTTCGCCAATTCGCCACCGGCGATTTTCGCGCGTTGAGCAAAGCCATCAACCGCGACCCGGCGATGATCTGGTGGCTGGATAATTACCTGAACGTCAAAGGCAGCCCCAACGAAAATTACGCCCGCGAATTGATGGAAATTTTCATGCTCGGACTGGAGGCGTTTTTCGTCGGCGGATACACCGAACCCGACGTGCAACAGGCGGCGCGAGCCTTCACCGGTTGGAGCATTCGTCGCGGGTTCGATGCGCCGGTCAACAACAATCTCAACGGCCCGAACACCGACCCGGCGCTGTCCATCGAAATTCCTCCGAACACGCCCGACAATTCGCGCCCGGCGACTCGGCACGATTACGGCGACAAAACGATTTTCGGAGTGACGCAGAACTTCAATGGCGACGACATTGTTGATTTGATTTTGAATCACGAACCTCAGCGAACGCACGCCGCGCGCATGCTCGGCAAAAAACTCTTCGAACATTTCGCTTACGAAGACCCGGAAGAATCCGTCGTCGAACACATGACCGCAGTCACACTTCGCCACAATTTCAACGTCAAACTGATCCTGCGCGATCTGTTCCTGAACACCAAGGAGTTTTATTCCGAACGCGCGATGCAGGCGCTGGTGAAATGGCCTGTGCATTACATCGTCAGCGCGACGCGATTGTTGCAAGCGACGATTCTGACGCGCGGATTGAACGGCGGCGGACGCGGACAGGCGCAGCAAACTACGCTGGACGCTATGGGCATGGCGTTGCTCAATCCGCCGGATGTGTTTGGATGGCCGGGCAGGGAAGAATGGATCACGACTTCACAATTGCTGGCGCGCGACAATTGGGCCAATGCGCTGGCGACCAATCGCAGCACGACGCCGGGCAACACCGGCATTCCGGTTGACACGGTGATTTCAACCGGCGGATTGACGACCAATTCCACCGCCGAACAAGTCGCCGATTATTTCATCAGCTTGTTGATTCAACGCCCGCTGGCCGCCAACGTTCGTCAAGCCCTGGTGGATTACCTGAAAAAAGCCGACAACGGCACGATTGGCAACTTCACGCTGGATGCTGCGACGCGCGACAAGAAAGTTCGCGGATTGATTCATCTGCTGCTGTCGCGGCCCGAATGCCAAAACTTTTGATTGCGGATTTTGGATTGCGGAATGCGGATTCTGTTTGCTGAACGAATTGTTCGCAGTCAGGAAATTGCCTGGCAAAATCCGCAATCCGAATTCCGCAATCCGCAATGGGAGGAGTTATGTCGAATACAACAAGAAGAGATTTCATCAAAACCGGCGCAGGCGCAGTAGGCGCAGGATTGGCGTTGCCCGTTCTCAACCGGCAGGCAATGGGGACGACCGTCGTTGAAATGTTGCGCGATGAACTGGCCGCCGACGGCAGAATTCTGGTCGTCGTCGAATTGGCTGGCGGCAACGATCCGCTGAACACCATCGTGCCGCTGCAACAATATGACACTTACGCCAGTTTCCGCAGCCGCATAGCCATTCCGCGCGACCAGATTTTGCCGTTGTATGGTTCGACGACCATGGGATTGTCGCCCAACCTGAGCGCGATCAAACCCATTGCCGACGCGGGCAAGATGGCCGTCATTCAAATGTGCCATTACCCGAATCCGAATTTGTCGCACGACGGTTCGCGCATGATTTATCGGTTGGCGGATACCAGCAATTCCGCGACGTTGCGCAGCGGATGGATCGGTCGGCATTCGGCGTTGTTCGGCAATCGCAACAATTCGCTCGACACGGTCGGCATCGGCGGAGTCAATTCGACGCTCTATGCTCCGGGCGCGAAAATTTCCGGCATTTTGAGCGACGCGCAAGGCAATGCTTCCGGCTATCAATTTCGCACCGACGACCGGTATGCAGGCGACCGCAACAATCAACTGGCTGCCGCGCGCGTCAACGACGATTCGCCGAGCGCCAAACCATATATTGACCTCAGCGAAAACACGCAGATAGACGCGCTGAACAGCGCCGATCTGGTTGCTCAGGCCACCGCCACTTATCAAAGCACAGTCACCTATCCGACAAACAACCTGGCGCCGGGGTTGAGGTTGATCGCCAAACTGGCGACGGCCACCAATCCGACACTAGGCACGCGCGTGTTTTACATTTCCCAGGGCGGTTACGACACGCACGCCGACCAGATCAACGATCAGCAAACGTTGCATCGAACGTTGGCCGAATCGCTCATGGCGTTTTACGACGACCTGGTCGCCCACAATCTGGCGGACAAAACGTTGATTATGATCTGGACGGAATTTGGCCGCCGCGTCGCCGACAACGCCAGTATCGGCACCGACCACGGCGAAGCCAACAACATTTATTGCATTGGCGGCAGAGTCGTCGGCGGCGTGTACGGCGCTGATCCCAAACTGAATGATCTGCAAAACGGCAATCTGAAACGCAATTACGATTTCCGCGACGTGTACTCCACGATCATTCAAAACTGGTTCGGCAATTCGGCCAGCGACGCCCAACAGATTCTCAACGGTTCATTCGCCAATCTGGGTTTTGTGATGTGATGACCGGGTACGCAGGCGTCCCTGCCTGATTCTGGAAAGGACTTACGCTATGAAATCGCATGCAATTTTTGAATTAGCCTCCAAAAAATGGCGCATTTGTTTTCTGTCGGCTATGATTGGAATCGCCGTAGCCCTTGCGGTTACGCACCCAGCGCAACCGGCGCAAGCTAGTCCCACAACAGCGGCTCCGATTGCGCTGGTCAACGCAGCCAGTTATGACGCCACTGTCGCTCCAGGTTCCATCGCCGCATTGTTCGGAGCCGGGCTTTCCACACAAACCACCATCGCCACGACATTGCCATTGCCGAAAACTCTGGGCGGAGTGACCGTCAAAATCGGCGGCATGGATGCGCCACTGTTTTTCGTCTCGCCCAACCAGATCAACCTGCAAGTTCCCGGCGGAGTTTCGGCAGGCAACGCCACGATTCAGGTGTTCAATGCCGGCATCGCCACCGCTGTCGGTGATGGCACAGTCACGGTAGCCGATTCCGCGCCCGGAATTTTTACGTTGGATCAATCCGGGAAAAACCAGGCCATCGCCCAAAATTCCGACCTGTCGCGCAATGCCGATTTCGACAAACTGCCCGGCGCTCGCCCCGAAGCCAGCGGCAACGTCGTGGTCATTTATGCCACCGGAGTAGGCAACACGAATCCGCTGGTCGCCGACGGACAAGCCGCCCCGGCTGGCCCATTGGCCAACGCCACCGGTACAACCACTGTGACCATTGGCGGCGCTCCCGCCGAAGTTTTGTTCAGTGGACTGGCTCCGGGTTTTGTCGGATTGTGGCAACTCAACATTGTGCTTCCGGCGAATTTGCCTACGAACCTGGCAACGCCGTTTACGGTGTCGCTGAAAGGTCGCCAAAGCCTTGTCACCACGCTGGCCATCGTCAACAAAAACGAATTTGGAGCTATCAGCGGAACGGTACTGAACGCGGCAACCGGTTCTGCATTGGCCGGAACTTCAATCACACTGCAACCGACTGGCAGCGGGAACACGCGCACGACGACGACCGATGCGGCGGGCAAATTCGGCATCTACGTCATCAATCCCGGCAGCTACAATTTGTCGGTCGCCGCCAACGGATTCCTGACCGTTACGCAAAGCTCCACCATCGCCGGAGGCCAATCGCAAACCGCCAACTTCGCGTTGACGGCTCCGCTGGCGGCTGGGCAAGTGCGAGTCATCGTCACCTGGGCCAACGCGCTCGATCTGGACGCGCACATGACCGGCCCGGCTTCGGCAAACTCGCGGTTTCATGTCTGGTGGTTGGAGCCGACGGATTTGCTGAATCCGGTGACGACGATACTGGATGTAGACGGTGCCAGCCCCGGCCCCGAAACGATTACCTTCACGCCTGCCACCGGAGCGACGTACCGGTTTTCGATCCACAACTACACCAACCGGGACTTGAGCGGCAGCAACGGCATCGCTCAATCGGGAATTGTCGTGCGGGTTTACAGCGGCAACCAATTGACGCGCACCATCACCGCTCCGAGCGGCGGCGGGACATTGTGGAAAGTGTTTGAGTATTCAGGTGGGCAATTGACTGTCGTTAATTCAATGACCGACGAACCGGATTCCTTCAACATCAAGAATTCATTTTGAATTGGCGAATCACCACAGACGCGAATGGCCGTATTGATCGAACGCTGAATCGGCGCTGACCAGCGGAACGCCCTCTGTTATTGCTTGAGCAATTAGCAGACGATCAAACGGGTCGCGGTGATGATGCGGAAGTGACGCAACTTTTAGAATGTGTGGAACTGTGATGGGCAGGAGCGTTACTTTGTTGGGGGCAAGATGCAGACTGACGAAATCTTCAAGAGGCATTTTCAAATCCAACCGACCCAGACTGTATTTGATGGCGATCTCCCAGATGCTGACCATACTGACCAGTTTTTGATTGTTTGGGCTGGCAACCGCTTGTTGAGCAGCCTGGCTGAGTTGAGGGTCAGCAGCCACAAACCAGAGCAGCGCATGAGTGTCCAGCAACAAACGCATTACTGATACTCCTCAATGCCTTCTATCGGTTCGTCAAAATTCGGATGAATCGTCACCAAACCCTTGGCGCTGCCGTAACGCAAATCATCTTCGCCAATCGTAGCCCCTACAAGCCTGGCCACTGGCTGAGCATCACGAGTAATTACAATTTCTTCGCCGTGACTTGCGGCCTCCAACAGCTTCATCCATTCAACTTGGATTTGCGGAATTTCAATCGTACGAATCATCTCAACCTCCAATGCAGTTCAATCCGTGCTTGATTTGAAGCATACCATAAATGTTTTTATTCCCTGCCGCCTTTGGTACATTACGCGCCGTCCCAAAGCTTCACCCGAAATTTTGAACAGCTTCATTGACCCGATATGCCGACAGAAACCACACAGCCGCCAACTTCAGAGCCAACACTCCCGTTTTATGTCTTCATCTGTTTTGCAGGAACCGACCGCGAAAAAGCCAAAGACGTAGCCGCTTTTCTGACCGCCAACAACATCCGCTTTTTTGCCGATTGGTTGATCCCGTCCAGCGCCGACTGGGATGATGCCATCGAAGTTGCTTTGAACGAATGCAATAGAATGGTTCTGTTGCTTTCGTCGGCTTCGATGTTTGAGCGTGAGGAAGCCCGGCGCGAATGGCGTATCTTCGCTCGTAAAGAAAAGCAGATTTACCCCTTGCTGATCGAAGAATGCGAATTGCACAGCCGACTCGAATTTCGAAATTACATTGACGCCCGCACCGATTTGCCGGGCGCGCTCGACCGATTGCTGGCCGATTTGAAAAACCTGCCGCCGCCGGAAATCACCGATTCCGTCACGCAATATCGCTTGGACAGAATCGAAGAATGGTCGCAGCCGCGTTATGAACTCGATCATCGTTTCGTCAATTTGACGCTGACTTTGGATCGTCCCGAAGACCAGAATCAGCGTTGGCATCCGGTGAATGAACCGCCGATGCGCGATTTGCGAGAAGTGCTGGAAAAAGCCAAAGACCATCCGGCGTTGGTTTTGATCGGAGCGCCCGGCAGCGGCAAATCCACCTTGTTGCGTCGGCTGCAACTCGATCACAGCCAAGATCGAATTGATGACGGAGGAGAAGAAATCAGTTTTTTCGTCGCGCTCAACGAACACAAAGGCCATGAAACTCCGAGCGAATGGCTGGCGAAAGTTTGGAAAGAGCGTTACCGGGCAATGCCTCAGTTTGAAAAGTTGATGGCACAGGGACGCATGCTCTTGCTGCTCGACGCGCTGAACGAAATGCAGCCTCGTCGAGGGACGTACGCCGACTTGATTGCCGAATGGAAAGACTTTGTTCAGCAGGCAGTCCACGCCAAAAATCGTCTGGTCTTTTCCTGCCGCAGCCGTGACATCGGCGCGGCTCAGCTTGGCAGCAAGGAATTGCCCGTGCCTCTGATTGACGTTCAGCCGATGACCGCCGACCAGATGCAGGAGTTTTTGCAGGCTTATGCGCCGGAACATCACGAACGAATATGGAGTGAGTTGGACGGTTCGCCTCAGTTCAATCTGTTTCAGACGCCTTATTTTCTGAAACTGCTGTGCGAACAGGTCGGAGACAGCGGCGAACTGCCCAAAGGTCGCGCCGGTTTGTTCACCGGTTTTGTCCGTAAAGTTTTAGCACGTGAAATCGCAGGCAACGCGAGGTTTCAAACGAACGCGCTGTTGACCGAGCGTGACCATAAGAAAATGGCTTTGGGCAGCAGAGATTGGCGAGACGAATTCGATCTGCCGACGAACGGCAAGCTGATTCCCAAACTCAGCCAGTTGGCTTTCGACATGCAAAAAGACGGTTCGGAAGTCAGTCTGGATTACGACGACGCCTGCCAATTGCTGGGCGATGAAGACGCGGAAAAGATTCTCAAAGCCGGTGTTGAATTGAACGTACTGGACGAAGCCCGCGATTCGATCAAGTTTTTCCATCAATCCCTGCAGGAGTATTTCGCCGCTCGACTGTTGGCCAAAGCGCCAAACCCGGCGCTGGTTCGCTTGGAATGGCAGGCCGACAAAGTCGCCGAACCGCTGGCTGAGACGCTGGCCAAGCTCGGCGACGGCGATCCGCTGCCTCCGTTGGAGCAGACAGGTTGGGAAGAAACTACGTTGACCGCTGCGGCAATGGCCAAAGATCAATCGGCGTTCATTCGTTCGCTGATGCCGGAAAATCTGGCGTTGGCGGCGCGCTGCGCGGCTTCAGCGGAAGTCAAGATTGGTGAAGAATTGAAGCTGGAAATTCAGCAGGCGTTGATTGATCGAACCAAAGACAAAGCAGCCGATTTGCGCGCTCGCATTGCCGCCGGTGAAGCTTTGGGTTTGATCGGCGATCCTCGGTTTGAACTTCGCAACGGCGAGTTCGGCAAATATCTGATGCCTCCGCTGGTGACGATTCCCGGCGGCAAATACACCATCGGCGATAACAAAGGCGAGTTTGATTTTGAAAAGCCAGAAGGAACAGTCGAGCTTGCCGAGTTTCAGATTGGCCAGTTCCCTGTGACCAACGCCGAATACAAGCTCTTTATGGAAGCTGGCGGTTACAAAGACGAACGATGGTGGGATACGCCTGCATCGCTGAAATGGCTGCGCGAAGGCGACAGCGATGGAGAAAAGGAAAGTTGGCGGGATTATCGAAAATGGGCTTTGAATCAGTCTGAGCATTTTCTTCGCTCTCTGGTAAAAGACAACAAGGCTACCTCCAAAGAGTTAGAAGACTGGATGACGCTTCGTCGTTGGACGGAAGAGGAATTTGAGCAATTCCTTGATGAAAGATGTCCCGCTGGAAAAAAACATCGCCAGCCGGAGTTTTGGGACGATGCGCGGTTCAACAATCCTGCTCAGCCTGTTGTTGGCGTGACGTGGTTTGAAGCGCGGGCGTATTGCAATTGGCTGACTGCGAACATCGCCGGGTCAAGCGACACGCTGTCCGACAAGCTGCCAGCTTGTCGGAGTCTAGGCGAGCAAAGCATTGGCTCAACGGCCAAGCCCCGACAAGCTGGCAGCTTGTCGGACATTTTGATCTTTCGTTTGCCGACCGAAGCCGAATTTGAAGCGGCGGCGCGCGGCAAAAAAGGACGACAGTTTCCTTACGGCAATGAATTTGATTCGGCCAGATGCAATACGTTTGAAAGTCACATTCGCCGCACGACTCCGGTTGGAGTTTTTGACAACGCTACGCCCGAAGGCGCGTTCGATCTTTCGGGCAATGCTTACACCTGGACGTTGTCAATCTACGATCAGGATCGGTTCAAATATCCATACCGAAGCGACGATGGCCGCGAAGATATTTTGGCAACCGGAGTTCGCCGCGTCCTGCGGGGCGGCTCGTGGATCAGCATTCCTTTGGACGCGCGCGCCGTCTATCGTAGCTACTTTCGTCCGGCCAGCCGCGACTTCGATATCGGTTTTCGGGTGTTGTGTAGTCGTCCCCCTTCTCTCTGATCACTGTCCTGGGACGGTGCGCGTAGCGATAGCGGAGCGCACGCGCGTAGCGCGAGTCCCCAAGCGACGCAGGCGCTCAGGCACCGTACCGTTTCCGGCTCCGTACCTATTGAGTGAAACTACGATCCAGAGGTTGCGCCTGCACAGCTTTTACAGGATATTTCCCGCCTCAAGAATCAACTCAAAATCTATTGGCTGTCAGGCCTTCCTTTGGAGATCAGGAATGAATCTTTTGTCGTTCAGAGCAATGGGCAGAGCAGTGTTTCTGTTGGTGATGTTGGCAGTGACGTCGTTGGCTCAATCGAAACTCGAACAAGCCAAAGCGCAAATCGAAACCGTCATTTCGATGAGCGGCGCAGAAGTCGTCGGCGTAGCCGTCTACGACCTGCAAAGCAAACAGACTTTGTTCATCAATGAAAAAGTCAGTCTGCACGCCGCCAGCACCATGAAGTTGCCGGTGATGATGGAAGTTTTTCGCCTGGTCGAAGCGAAGAAATTGCGGTTGACCGACCCGATTGAGGTCAAAAACAAATTCTTCAGCATCGTGGACGGCAGCGAATACCGATTGAACAAAACCGACGACAGCGACGAAGAGGTTTACAACCGCATTGGCCAGAAAATGACTGTGCTGGAATTGGTGGATCACATGATTACCTGGAGCAGCAATCTGGCGACGAACATTCTGATCGAACGCGTTGGGCCGGAAAACGTCATGAAGTTGATGGCCGAACTTGGCGCAAACGACATGCGCGTGTTGCGTGGCGTCGAAGATTCCAAAGCTTTTCAGGCTGGGAAAAACAACACGACGACGGCTTATGATTTGATGGTGTTGTTGCGGGCGATTGCCGAAAACAAGTTCAAGAGCAAACGCGCTTGCGAAAAGATGGTCGAAATTTTGGCGGCGCAACATTTCAACGACGGCATTCCGGCGGGATTGCCTACGGCGACCAGAGTGGCGCACAAAACCGGCGAAATCACCAAACACAAACACGATGCCGGAATTGTGTATCCGGTCGGTGGCAAACCTTATGTGATTGTCGTGCTGACCAAAGGCATCGAAAGCGACAAACAAAGCGGTAAACTGATTGCCGAGATTTCGCGTCTTGTGTACGGGGCGTTGAGAAATTAGCGAATCTGACTTTTGCCTTTTGAGGGGGGATTCTCTACATTAGGCTCGGTTTTCCCGAAGGCAGGTTTGCAGACCAATAAACACAAATCGGCGTCAAAACGCTGTTTCGGTTTTCGGTGGCCATGAAAAAGTAATGCTGCTTTTCGCGCCAGCCTCTTTCACCGCAGAGACGCGAAGACCGTCGCAGGAAGCGCAGAGAGCCTGTGCTAAATCAGAGCAAGCAACATTGGGACATTCTTTTTTTGACAGGATGAACATGATTTCCGGCAGGATTTACAGAAGCATCAATAACAATCAAGTTTCAATTTGGTTTGAATCCTGCTCATCCTGAAAAAAATCATGTAAATCCTGTTTCAAAGTTTATTGCTTCGATTTAGAAAGGCTATTCCTCAATTTGACCTCTGCGAAATCTTTGCGTTCTCTGCGCCTCTGCGGTGAAATCAGAATTACATTTTCAACACTACCCGGTTTTCAAGTGAGTAACGAATGATCGGCAGAATCATAGGCAATTATCGAATCACCAGCGAACTGGCGCACGGCGGCATGGGAACCGTTTATCGCGGGCAGCACGTCAATCTGCCGCGCGAAATCGTCGTCAAATCCATCTTGCTCGGAGCGTTTTCTCCGGCGGCGCAATCGCATCTGAAAGCCAGGTTTCGCCGCGAAGCCTACATCCAATCCCAGCTCGATCATCCGAACATTGTCCGCGTTTACGAATTTTTCACCGCCGAAGACAACTATTTCCTGGTGATGGAATATGTGCCGGGAATGAGTTTGAAAGACCTGCTGGCGCGTCAGGGCGTGCCGACTCCGGCTCAAGCGGTGTATCTGTGCAAACAAGCATTGGCCGCTTTGGAATTCGCGCACAACTTCACCTATGTGGATGAATCCGACATTCGCCACACGGGCATCATTCACCGCGACATCAAACCGGCGAACATGCTGTTGGATCACAAAGGCCGGTTGAAAATTACGGACTTCGGCATCGTCAAAGTTCTTGGCGAACCGAATTCCAGCAGTGGCATGACTCAAACCGGATTTCATCCGGGCACGGTCGAATACATGTCGCCCGAACAATTGCTTGGACTCGATATAGATGTTCGGTCGGATTTGTACAGTCTGGGCGTGACGTTTTACGAAATGCTGAGCGGGCGATTGCCGTTTCTGCGCTCTGCGACCGGTTCCGATTGGGAAGTTCGCAAAGGCCACATCGAAGTTCCGCCTCCGCCGATTCTTGAATTGCGCCCTGATCTGCCGCCGACGCTGGCGGCGATCATCATGCGTTCGCTGCAAAAAAGTCCAAACGACAGGTATCAAACTGCGGCGGAGTTTATGGACGCTCTGCAAATTCACGAACGCACGGTCGGAACCGATCTGCAAAAAACTCCCAGCGGCAGATTGACGAAACCGCTGTCTGCCGCGCCCACGTTGATTTCTGACGCGGCGACTTTGATTACCGGAACTGAAGCAAGGCAGGCATCTGCATCTTCATCATCGCAAGTTCCGCCGATTGTCGCGCCAGTTTCACCGGCGGCGCTGACTCCGCCGACCAATTCACCGATGCAGGAAGCCGAAACGGTTCCGCTGGCACAGTTGAAAACGGCAAGCCCGTCGGTTTATGGAGTATCCGGCGGCGCGGTCAAACCAGTTTCCAATGCCAAAGCCGTGACTGACGACGAAGAAACCATTGTCGTTGTGAAGCCGAAATCCGCCGGAAGCAAGTTGGGGTTGGTGGTGGGAGCTTGCGGGTTGTTGGTGGCCGGCACGGCAGCCGGAGCGTATTTCTTTTCCGAACGTGGCCGCATCAACGGACAAAATCTGGCGGCTCAAATCACAACCACACCTTCGCCGTCAGCAACTCCGACCGCAACGCCGAAGCCGACGCCCAAGCCGAAGGCCTCGCCGGTTCAAGCCGCAGTCTCTACGCCTACGCCCAGTTTGGCCGAAATCGCCAGCGCTGTGTTGAATCAGGCCAAGGCTCTGGAAGACCGCGAACAATACGCCGAAGCGATTGCCAAATATCAGGAATACCAGCAGATCAATCCGAACTCCGCCGAATCGAGTCTGGTCAACAGCAAGCTGACCATTTTGACAACCATTCATCGCTCACTGAGCGAAGCCAAATCCGACCTGGATGCAAAACGGTATCCGTTGGCGAGAGAAAAGTATCGGCGCGCGCTGGCGTTGAAGCCGGATTCTTCGATTGCCAGAGCCGGAATGGCCGAAGCGCAAGCCAAACTGGTTTCTGAAACTCCGCCGCCGTTTACGTTTGAGCGTACCCCGCCGCCTGCGCAATCTCCATTAACACCTGGCATGCGCGGTGAGGGCCAAAATCGCCCTCCGCGCAGGTCTCCTTCATTGAAACGGAATCCAACGCCTACGCCAAAACCGGATTCCGAACGCTAACAACGACGAGTTTTGAAGTGACCGATAGATCAAATTACCAACTACACCTGATTCTTCCAGTCGGAACGCAAATTGTTTCGCGTATCGAACTCCAATCGCCGACCGGCGATTGGAGTGTTCCGCGCGGCGCGGTCGGGGAAATTATCAAGTCGCCGGATGACGGCGCCCATTCGTATCTAGTTCGCTTTACCAACGGTGTCGAAGCCGCGCTACAACGTCACGAAATGACGATTCGCAAGCAGTTCCAGCGGGAAGTCACAAAGCCGGAAAACGACGCTTTCGCCGATTTGAATCTTTACGATTTCGTTATTTACCGCTGTGTCATTGGTTCGCGAGCATTCGGACTAGACACGGACGAGTCCGACACTGACCGTAGAGGCATTTACTTGCCGCCAGCCGAACTGCAATGGTCGCTGTATGGCATGCCTGAACAATTGGAAAACCACGCGACACAAGAATGTTACTGGGAACTGCAAAAATTTCTGATTCTGGCGTTGAAAGCCAATCCTAACATTCTGGAATGTTTATGGTCGCCGCTGATCGAGACCAAAACGGCGGTAGCCGAGAAGTTGCTGGCAATGCGCACGTGTTTCTTGTCAAAGTTGGTCTATCAAACCTACAACGGATATGTCATGTCCCAATTCAAAAAGCTTGAACAGGATTTGCGCGCAACCGGCACGATTCGCTGGAAACATGCCATGCACTTGATCCGTTTGTTGATGTCGGGGGTGATCGTGTTGAAAGAAGCTTTCGTGCCGGTTCACGTCGGTGACCGCCGCGACTTTTTGCTGGCCATCAAATGCGGTCAAATGGATTTGGCAGAGATCAACAAGTTGCGGCTTAGTTTGCACAAAGACTTTGACGCAGCCCTGGCTATGACGAAACTGCCCGACCGCCCCGATTACGAAAGCGTCAATGCCTTTTTGATCGAAGCGCGCCGTTTGGCGATGAATAACGAGTTAGCCTGATGAACATTGATCCGCGAGTCGAACGCGAAATTGCAGCGCAACCGTATCCGCTGTTGTTTGCCACCATCAGCGGCGCACATCTTTACGGATTTCCATCCCCAGATTCTGATTACGACCTGCGCGGTGTGCATATCCTGCCCGTCCGCCAGGTCATAGGGTTGGGTGATGGCTGCGAAACAATAGAAGCCACCAAGATGCGAGATGGGTTGGAAATTGATCTGGTGACGCACGACGTAAAGAAGTTCTTCGGCTTGATGCTGAAAAAGAACGGCTACGTCATGGAGCAACTGTTTTCGCCGCTGGTGCTTCGCACATCGCCCGAACACGAAGAGTTGAAAGAAATTGCCAAAGCCTGTCTGACGCGCCATCACAGTCATCATTATTTCGGATTCGCCGAAACGCAATGGAAGCTGTTCGATAAAGAACGCCCGCGGCGCGTCAAGCCGTTGCTGTACGTTTACCGCGTCCTGCTGACCGGCATTCACCTGATGCGAAGCGGTGAAATCGAAGCCAATCTGGTCACGCTGAATGAAGCTTTCAGACTGCCATACATCGGCGAACTGATCGCCCGTAAACTTTCCGGCCCCGAAACGTCTACGCTCGAAGAAACCGACATCGAGTTTTATCAGCAAGAATATCTGCGCTTGAAAAGTGATTTGGAGCGCGCCTGTCAATCCAGCCTGTTGCCCGAAATCCCGACGGGTAAAACTGCCATGAATGATCTGTTGGTTCGGTTGCGAATGAAAACGATTTGACGCGAATGAATTGGACTTCCGAACAAATTCTCGGCCTTGCGCCGGACGCTTCTTCCGCCAAAGCCGGACAGGGTCTGGCCGCCGCGCGTCATTGGCAAACGCTCGGTTGCGATGAGCGAGCCGTTTGGGGATTGTGTCAGGGCAGCGGCAAGAATCCTTACCAAACGCAGATTGATTTGTCCGAACCCGGGTTCAAATGTTCCTGTCCCAGCCGCAAATTTCCATGCAAACACGCGCTCGGATTGTTTCTGTTGCTTGCCAGTCATCGGCAATCGTTCACGGAAAAAACTGCGCCCGATTGGGTCAGCGAATGGTTGGTTTCGCGCGCCAAACGCGCTGAGCAAAAATCTGAAAAGCAGCAAGCCAGAGAAAAACCCGTTGACGAAACCGCCCAGGCCAAACGCGCCGCCGCGCGCGAAGCGAAAGTCGCTGCGGGAATTCAGGAATTGGAATTGTGGCTGCGCGATCTGATTCGCAACGGATTGGCCGCCGCCCAAACACAGTCGCCGCAATTCTGGGAACGCATGGCCGCGCGATTGGTGGATGCGCAAGCGCCCGGTCTGGCGCGGCTGGTGCGCGAACTGGGCGGCGCAGCGCATTCGGGCGAAGGTTGGCAAACACGCCTGCTCGAACGCGCCGGCAAGTTGCATTTGTTGCTGGCAGCTTACAAACGCATTGACGAATTGCCGGAAGAAAATCAGGCCGATGTTCGCGCGTTGATCGGTTGGACAGTTAATCAAGAGGATTTGCTGGCTCAATCAGAAGCGCAGCCCGGCGCGCGGGACAAATGGCTGGTCATAGGTCAGCGCATCGAACAGGAAGAGCGTTTGCGCGTGCAGCGCAATTGGTTGTGGGGCGAAAACAGCAATCACATCGCGTTGATTTTGCATTTCGCGCACGGACAACAACCGCTCGATGCCAGTCTGGTTGTCGGAACTGCATTCGAGGCAGAACTGGTTTTCTTTCCCGGAACGATTTCATTTCGCGCCTTGATTAAAGAGCGGCAAGCCGCCATCGCGCATTTCGATTTCTGGCCCGGAATGGAGCGCGTGAAAGACGCTTTCGAGAATTACTCGGCAGCCATTGCGAAGATGCCGTGGTTGGAAATTTTCCCTTTGCCGTTGACCGGCGTCATTCCAGTGTTGCGAAACGGCGTCTGGTCATTGCGCGACGATGAAAGTTGCGCGCTTCCGATTCATCCGCGTTTCGAACATGGTTGGGAATTGCTGGCTTTGAGCGGCGGGCGGCCAATCACTGTGTTCGGCGAATGGGACGGCAATTTTCTGTGGCCGCTGAGCGTGCTGGCGGAAGAACGTTTGGTGAGAATGTGATGACGAATTATTGGCGAAGCATTTTGCAAACCGCCGTGATTGGCACGGAGCGCCAGCCGTTGGCGTTGCAGCCTGACACGGATGCGCTCGGCAAATTGCTGGCGCAACTGGATGGCGACAAGCCTGAAGAATTGTTGCTTGGCGCGGCGGCGGCAGTCTCGCTTTATGAATCCGCCGGCAAACTGCCAAAGGCTGAAACATCGCCCATCGGCGAACTTTCTAAGTCGGAAACCCTGAAGAGATGTTCGCCGCGCGCCGCCCAGTATCTGGCGACGATGTTGCGCGGACGCCACGCGGAATTGTTGGCGGAATGGTTTGAATCTGTCGTGATGCGCGGTTGGCGCGCGCCCGAAGAATTTCTGCCGCTGTTGTTGCAGGTTGGCAATGACCGGCGTGAATTGCGCGAAGTCATTTTGCCCGCGCTTGGCGAACGAGGATTGTGGCTGGCCGCGCAGAATCCCGATTGGCATTACGCCGTCAAGGTTGAAGACGAAAATGTTTGGGACACCGGCAATCGCCAACAACGACAGGCGTTTTTCGCTCAGTTGCGCAAACGCGACCCGCAGCGCGCACGTGATCTGCTGCAATCCGTCTGGCCGCAGGAAGGGCCGAAAGAGCGCGCTGATTTTTTGGCCGCGATGGTCGCCGGGTTGAGTTTGGAAGACGAACCGTTTTTGGAAACAGCGCTGGACGACCGCCGCAAAGAGGTTCGCAAAACAGCCGCAGATTTGCTGGCGCAATTGCCGCAATCGAAACTCTGCCGTCGAATGCTCGATCGTGCGCAAACGCTGCTGGGTTTCAAACGCAATCTGTCTGGCCGCGATCAACTGGAAATCACTTTGCCGGAAGCTTGCGACAAAAGCATGCTGCGCGACGGCATCGAGCCAAAACCTTTCTTTCACGGTTTGGGTGAAAAAGCCTGGTGGTTGCAGCAAATGTTGGCGGCGATTCCGCCGCGCAGTTGGCAGGATTTGTCCGATTGGACTGCGCGGGAATTGATCGCGGCGGCCACACACAGCGAATGGAAAGACGTCTTGCTCGAAGCCTGGTCGCAGTCCGCGCGACGTTACGACGATGCGGAATGGGCTGAAGCCTTGCTGGAAGAATTGTACCGACAGGGACAGGCTGTTTATTTGATGCGCGCTCTGCCGGAAGCGAAACAGGAAGCATTCGTGATGCGCCTGCTTGCCGAAAATCCTTCGCTGCATTCGACGCAACCGTCGCGAAATTATCTGGCGGTTTGCCGGCATCGCTGGAGCGAACCGCTGAGCCGCGCCGTTGTCAACAGCCTGCTCCACCATGTCGAAACCGACGGTTTCAAAGTGGATTGGTGGTGGACAGGTTTTTTGAATGAAATTGGACTGCGGCTCAAAGTGGAATTATTGCCCGAAACCACGCGGTTGCTGGAAGCTTCGCAACCGCCGTTCGAACGTGCGCCGACGCTGGAACGCTTTCTGGATTTCATTCAATTTCGTTACGAACTGCTTAAGGAGATCAACACATGACCACTCTGTTGCGCCAACACGCCGAACACCAGTTTGCCGAAGAATTGGAAGAGATGGCGAAGATTGACGCCTCTTCTGGAAGACAGCGCCCGCCGAACTGGAAGTTGTCGCCGTGGGCGGTGGCAACGTATTTGCTCGGCGGCGAATTGGACAACGGCTTCAAGGTCTCGCCTAAATATATCGGCCAGCGGCGATTGATCGAAATCGCCATCGCCACGCTGGCCACAGACCGGGCGCTGTTGCTGCTGGGCGTGCCGGGCACGGCCAAAACCTGGGTCGGCGAACATCTGGCCGCGGCCATTTCCGGCGATTCCACCTTGCTGGTGCAGGGAACCGCCGGAACCGCCGAAGAAGCGATTCGTTACGGCTGGAATTATGCCAGCTTGCTGGCCAAAGGCCCTTCGCACGAAGCGCTGGTTGCCAGCCCCGTGATGCGGGCGATGCAAGACGGCAAACTCGCCCGCGTCGAAGAATTGACGCGCATCCCCGCCGACGTGCAAGACACGCTGATTACGATTCTTTCCGAAAAAACATTGCCGATTCCCGAACTCAATTCCGAAGTGCAGGCGACAAAAGGATTCAACATCATCGCCACCGCCAACAACCGCGACCGCGGAGTCAACGAACTTTCCAGCGCGCTCAAGCGCCGTTTCAACACAGTGATTTTGCCCGTACCGGAAAGCGCCGACGAAGAAGTCGAAATTGTCAGCCGCCGCGTCGAAGCGCTTGGCCGCGCGTTGGAACTGCCCGCCGAACCGCCTGCGCTGGCGGAAATCCGCCGCATCGTGACGGTCTTCCGCGAACTGCGCGACGGCAAAACCGAAGACGGTAAAACCAAGCTGAAATCTCCGAGCGGCAGTTTGAGCACCGCCGAAGCCATTTCCGTCGTCAACAGCGGCCTGGCGCTGGCCGCGCACTTCGGCGACGGCAGTCTGCGCGCGAATGATGTCGCTTCGGGGTTGGTCGGCGCTGTGGTGAAAGACCCTGTGCAGGATCGCGTCGTCTGGTTGGAATATCTGGAAACCGTGGTCAAAGAGCGAGACGGCTGGAAAGATTTGTATCGCGCCTGCCGGGAAGTCTCCTAAATCGGAACAAGCAACCTTGAGACACTCTTTCTTTAGACAGGGTAAACAAGATTCGCGGCAGGTTTTACAGGCTACTCAATTCCAATCAGGTTTTGGTCAGATTTCGGTCAGGGTTGAATCCTGTCAATCGTGAAATCAATCCTGGCAATCCTGTTTCAACGTTTTCTACTTTCAACGATTGAGTGAAGGAAAAACGATGGGTTTGCATATTTTCGGCATTCGGCATCACGGTCCCGGTTCAGCGCGCAGCCTTCTGCAAGCGTTGGAAGTTTTGCGCCCAGATGCAGTGCTGGTCGAAGGCCCGCCCGATGCCGCCGAAGTCTTGCCGCTGCTCGTTCACGAACAGATGCAGCCGCCGGTGGCGTTGTTGATTCATGCGGCAGATGACCCGAAGCGCGCAGTGTTTTATCCATTTGCCGAATTTTCTCCAGAATGGCAGGCGCTGCGGTACGCGCTGACCAACAACATCGAAACCCGGTTTATGGATTTGCCGCAATCGCATCAACTCATCCCAACAACTGAAGAAGACAACGAATTCGCAATCGGCATTAAGACAGTGCCGCAATCCGCAATCCACTCTGATCCGATTGGGCAACTTGCCATCGCCGCCGGATACAGCGACGGCGAGCGTTGGTGGGAGCAGATGGTCGAGCAGCGGCGCGACAGTAGCGAAGTCTTCGTCGCCATCAACGAAGCGATGGCCGCTTTGCGCGAAGCCGAACCAAAGCCGGAAGGCAGTCGCGAAGCAAAACGAGAAGCTTTGCGCGAAGCGTTTATGCGGCAGACGATTCGCGCCGCTGTGCGCGAAGGTTTTGAACGCATAGCAGTGGTTTGTGGCGCCTGGCACGCGCCCGCGCTCGATGTGGGAGGGAAAGCCGCGCCTTCGGCCAAAGCCGACGCCGCACTGCTCAAAGGTTTGCCGAAAGTGAAAGTTCAGGCGACCTGGACGCCGTGGACCAACGGGCGGTTGTCGTTTCAGAGCGGTTACGGCGCGGGCATCGAATCGCCGGGCTGGTATCAGCATTTGTGGATGACGCCGGAGCAGACGGCCATCCGCTGGATGACGCGAGTCGCTCGTTTGCTGCGCGAAGAAGATTTGGATGTTTCTTCGGCGCACGTCATCGAAGCCGTGCGGCTGGCCGAAACCCTGTCTTCGCTACGCGGGCGCGCCGTGGCGAGCCTGGTCGAAATGAACGAGGCCGTGCAAACGGTGTTTTGTTTCGGCAACGATCTGCCGCTGCGATTGGTGCATGAAAAATTGATCGTCGGCGAAACGCTTGGAGCGGTTCCCGGAACCACTCCGCTCGCGCCGTTGCAGCGTGATTTGCAGCGCGAACAGAAACGGTTGCGCTTGACCGTCGAAGCTTTGGAGCGAACGCTCGATCTGGATTTGCGAAAGCCGAACGATCTGGATCGAAGCCGGTTGCTGCACCGGTTGAATCTGCTCGGTGTGGATTGGGGCGCAACGCAAACCGCTGGCGGCCACAAAGGCACGTTTCACGAACTGTGGCGATTGCGCTGGCAGCCGGAATACGTCGTGGCCTTGATCGAAGCTGGCGTCTGGGGCGGGACGATTCTTGACGCAGCGTCGGCTCGAGTGCGCGATGAAGCCGACAAAGCCAAAGACCTGTCTGCGTTGACAGCGTTGCTGGATCGCGCGTTGCTGGCCGATTTGCCGGAAACCGTTTCGCATTTGATGGCGCGTCTGCAAGCCGAAGCGGCGCTGGCCGCTGCTGTCACGCATTTGATGGAGGCATTGCCGCCGCTGGCCAATGTTGGGCGTTACGGCAACGTGCGGCAGACCGATGCACAAACGGTCGGCGCGATTATCAATGGGATGGTCGCGCGCATTTGCATAGGCTTGCCGGGCGCTTGCGCTTCGCTCAACGACGACGCGGCGGCGGCGATGTTCGATCACATCGTCAGCGTCAACGGCGCGATTGGACTGATTCAAAACGAAGAACTTTCGCAAAGCTGGCAAACGACATTGAAGCAATTGACGGATCAAAACAGCCTGCACGGATTGGTGGCCGGGCGCTGTTGCCGATTGTTGCTGGATGCGAATGCGTTTTCTGCCGAAGAAGCCGCGCGCCGCGTCAGTCACGCGCTTTCCACGACGAGCGAGCCTGAGCAAGCCGCCGCCTGGGTCGAAGGTTTTTTGAAAGGCAGCGGTCTGTCGCTGTTGCACGACGAACGATTGTGGCAGTTGATTGACGATTGGTTGACGGCGTTGCCGGGCGAAAGCTTTACGATGTTGCTGCCGCTGTTGCGGCGCACGTTTTCCACCTTTACCGCGCCGGAACGCCGACAAATGGGTGAACGTGCGAAACGAGGCGCAACGCTCACGCCTCGGAGCCCTTCAACTGACGCCGAAGACTTTGACCATGCTCGTGCGGTAGCCGTGCTGCCACTGGTGGCGCGTTTGCTGGGATTGACCGTTCCGCTTGCTGAATCAACGGAGGCCCCAAAATGAGTGCGATGGACAACAGATTGCGCCGCTGGCGATTGTTGCTGGGCGGCGAACAAGCGGACGGCATCGGCGTGAACCTGAACGGCACGGATTTGGCGATGGATAAGGCGCTGGCTGCGCTCTACGAAGCTGACGGCAAAGGGAAAGGCGGTTTGGGCAGTTCCGCGCCAAACGTGGCGCGCTGGCTGGGCGATATTCGCAATTACTTTCCTTCATCCGTGGTGCGCGTAATGCAGCAGGACGCGCTGGAACGATTGAACCTGCGGCAGATGCTGTTGCAACCGGAAATGCTGGAAGCCGTCGAACCGGATGTTCACCTGGTTGCCAACCTGTTGGCGTTGGGCGATGTGATGCCTGCCAAAACCAAAGAAACCGCGCGATTGGTGGTTCGCAAAGTCGTCGAAGAACTTCAGCGCCGACTGGCCAATCCGTTGCGCCAGGCCGTCGCGGGCAGTCTGAATCGCGCCAGCCGCAACCACCGCCCCCGGCATAACGAAATTGACTGGCCGCGCACCATTCGCGCCAACCTGAAACATTACCAGCCGGAATATCGGACGATCATTCCCGAAACGCGCATCGGTTACGGGCGCAAACGTTCGGCGTTGCGCGACATCATCTTGTGCGTAGATCAGAGCGGTTCGATGGCGAGTTCGGTCGTTTATTCGGGCATCTTCGGCGCGGTTTTGGCGTCGCTGCCCGCCGTGCGTACTCAGATGGTGGTTTTTGATACGGCGGTGGTGGATTTGACGGCAGAACTTTCCGATCCCGTCGAACTGCTGTTTGGCGCGCGACTCGGCGGTGGCACGGACATCAATCGCGCGCTGGGGTTTTGCCAGGGACTGGTGCGCCAACCGCACGACACGATTCTGATTTTAATCAGCGATCTGTTTGAAGGCGGGAATCAGCAGGAAATGCTGAAGCGCGTGGCGACATTGGCGGCTTCCGGCGTGCAAATGATCGCCCTGCTGGCGCTCAGCGATGACGGCGCGCCCGCTTACGATCATAACGTCGCTTCAGCTCTTGCTGGATTGGGGATTCCGGCTTTTGCCTGCACGCCGGATTTGTTTCCTGAATTGATGGCGGCGGCAATCAACCGGTCGGACATTTCTGCCTGGATGGCTGCTTGTGAAATTACTGCTGCTCGCTGAAGAACTTTTTCAGGCTCGTACATCTGGTGCGGAACTCTGTAAGCAATGGATGGCGGTAAAGTTTTACCTGCCTCAGAAAAAGCAGTAACCCGAATTCTGTCCAGGGCGTCTTTGAGGACGAAGCTCACTGAGAAAAGCACCGGCTGGTGTTTCTTCAAAGGGGTATCCTCCTGTAAGCCGCTCGGAGTTCGGAAGTCCGAGCGGCATTTTTTTACACTAGAAACGCTGATTCGAGCCGAAGATTGGTTTCCCATTCAAAAAAGTTGAGGCGAGTGTGGAAAGCAATGGGGTTTTTCCCCAAATCCCCGGCAAGCAAGTGGCTTTGCTTGCGCCGCAAAATTTTCGTGGTGTATGATCCAACCCGCTTGTTTCCATTGTCCAAATCATTGATCGCTCAATCGGTTGGCAATCTTGACAGGCCGAAACGTTTTAGTTGAAGGAGCCGGTTCAATGTCTATTCGCAGCAAGCTGACGCTTATTACGCTTTCCGCTTTTATCGCCCTCTATTCTGTTGTGGGCGGCATGCTCTCCCGGTCGAATAATCCGCTGGTTCGCGCGCTGGCCGAACCTGGCCCTTACGCGCAGTTGAGAATTTTCGAAAACGTCGTTCAACACATCGTCAACGAATACGTCGAAAAACCCGATCTGGAAAAAGTGCGCATCGGAGCTTTGCGCGGATTGACCGACGGATTGGATCCGTTCAGCGCTTATTTGCTGCCGCCACAGGTCAAGGAATACCAGGCCGGCAAAATGAACACAGACGTGACCGGCATGGTCATTGGCCAGTATTCCGGTTTTGCTTATGTGATTGCGGTGGTGCCGACTTCGCCCGCCGACAAGGCAGGCATCAGGGTCGGCGACGTGATTGAATACATTGACGGCCACGCGACACGCGATCTGGATTTGTTCGACGTTCGTTCGTTGCTGGCCGGAACGCCCGGCTCCAGCGTCGAATTGGCGCTCATCAATCGCAAGTCGGAAAAGATCAAACTGGTGCGCGGCGCGGTTCCGGCCATCGCTCCCGAAGTTAAATCGCTGGAACAGCAAGTTGGTTATGTCAAAGTGCCGATCCTGAACAAAGGCCAATCGGAAGCGGTGGCTACGGCGATCAAGGATGCGATCAAAAAAGGCGCGAAATCCATTGTGCTCGATCTGCGCGGTTCGGCGGGCGGCGATTTGAAAGAAGGCGTAGCCGTCGCCGATTACTTCCTGAAATCAGGCACGATTGCCAAAACGATTGGTCGCAAAGACAAAGTGATGGCAACTTACGACGCCAAAGCCGACGATGACCTGACGGATTTGCCGGTGGCGGTCATCATTGATCGCACGACCGCCGGAGCCGCCGAAGTCATTGCCGCCGCGATCATGGAAAATCAGCGAGGCGATGTCGTCGGTGAACGCACGTTGTTTGGAATGGGAGTCGAACAGCAGTTGTTCCCGCTGGATGATGGATCGGCGTTGCTGCTGACTACGGCGCGTCACGCTTCGCCGAACGGCAAGATTTTTATGACGGAAGGTGTGGTTCCCAACGTCGAAGTGAAGCGAGCGGATTTGGCTGATCTGGGTGGCGACGAATCCAATCGTCCGGCTGGTGAAGGACAGCCTCCGGCAGTGGTCGGCCCGAAACCTTCGGAAGACCTCATGCTCAAGAAAGCCATCGAAGTTCTGTCTTCGGGCGCAAAAGCCAAAAAGAAAGCTGCCTGAATCACTGTCTTCAAACTGAAATCAAAGAGCGGGACGACCGAAAAAATCGTCCCGCTTTTTATTCAATCACTGCCAGTGTTTCTCCAGCGTTGACCGTCTGGCCTTCGGCGACGCGGATTTCAGCCACTTTACCTGCTTTGGGCGATTGCACTTCGTTCTGCATTTTCATGGCTTCGACGATCAACACGCCCTGATTGGCGGCCACTTCGTCGCCGACGTTTAACAGGACGCGAACGATTTTGCCGGGCATAGGCGAAATCAAAGTAGCTTTGCCGCCCGCGCCCGCGCCGGTTCCGATATTGCCGCGCAGATGTTTTTTGTCTCGGACTTTGATCGGAATGCGTTTGCCATTGACGACGACTTCCGTTTCTCCGGTCGGAGATTTTTCCACCGCACAACGATACACGCGATTATTCAATTGAACGACATAAAAGTCCGGTTCCGGTTGACTGACTTCGGCAGAATGCAAACGCTCGCCGAGTTTCAGTTGCGCCAAGCCATTGACCGTCACGAATTCGGCCTCTTTGGATTGTCCGTCAATCTCAATTTGCAATTTCATGAGGTTGTTACCGTCCGATTCGTCCAGCAGCTTTCCATTTGCTGGTGCTTGCTGGTTGATTATTCGAAGTGGTTTGCTGCGCGCGCGTTTGTTCGGTGAAATTCAACGCCGCAGCAATGGCGGCAGCGATTTCCAGATCGGCATTCGGATCGGATTCGGCTCTCGCTTTTTGGCGTTCCAGAAACCGCGGGATAAACCCGGTGTCGGTTTCGCAGCGCTGGAATTCTTCGTCATCCAACACCGAGAGGAAAAAAGGAATCGTCGTGCGAATGCCGCCGACGTGATATTCGCCGAGCGCGCGACGCACGCGGCCAATGGCTTCGTCGCGTGTCGCTCCCCACGCGGCCAGTTTGGAAATCATAGGGTCGTAAAACAGCGGCACTTCCCATCCTTCGTAAACGCCGCTGTCGTCGCGCACGCCGGGGCCGGATGGAGTTCTGAGCCGAGTGATTTTGCCGGGTGACGGTAAAAAATTGTTGGCCGGGTCTTCGGCGTAGACGCGGCATTCGATGGCCGAACCGCTCCAACGAACGTCTTCCTGTTTGATGCTCAGCTTTTCTCCGGCGGCGATGCGAATCTGTTCCCGCACCAAATCCACTCCGGTGACCATTTCGGTGACCGGATGTTCCACCTGCAACCGCGTGTTCATTTCCAGAAAGTAAAAGTTGCGGTCGGCGTCCACCAGATATTCAATCGTGCCCAGACTGTAGTAATTGGCTGCGCGTGCGATTTCGACCGAAGCTTTGCCCATGCGTTCGCGCAATTCGGCGTCATTGAAACTGGCCGGGCATTCTTCGATGACTTTTTGATGGCGGCGCTGAATCGAACATTCCCGTTCGCCCAGATGGATGATGTTGCCGAATTTATCCGCGACGATTTGAATTTCGATGTGGCGAGGTCGTTCGATCAGCTTTTCTATGTACACCGACGGATCGCCAAATGCGGCTTGAGCTTCGGCGCTGGCCATTTGCAAGGCTGCAGTCATTTCTTCGTCGGAACGAACGATGCGCATGCCTTTGCCGCCGCCGCCTGCCGCCGCTTTCATCATCACGGGATAGCCGATTTCCGCCGCAACTTTTTTGGCCGTGGTTTCATTCGTCAGCGGTTCTGTGGTGCCGGGAACGATGGGGGCATTGGCTTTCAGCGCGGCAATGCGCGCGTTGGTTTTGTCGCCCATCATTTCGATGGATTCCGGCGATGGGCCGATGAAGGTCAAACCGGCTTCGCCAACGGCGCGGGCGAACCATTCGCGTTCGGATAAAAAACCGTAGCCGGGATGAATCGCTTCGGCGCCTGACTTTTTGGCGGCATCAATGATCTTTTCGCCGACCAGGTAACTTTGCGCCGCCGGAGCTTCGCCAATGAAATAAGCTTCGTCGGCCAGCCGCACGTGCAAGGCTTGCCGGTCGGCTTCGGAATACACTGCGACGGGCGATATGCCCAAATCGCGGCAGGCGCGAATCAGCCGGACGGCAATTTCTCCACGGTTGGCAATCAGAATTTTGCGAAACATAGGTTGGTGGTTGGTGGTGTCAAGAGATTGCCGACCACCGTTAGGGAACAATGGAAATTCCGGGACTTTTCGGATCGTAACGAACGGTGATGCTCGCGCCGGGAATGAATTCGTGCGAGCGTCGCAGTTGGTCTGCGCTCAGCTTTTGAGAGGTTTCGTAATCCACGTTGGCGACGTTGTAACGGTAATAAATCGCCGTGTCGCCTGTATCGTCCTGTAAAGAATCCAGAACCCGGCCTTCGGTGACTCGGCCAAATTGGACGAGCCATTCGTAGTATTCCGCCAGGGGATCGCGGCCACGTAATCGGTAGTAAAGTCGAACCAGCCAGTTATGGCGCATGTGTTTGCTTCAACGTTTGGAGCACAACAAGGGGATTGATTGTAAAACGGCCTCAAGCTATTTGTGTCGAAGGGCACGTAACTTGAGGCCGCAGGGTGTTCGATTCAACCAGTATTCGTCAAAGACCCTCAGCCCGGAAATGTCTTGGTGAAATCCGAGGCTCGCAGGTTACTGTTTGAAGGATTTGGTTGATGCCGGGACTTTTTCAATCTTGGTTTGTCCATCCTGAAGAATGATCCCGTCTTCCATTGAGATATCGTCTTCGGTGTCGAATTTTCCATCCGGCCCAGCGGAAATCAGCTTGTAGTTGCTGAAGCTGATGGCGCTGCCGCGCGAAGCGATGACTCCAGTCGGTTGATAAGTGAAGTTATTTTCCCAGTAATCCGTGTTCGGAACTGCTTCGGCATTGACGCGCGAAACATCCGACAATTCCTGCGGATAGCTGCCGTATTCGCGGTGGTATTTTTCCAGCGCTTCGGCGTGCAGCGCATACATCGCTGCGCGAGTCGCTGCGGCTTGTTTCAGGCGGCTCCGTTCCAAGGCGTCCGGGATTTGCAAGACCACTCCGGCACTGAACATCACCAGCAACAGCGACGATGCCACAGTGGAAACGCGCGCCAGTCTGAAACCTCCGTACTCTTCAGGGGCGGTTTTTGCACGCTGCAAAGCGCGACGTCCCAGCCAGACTCCTAACAACGCCAGAGGAATCCAGATGAAACCAAGGAAAAACATTTGGCGGTAAGCGTCGTAGCTGAAAATCTTGTAGTAGGGAAGTTTGGGATTGATCTGCAACAGTTCCTGAGTGAATTTGGTTCCATCGCCGAGCGCCCAAACCAGCAACACACGGCCAACTTTCATGTCGTTGCCGAACAGCCAGACTGCCAAAAAAGTAAACGCTAAAAGCAGAACGCAGCTCACAGCCGCAAACGAACCGCCCAGTTTGGGAAGAAGCACGTCGGGTTTGGCCATCGGTTCGCCGATTTGGCGAGCGCCGCAACTCGTGCATTCCATAGATGTAATTCCGCGAACCTCGCCGCAGCAAGGGCAAATCATCGAATCTTTCTGAAGTTTTTTTCTCATAAAGTGGTGGTTGCAAGCGAACCCGCAAAACATCTGAAGCTCGCTTTGGGTCAGACCGCAGCGAAACGAGTGAACCGAACGAAAATTCGACCGGTTTTTGAATTCAGCAGCAGTTCAGGAAACAGAAGACGTTTCACGAATCTCCATTTCACGAATCTGTCGCCAGGTGTGAAATAACCGTTGCGCGAAAGTCCAATACGACAAAACAGTCATCAGCCAGATTGTCGCCGGCATCTTGTTGAGAAAAGGGCTTGATGATTCAGGCCACACGGTCAGCGAACCAATGATCAACAACACGACACGCTCCGGCCTTCTCAAAAAACCGACATCACATTTTGGAATCAGGGATTCGGCGCGCGCGGACGTGTAACTGACCATGACCGACCCGATCAAGGCTGCGCCGGTCAGGGCTGCATAAAGCGTGCTGTGATATTCAGTGTCGCGGGAATAAAAAATAATGATACCCAGGAAAACCAGCATGTCCGACAGCCTGTCCAGACTCGAATCCAGAAACGCTCCGAACCGTGTAACGCGACCTGTCAAGCGGGCAACACGCCCATCAAGCAAATCAAAGATGTTGGCAAAGATCATCACCAGCCCGGCATAAAAAAACTGGCCGTAACCATACAGAACCGCAGCAAGAACATTGATGCCCAACCCGATCACCGAAAGCAGGTTGGGGTTGGGATTCAAACGCGCAAGAAGGCGAACAAGGGCGTCGAGGATCCGCTGACTAGCTTCTCCAATATATCCGCCGACCATAAGCTGCTAATTCTTTCCTTTGTGCATGAACTGCTTGCAGGCAGTTGCAGACTGATGATTAACAAAATCGCTAAAACTGTTGAATCGAAAACACATTGCCAAGACGGGGCGCATCATACGTGCGCTCTGCAAAGGTGTCAAGAAATCCAACCCCCGCATCAACCGTGTGTGTCAACAGCAAGTTAGCGGCAGGTTTAGAGTGGGTTTGACGGTGAAAAAAAATCCCTTCGATTGGCTGATGAATCGCCACAAACTCAAGCCAAACTGTTCATTCAGAGCGACCTTGTTGTAAGATGCGCGCGTGGAGTGCCCCCGTCACTGCCTGAATGTTCCGGTGAACAGTCAGGTGAATTGCTTAATGCTGTGGAACCAGATCAAAGTGAGGAGCGGTATGAATTCCAAATCAGCCAGAATCGCCTTGTTGAGGGCGGTTGTCGTCGTTATTTCTCTTTCTCTTTTCATCACAAAAACCGAAGCGCAGATGATCGGACATCTTGGCGTCGCCACAGAACCGATTCCGTTGGTGCAGGCCAAACGTCCGCAGCGCAAATTGGTGACGCGGAATTTGAATCGCCCGAACCCTGCCAGCAAGGATTTGCAGGCTGACGTAACAGGATTGGCTGGCGCGAGCGCGAATCAAAACGCAGCGTCGAATGTTTCAGGGGCGAATTCAGGAACCGTTGTTGCGGTCGTCACGCCGCCGAAACCTGCGCCGGTGAAACCGGCTGTGGAAGCCAATCCTGCGCCGACCACTCCAGCCAAGCCAGCGCTTTCCCCGTTTGATCAAAGTCTGGCAAAGGCCGAAGCCTTGCTTGAAAAAGGCGAAGCTCGTGCCGCGGTGGACGCCTTCCGTCAGGCGTTGGCGTTGAACGCGAACTCAGTGGACGCGCAACTCGGATTGGCCGAATCGCTGTTTGACATCAAGGATTACGCCATCGCCGATGTTGAATATCAAAAAGTCATTACGCAAAATCCGAACTCGGTGGAAGCTCGACGCGGCAGAGCCGATACGCTCTACGAACTGAACAAATACGACGAAGCCGTCCGCGAATACGAAGCGACGCTCAAGGCCGGAGCCACTGACGCTGGAATTTATAACAACTACGCCAATGCGTTGTTCCGCACCGGCAAGCGCGAAAACCGCGACCGCGCAATTGAAAATTACAACGTCGCCATCAAGAAAGAACCGACCTGGCCCGATGCTTACGCCGGATTGGCCAACGTGCTGCGCGTACAAAAGCGTTTGGAAGAAGCGCGACAGGCGGTTGAACGATCCATTCAACTTGCGCCGAATTCTTCGTTGTCGCACACCGTGGCCAGTCGCGTTTACGCCGAATTGCAGGATTTCAATCGCGCCAATCAGGAAGGCAAAAAAGCGCTGGAACTTGCGCCGAAAGACCCGTTCGTACATTTGAACTGGGGCGGCATTCTGTATTTGCAGCGTCGCTATGCCGAAGCGATCAACGCTTATGTCGCCGCGCAAAGTTACGATCCATCGTGGGCCGTGCCGCGCAACAGTTTGGGCAATTTGTTTCTGGCGGCCAATCGCCCCAACGAAGCGCTGGATGAATTGAACATCGCCGCCAAACTGGAACCGCGCAGTTCGGTCATTCACAACAACATCGGCACGGCGTATTTGATGTTGCAGAAACTGGATGCGGCGATTGCCAATTTCCAACTGGCGACGCAATTCGACGAACGCAATTCGTCGGCGTTTTACAATCTGGGCGCAGCGTATTTCCGCCAGGGCAAAATGCAAGATTCGGTCAATTCGTTTCGCCGCGCTGCGGAACTGGAACCGGACAATGCCGTTTTCAAATCCGCGCTCAACGACGTGCAGAAAAAAGCTGGCGGCAAAGGCAAAGACGACAAAGGGAAAAAGAAAAAAGGCTGATGTGGTTGTCGGTGGCCGGTGATCGGTTTGCAGTTTGCCGGACAATGATCGCCTGCAAGGTTGGTTTTACCGACCACCGACAACCGACCACCAACCACCATGAATAATCTGATCGGCAAAATCGTCTGCGGCTATCGAATCGTTTCGGAAGTCGGCGAAGGGGGAATGGGCAAGGTTTATCTGGCCGAAAGCGCTTTCCTGACTGAATACAAACAACAAGTCGCCATCAAAACCCTGACTGGTTACGCCACCAGCGAACGCCAGGCGGCCTTGTTGCGCGAACTGTTCATCCGCGAAGCCAACCTGCAAGTTCAATTCAAACACCCGCACATTGTCAGCGTCATACAGTTTGCCGTCGAAGGCGACCAGCACTTTCTGATTCTGGAATACATGCCCGGTTATCAGCACAAAGGCCGTCGCATATCGAACGTCGCCGAAATGATTTCCTACGAAACCGGGCCGATTCCGCACAAACGCGCCTTGAAGATTTTCGTCCACGCCCTGGACGCCATGCAGTATGCGCACAATTTCAAATACCGTTGGGAAGGCGAAGAGCGCGTAGGCATAGTTCACCGCGACATCAAACCCGCCAATTTGCTGATGCTGGATGCCGAAACGGTCAAGGTCAGCGATTTCGGCATCGTCAAAGTTCAACAAACCAAAACCGTCACGCAAAAATTGACGCCGGGAACCAGCGCTTATATGTCGCCCGAAGCCATTCTGGGGCCGCAGCAATTCGGTTTGGCGGAACTGGACGCGCGGTCGGACATTTATTCGCTCGGCGTGACGCTGTACGAAATGCTGGCCGGACGATTGCCGTTCGCGCCCGATCCCAATACCAGCCCGGACATTTCCATGCGGCGCAAACACGTCAGCGAAGCGCCGCCTCCGCCGTCGGCGTATTACCCTGGAATTCCCAAACAGCTTGACGAGATTGTGTTACGCGCGTTGGCCAAACGCCCGGATCAGCGATACCAATCGGCGGAAGAATTCAAAAATGCGATTCTGGCGCTCGATGCTTCGTTGGGCTTGGGACTGATTGAGCCGCAAAAAACGCGCGCGTTTGAACGCTCTGCGGCAGCGGCGGCTGCGCCAACGGAACGATTTGAGGCTTCGCCGACCGGAGCGTCCACCGTTGCTTTGACCGATTCAGGCAAATTCACGACTCCGGGAACCGCCGTGCGCGGAACGGTTGCAACCCAAACACCGCGTTCCGGCGGTTCGAAATTGATCTGGGTTTTGGGAGCGTTGGTGGGCGTTCTGGCGCTGGCGTTGGCGCTGATTTTCATGCGCCCCAACCCTGAAGACGGAACAGCGAGTTTGAGCGGCGGCGCGGCATCCACGACTTCAGCGCCGATTCCCAGCGACATGGTGCTGATCGAAGGCGGGAATTTCATGATGGGGCGCGATATGACCGACGCCGAAAAAGATTTCGCCATCAATTCGCCAGCCGGTCCGATCAAAATTTTCAGCTACGATTACCCGGCTCATCCCGAAGACGTGAAAACGTTTTTGATGGCCAAGACCGAAGTGTCAAATGACGAATATGCCGAATTCGTCAACAGCGGCCAGGCTCCGCCAAGCCATTGGCAAGGTTCTTCGCCGCCCGCCAATGCCGGATCATTGCCGGTGACGCATGTCACTTACCGGGACGCAGCAAAGTATTGCGATTGGTTGACGACCAAACGCAACGATGGATTTCTGTATCGCTTGCCCTCAGAAAAAGAATGGGAATTTGCCGCCCGCGGCAAAGACGCCGGAACGTCAAACGGAAAACTGAATTTGTACACCTGGGGCGATCAATGGGTTGACGGAGCAGCCAACACCAAAGAATCCCGATTGGAACGTCCGCGCAACGTGGAAAACGACGTTCGCCCTACGGCGACTGGATTGATGAATCTGGCTGGCAACGTGTTTGAATGGACGGCGACGGATTTCGTTCATTATCCCGGCAGCGACCGCCAGACTCCGCGCGAAGCAGGCTATCAAGGAACCTATCAGGTCGTTCGCGGCGGAGCGTTCGATTACCCGAAAGAATACGCCATGACGACGACGCGCGTTTGGGCCAAACCTGAAGATAAAGGGCCGAGTCTGGGCTTTCGCTGCGCCGCCGAACCAAAGCGCTAAGGTGTGCCGGTTTCTTCTCTTCTTCCAATCGTTAGCAAAGATGATCGAAAGAACGGCTATTTGATTCTGGCTCTGACCGTGTTGGAGGTTTTGCCGTCCGCCGTCAGTGCGATGCTGAGTTCGCCGCGCCCGGCCAGCGAAGGCGACACGAACATTGCATTGATCCAAACCGACAAACTCGCCTTGCGCTCCGGCAAACAGGACTTCGGCGTCCGCCATGCTTGTAGTTCCGCCTTCAGGCGGCTGCGGCCCGAAGCTGTTCTGCCGCTCGTCCCGAGCTTATCGCCGCCTGAAGGCGGAACTACGAACGCGAAATTATTTGATTCTGGCTTTGACCATGTTGGAGGTATTGCCGTCCGCCGTCAGCGCGATGCTGATTTCGCCGCTCCCGGCCAGCGATGGCGACAGCCGGACATTGCATTGATCCAAGCCGACAAATCCGCCTTGCGCTCCGGCATACAGGACTTCGGCGTCCGCGCCGTTGATCGTTACTTTGACGTTGTTCAACCCGCTGTGATGGCGAAAGCCCGTTCCGTACAACAGCAAAAAGACCTGCTCCGCCGGATTGCTGACTTCAATCGGCAAGGCAACAAAACGACTTGTCAACTTGTAAATTTGTCCGAACTGTACTCTACCTGCTAGAGCATTTAGGAAACCCAACAATTTATTGAGTTGATCTGTTTCCATTGACCATTCGTTTTTTCGAAAAGAAAGTAATCTGCAGACGCACAACGTTTACCACAACGGATAACTCGGAATACTATTGCTTTTGTAGTATCAGCATTAAATCCCACTCTGGAAAGAGAGATGTAGCCGGATGAATTTGGATATTTTTTATAATATTCATTCCACCCGCTAATGCTCTCAGGTTTAACTAAAGCATCAAAATCATTCTTGTCTAAAAGCTCATGCCCATGCTTAACGTTAAAAGAATTTTTGATAAGTTTTGACACTTTTTCCTTAGCTTCAAGGTCCTGAAATAATAAGGTTAATTCGTTGTTAGCTATTATTTTATTCTGCTTTGCTATTACAACAGGAAAGCAGCCAGAATCTGCAGGAATAGTTTGGCCATTTAGCACAACTAGACTTATTGCCTTGCCATTACCTAGGTTCTTTTCAATCCCATTAAGGTATGTCGAGTAAACAGCATATTCATCTGCATTTGGAGTGGAACTGTCTTCTTGAAGCGAGTAAAGAGCCTGTTCGGCTGCCCCTAAAGTAGCTCTATCTTCCTGGAAAATCATAGAAAGCAACTCCTTGTTGTCAGTTAAAGGCAAAAAAAGAAAAAGTAATATTACTTTCAGCATATTATTTATCTCCCTACTTTACATTTTATAGCACTCGTTCGCTAATAGACAGCTAAGCTAAGAAAACTTATTGAATTTACAATGTAAATAAGCCTAGCACCTTGTCCCTAATGCCTGGCATTTTATGGCTCTATCGTTCCATCATCTTTCACTTCACCTCCGAAAACGCACTTTTCAAAAAGATAGCCTTCTTCACCAACTGCAGGATTTGAAAGGCCAGTAATTTCTGCTAATGAGTGTGCGATTTCATGAACTTGAGTTGCTAAAGACACGATATATGCATTTGCTGCTATGTCCGGGTGAAAGGGGATATCAGATGCCACGTAGTTCTTGTAGGGACTCTGAGTTCCCTGTCCAGCCCAGCTATATCCATTTGTGAACGTCAAACCGTATATCCAGTCACTTTTCCCATTTACTGCTGCTAATTCCGCTCCTGTGTAGCTTGTTCTATCTGTTAGTATAGTTATGCTTGTGTTTTGTTTACCCGCTATAATGTCGTTGCCTTTTGCCTTGAAGATACCATCACCACGCCCATCTTCACCTGGTCCCTGAAACTCTTCAACTTCGACACCGTAGATGTCTTTTGCACAAGTTTTGAGTTTGTTAAGATCAAATTGCGCCTTCGCCCTATTTTGGTGTGGCTCACCACCACTTGTGGGATCCCCCATTGGCATCTCGATGGGCAACTCCATTGTCCACCTTCCCCACCATAAATCCCAGAGAGCGGAATAATCTGGCCCTCCGCATACCGAAGCGGGGCAGGCAATCATCCCACCAGGGTCAATAAAGTTAATCGGGTCGTTCCTGACATAACTATAACGATTCATGCTTTCCGGGCGTTTGACGTTGGCGGCCTTCAACCCAATCGGGTCCGGCGTCATGAACCGTCCGCGCGAAGAGTTATACATCCTGGCTTGGGCGTAATCCAAGCCCGTCGCTGAGTCTCGTTCATATCCCGTGAACTTCTTCGAGTTCAGGTTCGTGTTTCCCGATCCTGACCATTCGGTGAGCGTCGCTCCGTAAGGATCGAATTGCCCCTTGTACGTCAGGTTGCCGCTGGCATCCGTCATCGCTCTTGAGTTGCCGAGGTGGTTCGTGTGCAGCCAGTAAAATTGTCCGTCCGTAGCCTGCATCGCTACGAGTTTGCCACCGC
>CAYYDG010000026.1:0-28110 GCA_964470555.1 uncultured Heliomicrobium sp.
GCCGTTTTCATCGTTTCAGGGCGTTGTCGCAAACGACATGTCAGACTCCTTTTGAATCAAGTTTTCGCCAGGAAGCAACTCTTCCCAGTTTGTCGTTCTTTTTCTGCGCGCTGCTTTCAACGCGAAAGTAAAAGAGCAACAGTTATGCCTGAAAATTCCAGTTGACGATTGACGCCTGCCAAGCTGCTGCAAATTCAAGAAGAACAATTGAATTGAATGTTTGCTGAAATCCACGTTGATTCATTGGCGAAAGTGAACGGTGATTGGCTGGCGTACAGTTTTACTGTAGCTCTGACGGACAGTGACCGTCTGCTTTTCAGCAACAACAGGTCGCCCGAAGTTGATAAAGAATTGTTTTGATTGAATTGCGGCGCAGGCATGGCGATTGCCTGAACAAGTAGCAAGCGCTAACGCTGATTACAAAAAGGAACTGGAGGGCCAATGACAATGATGAAGTTACGCGAGGCATTACGTTTGAAACGTTCACCGGTGGTTTTGGGAATCTTTCATAACACGGATGAGCTTTTTCGCGCCTGTGCGGTGTTGACGGATTTCGGTTATCCGAAAGAAACGGCGCGCATTTCCAGAATCGAAACAATCATGCCGGTTACCAATGGCGGAATCTTTGGGGCAATCCACAGACATCTGACCATGAAAAGAATCATCTTCGCCCTGGCAATCGTTTCGGCTGTGACGATTGGCGGAGTTGTATTGGCAGAAATGCCCAAAAACGCTCTGGCGTATTTGCCGGAATCGTTGCTGACGATGATTTTGTCGTTGCTATTTTTTTCGGCAGGATCGCTGGCCTGTCTGCTGGTCGGATTTTTGATCTGGGCGCTGATTCATCCAATGCTGGCCCATGAAAAGAATGAATCCGGCAAGCCAGGGAAAAAAGAATCAATGGCGACTTCTTTCACGGGCAAGATCACTCTTCGCATCAAACCCAGGAATTCGGTTGATGCCAGCGACATTGCCCAAGCGTGGTCGGAAATCGGCGGACGTGTTGTCTCGAATTGACTGTATGATCCGATTACAAGGTGTATTCCAGGATTACACCGAGTCCCAATGGACATTACGAACAGGATTCCGAAACGCTGAAAAATGACGCATTTCACGCCAAAAATTTGTGGCCCATATTTTGCCGACTGTAATCAGTGGCAAGAGAGATTGGGGCAGCGTAACGGCCACGCCGCCACTTACCAAGCTTGATGAAGACTGGCGGGAAAGTGGCCGCCAAATGAGCCGCTACGCCACGCGATGCGGGTTGGGCTGGGCGATACTGGGGAGAGCAACCAGCCTGACCCGCTCAAGCGTGACCGATGCCATCCCGTCGCAAACTCCTGCCTGTCGCCTTAGAGTTTCTGAAACCGACAACTCAGAATCACTTGAACAAAAAAATAACTGAGGTCAAAGTGCGTTGCTGATTCCCGTCACTCGATGCCAGGCGACGATATATCTTGATATATCTTGAAGACACGTCAGACAGTAAAGACGATCAGACACGACCGAATTTAACTGCGCGCATCCCTTATTCACAAAACTCCAGAGCTGAAACGAAGTTTATGCTTACCCCTATTGAAAGAAAGTTATTTTCGTATCTTGGCGTCATCCTTCTTGTGCTCATTACCCTGGTCTTTTTGGTTTATCTGGGTGTGCGCACCATGACCAAAGCGGGCGATGACGTAACGCATACGTTGCGGGTCAAAAAAGAAATTGCCGAACTTTCCGCCGAAATCAACAAGGCGGGCGAACAAGCTCGCGAGTATCTGTTGACGGCTGATGCCAAATCGCTGGAAACGTTCGCCAATCTCAAAAGACAACTGCCGGTCCAGATTCAACGAATCAAGCGGTTGACCGAGGACAATCCTGCGCAACAGGAACGGCTGGCCAGAGTTCAGCAATTGATCGAACAACGGGTGAATCTGAATGAACAGATGATTTCGGCCAGACAGCGCGATGATTTTGAAACCTTCCGGCGCATTTTATTCGGAACCGCTTTGGCGCAAGTCCGCGAACAAATTTCATCAGCCATTGAGGAAATGCACGAGGTGGAAGAAGCCCTGTACATCGAAAGAAGTTCGGTTCAAACCAATAATGCAAAGCTGGCCGCGGCTGTGGCAGTCATAGGCACTTTGATTGCTGCGGCATTGCTGTTTGTGACCGGCGTCAGTTTGCGTCGCGAAATCGCCAGACATCTGGCCGGCGAAGAAAAACTGCGCGAGCGCGAACAGCAACTGCGATTGGCTCTTGGCGCGTCAAAAGCCGGGTTGTGGTTTTGGGACCTGACCACCAAGGAAGTCACCTGGTCGAACGAAAACTTTGCCGTATTTGGAATTTCCCCAGACAGTCGCGCGCCCAGTTATGAACTGTGGACAGAGTTATTGCACAGCGAAGACCGTGAACGAGTCGAGCGGGAACTGGAAACGGCTCTGGCGGAGCGCAGGGAATTCAACACCGAATATCGCATCGTCCGGCCTGACGGCGAAATGCGACGAATTCTGGTCAGAGGAACAACTGCTTTTGACTCTCCCAATCACTCCGTCTGCATGAGCGGCATCAATCTGGATGTGACGGAATTTCGACAGGCGGAAGAATCGCTTTATGAAAGCGAGGAACGTTTCAGACAGATTGCTGAAAACATAGACGCAGTGTTGTGGATTCGGAACTTTGCCAGCGGAAAGCTGGAATTTTTCAGTTCTGGCAGTGAACGCTTGTGGGGAATTCCGGCGGAAAAATTGATGACGGGTTCGGCGCAATGGTTTGAATACATCCATCCAGACGACCGTGCCACGGCCAGCGCAATGATGCAGGAACAGATTGCCAGGGCGAGTCTCGATCAGGAATATCGGATTGTGACGCCGGAAGGACGAATGCGCTGGGTGCGCGACAGGGCGTTTGCCATTAAAGATCGCAATGGGTTGCCGCGTCGCATTGTCGGGTTTTCCGTTGACACGACTGAGCGCAAACAAGCAGAAGAAATCAAGGCGGCCTTGCTCGCCCGTGAACAGGAAGCGCGCGCTCAGGCGGAAGCGGCGAATCGCACGAAGGATGAATTTCTGGCCATCGTTTCTCATGAGTTGCGGTCGCCGCTCAACGCCATGCTGGGATGGGCGCGAGTGCTGCGAAGCGAAGGCGTTGACCAGCAAACGCACGATCATGCGATCCAGGTCATCGAACAAAGCGCCGAAATGCAGTCGCGATTGATTGAAGATTTGCTCGATTCGGCTCGAATCGCTTCGGGTAAACTCCGCATTGAATCTCGTCCGGTCAATCTGCTGCCAGCCATTCGATCCGCGATTGACACGGTTTTTCAGGAAGCCGAGCGCAAAGGAATTTCAATCGAAACCGAACTCGATGCCGGCACAAGCCAGGTGATGGGCGACGCGGGACGTTTGCAACAAATCGTCTGGAATCTGTTGGCCAATGCTGTGAAGTTCACTCCGGCGGGCGGAAAAGTATTTGTCACCCTGAAACAGGAACCTTCATGGGCGACGATCACAGTGCGTGACACTGGCATAGGCATCAAAGCGGATGATCTGCCGAACATTTTTGACCGCTTTCAGCAAATAGACAGTTCCAGCACGCGCCGGGCCGGTGGACTTGGGTTGGGACTGGCATTGGTCAAAAACCTGGTCGAGCTTCACCACGGCACAATCACAGCCGCAAGCGATGGCGAACGTCTGGGATCGCTTTTCACAGTCAGATTGCCGTTGCTGTCTGAAACCAGCCTGAAACCCGAAATCGTCATTCAGGGAACGAGCGGGCCGCTCAGTTTTCCTCCCGTGCTGGCCGGGTTGCGTATACTGGCGGTTGACGACGAAGCCGCGGTGCGCGATTTGGTGGCGACTTTGCTGAAAAAATATGGCGCGGATGTGACTTCGGCGGCCTCCGCCGCGGAAGCGATTGCATTTCTGACCAACAATGACAACGCCGAACGATTCGACCTGCTGGTGTCTGACATAGGCATGCCGGGCGAAAACGGTTACGCCCTGATGCGGCGCATACGCCAATTGCCGGAACCGCTCGGTCAAATTCCCGCAGTCGCGCTGACCGCTTTCGGACGTTCGGAAGATCGCATCAGCGCTCTGGAAGCCGGGTTTCAAATGCACGTTCCAAAACCTGTCGAACCAGCCGAGTTGATGATGGTCATTGCCAGTTTGACTGGCCGTACAATCAGCGCCTCTCAAGGATGAATTAACCTGGAGCAATTGCGCGAAGTTACAAAAGGAGTCCGCCATGTCGCGCGGCGCGACGCCCAGAAACGATGAAATGCGGTGAAACAGGTTACTAACCTGTTCTACATTTTCCCAGGAGTTTTTGTTATGACCCAAGCCAGAATTCTGGTGATAGACGATGACACAAACGTGTTGGACCTGACGCAGTTCCATCTGCGCAAACAGGGGTTTGAAGTCGTGACCACAGACAATGGTTCTGGGGGAATCAACCTGATGACGGCGCAATCTTTCGACGTGGTTCTGACGGACATGCGATTGCCGGATATGGATGGAATTGATCTGGTGCGACAGGGAAAGGAGCTTGCCCCCGACACGGAGATCATCGTCATCACGGGGTTTAGTTCCATCGTCACCGCCGTCGAAGCGACCAAAGCCGGAGCTTACCAATTCATCGAAAAGCCTATCAATTACGACAAACTGCTGTTGACGGTGCGGCAGGCCATCGAACGCCGCCAACAATTGCTGGAATTGAAACAACTGCGCGACCGGGTTCAGCCCGATTCATTCGGGAAAATCATCGGTTCCAGCCGCGCCATGCAGAACATTTACGCGATCATCGAAAGCGTAGCCGCATCGGACGCCAACGTGCTGATCGTTGGCGAATCCGGCACAGGCAAGGAACTGGTGGCCAGCGCGGTTCACGAACGAAGCCTTCGCGCTCGAAAACCATTCGTCAAAATCAATTGCGCCGCTCTGCCAAAAGAGTTGATCGAATCTGAATTGTTCGGCCACACGAAAGGCGCTTTCACCGGCGCGGCGCGCGACAAGGAAGGTTTGATCGCACAAGCGCGCGGCGGCAGTCTGTTGATGGATGAAATCGGCGAAATGCCTCTGGAGTTGCAACCGAAACTGCTGCGCGTTTTGCAGGAGCGGGTTTTCACGCCGGTCGGCAGCGAAAAACCGTTGGCGTCGGATTTTCGGCTGATTTGCGCCACCAACCGCAATCCATCGGACGCGATTCGTGAAGGATTGCTGCGCGAAGATTTGTATTACCGCATCAACACAATCGAAATTCACGTGCCGCCATTGCGCGAACGAGCCGAAGACGTACAGCATCTGGCGGAATACTTTCTGAACGTGTTTTCAGAAAAATACCAGCGCCCGGCAAAATCATTGTCGCGCGAAGCATACGAACGACTGTTCGCTTACAACTGGCCGGGCAATGTCCGTGAATTGCAAAATGTCATGGAGCGCGCCGTGTTGATGACCAAGGACGAGGTGATTGAAGCCGACGTTTTGCCAATGACGCCTTTGCTTGCGCCGCAAGTCGTTTCTGAGTCGCCCCAAACCGCGGCTGAAAATGGCTCATTGCCGATGACAGCCTCCGCCAAGTCCGTGGCTTCGCACAGCCAGATGGACAACGCCGATTTCGATGAATTGTGCCGTTTGCTGGTCAATAGTTTGCCGATCCCAGGTTCCGGCGAGGAAGCTCAGAACATTTTCGAGCGATTGGAAGGCGGCATCGTCCAGGAAGCGTTGTTGCGCACCAAAGGCAACAAGCAGGCAGCCGCAAATATGTTGGGGCTTTATCGCCCTCGGTTGTACAGCATCATCAAGAAACATCATTTGCTGGACGGCGATGACACAGGACAATAACAACAACGCGCCAGAGCGGTTCATTGCTCTGGCGCGTTGAGTTTGAAAAAGTGTTTGTCGGTTGGGGAACCTGCGCTCCCCAATTTCACCTTCAGGCAAGGCTTTTGGTTTGTGGTTCGGCAAACAGCGCGGCGAAAGCTTGATATGCGGATGTTCGCTCGGATTGCCGCTGTCTGACCCAGGAACGAACTGTAGCCAAAACCTGTTTTGGAGAGACGTTGAGGGGCTCTGTTTCCTGTTGCCGGCTCTTCGCTTGAGAAACAATTTCGTGACGTTTGACCAATCTTGCTTTCTTCATAATTCCTCCCTTGTTCAGGTTTGTTGAGCAGAAATGCGAACAAACCCTGAAAACTCGTTTTGCGTTCAATACGCTTGCTTGATGGAATGATATGCGGCCAGAAAGGTCAGCGCTCCGAATACGGAAACCACCAAACTGTAGCTGCTGACTGTTGCCCAGGCAGTCGTGCCGAACAGCATGAACAATACTCCGCCGACAACGGCTCCTGTCACGGCCAGCAGCAATTGACGAGTTGCCTGTTCAGCATCGCGCGGCCCAACCAGCCAATGCCAAATCAGAGCCAGAATCATTCCCACAATTGTCCAAATCAAAAACAACATGACTTTTAACTTCTCGGCTCACGTGCATTAACAATTTTCTTCTCAGGATTGATTTGAAACCGGCGAGCGAGTCGCAAGCTTTTGCCCGAGACACGCTCGCATTGAACGAGATCGAAATTAAATCGGTTTTCAATTGGCGGTACGGTTTAGCCACTGAGTCGCAGAGGATCAGAGAAGAATTTAGAAACCTCTGTGTCTCCGCGCCTCAGTGGCAAATTCCGTACATAGATGTGAAATCTGATCTAGAACTCCGCCTTGCGAGCCGAATATCGCTCCAGAGTATTCGGGAAGGCATTTACCGCTGCGGGCGCATTCACTTTGCCGTCCTGCAACACCTCCTTGGCAGAGACACCCTTGCCATAAACGTCTTGCATATCATCCTTGTCAGGTTTGATGACCACGCCTTTCAATTCCAGCCCGGCAAACAAACCCTTGCTGCGCGAATAAGAAAGAATTTGCGCGTCCATCTTCAAATCGGTCGAAGCGCCAGCCTGGCGTCCGACAGGCCCAGCCGCAACAGAAGCGTCAGCGCCAAGCGTGAAATCATTCGACAATAAACTTTGCATGCCGCCTTTGTTCATAAACAGCAGCACGAAATCCGTTGCCTGCGCGCCGATCTGCAACCCAAAGCTGCCGCCGCCTAAATTGAAATAAGCTGGCGCGCTCCATCCGGTTGAGGTGCGACAACTGGCGACTCCGCGACCGCCACGACCACCGACGATAAAGCCTGCTTTGATGACTTGCGGAAAGACCGCCACGCATTCCGCCTTGTCCAGAATCTCGCGTGGAATTTCCTTGTCGGGAATGTCCATGATTTCCTTGAAGACTTCTGCCGCTTTTTGCGACTGATTCTTTTCGTCTTTCAGACGCCCCTGCGCCAGCACAGATGTGCTCAACAACAACGCAATCCCAAGCGCCGACATGATTGACAGTCCGATTTTATCTTTCATTTTTTTTTCTCCTTCCTTCTTGTTCAACGTGATTCGTTGTAACGACGGTTCGTCACCAGTCATTCATCAATTGTCTAAAGCGCAACGCGACGCCCTGTGATGACTCGGATCAACAGGACAACCAGCGCGATCAGCAGCAGAATGTGAATGAAACCACCCAACGTATAAGAGCTGACCATGCCCAACAGCCACATAATCAGCAGGATTACGAAAATCGTCCAAAGCATAGTGACCTCCCTCTCAGAAATACCGGTGGAACTATTCTCTGTTAAAAAGTGGAGCGCATCTCAATCGTAAAGAGCTGCGCTCCTCTTGCAGGTTCGCCTCCTCTGAACTCCCCAGCGAAGACAATTCGCTTAATTGCAAGGCTCAGGCCACAAACATTCACCGCCGTAACCTGCTGAAATGTAAGAATGTTATTTGGTCAGCGGAATTGAAAAAGAGTCTGGCTGTATTCGGCCAATACGACTTCAAATGCATCAGTGTGTATGCGTGAAATGCACGGTGGAAAGTTGGAATGCTTTGGCTGACCTGTCCAAAGTGAGTTTATCGGCGATGGATGGCTGAGTTTTCCAATAAGACCGTGACAAATTCCGAATACTCGTCTCGCTTCGGCAATTCGTAATTCGATTTTACTGCTGCTGCTTGGTAATAACTCCGATAAAGCTGAATTCGGCAAATTTGGCTTGGCTGATGTTTCCAGCTCACACTTCGCGGGTCAAGTTGGTGTTATCAATTACGAATGGCTGTTTGGCTTCCAGACAAGCGGCCAACAAAATGCGCTCGCGGTTGTGCGTCTTCAGCATGTCCAAATTGATGCGGACGTGCGTGGCAAAGAATTGTTCACGGAAAAATGTTGATTTTCCGGTGGCTTGAATGCCGATGAAAAGTATGGATTCCATCAGTATGCTTTTCCCTTCACAGTATCCCACCCTGTGAACGCTGCATTTCGCTCAAAATTAACGCTACTCATAGTCTGTCGCCTCATAGTCATCGCAGATGTTAAATGCTCATATGAACGTGACGCAAGTTTTCGCCAGGAATATCAAAAGAATCCGGCTTGCGAAAGGCATTTCCCAAGAGGCATTGGCTGACATTGCCGGTTTGCATCGCACGTATGTCGGAGCGGTCGAGCGTGGCGAGCGGAACATCACTCTGATTAACGCCAATCGAATTGCCGAGGCTTTGGGAGTGACACTCAGCGATTGCCTGAAGGAGCGCAATGAGCGGACGAAAACAAGTTGAAAAATCATTGGGCGACATTCTCAGCCAATACCAACAATCATTTACCGGTAAGGTTTATCTGGAAGAAAACGATGAGTCCGACTTGCTGATGGACGCCTTTGCTCTGACGCCTCAGTTGAAACGCGAAAACCGGCAATACTGGGGACGTGAACTTGGCATGTGTTGGCAGCGTCTTGTCACCGAGCTTTGTTCTCAGACCTGCTCCGACTTCTCCACTGGTTTGCGAATTGGCGGAGACGAACTCTGTGATTTGATTGTCGGCCAGCAGGCAATAGACACCAAATATCGCATTGGTTCTGGTGATTCGGGCACTCTCAAGAAATTCAAAGCCTACGCTAGATTGTTGGCTGAAAAAGGCTACGAGCCAGTGTTGCTGATTGTCAGAAAGGACAATTTGCCTGCCGCAATCAAAGCCTGTTCATCTGCCGGTTGGAAGGTGTTGGTGGAAAATGAAACTTATGAATACATCCGCCAACTAACAACGTTCGACCTTAGAAAGTATCTTCTCGCCAAAGCAAAGGCATACGCGGTTGAGCGTTCGGCCTGACGTTTTTTCTGGCTGATGAAGATGACAACTCATCCAATCGGCTCTTCGCAATTTCGACGTACTCCGGCACGATTTCTATTCCGGCATAGCTACAGCCTAATTTCTTCGCTGCCACCAGTGTAGTTCCCGATCCGGCAAACGGATCAAGCACGATGTGTTCGCCAGAAGGCGGCACGATCATTCCAACCAGTTTTTCCATCAACGCCAACGGCTTCACCGTGCAGTGAACGTTTTCCAGTTCGCGTTCATCACGCGGAATGTTTTCCAGGATGTTCGATTGAAAAGAGCCATCGTCGTTCACAGCGTGGAAAAGGCCGATGCCGTTTTTGAGTAGCGTTTCGACATAATTGTTCACCAGCGGTTTTTGAACTACGACAATCGCTTCCCATTCATTGCGTAAACAACTGTGCCAACCAACCCAGTCCGATGAACTTTCAACGCCTTTCTGTTCCAGCTTGGCTTGCAGGTTCAGGCCTTTTGGGATGCCGCTCGGACGGCGATAAACAATGCAATCCCGCGCGTAAAACCCCGCGCGTTCCAGCGCGACTTGCAGATGCGCCATAGTCCGCGTGCTGTTGAACGCGGCGACAATCGCTCCTTCTTTACAAACGCGGAAAAGCTCGACAGCCCATTCGTAACACCACTGCTCGTAATCCAGGATATTTTGCCTGACGCGCTCGTACCATCGCGCATTGCGGACCCCGCCAGCCAAGCCGCTGCCATAAGGAATGTTTTTAACCAGCGTTTTACTGTCCTGCACGCGGCTGACTCGTCTTTCAATTTCGGAGGCGTTCCATTTGTGGCCGATGAATTCGTAGTTGTAAGGCGGATCGGTAATACAAGCCGAGATGGAGTTGGCTGGAAACTCACGCATCACTTCTTTGCAATCACCAGTGAAAAGCTGATTTTTGATTTTCATCGATTTTCACCTTTTCAAGTTAGGTCGTTAGTCGCCTATAAATTCCCGGCAATCGTTCTGGCAGGCTCATGACATCGTCAATGATCGTGTAGCCGACTTCGCCGTAAAGGTCTTTCAACTCAGCTTCGGATTCGCGGTCAATGGTGATGCAGAACGGCGTGATGCCGGCGATTTTGGAATGGCGCAGAGCCATCTTGGTGTCTTCGCGGGCGTAGCGCGAATCGCCGTAATCGTGGTCATACGGACGACCGTCGCTGAGAACAATCAGCAATTTGGTGCGCGCGTCCTGACGTTCCAGTTCGGCGATGGCGTGGCGAATGGCTGCGCCCAGCCGCGTGTTGTTGTGGTAGGTGATGCCGCCGATGCGGCGTTCGACTTCCGGCGTATATTTTTCGCCGAAGCTTTTGATCGTGAAGTATTTGACGTTGCGGCGGCCTTCGCTGGTAAAGCCGGAAATCGAATACGCGTCGCCAACGGCTTCCAAAGCTTCGCTCATCAAGACCAGGCCTTGTTTTTCAATGTCTATGATTTTCTGTCCCGGTCGCGTGTACGGCTGGTTTGGATGCCGCGTGATCGTGCGCGCCGTCGAAGACGACATATCCAGCAAAAAGCTGACGGCCACGTCGCGTTCGCGGCGAATGCGGCGGATGTAAAGGCGTTCGGACGCTCGGCCTGTGGTCTTTCGGTCAACGAAATGTTCGATTACGGCCTGCAGGTCGAAATCTTCACCGTCGAGTTCGCCTTTGATTTTTCGCAGCGATTCCGGTTTCAGCATTTGGAATTGGTGCCGAATCGAAGAAATCACGCCGGAATACCGCGCGCGAACTTGTTCGACAAAATCGCGCTGGCCTTTGCGGTTTTCGCGCTGAATGACGCGACACCATTTGGCGCGATGATCGCCCAATTCCCGATCCCATTCGTCGTAATAAAAAACTTCGTCGCCGTCCTGCAATTCCTGCTCGCTGGTTTCGGCGTTCATCAATTCGTTCAACAAATCGGAATCGGTCGGCGAAACTTCTTCGGTGGTTTGCGACCATTGATTGAACAGTTCCGGGCGGCGATTCAGTTGCTGTGTTTGTTGCTGTTGATCGTCACCTTTGCCTTCGCTGCTGTCGTCTTGTTCGTCTTCGTTTTCTTTCTGTTCCTGCTCGGTTTCGTTGTCGGACTGGTTCTGGTTGCGACGACCTTCCAACAGTTCGTACACCATAAACGTCGCCATCAACGTGTCGGCGACGGTGGCTTCGTCGCGGCGGACGTAATTGGAAACGATGCTTTCAAATTCATTGATCACGCCCATGTAGGCAATGCGCGCTTTGTCATCAATGACTCCGCCGCAAAGCGTGATTTGAAACAGCATTTCGTAGACGGCCTGTTCGACAGGCAATTCGTTGATCGGCGGACGGCGTTCGATCAACCGCGCGCGGACAAAATCCAGGTCGCGGCGAATGCCTCGGTAAGCCGAACGCAATCGCCAATCTATGCGCCCGTTTTCCAGCGTAGTGAAAATCCGCGTCGCCAGCGTTCCGTTGGGAAAGCGCGACAAGACGGTTTTGTAATCGGCGGCTTCGAACTGAATGTCTTCCAGCGGCGGACGGCGGCGCAATCCCAGATGTTCGGTGTTGGAATACTGCGCGTATTCCTTGTCGCTCATTGCCAGATCGCGCATCGCGCTGAGTTCCCGCTTTTCCTTGTCAGTGAAAAAGCGATCAATTTCTTTCAGCGCCGCGCGAACATCAGGTTGTCCCAAATCGCGTGTGCCGAATTCCACCTGGCCGGAAGCGTGCGCGGCCAGCACTTTGTATAGTTTGAAATCGTCATCGGTCGAACCGAACTCGGCGACGACCGAAGGCAGTTGAATCGTCTGGCCGTCGTTGATGCGCGATTCTTCGGGAATGGAACCGAGCGGCGCAATCGTCATTTCTCGCCCGGTCAGGCCTTCGACATACAGTCGCAACAAATGCGCGACCGATTCCAACGCGACGCCGTCGTGCGAACCGCGCAATTGATCCTGGCTGGATTTCGATTCTAGCGCGTAATAGGCCTGCGCTTTGCGGCGGTCGTTGCGATAAAGTTCCGCGCCGTCGCGCGCCCAGGCTTGAAACTGATCCAGCGAAGCCGAAGCCAGCGCGCGCGGCGAGCTTTTGAAACATTCCAGCGCGACGTACACATTTCGCCCGGCCAGTTCTTCGACAACATCCAGCACGGCATTGACTCGTTCGGGAGCGCGTTTGCGCTGCGTCACCGACATCGTCGCCAACACTTTCGGCGTCAGCTTCAAAAAGTCGTACACAATCGCGTTGCCTTCGTCTGCGACTTTGCGCGTGACGCGACTCCATTTTTCAAAACTCGAAGCGCCGCCGACTTCGATCACCGACCGCGCCGAGCGGAAATATTGCAGCGCCGTCGCGCCGCCGCGTTCCAGAAACACCGCCGTTTGATTGCACAGCTCAACGACTTCTTCCGGGCGTTGAATGAAATCCAGGCCTTCGCCGACCGCGGACAAAAACTCTGCGGCAGTCGCACCGGTGCGCTGCGCGAAACTTTCAGCCAGATTCAAAACGGATTCCGTCGGCGATGACGAGGCAGGTTCGATGCTTTGCAGCGCGGCGAGGGCTTGCGGCGCTGCCGTCAGAACTTCGGTGCTGTGTTTGACGCTGCGATGCGCGACTTCGACGGCAATGCCGAACAAGCGCGTGGCGGAAGCCGGATCGCCGAGCCGAGTGACTGTTTTGGGTGCGCTACGAAATGTCTGCAAAGCGGCAGCGGGCGATAGAACAATTTGTTTCGAACAAAGAGAAATCAACAGCGAGCGCAAGCCTTCGGGTACGGCGTCGAGCGTTGCAAACGAACCTCGATAAAATTCGCTGGCTTCTTCAATGGAATTGGCCGCCACGCGTTTGCCGAGTTCCGCCCAGGCGCGCAAATCGCCATTGTCCAGCAAGGTCGCCACTTCCTGCACGGCCTTGAAAAATTCCATTGCTACTTTGGGCGAGTTGCTGACCAAAGACGCGCCAATGTCCACAGCAACCCAGCCCGGATCGCTCGGCTTCAAGCCCATCTTCATTGCCAGCGATTCGACAGTGTTGCGCGTCAATCCTCTCAGCAATGAACCTGTAAAACTCTTTTTCTCTTCGGACATTGTTTGAATGATGAAGGTTGAACGATGAATGAGGAATGATGAAAGCCGAAGTTCAGGCTTCATCATTCCTCATTCAAACTTCAGATAACGGTAGTGACAATCTCACGAATGCTGCGTTGCAGTTCGGAATCGTCGGTGATGGGGCTGGCGATGGCGATTTCACAGGCGGTGACCGGTTCGACTCCGCGCGCGATCATCTGTGCGGCGTACACCAACAACCGGGTCGAAACCCCTTCTTCCAATCCGTGGCCTTTCAGGTTACGAACCTTTTCGCCGATTTTGACCAGGTCGCGGGCGGTTGCGTCGTTGATGCCGCCTTCGCGGGATACGATTTTCGTTTCGGCATCGGCGTTGGGATAATCGAATTCCAGTGAGAGGAACCGCTGGCGCGTGGATTGTTTCAGGTCTTTCAGCACGCTTTGATAACCGGGGTTGTACGAAATGACCAGCATGAAATCATCCGGCGCGCTGAGCAGTTTGCCCAGCTTTTCAATCGGCAAAATACGGCGGTCGTCGGTCAGCGGGTGAATCAGCACTATGGTGTCTTTGCGCGCTTCGACGATTTCGTCCAGATAACAAATTGCGCCGTGACGGACGGCCGTCGTCAATGGGCCATCGTGCCAAACGGTTTCGTCGCCTTCGATCAAAAAACGTCCCACCAGATCGGTGGCCGACAAATCTTCGTGGCAAGCGACGGTAATCAACGGACGACCGAGCTTGTAAGCCATGGCTTCGACAAATCGTGTCTTGCCGCAACCGGTCGGCCCTTTCAACATCACCGGCAGTTTGGCCTTGTAAGCGGTTTCAAACAGCGCGACTTCGTCCTTGACGTTCAGGTAAAAAGGTTCTTTGGTAATGCGGTATTTTTCGATGGATTGTTCTTTTGCTTTTGCAGCTTCTGTTGCCATTTGGTTCATTGTCTTTCGCACATCCCTGCTTGAAGTGGGGGGTCTGGTGGTAGAATCAAGCGCGCATATTAGCACCGAGTTTTTAATTTGTCAGGCTGAAGGAGTTTTATGATCGCAGTTGCCATGAGCGGCGGCGTGGACAGTTCCACTGCCGCAGCTTTGCTGAAAAACCAGGGACACCAGTTGGTCGGATTTTCGATGCAGCTTTGGAACCAGCGTCGCATCAACGTAGGCCCGGACGGCGAACCGCTGCCCAGCCGTTGCTGTTCGCTGGATGATTTGTATGACGCGCGCGTAGTGGCGCACAAACTCGGCTTTCCGTTTTACGTCGTCAATCTGGAAGACGAATTCGAGCGTGATGTCGTGCGTCCATTTGTCACCAATTATCTGGACGGATTGACGCCCAGCCCGTGCGTCGCCTGCAATTCGTTTTTGAAGTTCGACAAGCTGGTGGAACTGGCGCAAACCGCCGATGCGACGAAAGTCGCCACAGGCCATTACGCCCGCGTCAAGTTCGACGAAACGCGAAATCGCTGGTTGCTGTTGCGTGCCGTCAACCGCGCCAAAGATCAATCGTACTTTTTGTTTGAACTGACGCAGGAACAGTTGAGTTACGCCATGTTTCCACTGGGCGAAATGACCAAGCAGGAAGTCCGCGACATTGCCACCGAAGCCGGATTGCCGACCGCCATGAAACCCGAAAGCCAGGAAATCTGCTTTATCCCGGACGGCAATTATTCGCGCTTCATTGATCGGTATCTGGAAGAAGACCGCGAACGACGGTTGAGCGAAAACGATGTGCCGACCTTTCAACCGTTGGTGCAACTGGAAGGCAAATCCGGTTTGACTCAATTGAAACAGCCCGAATCTGGCCAGATTGTCACCACGACAGGCGAGATTGTCGGCACGCATCAAGGCATTCACCGCTACACGGTCGGCCAACGCAAAGGGCTGGGCATTTCCGCCCCGGAACCGTTATACGTCGTGCAAGTAGACGCCAAAGCCAATCGCGTGGTCGTCGGGTCGAAAGATGATTTGTTGAAACACGAAATGATCGTCACTCGCGTCAACTGGATAGCCATCGAAGATTTGACCGAACCGATTCACGTCTCGGTCAAAATTCGTTCGCGCGCCGAAGAAGCTCCGGCGACGTTGACCAAGAACGATGATGGAACTGTTTTGGTGACGTTCGACGAAGCGCAACGCGCCGTCACGCCCGGTCAGGCTGCGGTTTTTTATGACGGAGACATCGTTGTCGGCGGCGGATGGATCGCCTAGAATCCGCCGCGTGGCCAACCCGCCAACCAGTTTCAACATGGAGAAAGCCATGTCTGACAGTCTTGTAAATCAAATAACCGACTCGTTGCCGCAGCCTTCTATTGATTCGCGGCTGGCTGGAATTGAATCATCTATCGCTGAAATACCTCTGGCACAGCGTCGTGTTTTGACCGAACTGGAAACCATCAAAACCGAACTGGGAACCATCAAAGAAGATTCCAAGAAACGTTATGTTGATCTGCGCGAACGAATCGAAATCAACAACGACAAGCTCAGCGTGGTTCAGCGCGAGTTGAACCAGATTGCCAAAGACATTCGTGGCCCGGCTTTCGCTTGAAACTTTCCAGACTCGAATGCCTGAAAATCCCAACCTCCAACTCTCACCTGAAGAAATGCACCAACTCGGATACTGCTGTTGCCGCCGCCATTGTTGCGCAGATCAATAATCAGCGCCGAAGCTTTGGCGATTTCGTCAAAAGCGGCTTCGAACATTTCCGCCGAGCGATTTTCGTTGAAGGTGTTCAGCGCCACGTAAGCGATGTTGCCTGGCAACATTCGCAAAACCCGTTGTGTCTGTAGCCCGACCGTGAGCAAGGGCTTGGTTTTAGTGAAAAGCCCTTGCTTACGCGCGGGCTACCGATACGCTCGTAAGTCCTATCTCAAAAAGAAGTGTCCTTCTGTCCAAGCTCCGAAGGAGCGCCAGAAAATAGCCCCGTGCGAAGCGCGGAGAATCGGCAGCACAATTTTCCCGAAGCTCCGGCAGGAGCGGCAGAGAACGCTAGCGCGCCGCAACCGTTCCGCATAAAATCCGCTCGCCTTTTTCTCAAAGCCTTACAGTCAGGCTGATTCATCAACGCAGTACCAACTTCGGGTTTGATGTTATGCCAGGTGTGCAGGAGTTTTCTCAGCAAGTCCGTTCCATCATTGATGTCGTCGTTCGCTTTGTCCGCGCGCGCAAACGTGAAGAAGCTTCGATCAGTTTCGGCGCGCTGCTGATTCTGGGCGGAGTCTATCTTGCCAGCGGCTTGGAGAAAGTCGGCCTGAAAGATTTCTTTGCTTGGTGGTACGGCGACACGATTGTTCGCGGGTTGCTGATCGCCGCTGGCATCGGATTCGTGTTGTACGGCGGATACAAAATCTTCCGCTTGGTGTATGTGCCGCCGCTTCCGCCCGGCAAAGATCGTCCGTCGGCGATCAAAGGGCCGCTGGCCTTCACCGAAGCCGACGGCGATTTGTTTCGCAAGCTAGGTCGCGAAAGCGAATTGCAAAAGCTGCTGGGCTTGGCGCTAGACGATCAAGTCTTGCTGATTGTCATTCGCGGAGCTTCGGGCGCGGGCAAGACGTCGCTGCTGCGCGCGGGGTTGAAACACATTTTGGGCGACCGCGCGATCTTTCATTATTGGGAAGCCGTGCCGACCGAACCCGACAAAGGGTTGTTGCGCGCGATTCAGGAAAAATGGCCGGAAGGTGTTGCGAAACCGGCCAGCTTGGAAGAATTGGTCAATCCGGCGGAAACGCTGGGAAGGCAAGCGCACGTTTTCGTGCTCGACCAGTTTGAACAGTTGCGCGGCAATCGGAAGATGTTCGCCTTGCTGCGCCGCATCCTGCGCGAATCCAAACCGCCGCACCGCATCACCTGGGTGATTGCCTTTCGCCGGGAATTCAGCGCCGACTGGATGGATTTCGTCAGCCCCGAACTGGAGCGCGGCCTTCGCCCACCGCAGGATGTTTCGCTGCGACTATTCACCGCCGAACAGGCGCGCGAAGTCATCGGCCAACTGGTCAACGAATCCAATCTGAAAGATTCCATCGAACAATCCGTCATCAACAATCTGGTCGAAGCCGCCACGGTTGAATCAGAAGTTTCGCCCGTGGACATCGGCATCGGCCTGCTGGTGCTGGCCGAACTGCACGAACGGCAGAGCGGCAACACCATCACCATCCGCGATTACCAGTTTGCCGGTGGAGCCGAAGGTTTGCTGACGCAATACATCAGCCGATGCCTGGAACTCTTTCCCAAAGAAAGTCAGGAAGCGATTCTGAAAGCGATGCTGGCGCTGCGCGACCCGGAAACGAACCAGCGCCTGGCCGAAGGCCTGACCGTTGACGAACTCGCGGCGGAATCCGGCGCAGAAGCACGACTGCTGAAAACGCAACTCGACCGCCTGTCGCACCGGGACACCCGCCTGCTCGAAACCGTCACGCCGACGGATGGTTCGCCGCCGCAGTATCGCTTGCCGCACGAACGCCTGGTTCCGGCACTGTACCGGTTGACCGGCAAACTGCTGGCCGAAGTGGATCAAGCCAGACTGAAATTCCAAAACGCCTTCCAGGCCTGGAAGACAAACGACAAGCGGCGGCATTACCTGCTGAAAGCGAAAGAACTGAAACTGGTCGAACGCTTTGAATCGCAAATTCCCTGGGGCAACGACGAGCAGGAAAAGAAAAACTTTCTTTATCGCAGCCAGCAGCGACGCACGATCGTCAAGGTAGCGGGGACGGCGGCTGTCGTCATGCTGATCGGGATTAGCTGGGCAGGCTATCTTCAGTATCAGCGATATGAAGGCAAGCGATACTTACGCGAAAGCGGCTATCCGCCTGAACTATACGATTCTCAGCATCAACTAAAGAAATTGGAGTTGACCGAGCCGCTTGACCTTGAACGTTTCACTTGGCTTACCTCTCAATCCATCGAGGAGCTTTCATTGAAAGCGATACCATCGTCGAATTCGTTGGCCGGACTCGCTTCATTATCAAAATGCAGTTCACTGAAAAAGCTCACGCTTGATCTCAGCCAGAGCTATATCAGTGATTTAGAGCCGCTGAATGAGCTGAGAGGTTTGACCTACCTGACTATTGACCTCCGTGTAAGCAAAGTACGTTATTTGGATCCTCTGACGACGTTGAATGGTCTAACCCAAATGACCCTTTACCTTCGTGGAAATTTGGTGGACGATTTGGAGCCGTTGACAAAGTTGAGTAGTCAGACTCAATTAACGCTTGACCTTCGTGGAACCAATATGAGCAATGTCGAGGTTGAGCAATCTGACCCAACTAATGCTTAATCTCCGCGGAAACCAAGTGAGCAACTTGGAGCCGCTGATGAGGCTAAGTGCTCTTAAACAACTAACACTAAACCTCAGCTATACACCAGTGAGTAATTTGGAGCCATTGACGAAACTAAGCGATCTGACCCAATTATCGCTCGTTCTCGGTTATAGCCGAGTGAGTAATTTGGAACCGCTGACGCGACTGAGCGGTTTGACTCACCTTACGCTTGATATTAGTGCAAGCCTAGTTAGCAATTTGGAGCCGCTCGCGAAGTTGAGCAGTAGGGTCAAGCTTTCTCTCAACCTTCACGGAAAACAAATGAGCTATTTGGAGCCGCTAGCGAAACAAGACGGTCTGATCTTTCTTTCGCTCGACCTCGCTTATAGCCCAGTAACCAATTTAGAGCCGCTATCGAAGCTTAGCGGTCTGACACAACTAATTCTCAGCCTGAGTAACAGCCAGGTGAGCAGTTTGGAGCCGCTGGCGAAACTGGGCGCTCTTACCCAACTCACACTCACCATACAGGATAGTCAGGTGGAAAATCTGGGTCCGTTATCAAAGCTGGGCGGTCTTACACAACTCGCATTATCCATTCGGGATAACCAAGTGGATAATCTAGAGCCATTGTCGAGATTGAGCGGGCTAAGCCAATTTACCCTTCGCCACCGCTGGGCGAGCAATTTGGAGCCACTTACGAAGTTGATTAGTCAGGCTCAACTGACGCTCTGTCTCAGAGAAGGCCGGGTGGACATCTTGGAGTCGCTGTCGAAACTAACCCGCTTGCGGACGCTTTCTATTGAGAGTGCGACCAGAACGCAGAGGATGTATTTGCGAAAGATTCCTGCCAGTTTGCGGGAACTGAAGTTTTAGCGGCGCGGCGTTGCATCAGGTTGTGGAAGGCGGGAGCGCGGATGTCTTGTCCGCTGGAAAAAGAAGCGCGCAGCTTCCTTGTTATGGCAGGTCAGACGTTCAATAGCTGGTGAGCGCGAGCTTTGGCCATTCGCATCACGTGTTCCAGGCACACGTAATGATCCAATTCAGCTTTCTCTTCGTCTGAAAGCCCAGTTGTTTTCTGACGGTAAACGAGATCGGAAACACGTTCCTGAGTCGCTTCAGAAGGATGAAAAGCCAGCACCTTTCTCGGATTGGCTTCGGCGATGAAATCAATGACTTCGTCATAGGCTCTCAGTGGATTCATGGCATCGTTCTCCTCCGATTGAGAAAATCAGGCAGCACGCTTGTGAGTCACATCAGTCGCCGCTTGTTCGGTCTCACTGCACGGTTGGGCGAAAGAGACGACAGGATGGTCTTTTTCCTTTTGCTGCTGCTCACGTAGGTAAGCGACCATCGCAGCTACGTCATAATTGAAACGAGCGGCAAATTTCTCGCGGACTTGATGAAGTTCTTCGAGAATCGAATCAGTAATCATTGCTCGGCTACCAATTCTTTCAGCAGATAGCAGGAGGGCGCAGTAGATGCGTGGCGTTAGGCCGCTCGCTTTTGTATAACGTCAGTTGCAGGTTCTTCGGCTTCGAAGCGTTGCGGGTTTAGCGTGACCAGCGGACGGTCTTCCTTTTTTTCCTGCGCTTGAATGTCGGCGACGATAGCGAAAACATCGTAATTGAATTTAGCCGCCAACTGTTCGCGGATTTGATGTAACTCTTCGATAATCGGGTCTGGCATAGAGTTCTCCCTACCAGTTGCTCAGAAACTCCATGTTGTTTTCCATCTCTTCGGCGGATTTGGCTTTCATCAGCCGCAGCAAGCGCAGGGCTTGTTCGCCGATGCTGAAGCGTTGTTGATGAATCAAGATGATGCCGCCGTGCGCTTTGCCTTGTGTCACGTAGTTGGTGTGCAATGGGATGAAATCGCGAAGATTGCAGGTGCAAATTACCCTGCCTTGTTCGGTGGCATAATCGAGTTGCTCGTTATCGGGCAAGCCTGTTCGTCCTTCATCAACTGCAATTGTCACGTCCACGCCACGCAGCCGCAGATTATGTGCAACAGCGCGAGCCTGTGCATCTTCATCGAAGTACAGCCGAATTGGCATCAGGTACCCTTTCTACTGGTGCGCTCGACGAAGCACTCGCCGCTTGTTTTGCCAACCAGTCTTCACGTGCAAGCCGGTCGTACAACTCATCATCCTTGGAAATGGCCGTATCAATCTCTTCTCGATTGGCATGATAGTACGTTAGCGCCGCGTACACCTGTGCCGCCGACAAGTGGCCGTACTGAAAGGCAATTTCTTCTGGAGATTCCCCTTGCTTGTAACGAACGGCAATGGCTTGTACGGGAACGCGAGTGCCTGCAATGCGCGGGCGCCCGCCAACTATGCCGGGCGTACAGGTAATGAATGATCCGATGTCTACGCTCATAAAATACCTCCGAATTCGGCGACTATGTTACCGCAACCATCCGCGCCTCAGCTACTTCGCCGGAGTGATTTCGACTTTGCGATACAAAATCTTGGTGTGATCGCCCTGAAGCATAATCGGGCCGGGAGCGGCTTCGTCGCTGTCGAGCGCGCCTCCGGTGATGCCGGGGATGGTTTCGTTATCAATGATCGTTTGTCCGTTGAACACCACCGTGACTTTGCGGCCAATCAGCGTGATGTCGAGTGTCTGCCATTCGCCGGGCGCTTTGGCGGCGTTCGTCAGCGGTTTCAGCCAACCGTAGACGGCTCCCATCCGCAAACTGTCAATCACTTGATTGAAGCCGTCGCTGATTTGCACTTCGTAGCGGCCTCGCAAATACACGCCGCTGTTGCCGTTTTTGGGCACCTGAAATTCGATATGCGCTTTGAAGTCGGTGAACTTCTGTTCGCTGATGATGTCGGCGCACGGCGTTTTGTTGGTCATCACGCCATTGGCGACGCTCCAGCAATTCGGGTGATTGTTGTTGCGCTGTTTCCAGCCTGCGAGGTCTTTGCCGTTGAAGAGTTGAATCGGTTTTCCCCAGGCGACGGTTTTGGCCGATGCCAACGCCGGTGCGCGCACGCCTGTCCATTGCAAGGTTTGGCCGGTTTCGTTGACGGTCGTGCCGGTGAGCTTGTCGCCTTCGAGTTTGCCTGTGAAGACCAGTTCTTTCGGCGCGGGTTCGTATTGCGCGGGAATGATCACGGTCAGTTGGCCGTTGGCGTATTCGGCTTTACTGGCGTACCGCATGCTGCCGAAACGACCTACGAAACTGGCCATCAATTCGTTTTCCTTGCGCAGTCGGACTTCCAGCCACGACGGATACGTGGAGCCGTCGGCGGCTTTGACGGTGATGTCCCAACGTCCGAGCACGGCGTCGGCAAAGCCTGCGGTTTGCGCCAGAGCAGGGAACACAAATAAACACACGCTGAGTGTCAGTAGCATTGCCAATCGTTTCATTGAGTGATCTCTTTTCAGTTGCGTGTAGGGCAGATTTTCCAATCTGCCCAGAGGGTTGCACTTGCGGAAATCTCGGCAGGTTGGAAAACCTGCCGTACATTCAGCCGAAAACCGACTTAAAACTGGACTTTCGGTGCGGTCTTTGCGCCTTCGTCGGCTTTGAAAAACGGCTTGTCGGCGAATCCGGTCAAGCTGGCGACGATGACGGTCGGGAATTGCTGTTTGGTGTTTTGATATTCCTCGACGACTTTGTTGTACACCCGCCGTTCCTGCGCCATGCGGTTTTCGGTTCCGGCCAGTTCATCCTGCAGCTTCAAGAAATTCGTGTTGGATTGCAGTTGCGGATATTGTTCGGCGATGGACAAAAACCGTCCGCCGGTTCCCAGCAATCCGCCATCGCGCAAAGTCTGCGTCAATTTGTTGTCGGCGTCCATTTTGGCTTCGGGCGTGGTGGCCGACAGCAATTGCGAACGGGCTTCGGCAATGCGCGTGAACACCTCTTTTTCCTGTCCGGCGTAGCCTTTGACAGTCTCCACCAGATTCGGAATCAAATCCGCGCGCCGCTGCATCTGGTTTTCCACTTGCGACCATTGCGAATCTACGGCGTTGCGTTTAACGACCAGCCCGTTGTAGCTGCTCAATCCGCAGCCGCCCAAAATCAGCGCGAACAACAAAACCGCGCCCAAAACGATCAATCCTACTTTGCCCATGGTGGTTTCTCCTTGAAGTGTAGAGCAGGTTTTCCAACCTGCTTTGTGATTCCTAAGTCAGCGTCTTATGGGGATTCGTAAACGGTGTTTCGAGATATTGGGAGCAGGTTGGAAAACCTGCTCTACAATTTGTCCACGGCCTCGACGACGCGCGTCAGGCAATTCAGATAACTTGCAAACAAATCTTGTGCTTCGATTTCCAGCAACTCTTTCGGTTCGTCGCGCAGACGCAGCACTCTGATGAGCGGCGCCGTGTCCAGATGCAGCCGTTCGCCGATGCGGGTGGCGGTTGCCAAACGTCCGAGCGGTGGTTCTTCGCCCAGCAATTCCAGCATCGGGCGCAAGTAGCGCACAAAACTGACAACGCTTTCGGTCATCAAATTCGTCAGATCGCCGGCCGATTGGCTGGCCGGAATGGCCAACGAACGCAAGCGCAACAATTTTCCGCGCAATTCGGATTCGGTTTCCAGTCGCAAATTCGCTTTGGAAATCTCGGCATTGGTCAGCAGGTCTTCGCCAGCCAGCACGCGGTAGGCGCGTTTCATCGAGCGGAACTCAATCGGGAACACGTCCATCGAAGCGGCAAATTCCGCTTTCGTGAAAAACGTGGGTAGCGAAAATCCTTGTCCGTGCCACCATTCCACAGTCGAACGAACGTGGCGCAACGTGGCTGCGGTCAATTGCCGTGTGACAATCACCAACTGGTAATCGGATTTTTTGGCATTGCCGGGAACGGCGATGGCTGAGCCGTAGACAATCACCGAAACCAGATTGTCGTGTTCGGTTGCCGTCAACCGAGCGACCAATTCCTGAAACGTCATTTCCATAATTGAACTCCAAACACTGGAAACAGCTTTTTACCAGCTATCGCTTGCGCCGCCGCCGCCGCTTTCACCGCCGCCAAATCCGCCCCAATCGCTGCCGCCTCCGCTGTCTCCGCCTCCCCAACTGCCTCCGTGCGAAGAGCCTCCGCCAAATCCGCCGCCACCACGATTGAAAATCAACGGAGCCAGCATCCAGATGGCTTCGCCAGCGACCTGTCCGGCGGAGCTTCCCAACCGTCGTCGCGCGGAACGAGCCGCAAACGACATCAGAATCATGAAGAAGATAAAAAAGCCGATCAGCACCATCAGCGCTTTGCCGCTGATTTCCGGCGCTTCTTTGCCGCGGTAGGCGAACTGGCGATCTTCAATGCCTTCCAGCGAAACGTCCCATTTGGCGGCCAGCGTGTCCACTATGGTTCGCATGCCTTTCATCATCCCGGCGGAATAATTCGCTGCCTGCAAATCCGGCCTCATGTTGCGAATCATCTCTCCGGCCAAACCGTCCGGCAGGTCGCCTTCCAATCCATACCCGACTTCCAGCCGTGTCCGCCTGTCCTGAACCACGACCAGCAGCAACGCACCTTTGTCGCGGTTGTCACCGCTTTTGGCTCCAATGCCCCAGGCGCGGTACAGATCGGTCGAATAATCTTCCAGCGGCTGGCCACCGAGCGTCGTCATGGTCACGACGGCGATCTGAGTTCCGGTCTTTTTCTCGAAATTAAGCAGGATGTCGCCCATTTTCTTTTCGGTGTCCGGGTCAATGACGTTGGCAAAATCGTTGACGTGACCGGCATAAGCTGGGAATTTCCCGGTTTGCGCAGAAACGGGCTTCGCCGCCAAAATCAGGACGCACGCGAAAGCGAACTGAGCCAAAAAAGCCGATCTGGAAGGTGATTTCATCGTTCGGACTTATAGCTTTGGCGGAGTAAAACTGTCAATCGGTGGTTCCGAAGTCTGGTATGACCAATTTCCATCGCTAAAATGTACGCCAGAAATCCAGTTTGACTCGCCGAGAGTGTAAAAGTTACAATCCGCGCCGTTGTTGGGCAGTCCAAAAGCGTTCCGCCTACCACGAACCCCAACGCTTTAGGAATAAGAGACTGCCGAGAAGCTCACAAACAAGTCAGACTAAAGATAATTGCTGGGATTGAACCAAGTTTTGGAGGAAAAGAATTCAATGAGTATTTTTAGCAATGGAGAACTGCCTCGTGGGATGAAAGGTAGTTTTGTCTCCGCCTGTTTCCTCTCGTTAGCCCTAACCCCGTGCCTGTTTATTGATTCTTATGCTCAAGGGCGCGGGGTGTCATCAAACGGATCCGATCTTACTATTGACCATCGCTCCGCTGAGATTCAGCGGGTAATTGACCGTTCGACCAACTATTTCCAGTCCGCCGAAGTCAATTTCAAGGATGGAAATTTTGAAAAAGCGCGCCGCGAATACGACCGCGCATTGGACATAGTGCTGGAATCGGGAATTGACGTTCGCAGCGACACACGGTTGCAGCAGCACTATCAGGCGCTGGTGGACAACATTTTTCGTCGCCAGATGACCTTGCTGACGGCGATGCCTTCGACCAATTCGGCGCTGGCATTCAGCGAAGAATTGCAGCAAGCCGGACAGCCCGCCTCAAAAACTTCACAAGACAAAGAGAAAAAAGAGCAGCAACCCGTTGATCGTGGCGGATTCGGCCAGCAGACCTTTACGCCGTCGCCGTTGGACGAACTGGCCAAGATCAAGTTGACCCAGGACGAAACGAAAAACGCCACAGAACAAGAAGCCGAATCGGCGGTTGCCCAGGCCAAACTGGATTTCAACTTCAAACCGAACGCCTTGATACAAAGCTTCATCAATTATTATCAGGGACGTGGCCGCGCAACGATGGAAAACGGATTGCGCCGGTCGGGACGGTTTATGGAAATGGCGCGCAAAATCTTCAAGGAAGAAGGCGTTCCGCAGGACATTGCCTGGCTCGGTCAAGTGGAAAGCGCCTGGTCGCCGGTTGCGCGTTCGTGGGCTGCGGCCGTTGGGCTGTGGCAATTCATTCCCGGAACCGGCGCTCGTTACGGGTTGAATCAGAACTATTACGTTGACGAACGGTCGAGCTTTGAAAAAGCGACTCGCGCGTCGGCTCGGTATTTGAAATGGCTGGCCAACCGCTACGACGGCAATTGGGAATTGGCGATGGCTGCTTACAATTCCGGCGAAGGTCGCATTGATTCAGCGATTGCGCGTTCGGGTTACGCCGATTTCTGGGAAATTTACCAGCGCGGGCTGATTCCACAGGAAACCCGCAATTACGTGCCGAACATTCTGGCGACGATCATCATCGCCAAAAATCCTGAGCAGTATGGATTCGCGGGAATCAAACCCGAAGCTCCGCTGAGCTACGATTACGTCAAGCTGAACAACATGACCGACCTGCGGTTGGTCGCCGATGCGATTGATGTGTCGTTCGATTATTTGCAGGCTCTCAATCCCGAATTGAAACGTGGCGTGACGCCTCCGGGAGTCGAACACCTGCTGCGCGTGCCGACCGGCAAAGGACGGGTGTTGCAAGCGGCTCTGATGCGCGTTCCGGTGGAAAAACGTTCAAGCTGGCGTATGCTGACGGCTCAGGCCAATGACGATTTCGATTCGATCAGCCGCAAAACCGGCGTTTCGGCAGCGGCCATCGAACAAGTCAACGGTGGCGTCATCAAAGCCGGACAGAAAGTCATCATTCCTGCCGGCGGCAATGTTCGCACAGTGGCTTTGACGCGCAGCGGAAGGCTGGACGCTCTGGCGGCTGGTTCAACGGTTGCGGGCGGCACAGCCAAAGTCATCACTTACAAAGTTCGCGCAGGCGAATCGCTGGGCGATATTGCCGGTCGCTATAACACCTCGGTTCGTGACATTGCCACGCTGAATCGCTTGAGCGCTTCGGCCAAATTGCGAGCCGGGCAATTGATCAAAGTTCCGGTACGCTCAGGCCGTTAAAGCCTTCGAGCGTTTTTCAGAAGGCGCAGCACACACAAAGTTTTCCTCCTTTCCTTGAGTGTGCTGCGCCTTTTGTTTTGTTCAGAATCCAGTTTTCAACCTGTCGGGATTTATTCCAACTCAATCCATCCGCTGACCGGCTTCAGTGTTTTCGCATTCAAATCCACTGCCACCACATACGCGCCCAAGGCGCCGATGCGCCGATTGGCGTTGAACCCGATTGCAGGCGTCAAACCGGTTTTGAACCCATAAACCCGTTCCAAAGAACCAATCAATTTTTCGCGCGAAACATCGCGGCCAAGCGAGCGCAATGTTTCGGTCAGCAATTTGGCTGAGGCCAGCGCAGTGATTTGCGCCGGACGGGCGGCAGCGGAGAGGTTGGCCGATTCTGCAAGGCGTCGGTACTCGGCCACGCCGCTGGCTTGCAAATCGGACGGTAAGGTCGGGTAAGCCAGGAAAAGGGATTGATCGAAAACGGTTGGCGCGTCGAACAACTCACGCCCGACTTGCGCGCTTGGCGCCAGCAAGGTTGGTCGCCAATGTAACCGTTCCGCCGCCGTCAGCAATTCGTTTTGCGCAGCGTTTGAGCCGATGAAAAACACCAACTCAGCGCGAGATTTCCATTGGCGGGCGATGGTTGCGGCGTCAAACTTTGAGGCCGACACGGCCAGTCGTTCCAGATTGCCAAGTCTCGCTTTTCGCCATTCCGCCAGCAGGCTTTCCGCCGCAAGAGTCGGAGCTTGGTCGTCAAAATGCAGCAATGCCGCACGCGAAGTTTTGTCCGCAAATTGCCGAGCCGCGAACACCGCCAATGCGCGTGCTTGTTCGTTCAAACCGCTGAGCAGATAAAACACAAACCGATTCGGTGGCGATTGCTGCAACGGCTGGTTGGAAAACGCTCCGACCAGCGGGATTTCCTGTTCAGCCGCCAATGTGGCCAACGATTCGTCCGCGCCGGACAAAAAGCTGGCGGTCAATGCGAACGGCTGTTCGCGCACCAGGAATTCCCGAACGATTTTTGTCGTTGCTTCGGGCGAATCCAGCGCCGCGACGAATCGCGGTTCAATACGCCGGGCGAACACTCCGCCGCTGCGGTTCACGTCGTCGAAATATGCCGTCAGCAGCGTTTTGACGGCGTTGTGCATTTCAGCCAATCGCGCGGGCGGCAAAATCACGCCAATCCGAAGCGCCGAATCCGTCACGCCAGGTTCCAGATTTCGTCCCAGCAATTTCAGATACGCCAACAAATCATCCAAATCCGCCAGCGACAATCGGTAACGCGGCATCGTCGTTTGCAGCGCGTTGCCTGCCGGATCAACGCCCATCGTCAAGGCGCGTTTCAGCGTGCGTTCGGTGTACGGCGGATGACGGCGACCGTTGGTTTCGGCGTCGTAAGGTCTGGTCAGAGCTTGCCAGGTAATGTTCGATGGCGTGACGCCGCCTTCGGGACGCCCCAGGCCGTCAACTCCGTGACAATTGGCGCAGGGCATTGCCGATGCCGGAATCGTTGTGCCTCCGCCAAGTTCCGCCAGAATTTCCTGCCCTGACGGGCTTGTGCCTTTCAGGTAAATTTGCTGGCCGCGTTTTTCTTGCGGCGTGAGTTCGTCGTTGGATGAAATGAGAGTGGCAAACCAAAAAACAAACAGGCCAATCGCTATTGCTCTTGTTGAGTTCATGGATTTATTGGACAGGGTCGTTCAGAGTACAGAGGCGTTCAGAGTACCGCCTTCAGGCGGAAT
>CAYYDG010000026.1:28210-101476 GCA_964470555.1 uncultured Heliomicrobium sp.
CGGCTCGTTTAAGAACCAGGCGGCTGAAGCCGCGCGGCCCAGCTAAAGCTGGTACAGGGCGTTCAGAGTACCGCCTTCAGGCGGAATCGGCTCGTTTAAGAACCAGGCGGCTGAAGCCGCGCGGCCCAGCTAAAGCTGGTACTCTGAACGGTGTCGGCTGTCAGTTTGATACAAAACTCAACCGCGATCATCAAGCACGCTTTCGACCACTTTGAGAATTTCCGCAGGCGAAGCCAGCCCGAAGGCTTTTTTCCACAAACCGGTAGGTTCGTTGCCGATGATGAACAGGTTGGAATGTGCGTCGCGCGTTTCGGCGGGCATTCCGAGCTTTTTCAATGCCAGTTCGACGTTGTCTTTCGATCCGGTCAGCAGCAACCATCCGGGCAAGGCTTTGAATGACGCCGCAAATTCTTTCAGCTTGGCGGGCGTGTCGTTCGTTGGGTCAACCGAGATCGAAATCAGGAATAGGTCTTTGCCCAATCGGTCGCTGAGCCGCGCCTGCAATTTGGCAAAGGTCGCGGCCATCATCGGGCAGCTTTCGCGGCAGGAAGTGAAAAACGAATTGATGATGACCACGCGCCCTTTCAGCACGTCCGAATACAGCCGCACCGGCTGGCCGTCCTGATTCGTCAATTCCACGTCGGTGAAGTATTTGGCCGCTGCTGATTGTTCGTTCCCAGCCGGAGTGACTGACGTTGCCGACGCGTTCGCGGCTTCGTTGATGACTTCGACCAGTTTGGCCGGAGCGGCCAATCCATTGACGCGCCGCCATTCGCCCGCCGCTTCGTTGCCGATCAGCGCCGTCGGCGAATGATCCCATTTGTCGGCGGTGAACACGCCGAAGGCTTTCAACAATGCGTCCACATCGGATTTTGCTCCGGTCACCAGCGTCCAACCCGCGCCAGCATTGAACTTTTCGCTCCAGGTTTTCAATCGCTGAGGAGTGTCAGTCAACGGATCAACGCTGACGGAAATCAGCAGAACGTCTTTGCCAGCGCGTTCGCCCAGCAAGCGGCGAAGCTGGCCGAAATTGGCTCCCATCGGCGGGCAGATTGTCGTGCAGGTGGTGAAGACGAAATTCACGGCGACGATTTTGTCTTTCAGCAAATTCCGAAAGTTTGTTTGGTTGCCGTTCTGATCGCGCACCGTCACGTCTGGAATCGTCAACCGGCTGGCGGCGGCAGGTTCCGCCGGTTTGGCCGATTGATGATGCTGATGATGTTGATGCGCGTCGGTTGATTGGGCGGCGATTGGCTGAACGAGAAAGACGGAAACTGCAATTGCTCCGACGATTGAGTATTGATGGAGGCGCTTTCTCACCGCAGAGACGCAGAGTTCGCAGAGTTTTCGCAGAGAAAAAATTCTGCGCCGCCTCTGCGTTCTTTGCGCCTCTGCGGTGAATTGGGTTTCCTTGATGACGATTTCAAAACCAGTTGCGTTCATTGCTGTTCCTGCCTTTCTTTGGGTTGAACCTGAAGCGTCAAATACTGCGAATTGTTCAGCGACAATCCTGCCGACGGGCTTTCCAGATAAACGTAATACATCCCCGGTTGCGGCGGAGCGAATTCCACTTCATACACGCCGTCGCCAATGACGCGCGCCGCTTGTCGCCGATGCCAAACGCCTGGAGCCAGCATCAACATCGCTCCAACGTCTTTCAATTCCGCTTTCGGTTGTTTGCTTATTGGATCGCTCAGCCGAAATTGCAGCCGTGCGGTGTCGCCGACTTTCACCACAGGGTTTTTGACCAGCGGCGTGACGATCAATGATTTTTTCGCGCGGCTGGCCGCAAGTTCGGGATTCGGTTCGATGGCGATTTCAAAACAATGAATCAGACGTGGCGAATCCAGAAACAGCGACACGTCGTGAACGCCCGCGCGCGACATTCGAGCGATGGTTTCGTATTCGCCGGGACGCCGTTCGCGCAAACTGCGATCCACCACCAGCACCGCACGCGGTTCGCGTCCGTAGTTGCTGAAATTGCCCATCGGCGCAGCCATGCCTTCTTTGTAATAGTAAATGGATTTGTCCGCAGGATTGGCGACGAGCGCTGCGCCGCCTCCGGGAGCAGGAACAATGCCATCGGCCAATGCCGAGCGCGAAACCGCGCCAAACGGTTTCTGTCCGCCGGGAAAATCCACCACAGGAACGGTCGCGCCCGCCAAGCCAGCGGATTTCAGCGGAATCATCAATACGATTTCGCTGTCGCGATGGCGCACGTACGCCTGGCCATCGGTGAAGGTGATTTGATCCGGCGATTTTTCGACGTCAGCGGTTTGTTTCAACTGGTTGTCGGCGGCGTCGAAGATGTGAACCACGTTCTTGTCGGGATTGACGACAAAGCCTATGCGTCCGCCGGGAGCGAACCGAACTTGTGACAATCCGGCTTCGGCTTTGATGCGTGTGACGACCAGACGCCGATTGGCGTCAATGACGGAAATCGTTCCATCGGGACTGGCGGCGTAAAACATCTTGCTCAGCGTGGAAAACGCCAGCGAAGCCGTCCCGCCGGTTTTCACTTCGGCGACGGATTGCAACGAACGAACATCTATCAACGAAATTGCGCCTGTGGGATGGCTGGCGGCAATCCAGCGATTGTCATCGCTGACGGCAAGGTCGCCGATTTGCCCGACGGCAATTCGCGCCGCAATTTGCAGCTTGTCGGTGGCGATGGCTGTGATTCCGTCGCTGGTCGTTGCCCACAGATATTTCTGGTCGGGTTGCAACAACAACCGCGAAGGCAGCCACCCGGCGTCAACGTTGGCGACCACGCGCCACGATGCGGTGTCAATCACGGCAATCTGATTGGCTTCGGGCAGGGAAACGAACAGTCGGTTTTCGTCCGCCGACAACACCCAATCCGCCGCCGGACTCTTGAGCGGAATCATCGCCAGCAATTTCGATCCGCCGAATCCGAAACGCGGGTCTACGACGGAAATGCTGGCGTCGCCATTCATCGCCAGCACGAAAAATGCGTTCAGATCAATTTCCGCCTGTCCGAACACGCTGCCGCTCAAAAATTCCTGCACGCGGTCGCGGCAGGCTTTGGCCGGCGTCATGCGGCTTTCGGTCGTGGCGTCGGTTCGCAAACTGATCCACGCGGCGGGTTGCAACCGGCGAACCGGCGAACCCGTTGCCGTGTCGCTGATCGTAAAGCGCACAAGCGCGTCTTCGCCTTCGCGCAAACGATTCGAGGAGAGCGGTTGAATGGAAAGTTCGATGGCGACGCCTTCGTGAACGATGCGTTGTTTGGCTGGGCGCGTTTGGCCTTCAACCGATAAACTCAGCCACACGGTCAGCAAAACAGCGACGACAAACCGGGCAGGCTTTGAATAGAAAGGCAAGGAAATCATTTTGGTCAGCAAGAAAGTCATTGAGCATCAGCCATTGACCATTACGCATTAACGGGCAGTGGAGAAAGAGTCTTTACCCCTGTCGGCTAATGCGTAATGGCCAATGGGCAATTGTGCTATTCGTTTTTGATGATGTTTTCGTAAACGTCGTAAGGCGCCGGGTAAATGCGTTTCTGGTTCCGCTGTTCGGTCAGCATTTGTTCCAACCGGAGTTGCATCGCCCGCGTGTCGCGCGATTTGTTGGAGGCATGCGCCAGATTCACCTGCTCCAGCTTGTCTTCGCTGACGTTGTACATCTCGAATTCCGGTTTTTGCGGTTTGGTGGTTTTGACCGGTTTGCCGTCTTTCATGTTCACGTCGTAATTGAACGGATCAGTCCAGAATTGCGGATTGTCGAAATAACGCGAGTATTTCCAGATTTGCGGTTCGTCAGTCGGTTTTTCGCGCAAATCGGCAATGACGGTTTCGATGTGATTGGGTTGAATGACCGACGCATAAGGTTTGCCCGTGATTTTGTTTTCCTGGTGCAGGCCGGAACTGATTTCGTCGTCGGTCATGAAGTAAATCGGTTCTTTGGAAAAATCGGGATTCGTTTTGCCTGTGACGATTTTGGTCAGGTCGCGCCCGACCAGCGGTTGAGCCTGTGAATGCGATTTCTTCAATTCCTTTTGCGCGGCTTTTTGATTGATGCCCGCCAATCCCAGCAAGGTCGGAATCAAATCCACGTGACTGGTCAGCATGTTGGCCTGTTTCGATTCCTTGAACATGGTCGCGTGCGAAATGATGAACGGCACGTGAACGGTTTCTTCATAAGCGTTGTGCCATTTCTGATGCATGCCGCCGTGCGCGCCCAGCATTTCTCCGTGGTCTGAGGTGAAGATGATGATAGTGTTTTCAAAGAAGCTGGTGTTCATCAATCGCTTCAGCACATTCCAGATGTGTTGGTCGGATTCTTTTTGCAGGTAGTAATAAAACTGCCGGTAAATTTCCAGCGTCGGTTGCGGCATCAACATCTTCGGGTACACCTCGACGTAGCTGGATTGGCAAGCGGGTTTGGTGTCGAGCGATTCGCTTTCGGTTTGCGGTTTGCCGATGTCCGGCACAAAACCTTCCTTGAACGGATAACCGAATTGTTTCCACGCCAGCCCGAACAGCACGATGTCGTGTGGATTGACGAAAGAATTGACAATCAACCACGGCGGCACGTCACCCGCAGATTGTTTCTGCTCGGCTTCCAGTTCTTCGATCAGTTCGATGGTTTCGCGCGCAAATCCGGGATCGCGATTGGTTCCGGTGTTGGCTTTGGCGCTGCCGTGCGGTTCGGGACCGATCCAACCCGAAAAGCCGAACTCATCCAATCGGTCGGCGGCTTTGTACAGGTCAATGACTTTTTTGATTGGGTGTCTGTTGTCGTCGTAACTGTGCAGAGCCGTGTGCGTGCCCGGCATCATGATGTCGGCGTGCGAAACGTGCCATTTGCCTCGGTAGTAAGTTCGATAACCTCCGGCGCGAAAATAATCGCCCATCGTCGGCACGGTCGAAGGATCGAGCCAGAACACGTCGGGATCGGTGGATTCTTTCGCCGTGCCGGTGGTCTGCGTCACACCGTGCAACGAAGGATATTGCCCGGTAAAGATCGTTGCGCGGGATGGTACGCACGCCGCCGAACCAGCGTAATGGTTGTTGAATTCCAGGCCGTGACTTTGAAACCAGTTCAAGGCTTTGAACTCGGCTTTGCGCCAGGCTTTGACTTGCTCGGACTCGTAGCTAACGGGGAAACGCTCTTCGTCCACCATAAAGACCATGATGTTTGGTCTTTTTCCTGCCTTTGCCATTGTTGAATCTCCTCTGAAAATGTCCGACAAGCTGCCAGCTTGTCGTGGTCTCGATTTGACGCTTGTTAGGGTCAACGACAAGCTGGCAGCTTGTCGGACAGTCGGGCGCAGCCGTTTTCATCGTTTCAGGGCGTTGTCGCAAACGACATGTCAGACTCCTTATGGGTACGCAGCGCCTCCGGCCTGCGGGCTTGGCAACTAGCGATTGGGAAAGGGAGATTCGCCAAGCCGCGCACGCTGGAAGCGATGCGTCCCAGTTGTTCAGTGTTGAGGTGCAACGACTGCCGGAACTGCTTGTTGGTGCGAAACCGTCGCCCGCAGTTTGGTGATGTACGTTGCGCCGTTGGAGGTTTGCAGGCGCACGCTATCGCCTGCTGCGACGCCGCTCAGCGTCAATTGGAAGGAACCATCCGCACGGATGGGAGCTTCGCCAAGTTTCGTGTCGCCTTTGAAGACGGAAACCGTTGCCGACAATTTCTTGTCGGGATCGGCCATCACGGTTCCGACCAGCAGTCCATTTCCGTTCACATCGCTTTCGGCGCGATGCGTAACGGCGACTTCCTTGCCTACGCGGAAGATGCCCCAGAAACCTTGCGAAGGATCGCCGCCACCGATGACCAGCACCAGCGAACGATAAATGTAATCGCCGGGCACTTTGTTCGTTCCGCCTGCGCTGTCCAGCAGCACTTCGAATTTGTGCCGCGCGCCGTGCTGGCCGCGCGTGCCTTGCCATTGCGACAAGGGGTTATTGCCAAGCTGGCGGGAATTGTTGATGAACGGTTCTTCCTGCCAGACGTGGCCGTCAATGGTGATGACGTTGCCGTCGTTGTTTCCGACGCCGCTGGCCGGATGCAGCATGCGGAATCGAACCGGACGCCCGGCAGCCGCCGTGAAAATCGGCGTTTGCGGGTCTTGACCGCCGACCTGGGAATTCGACGCCGCCTGGAAAACGTCGCCGCCGGTGTTGCCGCCGGGATACCGATACGGCATGGGTTCTGTGCCGTAATTCAACGTCGTGCTGCTGCTGCCGTACGGTTTCGCATTGCTGGCATTGGTTCCGGTAAAGAGCGTCGCGTCGTCCTGAGCAATCAACACAAAATCGCGGAAAGAATTCCCGTCGGCTTTGGTCACCGTCGCCGAAGCGCGCGAATTGGTGTCTTCGACCCAACGCGAACCTTGCGGTTCGACGATCAACGCGCCGACCATTCCTTTCGGATGCTGCCAGATCGGATCGGACGGATTCAGGTTGACCGCGCCGAATTCAACCGGCGTTCCCACCAGTTGGCCATTCGTCACGCTCAGATTTCCGGCGTACCAATAAGTCGTTTTGCTTTCGCCCGGCGCGACGGTTTGCACCGGATTGAAACCGGCGTTGGTTCCGTCGGCGCTGGTCACGTCGTAACCGACCAGTTGCGCGTGCAAACCTACGTTGGTCGAAGTTTGCAAATTGACTCCGGCTGCGCCTGCCGTGCCGAACGGTGGTTGGGCCGGATTGGGTTGTGTGAAAGTCGGCAACGAAGCGTTGACCGAATTTTTCAGATTGATCTGAATCCAGTCTCCGGCGGCTGCGCGCAAAATCAGCGGCTCAATCGGCACGCCTGTTTTCAGCTTGCCGTTTGCATCCAGGTCTTCGGCGCGAACATACAGGATCGCGTTCGGGTTGATGATCTGCTGAGTGGTGTCGAACGTGCCATCGGCTTTTTTCTGGCCGCGCGAGTTGTAGGTCAACACGCCGCCAGGCAAAGCCTGAGCCGCAGTCGTCGCCACAATGTTGAACACGCGCGGCTGCACTCCGGCGGGCGGAGCGATGGGAATCGTTCGCAATGAATCCGGCGAATTGTTCGGCAACGGTTGCAATTCGTCCACGCGCTGATTGTACGAACGCATCAGTCCCCACATGCCGTTGGTCAATCCGTCGGTGCCCGAACTTGCTTGATAGAGGTAATCGGCAAACGGGCTGCGGCTGGTGGGTTGCGGCAAGTTGAGCAGCATTTCGTAATGTTCGGAAATGCCCATTGTCTGGAAGTTGCGATAGCCGGAATTCGTGTACGAAGGTTCGCTGAACCATTTCAACCCGTGCAGGCTGAAATAGTGCGGATTGTGTTGCGAACCGACCAGTGTGCGAATCTGGACTTTGTCGCCGGAATACGCGCGCAGCAGCGGCGTGAATGGATCGCATGGTTGAACTTTGCCGACCTGCGAGCCAGGAATAATTGCATTGCAGGGTTGCTGCGGAGGCGCGTTTGTAATCGGGCTGGAAGGTCCATTGATTGTTGGAACGAGATTCGCCGGGAACTTGAATGCGCTGCCGCTGGAAATCGCCGTGCCTGGCGTCGGCTGTTGATTCAATGCGGCGTCGGTTCGGCTGATGGCCGAACTGAAGACAAAGGATAAATCGCCCGCTTGGCCGGCAGCCGGATTGCCCGTCGCCGGATTGGCCACACGCAAAGGAATCGGTTCGTTGCGGTAATTCAGCGAAAACGTCCCTGGCGGCGGAACTACACTGATGATGGATGGGTACGGCGCGCCGTTGCCGTTGTATGGATTCACAGGATCAGTTCCGATGCCCGGTGAGTTGATGGCGAACGTCGGCGCTGACCACGTTGGCGACGTATTTGGCGTGAAGACGCGCAAGCCCGTGACATTCAACGCCAGAGTCTTTGCGTCCAGATTGACCGCGAAAATTTGCGGTTGCGGATTTCCGGCGGGTTTCAATGACGCAGGCAAATCCGATGGCAAAACAGGATTGATGATTTGCCAGCTTCTGGATGGAAAAACGGTTTTGATTTGCGTTTGCGGAGTTTGAACGATGCCCGCTGACGTCAGTACGCCGGAAATTGCCGACACGTTTCCGGCGTTCAACGCCTTGACCAGATCAGCGCAACTGGATGGCGCGTTGGGCAACTTGCACAGATCGAACAACACCGTAAAGCGTTTGACGACGAATTGATATTGGTCGTCGGCGCGCGTTGGATCGGCGACTTTCCATTCGTCAGCTTTGGTCGCGGTCACCGTCGCTTGAGTGCTGAGCACGACTCCGTTGCGTGCGAACGCCGACCACAGTCCCGGCGAAATGGCCGCAGCCGTCGCGGCGGTTTTGCCTTTGGGTGCGGGCGGCAACACTGCCGAAGCCAGATCGCTCATAAACAATGCCGAGCAGCCTTTTTGCGGATAATCGGGTTTCGATGGATCGCAACCGGGCAAGTTGCCAGGCGTCGAGGGGCTGCCTGCCGCGTACGCCAATTGGAAATCGCCGAATTCCAGCGCGAATTCGCGGTAACTGTCGGCCTGATTGGCGGTGATGATGTTGGCTTGCCAACTGGTCGGGCCGCCGTCTTTGCGGGAGTAAAATTGCTCACCCGTGACAGGATCGAACCATTTCGAGCCTTCCGGTTCGATCAACAATCCACCATACAAACCGATTTGCTGGTGCGTCGAAGGACCGAAGTGATCGTGCGTGAACACGGTTCGCATCGTGCGATCTTCGCCTTTGTTGTTGAGCAACGGGTCTGTGTCCCAACGTTGAATGGTGGTTTGCGCGCCCGTCCAATCCTGTCCGGCGGGCGCTTTGCCAAACACCGCCGGAGCTGGTTTCGGCGTCAATTTGATTTGAGTCGTTCCTTTGAATTGCGTCTGTTCGTCGAAGTTGAACAAACCGCCGGACAGGTTGATGGCATTTATGCGCCCGCGGACTTCGTCGGGGCTGAACGTACCGTCTTCGTAATTCCATCCGTTGCCTCCGCCGTCGGATGAAGTCACGTCGAATTTCACCAGATGAATGTGCTGGCCGATGATGTCGGTCGGCGTTCGCACCTGAAAATCATCCAGCTTGTAATAATCGGGAACCAGATTGGTGTGCCAGAACTGAATGGTTTCGCCGGTATTGGCGCGGAAGAAAAACGGTTGCGGCGGGCGTGCGCCGTCAAACGTGGGCTTCACGTCCTGCCACAACGTCATCATGCGTTGTTGCGGGAAATGCCAGCCTTTTTTGTTCAACACCACATCGGTCTGAATGACTGCGCCTTGATAACGGCGCGTGTTTTCCACCGCGTTGCCGTTGTCGTCAACGCCGGGATCGGCAAACGGCGCTCCGTGGGTTGGCGGCAATCCGTTCAGAATGAAATTGCCCGGATCGCCGTTTGGTTGAAAGGATTTGTGAGTGCGCGTGGCGTGCGCGGCCATCGCGGCTTTTTCGGCAGCGGTTCCGGTTTCGGGCAGTTGAAAAGCGATCAAACCACCTTCGACCGGCTTGCCGGTTTTGTCATATCGAATGAAGTCTTTGCTGAAATCCCAGCGCGTGTGAAATTCGCGGACGATCTTTCCGCTGAGCACTTGATGGCGCGGCAAACCGCCATCGAGCAAAATCTTTTGCCCACCGGCGTCGAGTTTCGGTAAACCGGTTTCGTCCTCTTCCCACGCGAAATCCAGCGGCGGATGCGGCGCACGGTGGCCGGAAACGCCGGGCACGAAAAACGGGTAGCCGGGATTATTGATCTTGCCCGAAGCATCGGCCAGCACCTGTACGCGGCGACCGTTGTCAATCAACTGCACGGGCGCGGGCGCGGGAGCCATTGCCAAGGTTGGCAGCGGCACGATGGCCGGAATCGGCGTGCCGGCTTCGATTTCGGCGTCGGGATATGCGCGGTTGACGCCCGCCACCGGACGACCATTGGCATCGAGTTTGGTTCCGGCTTCAAACACGTCGTGAATGCGCCACAACGACCACATGCCTCCGGCAAAGTGCGGATAAAAGTGACAGTGGAAAATGGCATCGCCGACGGTTTGGTTGCGATTGCCGCTGCCGTTGTAAACCATCTCCGTGGTGAACGACGTGCCGGGATTGATGATCTGGCTGTCCAGATAATGGCTGTCGTCGCTGTTGGGCGTTCGCAACCATTGATGCGCGTGCAAATGGTGAACGTGCGTGATGGCTCCGCCGGTGTGCAGGATGCGGAATTTGACGTGGTCGCGCATGTAGCTGTGATACACGTTCGACGGATCGTCGGGATAAAACGCCTTCGTCGCTTTTGCGCCGCCCGTCGGCTTGAACATAGGAACCTGTCCGGGTCCCGTGGCGGCCAAATAAGGCTGCGTATTGGCGTTCGTTTTTTGCCCGTTTGTCGGATCGGTAATGATCTGGTTCGGAGCGTTGGCCGGACGATCCACCACCATTGCCGGGTCGCCATTCGCCCACGAACTCAGGAAGAATTCCTCGAACTTCAAATCAACGGAATCTTTGCCGCCCATCGGGCCAACGCCCATGCGGCTGGCGACGACTTCAGCCGTAATGCCCGAAGCTCCGTAATTGATGGCGAATTGATCCGAACCGGCGGCGGTTCCGTTCGATCCGATCACGCCTTCCAATCCGGGTTCAAAGAAAGCTTCAAAGGCCTGAACTCCGCCGAAAACTTCGTGGTAGTGAATGGCGATTTCGCGGTACGGTTGGCGACGATCGGGCGAAGCCGGATTTTGATTGAACGTCGGGCTGGTGTCGGAATACGGAAAGCGCCCGGCGTTCGGCCCGGTGATGATCGCGGTCAGGTCTGTGTGAACGATGTTGTTTTGGCTGTCGGTCATGCTCAGGATCGGCAAACCCGCGCGCGCGTGCCCGTTCGGATAAACGGCTCCGTAATTGACCAGCGGACGACCATCGAGCGTGAACAGGTGTTGGTCAATGACGACTACGGAAGCGCTTTTGACTGTCTGGTTGTCGGGAACAGCAGTGCTGAGCGCCCAGACTTGTTGCGGCTGACCATCCACAATCGCCGTAACGGGTTTGCCTGCGGTGTCGAATTGCCGTGCGATATTCATATTCGCATTGCCGGGAATCTGGACGATGTTTTTGCCGGTCACGTCGCCGGTGAAATACGATGCCAGTCGCAAATCTTCGCGCGTGACCTGACTGCGATACCATTCGGCGTTGGCCGGTTGAACGTTGACCGAACCGAACAACCCCGATGGAATCTGGCCCGCCCAATCGCCCGCCGCGCTGTAGAGCATGAAACTGCCTTCGGCTTTGGCGAAATACGTGTAAGTTTTGGATTCGCCCGGCGCGGCATAGGCATTCGGATTGTTGCCGGTGAACGTGGCGTCACTGTTGATGTCGCCCGCCAGTTCCAATCCCGTGACGTGAACTCCGGCGTGGCGCGTTGCCGATTGGCCATTTGTCGCCGTCGCCGCCAGCCAATTCGTGAATTTGATTTGCAGGCATTGGCCGATGTTGGCGCGCAACACGATCGGGCGCGGGCGTTTGTCCGGGCGCAACATGACTTGGCCGGGCTGGCAGTGACCGTCCGCGCAGCTTTTGCCGTCGGAATCCACCACGTCACGCTTCAACGCGAAAATCATTCCTTGCGGATAAGCCGATCCCAGCCGATTGAACATAAACGGCTGATCCAGCGCGACGACTTCGGCGGTGACGGTGTTGGTTGGCGTGCAGGTCGTGGCTTGCGCGGCGGCGGTGGCTGGCAAAGCAATAAGCAACACGATCAACCAAAAGCGATTGAGAATAGTGATGTACATGCGAATCTCCTTTTGACAGTGTTCAGAGTACAGTGTTCAGAGTACCGCCTTTAGGCGGAAGCGGCGGCTTCAGCCGCCCTACGGCTCGTAAACGAGCCGCTTCCGCCTAAAGGCGGTACTCTGAACGCGTTCTGACACGACTCTGAATACTTGCTGTACTCTGAACGCGTTAGTCCACGTCCCATTTTTTGCCGTAATCCAGCACCGGATAAGCGGCCCAGACTTCCAACGCTCTTTCGCGCCCAACGCGCTCGATGAATTCATTGGCGCTCGACCACGGCCAGTCCTGCCACTTTTCAACATAGCGGTGATGCACCGGATTGTTGTGAATGTAATTAACACTTGCCCAAAAATGACCATGCGATTTGATCGGTCGTTCGAAGCTGTTGTGCCAGACCTGCCGCCCGCGCTGTTGATCTTCCCTGTTCCAAATGTATGACGAGCGTCCATGAAACTTGCCGGACTCTTTCAGTAGCTCTTTGATCCGATCCGTTTTCACCAGCCAGTGATAATGATTTGGCAACAAGCACCATGCATAAATTTCAGAACAATACCGTTGGTGGAGTTCCATCAAATCAGCTTCGCATTTCAACATTCGCTCAGGCGTCGCGCCAATGATGCAAGCGTGTTCAAAGCAGGCAGCAGAAATCAAAAATTGCCGCTCGCCTTCGTAATCCCAATGCGGAGGGGAATGCCATGGACGATGATGCCGACGACGGTATTCAACAATTTCCTTCTGTTGTTCCGGCGTCATCTTTCGATAGTCATACATGGCAGCCTCTTTGATGAAGATGTTCAGAGTAGCGGATGTGCGAGCTTAAGCTCGCTTGGCTTGGCGCGCCTGCGGCGTGCTTCCGCCTAAAGGCGGTACTCTGAACGCCTTCTTTCCCAGAATGGGGAATTCGGCCAGCGTTGTTCCTGGCCGTAAACTTCGGCGCGCGTTTTCAGATAAGCGTCGAATTCGCGCGCGATGATCTGTTCGTACTTCTGAAGCCCTGACAAATCGCCTTTGAAAAAATCGCAGACGGCATAAGCAGCCAGCACACCGGTGCGCAGGGCTTTCAACACGCCCTGCGACGAAAGCGGATCGAATGATGTTGCGGCGTCTCCGGTTGCCAGCCATCCGTCGCCGGTGAACCGATCCAGCCGATGCGATGCGGCTGCGTGCAGCGCCGGAACATTGAGCGGTTCGGCAGGCAGCAAACGGCGTTTGGTGTGTGTGGTCTTTTGCAATTGTCCGAACCAGCAAGCCGGGTCTTTCACGTTGCGCTGTTTGGTGACATCGGCGTCGCTCATCCAGGCGGCGACCATCCCGGCTTCGGGCAGCAGCGCCGAATACCACCAGCCGTCTTCGCAGGCTTCGACCATCGTGAACGTGTCGGCGGCATCGCAGTTGAAAAAGACAAACGCGCCCAGCAATTGATCGAACAATTGTTTGCGCGCTCCGTGCCGTGTGGCGAAAACAGCCGTTTTGCCCGTCGCATCCACAACGAATTTTGCCGAGATCGAAAAACTGTTTTCCACGAAGTCACACGAAGGTTCACGAAGAAAAGCAGATTCGTCTTTTTCCGTCTTCGTGTTTTCTTCGTGTGACTTCGTGGATGGGAAAGTTCTTTCCGCGCGAACCGCCAGATTCCACTCATCGCCGATCCGCTTGCTGTGCGTGAGCGTCGAAGAAGTCAGCAGTACGACGCCGCGACGTTCTGCTTCGCGCGCCAACATGGCGTCAAACCGCTTGCGATCCAGATGCCAACCTCTGCCGTGCTGGCTGTACAGAAATTCGTTATTTTCCAGTTGTTCGCTGCCCCAGGCCGCACAGGTTCCGTAAGCAGGCAGATGCGCTTCCGCCAGAAACGATTCCCACACGCCCAACTGTTTGAGCAGCGGTTGCACCGTCGGCGGCAAGGTTTCGCCAATGCGTTGCCGGTCGTACGCGGAGCTTTCGATGATGACGATGGACAATTCCGGCGCCAGTTTTCGCAGCGACAATGCGACCGCCGAGCCAGCCGGCCCGCCACCCAGAATTGCTATGTCGTAATGAAAAAGCATTTCGAGAATTCACAATTGCCCATTAACCATTACGCATTGCCCATTATTGGTCAGGGAAAAGATCTGTCTTTACCTGCCCGATAATGGTTAATGGCCAATGGTTAATGCGTAATGGTTTTGAGTTAATCGTCCTGTCTGACGGCGATCCACGAACAGACGACGCCTGCCGGAGCCGTGCCGCCATTGCCGCTGGAATGCGGAATCGTGCGAACAATCGTTCCGACAATCGCCGGGCGTTGATTGATGCCGTTCGGCCACGGCAAAGTCACATAACCCAGATAGTCGTAAATCCATTCTTCGCCGCCTACGACACCTTTGCCCTGAAAGCGCACGGTGAAGGGATTGCCCCAGTTGGTGGAACCTGTCAGCGTCAATTGCCATCCGGGGCCGTAAATCAATCCGGCGAATTCGTTCATCGGTGACGGATCAATGCGAATGTTGCCGCGTCCAAATTCCAGGTTGTTGAACGGCGTCGAAACATCGGGATCGTTGAGAAAACTGCGATACGTCCACGTGCCCACCAGCACGTTGGTCAATGCGTTTGCTTGGTCGCTCATGGGGTCTCCTTTGCGGTTAGCTTTAATCGGCTTCGACCTGCACATACGCCGGAGCGCCGTTGGTCGGTGTGGCGAAGGGGTTGTCTTTGACGAAGCCCAGCGATTTCCAGGCGCTGACCATCATCAAATCGCCTGCATACGATTGCGGAATGTTCGGCGTCCACAACACTGGCGCGTAATTGTCCGGCGGTTGGGTTGCGCCCGGAACCAGCGGCGGAATCGGTTGATACACGCCCATCGGACGGTGCGACGGCCACCAGTACACCGAATAGGTGTCGGGCACGACCGGGTCGCCCACGCTGTCAGGGTAAATCTGATTCCATTGTTCGTAAGTGATGCTGATGTCCTGCGTCGAACATTCGTTGAAATCCGATTGCCAGGGAACGCCGCTGTATTTGGTGATGTCGCCCGGTTCCATGCCTTCGGCGATGGAATACGTGTCGTCCGCGCCGGATACGACAGCGGGCTGGCTTAAACTGCCCGGCGTGACTTCGTTCAGGTTGAGCTGGTTGGTGACGCTGTTGATTCGCAGTTTGCTGTTGATGCGATACGGCGCGGCGAAAATTGCCGGGTTGCGGATGATCCAGGTGGTTTCGGCTCCCGGACAAAACGCGCCGCCCAAAGCGTTGCTCAACACGCCGCGATCCAGTTGGACGCCGGTTGGCGAAGCCGAAATGGGGTACAGCGATTCGACCGTGATGTCTTCGGTTTGTTCGTTGATGAACTTGCCTTCTTTCCACTGGTGCAGAAAGAACAACTGGGTGTCGGTCAATCGCAAAAACTTGGAAACGATGTCGTTGGTGATGGGATTGTCTCCGCACAGCAACGGCATGGCGTGCGGCAGATACGACGGAGTGCGAGGATTTGACGGAACGGTCAGCCGGTTTTCCTGACCGGGTTTTCTGAGGATGTTGTAGATGAATTCGCGTTGCTGGCGACGATACAACTGTTCGTCCGGGTTTTCGCCGCTGTGTGGTGGAATCGAAAGCGCCTGTTGATCCAGGTTACCGCCGGGGCCGGTGTTGTGCGGATCGCCGCCTTGCCAGGCTTCAAAATCCAGCAGCCATTGATACTGGTTCGGACGTTGCAGAATCGGCCAGATGTCTCGCCAGAAATACGGGTAATAATCGGGATTGTATTTGGCGTTCGTTCGCCAGAACCGCATGGCGTCGGCGTCGTTCGGGTCGGGCGGTTTCTGGCTGCCGTCAAACGGAGCAATGCCGTAAATGTTGATGTTGAACGCCTGATTGCGAATCGCCAGGTCGTACACCAGATCATCCATCGTAATCATGTCCTGAATCTGCGGCGCGTACCGCGGATACCCGACCACCACCCACGCCGAACCTTCCACAACGGCTTTGCCGGTTTGTTGGGTCTTGATCCATTTGTTCGGGTCTTTGGGGTCTTTTTGCAGCACGACGTAATTGACGATGGCCAGCACAGGCCCGTCGGAAGTGTCGTCGAACCAGCCGTCGTTGTTGGCGTAGGTTTGAATGCTGGGCTGGCCAAACCCGCTGAACATCGAACCGGAATTGCCGTATCCGCCGAGCACCACCAGCCGGTTGAATTTTCCGTCCGACGTGGTTTGTTGCGTGGCCAGCAATTCGCCGAGCGTGGTGATGGAAAACGGTTCGAGCGGCGGCGGAAACGATTGCGCGGTGCTGTTCTGGCCTTGCGCGAATTGCGCTGAAGTCGTTTTGGAATTCACCGTTTGCGGACCCGGATCAATGATGAGCCGTTGGCGTTCGCCTGCGTCGGTGATGCTGGCGTTTCTGAGCGGATGCGCCGACGAATATCCGTGTTCGCCTTCCAGTTGTTGAAACTCGTACCAGTTGGATTTTTTGTTCGCCAGATACACCGTCCAGGTGATGTCTGTGACTTCGCCCATCTGCAGCAGGCCGGTTTTCGGCGTCACGAACTGCATTTGATCGCCGAGCTTCAGTTCGCGTCCCGCCGGATTGGCTTCGTCATACACATACACACGAAACCGCGCGCCTTGCCGATACACGGCTCCGCTGCTGTCTTTGAAATTGGTGATGACGGCTTCCTGGCCGTCCTTGCCGATGGTCGTCACGCCATTTTGATCGCAAGCGATGGGCAGCGCTCCGGGCGATTCGGGAGCCAGATAAAATCCGGTGGCGCTGTTGCCGATGCGAGCAATGCCGATTGCAGGATGAATTTTGAATTTCGCAGCCATAAGTTTCCTCTGGTACATAGACAGGATTCACAGGATTTTTCAGGATTGGCTTTCGTCCTGTTGAATCCTGGCAATCCTGTCTATTCGCATTCTTGTTCAGTCAATGAAGTTCAGCGAGACGGCGTCCAGCCACAGCGAATCGCTTTTTTGCCGTCCGGCCAAATCCAGCACGACCAGATTGATGTGCAGATCGGTTTCGCCCGCCGCTTTCAATCGGGCGACGGTGTTGGTGGCGTCCAGCTTGATGTTGAATGGTGTTTTGCGATGGCGCGGACGATGATCGAAATTGCGCCGGTCGGATGGCGGCGGATCGCAATGCCCGGGACCGCCAATGCAACCGCCGGAAAACAATTGCAACTGACCGACGTAATGGTCGTTGCCTTTGATCGGCGTGTTGACATCGGCGTTTGGCGAATTCAGAAACACGCGAATGAACGTGCCGCCGTTGACCGAATACTGCACGTTATGCAGCCGGATTTCCGCGCGGCTGTGTTGCGTCAGCACCTGTGGATGCACGCCCGCCTTGGATGATTTGAATCGTTCGATCGGAACTTCGTTGTTGGTTTCGTACAAGTGCGACGACAACACGTATTCATATCCCAGCCGGGAAATGTTCATTGTGTCGGCGACAGTCATCGTCCACGGAGGCAAGATCGCCTGCAAATTGTCAGGGTTGGTGTTCGGATGAAGCTGCTGCCATTCCCACCACAACCGGTCTACGTTGGAATGGTGTCCCCAGAAAATCGGATCGAACGCCGTCGTCCCGGGCGAAACCATGTCGCCGAATTGCGGCTCGTTTGGATTGTTGGGATTGTTCTGATCGAAAGCCGGATTGGCTCCGCCGGAAAAGTTGTGCAGCAAGTTGTGAATGTTTTCGACCGCACCGAAAAAGTGATTGTTGCTGGGGCCGCTGCCAAACTGGAAGAAGTTCGGAATGGCCAAAATGTTTTCGATGTCTTGCGGCGTCGGATAGGCTTCGAAGATCAAGCCGGAATTTCCACCCGGCCAGCGAAACCGATGCCACAGCGGATTGATCTTCAGCAATTCGGCGATGATGGCGTTGTCGCTAGCTGGATTTTTGCCGTAAGAAATGCCTGCGCCGAGAAACAGCCGATTGCCGGAATTGTACGTCGTCGTGTCCGGCTGTTTCGGATCGTAAACGATCTTTTGCAGCTTCTTCAGATCGTCGGCGGAAACGAGTCCGGTCTTTTTCAGATTTTCAATTCCGTCAGTTGTGATCCAGCAACGGTAGGGAATTGGGATGATGCCATTGTCCAGCGTCGCATTCGAATTCATGTCCAAAATCGAAGCCTGGACGTCGGCTTCATCGGACTTGGTGTCTTTGCCCCAAGTCCAATCCCAATACGGCAAGGTGACGGTCGGATCAACATCCTGAATTTGGAGCTCGAAGAAATATAGGTAAGCGCGATGCCAGGTCAGAAATTCTTCCCAACCGTGTTGGCAGGAATTGGCGTGAATGCGTGCCCAGTAATTGAAACTGCGTTCGTCCTGAAAGAATTTGTCGAACTTCCGCATTTGCACAATGGCATTGCGAAAGCGCGTCAATTCATCCGGCGTCAGGAAGGCGATGTTTTTGCGAGCTTTGATTGTGCCGGATTCGTGGCGATGGTCGTTGATGGAGCGCGGCGAAACCGGATGGTCGGCGTCGCCACGCGCACGCGCGGCAATCAGCGATTCGATGACTTCGACATCGGCGCGCGGAATGTCTTCGCCTGGACAACCGTCGTCAATCCAGTCAGAAATGAACTGAATGTCGGCGGGCGCAACCGCTGAACCGCCCCACGGCAGGCGGGGGAATTGCGAACCGTCGAAGGGATATTCGCCTTTCAAGCCCTTGATCAGTCCAGAGGCTGCGCCGCGTCCGGGATATTTTTTTGGTTTGCTTTCGGGCGTTGCGCAACAACTGGAATCGGAGTCTTCTTCAGGCGGAGCAACTTCGGTTTCTTCCGAAGGATGACAACAGCTCATGACTTTCATGACCGGCAAACCGCTGCTGGAAGGCGTCGGCGCAGCGGTCACAGGCGGAGCGTTTTCCCCGGCGGCGGCGATCATTCGCACACCGTAAATCTTGACGGTCAAAAATTCCTGCAGCGGTAAACGCCAGAATTCTTTGTAGCCCTGATAATCCGGGCAGGCTTCGCCCTGCGCGTCGTCCAGAATCTGTTTTACGCGTTCATAACGGGACTGTTGGAGCGGAGCGGGGGCGTCGGTTTTGGGTTTTTCAGGCATGACAAAACTCTCCTCCTCAGGGCGAACAACGCCCGAAAGATGATGTCGGTGGATGCGGGAAAAGCTGGAACTGCGTTTGGTACTGAAAAGATGTCAGGTCTTTGGGAACTATGTTTTTTCGTTTTCAGTCAGGAGTTTTGTAGCGAAGCGATAATACAGGAAGGCTTCTGACTCCGTTGTGTGGGCAACTGGTCATTTGTTGTTTGGTTGTTACCTTGAAAGCGCGAGCATCTTAAGCAGAGCGCTTCAGCACGTCAATCTTTCTTGGTTCAAAGTCGAATTTTCGTAATCAAAACCGCTCTTCCCATGAGCTAAACCGGAATCTTCGATGGCTTTCCCTCACTGTGATGAAAAAAATTGCTGGAATTCTTTCGCTGCTGGTTTTGTCGAGACGCAGCTTTGTCGGTATGATGCGCGCCGCCACCCCATAAGTTTTCAGTCGAACCGGAACAAGCTGCCTGCTTGTTTTCTTTGGGGGAGGTTTATCTTGCTTTTCAAAACGCTCAGCGCCGCCGTATATGGAATTGACGCCGAACTGGTCGAAGTCGAGGTGGATTTGACGCCGCGCGCAGGGGATTCGATGAACGAACAACCTGCCGTGATCGTCGTCGGATTGCCCGATCTGGCCGTGCGCGAAAGCCGCGAACGCATTCGCGCGGCGATCAACAACAGCCGCTTTTTCTTTCCGGTTTACAAAATCACGATCAATCTGGCTCCGGCGGATGTGAAAAAAGAAGGCTCGGCTTTCGACCTGCCGATAGCCGTCGGCATTCTCGGAGCCAATGGCGAATTGCAGCGCGAAGATTTGGACGACACTTTATTGATCGGCGAACTGGCGCTGGATGGCCGTGTGCGTCCGGTTCGTGGAGCTTTGCCGATTGCCGTCGCCGCGAAGAAAAAAGGCTTGAAGCGGTTATTGCTGCCGGTCGAAAACGCCGCCGAAGCCGCCGTCGTCGCCGGGCTGGATGTGTATCCGGTCAGGGATTTGCGCGAAGTCGTCACGTTGCTGAACCTGCCGGAACTGCCCGAACCGATGAAGCTGGATGTCGAACAAATGCTTGGCGAAGCGGATCGTTACCCTGTGGATTTCCGCGAAGTGCGCGGCCAGATGCACGCCAAACGCGCCATCGAAATCGCCACCGCAGGCGGGCATAACATTTTGCTCGTTGGGCCGCCCGGTTCCGGCAAATCCATGTTGTCCAAACGCATTCCTTCGATTTTGCCGCCGATCACGTTTGAAGAAGCTCTGGAAACAACGAAGATTCACAGCGTTGCCGGATTCACCGATGCGCGCGGTTTGCTGACCACGCGCCCGTTTCGGTCGCCGCATCACACCATCAGCGACGCAGGCTTGATCGGCGGCGGAGCCATTCCGCGACCAGGCGAAGTCAGTCTGGCTCACAACGGCGTGCTGTTTCTGGATGAATTGCCGGAATTCGAGCGCAACGTGCTGGAAGTGCTTCGGCAACCCTTGGAAGATCAGCGCGTGACGATCAGCCGCGCTTCGATGTCGCTCACGTTTCCGGCGAGCTTCATGCTGGTTGCCGCGATGAACCCATGCAACTGCGGATTTTATGGAGACCCGACGCGCGAATGTCGCTGCACGCCGCCCCAAGTGCAGCGGTACATTTCCAAAATCTCCGGCCCGTTGCTGGATCGCATAGACATTCACATCAACGTTCCGGCGGTGAAAGTCAGCGAGCTTGCGGCGCAGGACAGCGGCGAAGGTTCCGTAGAAATCCGACAGCGGGTGGTGAACGTCCGAAAAGTGCAACAGCAGCGATTCAGCGGCGAACACGTGTTTTGCAATGCGCAGATGCCGCCGCGATTGATTCGCAAATACTGCCAGCTCGATGCGCCGTCTCAGCAATTGCTGGAACGGGCGATGATGAAACTGGGTTTGTCGGCGCGAGCGTATGACCGCATTTTGAAGGTCAGCCGCACGATTGCCGATTTGGAAGGAATGGAGCGGATTGCGGAAAAACACATTTCCGAAGCCGTCCAATACCGCACGCTGGATCGCACATACTGGCAATAAGCGCTCGCTCTGTTAATTCAAACACAAATCAGCAAAGAATTTTTGGGTTGATTCACAGCAGGCAATTCATTGATTGACATCCGAAAATCAGAAGAGTAGGCTGCGCCCGCTTTATCAAACAGAAACAGATTGATAGCCAAATCAATCCCGGAAACTACAAAAATCAATTGTTGCCCTCGGCAGTTTAGAAGTCGTCACAGTCTCTTTATCAACTTCGGGAATTCATTCCGCCATGGGGAATTCCGCTTCAACCATTCAGTAACCTGTCATTAGCAGCCTGGGCATTACGCCCCCGTCTTGCCGGTTCTTTTATCCAACATCAACCTTTAGGAGGTGTGCATGCCAGCAACACTCAGTTATCCTGGTGTTTACATTGAAGAGGTTCCCAGCGGGGTTCGCACCATCGCCGGGGTCAGCACTTCGGATACGGCCTTTGTGGATTTTTTCAATCGTGGTCCGGTCAACGATCCGGTGCGTATTACCAGCTTCGGAGATTTTGAACGGGTCTTCGGTGGCCTGGATCGTCGCAGTCCTGCCAGTTACGCCATTCAACAGTATTACCTGAATGGAGGACAGATTGCCTATGTTGTGCGCGTCACCGGAGGGGCAGCCGCCAAAGCCCAGGTGGTTTTGTCAGCCGGGGCGACAAGCATAGTGAGAGTGGAAGCGGCCAACGCAGGCATTTGGGGACAGAGTCTGCGTGTGACTGTGACTCAGAACGGAGCGCTGTTCAATTTGGCGGTGGAAGAAGTTGTCAACGGAACAGTTGCCGGAAATCAGCTCAATGGCGGCCAGGCGGTCAACTCGGAGCAATTCTTCAATTTGAGTATGGACAGCGCCAGCCAGCGTTATGCCGTGGACGTGGTCAGCAAACAATCACAGCTTGTTGCATTGGTTCGGCTCAGTCCTGCAAACAATACCAGTTCGCCTGATCCCGTCTCCAACATCAAACTCACTGGCAACGCCGCTGACGATGGAACCGCGCCCACAGCCAATGACCTGAAAGGCAGTTCTTTGGGCAAAACCGGCATTCACGCGCTGGAAAAAATCGCGCCTTTTGTCTTCAACATTCTCTGCATTCCCGCGGCGGCGGAATTGGCGGAAGCTGATATGCGGTCTGTTTACACAGAGGCTCTCAGCTTCTGCGAAAGCAAACGCGCTTTTCTGTTGGTGGACATTCCCGAAACGACCAGCACCATCACACTGATGAATACCTGGTTGACAGCCAACGCCAATCTGCGCAGCGACCGTGCTGCAGTGTACTTCCCGCGGTTGGAAATTCCCGATTCACTCAATGGCAATCGCCCGCGCAACGTCGCTGCCAGCGGAACGCTGGCGGGCATTTATGCCCGAACCGATGCGACGCGCGGCATCTGGAAAGCGCCCGCCGGAACGGAAGCGGTCATGCGAAACGCCAGCGTCGCGCTCAAGTTGAACGATCTGGAAAACGGCGGCCTCAATCAGCAGGGCGCAAATGTGCTGCGTAATTTTCCGGTCTACGGCAACATCAGTTGGGGCGCGCGGACGCTCAATGGCGCAGACCAGCAAGCCAGCGAATACAAATACATTCCGGTGCGAAGATTGGCGCTGTACATCGAAGAAAGCCTGTATCAGGGGCTGAAATGGGTGGTGTTCGAGCCGAATGACGAACCGCTGTGGGCGCAGGTTCGGCTGAACGTCGGCGCGTTTATGAACAATCTGTTCCGGCAGGGAGCGTTCCAGGGGCGTTCGTCGCGCGAAGCGTATTTCGTCAAATGCGACAAGGAAACGACCACGCAAAACGATATTGATCGCGGCATCGTCAATATCCTGGTCGGATTTGCGCCGCTCAAACCCGCCGAATTCGTCGTTGTCAAACTTCAGCAAATCGCCGGTCAGGTTCAAGTCTGATCCATTATCGAGGAGGTGTTCGCGTGGCCAAGTTCAGTGTCAATACACAACGTTTCGATCCGTACAAGAATTTCAAATTTCGCGTCAAATGGGACGGGCGCTATGTGGCAGGGGTCAGCAAGATCAGTGCGCTCAAACGCACGACGGAAGTGGTGGAGCACCGCGAAGGCGGCGATCTCAGTTACATGCGCAAATCTCCGGCGCAAACCAAATTCGAACCGCTGACGCTGGAACGCGGCGTGACGCACGACCCGGAGTTCGAGCAATGGGCGAGCAAGGTTTGGTCTTATGGCGCCAGCCCCGGCGGCGGTCGTGAACTGTCGCTGAAGGATTTCCGCAAGGACATCATCATCGAACTGTTGAACGAAGCCGGTCAGGTGGCGCTGGTTTACAAGATTTATCGCGCCTGGGTGTCGGAATTCACGGCATTGCCGGAACTCGATGCCAGCGCCAATGCCGTGGCGATTCAATCGCTGGTTCTGCAAAACGAAGGCTGGGAGCGCGATGTCGAAGTGCCTGAGCCGCAGGAACCGACCTTGACCTGATAAGGCAGGAACATGCAATCGCCTTCGGTGACAGAACTTTTACAGGCTTGGGAGCGCGGTTTGGCGCTGCCCGGTTACGAACGCGCGTTGATCCTGCTGGCGGCGGCGATGCCCGATCATTCGCCGCAAGAGTTGGCCGAATGGAGCCTGGGACGCCGTGATGCCTCGTTGTTGCAATTGCGCGAAACGTTGTTTGGAACGCGGCTGGTTTCAGTGACGAATTGTCCGCAGTGTCGAGCGCGTCTGGAACTGGAATTCACCACGACTGACATTCAAGCTCCGTTTGCGCAAGACAAGGAACTGGAAATGCGCTTTGCCGCTGCGGACGGCGATTATGCGATTCGGTTTCGCTTGCCGAATTCCTCGGACTTACGTGCGCTGGTCGGTTTGCCCGACCGCGATCAATTGTTGTTCCGCTGCGTGCTGGAATCGAAACGCAATCAACAAACGTGTTCTCCCGAATCGCTGTCGCCGGAAGTGCGAGCGGAAATCATCCGACAGATGGAAGCCGCCGATCCGCAAGCCAACGTGCAATTGGCGCTGCGTTGCGTCGAATGCGGAACCGAATGGCCTGCCGCGTTCGACATTCTTTCGTTTCTTTGGGAAGAGCTTGACCGATGGACGCTCCGCACGTTGCGCGAAGTGCATGTGCTGGCTTCGGCATACGGATGGAGCGAAGCTGAAATTCTGGCGCTCAGCCCGCAGCGCCGCCAACGTTATCTGGAAATGGTGACGACATGACTGATTGGCTTGAACAGGTTCTGTCGCGTGCTTTTGGCTCTGAGGCGGAAATTCGTCCGCGCCCGTTGTCGCGTTTTGAAGATGGCGGCGCCGGGGAATGGTCTGTCACTGAACCGACACAGGCAGAAGTACAACCATCGCCATTGACGCAATTGGCGGAAGGAAGCAGTTCGCACCAGGACAGATTCGAGCCAGTCGAGTCGCCAATCAGTCCGCAATTGCCTGAATCGTTTTTTGCCGAGCCTCTTCTGTTGCCGGAGCGGAACGATTCATTTGTCAAAGCTTCTCAGCCGAAGATCGAACCGCGCAGAGAAATCATCGAACTTTATTCGTCGAGCCGCGAAGAGAAAGTCATCCACACCACAAAAGTCGTAGAGCGATTGTCGGCTGAAAACGATGACGAACCATTGCGAGCGCCGGCTGGACAATCCGTGCGTGCTTTGGAAGAACCGGCCAAGCCCTTTTTGCTGCAACCTGCGCCTGCTGTGTTGCCGGAGCCTTTGTTTGAGCGGAAGGAACCTCTATCGTCAACCGGGCCGACGGTTCGCGTCAGCATTGGACGCATTGAAATCTCTGTTGCGCCAACGCCGTCCGTTGCGCCGCGTCCGGCGCCCAGACCAGCCTCAACGCCGCTTAGACCGTCGCGCTCGCTCGACGATTATTTGCGTCGCAGAAATGGAGGCGAACGATGAGCGGAACGCTGGCGATTGCCGCCGTCAGCGCGGTGATGAAATCCTTGCTGCTCAATTCGCTGTCCGATTACGGCGTGACGGCCTCTGTCGTTCCCAGCTTGAAAATTTCCGCGCTGCCGCCGGACAAAGTGGTTGACGACCAGCCTTGCCTGAACATTTTTTTCTACCGGGCAATTACCAATTCAGGCTGGGCGGCGAACGATCTTCCTTCGCGTAATGAACGAGGCGAATCGGTGACCAATCCTTATCTTGCGCTCGATCTGGATTACCTGCTTACCGCACACGGCACAAAAGATTTTCAAGGTGAAATCCTGCTCGGTTATGCCATGCAGATTTTTCACGAAAAACCGGTGCTGGCGCGTCAAGCCATCCGCGATGCCTTGCGTCCAAGCGCGCCCGGTTCGCCCAATCCGCTGGTCAACGCCGATACGCCCGAATCCATGCTGGCCGCCATTGCCGCGGCGGAACTGGCCGATCAAATCGAACAAATCAAAATCGCTCCTTACAACCATCCGCTGGACGAAGTGTCGAACGTCTGGTCGTCGCTGCAAACTCAATATCGCCCTACGGCTGCTTACAAGGTGTCGGTGGTGTTGATTCGCAGCAAACGGCCGTCGCGCGTTGCACCGCCGGTCAAAGATTACAAAGTGTATGCCATGCCGTTTCGCCAGCCTGTGATCGAAGAGGTCTTTGCCGATGACGGGCCGGGCACGCCGATTCTGATGAATAAAAATCTGGTCTTGCGTGGTCAGGCGCTGCGCGGCGCAGACACGCGAGTCAACTTGGGTGGAATTGAACTTTCAGGCGCGGCGTTGCAGGTGACAGACGAACGCATCGAACTGGCTTTGCCCGTGTCTGCTCGCGCCGGAATTCAGGGAGTACAGGTCAAACATTACTTGAGCCTGGGCGTTCCGCCGCAGCCGCATCGCGGGTTTGAATCGAACGTCGCGGCGTTTGTGTTGCAACCGCAAATCACCAAAACCGGGCCGAATTACAACCTGGATATTTTGCCCGCCGCAGGCGATTTACCGCGCCGGTTGCGCGTTCAACTCAACCCGGCGGTTGACGCCACGCAACGCGCGGAATTGATGTTGAATGAACCAGATGCGCCGGACACGCGCCCGGCGCGAACGTACACGATTGAAGCCATCAAGCGCGCGCCCGGTTCACCGGCGACCACGCAACTGGAATTTCCGCTGACAGGCGTCGAAGCGGATGAATATCTGGTGCGCGTTCAAGTGGACGGCGCGCAATCGCCATTGGATTTCGTCGCTCCGCAAGGATATGTCGGGCCAAAGGTCAATTTGTGATGAACTGGCAACAAGCCAATCAACAATATCTGACGACTTCGCTCGCGCGAGTGCGCGAAGCGTTGCGCCACGCTTCGCGCGAAACCGTCGCGGAATCGGAAAAGCCGGAAAAAATCGAAGCCGCGATTGCCGCAGCGGAAGCCGATTTGCCATCTCCTTCGGCGTTACAACGTTTATGCAATCTGTTTCAGCTTTCGCCGTTTGAGCGAGATGTGTTGCTGTTGTGCGCTGGCGTGGAACTGGATTCGGAATTGGCCGGATTGTGCATGAAAACGTCCCGTGCGGTGGACGGCTGTTCGCCGACGTTCGGTTTGGCAATGTCCTGTCTGGCCGATTCGCACTGGAGCGCGCTGTTGCCTGCCGCGCCGTTGCGATATTGGCGAATGATCGAAATCGGCGCGGGCGCAACTCTGACGAACAGTCCGCTGAAAATTGACGAACGCATTCTGCATTATCTGAAAGGCGCTCATTACACCGACGAACGGCTGGAAAGCCTGGTTGAGCATGTGCCGTTGGGGCAGGAAGCGCCGCCGTCGCAGCTTCGTCTGGTTGAACAAACCGCCGCGATGATTGCGAACGGCGAAGGGACGTTGCCGGTTGTCGCGTTGCACGGACAGGAAAAAAACATACTGCGCAATGTGGCGGCGGAAATCGGAGCGCGGTTGGGATTGCAACTGTTGGCGTTGCGCGCAGCGGAAATTCCGCAACCGCCGGTGGAACGCGCTGCGTTGGCTAGGTTGTGGGAACGAGAAGCGCTGTTGTCAGGCGGCGCGTTGCTGATTGAAACGGACGATTCGGACAACCTGCTTTCGTTGAGCGCGTTTGCCGAAAAACTGATCAGCCCGTTGTTCATTGCCAGCCGCTGGCCGTTGACGTTGATGTTGCCGCGTCCGTTGGTGCGCGTGGCGGTCGGCAAACCTCAAACCGGCGAACAGAGCGAGTCATGGCGACAAAGCTTCGGCGACCGCAGCGCGGCGCTCAACGGATTCATTCCCGCGTTGACGACCCAGTTCAATTTGACAGTTCCGATAATTCAGGCAGTGTGCGCCGAAACGCTTCCGCGTTTGACGGCGGAAACATCGCTCGACGAAATGAAAACCGGTTTGTGGGATGCCTGTCGCGCGCAATCGCGGCCTCGTTTGGACGAACTGGCTCAGCGGATCGAAAGCTGTGCTGGATGGGACGATCTGGTTTTGCCCGTCGCGCAGAAAGAAATCCTGCACGAAATTGTGGCGCACGTTCGTCATCGCCACACGGTTTACGAACGCTGGGGATTTGCCGCGCGCAGCCCTCGCGGACTGGGCACGAGCGTCGTTTTTGCCGGTCCGAGCGGAACCGGCAAAACTCTGGCGGCGGAAGTGCTGGCCAATCTGCTGCGGCTGGATTTGTACCGCATTGATCTCAGCGCGGTGGTCAGCAAATACATCGGCGAAACCGAAAAAAATCTGCGCCGCATTTTCGACGCGGCGGAAACGGGCGGCGCGATTTTGCTGTTTGACGAAGCGGACGCCTTGTTCGGCAAACGCAGCGAAGTCAAAGACAGTCATGACCGATACGCCAATATCGAAGTCAGTTTTTTGTTGCAACAGATGGAGTCATATCGCGGGCTGGCGATTTTGACGACCAATCAACTCAGCGCCTTTGACAGCGCGTTTCTGCGCCGCATTCGGTTCATCGTGCAATTTCCGTTTCCCGCTACGGCGGAACGCGCAGCGATCTGGGCGCGTTCGTTCCCGGCGGAAACGCCGCAAACGACGCTGGATTTCGCCAAACTGGCACGGCTGGAAATTGCGGGCGGCAACATTCGCAACATCGCGCTCAACGCGGCATTTCTGGCGGCGGATCAGGCCGAACCTGTTCGCATGGCGCATTTGTTGCGCGCGGCCATAGGCGAATACGCGAAGCTCGAAAAACCATTGCTCGAAAGCGAAGTCAAAGACTGGCTGGATGAATATGCAAATTGAATTACACATTGGCGAGCTGGCGATTGTCGGAGCGCCGTCAGTGGATGCGGAACGGCTCGGCGCAGCGTTCAGCGCGGAGTTGACGCGATTATTTGTCGAACAGGGAATTCCGCGTTCTCTGGTCGAAGCCTGGCAGGCCGATGCCGTGCAGCTTGCGCCGATGCAAGCGCCAACGGGTGCGACGACGGAAATGATCGGTTCCCTACTTGCTCAAAACCTGTACGGTAGTTTGCGCTGAAAGCACGAAAGTTGTTCAAAGGCGATGCCATGAAAATTCGCAGCCGAACCAGAGAACCCAAGTCGGAAAAAGCCCCGTCGCAACAGCGCGGCGGTCTTCATCTGGCTTCGGCGCGCGCGCTATTGCCCGGCAGAACGGAAAACCAACCCAACGCACTTCCATCATTCGCCCAACGACCCGCGGAGTTGCGTCAGGAAGCAGGTGCAACCCCTGCTTGGATGAACATCAACTTCAGCGAATTGCCGCTGAATTCGGACTCCTTGCCGGACAGCGCGCTGCTGGACTTGGCGATTGCCGGAACTCGAACGGCATTGCCGCAACGCTCAACACTGGAAACCTGCTTTGGGGTTTCGCTGGCCGACATCGCAGTGTATTGCAATCCGGCGACACGGAAAGCGCTGGAACGATTCAACGCCGAAGCCGCCGTATATCGAGGTCGAATTCTGCTGCGCGAATCCACAACGGATTTACTCACTCTGTCACACGAAATTGCTCACGTCTTGCAGCAGGAATCCGCCAGCATCTCTTTTCCGGCGGAATTAACCATTGCGTCCCATCAAGCAGAAGCGGAAGCGGAAACACTGGCTCAGCAAGTAACGCATCGTGCATTGTTGGAAACCGGCGGTCAATCAATTCAACCGCACGCATTTCAACCAGTGACAACAGAAACTTCGTTGGCGACCAATGCCATTGCCTTGCGCGCACCCGGTGCTGGAAATTCCATTGCAGTACGCAATGATTCCGCGCCCCAAGCTGCCATTGACTCTGAACGTCAAGCAGCAAATGACAGGTCTGCGCAAAGAACCGAAGTTAGTGAAGCTCAACCAGGGACTGAATCGAATGCTCAAACCGGCGCTGCAAGGGGGGATGCCGGAACCGAAGAGCAAACGCAATTGCTGGAACTTCCTGCGCCACCCGCACCGGGAGTGACGCCGGAACAAGTGGCCGCGCGCGAACAGGCGATGGCCGACGCCCAAGCCGCGCTCGAAGGCGCGGAGACAGCCACGGGCGTGGTGGATGCGTTTGCCGCCGCGCCGCCCACGGTCAAGGCCGCCGCTGCCGGACAACTGAGTACGAAGTTAAACTCCACGCTGCAACAAGAAACCCAAACGCTCCAGGAAAACACGCCCGAAATTCATGCCCAGCTTTCGCACGAAGCCCTGGCGGCGGCTCCGGCGTTGCAGGTCGCCGCTCCGCCCTCGACCGCCGTCAACATCGAGCCGAATCCGCCCGCGCCCGCGCCGGAAGTTTCTCTGCCGGAAATTCCGCAACCGGGCCAATTCACCGCCAACAACGGCGTGGTCAACAGTTTCCTTCGCCCGCAAACCGGCACGGAAAATCGCGCCGAAGAAGGCCAGGAAGCCTTGCGCGACGTGCGCACGACCGATCCCGGCATTCAGACTTCGCTCGGCCCCGCGCCGTCAGTCCCGCTCGAAGGCGAAACCGACCCGCAGCGGCTGCAAAACCAGACTGAAGAAGGACGCGCGCAGGCCCGGCAAAGTTTGGCCCAAGCGCAACAAGCCGTCGTGCAAGGACCTGGGCCGGAGCGCGTGCAGCCAATCTCCTTCGATGAAGCTCAGCAGGTCGGGCAACTGGCCGCGCCAGCGGTGCAGGAAGCTCCGGCTCCCGAAGGCGCGCAGGCATATCTGGCGATGAATCTGCCGCCTGAAGTGCAAACCGCCTTCGACGAAAACACCGGCGAGCAGATGCGCACCAGCGTCGGCGCTGCGCAGGCACAGATGCAGGAAGCCGCCACCCAACGCGACCAGCAGCACCAAGCCGAAGTCGAGCGCGCCCAGACAGCGAACGATCAACTGGTGCAGCAGGCCGATCAGGATCAACGCACCCGCGTGGCCGAAGCGCGCGACCAGATTCAAACCGAACGGCAAACCACGCTCGACCGGCAGCAGGAAGCCGTCCGCAACGCCGAAACCGAAGCCGAAACTCGCCGCACCCAGGATCGCACGGCGATTGACGACCGCGTCAATCAAGATCGAGAAGAGATTGACGGACGCTACCGGCAGGCCGAAACCGACGCGCAAGCAGAAGTGCGCGACGGCGAACGCCAGGCTGAAGACCAACGCCGTCAAGCCGAGCGCGACGCCGAAAATCAAAGCTGGTGGGATCGCGCGGTCAACTTCATCCGCGACGCTTTCAACGCGCTGGTCAACGCCATCAACGCCGTCTTCGACGCCGTGCGCCGCGCGGTCAACACGGTGCTCGACGCCGCCCGCGATTTCGCCATCGGCCTGATCAACGCCGCCGCCAGCTTCATCAGCCGCGCCATCGCCGCCTTTGGCGAGTTTCTGAAGGGCTTGGTGCAGGGGCTGCTCGGCGACCTTTTCCCCGGTTTGGCCGCCGCGCTGACCGCCTTCATTGACAATGCCGTGGCCGTGGCGCAGCGGGCTGTCGAAGTAGTGGCCGAAGGTTTACGGCGCGGCGTGAATGCTCTGGTCGAAGGGCTGCGCGCCGGCATCAACGGCCTGATCAACATCTGGCAGACGGCGGTCAATGGAGCGCTGGCCGTGCTGGAAGCAGCCGTCACCGGAGATTGGGGCGCACTGGCGCGCAAGGTCTTCGAGGCCATTATGCGGGCGCTGGGGATTGATCCGGCGGCGATTTATGAATTGATCGGGCGGGCGCAAGAAGCCTTGCAGACGATCATTGACGATCCCGGCGCGTTCCTGGGCCACGTGCTGGACGCGGTCAAAGGCGGCATCCAGAAATTCGCCGACAACTTCCTGACGCACCTGCAAGCGGGGATCATCGGCTGGCTGACCGGCGCGCTTGGCACGGCGGGCATCACGCTGCCGGAACGCTTCGACCTGATGGGCGTGCTCAGTTTGATTCAACAGATTCTGGGCCTGACCTGGGACAACATACGCCAACGATTGGTGCGGCTGGTGGGCGAACGTGGCGTGCAGGTCATCGAGTTCGTCGCTGGCTATGTGCAAACGCTGATCGAAGGCGGCTGGGCGGCGTTGTGGGAACGCATCCAAAACGATCTGGCCAGCCTGCGCGACATGGTGTTGGAACAGATAAAAAACTTCCTGGTCGAGCGCATCATCGTGGCCGCCATCACGCGCCTGGCGACGATGTTCAATCCGGTCGGCGCGATTCTGAATCTGGTGCTGACGCTTTATAACCTTTACACGTTTTTGCGCGACCAGTTGCAGCGCATCTTCGCCGTCGTGCAATCGGTGGTGAACGCCATCAGCGACATCGCGCGCGGCGTCATCGAACCGGCGGCCACGCGCATCGAAAGCGTGTTGGCCGGATTGCTGCCGTTGGCGATTGACCTGTTGGCGAGGTTGTTGGGATTGGGCAACGTCGGCGAGCGCGTGCGGAACATCTTGCAGTCGGTGCAGAACGCAGTGTGGGGGGGCAATTGACCGGCTGATTGAACGTGTGCTGGCCTCTTTCCGAGGAGGAGACCGTGGGGGGCAGGCAGCGCCGCCGGGCCAGGCCGGCGAGCCGGGCGACGTTCATCAAATGGCTCATAGGGAGTTGGCGCAGCAGCTTCGCGGCGACCACACCCGCGAGGAAATTGACCCGATCTTGCGGCGGATTCAGGAACAGCTGCGCCCGAGCGGGCTGCACTCCATCGCGCTGGGGCCGCAAAACGCGGAACTTGGGTACGAAGTATTCACCGAGGCCAGCCCAAGGCGGCGTTCAGGTACTCTGGTTCCCCGGCGCAGTCGAGGGCGGGTGCGCATGTTCACCACCATCCGGCTGCGCGGAAACGCCCCGGCCTTCCCTGCTTTCCCGATCGTGCCGGGCACAATCCCGACCATTACCCGCACCAGGAATGAGAGCGGCGAGCTAGTCGAAACCACGCCCGAAGTCCCCTTTGAGCCGGTACGCGGCGAACGGGTGCTCGAACGAGGGATCAGGACCCGGCAGCGCGTGGAGCGCGCCGTCAGCGGCGGCGTGGTGATGCGTCCCCAAGTCCCGAACGAAGTCCGAACCGCCTCGTGGAGCACCGGGGAAGAACCGAATTCCCGGACGAACGCCACACATGCCGAGCGGCAATTCCATCAGTGGTTCCGCAGCCAAGACAGCGAGTTCAAAGGGCGCGTCGAGCAAATTGAGGTGCGCATCGAAAAAAGCCCTTGCAAGCTTTGTGTGCCTAATTTAGCAGAGGTCGTTCGCTGGTCGCCTGCCATCCAGACGGCGGCGCTAACGTACGAGCAGACTTACCTAACCCCACCCAATGCGACTACGTTGCGATCTCTAGGACAGTTACCGCGCCCTTGGCAACTCGCGGGCCCGCTGAGCGGCCCACCGCCGCCGGCACAGGACGAACACGACAAGCTTACCCTGGAGGAAAGGTGATGAGATGAAGCTTTTACATTTCACCAACCCGGAATTTAGTCAACCGATCCCGCCAGCGGTCGTGCGCACGACACTGGGCACGCGCGGACAACCTTTGCCCACAGCCACCCGCCAATGGATGGAAGAGAGGTTCGGCTATGACTTCAAGCAGGTGCGAGTGCATGACGACTTCGGCTCACAGCAGGCAGCCTCCCGGTTGCGGGCCACCGCCTACACCGTTGGCACAGACATCTTCTTCGGCGCGGGCTACTACGAGCCGGACACACGGGCCGGACGATGGCTGATCGCTCATGAGTTGGCTCACGTCGTACAACAGGCAACAGGCTTGGAAACGAGCAACCGATTCAATGCTTCTGCTGCCTGGGAAAGCAGAGCCGAGTTACAAGCTCGGCGTGTCTTGGCTGAAGGCCAGCCACGTTTAACGCGGCCACAGAAACTTGCAGAACCATCACGTCCAGTGCTGCAACGTTACAGAGTTCCTGGCGAACTTCATTGTGACGAACTGGTGGACTGGCTTAATACCAATTCGCCGTACAGCCCCGAATGGGCGCAGACGAATTGTAACTACGCTTTCAATGGAGGTCTGCGCACGCGCTATCGAACATTGCCGGACGGCATGGTTGAAGTAACCGTTTCCGGCCACAACAAACTGACCGTCTCAGTAAACTGCCCGATTGATCGTCCGAACTGGGCTCCGACTCGGCGTCCTGATCGAGCTGCGGAAGTCGCCGCCTGGGCGGCAATGCGGGCTTCGCTGGATGCCCACGAACAGGAACACCGTCGAATCGGGCAAGAATGGCGAACAACACTGCAAGACCGGTTCAGGGCTGTGAACTTTTCCGTGACTGGCAACAGTCAGGAAGATGCGATGGCTCAAGCCCAGGCACAAACGACCGCAGACCAGCAAAGCTGGATGACGGAAGCGCAGGCGGCACAAGACGCGATTGATCCTTTTCGTGGCGCAGTGCTGACCTGTCCGTAAGCAATCGAAAGAGTCAACCAAGATGGCAACTCTGTCCACATCACCCAAACTGCTCAAAGGCGCGCTGGTCGCGTTTGACCTGCCGAATCCTACGCCGCGCGTGATTGTCTTTCAGTACAACCCGGCGACGTTGACGCGCACGCTCGAAGCGCAGATGCAGGAAACCGAAAGCAAGACGGGCGATCCGCCGCGCTTGAAAGGCGCGCCCATCGAAACCATCAAGCTCGAAGTGGAGATTGACGCATCCGACCAGCTCGAACGAGGCGATGAAACAGTCAGCGACGCAGGCATTTTGCCGCAACTGGCGGCGATGGAAACGTTGATTTACCCGAAAAGCGACCGCGTCACATTGAACAACACGCTGATGAAAGTCGGGACGATCGAAATCATCCCGTCGGTGGCGCCGTTTACGTTGTTCATCTGGGGCAAGCGGCGGATTTTGCCGGTGCGAATCACGGAATTCAGCGTGACCGAAGACGCGCATCATCCGAATCTCAGCCCGATTCGCGCGAAAGTGTCGCTGGGATTGCGCGTGCTGACTTATTCGGATGTCAGCGCGGACAATCCGGCCTGGGGATTGTTTCTGGCGCACCAGATCGTCAAGGAGAGTTTGGCGGCCATTGCCGTCACCAATGATTTGAGCGCCGCCATGGGTGGAGGCGGAAAGCTGATTTGAAAGGAAGGGAACGATGTTCGATTTCACCAGTCGTTATTACAAGATCGAAGACGCGCAATTCACGGACGCCAACGGGCGCGTGGTGGCTTACAAGAAGAGAAGGTTTTTGCCACAGGGCGAATCCTTGCCGTTGCTGGTTGAAGTGACCGTATTGCAGGGCGAGCGGCTCGATCTGGTGACGTTTCGCACGCTCGGCGACCCGTTGCAATTCTGGCGCATCGCCGATGCCAACAATGCAATGAACCCTTTTGATCTGGTCGAACCGCCGGGCGAAACGTTGATCGTGCCCGTGCCGCAACCTTGAAAGGGAAATGCGTATGAGTCTGCTTGGATTGCACGTCACATTGCTGATGGGGCCGACTGTGCCGATTCCCGTGCCGCCGCCTGTGCTGGAGATGCTGGACAGCGTCGAAGTCACGCACAGCGACGAAGGACGATCCGGGTTTCAACTGGTGTTCAAGGCGACACGCAGCACTCGCGTCTTTCTGGATTATCCGTTGTTTCTCAGTCCGCAATTTCGCCCCGGCAACCGCGTCATCGTCTCTGTCACATTCGGCGCGCTGCCATCGGTATTGATGGATGGCATCATCACCAACCAGCAATTGACTCCGCCGTCCGGTTCCGATCCGGCAGTGCTGACGCTGACCGGCGAAGACGTCAGCATCAAGATGGATTTGGAAGAAAAGTCCGTCGAACATCCGGCTCAGCCGGACAATGTCATTGCCATCAAGCTCATTCTCAATTACGCGCAGTTTGGGTTGATCCCGTTGGTGATTCCGCCGCTGGCGATGGACATCCCGTTGCCGATTGATCGCATTCCGGTGCAGCAGGCGACAGACCTGCGGTATTTGACCGAACTCGCCACGCGGCACGCTTATGTTTTTTATGTCGTGCCCGGTCCGGTGATTGGAACGAACACGGCGTATTGGGGGCCGCCCATTCGCATAGGCATTCCGCAACGCGCGTTGACTGTGGATATGGGGCCGGACACCAACGTCGAATCCGTCAGTTTTGAAAACAACGCCACGGACGCAACCGTCGTACAAGGTTCAGTGCAGGATCGAACGTCGAACCAGCGCATTCCGGTGCAAACGTTTTTGACGACGCGTCCGCCTCTGGCATTGAACCTGCCGTTTTTGAATCCGTCTACGTTGAGAATAGAACGGTTTCGCGCCGAATCGGGGCAAAACGTCATGCAGGCAATGGAGCAGGCGCAATCGCAAACGGACGCTTCGATGGATGTGGTCAAAGTCGAAGGCGAATTGAATACGGCGAAATACGGTTCGGCGTTGCGCGCGCGCGGATTGGTGGGATTGCGCGGCGTCGGGTTGAGTTACGACGGTTTGTATTACGTCAAACAGGTCAAACACACGATCAAGCAGGGTGATTACAAACAGAAATTCACATTGACCCGCGAAGGCACTGGAACGACCGTTCCGGTGGTGATTCCCTGAGGTGGGAGAGCAGAACGATGAGACAGCTTTTTTTTGGCAAATATCGCGGCAAAGTCGAAAACAACGTTGATCCGATGCAGTTGGGGCGCGTGCAGGTCAGCGTGCCTGCGGTTTTGGGCGACGGCAGTTTGAGTTGGGCCATGCCGTGTGTGCCGTATGCGGGGGCTGGCGTAGGGTTGTTTGTCATTCCGCCCAGCGGGGCGAACATCTGGGTCGAATTCGAAGGCGGCGATCCGGATTATCCTATCTGGAGCGGCTGTTTCTGGGGCACGGGCGAAGTTCCCGCGTTGCCCGCGCTGGCCGAAACCAAGATGCTCAAAACCGACGGCATCACCATGACGCTCAGCGATTTGCCGGGTGGAGGCGGTTTCACACTCGAAGTCGGGCCGCCGGTTGTTCCGATTCCGCTTAAGCTGGTGATGAATTCCAGCGGCATTGAAATCAGTCATAGCGCATCCAGCGTCAAACTTTCGGCGGTCAGCGTTTCCATCAACAACGGCGCTTTGGAGGTGATCTGATGCCTGGATTTCTGCTTCATCAGGGGGCGACGGTGTTGTGCATGCACGGCGGGCAGGCGCAGCCCACTGCTCCCAATCCCCGCGTCAAAGTCGGCGGGCAGATGATCGTCACGCAATCCGTCATATACACAGTCGCCGGTTGTCCATTCAATACCGGCTCGCCCGTTCCGTGCGTGACGGCTCAATGGGTGATGGCTGCAACGCGCGTGAAATCCAACGGCGTGCCGGTGTTGTTGCAGGACAGTCAAGCCGTCTGCGCGCCGAACGGCACGGGAGTCAACATTCTGGTCACGCAAGTTCGCGTAAAGGGGCAATGATGCAAATAGATTTTCCCTTCGCTTTTGACAGTCGCGGTCGCACGGCACAGACCACCGAAGACGATCACATCCGCGATTTGATCGAACAGGTGTTGTTCACTGCGCCGGGCGAACGGGTCAATCGCCCGACGTTCGGCAGCGGATTGTTGCAAATGGTTTTTACGCCGAACAGCGACGAACTGGCCACGGCCACGCAGTTTCTGGTGCAGGGAGCGTTGCAACAATGGCTGGGCGATTTGGTCCAGGTCGAAGCCGTCGCCGTCAGCAGCGACGATTCCACGTTACGAGTGGCGGTTCAATATCTGGTGCGGCGCAGCCAGCAACGCCAGACCGCCAACTTTTCGCGCGAGGTGTAAATGAGCGCTCAATACTTTTGTCCCAACGAAACACGAAAGAATCTGGTGCGCGCCGACGGCACCCTGAACGGCGTGGATTATCTGGAAGTGCTCGACGATGAAGCGCCTGTCGGCACTTCGAAGCAACAGACCTTGCTGGTGCATTGTTTGTTGCCGGTGGTGGCGCTGGGCAAAAACAATGTACGGATTGACGGCGGCGTGCGCGTGACGCCCGTCAACGTCGTTTGGGCGCACGCCGCCAGCAACGTTCCGGCGGGATTGTTGACCGTCGCCGAACAGAACTTTCTCGATGACCGGTTTCCGACCGTTCCGGCGCGCCAGCGTGTGCTGGTGGTGCGAACCGACGCGCGCGGCGATTTTTCAACTTATACCTTGCGGCTGGTTTCGCCCATTCAGCCGGACGATCCACCAACAGGATTTGACCGGTTGCTGGCGTCGGTGGCGTTTTCCTTCAAGGTGGAATGTAAAAGCGATTTTGACTGCAAAACCGAAACGGTCTGTTCCGACCCGATTCTCACTGCGCCGCAAATCAATTATCTGGCCAAAGATTACCTGAGCTTCCGGCAACTGATGCTGGATCGGTTGGCTGTCATCATGCCGGATTGGCGCGAACGCAATCCTGCCGATCTGGGCATCGCGCTGGTCGAATTGCTGGCGTATGGCGGCGATTACCTGAGTTATTACCAGGACGCGGCGGCAACCGAAGCGTATCTGGGAACGGCGCGACGACGAACTTCCATTCGGCGACATGCGCGGTTGGTGGATTATTTCGTTCACGACGGAATGAACGCCCGCGCGTGGATTTGTTTTGAAGTGGACGAAGGCGGCGGCGCAGACGGAATGCCATTGCTGGCTTCAACGGTTGTGACGACGGCGGACGGAGCGGTCGCGTTCGAGACTTTGCACGCCCTGACTCTCAATGCAAAACGAAGCCGGATTCAGTTTTATACCTGGGGCGATCCGCGTTGCTGTTTGCCCAAAGGCGCAACCACAGCCACGTTGCACGGCAGCGCCGCCGATCTGGAGTTGGGCGAAGGCGATGTGCTCGTTTTTGAAGAAGCGCTGGGGCCGGAAAGAGGCTTGGCGGCAGATGCCGATCCGTCGCACCGGCACGTAGTGCGGCTCAACCGCAAGCCGGTGGAAAGAACCGACCCGCTCAATAACGAAAAGGTGTTGGAAATCAGTTGGCACGCCGCCGATGCGCTGCCGTTCCCACTTTGCCTGTGGTTGTTTGACGATAAAAACAATCCCGGCAACGTCAAACAGGCGAGCATTGCACGCGGCAATGTGGTCTTGGCCGATCACGGATTGACCATCAAAGATGAAGCTTTGGTTCCCGCCACAGTGCCTGCAGGGCGTCGTTACCGCCCGCATCTGGTGCGCGCCGGTTTGACGCATGCAGCGGCTTACGATCATTTGCAGGCGCGCCGAAGCGCAGCCTTTGCGGCAACGCAAATTGATTCGCGGCGCGTGTTGCCGCAAGTGCGGTTGAATGGCGACGGCGAAATCTGGCTGCCGCAACGCGATTTGCTCAACAGCGACCGTTTCGCGCCGGAGTTCGTAGTCGAGATGGAAAACGACGGACGCGCTCATCTGCGTTTTGGCGATGACGTGTTGGGGCGAGCGCCATCCGCTGCGGCCAGTTTCAACGCGACCTATCGCATAGGCAACGGACGCGGCGGCAATGTCGGAGCCGATACCTTGACGCGGCTCGACATTGGCGGCGTCAAAGCTCGCAATCCGTTGCCAGCCGTTGGCGGTCTGGACCCGGAACCGAACGAGCAGGTGCGGTTGTACGCTCCGCAGGCGTTTCGTTCGCAGGAACGCGCCGTGACCGAAGCCGATTACGCAGCGGCGGCGCAACGCCATCCTGATGTGCAACGCGCCGCGGCGACGCGGCGTTGGACGGGCAGTTGGTACACGATCTTCATTACGGTTGACCGGCGCGGAGGTCGCCCGGTGGATGCGGAATTTGAAACCGAATTGCGCGCGTTTCTGGAACGCTTTCGGATGGCGGGATATGACCTGGAAATTGACGCGCCGCGTTTTGTGCCGCTCGACATTCAGCTATCGGTCTGTGTCAAGCCGAATTATTTCCGCAGCAACGTCAAGCAGGCGTTGTTGGCGACGTTCAGCAATCGCGATCTGCCCGACGGGCGACGCGGATTTTTCCATCCTGACAATTTCACTTTTGGCCAGCCGGTTTATCTGAGCCGGATCATCGCCGCCGTGATGCAAACGCCCGGCGTGGATTGGGTAAAGCCGTTGACCTTTCAGCGTTACGGCCAACCCGCGCGCAACGAACTTCAGGATGAATTGATTACCTTCGAGCGGTTGGAAATCGCGCGATTGGACAACGATCCGAACGCTCAGGAAAAAGGCAGATTGATCTTCGACATGAAAGGAGGCTTATGAGCACGCCTGTCGAACCGAATCAATTGGACAACTGCGGATGTTGTGACGCCGATGTGCCGCAACCGGAAATTTTCAATCGTCCGGGATTGTCGGCGCTGGCTTATCGCATCAGCACGCATCCGACGTTTATGCGTCGCATGCTGGCGCGGTTGCCAACGCAAATCATCGTCAACGGCAACGGCGATTCCATTCGCCCGCTTGGAGCGTTGACCGCGCGCAATAGCGACGATCCGGCCATTGCGTTGCTGGATGCGTGGGCGACGGTTGGCGACGTGCTGACGTTTTATCAGGAACGCATCGCCAACGAAGGTTTCTTGCGTACGGCCACCGAACGCCGGTCGGTGTTGGAACTGGCGCGTACCATCGGTTACGAATTGAAGCCCGGAGTTGCAGCCAGTGTGTATCTGGCTTTCACCGTCGAAAACGCGCCTGGCGCTCCCGGCGTTTCCGTCGTGCCGATGAGCACGAAAATCCAGAGCATTCCGGGACAAGGGCAACTGCCGCAAACGTTCGAGACCGCCAACGAAATTACTGCCCGTGCCGAATGGAACGCACTGCGCCCGCGATTGACGCAAAAACAATCTCCCAGCACAGCCGCCGAAAGTTTGTATTTCGCAGGTACGACGACCAATCTCAAACCCGGCGAATGGTTGCTGATCGTCGTCAAATCGGGCGCGACGTTTCAAACCGCCGCCAAACGGATTCAGCGCGTCGTCATCATTCAAAAACACAATCACACGCGGGTGGATTTTTCGGCGCAACCCGCGCCGTTACCCACTTACCAACCCGCAGTGCTGGCCAGCGGTCTGATTACTTTGGTGACCCAGCCTTTCGTTGGTCAACAGGTGAATACACAGATCGTCAATCAAAGCTGGTCGGAAAGTCGGCTCAAGGCGTTTCTGGGGATTCAGGGGTGGTCAGGCGGCAACATGCTGAGATACATCGCCGCGCCATCCGCACCAAGTTTGCCGCCTGCCGATGAGGGTGTCTTTCGATTCCGCGAACGGCTGGGATTTTTCGGACACAACGCTCCGGCTTATTCCATGTTGGCGAAAACTCCGCACAGCAACAATTGGGATGGTGGAGCCAATCCAGTCACCCCTCCCGCCAACGGCACTGTGCCGAGCATTTGGGAAAACTCGAAGGCTGAATCCTGGGGAAGCGCAGATGTTTACCTCGAACGTTCGGTTTCTGAAATCGTCTCCAACAGTTGGGCGCTTTTTCAACCCTCAACCGGCGAACCGACGCCGTATCGCGTCAGCACAGTCGTTGAAGCTTCGCTGGCAGAATACGCCTTGAGCGGCAAGGCGACCGGCCTATTGTTGAAGGCAGTTGACGGAACCAGCAATCCCAACAAAAACGCAAATTTCAAATTCCGCACGACGACCGCCCACGTCCAAAGCGAGCGATTGGAACTGGCCGAACTGCCGATTGAACAGCCCATCCCAGCGGGCGAAACCGCGCTTCATCTGGATCGAATGGTGCTGGGACTGAGCATCGGTCAGCCGATCATCATCACCGGCGAGCGCAACGACCTGGATGGCGTCATCGCCAACGAAGTCGCCATGCTGAAGGAAATCACGCACAGCGGCGGGTTTACTTCGTTTACGCTGCAAGACCCGCTGGAATTCAGCTACAAACGCAACACCGTCACGATCAATGCCAACGTCGTGCGCGCCACGCACGGCGAAACGGTCAACGAAGTGTTAGGCAGCGGCGACGGCGCGCAATCCAATCAACGCTTCACGCTCCGAAAACCGCCATTGACTTACACCTCAGCGCCGACGGCCAGCGGCGTGGAAAGCACACTCGATGTGCGCGTCAACGGGATTTTGTGGGAAGAAGCAGAACGGCTCTATGGTCTGGATGCGCGCAGCGAAAATTACATCGTGCGCACGGATGACGACGGCAAAACACAGGTCATCTTCGGCGATGGCGAACGCGGCGCACGCGTGCCGACCGGCATGGAAAACGTTACGGCTGTGTATCGCAGCGGCATCGGCTTGGCCGGAATGGTCGGCGCGGACAAATTGACGTTGATGCAGATTCGCCCGCTGGGCATTCGCGGCGTGACCAATCCGCTGCCGGCAAATGGCGCAGCCGATCCGGAGAACCGCGATGATGCGCGCACGAACGCGCCGCTGACCGTGCTGACGATGGATCGCATCGTTTCGCGGCAGGATTATGAAGATTTCGCGCGCGCCTTTGCGGGCATTGGCAAAGCCCAGGCAGTCGCACTCTGGCGGGGCGAAGCGCAGTGGGTGCATCTGACCATTGCCAGCAAAGCGCCTGTGGCATCAGGCGACGAAGGCGTTTCGTCAATCGCCACACACGAAGTGTCTGATGATTCTGATCTCTACAAAAACCTGCGTTTAGCCATTGAGCAGTCCGGCGATCCCGGCCAACGATTTCGCGTGGACAGTTACACCCCGGTTTTTTTCGACCTCAAAGCCAAAGTGCGAATTGATCCGCGCCATCTGGCCGCAGATGTGCTGGCGGCAGTCAACGCCGACTTGCAATCGGCGTTTGCGTTTGAACGGCGCGCGTTCAGCCAGGCAGTGACGGCGGCGGAAATCACCACGGTGATTCAAAACGTGCCGGGTGTCGTGGCTGTTGATCTGGTGCAACTGTTTCGCGTGGATCAACCGCCATCGTCAGATACAGAGAAACCCAACCAGGTGCTGGCCGCCAACCGTGTGCGATGGGATGCGGATCAGGCCGAACCGTTGCTGGCAGAATTGTTGCTGCTCAACCCGGCTGGCGTCACGCTGGAGGAGGTCAAATCATGAGCGACCGCCTGTATCAATTGCTGCCGGCAATTTATCGGCTGCGCGATGCTGCACAGGGCGAACCGCTGCGCGCGTTGTTGGCCGTGGTCGAAGAAGAATTCAATTTGCTCGAAGCCGACATTGATCGGTTGTACGACAACTGGTTTATCGAAACCTGCGACGAATGGGTGGTGGCGTATCTGGGCGATTTGCTGGGCGTACGCGGGCTGGCGGCGATCAAAGACGGCGGAACGTTCAGCCAGCGCGCTTTGGTTGCCAACACCATCGGTTATCGCCGCCGCAAAGGAACCGCCGCAGTGTTGGAACAACTGGCGCGCGATGTGACCGCCTGGCCCGCCAAAGCCGTAGAGTTTTTCGAGCGGTTGATTACCACGCAATACGCCAACCACGTTCGATTGCACAATCTGGCAACGGTCAGTTTGCGCGACGCCAACCGGTTGGAACTGACCTCCAGCCCGTTTTCCACCGCGGCGCGCACTGCCGAAGTTCGCCACATTGACAATGGGCGCGGGCGATTCAACATTCCGAACGTAGGCCTGTTTCTGTGGCGGTTGCAAAGCTATCCGGTGACGCGCGGAACAGCGCGCGCGGTGGCCAATCCGGCGGACGGACGTTACACCTTCGATCCGCTGGGATTGCATATCACAGTGCCGGGCGATCCAGAGCCGAACGCTGCGCCGTTGTTCAATCGCCCGATCACCGAAACCGAAATCACGCAATTGGCGACCGAAGTGAATGTGCCCGTTCCGTTGCGTCGCCGACCGCTATACGACGAATTGAACACTCGCCGCGCGGCATTGGTGGCGGGCAACACGCCTGCTCGAACGTATTTTGATCGCCAGCCGACGCGGCAGGACGAAGAACCGCAATCGGTGCTGGAAGTTTTCGTGCAGCAAACGGTCAACGATCCGCTACGGGAATTTCGCCCGGAAGAAATCCTGATTTGCCATCTGGGCGATTGGCGACGCCCCGTCAGCCAGAACTTTACCAAACCGGACAATTCGACTTTCAAGACCGAAGTTGCCGTAGACCCTGTGCTGGGACGATTGGCCTTTCCCGCTGGCGTGACGCCTTTCCGCGTGGAGGTCAGTTACGCTTATGGCTTTGCAGGCGATTTGGGCGGTGGACCATATAACCGGCAAACATCGGTCGCTCGCTGGCTAGACAAGATCAACCGACCTGTGACCTGGCAGATTGGCGTGACACAGGACAAGCAAACGCATGATTCCGCCGCTGAACCCGCCAAACTGGTGACCACGCTCAACGCGGCCGTCACGCAATGGAAACAACACGTCGCCGCCAACCCTGACGCTTTCGGTGTGATTGCCGTGATGGACAGTTCTTCGTATGTCGAAAACCTGACCGGCGCGAATGCCATTGAAATTCCGGCGGGCAGCAAATTGGCGATAGTGGCAGCCGATTGGCCGCAACAAAATCTGAAGCGTCTGGACGGCGTGTTGAAACCGGATGATCTGCGCCCTCATTTGCAAGGCAATCTGGCCGTGCGCGGCACGGCTCCGGCAAACAGCGTGGCTCCGGGTGAATTGATCGTTGATGGTTTGCTGGTCGAAGGCAGATTGACCGTGATGGCGGGAAATCTGGGTCGTCTGTTGCTGGCGCACAGCGCTCTGGCGCCGGGTTCCGGTGGATTGACGGTGACTTCATCGGATCAAGCAGGCCAGCAAAACGACCGGCTGACGATAGAACTGTATCGCAGCATCAGCGGAGCGCTGGCGACGGGCGCAACCATTCAATCCTTGCGCATCGAAGACAGCATCGTTGATGCCGGAACCGGTGTTGCCATTGTCGCTCCTGCCGTCGAAATTCAAACCAGCACGATTCTGGGAACGACTCAGGTGCAAAGCGTGGAAGCGAGCAACAGCATCTTTCTCGGCAGAATGGTTGCCGAGCGACGGCAAACTGGATGCGTGCGATTTTGTTACTTGCCGATCAACTCTCTTGCGCCGCGACGGCATCGCTGCCAACCGGAAACCGCCGCCACAGCCAGTCGCGTCGTGCCGCAATTTACGTCGGTCATTTACGGTGAACCCGGATACGGCCAATTGACCGCAACGTGCCCGTCTGAAATCGCCAACGGCGCAGACGATGAAGCGGAAATGGGCGCGTTTCACTTCCTGCAACAAGCGCGTCGAATGCAAAACCTTCGCTCCAGCCTGGATGAATATCTGCGCTTTGGGCTGGAAGCGGGCATTTTCCTTGTGAACTGAGAGGAGTTAAGGATGAAAGGCGATTTCACTCGTTTTACGTTTCGGCCAGAAAAACACTTCAGCAGCGTTCGTTTGCAACAAGGGCGCGTCCTGCTCGATGCGGAATGGAACGAGCAGATGGAGATCGAATCGCACGTGGATCAAACGACGACCGCCGACATCATCGGCGATTGCGGCGCGCCGATTCACGATGCGGGATTTGCGTTGTTGGTAAACAGCAACGATGTCTGGACGCAGCAAATCGGCGCGGGACGCTATTACGTGGACGGCATTTTGTGCGAAAACGAAAGCAACGTGGCCTTCACGTTACAGCCTGATTTGCCGGACGCGACGTTGCCGACAGACGCCGGGACTTATCTTGCTTATCTGGACGTCTGGCAACGGCACCTGACGGCTTTGGAACGACCCGAATTGCGCGAAGTCGCTCTGGGCGGCCCCGATTCCGCCACGCGCACCAAAACCATCTGGCAGGTCAAATTGCTGCGCGTAGAAGATAAATCACTCTGCGCGCAGTTTGCCGAAGATTGGATTCCGCCTGATGTTCAAAGCACTGGACGTTTGCGCGCGCAACACGAACAGGTCGCGCAAAACACCAACGAATGTCTGGTTCCACCGGGAGCAGGGTATCGGCGGTTGGAAAATCAACTGTATCGCGTCGAAATTCATAAGCCAGGGGTTCCGGGCGCGCCGGGCGCAGCAGACGTTGCCACGTACAAATGGTCGCGCGACAACGGCAGCATCGTCACCAATCTGTTGGCGATCAACGGCAACGTCATCACAATCAGCGATCCGGGCAAGGATTCGGTGTTGACCTTCGCCAATGCCAAATTCATCGAATTGAGCGGTGAACGCCGAACGTTGTTGGCCGGCTCTCAGCCCGCCGACCGCGGCGTGTTGCTGGAAGTAGACGTCGTTCAAGGCAACACAATTACGGTCAAAGGCTGGCCGGGTGGAACACAACTTTCCATGGCAGATTTCGGCACGTTGCCGACCGTGCGGCGTTGGGATGGTTCGGCTACTGTCAGCGCCGGGCAGTTGCTGAATCTGGAAGACGGAGTGCAGATCGAATTCGAAAAAGGCGGAGAGTTTCGCACGGGTGATTATTGGACGATTCCGGCGCGAACGTTGACGGGCAAGGTGGAATGGCCGCGCAATGACGCCGGGCCGATTTTCGAGTTTCGGCACGGCATCAAACATCATTACTGCCCGCTGGGTTTGTTGCGCCTGACCGTTGTCACCGCCGGAGCCGTCTGGACACGCCTGAGCGATTGCCGCGAATTGTTCCCGCCAATTACCGAATTGACCAGTTTGTTTTATGTCAGCGGCGACGGTCAGGAAGCCATGCCGCACGCTCCGGCCTTGCCCAAACCGTTGCAAGTTGGAGTCGCCAACGGCAAACACCCTGTGCGAAATGCAATCGTTCGGTTCAGGATTACTGCCGGAACAGGCACGCTGACCGTCGGAACGGCCACAGGCAACATCCTGAATGTGCTGACCAACAACAACGGAATTGCCGAATGCAACTGGACGCTGGACGCCGTGAACCAAAGCCAGCAGGTCGAAGCTGCTTTGGCCGACGGGTCGCATTTGCCAGTTCGTTTCAATGCCAATATCAGTCGCGCTTCGGCGGTGGCCTATACGCCGACTTCGCAATGTCCCGATCTGGTGACGGCCAATGTGCGAACCGTGCAGGAGGCGCTTGACAGGCTTTGCCAATCCACAGGACGCGAACCGGGTATTCACGTCAAAGAAGTCTCGTTCATCTCGCCTGCGTCGTTGCTGCGCAACGATACCGATGTCGGTGTGGACAGATTGTTGAAAGGAATTCGCGTCAGTTGCGATACCAATCTGTTTCAGGACAGCGTACGCAATAAACCGGTTTGTTTCGTCACGCTGGAAATGCCGTTTCCGTTCAATGCCGCGGATCGTCAGTTATGGGGCAGCGATGCCGTCATCGGATTCCAGCCGCTGATACTGGCGGCGCAGGTCAACGCCGATAACAATGACATTTTCTGGATGCCGATTCCTGAGACTCAGGCCTGGTTGCAGCAAAGGCTGTTTACCATGATGAGGGAATTCAAGCGCGGCGAACGAGTGCTGGCGCGGTTGACGGTCAAAGGAAATTTCATCTGGGCAGCAGTGGATAAGCCGAATGATCCCAGGCTCTATCTGGACGGCGAAGCTTACGGACTGCGCCAACCCGGCGCGACGAATACCGATGTCCGCTTTGATGGCGACGGGCGACGTGGTGGTGATCTGGAAATGTGGTTCTGGCTGACTCCGTCTGCGGCTTCGTTCAAGGTTAGCGGCGTGCGTGTTTTTGGCTCCATTGCCACGGCAGGCTCGGTTTTGCTGGCGACGATGACCGATCCCAGAACCGTGCTGAACGTGCCTGTTTCGCCAAACGGCCAGGCCAATATGATCGAAGTGCAGTTTACCGCTCCGGTGGATACAGGGAGCATCGCCAGCGGACGCAACTTTGTGGTGCTGAATGCTGCCACAGGGGCAGTCCTGCAAGGCACGTTGAGTTTTTTGAACCCGACCACCGTGCGAGTGGCTTTTCCAAACACGATCTTGCCGGGGCGTTATCAAGTCACGCTGCGGGGCACGGGCGACGCCATCACCAGCCAGGGCGTGGCGCTCGATGGCGAAGCGGTTGCGCTTCCATCCGGCAACAACGAACCCGGCGGCGATTTCAGTTTCACGATGTCCGTGGGATCAACTGTCTGAGGCAGGCGCATTCATGCATTGCGGTGCCCAAAGTAATTTTGCCAGCAGCATTAAGGGCGCTTTGAGTTGATACGGCGGCTGATCAAACCGCCTGCAATCAGCAGCAGCGCCCCGATGGCGGAAAAGATCGCTCCGCTGCGAAGGCTCGGCGCGCGAAAGATGAATTCGACCTTGTGTTTGCCGGGCGACAGTTCCACGCCGCGCAAGGTGAAATTGACGCGCTCGACCGAAACGCGCTGGCCATCAACCCACGCTTCCCATCCGCGAAAATAAATCTCGCTCAAGACCAGAAAACCCGCGGTCGCATTGTCGGTCTGCAATTCTATGCGATGCGGTTGGTAACGAATCACGCTCACTTCGGACTTTGCCGGTTCGCTGGCAATCGAGTTGGGCGACAAATTTGCCAGCGGAGTTTTCAACTGCCGTTTGCCGAACAACTCGCTTTCCAGCAAAACGGTGTCGCGCAGATTCACCGGCGAACCGTTGTTGAGTCTGCCGGTTTTGATTGCGCTCAAAACTTCGGCGCTGGGAACGACGACGGCTCGATGCGCGAACCAGGCGCGCGGCAAAGCCTTCAGGTTTTCGTACACGCCGACCGCGCCAAAGCGCGCGATTGGTCGCCAACGATCAGGCGAAAAATCCAGCGTGGCCAGCGGCTGCGACGCGCCGGTTTCGGCGTCGAACAACGAAACGTAAGAGATGGTGATGTCGGCTTGGCTGGCCAGATATTTGAGTTCGATGCTGGCGATTTCCGCGCGGTCAAATCGCAATCGCGCCAGAAAACGATGTCCTTGAAATCCGTCGGCGTCCCAGGATTCGGCAATGAACGCACGGGCATGTTTGATGCGAGCCTGTACGTCTGCGCGATCAATCGCCCATTCCGAAGTGTCGCGCCCGGCTTGCAGTTCGCGTTCTATGACGCGCCCGTCTTTGGTTTTAACCGTCACGGCAATCACAGGCGCGCCGTCGGGCAAATTGTCCGAATGGCCCATTGCCGAAACGACGGCCAGTTCGGTTGCGAATCCGCTCGCTTGAAATTGCGCGACCACTCCGGGTTTGAGCAGCGCGCCGAGCGGCTGATCGTTGAACTTTATTCCTTCAATAATTCGTTTCGACGAGTTGTCAGGCGAATTGCCGTATGCGCCCGGACGTTCCGCCAACAGGTATTTCGCGTTGAGCAGATTCAATCCCTGATGCGAAGAATCGAACGTTTCCGGTTCGGCGATGTGTCCGTCCAGCGTGATTTTCCCGGCGATTTCCGCCATTTGTCCGATCCGAATCGGGTCGTAACCGTTGACGCTTTGCAGACCACGCGCGATTGAGATGTTGGGATAATCGAGCAAATCGGCGTTCTCGCCGAAGGGAGTTTCAGAACGACTGACAACTCGAAAGGCATTCAAATCCGATTCGCGCGATTTGATGAACTTGACCGATTCGGAATCGGCCAGCCGCTGTGCGACGTTGTACGTCTTGTCGTCAATCAATCGCCACTCAAACGAAAATCCCCACGCAGCCAAATCCAGAAACAGCACCAGCGCCAGCGTCGCTCCGGCCAGCCAATGCCAGCGGCGCGCATAAACCAGCGCGGCAAACACGCTCAACGCGAAAAAAACCACCGGCACGTAAATTTCAGGATTGGTCAGGCGTCCGGCTTCCGCCGGCAGCGGAATTTCGGTCGCCAGACTCGCGGAAAACAAGCAGTAGACAGTCACTCCCAAGCCGATAATCGCCGCCAATGCCGCCGCGCTTTTCAGCAGGATTTGCCGCGCAACGGTTCGATCCATTTGCGTCAATGCCGTCACGCCCAGTCCCGCCAACATTCCCAGCGCGAAGTTCATTTCCAAGAGGTTGCGCCCCGAAGCTCGAAACAGGTTGTAAGCCGGAACTTTGTGCATCAGCTTGTAAATGCCGAAAGGCAGATACGAACCAAACGCCAGCAACAGAGCGACGATGGCGCAGATCGTCCAGAATCGTATGAACAGCGCCGTTTCTTTTTCCCCGATTGAATCTGTCTTCGTGTTTTCTTCGTGTGACTTCGTGGAAGAAACAAACTTCCGGGCAAAGATGGCTGCAAACGCCAACAACCACGCAGCCATTCCCACATAACCGCAGGTTTCCGTCAGATTCCATTGGCCCCAATACGAAACGCTGTAAGGTTCCAGCGCGGCTCCGCCGAAATAATACGGAAAGAACAATTCAAAGATTTGACCGGGCGGAAAAGAGAATTGCGAAAAGTAGTGGTAATCAATGACGGCGCGGTCGCCCAATCGTTGCAGTTCGCGCGCGGGCAGTATCTGAATCATCGCCAGCAATCCGCCGCACAGGACCATCGCCCACAACAACAGCACAAACCGTTTTCGATTGGCTGATTGCGTGCGCCAGACAAGCGTGAAGATCGCATAGGCTCCGGCCAGCATGGCGGAATACGCAGTCATTTGCGGATCGCCTGCAAACTGTTGCAAGGCTATGAACACGGCTCCGAGCGCCACCCAGCGCCAGCGCGTTTGCTGATGCAATTGCTCGATTGCCAGCAAAATCCACGGCAACCACGCAGCAGCGTTGATGCGGTTGGTGTGTCCCAGATGCGCGACCATGTATCCGCCCAGGCTGAACGTCACGGCGGCAATGACGGCTCCGACGCGCGAAGCGCCCACGCGGCGCGCGAACAAATAAGTGCCGAACAATGCCAGATGGTAAGTCGTCAGCACCAGCAGATTCATGGCCGTTTGCGGAGAAAATACGGCGAACAGCCACGTCGGCGGATACAACGCGCCCGGTTGAATGCTGGCCAGCAGCGGCATTCCCGCAAAGATGTACGGGTTCCACAACGGCAATTCGCCATTGGCGAGCATCTGCCCGATCAAGACGCGAATGCCCAGAATCTGCGTCCAGCCATCGCCCGGAGCCAAGGTGACTTTGCCCAACACCGCCGGAAAGAAATACAGCAGCGGCAACAGAACCAATGTCAGTGCCACGACGATTCGCGGTTTACGATCTAAGTTTGGAGTTAAGGCCATAACGAGAAAACTGTAGGAGATTACGGAACATCTGTTCCGTTGTTTCTTTTCAAGCTCGGAAGAGGCTGCGTGCCCAGCCAATCAGCAACACCAGAAAACCCGCGGCAAGCCCCATCAAACCAAGCCGGAAGCTGCGCGGGCGATAAACGAACTCAATCTGATGTTCGCCCGGTGGAACGACCACGCCGCGCAAGGTGTAATTCGTTCGATAAATTTTCGTTGGTTGGCCGTCCACGCGCGCTTCCCAACCGTCGTAAAAGACTTCGCTCAACACCAGAAAACTCTGTGCCGGATTGCGGGTTTCAATTTCCAGCCGGTTGGGTTGATAACGTTTCAGTTCAGGTTTGGTAGAGGCATCCCAATCGCCAGTTGGCCAAACGCCAGTTGGTGCTTGCTGATCCAGACGATCCAGCAACGCCACTGAAGAAAAATCGAATTCGCCATTGTCCAGCGAATTGTGCTGGCCGGTTCTCGTCGCTTTGTAAATCTCACCATCGGCGGCAGCCTGTGTTTCTTTAACAAACCAGGCGCGCGGCAACGCTCGCAGGTTTTCGTACACCTCGACCTGATCGAAGCGGCCAAGTTGCCGCCAGCGTTCGCCGGGCAGATAAAAATTCGCCAGCGGTTCGGACTTGCCGGTTGTGGCGTCGAACAAGGTTGCGCGCAACAAGAGCAACGAAGCGTCTTCGCGCAGGTAAATCCATTCGATCTTTTCGATCTCCGCGCGGTCGAATTTCAATCGGCCAAGATAACCGTGCGATTTGAACTCTCCGGCATCGAAATCTTCAAAGACGCGAGCGCGTTGATGTTTGATGGCGGCTTTCACGTCGGCTCTGTCATAAGCCCATTCCGAAGTGTCGCGCCCGGCTTCCAGTGTGCGTTCGATGACACGACCATCGCGCGCGTGCAACCGCAGTCTCACAATTGGCGCTCCGTCGGGCAAATGCGTCGAATTCGCCAGACTCGAAACAATGGCGATTTCCGTCGCTGAAACATTGCCGGTCGTCGTCGTCAACTTCGAGCCGGGTTTCATCTCCACGCCGAAATAGGTTCGCGCAAAATACACACCGTCAAAATCAACGCCGGTTTTCTTGTGGGTCGCTCCGCCGTGACCGACCAGCAGGTATTTGACGTTCAGCAAATCCAGTCCGCGATCTTCCAGGCTGAAGGATTTCGCGTCCTGCACATATCCGTTCAACATCGCGCCTGTGGTTCCGGTAATTTCGCCAATGCGCGAAGGCCGCAACACATCGTATCCGCTGACGCTCTGCAATCCGCGCAGCAACGAAGTGTTCGGTTGATTGACCGCGTCAAAATTCGGGTCTTCCGGCCAGAACAGCGCGTAATCGCCTGGCATCGTCACGTAGCTCATGACGCGAAACGAATTCCAATCCCGTTCGCGCGATTTGATGAGTTGGATGGCGGGCGGATCGGCCAGGCGTTCCGCTGTGTTGGCGGTAACCGTGCGCCATTGAAAGAAATGGCCATAAGCCGCCACATCCAACAACAACACGCCAACCAGCAAAAAAGACCGAGAGATGGCGAGACGTGGAGACTGGGAGAGCGCGTACAACCACAACACGGCGACGCTTACCAAAAAGCAAAGGATCGGAACAAAGAACTCCGGATTGCTGAGCGAAGCGGCATTCGCCGGGCGAGGATTTGCGCCGCTGCTTAGTTTGGCGCCGAAAAAAACATATAGCGCTGCGACAACCACGACGATCAAGGTCAGCGCCAGCGTGCCTCGCATCATCGCGCGACGTTTGAATTCGTCAGCCAGCAAAGACAATCGCGTCGCGCCCAATCCGCCCAGCACGCCCAGCGCAAAGGTGAATTCAAACGTGTGGCGATACGAACCGCGAAACGCTTTGTAACCCGGAACGCGATACAGCAGATGATTCAACTCGAACGGCAAGTATCCGCCAAAAGCCAGAATCATGGCGACGGCGGCAATTCCCAACCATAACCACATGCGCCGTCGAGCGTCGGCAGCTTCGGGCGATTCGCCAGCTTTGCGAGGACAAAGCAAACCTATCAACGCAAACAACCACGTCAGCAAACCTACGTATCCGGCCATTTGCGCCGGATAAGCGTCTCCCCAGTTTGGCAATCGAAACGGCGGCAACATGCCTCCGCCGAAAAAGTACGGAAAGATCAGCGCGGGTAGTTGTTTGGGCGGGAAGGAATACGAATCAAAAAATTGCGGGCCGGGATCGTTACGCTCGCTTTGCGCCAGCAGTTCCAGCGAAGGCAGCAACTGCGGCAAACACATCAACACGCCGCACACGATCATCACTGCCAACGTCACCAAGGTGCGAAATCGCGCCGTTCGATCCGCGCAATTCTTCAGCGCGAACAATGTACAAGGAGCGCACACCAGCACGGTGAACGCCACCATCTGCGGTTCGCCTGCGACGAATTGCAACGCGATGAATGCCGCTCCCAATGCCGCCCAGCGCCAGGCCATTCGCCACGAAGTGCTTCGCGTGATGTTTTCAATCGCCAATAACACCCACGGCAACCACGCCGCCGCGCCAATGCGCGACGTGTGGCTCAGGTGATTAATCATGAATCCGCCAAACGCAAAGGCTACCCCGGTGAGCAACGCGCCCAACCGCGTGATGCCGATTCGCCGCGCGTACAGATACGCTCCGATCAGCGCCAGATGGTACGTGGCGATGACAACCAGGTTCATCGCCCACACCGGCGGCAACACGGCAAACAACCAGTTCGGCGGATAAAAGGCTCCGGGATAAACGCTGGCCGCCAACGGCATTCCGGCAAAGATGTACGGATTCCAGAGCGGCAATTGTCCGTCGGCGATTATTTGCCCGGCCAGCACGCGCAGCGGAAAGTTCTGCGCCCAGCCATCGCCGGGAGCCAGAAAGACTCGGCCAAGCAACACGGGATAAAAGTAAATGAGAGGGATGGCGATGAGCGCGACAGCGATTGCAGATTGCGGATTGCGGATTGCGGATTTTAAGGTGTCAGCCATCGTCGTTTGTTTGCGGGAGCGAAACTGATAAAGCCGCAGATTGACGCCGATTTTCGCGGATTGAATTGATCTGCGTTTGTCAGCGTTGATCTGCGGCTTATGTCTTCAATCCACGAACCGATACTTCACCAACGCCCAAATTGCCGCGAAGCCGTCGCGCCAGGTGATTTTTTTGCCTTCGTCGAAATCGCGTCCGTAATAGGAAATCGGCATTTCGTAGAGCTTGTACTTGCGCTTCAGGATCTTGGCGGTGATTTCCGGCTCGAAATCGAACTTGTTCGATTTGATCTGGAAGTTTTTGATCACGTCGGCGCGGAAGACTTTGTAACAGGTTTCCATGTCGGTCAGGATTGCGTTGTACAAAATGTTGGTGACAAAGGTCAGCATCTTGTTGCCCAGGTAATGCCAGAAATTGAACGCGCGCGAAACCTTGCCGCCCGACAAACGCGAACCGTAAACCACATCGGCGCGGCCTTCCAGAATCGGTTTGATCAGTTCGACGTATTCCGCCGGATCGTATTCCAGGTCGGCATCCTGAATCAGAACGATGTCGCCTTCGGCGTAATGCAGCGCCGTGCGCAGCGCCGCGCCTTTGCCCATGTTCTGTCCGTGAAAGTAAATCTTGTATTTGGATTCTTCAGAGAGTTTTTTCAGCACTTCGCGCGTGCCGTCTTTGGAACCGTCGTCTACGATGATGAGTTCTTTGCGCACATCGCCCAGGTTGACGGCTTCGACGCGGGAGATGATTTCGTGAATGGTGGCAGCCTCGTTGTACACGGGCATCAGAATCGAAAGTAAGGGTGGATTTTGCATTCAGGTTTTTCTCAAATTGTGTGCAAGTAGAAGCAGTGTAGCGGAGGCACAGTCGCTGTTTTTATTTTCCAGTTTTCATTTCCTGGTTTTCATTTTTCATTGCGGGTTTGGTCAATGACAACTGACAAATCAACAATGGAAATTGGAAAATGAAAGAGCCATTGGATTTCTGATCGGTTACTGAATTGTGCGGTTGTCCGAACGTTCGCGACGGGCGACTCCGCTGCGTCTGGCGGCTTCTTCGACGGCTTTGGCAACCAGCGGCGCAACTTGCCGATTGAAGACCGACGGAATGATGTATTCCGGGTGAAGTTCATCTTCGCGTATGCTGGACGCGATGGCCTGGGCGGCGGCCATTTTCATCTCTTCGTTGATGTCCGACGCGCGGCAATCCAGCGCGCCGCGAAAGATGCCGGGGAAACACAGCACATTGTTGATCTGATTCGGATAATCCGAACGACCCGTCGCCATGACTTTGACGTAGGGCCAGGCTTCTTCGGGCATGATTTCCGGCGTGGGGTTGGCCAGCGCAAAGACAATCGGATCGCGGTTCATTTTCTGCAGCATTTCGACTTTCAGCACGTCGGGGCCGGACAAACCCAGAAACAAATCTGCGCCCGCGATGACATCATTCAGCGAACCTTTCAAATTATCGGGATTGGTGTTGTTGGCGTACCATTCGACGGCGTCGTTCATTCCTTCGGTGCGACCGCGATACACCGCGCCGTGAATGTCGCAACCGATGACGTTTTTGGCTCCGGCGCTGAGCAGCATTTTGGTGCAGGCTGTGCCCGCAGCCCCGACGCCTACAACTACGACTTTTATCTCGTCAATTTTCTTGCCGACGATTTTCAGCGCGTTGATCAGCGCCGCCAGCACGACGACGGCGGTTCCGTGCTGATCGTCGTGAAAGACCGGAATGTCCAGTTCGCGTTTCAATCGCTGCTCGATTTCAAAACAGTGCGGCGAAGCGATGTCTTCCAGATTGATGCCGCCAAACGCCGGGGCAATGGCTTTGACCGTGCGGACAATTTCGTCCGGGTCTTTGGTGTCCAGACAAATGGGAAAAGCGTCCACTCCGGCGAATTCCTTGAACAGCATGGCTTTGCCTTCCATGACTGGCAGAGCCGCCGCCGGACCAATATCGCCCAAGCCCAACACGGCTGTGCCGTCGGTGACAACGGCGATGCAGTTGCGTTTGATCGTCAGGTTGTAAACCTTTTCCGGGTCCTTGTGGATGGCCAAACACACGCGCGCGACTCCGGGTGTGTAGGCGATGGACAAATCGGAGCGGTTCTGCAGCGGGCGTTTGTTGGTGATTTCGATTTTGCCGCCGATGTGGCGCAGAAACGTTCGGTCGGAAACGTTGATGACGGTGACGCCGTCAACTTCTCCGACGGCTTTGGCGATGCTTTCGGCGTGTTCGTCGTCTCCGGCGGCGACGGTGATGTCGCGTATCAGGTGATGCGCGCCGACTTCGACAATATCAATGGCGCCGATGTTGCCACCAGCTTCGCCAATGGCGGAGGTGACGTGTCCCAACATTCCGGGACGATTGGCCAATCGCAAGCGCAGAGTGATGCTGTAGCCTTCACTCGGTATGACTTTCATTCTTATGATTCCTTGTGTATCAAGCTCAAAATCAGGCCGCTGAGAATACCTTATGCTCAAAAAGCAGGCAAGAATCACATTCTTCGGCGGTTACGCGCTGTCCCTGTTGGTGTTGTTTCAGTACAATGCGCGCGGTTCAAAATCTTTTCCCCTATCAATCGAGAAACTTTCATGAAGCGAATCCACAGACTTCTGATTCCGGTGTTGTTGCTGGCTGCGGTTTTGGCTGCGCGCGAAACTTCGTCGCGTGCGCAAACTTCTTTGGCGACCAAAGCGGCAAAGAAACTCAATGTGCTGTTCATTTCCACCGACGACCTGAACAACGATCTGGGTTGTTACGGGCATCCGCTGGTTCAGTCGCCGAACATTGACCGGCTGGCTGCGCGAGGCGTGCGCTTTGATCGCGCCTACAACCAGTTTCCTTTGTGCAGCCCCAGCCGGACGAGTTTGATGACCGGCTTGCGCCCGGACACGACGCAGGTCTTCGATTTGCAAAAGCATTTTCGCTCCGTGTTGCCGGACGTGATGACGTTGCCGCAAGCGTTCATGCGCAACGGTTATGTCGCCGCCCGCGTCGGCAAAATTTACCATTACGGAAATCCCGGCCAGATCGGAACAGACGGGTTGGACGATCCGCAATCCTGGAACACAGTCGTCAATCCGCGCGGCGTGGACAAGGACGAAGAAAAGGTGTTGACCAATCACACTCCCACACGCGGGCTGGGCAGTTCGTTGTCTTTGTATGCTTCGCCTGCGCCGGACGAAGAACACACCGACGGCAAAGTCGCCACTGAAATCATCAAACTGCTGGAAGCGAACAAGGATCGTCCGTTTTTCATCGCCGCCGGATTTTATCGTCCGCATTGCCCGTACATCGCGCCGAAAAAGTATTTCGATTTGTATCCGATGGAAAAAATCGCTGCGCCGAAATTTTCACGGAACGAATGGGACTCCATTCCCGAAGCGGCGATCTGGCTCAAAGACCCGCACTTCGGCGTCAACGAACGACAACAGCGCGAAGCCATACAGGCGTATTACGCTTCGATCAGTTTTGTGGACGCCAATGTCGGTCGCGTGCTGGACGCGCTAGATCGGTTGAAGCTGGCGGACAGCACCATCGTTATCTTTTGGAGCGATCACGGTTATTTGCTCGGCCAGCACGGCCAATGGATGAAGCAAAGTTTGTTTGAAGAATCGGCGCGCAATCCGCTGATTATCGCTGGCCCCGGCGTTGCCAAAGGAAAAGCTTCGCCGCGCACGGTCGAATTCGTGGATTTGTACCCGACACTGGCTGAGTTGTGTGGGTTGAACAACGCGCCTAAAAACCTGGCTGGTCGCAGTCTTCGCCCGTTGCTGGCGAATCCAAAAGCCGCCTGGAACAAACCGGCCATCACGCAAGTGCAACGTGGCAGCGGGGAAAATCGGTTTATGGGCTACAGCATTCGCACCGAACGCTGGCGATATACCGAATGGGACGAAGGCCGAAAAGGCGTTGAGCTTTACGACGAATTCAACGACCCGGGCGAATTGACGAATCTGGCAAATGATTCCAGGCACGCCAAAGTCGCCGCCCAGTTGAAACAACTGTTAAAAGCATCACTGGCAAAGCGGTGACCGCTGATAAGTCGCTGGTAAGTCGCTGATAAGTCATTGATACAGAACGCAGATTTGCCAGCAGAACCTTGTAAACGGCGTAACGTTCCACGTATCATCCAAGTCATTGGCGCGCTTGGTTATTTCACTCAGAAACCCGCTGGAAAGAGTTTGTTATGAAAAGAAGGAGGATTGTTCATGGAAGTCATCAAGGAGAAAAGCTCGGAAATGCAGTTTCTCCACCTGCGGGGCCGCTTGGATCACGAAAACGCTCAGGTGTTGGAAGAAAGCCTGAGCAAGTTGATCGAAAACGGAGCAAGGCAGTTGATCATTGATTGTTCGCAGATCGAATTCATCAACAATGCCGGTTTGCGTGTGTTGCTGGGCCTGGCGAAAAAGATTCTGGACCTGGAAGGTCGAATCGCGCTTCATTCCCCCAGCTTGCAGGCAAAAGAGACGTTCGACCGCACCGGTTTTTCCATGGTCTCGCGCATTTACGACACACGCGAAGAAGCCATTGCCGGAATTGCAGGCTCTGGTCTGTTTTCCGCTTCGCGCGATGAGCGGCACATCATCAGCAATTAAACAACTAAATCTTTATTCAAAATCTCGGAATCCGTAAGGTATGAATAAACCTGAATTACCGACAGCTATCAGGCAACTGCCAAAAATCGGCATTGTGCTCGGAACCGGCGGAATCAAGGCGATGGCCAGTCTGGCGTTGTTCGAATTTCTGGCGGAGCAAAAGATTCCCGTGGATTTGATGGTCGGATGCAGCGGCGGAGCGCTGGCATGCGCGATGATCGGATCGGGCTGCACGCCCACTGAGGTTCGCGATCTGGGAATGCAAAAGCTGCAGAAAAGCCTGTTTTCCCAATTCGATTACTCTTCGTTGCTGGGCATTTTCAGTTCGCATTTGGGAAATTTCGACAAGACCTCCGGCATTTTGAAGCCTGACCGTTGGCGGGGCGCGTTGCAGGAGTATTTCGGCGACAAAAAGCTGGAACAGTTGCGACCGCGCACCTTGCTGCAAACCACAGACATTGACACGGGCGAAGGCGTAGTGCTGACCAAAGGGCCGCTGGCCGAGGCCGTGTATGCGTCGTGCGCGTTTTTTCCGGCGTTTCCTCCGGCCAAAATTGACGGGCGATATTTGTGCGACGGCATATACAGCGCGCCGGTTCCCGTGGTCGAAGCCATCAAACGCAAGATGGACGTCATCATCGCGCTGGATTTCAAGGAAAAGGTTCGCACCGAACCCAAAGGCTTTTTCAGTTGTTTCTATCGCCACATTGACAACACCATGCGCACGTTGACGCGCAGCCAGATGTTTCTGTCCATCGAAATGCACCATCACGAAATCGTGATTATCGAAGTGGATTTCGATCACACGATCAATCCGTGGGACGTGCATGAACTGCCGGCAATCGTCGAATGTGGGCACAAGGCGATTGAACTTCACAAGTCCGCAATCCTGTCGGCCATTACGAGTTTTTCGAGAAGCAAGGCTCCTGTTGCAGAACAACCGGTAGGCAGTATTGCCGATCCAAATGCCGGTTTTCGGCGCACCACGATTTTGCGAAATCCGGCTTCGGTCGAAAGCAAGAACTCCGGCTGAACAAATTCCGTCGCACAGGTGTTTTCAACCTGCGCCAATCTTTACAACAGAAATCCGGGCAGATTGAAAAATCTGCCTTGCGCGCGACTCGTTCCCAGGAGGCGTGAGTGGTCAAGATATTCGCCCTGTGGTTGATCCTGTTTCTGCCTGTCGAAATTCATTGCCAGACGCCGCCCGGTGTCGTTGGCGAAAAACTCACGCTTCAGCAAGCCGTTGATCTGGCGTTGCGGCACAATCGTCTGGTCAATGTCGAACGGCTGGAAGTCGAAAAAGCCTCTGACAAACTGGCCACGCTCGCCACACGCCGGTTGCCGGGTTTCGACGTTTCGGTGATGGAATTTCAATGGTTCAGTCCGCCGGAATTCCGTTTCAATCGTGGCGTCTTTGGCCAGTTTCCCGGTCTTGGGCCGGTTCCGCCGACCAACACCACGATCACGTCTTCGCACGGCCCCACGGCATTTATCATCGCCCGCGCCACTCAACCGCTGACGCAACTTCATCGCATCAACCTGGGAATCAAAATGGGCGAGCTTGGTCGTGAAGTCGCCGACAGCAAACTGGAACTAAAAAAACGGGAAATTGCCCATCAAATCAAACGCAACTATTACGCCATTCTGCAATTGCAAAGCGCGCTCGACGCTTCGGAAGGAACTCTCAAGCTGTACCGCGAATTGGATCGCGTCGTCGGCGAATACGTCGCCCAACAAGTTGCGCTCGAATCCGACAGCCTGGACGCCAAAACCCAACTGGCCAAGGAAGAGTTTGAAACGCTCAAACTGCAAAACAATCTGGCGGCGGCCAAAGAACAACTCAACCAATTGCTAGGGCGCGACATTCGCACCGAATTCACTGTGGACGCGATTTCCGCCAACACCGTTTACGAAGTCGAACTTTCGATGGCGCAAACGCGCGCGTTGGCCGAACGCCCCGAATTGAAAGAAGCGCAGTTGAAATTGAAGCTGGCCGAATACGACCGCCGATTGAAAAAGGCCGAAGCCATTCCCGAAATCAGCGCCACTGCCGGGTATTTTTCCGCGTTCGGCGTTTCGGTACTGCCGCAAAACGCTTCCGGCATAGGCTTCACCTTGAGTTGGGAACCGTTCGATTGGGGACGCCGCAAACACGAACTTTCCGAAAAACAGAAAACCATCGAACAGGCGAACGAAGGTTTGCGCGAAACCGAAAGCTCGATTTTGCGCGATGTCGGCGACAAATTCCGCAAGTTGCAGGAATCGCGCGCGCTGTTGCGCGTCAGCCAACTGGCGCAGGAATCGGCGCGCGAAAAATTGCGCGTCGCCACCAGCAAGTATTCGCTGGAAGCCGTGTTGTACAAGGAAGTGCTGCAAAAACAGGCTGAACTGGCGACGGCTCAGGATCGGTATCAACAAGCGTTGCTGGCGTTCTGGACGGCGCGCGCCGATTTTGAAAAAGCCATCGGCGAACTCTAGCTGGGAACGCAGGCGTCTCGCCTGCGCGTCACCCCATGAGGGCAATCAATGAACACGAAGATTCGATATGTGATCGGGGTTTTCTTCTGCCTGATGTTTGCGGCGGGTTGCCGGAAAGCCGAAAGTTTCGAAAAACCCGTCAAACCGGTTCAGGTGCAGGAAGTACAGACTTACGCTCCGGGCGGCTCCAGCGCAAATGGCGAACGTTATTCGGCCAACATTGTGCCTGCGTCGCAAAATGAACTGGCATTCAAGTTCGGCGGTTACGTCAGCGAAATCCATCAGGTCAGGGGAGCCGACGGCAGGTTGCGCCCCGTGCAGGAAGGCGACACCGTTGCCAAAGGAACCGTGCTGGCGCGATTGCGCAACGACGATTTCGCCGCCAAGGTCAAACAGGCCGAATCGCAAGTGGCCGAAGCGCAATCCACCACCGAAACCAACCGCGCCCAACTGGCCGAAGCCGAAGCCGCGTTGAAACAGGCCGAACGCGATTTGGAACGAGCGACCAAACTGCTGGAAGCCAAAAGCCTGACCAGACCCGAATACGAAGGCGCAAAGACCAAAGTCGAGATGGCGCAGGCGCGTGTCGAAACCGTTCGTTCGCAGGCCAAAGTCATTCAGGCCAAAATCAGCGGCGCACAGGCGTTGCTCGGCGAAGCGAAACTCGCCGAAAAAGACGCCGCGCTCGTTGCGCCGATGGATTGTTACATCCTGAAACGTTTGATCGAACCGGGAGGATTGACTGCGCCCGGTCGTCCTGTGTTTGTCGTGGCCGACAAAACCTCTGTCAAAGCTACGTTCGGTTTGCCGGATTTGTCGCTGAAAAACGTAGGCATTGGCGAAGCGCTGACCTTCACCACCGAAGCCATTCCCGGCATCGAATTCAAAGGCTGGGTTTCGCGCATTTCGCCCGCCGCCGACCCGAAAAGCCGCGTGTTCGATGTCGAAGCGACGATTCCGCGTCCGCCCGGCCAGTTGCGATTGGGAATGATCGCTTCGTTGACGTTGCCGTCGAGCAAGTCCGCCGTGCCGGTCACTGTCATTCCTATCAACTCGATTGTCCGACCCAAACAAAACCCTGAAAGTTACGCCGTCAATGTCGTCACCGACCAGGAAGGCAAGCAATTCGCCAAACAACGACTGGTCAAACTCGGAGAAGCTTACGGCAACATGATCGCCGTCACCGAAGGCGTCACGCTTGGCGAACGGGTCATAGTTTCGGGCGCGGCGATGATCGTGGACGGCGAACAGGTCAAAGTCATTCCTTCAACCGAGAAGTGAGATATGCAAAACGAAGCGACAGTTCCTCGTCACAACAATCCGATCAACTGGCCTATGACATTGTTTATGGCCATGTTTCACGTCGGCGCGATTGCCGCGCTGTTTGATTTCAGTTGGGCGGCGTTGGGCGTTGCGGTGTTTCTGTGGTGGTTTGCCGGCAGCTTGGGGATCGGCATCGGCTATCACCGTTTGCTGACGCATCGCGGTTTCAAAACGTCTAAACCGGTCGAATACTTTTTGACCGTCTGCGGCGCGTTGGCCTTGCAGGGAGGTTCTATTCCCTGGTGCGCCAACCATCGCATTCATCACGCCAACACTGAAAAAGACGGCGATCCGCATTCACCGCGTCACGGATTCTGGTGGTCTCACATGGGATGGATCACCAACGGAGTTTCCGACCATAACCAGATTGAATTGCATGCGCGCACCGTACCTGATCTGTACAAAGACCGCTTTCACCAGTGGATTTCGCGCTGGAATTATCTGCCGCAACTTCCACTGGCTTTTCTGCTGTATTGGCTGGGCGGATGGCAATTCGTGTTGTGGGGCGTGTGCGTGCGCGTGGTGTTTTCCTGGCATGCGACGTGTTTGGTCAATTCGGCGGCGCACGTTTGGGGTAATCGCCGCTTCAAGACCGCGGACGATTCGCGGAATAACTGGTGGGTGGCGCTGATGAGTTTCGGCGAAGGCTGGCACAACAACCATCACGCGCATCCGGCGGCAGCGCGACACGGACTGGCGTGGTACGAACTCGACCTCAACTGGTGCGCGATCTGGCTGCTGGAAAAACTCGGCCTGGTCGAAAAAGTTCGTCGCGGCAGTTTGCCCAAAACCAACGTCCCCACCGAACAACCGGCAATCATTGAATAGCGTCCGCCCAACAAGGAGAGATTCATGGAAAACCGACTCCCACAAACACGCGCTGCAACGAAAGAAACTGGCGCAGGAATTTACCAAACGCTGTTCAACAAGATTCTTGCGCCATTGCCTGCCGGAAAGTTGCGTGTTGTTTTTCCAGACGGCCAGGAAGCGACCTACGGCCAGAAATTGCCCGGCCCCGAAGCGACGCTGAACATTCTGAATTCGGCGTTTTTCAAAAAGAGCATCTTGTATGGCGAAGTCGGCTTCGGCGAATCTTACGTTGACGGCGATTGGGATTCGGATGACGTCGTCGCGGTGTTGTCGTGGTTCGTCATCAATCTGGGGCACGCGGCCTCTGACGGAAAACGACGGTTGCCGCTGACGGACGTGCTGCTGGTGTTCAACAAGATTCGCCACAAGCTGCGCGCCAACAATCAGGCCAACGCCAAACGCAACATCTCGGAGCATTACGATCTGGGCAACGACTTTTACAAGCTCTTTCTGGATCGGAGCATGACGTATTCCTGCGGCATCTTCAGTTCGCCCGACACGTCGCTCGAAGCCGCGCAAGCCGAAAAATACGACCGGCTGTGCCGCAAGCTTAATCTGAAAGCTTCGGATCACGTGCTGGAAATCGGCGGTGGCTGGGGCGGATTTGCCGAACACGCCGCCAAAAATTACGGCTGTCGCATTACCTCCATCACCATTTCGCAAGAGCAATTGAATTACGCCAAAGAGCGCATGGCTGCCGCAGGGCTTTCCAATCAGGTCGAATTTCAACTGACCGATTACCGCAACGTCACAGGCAGATTCGACAAGATCGTTTCCATCGAAATGATCGAAGCCGTCGGCCACGAATATCTGAAGAGCTTTTTCCAAAAATGCCACGAACTGCTCGACCGTTCCGGCTTGCTGGCAATTCAGGCCATCACCTGTCCTGATTCGCGTTACGAGAGCCATCGCCAGAATGTGACCTGGATGCAGAAACACATCTTTCCCGGCGGATTGCTGCCTTCGGTGGGCATGATGAACAAGTTCATCAACGAAACCGGCGACATGCATCTGCACAGTCTGGAAGAGATGGGTTTGCATTACGCGCGCACGGTTGCGAGCTGGCGGGAAAAATTCAATCACAAACTGGAATCGGTGTTGTCGTTGGGCTTCAACGAAAAGTTCATTCGCAAATGGAATTACTACCTGCTGAATTGCGAAGCCATTTTTTTGACTCGCAACATCACCGTCGTGCAGGCGATTTATTCCAGACCCAACAACCTGACGATCTGACAGGCGATTGGAAATGAAACGATCTCGCTCAAATGCGTCTTTGCTTACAGGTAACAACTGATGTTGGAACACATTTGGAATTCGATGGCGACGGGATGTTGCGGCGAATTCAGTATTGAGTTTCCTGACACCCGATACCTAATCCCCGAAACCTGACTTTTCCTAAACACAGCCTTTGACCAAATCGTTTTTTGGGTTTTCAGGTGTCAGGTGAAAGGGGACGGGTGTCAGGCTCGAATTCGCCAGCGGATTTACATCCAAGATTGATTGCTAACCTGCCAAAGTTTCTGATGGAGTAGAAATAAATCATGCCGAATCCCACTGATCCCATTTTCAAACCGCGCACCAGTTTGACCGCGCGACTGGTCACTGAAACACGCCAGAACACCGCCAAGTTTTTCACCGAAACGCGGCAGGTGTCGTGGATTCTGCTGATCGTCACCTTGCTGTGGGGCGTGTATGCGTATTTCGCCATGCCCAAACGCAAAGACCCGGAAGTCAAAGTGCGCAAGGCCTTGGCTGTCTGCGTCTGGCCGGGCGCCAGCGCCGAAGAAGTCGAGCAGCAAATCACGCGCAAGATCGAAGAGAAGATGGCGCAGAATTCGCGCGTCGAAACCGTCGAATCCATTTCGCGGGGCAACGTGTCGGTCGTTTATCTGTCGCTGGATGAACAGGTGCAGGACATCGGCAAAGAACTCGACGACGTGCGGTTGAAGCTCGACAACATACGCGATTTGCCCGAAGGCGCGGGACCAATCGAGTTCGTCAAGGATTTCGGCGACACCTCAGCGTTGATGCTGACCGTCGCCAGTCCCAAGATGAACGATGTCGTCATTCAAGCGCAGGCGCTGGCCGTTGAACGTGCCATCGCACAAGCGCGCGCGAAATCCGGCGCCGCCAACCGCGCAACGCTCATCATTGGATTGCCCGCGTCGCTGACCGACCGGCAACGCCAATGGGCGCGCGATGAACTGGCGCGACACATCAAACAAACGGCTGCACGCGACGTGACGCCGCTCGACGGGCAGGATTTCATAGGGCTGGATGTTTCCGGCGACGCCGAAGACCAATCGGTGCTGGCATCGGCTCAACAATTCATCAACGAACGTTTGCAGCCGACCGGTTTTCAAGCCGATGTGCGGCAACCGGTCGTCATTCGAGATACGACCCAAACCGCCGAGCAATTGCGCGCCGTTGCGGGCGAACGGTACAGCTACCGCGAACTGGACGATTTCACCGATCTGATTATGCGCACGCTGCAAACCGTACCGCTGGTGTCGAAAGTGTCCCGCTACGGCGTGTTGAAAGAAAACATCTTCATCGAGTATTCGCAGGAGCGGCTGGCCAGTTATGGCTTGCAACCATCGAAACTGGCGCAATTGCTGCGGTCACGAAACACTACGCTGCCCGGCGGCCAACTCGAAGTCGAAGGCAAAAATCTTGGCATCAATCCTTCCGGCGAATTCAAAAACGAAAAAGAAATCGGCGATGTGATGGTGACGGTGACGCCCACAGGTTCGCCCGTGTATTTGCGCGATCTGGCCGACATCAGTCGCGGCTATCAAACGCCGCCGCGTTATCTGAACTTTTATACCTGGCAGGACGCGCAAGGTCAGTGGCAACGTTCGCGCGCCATTACGCTGGCCGTGCAAATGCGTCCCGGCGAGCAAATCGCCAAATTCGGCGAAGCCGTGGACAAAGCCTTGGCCGGATTGAAGCCGCTGTTGCCGGATGATCTGATGCTCGAAAAAACTTCCGACCAGCCGTTGCAGGTGGCGGAAAACATCGCGTTGTTTTCGCGCAGTTTGATCGAAGCCATTTTGCTGGTCGTGCTGGTCGCGTTCATCGGCTTTCGCGAATGGCGTTCGGCGTTGCTGGTCGCGCTTTCGATTCCGATCACGCTGGCGATGACCTTCGGAATGATGCACGTGATGGGCGTTGATTTGCAGCAGGTTTCGATTGCCTCGTTGATTCTGGCGCTGGGGTTGTTGGTGGACGATCCGGTGGTGGCCAGCGACGCGATCAAACGCGAACTGGCGGGCGGGCGGCCAATCAGCGTCGCGGCCTGGTTGGGGCCGAGCAAACTGGCCGAAGCGATTTTGTACGCGACAATCACCAACATCGTCGCCTATCTGCCGCTGCTGCTGGTGACGGGCAGCACAGGCATTTTCATCTGGAGCTTGCCGGTCGTCATCACCTGTTCACTTGTGGCGTCGCGCATCGTTTCGATGTCGTTCATTCCGTTTCTGGCTTATTACCTGCTGCGTCCCGGCAAGAAGAAAGAACCTACGCTGGCCGAAATGCGGCAAAAAGGATTCGCCGGGTTGTATTACAAAGTCGGCCAGTGGGCATTGGAACATCGTTGGAAAACGCTGGCGTCTTCGCTGATTTTTCTGGTGTTGGGCGGCGTGTTTGTCGGGCAACTGCGGACGGAGTTTTTCCCGAAGGATTTGTCGTACCTGTCTTACCTGAATGTCTGGCTGCCGGAAGACGCGCCGCTGTCGGCGACGAACAAGGCGGCGTTGCAAGCCGAAGCCGTTGTGCGTCAGGTTGCCGAAGAATATGGCAAACAACATCCCGGCAAGGATGGCAAAGCGAAACCGGTGTTGCATTCGATGACGACGTTTACCGGCGGCGGCGGACCTCGATTCTGGTTTTCGGTTGCGCCAGAACATCGCCAGTTGAATTACGCACAAGTCATCATACAGATGAACGACAAACGCGACACCGGCAAACTGGTTGCCGAAATGCAGCGCGAATTGTCGGCCAAAGTGCCCGGCGCGCGCATTGACGTGCGCCAACTGGAAACCAGTCGCGCGATTGACGCTCCGGTCGAAGTGCGCATTTCCGGGCAGGATTTGACGACGATGCGCAATCTGGCCGAACAAGCCAAAGACATTTTCCGCTCCATTCCCGAAGCCGACCGCGTGCGCGACGATTGGGGCGCGGAAAGTTTCGTGGCCAATCTGCAGGTCGAACAGGATCGCGCCAATCTGGCGGGACTTTCCAATCTGGATGTGGCGGCTTCGTCGGCGGTCGGCATCAGCGGATTTGAAGTCACCAGTTTGCGCGAAGGCGAATTGGACGTGCCGGTCATTGCGCGATTGCGCGTCGAAGAGAGAGCCAAACTTTCCGACATTCAAAATCTGTATGTGTATTCGGTGCAGAGTCCGGCCAAAGCGCCGTTGCGCCAGTTGTCGGAGATTGATTACCAACTGCAATCGGAAAAAATCCGTCGCCGCAATCAATTTCGCACCATCACGGTTTCGGCCTTTCCTGTGCCGGGCGTGCTGCCGTCGCAGGTGTTCAACGCATCGCGCGCCAAAATGGAAGAGTTTGAACGGTCGTTGCCGCCCGGTTACAGCATCAGCATTGGCGGCGAACGCGAACAGCGTTTGAAAGGATTTCGCGATCTGGCCGTCGTCATGGCGGTTTCGGTGCTGGCGATCTTTCTGGCTCTGGTGATTCAGTTCAAACACGCCATCAAACCGCTGCTGGTGTTTTCGGCGATTCCGTTCGGGATGGTCGGCGCGTTCGCCGCATTGTGGGTAATGGGGGCGCCGTTCGGCTTCATCGCTTTTCTGGGCATCGCCAGTTTGATCGGTGTGATCGTGTCGCACGTCATCGTGCTGTTTGATTTTGTCGAAGAAAAACGCGAAGAAGGCGAACCGCTGCGCGAAGCCCTGCTCGATGCAGGCATCGCGCGATTGCGTCCGGTGATGATTACCGTCGGCGCGACGATTTTCGGTCTGGTTCCGCTGGCCATGAGTGGCGGGCCGTTGTGGGAAGCGTTGTGTTACGCGCAGATCGGCGGTTTGCTGCTGGCCAATTACGTGACCAAGCTGCTGGTTCCTGCGCTGTACGCGATCTTCGTGCTCGACCTGAAACTCATCAAATGGGAAGGCCACGAAACCGGCAAAGTCACTACGCCGCTGGGCACCAAGCCACTGGCAACCAGACCGTTGTCGTAATCGTGTAAGCCGTCGAGCGGAAATTTGACGGCTTTTCATTTTCCAATTGTCATTTTTGATCTGTCATTTGTCATTGCCTGAATCGTATGGCAGCAAAGACAAATGGGAATTGAAAAATGACAATTGGAAAATTAAGCCAGAGCGTTGCCCACCTGCTTACTTTACCGCCTTGTCAAAAGTTCTTTAGCCCGTTCGCTTATGAGTCCAGCATCTTGAGAGCCGCGTCCACTGCCTGGCGGAGCGTATTGTCATAAGCCGCTCCGCCAGTGTGATTGAGGGAATTGCCTGAAGCTATCCCTATGGCTGAGGACGCCTTTGTTGCTGAGGGCGCCAAGGTAGTCCGAACATTTTTGATTTTTTCTTCCAGCGCTTCGCGTGCCTGTTGCGATTGCTCCTTGGCGGATTGAGCGGCGTCGGCGCGCCGAATCTGGCGCCTGATCTCATCTCTCAGAGTTTGCTCGTTGGGACGCGCGGGCAGTCTTCCAAAAAAATATCCAATGACAACGAAAATGACCGGCTCCAGGTGAGTAATCAGTCGTTCGTCCGACCAGTGTTTGAAACTACCGAAAAGGACGGCGGCGTACAGCGCCAGAAAGGTCAACGTCAATGCCACCATCATCCAGTTCTGAAGGGTGTTGCTAAATTCGCCTCCCCGGTGTGTGCCGGAATCCAGAATGTTTTTCATGCGTTTTCTCCTTCAGGGGATGAAATTTGATTGCAAAAAAGGCCTCGAACGCCCTATTAATGCGGCGATCAATCAAAATACGGTTTATACGAGCGTCAGAGCCGCCGGTGCGAATATGTTGTTTGTGGAGCGTATATCTCGCTTCCATTCACTAACGCACTCTTTGGGAATGACAACTATCACTCCTGGCGAGAATTTTTTTGAGGCACATGGATTCTTCTGCTGACATCACGAAACTTTTGATTAACTGGGGAGAAGGCGACCAGAAGGCGTTGGAACAGTTGATTCCACTGGTCGAACAGGAATTGCGTCGGATTGCGCACAACCAGATGCGGCGCGAAGGCCCAGGACATACGCTGCAAACCGGCGCACTGGTCAATGAAGCTTATCTTCGGTTGGTGGATCAAACACGAGTTCGTTGGCAAAACCGCTCTCACTTTTTCGCCATCGCCGCAAAAATGATGCGGCGCATTCTGCTGAATTACAGCCGGGACCGGGATCGAGAAAAACGCGGCGGCGGAGCGGTTCAGGTTTCGCTGACCGAGGCTGACGCAATTATTGAAGAGCGGGCAATCGAGATTCTTGCGCTCGATGAAGCATTGTCGAAGCTGGAATTGATTGATGAAAGAAAATGCAGAGTCGTCGAATTGCGATATTTTGCCGGTCTCAGCGTTGAAGAGACATCCGAGGTTCTGGGGGTTTCGGCGATTACGGTGATACGCGACTGGAACATGGCGAAAGCCTGGCTTGCGCGAGAGCTGACTTATGGGAAATGAGGACTGGGTACGCATTGAAGAACTGTTTCACGACGCCATCGCGCTTTCCGTCGCGGAAAGAGCGGAGTTCCTCAACCAGGCCTGCGGCGAAAATCATCAGTTGCGAACGGAATTGGAAACTTACATTGCCGCTTACGAAGCCCAGCCTGAAATCATAGAAGAGCCTGTCTTCAACTTTGGTTTGCAGGCAATGGCGCAAATGGAATCCAGGCCTTCGTTGGAAGGAACGAGCATCGGCCTTTTTCGGATTTTGCAGAAACTCGGCGAAGGGGGAATGGGCGAAGTATATCTGGCCGAAGACACTAAACTTGATCGCAAGGTCGCTCTCAAATTTCTTGTCCATGGTTTGGTGAATGACCACTCGGCGAAGCGACAGTTGAAACGCGAAGCTCAGGCTGTGGCCAAACTGGACCATCCAAACATTTGCCCCGTGCATGGGTTTGAGGAACAGGACGGCCATAGTTTTATTGTCATGCCCTTTGTCGAAGGGGAAACGCTATTCACTCTTCTTAAGAACCAGACATTTCCCAGGGAACGCGCCGCACACATTGCCATTCAAATTGCCAGTGCACTGGCTGACGCGCATGCGCACGGAATCATTCATCGCGACATCAAGCCAAAAAACATCATCATTTCCGCGCAGGATCAGGTGAAGGTGCTGGATTTCGGACTGGCGAAATCCGTGGCGAAAAACGTGTTGAATCCGAATGCCGGGGAAAGTCGCGGGTCCAGTCTGGGGTTGGTGGTTGGCACTGTGCGATATATGTCGCCGGAACAGTTGAAGAATGAAAGATTGGACCCTCGCACAGACATTTTCAGCTTCGGCGTTGTGTTGTACGAGATGATTACAGGCCAGAATCCGTTTGCAAAAGAAACCGACGCCGAAAGCATCTCGGCGATTTTGACGACGGACTTGCCTGATAAAGCGGACGGTCCGCAGGGACTGTTGGAAATTGCCCGCAAGTGCCTGAGCAAGGATCGTGAGCGCCGGTATCAGTCAGTCAATGAAATCCTTATCGATCTGGAAGATGAGCTTCTTGGAAAAAAGAAATTCTGGCAGAGGCGGAGTTCAGCACGTTTGCGAACGCAGATTGCTCTTGCCACGCTGCTGCTGGTTATTATTGCGACGGCCATCGTTTATTCCGCAATGACGCGAGTAAGCACGCTGGCGGTCTTGCCGGTGCTCAATCTGAGCGGCGACCAGAGCATTGATTATCTGGGAGACGGTTTGACGGATACGCTCATTCAGCGGCTTTCACGGTTGTCTAGGCTGAAGGTCAGCCCCCGCACTCTTGTCGTCGAATACAAAGGGAGTTCACGCGATCTGGGAGCAATCGGGCGCACGCTTGGTGTCGAGATGGTATTCGCCAGCGAAATTACGAAGCGCGGCGAACAACCGGTTTTGGAAACCCGCCTCTTCAGAACGAAGGACGGGGCGATGCTCTGGAATGAGTCTCGCAATCTCAACCCTGCGGAGCTTCTCTCTTTCCACGAAGGGCTTTGCAATACAATTGCCGAAAAATCGCTGTTTTTCCTGCGCGATTCCGAACGAAATCTTATGCTCAGTCGGCAGACTCGAAATCCGGAAGCCTTTCGCCATTATTTGATTGCTAGAAACTACTGGATCAATCGAAACCGGGAAAACATACGCCTGGCCATCGAGCATTACCGTAAGGCATACGAACTGGATCGGCAGTTTTCGCAGGCCTACGCCGGTTTGGCGGACTGTTATGTCATCCGCACAACCGTGGCTTATGGATCGTTTCCGACCGAGGAAAGCATGCCGGTTGCGAAAGATTACGCGTTGAGAGCCTTGGAAGTAGACAATACCAGCAGTGAAGCCCATACATCGCTTGGGGGCGTCCAATTAAGGTTTGAGTGGGATTTCGCGGAAGCGGAAAAAGAGTTCAAACTGGCGATCAGCCTGAATCCGGATTATTCCCAGGCCTATTTTTGGTATTCGCACCTTCTGGCATTGACCGGAAAAATGGACGAATCAATAGCGGCCAGCGTAAAAGCTTTTGAATTGGACCCCACATCAGGGCAGGCCGAAATGAATCTCGGACGTTCTTATTTTTGGGCGAGGCAATATGACCGCGCTCGCTCGCATTTCGAGAAAATGCTCGAAAAAAATCCGACGGACGAGAATGCAATATACATGATCGGCCTGATTTTGTTGCAGCAAGGAGCCTACGACAAAGTCATAGAAATGTATCTGCCCATGCACGCCGTTGGCAAAACCAATGTCGCTGGGCCGCTGGGATTTGCTTATGCCAAAGCCGGACGACCTGAAGAAGCGCGAAAAATTCTGGCGGAATTGGATGCAATTTCACCTCGGAACAAGGACGGATCGTTGATGCAAGAGAAAGCGATCATTCATATCGCCCTGAAAGAAATGGATCGCGCGGTTGATTTACTTCTGGAAGTTTGCAACGACCGTTTTGCCTCTTTCCCGTTTTTCAAATTGGAGCCGCTTTTTGATGATTTGCGTTCGCATCCGCGATATGCGGACCTTCTACGTTGCGCCCGGCTTCCATAGTCAGCTTTGGCAGGAGGAAAGAATTGCTTTTAATTGCTCAGCCACGACAGTTGCGCTCGGTCGAAGCTGCGGTTCAGGCGCGAGAAGTTCCGAAGTGATCGAAAGAAGCTCAGAGGGAAGATTGCGCCGCCAGACAGTTGCCGGAATGCGATTGTTGATGGCGGGAATTCGACCGGTGAGAAGCAGGTAAATACAAGCGCCGAGAGCGTAAAGATCGTCCGAGATGCCTCCGCCTGCTCCGGCGTCGGATTCGGGTGGCGTAAAACCGGAAGTTCTCCAGAGCAGTGGTTCTGCGCAATTGGCCGGACAAGCGCTTTCAAAATCTATCGGTCGAAATTGACCTGTGCGCGTCAGGATCAGATTTCCGGGTTTGCAATCTCGCCAGGCCCAGCCCACCGCGTGAAGTCGCGCAACAATCTCTGCAATTTGAATCAGGTAACGAAGAGCCTGCGGCACGGGGAAACGTTTTTTCCGCTTCAAGAGCAATGAATGAAGGCTTTCGCCGGGGATATGCTCCATCGCCAGGTAGGAATGTCCTTCGACTTCAAAAACAGCGTAGACTTCAGGGACTTCAATGCCGCAGTTTTGCAAATCGGAAAGCGCCTGTGCTTCGCGCTGTATTCGGCGCGCGCCGTCAAGCCCATCCAAACCGGTTTCGCCGTTTCGCCGCCCTTCTTTCAAAATGCAAAGCTGCGGCGGCTGAAAACGAAAATCAACCGCCTGATAAACTCCGCCTCGTCCACGCTGGGATAATGCCCTGAAGACTCGAAAGGTTGTTATAAGCGGGCTGTCGGATGGGGTTTGCTCTGGCTTTGAAGGCTCTTTCTGGGAAGCGATGAAAGGATCAGAAAGCCAGGTCAAGCCGGAATCCCATGATTCACGACAATCAGGAATCAAATTTCCTTCTTGATTCCGAATTGCCGGAATGGCGCCGTCGTAGGATTGAATGTCCAATTCCTTGAACGCGCCATAACGATAATAAACACAGCTACCCGGTTGAAATTGCCGATCAAAGGGGATGGCGGGCGCCGCCATTCCAACGGTCAGTTCGTTCAATCGGTGCGCAAGCTGTACGGCTTCTCCGTCATTTTGCGGATAAACCGTAATCACCTTGCCAACCTGGCTATAACCATAAACCAAACCCGAATTGATACGGCTCAATTCTTCCAGCGAGGCAGGCGCTTTGAACAGCGTATCGCCAGCCTTAAGCAACGGAGCGATTCGTTCCAGCATTGCACCGGCGCTGAGCAAGGTGGCGGAAAGGTGCAGCTTCCAGCCTTGAACAGGATCGTCCGGGCGAACCGTCCGGCTCAATTTCCAGCGGGCGTCGCCGGAAAAGATTGGCAGGTAATGACGACAAAGAGTTGCCCAGTGTTGAATGTATTCGTGGCTTCGATTCACGACGGTTCATAACCCCTCATCCAATAATCCCTCAGTCAAACCCTGGTCGAGTTTGGTTCGGGTGATGGAGCCACAAGAGGCATTCGCCACCAGATAGGCAATCTCTTTTCGCATGTACGGATCGCCAGCCGTTTCATCCTCGCCCATCAAACGCGCCAATTGTTTTGGGTTGTCGGCGTCAACAAAGTTTTTCATATAAATTTCCCAGGCATCGGATTCAATCCCGCCCAGAATTGCCGCAAGCGACTGTTCCCGCAACTCGCTCGTGACTCGACCCGATGTGTCATTTTGCTGTTCTTCAATTTTCTGTTTGATGTTTTTCGCTATTGACATGGTTTTTCTCCTTAGAAGCCTTCGGTCTCAGTAGCCGAAGGAAAGTAAATTTCACCTAC
>CAYYDG010000027.1:0-79043 GCA_964470555.1 uncultured Heliomicrobium sp.
ATTTGCTTATCTTGTTCGACAACCTTCCATACACACAAGTGAAAACCGATCTAAACCTCCGTTGATGAGGGTTCGATTCCCTCCTTCGGCATTGCAGTTTTTGCGGGTGGGCAAGTGTTCAGTTAGGTCTCATAAGCCTCGACTCGCTGGGAGCGTTACCCAGACCCGCAATCCGGTTCTTTTGAAGTTTGGGGCGTTGGGCAAGTCGGTCAAGCCGTCAGTCTTTCAAGCTGAAAATCGAGGGTTCGAATCCCTCACGCCCTATGAAATCGAGTCCGTGGCCTAATGGCAAGGCAGCGGCCTTTTAAGCCGTCAGATGTGGGTTCGACTCCCACCGGACTCATTCTGTTCTTTGATTGCTCCTGTAGCTTAATTCGGGAAAGCGGCTCGGGAAAAATGTGTCAGCATCATCGGGCGCTTGAGTCCGGGTTCAAATCCTGGCTGGAGTCTTTTGTGTTGGCTGCTGATCGGCTCCTGTAGCTCAACAGGCAGAGCGGCACGCTTATAACGTGTAAGCACCGGACTGGTGCGAGATCCGGGTTCGAATCCCGGCGGGGGCATTTTTGTCGTTTTTATGGTGGGCGTAGCTCAATTGGCAGAGCGCCTGACTGTGGATCAGGTCATTACCGGTTCGAATCCGGTCGCTCGCCCTGTTTTTGAAGTTCATTGGGATGTCGTCTAACTGGCAGGACGGTAGTCTTTGAAGCTGCCTATCGAGGTTCGAATCCTCGCATCCCAGTTTTGCACCTGAAGCTCAGATGGCGGAGCACGTGGCTGATAACCGCGCGGTCGAAGGTTCAAGTCCTTCCGGGTGCATGGAGATTGCCCAATTTGGGATCGTGGGCCAGTTGGAGTGGCCGCAGCCCTGTCAAGGCTGAGATCGCGGGTTCAAGTCCCGTCGGTCCCGTCATAGTTGTTTGAACAATGTTTTGAGGGATAGCCAAGCGGCAAGGCACTCGCCTGTTAAGCGAGCGATGCGTGGGTTCGAATCCCACTCCCTCAGTCCATTGCGGCGAATGCTGATGGAACTACATCTGTAAAATGAATGTTTCATCATTACTTGTCGCCGCATTCATGTGAGCGATGCGCTAATGGCAGCGCACCAGTCTTCCAAACTGGCTTTCAGCGGGTTCGATTCCCGTCGCTCACTTTTGCTGGTGTAGCTCAATTGGATGAGCCGCCGTCTCGTAAGCGGCAGGATATGGGTTCGAATCCCATCGCCAGCTTTCTTGAGAGATCGTCCAAGTGGCAGGACTGCGGATTCTGACTCCGCCAATCGTGGTTCGAATCCGCGTCTCTCAGTTACAGGAACGTAGCTCAGCGGCCAGAGCATTGGTCTTACAAACCAGCGGTCGTGGGTTCGAGTCCCACCGTTCCTACTTTTGACAATTTGGGGTCGTAGCCAAACTGGAAAGGCGCTGGTCTTGCAAATCGGTCATTGTGGGTTCGATTCCCACCGATTCCATATATTTTTCTGGGTGTGGGGCAGTGGTCGCCCACTTGCCTTGGGAGCAAGCCGACGCAGGTTCGAATCCTGCCGCCCAGACTTTTTGTTCGTGTAGCTCAGCGGAACTTACAGAGCGCTGGTCTACGAAACCAGAGGCCGAAGGTTCGAATCCTTCCACGGACATTATTTGGTCGGATAGCTGAGATGGATTAGCGGCGGTCTGAAAAGCCGCACAGGTTGGTTCGATTCCAACTCCGACCATTGTTTGGTGATGTAGCTCAGCGGAATCGAGAGCGGCTGTTTCCTAAACAGCAGGTCGTGAGTTCAAATCTCACCATCACCTTGTCGTCCGCATAGCTCAGTTGGAGGCAGCGCTCGCTTGGTAGGCGAGAGGCGTCGGTTCGATTCCGGCTGCGGGCTTGACTGACAATGTTTGAGTCTGTCGTCTAACTGGAATCAAGGCGCTCGTCTTCTAAACGAGATCATGCAGGTTCGAATCCTGCCAGACTCATCAATTCTCAACGGAGGAGTTATGGCTCTTGCCAGAAAAGTTTTGCTCTTGAACGCATCCTACGAACCACTGAGCCTGGTCTCTGCGGCAAAGGCGCTGACACTGGTGTTCAGACAGGTGGCTGAAGTTTTGGAAAAAGACAAAGGCTTCGTGTTGCGCTCGCCAAGATTTGTGTTTGATGTGCCTTCAGTCATTCGATTGACGCAATACATTGACGTTCGTTCGCGGCGCAACAAGGTGACGAATCGTCATCGCATCCTGTCGCGCGATCATTACCGCTGCCAGTATTGCGGCAAACGCGGCACTGCATTCGATCTGACGTTAGATCACATTATGCCGCGTTCACGCGGAGGTCGGACGGTGGCGGAAAACCTGGTTGCGGCTTGCCAGGCTTGCAACAACCGCAAGGGCGACCGCACGCCCGAAGAGGCTCGCATGCCGCTGCTGACCAATCCGGCAGCTTTGTTTTACGGATTGGAACGCGCCGAATTGCGACAAGCGGCGCAGACTCGACCGGAATGGAAGAAATATCTTTTCCTGGAACACGCCGACGAAGAGCGAGTCACACAAGCTGCATAAAACTTCCCACTATCGTCTGCGCCGGTTTGGTCAATGAAGTTTGTTGATCAAACCGGCGCTACGAAAGAGGAACATTCCTCAGCCATATTCATTCACACCGCAGCGCAATCATCGGATCAATCTTCGTCGCGCGCCGAACCGGAATCCAGCAAGCCAGTAACACGACTGCCGACAACATCAACGGCATGGCGACATACGTCAGCGTGTCCGTGGGGCAGACGTAAAGCACGCTTTTCAGCAGGCGAGTGACGGCGAAAGCTCCGGCCAATCCCAATGCCGTGCAGATGGCAATCAGCTTGATTCCCTGCCCGATCACCAACAGCAGAACGTCTTTGCCCTGCGCGCCGAGCGCCATGCGAATACGATTTCCTGTGTGCGTTGCGCAACGCCGAACGCCAGCACGCCATAAAGTCCCAACGACCCAGCCAACGCCAGCGCTAACAAACCAAATCCACCTATCAAGGCCGCTTGCAAACGCTTATGTGGCAGCGCATCGCGCCAATAAGCGTCCAGCGTCTTGACCTGATAAATCGGCAGCCGCGCATCCAGCGAACTGATTTGCTGCTGCTATGACAACCGCAATCACCGCGAAGCCCGATTGCTTCACCAGCATTCGCACACCGTAGCGCAAGTCTTGCCAAAGAGTTTGCATAAATTCTCCAGGAAAGGGGTTAGAAGAGCGCCTATTTGAAACCGTCAAGCAAAGTTGTTCGTAGCTGGGAACCGTGCATCCAAAAAGCGGATGGCAAAAGCGGGCAAAAAAAACGCGCCACGTATACCGCGAATTCGAGTATAAGCTTCCTGTGCCCACAGCAAACCCGTTCGATTCCGTCAACCGGATTGAGCCTGCCCGCAGTTAGCAAATCGTTTTGCCAATCGTTTCGGAGAAAGCTATGACCATAAAATCGCAGACGTTTTACGCCTACACCGCGGTCGCATTGTTGCTCGCCGCTTTATTGACCGCACCCACCGTCGCGTTCCCTTCACAGGAAACCGCCGTCAAATACCTCAAACAAGGGCGCGATTTGCAGGAAGCCGGGCAATTCCAGTCCGCCGTTGAAGCCTATAAAAAAGCCATCGCGCTCGACCCGGAACTCGCCCCAGCCTACTTCAATTTGGGAGTGGCGTACTTGCAAATGGACCTGCCTGCGCTGGCATTGCCGCAATTCAAAAGTATGATCGAACTCGATGCCGACTTGGCAGAAGCCTACGCTTACCTGGGTATCTGCTATCTGGCTGAAGGCAACACACAGAAAGCCACGACAGAATTGGAGCACGCCTTGCGGCTTAAACCAGACTTGGACATTGCGCGACACCCCTTGGCCAAAATTTATGAGAAAGCCGGGCGCAAGGCCGAAGCAGAAGCCTTGCGCAAAGGCGGCGGAGTCCCAACAGACGCGCGGCAATTTTATGTGCGCGGCCTTGACCTGCTCAGAGTCGGACATAGCAAAGAAGCGCTTGTACCGTTGCAACGTGCGGTCGAACTCGATCCTGATTTCATTGACGCTTATCGCTTGCTCGCCGACATCAACCTGAAGCTCAAACGCCCCAACGCGGCACTGGAGGCCTTTGAACGGCTCGCAGCGCTCAAAGTCGAAGAGCCGCTTGTTTATCGCAACCTCGGCGCATTGTATTGGGATTTGAAACGGTATCGGGAATGTGCCGCCGCGCTGCAAACCGCCCAAAAGCTCGCCCCCGACAACCCGGAAGTTTATGAGACGCTCAGCCATGCCTACATTCGGTCGGAACAGTACGAAGCCGCGCGCGAGACGCTCACCACCTTGTTGCACCTACGCCCGGAAGACACCTCGGCGTTGCAACGCATGGCGGGTGTGCTGTTCATGCTCAAACGCGCGGATGAAGGCATTGCGTTCCTGCGGCAAGTCACACGGCTCAAGCCGCAAGATGCCGATGCCTTCAAGTCTCTGGGCTATCAATTGCTGAGTCTGGGACGAAACGAAGAAGGCATTGCCACCTTGCAGGAAGGTTTACGCATCAACCCAACGGATCAAGACCTCAAAGGAACGTTGGAAAACGCACTGCGTCGCGTGAGCAATACACCGGAACTCGCCAGGCTGCTGGAAGAAGTGCGGCGCAACCCACGAGATACGAATGCACTGGCCCGCCTGGGCAACGCATATTCCACACTGGGACGGCACGAAGAGGCGATTAAAGTCTTCAGTGAACTCACGCGCCTCATGCCCAATGACGAACGTGTTTTTTTGAAGCTGGGGTTTGCTTACTCAGAGATACAGCGCACGGAAGAAGCCATCAAAGCCTATCAAACGGTGGTGCGATTGAAACCGGACGATGCCGCCGGGCAACTCAATTTGGGAATGGCTTACTATGATTTGCGCCGCTATGAAGAAGCCATTGCGCCATTCAAGGAAGTCATCAAACGCAAATCCGATACGCCAACCATTCAGATGTATCTGGGCATCGCCTATCTTGAGTTGAACCGGTTTCAAGAAGCCGTCGAAACCTTGCAAGGCGCTCTGCGCATCAAACCCAATCAACCCGAAGCGCGTTTCCGGCTGGGGCTGGCTTACCTGAAACTCGGCAACCTCAAAGGTGCCGAGGAACAGCAACGCGCGCTCGCTCAACTCGACGCCAGTCTGGCGCAAAAGCTGGCCTCTCTGATGCCGCAAGGGCAGCGTTAGGGACCGGGCAAGAACGATCAGCGGCGTCACCATAGTCTGCTGTATAGTCTGCACATGACTTCGAATCGGTGCGATGCAAGTCATTTGCAGACTACGCTACGTTATTACTCCTGCCGTAACGCCACCATTGGGTCAATTTGTGTAGCCTTTCGCGCCGGAATCCAGCAGGCCAACACGGCGACCGCAATCAACAACAACGCTACGCCGGCAAACGTCAGCGGATCAGTCGCGTGAATGCCGAACAGCATCGAAGCTAAAAACCGAGTCAACAATACCCCTGCACCCAATCCAAACGCCGCGCCGATCAACGCCAGTGTCAACCCTTGTCGCAAAATCAAACTCTGCACATCGCGCGAACTTGCACCCAACGCGATACGGACGCCGATTTCGTTCGTGCGCTGCGCGACCGAATAACTCATGACACCGTAAATACCGACGGCAGCCAGCAATACGGCAATCGCCGCAAACACCGTCAACGACACCATCGCAAATCGGCGTCGCGCCAGAAAACCGCTCATCCGCTGTTCCATCGTCGCCACGTCAAATGCAGGCATGTCCGCATCCACCGCTTGAATCGCTCGAACAATACCCGTAGTCATGGCTTCGGGATCGGAAGTCGTGCGAACGACCAGATACAGATTCCGCGCCAGCGATTGTTCAACGGGAAAGTAAATTGAAATCGGCGGTTCTTTTTCGGTCTGAAACTGCCTGGCGTCACGAATCACGCCGACGATGGTGTGCCAAACGCCGCGTCGTGTCATTTGCAACCGCCTGCCAAGCGGGTCTTCGTTCGGCCAGAAACGTTCAGCCAGCGCTTCGTTGATGATGACGGTTTCGGGTTCGCCGCGTTTGTCGCGTTCATCGAAGAACCGTCCGCGCACCAGCGGAACTCGCATCGCGCGAAAATAATCAGGGCTGACCATGCGAATGTTCGACATGATTTTTTCGTTGGGCGAACGCGGCACGTAACCTTCAATCGTGATCGGGTCCCAGGCAAACGACACAGTGCTCAGGGGCAGCGAATAACTGACGCCAGCAGCCTCCACTCCCGGCAAGGCGCGAATGCCGTCTGTCACGCGTTGATAAAACGAAATGATGGATTCGGGATTCGGAGCCTTGATTTGTGGCAAAGCCAATCGCATCGCCACCACGTTGCGCGGATCAAAGCCCGGATGAGAATTGAGGATGCGTTGATAGCTGCGAATCAACAACCCGGCACACACCAGCAATACCAACGACAATGCAATTTCAGCAACGACCAACAGTTTTCGCAATCGCTGCGCGGTGCGCCCCGAAGCTCCGCTGGCGCTGCGTCCGCCGTCTTTCAATGTTTCGTGCAAATCCACGCGCGAAGCTCTGAGCGCCGGAACCAGCCCGAACACGATGCCGGTCGCAAACGTCACCAACACTGTGAACATCGCCACGCGCCAATCAATGTCAACTTCATGCAATCTGGGAATGTTCTGCGGCCCAAACGCTCGCAAGGCTCGAATCGCCGCAAATGCCAATGCCAGGCCTATGACGCCGCCCACCGACGCAAGCAATACGCTTTCGGTCAGCAATTGCCTAACGATGCGCCAGCGACTGGCTCCGATGGCTGCGCGAATGGCGATTTCCTTTTGTCGTCCGGCGGCTCTGGCCAGCAACAGATTGGCGACGTTGACGCAGGCAATCAGCAAGACCAGACTGACCAAAATCATCAACATCGGCAGCATTGCGCCTACATCGCCAACCACCTGTTCCAGCAAAGGAACCACGCTGATCGTCAACCCGCCGGTCGGTGGATAATTTTGCGGAAAGTCCTGCCTCATGCGCGCGGCGATCAAATCCATGTCGGCTTGCGCTTGAGCGTGACTGACGCCGTGTTTCAGTTTGCCGAAGATATTGAAATCTTCGTTGCCGCGATTGCTGCGAGCGGTTTCGTTCATTGGCAACGGCAGCAACACATCGGCTCTGCCAATGGCGTTGACGGCGGGCATCACTTCGTTGGTCAGCGTAAATTCCGGCGACATCACGCCGACAATCGAAAAACTGTTCCCATTCAAAATCAGCGATTGCCCCAACACAGACTGATCGCCGCCGTATCGCCGCTGCCAAAAACTGTGGCTCAAAATCACAGAGGCAGGCTTGCCCGGTTCGTCTTCGTCGGCGGTAAACACTCTGCCCAACCCTGCCTTCGCGCCAAACAACGAAAAGAACGACGAGGACACACGAGCGCCGTCAATGTGTTCGGGCGCTCCCTGTCCAGTCATGTTGAAGCTCGCGCCAATGGTGATGGCGGTGTGTTCAAACACCTGATTCTGCGTTTTCACATCCAGATATTGCCCAGGCGAAAACCAATCCTGAGCAACGTTCAACCCAGGCGAACGGCTCCACAAAATCACCAGCCGGTCTGCGTCGGGATAATCCAACGGGCGCAACAACAGCGCATTCACGACGCTGAACACGGCGCTGGTGGCCGCAATCCCCAACGCCAGCGATCCAATCGCCACCAACGCAAAGCTTTTCTGATTCCGCAGCGTGCGAATGCCATAAAGCAAATCCTGCCAGAACGTTTTCATCAATTACCTTTCTGTTTCTCGTTTGTGGTCTATTGCGAAAGAGGTTGGGAAGTGTAAGTTTCAACAAGCTATCAGGCTAGGGCTGAGCACAACGGCAGAATCTTTTTACAGAATTTACAAACTTCGGTGAGTTGAAAAATTGCAGATTGGAAAACTCCTGTCGAAGTTTTACCGTACTCATCATCGGCTGTGTAACGTGCATAGTCGTTCCATTTCAATTCAACCCCATCTTTTGTGAAGGAGATTTATGAAACGCATTTCCTTGTTCACACTGACTGTCTGCGCTTTGCTGGCGCTCTTCGGCAGTTTGACTCTGGCGCAAACAGCGGCAACGCTGACCAGCGACGAACGCAAAGAGGCCATCAAGCATCTGGAAGAAACGCGAAAGAATTTTCTGGATTCGGTGAAAGACTTGAGCGAAGTGCAATGGAAATTCAAAGCCGCGCCGGATCGCTGGTCAGTGGCCGAAGTCGCAGAGCACATCGCCGTCAGCGAAGAAACCTTGATGGGCCTGGTCGCTGAACGAATCATGAAATCGCCCGCAACGCCGGAAAAGAAAGAAGCAGCCAAAGGCAAGGACGCTCGACTTCGCAATCAAGTCGTGGATCGTTCCACCAGAGTGCAGGCTCCTGAAATGCTGAAACCGACCAATCGCTGGGCGACGCAGGCGGAACTGGTCAAATCGTTCAATGCCAGTCGAGACAAAACCATCAACTACATTCAAACGACGCAGGAAGATTTGCGAAGCCATTTCGGGCCGCATCCCATACTGGGAGACCTTGATGCGTATCAATGGATCACACTGATTTCCGCTCACTGCGCACGTCACACGGACCAAATCAAAGAGGTCAAAGCTGATCCAAACTTTCCCAAAAAATAAATTCAAAAATTGGCGGAGCCTCCAGAAAGCTCCGCCAATTTTCATTCCGCCCGCAACGCAATCATCGGGTCAACTTTGGCCGCTCGCCGCGCCGGAATCCAACAAGCCATCAGCGCAACGCCAAGCAAAATCAGTGAAATTGCACCAAAAGTCATTGGGTCAGTAGGGCTGACACCAAACAGCAATTTCGTCATCAATCGCGTCAACCCAAACGCTGCCAGCACCCCAATACCAATGCCTGCCAGCGCCAGTTTCATGCCTTGGCCGACCATCAAGCGGATGACCTCGACCTTTCCGGCTCCCAATGCCATGCGCAAACCGACTTCGTGCGTGCGTTGCATAACCGAATAACTCATCACGCCATACAGCCCAATCGCCGCCAGAACGAGCGCCAGCGCAGCGAACAATCCGATCAACTGCAAATTGAATCGCTGCTGCCATAAGGTATCGGCAACGACTTGCTCCAGACTGACGATATTGGAAACCGGCAAATTACGATCCAGCGACCAGACAGTTTGTTGAATGGCATTGCCCAGCGATTCGGGTGCAATGCTGGTGCGAACCACCAACGTCATGGAGGTGAAAGGCCCAGCCGTGCCGGATGAAAAAATTTCGTCTTGTTGAAACGGCAGATAAATTTCGTTGCCAGGAGCTTCTACCCAACTGCGTTGTTTCAAGTCCTTGACCACACCGACAATGGTCAGCCATTGCACCGGCTGAGATGGATTCCGAGGATCATCCAACGTCAATTGTTTGCCAAGCGCGGTTTCCGATGGCCAATACTTTTTCGCCAGCGTTTCATTGATGATCACAACGCGCGGCGCATCGAGCGTATCGCGTTCCGTAAAATCACGCCCTTCGCGTAACGCAACTCCCATCGTTTGAAAATATCCCGGACGGCTCACCCGAAACAACGCGTTTTCCTCTTGACCGGCGGGCGGCAACGGATGGTTGGCAATCGTAACGTTCGTTCCCCACGTGTCGCCTGACAATGGCAAATGGTTCACCGCACTGGCGGATTCGATTCCGGGAACGCTTTGCAGTTTTTCGGTCAACTGGCGATACAACGTTTCGCGCGCAGAACCGACGTATTGAGAAGCTCCAGCCAGCGAAATAGTCGCCGTCAACACATTGCGCGGTTCGAATCCGGGATCAACGGATTGCAATTTGACGAAGCTGTTCATCAACAGCCCAGCGCCAATCAACAACACCAGCGATAGTCCTAGTTCGACAACTACCAGCAATTCGCGCCAACGGCTTCGACTGGTCGAATTGCCGCGTCCGCCGTCTTTCAGCACCCGATTCAAATCCGGTTTCGATGCAATCAGCGCCGGAATCAGTCCGAACAACAACGTGGTCACCAGCGTCACAGCAAAGGTAAACAGCAATGCGACGCCATCCACTTTGATTTCATTTACGCGCGGAACCTTGGCGCTGAAACTGGTGCTGTTTCCCGCCAGCAAATGCGTCAGCCATTCCACGCCCCACACTGCCAGCAAAGTTCCGATGATCGCTCCTCCCAGCGCCAACATCAGGTTTTCCGTCAGCATTTGCCGAATGATGCGCCAACGACTTGCGCCCAATGCTCCGCGTACGGCGATTTCCTTTTGTCGTGCCGCCGCCCGCGCCAACAGCAAACAAGCGACGTTGGCACAAGCAATCAGCAACACCAGCGCAACCGTCACCAACAACAGCATCAATGCTGGACGCACATCACCGACGACTTTTTCATTCAACGGATCAACGCGAATATTCAACCCGGTATTGGCTTCTGGATAAGCTGCGGCCAATTGTTTGCTGATGGCTTCCATTTCGGTTTGCGCCTGTATAAGCGTCGCGCCGGGTTTGAGCCTGGCAAACACGCGCAACGATTGGCCACCGCGACTGGTTGCGCGAGATTGTAAATTCAACGCCGTCCACATTTCCGCGCGCGTTGACCAGAAAGGCGGAAACTGAAACTGCGGCGGCATGACGCCAACAACGGTGTAACTGTCGCCGCTCAAGCGCACCTGTTTACCCAAAATAGAAGCATCGCCGCCAAACACACGCTGCCAAAGTTTATGACTCAGCACCAGGACGCGATCTTTGCCCGGCTGGAAATCTTCAGGTTGCAAGGTGCGCCCTAACTGCGCGGGAACACCGAGCATTTCAAACAGACCTTCGCCCATGCGCAGCCCGCTGAGCTGTTCCGGGCGCACGTTGCCCGTCAATGCCCCGCCCCACGCTTCCGCCGCGGAAACTTGTTCAAAGCTTTTGGCGTTGGCCTTAAAGTCCAAAAAATTGGCGGGGGCAACCGGCGAGCGACTTTCCTGCAACAAGGTCACGATCCGTTCAGGTTCCTGGTAAGCCAGCGGGCGCAACAAGACACCATTGACGACGCTGAAAATCGCCGTGTTCGCGCCGATTCCCAAAGCCAGCGTGATAACCGCCACCAGCGTGAAGCCGGGCTTTTTCAGCATCATTCGCACGCCAAATCGAATGTCCTGCCAAAGAGTTTGCATAAGCCTCATCCTCCAATTTTTCAGTGCTATTCGCAGCGAAGCGCAATCATTGGATCAACTGTCGTCGCGCGCCGCGCCGGAATCCAGCAAGCCATCAAGGCTACGCCGATCAGCAACAGCGAAATTGCCGCAAAAGTCACCGGATCGGTCGCGCCAACGCCAAACAAAAAGCTCTTGAGCAATCGCGTCAACCCGAATGAAGCCAGCAAGCCCAAACCGACTCCCATCGCCGCCAGCGTCAAACCGTGCTTCAGAATCAGCGTCAGCACATTGCCGGTTCGGGCGCCCAGCGCCATCCGCAACCCTATTTCGTTCGTTCGCTGTTCGACGGCATACGACATGACGCCGTAAATTCCCACTGCCGCCAGCAACAATCCCAATCCGGCAAACAATCCAATCAAAATCATGTTGAAACGTTGTTGCGACACCGAGCGCGCAGCGTATTGCTCCATCGAACGAATTTCAGCAGCGGCGACGGTAGCATCAACAGCGGCCAGTTCGCGTTTGACCGCCGCCACAAATCCAAGCGCATCGCCCGTCGTGCGAATAGTGAAATGGGCAGGCGTGAACGTGCGAATGACGCGCATCAACCGATCCGGCACTTGCGGAATGGGAATGAAAACCATTGGCGGTTCAGGGCTGTCCAGACTGAATTGTTTGATGTCGCCAACGACGCCGACGACCTGTCGCAAGGGATCGTTCGTGCCGCGTCCGACGGTAAGCTGACGTGAAAAGACGGATTGCCCGTCGAAAAATCGCCGCACGAATGCTTCGTTGACGATGGCTGCGGGAACGCCTGCGGCGTTGTCAGCGTCAGTAAACGCACGGCCTTGTCGCACGGGAATTTTCATCACGCGGAAATAATCCGGCGAAATCACGCGCATTTGCACGCTTTGAATCTGGTCTGGAGTTTCAGGAAAGACGACCGGCATGTTGAATTGCCAATCCAGCGGTAATTTGTTGATGACCGCCGCCGATTCGACGCCGGGCAACCGGCGAATTCGTTCAAGCGCGGTTTGATAATAATTCGCAGAGGCTTCGGTTGTGCTGTATCGCTGGCCGTCCAGCACGACCTGACAGGTCAGCACATTGCGCGGCTCAAAGCCCGGTTCGACGCCTGACAAATTGACGAAGGTTCGCGCCAGTAAACCGGCTCCGATTAACAAGACCAACGCCAAGGCAATTTCCGTAACCACCAACGCGCTGCGCAAACGACCTCGCGGGTTGCCGCTACGACCTGCGCTGTCTTTCAAGGCAGTGTTGACATCCACTTTGTAAGCCTGCCAGGCCGGAGCCAGTCCGAACAACACACCCGTCATTGTCGCCACACCCAACGCAAACGCCAGCACGCGCCAATCCATGTTGATTTCAGCCACGCTGGGCAACATGCCTTCGGGCAAGGTTGCCACCAGCAAATCCGTTCCCCACATCGCCAGCATCAAGCCTGTCGCGCCGCCGATAAGCGCCAACAACACGCCTTCGGTCAGCAACTGGCGCACAAGGCGTTTGCCGCCTGCGCCCAACGCCATTCGCACAGCCATTTCCTTTCGACGGCCAGCGGCGTGTGTCAATTGCAGATTGGCGACGTTGGCACAGGCAATGAGCATCAAAAAGCCCACAGCGGCAAACAGCAACCACAATTGCCGTCCGATGTCATCGGTAAAGGTTTGCTGATACGGCAATGCGCCGACGCTTTCGCCGTTCTGCATCTGGTTGGGAAAAGCGGCTCGATACCTTTCGGCAAGGGATTTCAGGTCAGCTTCGGCTTGCGCAAAACTGACGCCGGGTTTGAGTCGGCCAATGACCTGAGCGTTGGGATCGAAGTAAGCAGTAGGCCGCGCTTGCATTGGCAAAAACAATTCCACATCCGATTCAAAGCGAAATCCTGGCGACATGACTCCCACCACTGTGTACGGATTTTCGTTAAAGGTGATCGTTTTGCCGATCAACGATTCGTCACCGCCAAATCGCCGTTGCCACAAACCGTGCGTGAGAATAATGACGCGCTCGCCGCCCGGCTTGTCTTCCTCCTGGGTAAAGGCGCGACCACGAGCCGGCAAGATTCCCAGCGTGCGGAAAAATCCTTCGGACACGCGCAACCCGGAAACGTATTCCGCTTCGCCGCCGCCAGACAAATTGCCGCGAGCGCCGCCGTAACCTGAAATGCAGGCCAGCGATTCAAACGACTGGTTGTGTTCCTGCCAGAACAAAAACTTCGGTTCGCCTGATCCCTGCACGCCGCCTTGCGGATATTGCTGGCCGATATACAGCAATCGTTCCGCGTCCGGATATGGCAGCGGGCGAAGCAACACTGAATTGACTATGGTAAAAATCGCCGTCGTTGCGCCGATTCCCAGAGCCAGTGTGATAATCGCCACCAGCGTGAAGCCGGATTTTTTCAGCATCATTCGCGCGCCGAAGCGCAGGTCTTGCCAGAGTGTTTGCATAGCGGTTCACCTCACAGTGATGTCACAGTATCCCTTTGTCACCTGCTAACCAAACCTCGTGCCAGGCTGATCCGAGCGATAAATCGTTGAGATTGTTTGAAGTGGAAAATGCGTTGAAGAAATCAGGTGTCTGTTTTTGGGATTTCTTCATCCCAAAAATGGAATGCAATAGTTGCGCTTTGACAGGGTTTGGCGGTTGGCGCGATGATGCGAACTACAGCGCGATGAGGCCACCTGCGCTCTTATGTGGCAAGGTTCATACTGAGACAAACGGCGCAGTGGCGCCAACCAAAAAATAGGAGAACATCTTGCTCATAAAATCACCTGAATTGAAGCCGAGTGCCCAACAGGCGCTGCGCTCTCAGACCATCTCCGAATTAACGCCCGGTAGTTTGCTGCATGACTTTGCCGCTCTTCTGGATTTCGTCGCCACACGCGAATTAACAGCGACTGGCAAACAACAACTGTTGCCATTGGCCGCTCTGGAGGAATTGAACTCCCAGATGGCGCAGCCACTGAATCTGGGTTTGAAACGAGCCGTGCAGAAATCCTATCCGCACATCAATGGCCTGTTCCTGCTGGCGCGCGCGACAGGTTTGTTGCGCGTTGTCCGCCACGACGAGACGTTGCTGTGGCGTCTGGATGAGACGGCATTGTCGGTCTGGCAATCGCTCAATCACACGGAGCAATACTTCACGCTGCTCGAAGCTTATCTGTACCACGCCTCGGTAGAGATGATCGGCGAGCGCGGCCGCTGGCTGAACACGCTGGGTTTACTGGGCGATTGTCTGATGGTTTGGCAAAGGATTGGCGAGCAAGGTATCCGCGTTCCGCCGGGCAAAAAGCAGGATGGTTATATCAACAGCGCATGGCTCTATCATTTCGCGCTGTTAGAACTTTTCGGCCTGACCCACGTCAAACCCGGCGAAGCTCAAGCGAGCACAGGCTGGAGCATCGCCGAAATACAGCAAACACCATTTGGTCAGGCCTTGATGACTCTGGTCTTGATCTGCGCGGCTGAGAGTCTAAACCGGTTGATGGAGATTGATTTGGAAGAGGAGGAAACGCCGCCGCACAGCTTCACCAAACTCCAGGCGCAATTCCAGGCTTATTTTCCCGATTGGCAGCGCGGCTTCGCGCTGGCGAAGCAAGAGACGTTTCAGGAAGGCGTTTTTCAATTCAAAGTCAGCCTGGGCAAAATCTGGCGGCGCATCATCACCCCCGCCACTACGACGCTGGATGAATTGAGCGACGCCATTCTAGAGTCGGTGAATTTTGACAATGACCACCTTCATTGCTTCGAGTACAAGGACCGCTTCGGCGTGACGGTGCGCGTCAATTACGACGCGATGGAAGAGCCGCCTTACAGCAGCGAAGTCCGGGTGGGCGAGTTACCGCTGGCGCCGGGCAGTACGCTGAAATACACCTTCGATTTCGGCGACAACTGGGAATTCCAACTGGTATTGGAATCCATCGCGCCGCCGGACAAAAAGCTGAAACATGCCCGCATCGTCGAATCGCGCGGCAAAGCGCCTCAACAATACTAGAACCGGGGTTGAGCCGCTAAAACGAAGCGCAATCACAGTCGCTACGTCTCTCTTTCGCGCTCTAATCGCATCGAAGCGCGATCATCGGATCAACTTTCGTCGCGCGGCGCGCCGGAATCCAGCAGGCCGCAATCGTCACCAACAACACCGCAACCGTCACGCCCGCGAAGGTCGTCGGGTCAGTTGCGCTGATGCCGAAAAGCAGTGTCTGCATCAGCCGCGTCAAACCGCAGGCTGCGATCAAACCGATTGCGCAGCCCATCAAAGCCGACCCCATACCTTCTTTTAAGACCAACCGCAGCACATCACCGGGTTGCGCGCCAAGGGCAATTCGCACACCAAGTTCGCGCGTGCGCCGTGCGACGCCATAACCGGTCACGCCATACAATCCCGCCGACGCCAGCAACAGCGACAGAAGCGCAAACAGTCCCAACAGCCATGCTCGAAAACGTGGTTCGTCAATGCTCGCTGCCATCACCTCTTCCAGTGTCAATACGTCTGTCGCAGCCTGCTGCGCGTCGAGCGCAGTGATACGCCCACGCAAAACAGTTGCCAGAGCTTTCATCTCGCCGCTGCTACGCACCAGCAAGCGAACTTGCCGTCCGACGTTGCGTTCGACGAGTGTATCGCTGCGCTGCGTGAACGGAACGTAAAGGCCTCGCCCCGCTTCTGCATTGAGTCCGCGCCCTCTTGTATCGCGCGCCACGCCGACGACAGTCAGCCAGGCATTGGTCGAATTTGCCTCGCCCAGTTTGAGTCGTTTGCCGAGCGCATCTTCGTTCGGCCACGCTGTGCGGGCGAACGATTCGTCCACAATCGCCACTCCGGGCGCCGCGCGAGTGTCTGTCGCCGCAAACGCCCGACCATTGATGATCGGTATCGCAAGCACGCGAAAGTAATCGGCGCTGACGACGCCGAAATCCAGTGGAATTGATTCAGACCGCCCTTCGACCGTGGCCAGTCGTCTGGCGTTGGCTCGACTGAGCGGCAGGTTGTTTGCCACTGCGACCGCTTCGACGCCGGGAGTGGCCGCAATCTGTTCCACCACGCCTGAGTAAAACCGTTCGATCTCGGCCATCGTTGCGTATCGCTGCTCAGGCAATCGCACGCGAGCCGTCAACACTCCGCGCGCGTCAAAGCCCGGTTCGACGTTGAGCAATCGCGCAAAACTGCCGACTACCAGAGCGGCTCCGATCATCAACACCAGCGCCAGCGCTATTTCACTGACGACAAATACGCGCAAGAGCCGCCGTTGTCGCCCATCGCTCGCGCCACGTCCTGCCTCTCTCAACACAGCGCTTTCATTCACCGCCGAGCCGTTGAGCGCCGGAATCAAACCGGCGAGCGCTCCTGCCATCATCGAAACAACCAGGGCAAAAAGCAGCGCGCCGCCATCAAGTTGCACTTCGCCAAGCCGCGCCAATCCTGCGGGCAGCGCTGCCTTGAGCGCCCCCAGACACCACATTGCCAACAACAATCCTGCGGCTCCTCCTGCAAACGCCAGCAACAAACTTTCGGTCAACAATTGCCGCGCAAGCCTGAAGCGGCTTGCGCCGAGCGCTGCGCGAACCGCCATTTCTCCACGTCTCGCCGCGCCCCGCGCCAGCAACAGTCCTGCCACATTCACGCACGCAATGAGAAGCACCAGCGCGACTGCGATATTGAGCAGCGCCAACGCCGGGCGATATTCGCGCGCCAGTTCGTCGCGCAACAGGCCGAGCGTGATGCGCCAATGCGGTTCGTCATTTGCGCCCGGTATTTGCTGCTGCAACGCTGTCGCCAGCGCCCCGACCTCTGTTCGCGCCTGTCCGAGCATTTCCGGCGCCCTCAAACGCGCCACGGCCATCACGAAATTCGATTCGCCATCTGCACGCTGCTGCGCAATGCGCAGCGGCAACCAAATATCCGGACGATTTACGTTGAGCGGAAATTGACGAAAGTTCGCAGGCAGCACGCCGACAACCGTATAAGCTTCGCCATCTAGCGCAACCGCCGTGCCGATTGCGCTGATTGATGCGCCAAACCTGCGCTGCCAGAGTTCGTAACTGATCAGCACAGATCGCCCGTGCTGAAAATCTTCCGCTGCAAAGCCGCGCCCCAGCGTCGGACTGACCGCAAACAGAGGGAAAAAATCGTTTGAGACTTCCGCGCCTTCTACATATTCCGGCTCTCCGGCTGCGGCCAGATTGAAATCGCGTCCGACATACGCCGCCACCACATCACAAGCGCCGCCGGTTTGTGACATCGCGCGCCATTGGTCAAAAACCGCCACCGGAATCCAGGGCGAACCTTGGCGCACGACCAATCGTTCCGGTTGTGGATGCGATACAGGCGCAAGCAGCGCAGCCTTGACAACCGAAAAGATCGCAGTATTTGCGCCGATGCCCAATGCCAGCGTCAGCACGGCAATCAGCGTCAATCCAGGCTGTTTCAGCAACATTCGCCCGCCAAAGCGCAGGTCTTGCCAAAGAGTTTGCATGAATTTTTCTCGTTGTAATGATGAAAGATGAACTTCATCCCTCATCCCTCAGATTTCATCATTCACACCGAAGCGCGGCCATCGGATCAACGTTTGCCGCTCTTCGCGCGGGAATCAAACAAGCTAACAGCGCGACGACGAACAACAGCAAGGCAACAGCGCTGAAAATCAGCGGATCGGTCGCCCGAACTTCGAACAACAGCCCGTTGAAACTTTTGACCAGCCGAGCCAGCAACAATGCCGCTACGGTTCCCAACACAATTCCAGGCACAGCCAGCAGCATGCCTTGTTTCAGAATCAGTCGAAGAATGTCCGCGCCCGAAGCGCCCAGCGCCGCTCGTATTCCAAGCTCATGCGTGCGTTGTGTCACGGCGTAAGCCAGCACGCCATAAATGCCAATCGCTGACAGCAACAAAGCGACGGCGGCAAATATCGCCAGCAATAATGTGTTGAACCGTTGCCGAGCAATCGAATTGCCGAGCAGAGTGGCCAGCGTTCTTACATCGGCAATCGGTTGTTGCGGATCCAGCGATTGAATCACACGTTGAGCGGCAGCGGTCACTGATTCCGGTTCGACGCCTGTGCGCAGCACAAAGGTCATGGTGTTGTACGGCAATTCGGCAATCGGCCAATACGACATTGGTTCGGCAGGCTTGTCGAATTGCGCGTGCTTCACGTCGGCGACAATGCCTATGATTTCCGTCGGCACGTTTTCGTTTTTCATCGCAATGGTGATGCGCTTGCCCAGCGCCTCTTCGCCGGGAAAATACTTGTTCGCCAAGGCTTCGTTGACCAAAACGACGTGGCGCATTTCCTTGACCTCCTGTTCGGTGAACATCCGCCCGCGTTTGAGCGCAATCCGCATCGCCGAAAAGAAATTCTGGTCGGCGACGCAAACACCTGTGGTCAGCCCCTGCCCTGGTAATGGTTTTGGTTTGCCTTCGATCTCGAATCCGGTGCCAGCACCCGGTCCCGCAAAAGGCAGGAAGTTAATCACTCCTGCCGATTCGACGCCGGGCAGCGCCTGCATCTGCGTCACGGCTTGCGTGAAAAAATTGATGCGCTGCGCGTCTTGCGTATACCGGCGTCCGGGTAAAGCGACGCGCATCGTCAAAACATTTTCGGCGCTGAAACCCGTGTCCACCGCTTGCAATCGCAGAAAGCTGCGAATCAGCAAACCGGCTCCAACCAGCAACACCAACGCCAAGGCGATTTCGGTCACGACCAGAGCGCTTCGCAATCGCTGGCTTCGCACTCCTCCGGCCAAAGACCGGCCAGCCTCTTTCAAGGTTTCGCTCAAGTTCAGATTGGACGCTTCCAGCGCCGGAGCCAGGCCGAACAGCAATCCGGTCAGCAGGGTCACGACAAACGTGAATCCCAACACGGGCAAACTCAATTCAATGTCACGCAATGCACCAAGTTCCCGTGGGCTTAAATTCGCCAACGCCGAAGTTCCCCACCACGCCAGCAACAATCCGGCGGCTCCGCCCAGCAACGACAGCAAGAGGCTTTCCGTCAGCAATTGAACGACAAGTCTGCGACGCCCGGCGCCCAACGCCGCTCGCACAGCGATTTCTCGTTGCCGAGCCGCTGCTCTGGCCAACAACAAATTCGCCACATTCGCGCAGGCGATCAACAACACCAACCCGACTGCGCCCATCAACACACGCAACGCCGGTCGCAATTCGCCTGCAAATTGTTCGCGCACCGGAACCACCGTCACGCCCCAACCTGTGTTGAACTCCTTGTGTTCTTCGCGCAATCGCGCCGCGATGGTATCCATTGCCGTGCGCGCTTGAACAACGCCGACTCCGGGTTTGAGCCGAGCCACGGCGCTGGCAAACCTGCCTCGGCGGGTTTTCATTTGTTCGCTGATGGTCCACGGCATCCACATTTCGGCAGGTTGATTGGTCGTTGAATTGCCCTGAATGTGCCATTTGAAATCGGGCGGCAACACGCCAATCACAGTGTTCTCAGCGTTGTTCAAAATCAGCTTGCGGCCAACTATGGCCAGATCGCCGCCAAACCGCCGCTGCCACAACCCATAACTCAACACCACAACGTTGTCGCGGCCTTGCACAGCGTCATCTGGTTGAAATGCGCGTCCCAAAACCGTGTTCACACCCAACACACTGAACAGATTGGGTGTCGTCAACTGAGCCGGAATTTCCATTGGCTCGCCGTCTCCCGTCAGATTGGTTCGAATATCAACGAAGGTGGCCATGTCAGTGAACACATCGTTCTGCGTCTTCCAGTCAAAAAAATTGCCCAGATTGATGACGTTTTGCTCGCGCCGCTGGCTTTTTTCCCAGACCATCACCAACTGTTCCGATTCGTGATAAGGCAAGGCGCGCAACAACACTGCATTGACGACGCTGAAAATCGCAGTATTCGCGCCAATGCCCAGCGCCAGCGTGGCAACCGCAACCAGTGTGAAGCCGGGTTGTTTGAGCAGCATCCGCGCGCCGAAGCGCAGGTCTTGCCAGATGGTTTTCATCAATCCTCCATCTCAAAATGATGAATTCGGTAAGATGAAGTATGAACTCTTGGGAGCGTATCTCATCTTTCCGCATTCAGATTTCATCATTCATAACGAAGCGCAATCATCGGATCGAGCCTCAAAGTACGACGAGCAGGAATCCAACACGCCAGCAACGCCACACTCAGCAACAGGAAAGCAATCACCGCGAAGGTCAGTGGATCGGTGGCCGTGACTCCATACAGCAATTTGCTCAGGGTTTTGGTTAACATCACGGAAGCCACCAGACCTACCAGCAATCCCACCATCGTCAGGCTCATTCCTAAGCCAAGAACCTGACGCAACAGTTGGCGCGGTTGCGCGCCCAGAGCCAGCCGTATGCCGAATTCCTGTGTGCGTTGTGCCACGTTGTAGCTGATCTGTCCGAACAAACCTATGGCCGACAACACCAACGCCAAAGCGCCGAACAAACTGAGCAATGCCGTATACAAACGCGGTTCGGCCAGTTTGTCGGCCAGCAATTCTTCCGCCGTTTCGGCGCGACTAATGGGTTGCCGGGCATCCATCGCCCACAGCGCCGATTGAATGGAGCGCCGCGCCACAGAAGGAGAAGTTTTAGTGCGCACCACCATTGCCGCACTGAACCACGGCTGCTGTGCGTAGGGCGCATACAATTGCGGTTGAACCTTGCCCGGCTCGCCCTGATTCAAGTCGCGAACAACGCCGACGATTCGACGAGTTTGCGGCTGCCCCAGATAATTCAACGTGACGAACTGATCCAGAGGGTCTTGCTCCGCAAAGAATCGCCGTGCGAGCGTTTCGTTGACCACAGCCACTCGCTCGGCTGAAGCATGATCCTGCTCTGTGAAATACCGGCCTTTTACCAACACGCCTCGCAACGTCGTGAAATAGTTTGGACTGATTGCGTCGTAAAGAACGGCTTCATTGGCGGGCAATGGGTCTTTTGCGCGATTCAGTTGAAAGTTGAGATAAGGAAATACCGTCCCGGTGGTGACTGCCGCAGTTTCGACTTCGGGCAGATTGGCGACGGTTTCTTGCAGTTGGCGAATCAATTCGATTCGTTCGGGTTGGGGTTTGTTGATCGGCACGTTCAGCGAAACTCCAATCAACTGACGCGGATCGAATCCCAGGTTCACACGTTGCAAACGCAAAAAACTGTTGATAAGCAACCCGGCGGCGACCAGCAACACAAACGCCAGCGCTACTTCGGCGACGACCAGGCCATTTCGCAATTGCAGCATTTGCCGCCCGGAACTGTTGCGTTGTCCATCCTTGAGAAACGACCCGATTGCCGGGCGCGTCGCCTGCCAGGCAGACAACAACCCAAAACACAGCCCCGCTAGTAACGTGACGCCTACTGTGAATGCCAATAGCCGCGCATCGGTTTGCAATTGATCCTGCAATTGCAAATGCGCGTAGTTTTCAGGCAACCATCTCAACAGAGCTTCGCGCGCCCATAACGACAACATCCAGCCAATCGTGGCGCTGAATCCGGCCAGCATCAGGCTTTCGCTCAACCATTGCCTGACCAATCGCCCGCGCGTGGCTCCCAGTGCTGCGCGAACGGCGAGTTCGTGGCGACGAGTCACCGCGCGCGAAACCAGCAGGCTGGCAACATTGGCACAGGCGATCAGCAACACCAGCCCCACGGCTCCTAACAGAATCAACAAGGAACCGCGCACATCGCGCGACAATCGTTCGCGAAACGGCGTCAACAGAAAGCCCAGATTTTTGTTTTCGTTGGGGAACGCCTGCGCCAACCGCGCCGCCGTGGATTGAAGCTCCGCCTGAGCCTGTTCCAGCCGGACGCCCGGTTTCAACAGCCCGTATACTTGAAAATATCGGCTGCTACGATCCTGCGCCTGCAATCGTGCGGGCAGCGGTTGCCAGACTTCGGCCTGAACAGGATATTTGAAATCCGGCGGCATGACGCCGATCACCTGCACGCCATTTCCAGGCAAGCTTTTGCCGATGATGTTCGGGTCGCCTCCGAAACGGCGTTGCCACAAACGATGGCTGAGCACAATCACCGGCGGACAACCGTCGCAAGTGTCGCTATCCGCAATCACGCGCCCCAGCAAAGGTTGGGCATTGAGAGCTTGAAATAAACCGGGAGTGGTCAACATGCCGGGAACGGATTCGGGATTGTCCTGGTCAGTAAAGCTGAAGCCAGAACCAATCATGCCCACCAATGTCGCAAAACTCTGGTTGCTCTGTTGCAAGTCCCAGAAATCGCCCGGCGACAAGCCGGCGGTTTGATCTGTTCCTTTGCGATTATCGAACGATTCCAACACGACGAACCGCTCAGCATCGAGATACGGCAACGGACGCAACATGACGGCGTTGACCACGCTGAAAATCGCAGCATTCGCGCCGATGCCCAGCGCCAGCGTGGCAACCGCAACCAGCGTGAATCCCGGTTGTTTGAGCAACAGTCGCACGCCGAAGCGCAGGTCTTGCCAAAGAGTGTTCATAAAACGTCCCTTCATTTCTGGTCGTGTTCTTGATTGGTCGTTAGAGCGGAAAAAGAAACTCACGAATCTCTAGCCAACAGTGTGCCAGAAAAGAATCTCTCTAAGTGTTTGTGTAGATTGGCTTGTGTGGGCTGAGTTGTCGCAGGACTGTTCGCTATTGGGATGGCGCTGTCCCAATAGCGGCGTCGAAGAAAAATCACGGGTAGCGATCAGATGCAAAGTGGCAAGACACAAATTGCAAGACGCTACGGTTCGATTCTTTTGACAACACGAAAGCCAATGAAATCACGCCGCGCGGCTGCCGTCATCGTCACACGCGCCGCCGACCGTGTGTGCATCGGTGAATCCAGCCACGAACCGCCGCGCAGCACGCGGCCACTTTGGCTGGCGTCTGCGGTCATAGCGGATTCATCCGCGCCGTCGCCCGGATAACAGCGGACAAAAACATCTTCGACCCATTCCAAGACATTCCCGACCATGTCATACAAACCCCAGGCATTCGGACGATAGCTGCCAACTTGCGTAATCAGCGCGGCTCCGTCGTCAAAAGGCAGCGTCTGTCCCACATCTTTGAACCGGCGGCGCGTTCGTTCATCCTTCACGTTGCCGAAACCAAAACCGTCTTCCGCTTTCTCGCCCCAGAAATAGCTGGTTTGGGTTCCTGCACGGGCGGCGTATTCCCATTGCGCTTCGGTCGGCAATTGAAAGCCGAAATGTTCAGCGAAGCGTTTGGCGTCGTTCCAACTGACGTGAATGACCGGATGATTGTCGCGCACTCGATATTCCTTCAAGTTCGGGAATGGGTTGCGCCAGCTTGCCACCAGCGACCATTCACGGTCGCCGTGAGGCTCGGCGGCAAAAGAACCGACCGTGAACCGATCAAGTGGTGTTCCGGCTTCGGCGTCGGTTTTGTATCTGGTAACCGTGACGAAACGGCGGAACTGCGCAACGGTAACTTCGGTTTCGCCAAGATAAAACGGCTGGCGAATGACGCGGCGATGCTGATCTTCGCTGTTCAACCGGTTGGCTTCGCTTTTGGGCGATCCCATCACAAACTCACCCGCTGGAATCAGCACCAGAACCACGCCACTTAGTTTATGAATGACTCGTTTGGGCAGCCCTGTTGCTGCATCCGTCGCGGTTCCCGGCGCGGCAATATAAGCATCCGGCAATCGCCCTTGCTGTTGAGTTGAAACCTGTGGCAAGGCAAACATAACCACTGCCAAAAACAGCAAACCGAGAAAAGTCATTCTGTGTTTCATCGTTCTTGATCTCATTTTCATATCTGAGTTGAAGATTGCGCCGCCTGACAAAAGATAAATTCCGATGCGGTTGATTTCTTATTCGCACCGAAGTGCGATCAGCGGGTCAACCTTTGTCGCCCGCCAGGCGGGAATCAATCCGGCAACGAAGGCCACCAGCAACAAGACCAGCGCGATCAGGGTAAACGTCGCAGGGTCGCTGGAGCTGACTTCAAACAACAGCGTCCGCAGCCAGCGCGTCAACGCGAACGCGCCCATCAAACCCAGCGCAGCGCCAGCGAACGCCAACGCCATGCTTTGCCACAACATCATTCGCAGCACAGCAATAGGGCGCGCGCCCAAGGCCAAACGCACGCCGATTTCGCGTGTGCGTTGCATGACCGCGTATGCGCTGACGCCGTAAATCCCTATCGCCGCCAACGTCAGCGCCAACACCGCAAACGCGCCGAGCAGAAAAGTGTAAAACCGCGGCTGCGCGACCGTTTCGGAAACCAGGTCTTCCATGGGGCGTAAGCGAACAGGTTCCAGCGTGGCGTCCGCCGACTGAATCGCCTGTCGCACGCCGGCAATCAACGTCGCGGGCGGAACCGTCGTGCGAATCATCAAATTGCTCCACATAAACGGCGTCTGCGCGAACGGCGTGTAAATGGTCATTGCCCTGTCATCGTCCAGACCGGAATACCGCACATCGGCGACGACGCCGACGATTTCGCGCCAGTCATTGGCCTGTTCGGAATTGATGAGTTGTATGCGTTTGCCCAGAGCGCTTTCATACGGAAACAGCTTCTGCGCCATGAATTGATTGATGATGACGGTTTTGGCAGAAGTCGCAGAGTCGCGTTCGGCAAATTCGCGGCCTTCGCGCACGGGCGTGCCCAAAGCGCGAAAGTAATCCGGGCTGACGGCAATGAAATAAGCAGTGTTGTCCGCCAGCGCTGGCACACCCTGCGCAGCAAAGCGGCTCATGCGTTGCGCGGTCACGGGCGGCAATGCGCTGCCGCCACTGGCCGTTTCGACGCCGGGAACCTGGCTGATTCGCACAAGCGTTTCGCGCAAAACCGCCGTCCGCCGCGCTTCGTCCTCAAAATCCATCAACGGCAGATTGACGGTCAGCAGGTTTTCAGCTTTGAACCCCGGATTCACTTGCAACAAACGACTGAAACTTTTCAGCAACAATCCCGCGCCCGCCAGCACGATCAACGCCAGTGCGATTTCAGTCACCACCAGCGCCCCGCGCAACCTTTTGCCTTGCGCCAATCCCAGAGTGTCGCGTCCGCCTGCGCGCAAGGTTTGATTCACATTGCCGCGCGCCACTTGCCACGCAGGCACAAGTCCGAAAATCACGCCCGTCAACACCACAGCTCCCAAAGTGAATAACAACACAGGCGCATTGAGCCGCACTTCGCTCAAACGCGGCAGATCATCCGGATTGAACCTGACCAGCGCATCCAGCCCCCACACCGCCAGCAACAATCCAGCCACGCCGCCAACACAGGCCAGCAACAAACTTTCGGTCAACAACTGGCGCAACAGGCGGAACCGCCCTGCGCCAAGCGCCGCGCGAATCGCCAGTTCGCGTTCGCGCACGGCCAATCGTCCCAACGTCAGATTGGCGACGTTGGCACAGGCAATCAGCAACACGAATCCCACAGTTGCCAGCAAGACCCACAACGCGCGGCTGACATCGCCGACCAGCCGTTCATACAACGGCATGAAATTGAACTGTATGTTTTTGTTGGTGTCGGGATATTGCTGCTGCAACCGCGCGGCGATGGCATCGCTTTCGGCGCGCACCTGCTCCAGACTGACTCCCGGTTTCAGATGCGCGACGACACGAAAGATGCGGAACTGGCGGTTTTCCATTTGCTGTCGCGCGTCGGCCATCGCCGCGCCCAGCGAGTTCCAGATTTTGAATTCGCGGCTTGGATACTGAAATTCCGGCGGCGTGACACCGACGATGGTGTGCGGTTTGCCGTACAGGCGCAGCGTTTGGCCGATGACATTCGGATTGCCGCCAAAATTGTTTTGCCAAAGATCATGGCTGATGACGGCCAGCGGCTGTTTGTCTTCTTCCGCGCGCCAGAATCGTCCCAAAGCGGGTTGCGTCAGTTGCGGCAACAACTCCGGCGTGACGATGGCTCCGCGCATCTGCACTGCTTCGCCGCCAAAATTGACGTTGTACAGATTCGATGCCCACAACGCCATCCAGTCAAAACTCTGGCTGGCGGCTTTGAGGTCACGGAAGTCCGGCGGCGAGATATTCGCCACCACAATGCGTTCGGCGTCTTTGTAAGGCAACGGTTTCAGCAACACGCCGTACACCACGCTGAAAATGGCGGTGTTCGCGCCGATGCCCAGCGCCAATGTCAGCACCGCGATCAACGTAAAGCCGGGATTCTTTGCCAGCATGCGCGCGCCGTAGCGCAGGTCTTGCCATATAGTCGTCATTTGGTTTCCCTTCAGCGTCTGGCCTTGGCTTCTTCATAAGCGGCAGCCACGGCAGGAACAGCAACATAATTGCTGAACAAAAGTTTTCTGACTGGCGAATCACCAGCGAGTTGTTGCTGAAATTCTATGAGGTTTACGCTCTTGCGAGCTTGTTCCAGCGTTTCGCCGCGCGAAACCGCAGCGACTGTTTGCTTGCTGATGGAAGCAAACATGTCGGAAAGAGTTTTCAGGTAAGCATCATCGCGCAAGATCGTCCCGTGCCCCGGCACAATGATTGATGAACGCAAGGCGCGAAGTTGGTCAAGCGTCACTGCCCATTCGCCTATGCGCGATTGCGGATTGCCAACCAACGGAACCGGCCAGACCACCAGATCGCCTGTAATCAGAATGCCTTCCTGCGGGAGATGAACCACCAGATCGGCGGCGGTGTGCCCACTTCCCAGATGACGTATGTCAATCACACGCGAGCCGCGATGCAAAGTCATCCGATCAGTCACCGTGATGGTGGGCAGAATTGTTTGTGCAATGGAGCCTTCACTGAGCACCAGTTCCGCCAACCGAATGTCCGCGGCGAGACTGGCACGTTCTTCTGCCTTCAATTCGCCGCCCAACAGGCTTTTGTCTTTCGCCAGAAAGCCCTTGAGTTCAGCGAGAAAACCGGGCGCACCTTCAAGAAAATTTTTCCGATTTTGCGCACCCTGTTTGGGCAAATACTCGCGGGCAAAGGCATGCGCGATAAATTCCACACCGGGAAAGGCCTCGCGGTAAACCTGATTCCCGCGAATATGATCGTCGTGGTAATGCGTATTGATGACGTATCTGACCGGTTTGCTGGTCAATTTGCGAAGCGCCGCCAGCACTTGCAACGTGATGACGGGCGCGCCGTTGGCGTCAACGACAATCACGTCTTCTTCATTGATGATGAAAACATTGTTGGCATCTACCATGAATCCGGGTGGTTCCTGTCGGATGACGGCGTAAACGCCTTCGGCCAACTTCTGAACCACAAAATTGCCTGCGGGGGCTGTGGCGACTTTGTCCTGCTGAGTGGTTAAGGGGGATGCTAAAACCGATTGGCCATCAACAAGGATGTCGTCCAATGGAAACACAGCATTGGCTTCGCTCAAAAATTCTGCCGCCATCACACTGCCCAAACTGAACGTAACGATGGCAATCAGAATGAAGCCCGGCTTCTTCAACAGTATCCGTACGCCGAAACGAAGCTCTTGCCAAAGAATTTGCATAAGTACTTCTCCTCGAAAGGATGAATTTGGAATGATTGAGGATGAACGTTTCTTTTCATTCATCATTCCAAATTCAGACTTCATCATTCGCACCGAAGCGCAACCATCGGATCAACGTTCATCGCTCGTCGAGCAGGTAAGGCGCAGGCCAAAACAGAAATCACGAACAACAGTGCAGCAACGGCGGCATAAGTTTTCAGGTCAACTGCGCTGACTTCAAACAACAGACTTTGCAGAAACCGCGTCAGCCCGAATGCTGCCGCCAGACCAATTGCCACGCCGATTCCCACCAGCGTCAAACCGCGTTTGAGCACCATGCGAAAAATGGTTTTGCCGTCGGCTCCCAACGCCAGTCGCACGCCGATTTCCTGTGTGTGTTGCGTGACGAAATACGACAGCACGCCGTAAATTCCCAACATCGCCAATAACAACGCCAACGCCGCAAACGCCGTCAGCAACAACATTCCCATCTGGCGCGTCTGCGTGTGTTCGGCAAACACGGCATCCAATGTGCGAATGTTGGAAAGCGGCTGGTTGGGGTCAACGGCGTGAATGGCTTGGCGCACCGAGGCGACCAGGCTGGTGGGTTCGACTGTCGCGCGAATCACCAGATCGCGCGGCGCAAAAAACGAATGCGTCCTGATCTGGCGATAAGGGAAATACATTTCGGACTTCGTCGGTTTGTCCACACCCATTTGTCGCACGTCCGCGACGACGCCTACGATTTCCAACCACGGATGTTGTGAATTCGCCGAGCCGTTTTTGAATCTTTTGCCGACGGCTGATTCATTCGGCCAGTACTGTCTCGCCATGGTTTCGTTGATGATGGCTACGGGCTGAGTTTCGCCAGCGTCCTGTTCAGTAAAGTAACGCCCGCTGCGCAAGGCAATGCCCATCGTTTGATGATACGCAGCGCTGATTTGCCGATGATTCGCGTTCCAATTGCTGTTCGGCGCAACCGGACGACCTTCGATGGTAATGCCGTTCGCTCCACCAGCCCATTCCAGCGGAACCGTAGTCGAATATCCTGCGGATACGACTCCGGGCAGAGCCTGAACACGTTCCAACACCTGATCGTAAAACGTTACTCGACGAACGTGCTCCTGGTATTTGTTTTCCGGCAGGATGGTGCGAATGGTCAACAAACTTTCCGCTCGCAGATCGTCATACTGTCCGTGCAATCTGGAAAGCGTTTGAATCAACAATCCCGCGCCAACCAGCAACACCAGCGCCATGGCGATTTCGCCGACGACAAATGCCTGCCGCAATCTTCGCTGTCCGTGTCCGATTCCGCCGCGGCCAGTGGCTTGTTTCAACGTGGCATTCAAATCCAATCTGGAAACCCGCAAAGCCGGAATCAAACCGAACAACACGCCGGACACCAAAGACACCAGCAAGGCAAATCCCAAAACGCGCGCATCCATTTCCAGTGTCGTCGAAGCGGCCATCTCCGCTGGAACAAGCTGTTTCAGCGAGGCAAAGCTCCAACTTGCCAACAGCGCTCCCAATAAGCCGCCCACACCGGCCAGCACAACGCTTTCGGTCAACAGTTGCCTCACGATGCGCCAGCGGCCTGCGCCCAGTGCCGAGCGCACGGCGATTTCGCGTTGTCTGGCGGCCACACGAGCCAACAGCAATCCTGAAATGTTGGCGCAGGCAATCAACAACACCATGCCAACCGCGCCAAGCAGCAACCACAGCGAATTTCGCATCTTGCCCGCAACCTGTTCGTGCAACGAAACCACTGTTGCGCCAAGCTGTCCGGCCTGCTCAGGAAACCGTTCTCCAATGCGTTTCGTGATTGCTTTGATTTCGGCATCTGCCTGTTCCAACGTCACGCCGGACTTCAATCGGCCAACGACATTCAAATAATGATTGCCGCGACTGGCCAGTTCTTCCGGCGTAAAGGCAATCGGCGTCCACATTTTTATGTAGCTCGCCCCGAACTGGAAATTGGCGGGCATTACGCCAATGACGGAGTATTTTTCGTCATTGAGCACAATGGTGCGATTGAGAATACTGGCGTCGCCGCCGTACCGGCTTTGCCAAAGCGAATGACTGATGATTGCAACTCTGTTTGCGCCGGGCTGATCTTCTTCGGCGGAAAAGTTGCGACCCAACGCAGGCTTCACACCGAGCAGCGGAAAGAAATTCGCCGTGACTCCATAAGCCTGCACTTTTTCCGGTTCGCCATCGCCGATCAGGTTGAAGCTGCGATTGTCGCGCGCGGCCATCTCGGCAAAGGTCTGCGACTGCGCTTTCCAATCGGCGTAATTGCCCGGCGCGGGCGTGTCCTGCGGAAAGCCGATAAAGGTGGCGTCTTCCCAGATCATCGCCAAACGTTCGGGTTCGTGAAATGGTAGTGGCCGCAATAACACTGCATTGACGACGCTGAACAAGGCCGTGTTGGCTCCAATACCCAGAGCCAACGACAACACGGCAATCATGGTGAAGCCCGGTTGTTTGAGCAGCAGCCGCACACCAAAGCGCAAGTCTTGCCAAAGAGTTTGCATAGTTCCTCCTATTCACATCTCAAGGCAATCATCGGATCAACCTTCGTCGCCCGGCGAGCCGGAATGTAGCAGGCAATCAGCGCCACGACAGTCAACAGCACAGCCATCATCCCATAAGTCACGGGGTCATTCGGCTTGACGCCAAACAGCATTTTGGAAAGTTGCACCTGGCTTTCCAGGTATCTAGTCAACACGTATGCACCTGCCAATCCCAACGCAATTCCCAACATTGCCAGAGCCATTCCCTGTCGAAGAATCATCTTCAGCACCTCGGCTTGCGAAGCGCCGAGCGCCATGCGAATGCCTATTTCGTGTGTGCGTTGCGACACGGCATAAGCCAGCACACCGAACAGGCCAATGGAAGCGAGTTGTTGAGCCAGCAAGCCAAACAGCGTAACGAGTTTGGCGAACAGCTTTTCCATCCGCAGCGTTTCGCCGGCCTGTTCGACCTGGGTCTTGAGATTAGAGAGAGGCAGGTTATCGTCCACTTCGCGCACTGCTTGCCGCACGGCGGCGATGGCGGAATTGGGATCGTTGGTGGTGCGAATCTGGAAATTCGCTCCCGATATCCAACTCAATTGATAGCGATAAGGCAGATACATCGTAGGCCGGATTTCTTCGCGCAAGGTGGCGTATTTGGCGTCCTTGGCGAGACCGACGATTTCATATTCATCCGGCTTTTTAGCGTCGAAAGCGAAGCGTTTGCCCACCGGGTTTTCGCCTGCGAAATACTTGTTGGCGAAGGTTTGATTGACGACCGCGACGCGCGGCGCTTTTTCATCATCGCGGCGATTGAAGGAGCGTCCGGCCAGCAGTGGAATTTCTATCGCTTCCAAAAAGTTTTCCCGCCCGTAGACGATATTGCTGCTGCCCGTGGTCTTGATGCGCCCGTTCGCATCCGGCGCGGCGGACAAGGCGGAACGTAAATAGAAACCACGTGAATTTGTATTTTCCGAGAGAAAGGCGGTGTTGGCGAAGGTCACCTTGGTTGCGCCAGGAATAGCTTCCAACCGTTCGGCGATCCGTTCGTAAACCTGGATTAGCTGTTCGTCTTTGTAACCATTCGCCGCCGGGGTCACGTCGAACAGCAAAAGGTTGCTGGTGTTAAAGCCCGGATCAACCCGCTGCAAGTTGAGCAAAGTGCGGACAAACAAACCTGCGCCCACCAACAACAATAACGACATTGCAACCTGCATCACCACCAACCCGCGACTGAGCAACGACCGCGAAGCCGCGCTCGAACTGCGCCCGCTGTCTTTCAAGGTCGGCGTCAAATCCACCTTGGTCGCGCGCCACGCCGGAGCCAGCCCGAAGATGATTCCCGTCAGCAAAGACAACGCCATCGTGAAGCCGAGCACGCGCCAATCCAGTTTCGGCTCCAGCGCTTTCGGTCCCCAATCGCTGACCGCCAGCAACCCGTCTTTGATCCACAGCGCAAACACCAAACCCAAGGCGCCGCCCACTGCCGCCAGCAAAACGCTTTCGGTCAATAACTGCCTTATCAACCGCCCACGACTTGCGCCCAGCGCCAACCGTACACCGATTTCTTTTTGCCGCCCTGCCGCCCGCGACAGCAACAAATTCGCCACGTTTGCGCAGGCAATCAGCAACACCATTCCCACCACTCCGAGTAGCAGATAAAGCGACGGCGCGTAATACTCGCGGCCATTCATTTCGCCTTGCGCGCCCGAAGCAAGCGCAAGGCGCGGATAAAGCTTCGGGTCCAGCGGGCTGACCGCATTGCCGCCTGTGGCGAGAGATTGCGTATTGCGCGCGGTACGATGCTCAATGACGGATTGTTGAAAGGCATTGCCGAGTTGTGCCTGCGCTTCTTCGCGCGTCGCGCCCGGTTTCAAGCGGCCCATAATGCGCAACCACCACATGCCCGCGCCGTAATTGCGCGAATCTTTCGGGTCAGACTTGAGTTGCGGTTCCAGCGCCAGCGGAATCGTCACGTCGCGCGTGTCGCCCACCTGCCCGGTGCTGTCAAAGCCTGGCCGGGTCACCCCAATGATCGTGAACGCGCGATTGTTGAGGTTGATTTGTTTGCCGACCACCGCCGCATTGCCGCTGAAGCGTTTTTGCCAATACCGATAGCTCAACACTGCGACGGGATTGCCTGCCGCTTTGTCATCCTCATCCGTCAGCAAACGCCCCAGCAGTGGCTGCACACCCAAACCCACGTGATAATTGCCCGTGGCAAATTGCCCGTTGACGACTTCGGCCTGCCCCTCGACCACTACATTCAAACCGACATTGCTGAAGGCGAAGATATCGGACAACGCGCTCTGTTCATTTTGCTGCTCGCGCATGCGCTGATAACTGACATACGGAAACGAAGTCATCCGTTGCAGCCCGGTCACAGGGTCTCGCCGGGAATTACCGCTGTAACCACCCGGACTAAATTCCTCCGGCGCCAGGGATTGGAACAACACTAAACGTTCTGGTTCCCTGACCGGCAGCAGCTTAAGCAGCATCGCATCCACAATGCTGAACAACGCCGTATTCGCGCCGATCCCCAACGCCAGAGATAACACAGCAATCGTCGTGACTCCTTTTTGCTTCATCAACATTCGCACGCCATAACGCAGGTCTTGTATGAGTGTTTGCATCAATCCTCCTCTTTGAAAGGATGAAAGCGGAAGGATGAAAGCGGAAGGATGAAAGATGAACTCCAACATCCTTCATCATTCCGAATCCATGCTTCAGACTTCATCATTCACAGCGTAGCGCAATCATTGGGTCAACTTTTGTCGCTCGCCGGGCTGGAAGCCAGCAAGCCAGCAGCGCCACAACAATCAGTAGTGCCGAAATTGCGGCAAAGGTCAGCGGATCAGTCGTGGTAATGCCGTACACGAATTTCGACAACGTTCCGGCAATCGCCAACGCGGCCACGACACCAATTACTACGCCCAGCAAGGCCAGGCGCATTCCCTGGCTCATCATCAACCGCAACACGTCAGATGCGGTTGCGCCCAAAGCCATGCGTATGCCGATTTCGTGTTGACGCTGCGACACAGCGTAAGCCGTTACGCCGTACACACCCATTGCCGCCAGCAACAACGCCGTCACCGCAAACGCGCCGAAAATCACCAAACTGAAGCGGCGCGTATCCAGCGAAGCCGTGACAACTTCCGGCAAGGTCTGGAATCGCAGAAAGGCTTCGCGATTGAGTGATTCAGTGATGGAGCGCATGGCGGAAATGGCGGAGCCTGCCGGTAGCGTTGTGCGCAGAACATAAGACTGGTTGGACACTTGCCACCATTGCGGACGCTGCAAGGAATGGGCGTATACCGTTGGCTCGGCTGGTTGATCCAACCCGCCGTCGCGGATGTCGCCGACTATGCCGACGATGTGCAGCAGGTCTTTGTCGCCATCCATGTTGCCGAATTGAATGGTGCGTCCGATGGGGTCTTCTCCCGGCCAGTATTTTTGCGCCACTGATTGACTGATCACGCACGCATCCGGTGCGCTGCCGCGGTCGCGCTCGTCAAACATTCGTCCGCGCAACAACGGAATTCCCATCGCGGCAAAATAACCGCCGCTCGCCAAACGGAAATTCGCATCGCCCGTGGTCGCAGGGTTGCCGTCTTTTTGAAAAGTTCCGTTTGAGCCTCGTCGGGAAAGCGGCAACGCATTGATGCCGCCTGCCGCCACCACGCCGGGCATGGTCGTCAGACTTTCCAGCAGTTGCAGATGGAATTGCTGCAACCGTTGTTCTTCCTTTTCATCAATGGTCGTTGGCAACGACAAGGTCATGACTACGGCGCTTTCCGGCTTGAAACCGGTGTCGGTTTGCATCAACCGTAAAAAGCTGCGCCCGATCAATCCCGCGCCAATCAACAGCACCAGCGTCAATGCGATTTGCGCGACGATCAGTCCCTGCCGCAAATGCTGGCTCAAACGCGAAGCCGAAGCTCCGCGACCTGTTTCTTTCAACTGGTTTTGCAAATCCGAGTTGGAAAATCGCATGGCAGGCAAACTGCCCAATACGACGGCAATCGCAACGGCCAGTCCCAACGTGAAGAGCAACGCGCGCCAATTGACGGCGATTTCGGTTACGCGCGGCAAATTGTTTTGGTTGAGGCTCAGCAGAACGTCTACGCCCCAGAAGGAAAGCAGAATTCCCAGAGCGCCCGCGCAGATCGTGAGCAGAAGATTTTCGGAGATAAATTGCCGCGCCATTCGCCAGCGCGAAGCCCCAAGGGCTGCGCGCAAGGCAAATTCCGACGAACGCAACGTCGCTTGCGCCAGCAACAGATTGGCCACGTTGGCGCAGGCAACCAGCAACAACAAACCGACGGCGGCAAACATCAACCACAAACCCGAACGCGCTTCGGAAGTCAGAAACTCCTGCAACGGGACAACGGCCAAATCCACCAAATCCACTTGTTTGCCGTGTTCCTGGCGCAATTGTTTGCCGATGGCGCTGATGTCAGCGCGCGCTTGCGCCGGTGGGATGTTCTCTCGGATTCGTCCGATGACGAACCAATTGTGCGCCGTGCGCGATGTTTGAACAGGTTCGGTTTCGCGCGGAACCCAAACATCCGCTTCCTGCGGATAACCGAAACCGGGCGGCATGACGCCTATGACAGTAAACGCCGGCCCGTCCACATTGATCGTAGCGCCGCTGAAATCCGCGCGTCCGCCCAAACTGCGTTGCCAAAATCCATGACTGACAATGGCGACTTTTGCGCCTGCGCCGGGTTTGGTTTCGTCAGCGGCAAAGCCTCGTCCCATCGCTGGTTTGACGCCTATCACGTCAAAGAATTCATTCGACACCCAATAGGCGCGTCCGCGAACCGGCTCTTTCCCGCCGGTGACGACAACTGTGCCGCCGGAAAATTGGGCCATTGCATCCAGACTGCGTTGTCGCTCCCGAACGTCCAGGTAATTCGGCTCAGCGACGCGAATCGAAACGCCGCGCTCGTTGACTTCGCGGATTTGCACAATCCGGTCAGCGTTTGGGTACGGCAACGCGCGCAGCAACACAGCATCCACAATGCTGAAAATCGCTGTGGTCGCTCCAATTCCCATCGCCAGAGAAAGAATCGCGGCAGCCGCAAAGCCCGGCTTTTTCCATAACATCCGCACGCCGTAACGAAGGTCTTGTAATAGGGTTTGCATCAGTTTTCCTTGCTCAATGATGAATGCGGAGTGATGAATGATGAATTTTTCGTTGCTCATTCATCGTTCCGCATTACGACTTCATCATTCATAACGCAGCGCAATCATCGGATCCACTTTGGTCGCGCGCCACGCGGGAATGAAACACGCAATCAACGCCACAACCGTCAACCCCGCGGCAATCACACCATAAGTCATCGGGTCTGTGACTTTCACGCCGAACAGCATTTGCGACAGGTTCACCCAACTTTCCAGGTATTTCGTCAGCACATACGCGCCGATCAATCCCAGCGCGATTCCCAATATCGCCAGCGTCATTCCCTGCCTCAAAATCATCTTCATCACATCGCCTGTTTCGGCTCCGAGCGCCATCCGAATGCCGATTTCGTGCGTGCGCTGCGAAACCGCATACGCCATCACGCCGAACAATCCGATGGAAGCGAGTTGCTGAGCCAGCAGCCCAAACAACGTCAGCAATTTGGCGAACAACCGTTCCATCATCAGTGTCGCGTCTGCTTGTTCGATTTGGGTTCGGATGTTGACCAGCGGCAAATTCGCGTCCACTTCCTGCATCACCGAGCGAATGGCGGCAGTCAAATCGGTAGGATTCCCAGCGGTTCGCACTTCGATGGTGGCATTGCCCATCGAGCGCAGTTCCTGTCGCCAGGAAGCATAAACCGTCGGAGGAACGTCATCGCGTTGGCGTGTGTATTTCGCGTCCTTGGCCAAGCCGATGATTTCCACTTCGTCCGGTTTTTTCGGATCGAAGGTGAATCGTTTGCCGATGGGATTTTCATTCGGGAAGTATTTGTTGGCGAAGGCTTGATTGGCGACCACCACACGCGGAGCATTTACATTGTCTTGAGGCGTCAAATTACGCCCAGCCAACAAAGGAATCTGCATCGTTTCCAGAAAATTTTCGCGCACTTGATGAATATATCCTTCGCCGCTTTCCTTGATCCGGCCTTCGGAATCAGGGGGCGTGTTTAACGCATCGCGCAAAAAGACGCTGCGCGAACTCGATCCATGCGCCAGCAACGTCATGCGCGAAAACGTCACAGCTTGCACGCCGGGAATGGCTTGCAACCGTTCAGTCGCCTGTTCATACAGATGGGTCAGCTTTTCGTCTTTGTATCCAATCAGCCCAGGCTGAATGCCGAAGATCAGCAGATTTTTGGCATTGAATCCCGGCTCCACGCTTTGCAAATTCAGCAGCGTTCGGACAAACAATCCCGCGCCCACCAACAGCAATAGCGAAAGAGCGACTTGCACAACCACCAGACTGCGGCTGAGCAACGAACGCGTTGCGACGCTCGAACCGCGTCCGGTGTCCTTCAACGTCGGCGTCAAATCCACATTGGTTGCGCGCATGGCCGGAACCAGCCCGAAAACGATGCCGGTCAACAATGACAGCCCCAACGTGAATCCCATCACCCGCCAATCCAGTTGCGGTTCCAATCCGCGCATCCCGCGTCCGCCCCAATCGCTGACGGCCAGCAATCCGTCCTTGATCCACAGCGCAAACAAAATCCCCAGCGCGCCGCCCAACAACGACAACAGCACGCTTTCCGTCAGCAATTGGCGAATCAATCGCCAGCGACTGGCTCCGAGCGCCAAGCGAACGCCGATTTCCTTTTGCCGCGAAGCCGCTCGTGACAGCAACAAATTCGCCACGTTCGCGCACGCAATCAGCAGCACGATCGCCACCACCCCCAGCAACAAATACATCGAAGGCGCGTATCGGTTTCGAGTGTTCATCTCTCCCTGTCCGCCGGGATCGAGAAACAGACGCGGATAAAATTTGGGATCGAGATCATTGATCGCGTTGCCGCCTGTGGCCTGCGCTTGAGCCTGTCGCGCGGCACGATGTTCTATCACCGATTGATGAAACGCCGATTCCAATTGAGCGCGCGCCTGTTCCGCCGTTGCTCCGGGTTTCAGCCGCCCCATCATTCGCAACCACCAGGTTCCTGCGCCGCCCATATTCGAACGTTGGCGATCCGCATAAAGCTGAGGTTCCCAGGAAACCGGAATTGTCACATCCAACGTCGAACCTGCCTGCATCGCCCCATCGAATCCCGGCGGCGTGACGCCCACTATCGTGAAGCCGATGTTGTTCAAATTGACCTGTTTGCCAATCACGGCCTCGTTGCCGCTAAAACGCTGCTGCCAATATCGGTAGCTGATGACGGCAGCCGGGCTGGCTGATGCGCTGTCGTCTTCATTGGTCAGCACGCGACCCAGCATCGCCTGCACTCCCAATCCCGCATAATAATTGCCGGACACGGCCTGTCCGCTGACAACGTCGGATTGCCCATCGGCGCTGACATTCAATCCCACATCTCCAAATACGAATATGTCAGACAAGGGACTTTCCACTTCGCGCATTCGCTGAAAAGCCTGCATCGGGAACGAAGTCATGCTGCGTTGCCGGGTCACCGGGTCGGTGTTGGAGTTTCCGCTGTAACTGCCAACGCTGAATTCACGTGGAGCGACCGACCGAAACAGCACCAATCGTTCCGGTTCTTTGACCGGCAACATTTTCAACAACATCGCGTCCACCACACTGAACAAAGCGGTGTTCGCGCCAATGCCCAAGGCCAGCGAAAGCACAGCCACTATCGTGATGCCTTTTTGTTTGAGCAACATTCGTACGCCGTAGCGCAGGTCCTGCCAAAAGGTTTGCATGGTTTCTCCTTCTCGATCAGAGCTATTCGCTGCGAAGCGCAACCATTGGGTCTACTCGCGTTGCCTTCAGCGCAGGCAGGTAACAGGCCAGTAAGGCAATTCCCATCAGCGCCACAGCCACCAACGCAAAGGTCAGCGGGTCGCCTGGATTGATGTTGAATAACAGCGTTCGCATCAGACGCGTCAGTCCGAAAGCGGCAGCCAGGCCAATTCCCAACCCGACCACGACCAGCTTCATGCCCTGACCGATGACCAGACTCAGTACATCTTTCGATTGAGCGCCCAATGCCACGCGAATGCCGAGTTCATGCGTGCGTTGCGTTACGGAATAAGCGACCACGCCGTAAATTCCTATGGCCGCCAGAGCCAATGCCAGCGCGGCAAAAATTCCAAGCAACAGCATGTTGAATCGCTCCGTAGCGACCGAGATCGAAACCACTTCGGCCATCGAGCGGACTTTGGTGGCTGGAATTTGCGAATCAATTTTCCACAAACGACTTTTGACGGCGGCGGCCAGCGCGGCAGGTTCCTGCGAACTGCGAATCGCCAGATTCATCCAACGTTTCCATTCGCGCCCGGATTGCGAATACGGCGTGTAGAGCGCAGGCAGTTCTGAGTCGTTCAGACCAAAATGCTTCACGTCGCCGACAACGCCGACAATCGTGATCCAGTTGACCTGTTCATCGCGCGCCCAACGAACACGCGCGCCAATCGGGTTTTCATTCGGGAAATACTGTTGAACAAGGGATTCGTTGGCGACGCCGACAAGCTGAGAGTTTTCGTGATCCTGTTCGGTCAGAGCGCGTCCGGCAAGCAGCGGGATTTGCATCACGCGAAAGTAATCTCCTTCCACGCTGCGAGTTTCGACGCTGGGTTCATCGCCCGGCGCAACGGGCGGACGGCCTTCGACGGCAAAATCGTGATTGAGCGAATCTCCGCTCAGCGGCAATTCGCTGACCATTACGGCTTCCACACCCGGCAGCGAATTGATTTCCGACAACACTGCGCGCCGGTAATTCGCCTGCTTGGAAATTTCCTTGTAACGCGCTTCCGGCAGATCAATGCGCATGGTCAGCATGTTTTCCGCATTGAAGCCGGTTTGAACCGAACGCAATTGAGAAAAGCTGCGAATCAACAATCCCGCGCCGATCAGCAAGACCACGGCAAAAGCTGTTTCCAGCACGACCAGCGATTTGCGCAATCGTTGTTTGGCGGAACCCGCTGTGGCCGCGCGTCCTCCCTCCTTCAACGCTTCGCCAACCTGATTGCGCGAAGACGTCCACGCAGGCAGCAACCCGAAGATCAATCCCACGGCGACGGAAATGCCAAGCGTAAAAAACATAACGCGGCGATCAATCGCGATTTCATCCAATCTCGGCAAATCGTCCGGCTTCAGAGCGGTCAGCAAATCAATGCCCCACATTGCAAACATGATGCTGAGCGCGCCGCCTGCGACCGCGATCAAAACGCTTTCGGTCAACAGTTGCCGAACCAATCTGCCGCGTCCCGCGCCGAGCGCCGCGCGGATGACAAATTCACGTTCGCGTTCCGCCGCACGCGCCAACAACAAACTGGCGAAATTCACACAAGCAATCAGCAGCACCAGCGAAACCGCGCCAAACAATACCCACAAGGCGTTTCGGCTTTGCCCGACGATGCGGTCATGAAGCGGAATCAGAATTGCCCGGCGATTCTTGTTTTCCTCCGGATACGCCGCTGCCAGTCGCTGGTCAATTCCCTGCAATTCTGATTGCGCCTGCGCGATGGTAACGGTGTCTTTCAGCCGCAAATAACTGCGTAGAAAATGCACGCCGCGATATTTCGCCGCCAGTGGATTGACGACGTGCAACGGCGCCCAGGCTTCGACTGTTTCGCGCGGAGATTTGAACGAAGGCGGCATGACGCCAATTACCGTATACGTGTTGCCGCTGAGCGTGACCGTTCGGCCAAGAATCTGCGCATTGCCTCCAAATTGCGTCTGCCATGTCTCGTGACTCAGCACCAGAACAAAGGGGTTTCCTTCTTTGTCATCGTCATAACCGATGATTCTGCCGAGCAGTGGATTGACGCCCAGCGTTCCAAAATACCCGCCCGTGACCACCCCGGTTCGCCATTGCGCCGGTTCGCTGCCGCCCGTGAAATCCAGCGGCATGGTCACAATCCCACCAACCGAATCATAAGATTGACTCCAATTTGCAATATCAGCCAAATCCGGCGTGGATTCGTTCGACCGCAACGTGACCAATCGCTCAGGGGCCAGGTATGGCAATGGTTTCAGCAACACCGAATTGATGACGCTGAAAATGGAAGTGTTGATGCCTATGCCCAACGCCAATGTGAGAACAGCAATCAACGTGAAAGCGGGACGCTTGACCAGCATCCGCCAAGCAAAGCGCAAGTCTTGCCACAACGATTCCATGCGGTCGTCCTTTCAAATCAAAAATGGGCAGGAGTCTGTCGCAGAGTTCAATCCAAATGGCGTGCCAGCGAACGTTGAAAGGTAAACTGTTGCATCAGGTAGGATTTGGCTTCGCCAGAGAATTGGCAAAGCTGAAAGCAAGTGTTCGGTTGCGGGAATGGCTGTTCCCAAAACCGAAGAAGCATCAAGCCGCGTTTTGGCGATTGGCCAGCCAGGCGTGAGCCGCCAACAAAGCCAACACAACGATCAACAACAACCAGACGAAGCTGCGATATTCCCATTCCAGCGAGGTCGCATTCGCCCAGTTTCCCCAACGACCGGAAGCGGCAGAAGTCAAATCGGATTCTTCGCGCGAAATGGCATTTGCGGCCAATGTGTATTTTGCAGTTTCGGTGGCGAATTTATATTCGCCACCGATGTCGGCTTTGATCGTCACTGCGCCATCGCGCACGGCAAGTTGGCGAGAATTCTGCGCCGGATCGGTGACGGTCACTGACTGTGTGTCGCCATCCACAATCAACGTGGCTTCGCTGCCCAACCGAACATTCGGTTGGCGCAATCCGGGCGCGACGCTCGCCCGCCACTGAATCAGGTTGGAAATCAGAATCGGCCAGTTCGGTGTTTGCTGCACGGTTGAAAGTTCCGGCCTCAATCGCAAACGGAGTTCGTGGCGACCGGCGCGATCCACATCCGTCAACAAAGCGATGTTGCCGGCAGTAATGATAGGGGTTCCCGGCAATTCGGATTTTCCCGCCGCCCAGACCACTCCGCCCAACGATAGCCCTTCGGTCAGCGGATGCGCCTTATCCAGGACAAATGGTCCAAGGTAACTGCTGGCATCTTTTTCATTGAGCAATTGCAGCGTCCAGCTTTCCGCGTCGGCAACTTTCACATCCGCAGAATCTGCGATGACCAGTTCCGGCTTTTCCGAACTCAACCGAACTTGCGAAGACGTTTCCACAGCTTTTTCGATCAACTCGCGCAATTTGGCATCGGCAATTCGCAAATCCACCCGAACGAGCTTGCTGTTGACAGGCCACAAAACGACCCGATTGTCCACGTTCAAATCATCGTCGCCGATCTTCGCCCACACCGGAGAACCGCTTTCCGACAACCGCACTACGAACCGTTTCGTTTCGTTCGCTGCCAGAGTAATCGGTTGCGGATCAGCAGAGGCCAGAGTTTTGACTTCCAGAATTGTCTTGATGGATTGGGAAGAGAGGTTGGCGACTTCCAACATCGCCTGAATTTCGTCGCCGCGTGCCGTAGAAGTAGCGCTGACAAAAGCTACATTCGGCAACAACGAACCGAACGCCCACCATTGCAACCGGCTGTCGCTGATTTGCTGTTGCGGCGCATGATCGCTGACCACCAACACGCGGGCGCGTTTGCCACCGAGTTCAAACGCAAACGCGACGGCTTCCTCCAGGTTGGCCGTCGCGGTTCCGCATTTCCAGTTTTGCAGCAATCGTTTGGTTTGCTCGTTGTTGGATGCTGCCTCACCTAAAACTTGAGGAGTTTCGCCTGCCAACACAAATCTCACTGGCTCATAGCGATTGGATCGAAGTTCGTTTTCCACCGCTCGCGCGGCTCGATTGCGCGAACTGTCTTTGCCGCCCGCCTGCATGGAAAACGAATCGTCGAGCACAACGACCAAAGGTTTGGCCGCATCGCCCGCTCGCATCAACGGTTTGGCCGCCGCCGTCGCCAGCAACACAATCGCCAGCAATTCCAAAACAAACAGCAACGGCATTTGCAACCGATGAATCGTTTGCCCGCCTTCCCAACGCTGTCGCACGTCCATCCAGAACATCAAACTGGACACCTGACGTTCTTTGGCGCGGTTTCTCAGCCAGTAAATCGCTACCAGCAGCGGAACCGCCAATAACGCCAGGAAGGCGATTGGAAAGGTGAAGACGGGCATAACGTTCTTCCAATTCGTATTCAGGCTTTGGCTGCTGAAGCTTCGCCGAACGGCGCGAAGTGTTTGTCGAAATGAATTTCCAGCATGTCGTAATACACGCCTTCGTTGCGGCGCAACGTGGCGAAAAACGGTTCGCGGAAATCGGCGTGATGCAGCACTGATCCAAACGTGACGTGCAGGATTTCCCGCGCATGAAAATCATCCAGCAAGGTGGTCAGCTTGTCGTTCGGCAATTCGTCCACGTTCTGCATTTTTTCGACCTGCGCCGACACGTGATAACTGGCGCGATCAATTGGGTAACGTTCTTTCGCAAATGCCACGATGCTGCGAAACAGCGATGGATTGACTTTGCCTATGGCGCGCAAGGCTTCCAGGTAACTGGTTCCGGCGGTTTTCAAATGCACCAGATCGCCCGCCACGCGCGAAGCAATCGGGTAAACGCTGAATTTGTCCGAGCCGGAATGCAGACTGAGTTTGTACGGTCCGAAAGTTTTGGAAACAGCCAGATGCTGCGCAAAGGATTTTTCGAACTCGGCGAGATCGCCGATGTAATCCACGCCTTTTTCAAAATCGCCGACATAACGCGGAGCCAGACTGACCCAACGCACGCCCAGTCGTTTCAATTCGTGCGCGATGTAAATGTGTTCGGCCAGCGTAGTCACGGTTTCGGTTTCGTCCACGCTCATTTCCAACTCGAAAGGCTTGCCGTTCATGACCGCTTCCAAGTGGCGGTACATTTTGACCGTGTGCGCGACGACTCGACCATATTTGGCGGCAGAACGCAGCAAGTCTTCTTCGCTGATGTTGACCGCGAAGCTTCCCAGGTCAATTTTGCCGCCGAGCGCAGCTTGTGTCGCATCCCAGGTGGTTTCGAGCGCCGCCCAATCCAGCGCTGCAATCTTGGTTTTCAATACATCAATCGGAGCAGTGTTGGCTTCGTTGTCCACGTGTTCGCCTGGATCAATCGTGTAAAAGGTGAATCCGGCAGCCGCGCAGGAATCAATGTCGTCAGTGTTTTTCAAATGGTCGGCGTCGGCTCCGAAGCCTTCGCGCCAACCTTCTTGAAAGATTCCCCACAGAGCTTCGTCCATCACTTGTTGTGGCGTGCGGCCTGTGCGCGCGTTTTCGCGTATGGATTGTTGCGCCAAAATCGGAGCCATCGTCGAATGCCGAATTGCTCGAATGTGCCCCGGCGTCGCCAAACCCAATCGGTCGCCGCATCCGGCAGATTTTTTCAATCCCAAAGTCGTCGGATTCAAAAACGGCAAAATGGAACGCAACGCCGCCGCGTTCGACGACGACGTTTCGGCCAGCGTCAGCAGCAATGTTTCTTTGCCCAACACGACTTCGACAATCGAACCAACGAACTTCCTATGCAATGCCGCATCGGTTGAAATCACGCCCAGCGATTTGGTTTCGCCGTCTCGCGCCAGGAAAAACACAGCCTTGTCCGCTGCCGTAATCGAGCGGGAATACACTTGCTGCCCCGTAATTTCGTCAAGCTCTGCCGCAACCTTGTTCGCCTCGTTTTCCGTCAACGCCGCAGCCAATCCGCTGGCCTGCAAACATTCCAACAATTTTTCGCTCATTGAATTTCTCCGTGAAATTATGGATTTGATGACGCGGCAAAGCTTACGACAAGACGATTGCCAAAACCAGCATTACAGTTCTTGTGATGTTTGTGCTCAATAACTTAATCCGGGAGCGACGCACGGAAATAGAAAACTTGTGTTGCAGAAGGAAATTTAACTGCCCGTTTGGTTCACTTGCGGCCATCAGTGATTTCCTGTGAATGACGCAAACTGGGCAGTTCGAGCTACATTGGCGTCAGAGCAGCAAAAAGTTTCTTCGCCGTTCAAGCTTCTCTGCCATTTTTCCGCTTACCAAGATGGAGGAAAAAAACCGCTGATCAACCTCTGTCTGCGCCGCGCAGGAAAGGCGGTTCTTTTGCGATCTCAACCAACTCAAGAACGGAGAAACCAATGCCAAACAAGATCAAACAAAGCCCATCCAACCGCTTCACGGGCGAATGGTCTCGGAAAATGGGATTAATGCTGGCCGCGTGTTGTCTGACGCTGTTCGTTGCAGGTCTGATCACGCAAACAGATATTTTCCATTCCACAGCTTCCGCCCAACAAGATTCAATCAATCAACCCAATCCAGCCGGACAAGACCAGGCACCTAAAGATTTGCAATTTGACCGATCAGCCTTCACCGAACGTCAATTTGCCGAACTGGCGAAAAAAGCGCAGGGCGGAAAACCCGTTCGTGTAATTGTCGGCGTTCGATTGCCGGTCTCTTATCGCGCCGAAGGTTTTCTGAAGCGCCAGGAAGACAAGGACTCTCAACACCAAATGATTGCCCAAGCTCAGCAGTCATTGCTGAATCGGCTGCAATCCACCAACCGCGAATCGGTCAAACGATTCCAGTACATTCCTTATCTGGCGATGGAAGTCAGCGCCGAAGAATTGGAGCAATTGAAACAGTCGCCGGAAGTTTTCCAGATTCAGGAAGACGTGGCTGACCGGCCTTCGTTGATTGACAGCACGCGCATTGTCGGAGCCGATGCCGCCTGGGCTTCGGGTTTTACCGGCGCAGGGCAAACTGTGGCCATTCTGGACACGGGCGTAGACAGCACGAACCCTGCATTGAACGGCGGCAAAGTGGTTTCCGAAGCTTGTTTTTCCTCCACGACGACGGTCAGCGGCGTGGATTTTTCCTCGGTTTGTCCCGGTGGAGCAAACTCCACAGCGGCAGGTTCCGGCGTCAATTGCGCGGCGGGAATTGACGGATGCGACCACGGAACTCACGTGGCCGGAATCGCCGCCGGTCGAGCCGTCACGAAAACCAATGGCCAGGTCATTTCAGGCGTGGCCAGAGATGCCAACGTCATTGCCATCCAGGTCTTTTCCAGCAAAGCGTCAGACTGCGGCATGGACACTGCGCCATGTGCCCGCTCATTTGCTTCCGACCAGATTCTAGGTTTAGAGCGTGTGTTGACGCTGGCCAACATGACAGATGGTGGTGGCAATCCAATTTTCCGCATCGCCGCTGTAAACATGAGCCTGGGCGGTGGAATGAACACCACAACTTGCGACGGTGATTCTCGCAAAACGGCGATTGATAACCTGCGTTCGTTGGGCATTGCCACTGTGGTTGCTTCGGGCAACGACGGTTTCACCGACGCGATGGGCGCTCCGGCGTGCATTTCGACGGCGGTCAGCGTCGGTTCCACCAACAAGGACGACAATGTGCGAGCTTCATCGAACGTCACTCCTTTCCTGAGTCTGTTCGCTCCGGGCGGCAGCATAGAAGCTGCGATTCCCGGAACGACCGTGAACAGCTTCGGCTTCAAAAGCGGAACCTCTATGGCTGCCCCGCACGTCGCAGGAGCCTGGGCTGTGTTCAAAGCTTCGCCCGGTCACGGCAACGACGCGGTTGGAACGGTTTTGACTCAGTTTCAAAACACAGGCGTGCCGATCACAGATACACGCGGTTCGATGCCGACGAATACGACTCGCCCTCGTTTGCGGCTGGACAGCGCGCTGGGTTTGGTCAGCGCCGATTTGAGCTTGACCAAAACCGCTTCGCCGAATCCTGTCGTTGCGGGAACCAACCTGACTTACACGATCAACCTGACAAACGACGGCCCGGATGCCGCAACCAATGCTATGGTCAGCGACACCTTGCCCGCGAATACCACGTTTGTTTCGGTAACGACTCCGGCAGGTTGGAGCTGCACGTTCCCGACGGTCGGCAGCGGCGGCACGGTGAAATGCACGAAAGCTTCCGTTGCCAATAACGAAACCGCGACGTTCACCATCGTCGTCAATGTTGATCCGGCAACGCCGAATGCTTCGACGATCAGCAACACTGCCGTGGCGACAACCGATGCCTTTGATCCTCCGGCCAACAGCACGGCGACGGTTTCGACCAACGTCATTGCGCAAGCCGACCTGGAAGTCGTTTCCAAAGTGGATACGCCCGATCCGGTAGTGACGAACAATCCGTTGACTTACACGATCACGATTCGGAACAACGGGCCGAGCGTTGCCAATTCGGTGACGTTGACCGATGTGTTGCCGTTCGGAGCGATCTTCAATAATTGTGCAGCGGACAACGGCGGCGTGTGTGGTGGCGCGGGACAAAATCAAACTGTGAGTTTCGCTTCGCTGGCAGTCGGCGCAACAGCAACCGTGGTGTTCGATACGACAGCGAACTGTTCTCTGTCAGATGGTTCGATCATCAACAATACCGCAACGATCAGCGCGTCAACGACAGACCCGAATCCGGCCAACAATTCGGCTTCGGCAACGACTGTGGCGCAGAATCCTCCGCCGATCATAACTTGTCCGGATGACAAGGATGTGATTTCGGCTACGCCGGGGACGATGAACGCCATAGTCAACTTCCCCGATCCGGTGGTTGTGGACAATTGTCCGGGGGCAGTAGTGGTGTGCTCACCAGCTTCCGGTTCGGCTTTCAACCTTGGAGTGACGACCGTCACCTGCACGGCGACGGATTCCGGCGGAGCTACGGCTTCGTGCAGTTTCACGGTCACCGTTTGGGACGCCAGCATTCAGGATGATGACAGCGGCGATTATCTGCTCTTCAACACGTTTACCGGCGAATACAAATTCGTCCGTTGCGGAGTTGGCGGCTTCACGATGATTGGCCGGGGCGAAATCAGGCGCGTCGGCTGCGTCGTCACATTGCACGACGATTCCCGCGTCAATGCTTCGTTCGACCGTTGTGTGATCGCGCCGCGAAACACCGGCAACGCTTCGATCAAACGGCAACAACCGGATACGACGTTCATCCTGAAAGATCGCAACATTCTCAACAACTCGCCAAGCTGTCCTATGCCCTGACGAGTCGTTGAATCCAGTTTGCGAAAGCTGCGTCACTGCAATGCGGCTTGGCGAAACGGGGGCTTCAGTCGCACGGGGGCTTCGCGCAACTTTCGCAAAATCTTCACTTCTCCACTTTCAACTCGGAGAGGCGTTCGGAACCATTCCGAACGCCTCATTTTTGTTCAGCAAGTCCATGGCCTGACAACCAAAAAGGCGCGTCCCCATATCGAGTTCGCGCCTTTCGATTTGCGTCTGCTTTGGTAAAACGGCTTCAGCTTATTTCTTTTTAGCAATTTTCTTGGCTGCTTTTTTCACAGCCTTTTTCGCCGATCTGACGGTTGCTTTCTTCACCACCTTTTTAGCAGCTTTTTTGGCCGGAGCTTTCTTCACCACCTTTTTAGCAGCTTTTTTGGCTGCTTTCTTTGCCGCAGGCTTGGCCGTCTTCTTGGCAACAGCCTTCGCCGCTTTTTTCGCCGACTTCTTGTCTGCCTTCTTCGCAGGCTTTGCGGATTTCACTCCCACCCGAACAGCCTTTTTAGCCAACTGATGATCGGATTTTTTTTTGCAGCGGCGCTACCTGCGCCACTATCTGAAGACGGTTTCGGAGTTGGTGTCGGTGCTGGTGTTGGTGTCGAAACAGGAGGAGAACTTGAAACCAGGGTTGCAGCGTCTTCTTCTATTGCCTCCTGCCCACGAAGTAAGGTAAAGGAAGCGGCAGGAGCATTTTGTGGAGTTGCCGCAGCCGCCAATGAAAAGCTACTGAAAGAAACCGCCGCCCCCAATACCTGCTTGGCACGGTCGTAATACTTTTGCCGACTCGCCAATCCATTCAATCCGCCATTGATTCGTTTGGTAATGGAGGTGAAGTCCTGAACATCGGCCAGTTCGTTCAAACCGTTCAATTTCCAAAACTGGCCTGCCGTCTCAAATCCGATTTGCGTAGTCGAAGCCAGATCAGGATTGCCTTCCAGATCAACTGCCAACAATTGGCCGTACTTTCTGTAATTGAAACGGCCTGTAATCTGGATTGGGCCGCGGCCTTTGTATCGTTTGCCATCACCGGGTTGAGTGTTGCCCAATCGTTTGGCCAGATCACTGGGTGGCTCATACCGTTTTTGCGCCGCTGTCGGCCCCCAAATCTCTTCAAAAAATTTCAGTTCGCCGGATTCGTGAGCGATTTGCGCCAAAAACGCTGCTTGCCGCAGCGTCGTGTTGATGTCAAACATATCCAGGGCGTGATTCAAAAACGGCAAATACATCTGACGTTTGGCCGCCGGAAGAGTCGGCATAATTTGCTGTAATTGGCTGTCGGTAATCATTGTCGAAGTTCCTCCTCATTGCCGGGATGTTGATCGGCAAATTGTCGCGTTGACCGGAGCAATGGCTGAAATTGCTCGGCTTTATCCGGGGACAACTTCAGCCGGATAGATGAACGTGGAAACTCCCTGAAACAGCAACGGGCGTCTTGGTTGAAGACGCCCGTTGCTGTTTCAGGGAATGAGCCGTGATGGACTCGAACCATCGACCCACTGGTTAAAAGCCAGTTGCTCTACCGACTGAGCTAACGGCCCAATTGAACTGAATCAGAGAACCTGTTCAAAAGGAAGGCGAGATAATACCCATCGCACCGAAGGTCGTCAACACACATACCCATTTTGGAGGTGAGAAATTCTGCGCTGAGCAATATTTATCTTGACACCAATTTGGCTTGCAACTAACCTGCGCCCGTCGAAAAGCAGCAGTCAGCCAAAATCAGCAATCAGTTCGGAATAAACAATCGGCCAAGAACGGACGCTTCATGAGCCACTAATGAACAATCGAACTCTATTTCCGTTTAGGGATGAAGTTCTATAATTGGAACTTCCATCAAGCCTTCGGCAATACAAGGCGTTTTCTATTTACTCAGCAATAGTCGCTTACAACTTTTGCCGAAAAAAGGAGCCAAAAATTATGATTACTTTCAGGATCAAAGGTCTCGTTAAAGAGAAGGAATCAGGCATTCCTTTGTCCGGGATATTCGTCAAAGCGTATGACAAGGATTTGATCTTCGACGATCTATTGGGCGCAGCCGTCTCCGATTCGAATGGCAAATTCGAGGTGGTTTGCGAGTCCGAAGACTTTCAAGAATTTTTCGACGCCAAGCCGGACATTTATTTCAAGGCGTACCGCGCCGACCGCCAAACTTTGCTACACACCACCGAGGACGCCATTCATTGGGGCATGGGCAAAGACAGCGAATTCGAAATACTCATCCCATTCGCCAGCCTTCACGGCCAAGAACAAACGCAAATCATTTTGCAGTCCGACGACGGAACGCCGCGCGAGCTGTTCGAAGCCGGCGAGTCGCTCGTCTTTCAAGCTCGCGGCTTGCGACCGGCGCATGCTTACGAGATCGAAATTTCGATGGCGGGCAAGGAACTTTTCATCAGCCGCCTGTTGTCGAACCGTCGCGGCGAGATTGAAGAGACCGTGCTCTGGCCGCAGATTGGGTTCGACGATCCCAATAGCAACGCGCGCTACACGCCAGACGAAGCGCAACAGCGATGGGCGAACAAGACGCTGACGCTGACCCTCGCGTCGGCAGGAAAACGCATCGCGCAACAAAACATTCGTCTGGCGCCCGCCTTGACGCGCCCGCTGGTGATGGCCACAGAGAGGGACGGGCGTTTGCTCAACGGTTTTGAAGTTGGGACGCAGCCGCTTTACCTGACTTTGCGCAATCTTCCCGCCAGCGGCGAGGCGCGCATTTTCATGACGCCGCGACAGCACGATTGGCGCGTTGGCGACCCAATTGTGGCAGCGACCTTGAGCAATGGCCGCCCGGCTGTGCGCGATGTGCGGTTGCCGCAGGCTGGCGGACAAGCCGTCATTGAATTCGCGGCGGCTGACGCGCTGCTGCCCGGAGCTTATGACTTCATCGTGCGGCCATTGCGCTACGGATACGAGCAAAACGATGTGCCGCGTTTGCTTGCGACTGACATTGTCTGTAGCCGCCGCATCACTGGCGCGGTCATCCGCGAAAAGTTCTGGACTGCCAAGCCGGTGCTCGGCGGTTGCGTGAACAAACTCCCTGTCAGCGGACGCACGGTGTCAGGCGCGCCGTATTTCCGCTACTCCGACACCTTCGAAGTTGGCGAGGATGTGTGGGCGGCGCTCGATCCGGGAATAGTTGATCCGAACAACATCAGCAAGATGTGTGCGCTTTACGTCATTCAAAGCAAGGACGACGCGACCTGGGGCACTGACAACAGCCTGGCGCATCTGCCCGTCCTGGGCGGCAACGCGGCCGTCCAAAAACTGAAGGTTCAAGCCGGCTGCATCAACGTCAACAGAGTGCTGGTCTGGCCTGCAGCCATGCAGCCAGGCGAATACGACATCGTCGCCGACTTCGGCAACAACACGCCCGACGCTTCCAGCTTCGTCACCGACGCCTCTTACGATACTCCGCTGGACATCATTGACGGTTATTTCGTGGCAGGATTCCGAGTGGTCGAAGATCCCGGCACAATGGCGGACTTCGCTCACGCGGGCAATTGGAATTACGACGAAGCAGTGGTGGCAGGAATGGGGTTGTCGGGAACGGTCGTGGTGGATGACGAAAACGGCTCGTACCACAATCCGGGCGGCTTCAGCGTCATCTCTTCATCAGTTCCGATGCGGGCGCACGCTTACTTTCCAGCCGATTCAGCGGGCGTTACCGATCCGGCTCAAATCAGCGCCGCGCAGGCAAACTATCCGCTGGTCGTGGTGATTCACGGCAATGGCCACAGTTACACGAGCTACGACTTTCTGTTGGAACACTTCGCAAAAAACGGCTTCATCGCGGCGAGCATCCACCTGAATGGAGGTATGAGTGGTCTGGGCAGGGCGAATGTATTCTTCCATCACATGACCGTGCTGCAAGCCGCATTCGGAGCCAAACTTCAAAACAACATCGGAATCATGGGACACAGTCGTGGCGGCGAGGCCGTGCTCAAAGTAGTGCGACTCAATCAAGAAGGCGGACTGGGATACAATATAAACGCCGTCGTCTCGCTCGCTCCCACCGATCAGTATGGGAGTGAAGTTTTGGGCGATGCGTCGTCCGCTCCTTACCTGGTTATTTACGGCTCGCGCGATTGCGACGTTGCCGGGTGGACGCCTTATGCGGGCTACACGGTGCCGCAAACTGGGTTTTCTCTTTATGACCGCGCCCACGGAGACAAGAAGAGCATGGTGTTTGTCTATCGCGCGACACACAACGGGTTCATCACGGCCAACGATAACGCAGCCTGGGCTAGCGAAAATCCACTGGACTTTCTCGATCCTGATCCGCAAAAGAAGATCACAAAGGCATACATGAACGCCTTCCTCCGCCAGCATCTGAGGGGCGAAGCAAAGTGGGAAGGGATGTTCACGGGAGAATGGAAGCCGGCCGAGGTTGCGGCCAGCGGCGTCAGGCTTTTCATTCAATCACAGGAAGCTTCGGCTTTGACAGTGGATGACTTTGAAGGAGTCGTGCCGAACTGGCAATTGAGCACCATCGGCGGAGTCGTTTCGCACGGAGCGACGTTGCCCGCCGATCCGGACGAAGGAGTTCTGTCGCCGACGCTGGACACGAAATCGCCGCACGACACCAAGGGAATGAAGCTGCGTTGGAATAACCTAGGCGACAGGTTGGTGTTCGATCTGCCGGCTTTGGACGTGACGGCTTTTTCGACGCTCAGTTTCCGTATTTCGCAGAAGGTGGACAGCGCCAGCAACCCCGCCAATCAGCCGCAAAATCTGCGGGTCGCGCTTAAGGACGGCACAGGCAACGAGCGCGCAGTGCGAGTCAGCCCTTTCGCCGAAATCCCTTTTCCTGATTACCGGCCCATTCACACGCTGAGCAAGTCGGCGATGAACACCGTTCGCATTCCGCTCAAGTCTTACACCATAGTTTGCGCCGGCCAGACGCAGGTCAATCTAGCCGATTTGGTGAGCCTGACTTTTCTGTTCTCGGAGACGGCGACGGGTGAGATTGATATTGATCAGATTGAATTCACGAATTGAAGGAGGCTGCTTATGTTCGACACTTTTTACATCGCTCAACTTCCCGAACTGCCTTTCGAAGCGCGCGAAGTCGTCAGGGAGATTGATAAACGTCCGCACTTGCTGGTGCGAATTGAAATCAGCGGCGGATATTTTCCCCATCGCGCGCTTGAACCTTTTATACGTATCATCTCCGGCAAAAAGGTCGAGGAGAGTTGGTTCGCCGATGTCACGGAAGACAATCGCGGGCTGGCGGGGTATTTCGCCACCGACTTGCCGCGCCAGGGAACGCTGGAATTCGGATATGGCAGCGAAGTCCTGGGACGACTTAAGCTGAAGTTCGCCTCCAACAAGGTAGCGCGACTTGATCGCAAACGCTTGCCGCAAGACTTGGTCATCGTCTCGGCGAATTTTCTGAAAGCAAAACGACAAGCGGCGACGGGCAAGTGAAAAGTCATTTGTCCCAAATACGACTGCCATGATTTTCGGCGCGCCGCGCTGCCAACCGGCGCGCCGAAAACCCCTTATCCAATCAATCAACTCAAAAGGAGACAGCCATGAAATCAGCCAAAAAGGCTCAGTCACCGCGACTGCAATCCAAACTCAAAGTTCAGGTCTTCGACGCCAACAGTCAACGAACAAGCAAAGCCAAAGTCCGCGTCACCGACGACAAAAAGAAAACGCTGGACCTGCGCTTCAATTCCGCCAGCGGCTTTTATGAAGCGCCTGTCGCTGCGCCAGCGCATTACACGGTGAAAGTTTCGCTCAAGGATCACGCCGCCGATTCGCGCAAGATTCAGGTCAATCCGGGCGAACACGACGAACTTTTCATGCTCGGTCGCAAGGGCGCGTCCAGCTACTATCGCGGCAACGTCAAAGTGCCGTTCGACCCGCTGCCCGATCATCTGGGCATTGTCCTGAAAGACCCAGACCACGCAGACCAGCACCTGCCTAAGCTGCACGAAGCCGCCCGCCAGTTCAAACTGGAAGAAGTCAAAAGCGGCGACAACATTCGCAAGAACGGCCTGTTCATTTACCGCTTCGCGCCCGACACGCCGGAAAACCGCCGTCAGGAAATTCAGGACTCGCTTAGCCGAGAAGAGTTCATCTTCCTTGCCGCGCCGATCCTGAAACTGTTCGCCGACAACGCCACGCTGCTGACCGACAACGTGATCGTCAAATTCAAAGGCAACGTGACAAAAGATCAGGCGGCCAATCTGGCCAAAAGGAATCGGCTGGAAATGCTGCGCTCGATTCCCTACGCGGGCAACGCCTACCAGTACCGCCTGGCCGAACCACTGTCTTACAAATCGCTCGAAGTCTGCGAGCGGCTGGTCAAAACAGGCTTGGTTGAATACGCCGAACCCGACCTTTGGCACACTGGCGAGGACGACCTGATTACACCGACCGATTGGCTGTTCCCCGAACAATGGGATCATCCGATCATCAACACTCCGGCGGCCTGGCAATCACTGGCCGATGTCAACCCTGCGCAAAAGTTCGGCGCCCCCGATATCGTCATCGCGGTGGTGGACAGCGGGATTGAGGCCGCTCACCCGGCTTTTAGTGGCACAGTAAGCAACAGCGCTTTGAAGGTTTATCAACTGTTCGACTTCGTCAACATGGTCGCCAACAACAATTCGTTGGGCGGCGACCACGGCACATGCTGCGCGGGCGCGGCCAGCGGGCATGCAGACGATCCTTCAGCCGTTCTGGGCGTGAATGAAGGAACCGCTGGATTAGCTGGCAATTGTCGTCTGATCGGCATCAGGCGCGGCGGCACTGAAACTCGCTATGCCGACGTCTACGTTTGGGCGGCGGGCTTCAATCCGAACAGCACGCTGGCTGGTTTCCCGGCGCAAATCAATCCTGGCGCCGACATCATCACCAGCAGTTTCGGCTTCAGCATTGGTAGTCCGATTTCGGGCTTGATGAAGGATGCCTTCGATTTTCTGACGACTTATGGACGCGGCGGCAAAGGCGTGGCCCTATTCTTCTCAGTGGGAAATTTTGTTCCCCGTGTAGATTTTACGCTTCAGCGCCCCTGGGCGGCTTACTCAAAAACGATGGCCTGCGGCGCAAGCGCCTTGATGGATGACGGAGTAACAGAAGACATTTCGCAGTACAGCGGCTTTGGCCCGATGCTGGATTTTTGCGCGCCCAGCCACGACGCCTACGTTGGCTCAGCGCCACGACACAACCCGCCGACGAACTATGGCGCGTTCACTCCGACGATTCAGGGACAGGGCAATACGCCCGGACGGCCAACTAATCAAACAACGCTGAGCGCCGCTGCCGTTGCCGGAGGCGCGACCATCAACGTCGCCAGCGCCACGGGCTTTGCGGTTGGACGCGCCGTTCTGCTGCGCGCTCCCGGAGCGGCTGACGCCGAAGCTCACCAAATCACCGGCGTCGCCGGAACTACAATTACGTTGACTCCCGCTTTGTTCGACAGCCATCCGGTTGGGACGGCGGTCGCTGTTTCGACACGCGATTACAAAAACGATTTCGGCGGAACATCTTACGCTACGCCGGTCTGCGCGGGATTAGCGGCGTTGATGCTGTCGGCCAATCGCAACCTGACCTGGATAGAAGTGCGCGAATTGATTCGTTCGACCGCGGTCAAGATTGACCCGAACAATACTGATCCGGTCGGGCGATGGCGCGATGCGGCAGGTTTGATTTCAACCGATGCGGGATATGCCGGGCCGTTCTTCAGCCAGTGGTACGGCTACGGACGCATCAATGCCGCGGCGGCAGTTGATGCGGCGGTAAATTACGGTTTCCAACGCGACCTGCTGGTTCGAGACAACCTGGCCGACGCCGGACTTGCGCCTTCAGCCGGAACGTTTTGGGAAGGCGTGGATATTTGGGTCAGGCAGGCCAACGACAATGCCTTGCCCGCGAACTACGCCACGCACGCTGACACGGTTCACCAATCGCCGAAGTTCGGCCAGGACAATTGGGTCTACGTCCGCTTCAAAAACATCGGCAGCCTGCCAAGCTTCAAGTTTTACATCCGCGTCTACATCGCTCACTGGCCGGGAACTGAGTTCATCTATCCCGACAATTTCATTCCGACGGTTCGTCCCAACGGCACGATTCCCAATCCGCTGACGCCGGGCACGTATCTGATCGGAGAAGCTTCGGTGGATTCGCTCGCAGCGGCGGCTGAAGGCTACGTAGCCGTCCAATGGCCGACCGCATTGGTTCCCCCAGAAAATGTAGTAGTGAGCGGCAGCACTGTTCATTGGCATCCTTGCTTGTTGGTGGAAGTGTCACCTCACGATGGATTCACTCCGCCGGGCAGCCACGTTTGGGAAAACAACAATCTGGCGCAGAAAAATATCTCGATTGATTACACGGACAGCGCCGGAGGTTTCGCCTATGCTGGCATTGCAGGCAACCTGGTCAACCACTCCAAGTTCCTGAACTTCGAGATCAAGGTCAATTGGCCTGTTGCCAATGCCAACCCGGTCTACATTCAATTTGTGAATCATCACGTGGAGCGGTACGTGCTGGCGGAACTGGATCGCAAGCCGCGCCGCGATTTGAAAGCTGAAAAGTTGAAAGACAATCTTGTCTTCCGATTGATAGGACGCAAGCCAGTTCGGATTCAAACGCCGAACGTCGGCCCCTTCGCGTTTATTGTCGGCGGGAATACGGGCAAGCTGCCTAAAGACAAGCATGGACTTGTAGAGGTGCTTCAACTCGACGACAACCAACGCCCGAGTGGCGGTTTGAGCTTCGAGATAAGAGGAGAAGACGTGAAGAGCAAGGCGCGGAAGAAATAGGCGCGTGGCAATCAAGGCGGTTCGATGGCCGTCGTCTAACCGCCCTGATTATTGATGGTGAAGATTACTATTTCACGTCGAAGACCGGAACTTCGCTGAGCAGGACTTTTCCACCCGCGCGGCTGATGACATACACCGCCCGACCAGAATAATCCTTTCCTTCAATCCGAATCTTCAACGTCACGTCAATCGCGGTTCGACTGGCGTCCCACTCTTCGGCGCGCAAGGCTTCGGTCACCCACGCCGAAGGTTTTCTGACCACCAGCGATTGGGCAAACCGGCGCAGGTTTCCAAGCTCTACATACTGATTGACGGCGGCGGCGGTTCCCTGCAACACGGCGGCGTCGAACTTCAGCAAAAAGGCGCGCGCGTCTTCTGGAATTTTGACGGCATTGGCGCTGCGCTCGGCCTTCAGCGCCGAATCACGAGCGGCAACCGTGGTTGCGGCGTCCAAATCAGACATCGAAGCAAAACGGAATCGCAACGCCGCTTCGGCGAATTTTCCCTGCTCCAACGCGATCTCGGCCAAACCCAGATTGGCTGCGCCATAAGCCTGCAACGGCAACGGCTCGCTTTTCAAAACCGCCTCAAAAACTTTCGCTGCTTCGTCATTCTTTTTTTGAGCCAGCAAGGCACGCCCCAACAATGCCTGCAAAATCGTGGCGTTCGGCGTTTCTTTCAATCCTTCTCTGGCTTTGGATTCCGCGGTTGCAAAATCATTTTTGGCGAACGCCAGATTCGCCTGCCCGAACGCTTCGGATTGAGATGGACGGCGCGGATATTCGTCGTTGTTGTAATCCGCCTGTAAATACAATTTATCGGGATCGGCTTCGATGGAAACCAGATTGGTTCCGGCGGGAAATTTGACCGAACCGAATTCGCCGGATTTCGCGATCACTTTTTGACTGAGTTTTTCACCTTTATCCGTGATGGCCAGGATTTCAACTGTCACTTCGCCAGCGCCAAAGTTGGTGATTGTCGCTTCCACACCGGCTGCAGTAGTTTGCGGTTGGCCAATGGCAAAATCCGGCAACAGACCCGCTTCGATCCAGTTGGAAAAAATCTCGTTGACCAGACGACGATCAGCGCCAACAGAAAGCAACACCTCCTTGAAGCTGACACATCGCGACAATCCGCAAAGCGGATGCACCTGCGGCGGTCTTCCCTGTTGCGTCTGCAGATACCAACCGCTCAGCGACAAGGCATCCACGTTTCTGCGACTCAACGAAGTTCGCAGTGCATTCTCGAAGACCTGTTTGCCAACCTGTTTTTCTATCAAGCGCCAGACCATTGCTCCCTTGTTGAACACGCTGGTGGTGTAATTGCGATCCAGCGGACTCTGCATCAACAATGGGGCATCGTCGCGCGCGATGATTGCGTAAGCTCGGCGATAACGTTCAAAAGCGGCTTCCCGCTGCGCTTCGCCAAAACGTTCGCCCATGTATTGAGCGACCAGATAAACAGGCAAAGCGTCGCGCAACATTCCAGTGCCGCGACCGCGCAACAACACCTGACCATCAACCCAGGCTCGTGCAGCCGCACCCGCCATCAATTCAATCGTTCCCTGATCCAGCAAATCGCGTCTGAACAGATTGTCATCCACCGTCACGGCTCCGACCGTGGCAAAGGAAACTTCTCGCACTGCGCCGAAATTATCGGAAGTGATGGTGCTGAGTGAACGCGCCTGGCTGGAAATCACGCGAAAAGGAGCCAGCGAGGCCACGTTAAAGTATTTGACGTAAAACGCGATGATGCGTTCGGCTTCGGCAGCCAATCGTTGAGCCTGCTGTTTGCCTGTGTCATTCAAACCACGCGGCAAAAACACTTCCACCGGATGAGCGTCGCCGCCGCGTGTGATTACGTCATAATCGCCCACAATCACATAAGGCTGTCCAGCCATGGATTGTTCAAACGAATTTTCGCTTTTGCGAATGCCGGACGATACGACTTTCAATCCGGCAGGAGCGTTGACCGTCAGCGAAAAAGGAGCCGTATCGGCTCCGTGGTCGGCATACGGCGTGTGCGGAGTCGGAACCCAGGCGCTCTGCGGCAAGAGATAACTTTCGCCCGCAGCGATTCGCAGCCCTATGCCGCGATCCGCCGCCGGAAGCGAATACGTGAAATCCACTTCCAGTTCGCGCGCCGAAGCAATGTCCGTCGTCAGGTCCGTGTACACGCGCAACAGATTGCTTCGTAATTCTTCGTTGGTTTTGAACGGTGCCGGAGCACCGTTCACTTTCATTTCCGTGATCGTCGCTTTTTGGTTGAGGTAAAACGCAAACCGCGGCTTGTTGGAATCCAGCAGGATTCTGTCCGCCAGATTCGGATCGGACAGATTCACCAACCGCAACTTGGCCTGCACGTCTGCCTTCAACTCTTCGGGTTTGATGGTGACGTTGAGTTCGTATTTCTTGACCTCGAATTCCTGAGCGATGGCCGCTCCGGTCAATCCCAACAACACAAATGAAAAGAGAAAAAGTCTTTTCAGCATTCTTTTACTTGCCCTCTGGTTTTTAGATCACAACCTTGATTTGAGATTTTCGCAATGTTGCAATTCCTGAACGCGATTGCTCCGACAATCTTGCCCGGTTGTCATGCTGTCAAAAGGAAGCTTTGACCGCCGGTCGCGTCAATTCGTGAATTTTCAGCAAGGTTTCGAGCAATGGCTCCAGCTTTTCCAGCGCGAACTGCGTCGTTGCATCGCTCAGGGCGTGCGGCGGGTTGTCATGAACTTCCATAAACAACCCGTCAATGCCACAAGCGACTCCGGCGCGCGCCAGATGTTCGATGTATTCCGCCTGCCCGTCGGTCGCATCACCCAATCCGCCGGGAAGCTGCACGCTGTGCGTCACGTCAAACACCACCGGATAGCCGAAACCGCGCATAATCGGAAACGAGCGCATATCCACCACCAGATTGTTGTAGCCAAAACTCGTTCCGCGTTCGGTCAACATGATTTGCCGATTCCCCGCCGCTTCCAGTTTTTCGATGATGTTGGCGACATCCCACGGAGCCAGAAATTGCCCTTTTTTGACGTTGACGACTCGACCACTTTCTGCCGCCGCTTGCAGCAAATCCGTCTGCCGACACAAAAACGCCGGAATCTGCAAAACATCCGCGACTTCAGCAACAGCAGCAACTTGGTCGGATTCGTGAATGTCCGTGATGACCGGCACGCCAACTTCGTCTTTGACGCGCTGCAAAATCCGCAAGCCTTCGTCCATGCCTATGCCACGGAACGAACGCGCAGACGAACGATTGGCTTTGTCATACGACGCCTTGAACACATAAGGCACATCCAGCCGGTCAGCGATCCGCGCAATCGAATGCGCCATCATCAACGCGTGCCGCTCAGATTCGATCACGCACGGCCCGGCAATCAAAAACAAATCGCCTTCGCGGCGACGAATGGTTTGGTAAATACTGCTCATTCTGAATCTCAATTCACCCACGCAGGCGGCAAAGCACAATTGATCTCGGAAAAGGTTGCTTCCGGCAGTTTTTCTCGCCACGCTGCGATCAACTCGCGAACTCTCTTTTCCGATTTCGCGGCAATGCCAACTCGACGTTCGCTGCCCGTGTCTTGCTCGTGGGTGTGGGTTTGATCGAAAGGCCTGCCTTCACTGCAAGCGCGACAGAGCCTGCGGATGGTTCTCCAATCTTCAATCGCCAGATCGTCGCCAGCCTTTTCTACCTCTGAATCAATAAGCTTATCCAGCAAATCCGGTGTGACGCCGTCAATCAACACCTCAAACGTTCCGAACTCGCTGGGTTTGAGAAGTTGAAGTTCATCGAAGACTGGGACTTCGCGGCTTCCCAGCTTTCGATAACCGTTTGGCGCACCATCGTGAAGCAACAAATCTTGGTATCTGTGATTTGATTCTGGCAACGGAACACTTTCAATAATGGCTCGCGCAGGGTCTATCCGACAACACCATACAACTTCTCCATCACCATCAGGATTGAGTCGAATTGGAGTAGCGCCAAAATCCATCTCAATTGGCCCTTCACCAGACTCGATCTCAATGCCGTAAGCCTGCCAGGCTCGACGGGCTTCCACCCAATTTTCCAGCGCAGTAGCCGCAATGCCCAGATTCCACCAGGCAGCTTCATCTTCAGGGTTTAGCTCTGCCGCGCGTTGGTTACAAGCCAAAGACCTTTCCCACAGATTCCGACGTTTATAAAGCAACCCAAGGTTATACCAAGGGACTGACCAACCAGAATCGGATTTGATCGCTTTCTCATAACAAACAATTGCTTCTTCCGATCTGCCGTCGCTTTCAAGCGCCACTCCTTTTTCATTGTACCGTTTTGCCAGAAACCGCATTTATCACCCCATTTTTCTAAAAAACTATGACAGACAACTCAATTTGCCCCTACGGCCTCCGCCTTAGGCTGTTCTTCACCGACTTCGTCCCTCAGGCGGTGATTGTAAGCCGCGCGGATAAAGCTGGCAAAAAGCGGATGTGGAGCCAGCGGCTTGGATTTCAATTCGGGATGAAACTGGCAGCCCAGAAACCACGGATGGTCTTCGAGTTCGATCATCTCAATAAATTTTCCGTCCGGCGATTTGCCCGCGAAGATCAATCCGTTTTCGGCCAGCCGGTCTTCGTAAATCGGATTGAATTCGTAGCGGTGGCGATGGCGTTCGGAAATCTGGCTGGAGCGATAAATGCTTTCGGCCAGCGAGCCTTCGCGAAGATTGCAATCGTAAGCTCCCAACCGCATCGTGCCACCCAGGTCTTCGACGCCGAGCAAATCGCGCAGCTTGAAGATCACCGGATCGGGCGTGTCAGGATCGAATTCGGTTGAATCAGCGTGCTCCAACCCACACACATTGCGGGCAAATTCGATGGCCGCGCATTGCATTCCCAAACAAATTCCGAAAAACGGTTTCTTTTCTCGCCTTGCATAACCAATCGCGCGCAGCATTCCCGAAATGCCTCGTTTGCCGAAACCGCCTGGAACCAGAATCGCATCCAGATCGCGCAACCGATCTTCCCAACGTTCGTCGGTCATCAAATCATCGCTTTCAATCCAGCGGAAATTGACTTTGACGTTGTTGTCGAACCCGCCGTGGATCAAGGCTTCGTTCAAACTCTTGTATGAATCTTCCAGCTCGACATATTTGCCGACAATGCCAATGGTCACGGCTTCGCGCAATCCGTGAATACGATTGACCAGCGCGCCCCATTGCCGCAAATCGGTGTCGCCCAGTGGCAAGCGCAGCAAATCCACCAGCAATTGATCCAATCCCTGCCGGTTGAACACCAACGGAACTTCATACACGGATTTCACATCCTGCGCCGTGATGACCGCGTCCTGGGACACGTTACAGAACAACGAAATTTTCGCCTTCATATCCACTGGCAATTCACGTTCGCAACGGCAAAGCAAAATATCTGGCTGAATTCCAATGCCCAACAGTTCTTTCACCGAATGTTGCGTCGGTTTGGTTTTCAATTCACCCGAAGCGGCCAGATACGGAACCAACGTCAGATGCACGAATGCCGCGTTATGCCGACCGACTTCGTTGCCCATCTGGCGAATGGCTTCCAGAAACGGCAGTGATTCGATGTCGCCCACGGTTCCCCCGATTTCGACAATCACCACATCGTAATTGTTGGAAACAGCTTTGATGGCGTCTTTGATTTCGTTGGTGATGTGCGGAATGACCTGAATGGTTTTGCCCAGGTAATCGCCGCGTCGTTCTTTTTCGATGACTGACAGGTAAATGCGACCCGAAGTCCAATTGTTGGCTTTGGAATAACTGGCTTTGGTGTAGCGTTCGTAATGGCCAAGGTCGAGATCGGTTTCGGCGCCGTCGTCCGTCACATACACCTCGCCATGCTGAAACGGCGACATGGTTCCGGGATCAACGTTGATGTACGGATCGAATTTCATCAGCGTGACTTTCAATCCGCGGGCTTCGAGCAGGGCGGCAATCGAAGCGGCAGCGATTCCTTTTCCCAGTCCGCTGACCACTCCTCCGGTGACAAAGATGTACTTCGGCATCTCAACTCCTGTAGACGGTTTTCATTGGTTGAAGCTGTGGGGCATCACGAATTTTCGGTGAACTTGGGTTGCCTAGTTTGGTCTGTAAGCTAGTGGTAAGCGCAAGAGTAAACACTTAGCGGCTGAGCGTCAATTGGCCGGAGATTTTTACTGTGACAGTTCGCTCATAAGTCCGCCATTCATAAAAACCGCCCCATCCATCCAGGCGACAATTCCCTTCTCTGAATAAAGTCGCAGCAGGTTGAAAAACCTGTTCGACATTTTTTGAAGGAGAACCATCATGCGACAGATCACCCTCTTTTTGTTGCTGAGCCTGGCGATTCCATCGGCATCATTATCTCAGCCGGCATTCCAGGAACCCGGCAAACCCCAGGAACCAAAACTCGTGCAACCGAAGATTCCAATCAGCGAACTTCCTGCTGCCGAAGCTCTGCGTCAAGCGCGGTTGCTGTTCATCCGTCCGAAATCTTCGTTGATGAACAAAGAGAAACTCGAACGCGAATTGCTCAAACGCAAAGAGTTCGGTGAAATGGGGTTGGAAATCTCGCGCAGCCACCTGAACGCCGATCTGGTGCTGGAAATCACGCGCAAACGATTGACGACGCGCTTCACCTGCAACGTCATCGAACCGGTGACGCAACGCATTCTGGCCGGAACCACGGCCAGTTCGCTCGGCGGCGAAATCGAGCCAAACCTGGCCGACGCCATCGTCAAAGAACTCAAAGCCAAACGCGGCCAACCGGTGGCTCCGGCGGCTGAAACGAAGAAGCCGGAATAGTTTTCTGAATACAATCAGGCTCGCGTCAAGAGTCAAAGCGATTTTTTTCTTAGCTTTGTGACTTCGCCCGATTCAAATGAATCGTGACTTTAAATTGATTGCCGATACGGTTATCAATAAATTCAATATTTGGATACGCTCTGAGCGCGCGCAAAATGCCGGAGCCAAGTCCACGGTATGGCAATAACTTGGCGGCAAACGAAGCCAGTATTGGATTTCGGATATTCGAGTTTCCACTTTTGATGTTTTCGATGGTCAGGTTGTTTGGCAGATGACCTGGGCTGATGATTTCAACCCGATTGGCGAAAACAAAAATTCGCACAGGAGCGGAAATGAAATAGTCTCGGTGAATCAGTGCATTGGCCAGCAACTCTTCCAGTGTGATACGCGGGATTTCAGGTTCGCCGGTTGAATTTATGCCCTGGCTGGATTGCACGCGGCTCAGGTTCCTGACAATGAAGCCCAAGCTCTTCTGAAACACATCGGCTAGTTTGCCTGTGATGTCCTGGCTATCCAGGTACTGGTCTGCGTCAATTTCATCGCCGGGATATGAAACAGCTTTGACGATAAAAACTGGCAACCGAAATTGTGGGCGGGCAGCAAACAGCAAAGCTCCGGCAATGTTCAGAATTGAATCTCTGGCCAGATTCATATTTTCCAGCAATTGAGGCAGTGGCAGTTGCTGCCTTTCAAGTGATTCCTCGAACTCTCTCTGAAAAAAGTCGCTGAAGTAATCCAGGTCAAGGTCGCCTACACTTAACCCATTGGCTGGGAGTTCATCGCCATGAATCAACCCAGCGCTTTGGAACATACGTTGAATTTCTTCGCGTGAAGTCGCGCGCCGTTTATCTGCGCCGCTTTTTACCCAGATCGTGCCGTCTTTGTCTTGATAAGGCTTGCTGACGCCAGGCGACACTGTCACCACAAGCACCAATCCATTTGGATGAACCACGTTTTCCGTTAATGGGTTAATAGGCGGTCTGACTGATTGCGATGCTACATTGGAAATCAATTGATTCAAGCGTCCAACATCTTCCGCACTTAATCCGGTCACCTGGCCAGAATCGTTGACTCCGATAAACAACTGCCCTCCACTGGTGTTGCTGAAGGCGATGATTTCAGCCGCAAGCGAATCTGCATTTCGGAAGTCTTCTTTGAATTGATGGCGGCTGTCTTCGCCGCGCCCGATGATTTCGATCAGTTCCGAGGTTTCCATATTTGATAAATTTCCTTACGACGCTGAAAAGCCTCTTCGCCGCCTTCCATTATGTTGACGATCTCTTGCTGAATAACGGCGCTATCAACTCCGCCTGTGCGGATTGAGATTTGATCGTTTGCATACTTACAAGCAAGCACTTGTTCCGCATCTCCGAGCACCGGGAAATTCGCGTTGTGTGTGGCAAAGATAAACTGCGTTTTTCCTTTCATCTCGCAGATCAGTTTGATGACATCTGCGTAAATTGTTTGGTTATCCAGGTCGTCTTCAGGCTGGTCAATGATGACAAGATCGTTATTTTGCTGGCTGAGAATGAACAGGATCAACGCCGAAGCGCGTTGCCCAAGTGAATGTTGCTTCAATTCCTTGCCGCGATATTTGATCGTGAAACGGTTCGGCGGCTGCCAGACCAGCAACGTGGCCAAGTTCCTGCGAAAATAGTCATCAAAGACTTCGGGATTGCTGCCTGACTTGGTGCGAGCTTCAGGCCATTGCCGACGCATTTCGACAAAGTCAGCGTAATCTTCAACTAGCGTATTCAATGTGCTTTCGCGCATTTTGCTGCCTTTGAACATTTCTTTCATAAAAGCCAGCATCGCGCCCCTGTCGCCTTTGAACTCCGTTTCCAGGGTCAGCGAAGTGTGGTGGGCGTTCACTTTGGCAAGCTCGGCCTGCACCTGTTTGAATTCTTCGTGCCATAAATCCTGCAAAGCTCCCAACTCAGCCCAAAGCTCTTGCTCGACCGTTTTCATCGTCGCTTGCTGTTTGGCCAAGGCGTCAAGCATCTGTGTTGCCTGCTCGACGGTTCGGCGCAGCTTCAGGAAATCATCGGCCTGGACTGAAGGCGCTCCCTGGCTTTTGAGTTCTGCCGCAATTTGTCGCTGGATTTCGGCAAACCGATCTTTCTGCTCCTGTTCAAGTTGAGCGAAGGCCGCACTCTTTTCACGCAAAGCCGCTAAAGACACGGTGCTTTCTTGCTCGCTGTCTTTGATAGCCGCAAAGGCTTTGAGAAAACGGTCGTAGACGGCAAAGAATTCGGCGATAAACACCGCGTTCTCTGACGATGTGTACCGCCGAATGTTGCTTACATCGTCTTCGTAAGCTTGCAGGAACTCTGCCAACGCAACCCGGCAGCGTTCAACAAGGTTGATGGTTTCCGCGATCTTTCTGCCGTCCGCTTCAAAACCGAGTTGCTGTTGAAGTTTCTCTTCAACGCCGAAGTCCCTGAAGATTTTCAGACGAAATTCGGCATCTTCTTTTTTATTCTGATACTCCTTGATCTGTTCTTCGCCTTTGGCCAGTTGATCCAGACGTTTAACGACTGAATCCACGCGCTCTTTTTGTTCTTCAATTCGGCGACGAACGTCTTGCAGCTTTTCTCCCAAAAGCTTTTCAACCAGATCGCGCTCGAAACCTTCGCCGGAACTGGAAAGGTCTTTCTGTCCAAAATAAATTGGCTGGTGAATTACTGTTTCGCGGATGGAAATTCCAGGTTGCCGCTGGCCGTTAATGAAAACATCTGGCGATTGGTTGAGAATGCGATGAACCTCGAATGGCTGGCCGTGGCGATCAATGGCTTTGATGACTATCTTTCCTCCGCTGCCCAGCACGTGGCGCAGCAAATCCTGCTTGTACTTTTGATCCAATACTTTTTCGCCAAACGGAATGTCCAGCGCATAACGCAGGCATTCAAGAATGGATGATTTACCGCTGCCGCGAATGCCAATCAGGCAGTTAAGCTCAGGCGAAAACGCGATTTCTTTTCCATCAAGAGCGCCACCTTCAAAAGCGATGCTGCGAATGTGCGAGTGCGAATGGGTAGCTGGCTCTATTGCCACTCTGTTTTGATGATCCAGCAAAGCGTACTTTACCGATTCAAAGGTCAGGTCGCCAATTTTGAGAAAGGATTTTTGCCCGTCACCGATTTTTTCAATTGATTTGCAATCAGAGCCTTCAACTTCTGCCGGATACCAATCACCTAGCCATTGCTTCACTTTTACCCGACATTTCTTATCAGGTTTGTCGTGTGTGCGGACTTTCTGAAAGCCAAGTGTGCGGCGACGAAAAACATCGCTTTGTCCAAACTCTGTAAAACGACCACCTTCGACTTCACTCCACAGACCACTCTTTTGTTCGACGTGAGCGAAGACCAGGAAAAAATCCTTACTGTAACCTTCCAGTTTTTTGATGGTATCAATCAAACCGAGCGAGCTACGGCCATTTTCCTGCTCATACTCAGCAGGCGCTTTTCCTTCAAACGCAACATTAAGAAATTGGTTGATGTAATCGTTGCCATTTGGCAGCCATTCGTCACTGAACACGACGACTGAGTGAATACCGTTTGCTCCATCGCCGACTGACAGCTCCACCCCAGGAAGCAGCAGAATTTCTTCCTTAGCTGCGTTCCGGCGAAGAATTTTGTACTCATCAGCATTGAATTTATTGTGATTGGCGATCACTCCGACTTGTATGCTGGCTGCGCGCAAACCGCCCAGATAGTCGGCGACAAAATAATTTTCTTCGCCGTCATATTTGAACTCTTTATCGGCTTTGGTGTGAAGGTGGAAATCCGCTCGAACCCAGGTGGCTCCATGTCGAAAAGTCTGAGGCTGTTTTTCTTCAGGTGTTTTTATCAAGTCCATAATGCCGTTGAAGTTTAAGCCGTGAAATTTGAATTGTGGTGTGACAGGCGGAATTGAAACGTAAAAAACGCCATCGCGCAACCAAAGTAATGCTTTCGATTGCGCGATGGCGTTTTTGAGGCTGCTGCCAAGACTGCCAGCTCATTGAATTTTGCTTTATTTCAGCACGATGTTCAGCTTGTCCATTTTCTGTTTGGCGGCCAGCGGGCGTTGCGCCGGAGTCGGTTCGACATCCGGTTCGCGCCATTTGTTGCCGAGCAGATATTCCTTGTCTTTGACCATTTCTCCCGGCGTGTACACAGCCCATTCAAAGTTGTGACCGTGGTTGATGGCATCGGTCGGACAGGCATCTACGCAGAATCCGCACAGAATGCAGCGCCCATAATCAATCTGGTAAATCTTGGCGTAACGATGATCCATCGAAATACGTTCGGCGTACGGACGCGGGTCTTCAGCGCCTTCGATGTAAATCGCGTCCGCCGGGCAAGCCGCTGCGCACAGAAAACACGACACGCAGCGTTCCTTGCCGTCTTCGTTGACATCCAGAAAGTGTTCGCCTCGGAAGCGGCGATAAATCGTCACGGCTTCTTCCGGGTAACAGACGGTTTCTTTTTTGGTCGGAATGTGGCTGAGCGTGACGCTCATGCCTTGCGCAGTGGTGCGTGCGACTTCGACCACGTCTTTGACGGTATTGATGATGTTTGCGAGTAAAGACATTTGATTTAGTGAGCAGACCAGACGTCTGCGCTCCCATTAGTTGATAACCCAGGTTTCTCCGCTGTTAATCAGCTTTTCCAAGTTGCCCTCTCCCTTGGCGGCAATCGCCGACTCCACTTGCTCGTTGAGCATGTCTTCGTAGGTAGGTTTGCTGACCGAACGAAACACCCCCATCGGAACAGGATATTCGGGATACTGCATGCGCCCAATGATGTAAGAGAGATTTGGTTCGTCTGCATTTTCATCGTGAACCATCACGTCGTCAACCGTCACCCCGTTTTCGCCGATGGTCACTACTTCTGGAGTCACTCCTTTCAGCCGAATGCCCTTGTCTTTGTTTTTGCCGAACAACAAAGGTTTGCCGTGTTCCAGATAAAGCATGCGGTCGTCTCTGACTTCGCGCTCATTGAAGCCTTTGAAAGCTCCATCGTTGAAGATATTGCAATTCTGGTAAACCTCCAGAACGCCGGAGCCTTTGTGGTGAGCCAATCGTTCGATCATCGCGCTCAGATGTTTTGGGTCTACGTCCATTGATCGCCCGACAAAAGTCGCTTCGGCGGCAAACGCCATGCTCAGTGGGTTGATCGGATAATCAATAGTTCCCATCGGAGCCGATTTGTTCTTCTTCCCCTGTTCAGAAGTCGGCGAATACTGCCCTTTGGTCAGTCCGTAAATACGGTTGTTGAAAAGAACGATTTTCAAATCTATGTTGCGCCGCAAAGCGTGAATGAAATGATTGCCGCCAATGGAAAGCGCGTCGCCGTCGCCAGTGATGACCCAAACCTGCAAATCAGAATTTGCGGTTTTGACGCCAGTGGCCAGCGCCGGAGCGCGTCCGTGAATGGTGTGAAAACCGTAAGTGTTCATGTAATACGGAAAGCGGCTGGAACAGCCGATGCCGGAAATGAACACTATCTTTTCTTTCGGAATGCCGAGTTCAGGCATGACTTTCTGGACTGCGGCCAGAATAGAATAATCGCCGCATCCCGGACACCATCGCACTTCCTGATCGGTGACAAAATCCTTGCGCGTAAGTTGTGCGGGCGTTGCCGCCACATTGGTAAGTTCACTCATGATTCTTTTCTCGTCGTTAGAATAAACACTCGTTTAGGAAAACAGTTCATCAACAGGCATTCGCCAACCGGGAACCGCCGGTTCAGCATCGGCGATTTCGCCGCGTCGAAAGATCTTTGGGGTTTCAGGGTCGCCAGCGTGATAAGACTTGATGACTTCTTCGCTGAGCAAGTCCACGTCCCAAACTACCAAAGTTCCAGCGGCAAAATAATCGGCTCGTTTTTCAGCCATCTGGCGCTCGGCAACTTTGCCGTAATCGTTTTCGCTGCGAACTTCTACGGCAAAAGCAGGCGCACCAACCGGAAACTTCATTCCGGCAGGCTTGCCAGTAAAGAATGCTGCGTCAGGGCTGAATGCTTTGCGGTTCGGTAAATTCACAGCAAACGCAACATTGTCGGGAATTGCTCGACCGCTTTGAGACTGACGCTCGTGCTGTCTGAGACTGATGTAAACCGACCCGCCAGCGCGTCCAGGCTCGTCGCCTGTCGGAGGCATAAGCACCACCTTTCCGTTGACGATCTCGGCTTTGCCCTCAACTTTGTAAAGGTCTTCGATTGTCGCTTCTTTGGCCTGTTGATACGTAACCATCTGAACACCTCTCAGAAAATTACAGATACTCTTTGATCTTGTTGACCAGCGAAGACACCTTGAAAGGTTTGCCTTTGACCTGGGAAAAACTGACCGCGTCAACCAGAAACTGCGCGCGAATCAGCATTGCCAGTTGTCCCAGATTCAGTTCCGGGATGATAACCGTTTCAAAGCCTTTCAGAATTTCGCCCAGATTTTTCGGGAATGGGTTCAGGTATTTCAGATGCGCGGCGGAAACTGGTTTGCCTTGTTCGCGCAACTGCTCGACCGCTGTAGTGATCGCTCCGTAAGTTGATCCCCAGCCCAGCACCAGCACCTTGCCGTTCTTGTCGCCGAAGACCTCGATGTCAGGAATATCCTGCTGCATGCGCTGAATCTTTTCGGCGCGCAACCGAACCATAAAGTCGTGGTTGTCGGGTTCGTAATTGACGTTGCCGGTGATGTGTTTCTTTTCGATGCCGCCGATGCGATGTTCAAGTCCCGGTGTTCCAGGAATCGCCCACGGACGCGCCAGCGTTCGTTCGTCGCGCAGGTATGGGAAAAAGCCTTCGACTTCGGTGCGAAACTGGACTTTCATTTCCGGCAAGCTGTCCAGCGAAGGGATTTCCCACGGTTCGGAACCGTTGGCGATGTATCCGTCGGACAGATAAAACACTGGTGACATATATTTCGTTGCCAATCTCACAGCTTCAATCGCCATGGTGAAACAGTCGCCCGGCGTAGAAGGCGCGACAATCGCGCACGGAGATTCGCTGTTGCGGCCAAACATGGCTTGCAGCAAATCCGCCTGTTCGGTTTTGGTCGGCAACCCGGTCGAAGGACCGCCGCGTTGCACGTCAATAATCACCAACGGCAATTCGGTCATCACCGCCAGCCCAATCGCTTCGGATTTCAGCGCCACTCCAGGGCCGCTGGTTCCGGTCAAACCGATGTTGCCCGCAAACGAAGCTCCAATGGCCGCGCCAATGGCCGCGATTTCGTCTTCAGCCTGAAAAGTCTTCACGCCGAAATTCTTGTGCTTGGCCAGTTCGTGCAATATGTCGGACGCTGGCGTAATCGGATAACTGCCGTAATACAACGGGCGACCGGTCAATTGTGCTCCGGTGATAAAGCCGATGGCGGTGGCTTCGTTGCCGGTTATGTTGCGGTATTTGCCGGGTTTGATCTTGGCTTTGCCGACGCGGTAATGCGTGGTGAACAATTCCGTAGTGTCGGCATAATTGAACCCGGCGCGCATCACTTGCAGATTCGCGTCGGCGACTTCCGGCCTGGCTCCGAATTTGTCATTGACCCATTTGACCGTCGGTTCCATCGGGCGGTCATACAACCAATACATCAGCCCCAGGGCGTAAAAATTCTTGCAACGATCCTGTTGCTTGAACGGCAAGGAAGACCCTTCCAGAGCTTTCAATGTATTCGACGTGATGGGGACTTTGAACAACCGATACCCGGCCAGCGAGCCGTCTTCAATCGGATTCGAAGTGTATCCGGCTTTTTTCAAGTTGTTGGCATTGAATTCGTCGGTATTGACCACCAGGATTCCACCCGGTTCCAAATCTGGCAAATTGGTTTTCAAAGCCGCCGGATTCATCGCCACCAACACCTGAGGCTCATCGCCTGGCGTGCGAATATCGCGGCTGCTGAAATTCAACTGATAGCCTGAAACGCCCGGCAAGCTGCCGGCTGGAGCGCGAATTTCCGCGGGGAAATCCGGCAAGGTCGAAATGTCGTTTCCGATGATGGCAGAAGTCGAAGTGAATTGGCCGCCGGTCACCTGCATTCCGTCTCCAGAATCTCCGGCAAAACGTATCGTGACCGTTTCAAGCTCTTCGACCGGTTTGGAAGAAATCAGGTCTTCGAGTGTCGTAGCTGACATTTTAGATAACAAACTCCGTGAAGAATTTTGTGATGGATCTTGGCGCGCAATTGGTAAAGCCAATAACGACCGCGCGAATCATAGCATGCCAATCATGAATGTACAGCCCTGCCCTTTTTTCGCTCAATCGTTTCCTGCTCTTTTAGAAGAACTGCGTTTTCGGATTTAGAAAAAGCCGAGCCGATTGAATTTCAATTCGGCTCGGCTTTTGATTCAGCAGGAAAAGACGCAAGAGTTTGCGCCTTTTCCGTGTGTTATCAGCAACTCGGCGGGAAGATAGGGATGATGTAATTCATCGTGTTGTTCAACGTCAGGTGATGCAGGTTATGACCCTGATTGAACGCTCCCGCAGAGCTTGCCGCGTTGGCGTTGAAATTGATCGCCGCGCCGGTCATGCCTATGGCTCCGGTCTGGTTGTAAATGCGCAACCAGCCTGTGCGTCCGGCAGGAACGAACGTCTCGAAGCGAGGCGTCGTGCGCGGGAAATTGTTATTGATCGAGCTTCGCAACTGGCAGCCGCCCGTCACCGAGAAGCTCAGCGCGTTTTCAGCATCGTCATACAGGATGCCAAAGAGCGATCCGAGCGACGCGGCTCCAATGCCCAGATTGCCGCCAATGCGATTGAGGATCAGCAGCGTGTCGTTGCCGTCAGCGCGCGAACCGATATTCGACAATGCCAGCACAGCCGGAGTCCGGTTGTAGCTGATGCCGTCGAAATTCAAAGTCGCGGTGACTGAATTGCCATCGCAAAGCGGCAAACCGCCCGCCAATTGCGAGAAGGCAATCGCGCCCAGATTCGCCGCGTGGCCGCTGTTGAACTTCACGTATTCGTCGCCGATCAGATAGTTGAAGCTGGTCGGACAACCAATCGCATCCGTAGCAACGGCGACCAGGTACCCGGTAGTGCCCGGATCGAGGTCGGACGCCAGGAAGCTGGTGGTCTGATTCGGAGTCAGACAGACAAAGCTGTCCGCCACCGCGCAACCTTCGGCCACAAAGAACAAGTGGACGTAAGCCGGTTTGAGCAGGTGAGTGTTCGTCAAGTTGATGCGTGTATTCTGTCGCGTCGGATCAGTGCTGGACGTGTAGATGTTGTAAACCAACACGCTGCCCGCTTTTTGATCGCTGGCTTCAGAACGCGCCGGATAAATGCCGCCCGGCCCAATCGGCGGACAATTCACCGTCAAACAAGCCGTCACCGTTCCAGTCACGGCATTGAAAACCGCAGTGGTGGTCACACAAGCCTGAGCGCCGGTCTGAACATCATCTGCAAGTTGCGCCATGTAATTGACGACCAGAGTCTGACCGCCAGCCAGCGTTCCAGACCAGCTTACAGTCGTGGCATTGACCGTGCAGCTTCCGACATTAGCAGTGCAGGTTCCGGGCAAACCGATTATCTGAGGCGACAAGGCCGTCGTCACTGTGCCGGTTTGCGGAATCTGAGTCGTGTTGGTCAGGCCGAACGAACCGTTGACCTTGCCTCCCGGCCCCACGCAAACCAATGGGTCTTGCAGATTGGTCGTCGGCGCAGGCGTGAATGTCGTCACTGTCACCGTGAAGGAGCACGCTGTCGTCAGTTGGTCGGCATCGCTGACCGTGCAAGTGACCGTCGTCGTGCCAATCGGGAATGTCGCTCCCGAAACCGGATTGCAGGTCGGCGAACCGACTCCCGGACAATTGTCGCTGACCGTCGGAGCCGCATAACTTACCGCTATTGGATTTCCTGACGGCGAGACCACAATCTGATTAGACGGACAAGTGATGGTTGGTGGTTGATTATCATTGACAGTCACCGTGAACGAGCAGCTTGGGCCACCGGACACAGAACAATTCACCGTCGTCACGCCTTTCGGGAAAGACGAACCGGAAGCCGGCGTACACGTCACCGTGCCGCAGGTTCCTGTCGTCGTCGGAGCCGGATAACTGACCGTCGCCGCGCAGGTTCCCGGAGCCGTATTCGCCGTTTGATTCGTCGGACAGGCGATAGTGCAAGTCGTTACCGTCACGGTAAAAGTACAACTAGCGCTCGAACTGTTCGCACTTGCGTCGTCAACCGTGCAGGTCACAGTCGTCACGCCGACCGGGAAGTTCGATCCAGAGGACGGAACGCAAGTCGGCGAACCGACGCCTGGACAGTTGTCGCCAACGGTCGGAGCCGGATAGGTTACTGGAATCGGATTTCCGCTCGCCGAGTGAGCCGTTTGATTGGTCGGGCAAGCAATCGTCGGCGCTTGGGTATCCTGAACCGTCACGGTGAAGCTGCAAGAGCCGCCTCCCACTGAACTGGAGCAGGAAACCGTCGTTGTACCGACATTGAACGTCGAACCGGAAGCCGGGCTGCAAGTCACCGTACCACAGGTTCCGCCGGTAGTCGGCGGATTGTACGTCACCACCGCTGAACACTGGCCGGCAGTGGCAGGGGTAACGATGTTGGTCGGGCAAACCAGCATACAGGTTTGCGGGCCACAAGAAGTCGCGCAAGTATAACCATCTGTAACGCTGATGGTGTCAACCCTCCAGCCGGTTGCTGACACGGAACAGTCGGTTCCCAAACGCCAACGCAACTGTATGTTTTGTCCGGCGGCAGCGGCGGGCAAATTGACCGTTGTGGTGATGTATCCCCCGGAATTGCCCGTCCAGGCATTACGTCCACGGAGCGGATTGAGGAAGTCCGTTGCGCCTGAGTTGATGACACCATTATATCCGCCAGTAACAAAGCTGCCGCCGGCAGCGATGATGTCAGTGAAGGAACCTGCGCCAATCTTAATTTCCAGAACTCCGCCATCGAATGTGTTTTCGGTGTTGTGGTTGTTGCGGAATGTAAGTTGCGCCGCAGCGGACGAAATGGCGATGGTCGGCGAAATCAACAGATTGTCCGTCACACAAGACGGGTTGTTATGGAACGCCGCATTGGGAGCCGTATCAGGCGTCGAGGCAACTGTCGTCCAGTCAGTGCCCAAAGCACAGGTGGTGGTTCCTGAGCAGTTGCCTGAGCCGTTGGTGAAGGACGATGTCCATCCTGCCGGCAAAGCAGGCGCGGTGACGCTGTCGAAGTTTTCCGTAAAGATGGTGTTCAACACGCCTGTCTGGAAGTTGTAGGTGATAACTCCCAAATTGGTTGCGCCATCCTGCAACTGCAATGAGACTGTGATTGGTGTGCCACAAGCCCACATTGGGTCTACCGTAAAGCTGAAGTTTCTGCTGACAGCCGCGCCTCCTGCGATCAGCGCGCCATAATTTTGCGGTGCGCTCGGAGCAATGACTCCGCCCGTCGCCTGCAAAGTGGCAACCAGATTGGTCGTGTTCAGCGTTCCAACGTTCTGCAAGGAGAAGCTCATCGTGATGTCTTCACCCGGATCGGGTACGCCGTTGGCCGGAGTACAGCTTTCAGTAATCAACTGGGAACCTGCGCTGCCAATAACGGCGACTGCTGCTTGATCGGCGTTGTAAACCACCAACGCGAAATCCTGATCCAGCGCCCCGCCTACACCTGGGACACCGTCGCCTGCGATATTGGTCGCCTTGACTGTGACGATGAAGTTGCCACTGACACCAGCCGGAACAAACACGCTTTCGCTGTTGTTGCGAATGTCAGCCGTGCCGCCGGTCGCCGAATTTGCACCGGTGAACACATTGCCTTTGTAGGTGTTGCCGCCGACCGTCACTTCCAGGTCGAGGTTGTTGATGAAGGCGTTGCCGCTGGTCGGTCCCGGAGGATCCGTCCAGGCCAGCACCACGCGGAACGGTTTGGTGTTGTTGTTGACCGTGCCGGTGTAAGTGCGCATCTGACCGGAAGCCGTGAACATTTCCGCTCCGACCTGATCGCGGACGATGGTCGGCGTCGTGCCAACTGTGCCGAGTTGAATGTCGAAGAACTGGGTCAGATTGACTTCGCCCATTCCCTGATTGTTCGAGAACAGGTTGTCGTTCGCCCCGACGCCGGTCATGTATCGAGCCGAGTTCATCAAAATGGCTTTGGTCATTGCCGGGCTGGCCGGAGCCAAACCGCCATTGATGAAACGTTGACGAATCAGAGCCGCCGCCCCAGCAACCGCCGGGGTCGAGTGGCTGGTTCCTGACGAGGTGGTGTAAAACTGTTGGCCAACCGGGAAAAAGTTGCCGCTGCCCAAAGCGCAAACGCCCCCTGCATTGAAACAACCCGCCGCAACGCCGTTGCCGGTCGCCACAGCATTTGCCTGGAACACACCGCCCGTGACGTGTGTGCCGGGAGCCATGATTTCCGGTTTCACGCGACCGTCGTCGCAAGGACCACGGCTGGAAAAGTCGATGATGTCGTTGGCGCTGTCCGCGCCAGTGTCAGGGACACCGCAACCGTCCGCTTCGCCGTGAGGATGAACGTTTTCCGCCGCGCCAACTGTGATGACGTTTTTGCCGGTCGCGGGCGAACCCGTAGTGTTGGCTCCCGAACCTCTGTTGCCAGCAGCAAACAAAATCACGTTTTCCTGATTGCCTGCCACAGGGAAGGTCGAACCGGTCGGTTGAGAGTCGCGCACCAGAGCGTCGTAACGTTGCGCATCGGAGTTGTAAGCGCCACCGACTGCCGCCCCCCAGCTATTGGTCGAAATGCGCACGCCGTCGTTGTAGGCCTGCGACTCCAAATCTTCGTAATCCGGGTTGGTGAAGAAATTCGGGTCGAAAATCACCGAGGAACCCATTTTGACAAAAGGCGCAACGCCGAGTCCGTATCGGAATCCCGAAGCATCTGCGTGCGGGAAAGCGCCATAGTTGATTGCTCCAACAGTTCCAGTCGGAACAAATCCACCAACGATGTGGGCGTTGATGGTTCCGTGCCCATCGCACCCTTGCAGCGTGCTGCCGCCATTGGGTGTTCCGAGCAAGCGGTTGTAAATGATGCGGCTGGCCATCGTCAGATCGCCGCTGGTGAACAACCCAAAGTGATTCGGCGAAGTCGTCGCATCGTCCACGCCGCTGTCCGAAATGTTGACGGCAAAGTTCGACGAATTGAATTGAGCCTGAGTAAAGCCATTGGTCGCCAGATAAGCCAGCCAATCGCCCGTATTAGGCACGTTGCCGGTCAAATTGGCAGCCATGATCATGTTCTGGCGTTCGTCGAATTTGACTGGAATCTTGTAAGGCTGAATCGAAACCACGTCCGAGCGCGTGGCCAGATTTTTTGCTGCGGAATCAGCCGTGACGCCAGCCGGCAATTTGGCAACCACATTGACATAACCAATATCAGTAGTATTTCGAACGATTGAACCTGTGCCAAGCAATGACCGGACGGAATTGAGCGTGTTCTGGTTGGCGGCGGCATCCACCACCAATTGCATGATGACGTGATCGAAATCCTGCACCTGAGCGCCGCCGAGTTTGGCCATCAGCCCTGTCGTCCCGCCGACTTGCTTGGCCTTGGCCTGATAAAAGCCCGGATCAATCCGATGATCGGCGTTGTAATCGCCATCCCATTGAACGAAATCGGAATTGGCCGCCCATTGGCGCATATTCGCCAATGCCGTGCCGTCGCCATAAACCAGATAAGCGTTATTCGGGATGTAGGTGACAATGCGAACTCCGGTTTCAGCCAAAGCCGCATGCCATTCCGGTTTGACCGCGCCGACAAACTGCACCATTCGCATGCCTGTCGCTTTGCCACTGGGTTTGGCGAAGTTGCGACGCATCGCCTGAACGTCGGCGCTTGACGTATCAATGATCCCGGCATTGAGCAAAATCAGATTGCTTTCGTCATTCAAATCGCCACGATTCTGATCGTGAAAGCTGCGGGCTGTCGTGGCATCGGCTTCAAATAATTTATAGCTGCCGTAATCGGCCAGCAGACGGCCTCCCTGGCTTGCCAGTTCTTCGGCAGCCTTGGGATCGGAAACTTGAATTTTATGTTTTGAACCACGACCGAAGTATTCCGGCGTGCGAGGCAGGCTGGAAGCTTTCCACGTCGCTGAGGCCGTCGTGTTATTCAATTCGGAAGCTTCCAACAAGCCACCCCATTTCAACGTGGGAAGCAACAAGGCGGCAATCAGCAGCGCCATCAAACCGATGTAGCGCCAAAGTGTGCGTGTGTGTTTGTGCGAGGTTGGCATTTGCATTTCTCCTGGTCCCCCGGAGCGAGCACGGGATTTAGAAGCTGTCAATTAGTGCGACACTGGGTACGCAATAAAGCCTCAGAGTTGTAGGTTGAGCAATTTGGACTTTAATCCGACAACGTCAGAAGTCCGCATACAAATTAAAGAATGCAGCATGCAATACCGATTTCCGCTAATTCGCAAAAACCGAATTGCGTCGCCCAGTGAATAAAGTCTCGTCATCAACGAGCCTGGTTGTTAATACCGCTTAGCCGAATTGGAAGAAGATTTGTGTCGCCGGTAGAGAAAGACATCGCATAAATTTCAGCCATTCCGTAAAGCTTCTTATTCGGAGATTTCCAAATATGAGGAGAAGCTTTCACCGACGCGGCGGAGTCTAATCGCAAGGATTAAAGCCGTCAATACTTAGACAGATATTGAGGCGAAATTTATAACCCTTACAACCACATTTTTTGAATCAGGTTCAGAGTTGACGCTTGAGCAAAGGGGGCTGAAGCGTCAACTCTGAAAAATCAGCATCCAGGTGGCGGGAAGACAGGGATGATGTAACTGCCCCCGCTCGACAACGTCAGTGCGTGCAGATTGTGTCCCTGGTTGAACGCGCCAGCCGAACTGGTCGAGTTGGGATTGAAGTTGATGACCGAGCCGGTCATTGCCAGATCGGCTTCCTGGCGGTACAACTTCAACCAGCCTGTTCGGCCAGCCGGAACCAGTTGCTCAAAGCGAGGCGTTGTTCGCGGGAAATTGTTCGACACATTTCCTCGCAATTGGCAACCGCCGGTGACCGTAAAGCTGACGGCGTTTTCGGCATCGTCGTAGAAAATCCCGAAGATGGTTCCGAGACTGGCTGCGCCAAGTCCCAGATTGCCGCCGATGCGATTGACGATCAGCATCGTGTCGTTGCCGTCGGCTTTCGATCCGATGTTGGAAACAGCCAGCGTGCGCGGCAAGGTGTTGTAACTGACGCCGTCGAAATTCAACGTGGCAATTACGGAGTTTTGATCGCAAGCGGTCAATCCTCCGGCAATCGCCGAAATCGCCTGCGCGCCCAGATTCGCCGCGTGCCCGCTGGCGAATTTCACGTACTCATCGCCAATCAGGTAATTGAAATTGATCGGACAGCCAAGTTGATCTGTCGCCACCGCCACAATGTATCCCGTCGTTCCCGGATCGAAATCGGAAGTCACAAAGCTGGTGGTTTGATTCGGCGTCAGACAGACGTAACTGTCGGCCACCGCGCATCCTTCAGCGACAAAATACAGATGAATCTGAATGTCTCTGGTCGGATTGGTGTTCGTCAGATTGATTCGCGTGTTCTGTTTTGTCGGGTCAGTGCTGGATGTGTAAATGTTGTAGATCAGTATCGAACCCGCTTTTTGATCGCTGACCCGCGAAGTCGCTGACGGCAATGATCCCGGACCAAGCCCCGGACAATTCGCCGTCAGACAGGCCGAAACGGTGGCCGTATTCTGACCAAACACCGCCGTCGTTTGTGCGCAAAGCTGCGTACCGTTCAGCACCTGATCGCCGATTTGAGCCTGATAGCTGGCAGTGATTGTTTGTCCTGCCGTCAGGGTTCCATTCCAGGTCACCGTCGTCGCCGACACCGTGCAACTGCCGACATTCGCCGTGCAGGAACCGGGCAGCCCGACCAGGCCGGCGGGCAATGCCACCGTGATCGTGCCGGTTTGCGAAACCTGACTGGTGTTGGTCACGGCAAACGAACCATTGACACGGTTGCCTGGCCCAGTGCAAACCAATGGGTCTGTCAATGAAGCAGTCGGCAAGGGCATGAACTGATTGACAATCACCGTCACCGTAAAGGAGCAGTTCGCCGTCAGATTCGCGACATCGGTGGCGGTGCAGGTAACCGTCGTCGTGCCCAATGGGAAACTGCTGCCGGAAGCAGGCGAACAATTTGTCGAAACTCCCGGACAATTATCCGAAGCCGTAGGCGCAGGGTAATTCACCGTCACCGCTCCTCCGGCAGAACCAGCGGTTACGTTTCCCGGACAGGAGATCGTCGGCGGCTGATTATCATTGACCGTCACTGTGAACGAACACGAAGCGGTGTTGTTGGAAGCGTCCGTTGCAGTGCAGGTGACTGTTGTCACTCCGCGAGCGAAGGTCGAGCCGGATGCTGGCGAACACACCACCGTCGCTCCCGGACAATTGTCCATCGCCGTCGG
>CAYYDG010000027.1:79143-100999 GCA_964470555.1 uncultured Heliomicrobium sp.
AACACACCACCGTCGCTCCCGGACAATTGTCCATCGCCGTCGGTGTCGTATAAGTCACCGACGCGGAGCATTGCCCCGCAGCCGTATTCGCTATGATGTTCATCGGACAGGTCAACGAAGGATTCTGGTTGTCATTGACCGTCACTGTGAAACTGCAACTCGGCGTGCCGCCAGTTTGCGAGCAGGTCACGGTCGTCGTGCCGACGCTGAAGCTGGAACCGGAAGGCGGCGTACAGGTGACAGTCCCGCAGGTTCCGCCGACCGTCGGCGAGAAATTGACGACGGCGCTGCACTGTCCGGCGTCGGCCACAGTGATGATGTTGTTCGGACAGGTCAAAGTGCAGGCGGGCAACTGCAAGTACACAACCAACGGATCGTGATCGGCCAATCGTTGAACCACCGAATTGTTGTTGCGGTCAGTTTCGGGAAAATCAGTGTTGATGCGCGCGTGTTCGACTCGTTGAGCCGACGTGGCCGCAATCAATGCCGCGTTGATGATGGCGTGATCCAGCGATTGCGCGCTGCCGTCGAAAACAAACGAATACCGCTGCAACAACGAATCCAGCAGCAAGGTCAGATTCGGATTGACCAGATCAATTCCATCGCCGGGCACAACCGTTTCGTTGTCGGGAACCGGCGCGCCAATCAGGGTGCTCATCGAATCAACATACCCATCGTTGACTTCGAAGAAGTTGAAATCGCCGATCAGCACCAGGCGTTCGTTGGGATTATTGGTCTGCCGCATCTGCACCAGATTAGCCAGATCAACGACCTGCGCCAGTCGTTTGGCGCGAACGCGAGCGCCTGCGGTTGGCCAACCGTTGGAACCAGCGCCGCTGTCATCAATCCCGTTCAGCGAACGCAGATGATTGACGATGACCTGAACCGGGAAAGCCACGCCGCTGGCGAAATTGACCGTCGCGTCCAATCGCAGCGGCGGACGATCGTGCAAGGTTTCGGTGGAAGAATCCGGGTTGGTGAACAACGAAGCGTCAAGTTCCTGAACGACTGCATTGACCGTCACACGCGGCGTAGCCCCAGTGACGACAGCCGTTTTGACCAGAAAGCCTACGTCAATGCCACCCACGTCATTGCCTTCGATCAAATGAGCCGTGTACAACGGATTCGGCTGGCTGTTGGCGACGGCATCAGCGTTGATCTTCGTCGCCAGAGCTTGCAGCGTCGAAAGATTTTCGATTTCGACTATGCCGACAATATCGGGGGTTTTCAGATAATCACGAATTCCCAATGAAGCCTTGGTCAGACGATTTTGATAGGCAGTCGGCGTCAAAACCGGTTCGCCAATGCCTGGATCGTTCAAGTCATCGAAGAATCGTTCCAGGTTGTAGCTGGCGATGGTAATTTCATTGCTTGTCGGCGTCGTTACCGCAGTCGGCGTTGGCCCGCCCGAAACTCCCGGCGTCGTAGCGGCATCAGGCAGAATCGTGTAATAGCGGAATCCGTAATCCAGCGGGCCGACCAGATTGGTGACGATGGCTCCCGCGCCTGCGTTGATGGCGCTCGTGCCGGGTTGCGCGTCGCTGTCCACACGAATGACTTCAGGGTTGCTGTCCCAACGTGGAATCGGCGGAATCGTTCCGCTCGGAGCCACATCCGGCTGGCGAATCCCCGCTTCGCGGAAGGCGCGAGGCACTCCGGTGACCGTGCCGTAAAAGACTCCGTTCGATGTGGCCGTGGCGTTTGGTTCGTTGACATTGCCCAAAGTCGGGCCGCCAACCGTCAGCGAAGCCACCGAAACACGCATGCATTCAACGCGCTCCAATTGATTGAATATTCCAGCCGGATCGGGAAACGTCGCCGTCAATGGAACCGGCGCAGGCAAGGTATTGCCGGTCGTGAGCAGAACAACCGTCGGCGAACTCAATTCCGTCAGAGGCGGCTGTTGCGGATCGGCTGCCGGAACGAACTCGACCACAGTGCCCGTTACCTGAACCAGATTGCCGATGACGGCGCTGACCGGCGGCGCGCTGGACGTGAAGACAAAAATGCCTTCAGAAGTTGCCGGATCGGCGTCGTAATTCGCTTCTGCGTCCTGAATGAAAAATCCATTGTTTTTCAATCCGGTGACGATGCCGGTTGTGGTGACCGTTGCTCCGACAATAGGCGAACTTGCGCCTGGCCCTTGAATATCGTGAATCGGCGTCAGCGACACATCATCGTTGTTGATCGTTCCCTGCCCTTGCGTGTCGCCGGCATTCGCGCCAGTGATGTTGGTGACGTTCACAAAGAACGTTTCATTTGGTTCGGGTGTCGTGTCGCGGTTGACCGTTACGTTGAAATTGTATGGGCCGGTTGAACCCGCAGGAATAGTCTGACCAGTAAGGCTCTGGGCGACGTAATCGTTGTCTTCTCCAATGGGATTGCCATCCTGGGCCGTCCCGTCGGCGGTGGCAATGTCAAATGTCACGCCGCCAGGGCCTGCCGGAGCGGTGAGCGTGACGGCGAAGCTGAAAGTTGTCGTCCCTGGCGGATTGCCTTCGGCCATCGTCACGTCATTGATGTTGAGCGTGGGCATAACTGCGCCACCGCCTTGCGGCGTGACTGAAAAATCGTCAATCGCCAATCCGTGATCCGCGCCAGTGTGGTCAGGGTCTGACCATCGCAACATGACCTCAGTGCCATTTGGTATGCTCAACCCTGTGATGCTGAAAGTTATCGCCACACGGTTGGCCGCCAGATTGCCATTTAATGCGCCAGCCGCCCCGCCTGTAATCGGACTGGTGAAATCCAGACTCGGCACAGCCACTCCCGCCATCTGAAACTCAGTTAAAGAGCCTGTGACTGACGGGCTGCCCACCAGGTAAGAAAAGGCGATTGTCTGTGCCGCTGCCGCGCTGTTACGCCATTGTTCACCAGTGTAGGACACATCGAGTTGCGTGATGGTGGAACCAGTGTTGTTCAGCAACCGCACTCCCCAAAACAGGTTTCCGACCGCCGCATTGCCAGAACCAAGCGATCCCAACGCTCGGTCCGTCGCAGTCCCAGTCCCATAACTGTATAGGTTGCCAGCATTGCTGGAACCGTCATTGGCCACGACTGTGGTGCCAGTGCCGGTTCGCGCGTGATACCAACCCGCAATGGTGGAGTCGTTGGTCCAGGTTGCAGACCCGCTTGCCGGGAGCGAGTCGAAATTTTGTGTATAAGGGACACCCAAGGTCGTCAGGCTGACAGTAGCTGGCGCAGAAGCAGCCCAACTGCTCGCCAGATGAATTCCGCCGTACAGCATCATTGAAGCGACGACCAGCAAAATCATTTGCCTGGAATTTGGAAGACCTTTGAAAAAGTTCAAAGCGGAACGGAAATACTTCAGAGAGCGGAAATTCTGTGAGCTGCGCATGAGCTTGTCCTCGTGTGTAGTTTGTGTGAATCCTAAAGTTGAGACGCACTGCCATCAATCCAGCGCGTTAGCTATGAGATCAATTTGGAATCAAGATTCGGAGCGAATGCGAGTCTTCGATTTTGCCCTGTCGCCTGCCAGTTGTGAGAACACCGTGTGAGGAAAACTCGCGGACGCAGTTTACGTTCTCAATCGGCAACCGTCCAGAGCTTGAGCAGAATTTCAGGGAGATTTTACGCCGAAGGTCTGACAAGTAATGCTTCGAACCATTTGCTTACAAAGCATTGATTGACACTTTTCCGAACCGTGTAGTAGCTTTCAGCTCGTTCAATCAAACTGACTGCGGTTGCTAAATCAGAGCAAGCAACATGTGGACATTCTCTTTTGACAGGATGAACAAGATTTTCGGCAGGATTTACAGAATCATCAAATAGCAATCAAGTTCCAACTTGGTTTTGAATCCTGTTCATCCTGAAAAAAATCGTGTCCATCCTGTCTCAAAGTTTCTTGCTTCGATTTAGGGCTGCCGCGATTGCAAAGATTCTGGAGAACCAACAACCCTGAGAAGCCTGAAAATCACATTGCCGGAACGCGGGTTGGAAACTTTGTTCGGCCCACACGATCAGAACATCAAGTATCTGGAATCGCTGCTCAGCGTGCGCGTAGGCGGACGCGGCAACGAACTTCTGGTCGAAGGCGACGAAGCGGATGTGGCCGTGGTCGAAAAAATTCTGAAAGACTTCGGCCAGCTTTTTACCGAAGGCCGCGCGCCTTCGGCCAACGAACTCCGCTCCGCTTTCAAACAGATTGCCGACGACCGCACCTCCACACTGCGCGATTTGCTGACCGGCCAGAAACGCATCAATCCCGCTGGCCGCAAACAAGTCACCGCCAAAGGCCCGAACCAGAAACTATACATGGAAGCCATCGAAGCCAACGACATAGTCTTTGGCATTGGCCCGGCTGGAACCGGCAAAACTTATCTGGCCGTGGCGATGGCCGTTCAGTATCTGATTTCCAAACGAGTCAATCGCATCGTGCTGGCTCGCCCGGCGGTCGAAGCCGGCGAAAAGCTCGGCTTTCTGCCCGGCGATTTGCAGGACAAGGTTGACCCTTACCTGCGACCGCTCTACGACGCGCTGTTTGACCTGATGGATTTTGAGCGTGCGACGAAATTTCTGGAAAAACGAGTGATTGAAGTTGCGCCGCTGGCATTTATGCGCGGAAGAACTCTGTCCGACGCTTTTGTCATTCTGGACGAAGCGCAGAACACGACTTCCGAACAGATGAAGATGTTTTTGACGCGCATTGGTTTTGGGTCGAAAGCCGTCATTACCGGCGACGTAACCCAGATTGATCTGCCTTCAGGAAGAAAATCCGGCCTGGTCGAAGCGCAGCGCGTGGTCAGCAACATCGAAGGCATTTCCTTCATCCACTTCGACGAACGCGACGTTGTCCGCCATCATCTGGTGATGATGATTATCAAAGCTTACGATGAGCACAACAAAAAGATCAGCCTCTGAACCATTGCGGATTGCGGATTGCGGACTGCGAACTGTCCCTGACATTGAGGTTTTGAATCGGCAGAGACTGCACGCGATTGATCGGCAGGCTGCGGCGAATTTGGCGGGCGCAGTATTGGATCGAATAGGGCAGCAGGATTCTGAATTGACAATCACCTTCATCCGCGACGCCGCAATGCGAAAATTGAATCGCGATTATCGCGGCAAGGACAACCCGACCGACGTGCTTTCGTTTGCTTACCACGAAAGCGACGACGGCTTTACGGAATCCGATGCTCATCTTGGCGATGTGGTAATTTCCGTCGAAACGGCTGCGCGCTACGCCGCCGAACTTGGACTGACGTTCGAGCGCGAAATCGAACATTTAATCATTCACGGCACCTTGCATCTGGCCGGTTACGATCACGAAACTGACAATGGCGAAATGAATCGCCTGGAAAGAAAGTTGAGAAAAGAACTCTTAAAAAAGTAGCCGGAGTCGGCAATCGGGGTGGCTTCTTCAAAGCTGCACCGACCACCGACCACCGACCACCGACCACTCGATTATGGAATCTGAAATAGCCGTGACCGGCATCTTCATACTGATGCTGGTCGTCACTGCCACTGCCAAAAGCGCGTTAGATGAACTGAGCGATGTCAGTCTGCGACTGCTTGCCAGCGAAGCCGAAGTCACGCCGCACGCCGAATTCTGGCGCTCGATCCTGGAACATTATCACCAACTTAGTTTTACGCTGACCTTTGGCATTCATATTTCAATTGCTTCGATTGCGATTCTGATCAGTTCGCTAGCCCATCGGCTCTACCCGCAACGCTTCCTGATGGCCGCTTTCGGAGGAATGATTCTGACGGTCATCGTCTTTCGTCAGATAGTTCCGCTGGTCATCACCCAAAACGATCCGCAACGAACCTTGCTCCGATTGCGCTGGCCGCTCAGCATTTTGTGGCCGATTCTGGGGGCAATTGCTCACCCGCTTTATCGAACCTTGCGAGGATTGCAGAAAGAAACCGACGCCCCGGTTCAAACCAGAACCGACGCCAAGGAAGACTCCGGCGACAGCGTGAACAACGACGATCAGTTGCAGGCTTTTCTGGATGTCGGCGAAGAAGAAGGAATCATCGAAGAACAGGAAGGCGAGATGATTCAAACAATCATTCGCTTCAGCGACCGAACCGTTTCCGAAGTGATGACGCCTCGTCCGAGGATTGTCGCCGTCGAAGCCAGCGCAACCATCGAACAGGTTCGCAATCTGATGATCGAATCGAAATACTCGCGCTTGCCGGTTTACCGCGATCAGATTGACAACATCGAAGGAGTGATTTACGTCCGCGACCTGTTGAAATTCTGGGCCAGCGGCGAAACCGGACGCACGGCCATTGAAATCGCGCGCCGCCATCCATACGAAGTGCCGGAATCAAAACCGATTGACGATCTGCTGCGCGAAATGCAGAAGGCCAAAGTCCAAATGGCCGTCGTGATTGACGAATATGGAGGATTGGCGGGGTTGGTCACTCTGGAAGATATGGTTGAGGAAATCGTCGGCGAAATCGAAGACGAAGACGAACCCGATCCGCAAGCCACCGAGGTCGAAATCGTCAAAGAATCTGACGACTGCTGCGTGGTGCGCGGCGACGTGGAAATCGGCAAAATCGAACGCGAATTCAATGTCGAACTCGCCGCGGATGATTTCACCACCGTCGCCGGACTGGTCATCAATCAGCTTGGCCATTTGCCCGAAGTCGGCGAGTTGTTCGAATTTCGCGGCTTGCGCTTTGAAGTCCTCGAAGCCAACGAGCGCCAGGTTTCTCGACTGCGAATTGAAAAGACTCAACAAGAAAACGGCATGACCGGCAAAACGGCTGAACTGGCGCTCCCGAAACCAGCCAACGGAACTTCCACCACCGGAAAACTTGCCAACGGCCACTGAAACTCCGGCCAGTTGCATTAGAATGGCGCTCCCCACAACAACGGGAGGAAACGAATATGCAAAGCATTACTCTGCAATCTCACATTGGCGAAGATGGCATCTTGCGGCTTCAAGTTCCGGTAGGACTCAAGGACGTAGACGTGCGAGTCACTGTGGCTCTGGAGGAAACGCCAAAAAACGGCTCAACAAAACCACCGGTAGAATTGGGCTGGCCGCCGGGATTTTTTGAAGCGACTTACGGCTGCTTGAAAGACGATCCGATTGAGCGCCCACCACAAGGCGAATACGAAATACGCGAAGAATTGCTATGACATATTTGCTCGACACAAATGCCTGCATTCGCTATCTCAATGGGCAATCGAATGAATTGCGCCTTCACCTTGAAAGCATTGATCCGCAACTTATTGCTGTCTGTTCCATTGAGAAAGCGGAGTTATTTGTTGGCGCAATGAAGAGTCATTTCCCGGAAAAAACCTTAGCCAGACAGCAAGTATTTCTGGATCAATTCCTCTCGTTACCATTCGACGACAAAGCTGCTGAGACCTATTCCAGATTGCGCGCGGATTTGGAATCTAAAGGCTTGCCAATCGGGCCTCTCGATATGCTGATCGCCGCAATTGCCTTAACCAATAACCTGACACTGGTGACTCACAATACCCGCGAATTTTCTCGGGTCGCCAACCTGCAAAACTGAAGATTGGGAACTATGACTGAACACCACAAATCCGGGCTGGTCGCGTTGATCGGACGCCCAAACGCTGGCAAATCCACTTTGCTCAACACGCTGATCGGCGAACACATCGCCGCCGTTTCGGCCAAACCGCAAACCACGCGCACACGCATCAAAGGAATCATCACTCGCCCCGAAGGCCAGATTGTTTTCGTGGACACGCCCGGCATTCACAAACCCGGTTACGCGCTCAATCGTCGCATGATGCAATACGTCGCCGACGCGTTGATGCAAGTGGACATCGTCGTGTTGATGCGCGACGCCACCACCAGCTTTGGCGCGGGCGACAAATACACGCTCGATTTGGTCAAACAGGCAGGCAAAAAGACTTTTCTGGTTCTGAACAAAATTGACCGGCTGGTAGACAAGGCAGCGCTCTTGCCGATGATTCAGCAATACGGCCAGGAATACGCATTCGCCGAAATCATTCCGTTGTCCGCGCTCAAAGGCGAAAACCACGAATTGCTGGTGACCAAGCTACTGGAACATCTGCCCGAAGGCGAAGCTCTGTACGAAGACGCCGACATCTTCACTGACCAGCTTGAACGCAACATCGTCGCCGAACTCGTTCGCGAAAAGATTCTGGAAGTGACTTCGCAGGAACTTCCCTACACCACCGCCGTGCGAACCGAGATGTGGACGGAAACCGACACCGGCACCGAAATCCACTGTGTGATTTACGTCGAACGCGAATCGCAAAAACCGATCATCATCGGACGCGGCGGCCAGATGCTGAAAAAAATCGGCATTCGCGCTCGCCGCGATATTGAAAAACTGCTCGACCGCCACGTCCGCTTGAATTTATTCGTCCGCGTCCAGGGCGATTGGCGCAACGATCCGCGCACACTGGACGAACTCGGCATCCAGGAACACCGATAAACCTGTCTCCTGACAACTGCAACCTATCACCTGATGAATATGAAAATCTGGCACGCCGTCGAAGTCGAAATCGCCCGTGTTGGCGAAACCGCCGCAACCACACAATTGTGGGCAATGAACACCACCGGACTTGAAGTGTCGGAAGACGCCGCCGATTTCGTCACGCTGCGCGCGTATTTCGACGCCGAACCCGATGTCGAGAAGCTGCGGCAGAACATTCTGAACAACCTGAAGTTGATTGACCTGCCCGAATTCGCGCTTCGCCGAGTCGAAGCTTCCACCATCGCCGATCAAGACTGGATGTCGGAATGGAAAAAAGGTTGGGAGCCGTTGTTGATCGGTCAGCGATTGGTGATTGCGCCTTCGTGGAAACTCGATCAAGTCCCGCAGCTTACCGATGCGGCTGGCAGAATCATCATCCAGATTGATCCCGGAATGGCCTTCGGAACCGGCACGCACGAAACCACGCGCGGCTGTCTGGAACTGTTGGAACATTACTGGCCGCTGGAAACCGAATCCGCTTCGTTATTGGATGTCGGCACGGGCACAGGCATTCTGGCCATCGCTGCTCTGAAATTGTTTTTGGCTTCCACGAAGTCAGACGAAGAAAACACGAAGAAAAAACCAGACGCTTCACCTCTTCGTGAACCTTCATGTGACTTCGTGGACGGAATTATTTTTGAAAACTGCCGTATCACAGCCTTCGACGTTGACCCTGAAGCCATCGAAGTCGCGCGAGAAAACGCCGAAATCAATGGAGTCGCTGACGCCATCGAAATCGAAGTCAATAAACTCAGCAGCTATGCCGGGCAGGAATTCGATGTCGTGCTGGCGAACCTGACCGCCGACGTGATTATTCCGCTGGCCGCCGACTTCCCTGCTGCAATGAAACCGCAAGGAATCCTGATCGTCTCAGGCATCTTGCTCGAACAAGGCGATGACGTAAAATCCGCGCTGTCAGCACAGCATTTCAATTTGCTCGAAGAAAAACCAGATGGCGAATGGGCTTCGATGGCGTTTCGACTGGGTGTTTGATCGAATGATTGACCATAAATTTGCGGAGCGATCCTTATGGAAAAGATCGTAGCCAATCCATTTCAAACTGGCAGGATGATTCGCCGAGAAGATAAATTCTTCGGGCAAAGGCTCGCCCAGCGTTCAACAAAACCTGATCGTTATTACCGCGAGGCAGACGGGATTTGTTTTCCAGTCCGGGCGTTTCAAACGCTGGCGCGCGAGCTTTGGAATTGATCGCCACCGCCACAAGGAATTCGCGTTAAGGCCTGTAACCATGCTGTTTCACGCCCAGTTGCATCGGCAATAAGTCATAAGCCATTTCCACCCAATTACACAGCAAACGCCGCGTGTTGCGCGGATCAATTATTTCTTCGATGCCAAAAGCTTCGGCTGTGCGGAACGGCGAACGCAGTTCATTGAGCTTGTCTTCGATCTCACGTCGCCGCGCATCAGGGTCTGGCGCGGATTCAATGTCGCGCTTGTATGCAGCCATCACGCCGCCTTCAATCGGCAGCGATCCCCAATCTCCGCTCGGCCAGGCGTAACGGAAATTCAAAGCCTGTGCGTTGCCGTGCGCGGCTCCGGCGACGCCGAAAACTCGGCGCAAAATGATCGAACACCAGGGGATCGAAGCCTGATAAACCGCGGCCATCGCTCGCGCGCCGTAACGCGCCGTGCCCATTCGCTCAGCGCGCGTGCCGATCAGAAAGCCCGGTTGATCCACGAAATTCACCACAGGCAAATGAAACGTGTTGCACAGGTCGGCGAAGCGCGTCATTTTCTCGCTGCCGTCGGCATCCAGCGCGCCGCCGCCCTGTTTTGGATCGCCAGCCATCACGCCAACAGCATAACCATTCAATCGCGCCAAGCCTGTCACCAAAGGCCGTCCGTAAAACTGGCCGATTTCAAAAAACGAATCGCGATCCAACACCAAATCCAAAATTCGTCGCACGTCGTAAGCCATTCTCCGGTCGCGCGGAATGATCGAAAGCAATTCTTCTTCGCTTCGCGCTGAATCGTCACTGCTTTCGATTCGCGGAGGAATCTGCCAAACGTTTTGTGGCAAGTAAGAAAGAAAGCGGCGTATTTCGGCAAAGGCCTCGTCTTCCGTTTCGACTTCGTTGTCTACGCAACCGCTGCCGTGCGCGTGAATTGCCGAACCGCCGAGTTCTTCTTTGGTCACGTTTTCGCCGACTCCGCGAACAACCACCGGAGGCCCGGCGACGAACAATTGGCTGACACCTTTGACCATGACTGAAAAATGCGAGTTCACCACGCGCACCGCGCCAAGTCCCGCGCACGGCCCCAATGCCGCCGCGACAACAGGAATTTCAGACAACGAAGCAACGACAATATCCCAACCCGGATTCGCCGGAACATAAGTCCGCCCCATTGTCTCCAGCATCTTGACGCTGCCGCCTCCGCCTGTGCCGTCCACCAAACGAACCAACGGCAATTTCAATTCACGCGCCAGGCGTTCGGAATACGTCATCTTGTGACCGATGGCTGCGTCTGCGGCTCCGCCGCGAACAGTGAAGTCGTCTCCACCAACCACCACTCGGCGCTGGTTGATGCGTCCAAGCCCGCAGACGAAATTCGACGGCATGAATTCGACCAACTCGCCGTCCACATAAGCCGCTTTGCCCGCCAGCGCGCCGGTTTCGTGAAACGAACCTTCATCCAGCAATCGTTCAATGCGTTCGCGCACGGTCAATCGTCCGTTCGCGTGTTGGCGCGCGACATTGGCTTCGCCGCCCATTTGTTTGGCCAGTTCGACCCGGCGTTTGATCTCGTCAACTTCAGGTTGCCAGCTCAACTTTTAGTCTCCAATTTTTTGCTTGTTTTGATTCGGGCGGCTAGACTTACTGAGCGGTCAGTAAACTGTCAAGCCTTACAAACGATCAACCCAATAATCGGCTCCGCGACAATACAACTATGACCAACACGATTGATGAAGTCATCACCCGACTCACTGAAATCATTGCAGAAACACGCCAACTCCCAAGCAGATTGGGATACTTTGCCGCGCTTTACCGCAAAGTCACCATCCAGGTGAAGGAAGGCATTGCCAACAACAGGTTTCAGGACGGCAAGCGAATGGAACGATTGGACGTGAATTTTGCCAATCGGTATCTGGAAGCGTACGAATTGCATCGGCAAGGAAAACAGCCAACTGCCGCCTGGCAGGTTTCATTTGAAGCCGCCGAACAGTGGCGTCCGCTGATCCTGCAACAGTTGCTGTTGGGCATCAACGCGCACATCAATCTGGATTTGGGAATCGCGGCGATGGAAACCTGTCCGGGCGAAGAACTGCACTCGCTGCAATCAGACTTTCAGGCAATCAACAGCATTCTGTTCAATCTGGTTCAACCGGTGCAGGATGAAATCGGCCAGGTTTCGCCATGGATTGGCTTTCTGGAAAAAATTGATCCCAGCGCGGACGACGCCATCATCAATTTCAGCATGCGGGTCGCGCGCGATTCGGCGTGGCGATTTGCGCTGCGCTTGAATGCGCTCGACGCCAAGGAGCGCCCCGGCGCAATTCAACGACGCGACAAGGAAATTGCCGAACTTGGCCGATTGGTCGTCAATCCTCCGGGATTATTCTTCAAGGCAGGATTGACGTTGATTCGGCTACGCGAAAGCAATGACATTCCTCGCGTCATTGATTTGCTGAGTTAAAAAACCAAAACGGCGAAGTCCGACAGATTGTCAGAGCTTCGCCGTTGGTGAAGTCGTTTTGCGCTCAGCTTACTTGCCGGCTTTCTTCAAATAAGCCGCCGGATTCTTTTTCACCGTGTCGGCGCAACCGTCGCAACAAACATAAAACGTCTGGCCATCGGCTTCGTGCTTGAGGTTTTTGTTGACCGCTTCGCCGGTTACGGGGCAGGTTTCCACGCCGTCGCCTTTGCCAATGAAGGCGACTTTCGCAGTCACGCCTTTCAAATAAGCGCTGGGATTTTTCTTGACCGTGTCGGCGCAACCGTCGCAGCAGACATAAAAAGTCTTGCCATCCACTTCGTGCTTGAGATTTTTGTTGACCGCTTCGCCGGTCACAGGGCAGGTTTCGATGCCGTCGCCTTTGCCCAGAAACTTGGTTTCGCCACTGGCGGCTTGATCCTGATGTTCACCGTGATGGCCGTGCTCAGAAGGCTTGACGTTCTTGATGGCCGCCAATTGCTCTTTGTGCGTTTTTTTGACGTACATCGCCGGAGACTTTTTGGCTTCGTCCAGACAACCAGGACAGCAGAAATAAACCGTGCGACCGAACATCTGGGCTTTGATGTCCTTGTTGGTAAGCGGTTCGCCGGTCACAGGGCATGTGGTCACGCCGTCACCTTTGCCTTCAAATGTGGCTTGGGTGGTTTTGCCTTTTGTCGCCGTCTGTTTGTTATCGTGTTTCTTGTCGTGCGTTCCGTGCGCGGCGGCTGAAATCGCCAGCGCGCAAGCAATAGTCAAAATATAGAAAATCTTCTTCATAGCTTCTCCTCGTTGTTGATGACGTTGGTTGTTCAAAGTGAGTTGATGATTGAATCTGATCTGCGAGCTTCTCAGCCAAACAATTTGCCGAAGTAATGCGGCATGGCTTTTCGCCACCAGGGCCAATCGTGATTCACGTCGTGTCCCCAGACATCCAGCCAGTGCGGAATGCCTTTTCCGTGCAAAATGTTCGACAACGCGCGCGAACGATCCGGCGCTTCATAAGCTCCCTGTCCCGTAAACAGAACGATCTGTTTTCCGCCGTGCCGCAAAATCGGCAGGTGATAATCGTCGTTCAGATGCGACAGGTAATCTACCGGGTTATGGAAAAACACGCTTTCGTTGTAATAACCGTCCATATAACTGCGAATGTCGTAACTGCCGCTGAGCGCGATGACTCCCCCAAACAGATCAGGATGACGGAAGAAGGTATTCGCGGCCAGATACGCTCCCAGACTGATGCCTGCGACAATCGGTTTGACATCGCCCTGGCAATCATTGCGAATCAACGGCAACACTTCGTTGACGATATAACTGTCATACCGGTTCAGCCATTCGATCTTTTCCCACGGAGCGGCTTTGTTGTTCAGCAAGGCCAGCCGATTGACGCTGTTGATCGAATACGCTTTGGCTTTGCCGTTTTCCAGCCAGGGCTTGACCGAATCAATCAGATAAAACCGTTCATATTCTAAAAAATCCGCTGCCGCTGTCGGCAACATCAAAATCGGCGGACCGTAATGTCCATAAGCCACCAGCGGCATTTCCTGAAACAGACGTTCGCTGTACCAACCGGTAATGTCACGTCGCATCTCTATAAAAATTCTCCTGATCTTTTCTGTGAAGGGCAGCGTTGGAATTGCTTTTCTGCCGTGAATGAAGGCGGATTCTAAGTGGCTGAAAGGTAAGCGTCAACTTGCGCCGTTTTTCCAAACATCAAGTATTTGTCAGCTTGCGTTCAAAGCCTGAAACCACAATTGACCAGACTTTCCGCAGCTTTACTGTCCTATGACTCGGAGTATAATTCGACCCGCTTGAGCGTCGAACAATTCGTAATTTCACTACAGCGAACCAACCATGAAAATTGAAGGAACTTACACCATCAAAGCGCCGCGTGAACGAATGTTTGCGTTGCTGGTTGCGCCCGAAGTCTTGCAGAGATGCGTTCCGGGTTGTCAATCGCTCGAAACCCAGGAAGATGGTTCGTACAAAATGACGATGAAGACCGGCATCGGTTCGATCAAAGGACAGTTCACCGGATTGATTCGTCTGGAAGACATTGTCGAACCGGAACATTACCAGATGATTGTCGAAGGCAAAGGCGCGCCGGGATTCTTGAAAGGAACAGGCGCGCTAGACCTGACTGAACAAGGGGATGAAACGACCATCAGTTATTCCGGCGATGTCAGCGTCGGCGGAACTTTGGCCAGCGTCGGCCAGCGAATGGTGTTATCCGCCGCCAAGATGATGGCCGGGCAATTTTTCACCGCCATCGAAGCGGAAGCCAAAGCCATTGCCAAAGCCGAAGAATCCGGTGAAGCAGTGGAACTTCCCAAACATGGATTTTTGCGAAATGCGATCCGGCAAATTCGTCGCTGAGCGAAAAATTTACGAGCTTGCCCAAATTATCAATTGACTTCTTTCGCTGTGTTTGTGTTTAATGCCGCACGGTTCAGTTCAGAGCCGTTTCCCCGTTTGCCCCGCCTGAAAATTCAATTGGAACGTTGCCTACCTCCCACAGTTTTTCCCCCATTGGCTGCCTGCTCTGACCCCAGCGGAAAGCTTTCCTAAACACAGGTGACAAGCGCCATGGTGAGTTGTCGGCGCTGAATAGCCTGTAGTTCGCAGTTCTGTCACATCAAATTTCAGACATGAGTTCATCGGCCAATCTTCAATTGCCGGTGACGCGGTCAACGTGTATTCAAGCGCCGCTGCGACTGGCTGGGAAGTACGGCTTAGCCACAGTGTCAGAGTGCATAAATGTATAACCAGCAATTCATCCCAACTCAGGAGGCATAAAAAACCAATGCTCACAGAGAAAGCGAAAAAGCGCGAGTCCAATTACTCCGATTCCGTAAAGTCCTCTGCTTCGACCAGCGATCACGCAGCCGATTCCCTGGACAAAAAACCAAACAACGTGTTGCCGTTGGAACGTCCGAAAGGCAATACCGGCAAATTGAGATTGCCGGTCGTTATTACGGAAACTCATCCTGACGCGGAACAGAATGCCCTGACCGTTGATGAACCGACCGAAATCAAATCGCGCATGGAAGCCGTGCTGGCGCAAATGAAATCCAGAAGCATTGCCTTTGATGAACCGGATGCAGCAGTTGAATCAGAAAGCGCGAAAACCGAGCCATCGGCCATTGAATCCCTGGGCCAGGAAATCGAACGACGCAAAGCCGCCATCATTGCCATTGCGCGCGAAGCGGAAGCTCGTTCGCGCGACGCCGCCGAAACGCTACGACTGGCCGAAGCCAAACTGAAAGAGCAAACCGATCTGCGCCAACAGGCCGAACAACGCCTGGCCGAATTTGAAGAGGAATCGAAACAATGGCAAAACGTCGCTCAATCGGAAGAGTTGAAACGCATCGAAGCCGAAATCGCCAAAGTCGAATTTGAAGAACGCATCAAACAGGAAGCCGAAGCGCGGGCGATTGCGGAAAAAGCTCGCACGGAAGCCGAAACTGCTTGCGCTCAAGCCGAAGCCAAAGCCAGAAACGTCGAAGAGTCATACAAACACGCCGAAGCGAAGGTGCGCGCCGCTGAAGAAGCCGCTCGTACCGCCGAATCGCTGATTTACGAAGCGGACGCCATCGCGCGCCAGATGGAAGAAAAGTACAAGGCTTCGGAAGCGAATCTGCGCCGCGAAGCCGAGTTGCGCGTGCTGGCTGAACAAATGCTGAAAGAACTGGCCAGCGTCGTGCCGAATCTGGAACTCAATTGGGACAATCTGGAATCAGCTATGACTCAGGTGACCAACGTTGCTCAATCGCCTGCGGCCAACAATGACGAAGCTCAGAGCGAGTTGCGCTCCCAAATCGAATCAGAACAGAAAGCGCGACTGATTGCCGAAGAAGCCAGAGCCGAAGCCGAAACCAAAGCAGCCGATCTGGAAAAGAAACTCCGCAAAGCAGAGGAAAAATACAAAACCGCTGAAGCCGGTTACAAGAAGGTTTTGCGCAAACAGGAAGAAGAATTGCGGACGTTGTCAGAACAAATCACTCGTTCCAACGACTCCACGACTTCGCTGGCAATGGCCAAAACCGATGACGAAATTATGTTTCTGGATGCAACCCAATCCGGTTCCGGCAACGGCAGAATCAAACTGGTGTTTTATGGCGCGTTGATTACGGCTCTGATGTCCGCGCTGGTCTGGCTGGGCGTCGTTGCATTCCATCAACTGTAAAACCGCAGCGACATCGAATTCACGCTCCACACGTCGGCAACCCGCTTGCTCGAAAAGTCGTGACTCCCTCCTGCGCGGATTCGATGTTCGCCAAATCACCTAAATCGAAGCAGAAAACTTTGAAACAGGATGAACATGATTTTTTCAGGATGAACAAGATTCAAACCTGACCAAAATCTCGCCGGAGTTGAGAATCATGTAAATCCTGTCGGAAATCTCGTTCATCCTGTTTTGAAAGGTTGTCTCAATCCAGCGTGTTTTGATTTAGACACAAAACCCCATGAAAAAAATATCTTCGATTTCCATTTTGTTATTCGCCGCATCGTTTTTTCTCTTCTTCACGAACGCAGCGTTCGCCCAACAATCCGTGCCCGAAGAAAAGAAACGTGCGATGCACAAACTCGACCCGATAGACATTTTTCCACAAGTGCAGGAACGCGGCGATCAAGGACGCAACCGTGACAAGCGCACGTCGAACAACGAAGGTTCGACCGTTCTGGCCAATGAATCGGAAAGCTCCAACACCGGCAAAACCTCACGGCGCAATTCTCGAAGAAAGAATGATTCGCCAGAAACTTCAGCAGCCGAACTGGCTGGCAATGTCGCGCCATCGCCGACGCCGATGACAATTGGCGAAACCGCTGCCACAGCCGCAACCAGCTCAACGCCGGATTTACCAGTTTCAGTTGAAGAAAGAACCAATCCCGCCACTTCTTCGCAAACGCTGGCGGCAATGAATACTTCCGCGCTTCCTTCTAACGTCCCAACGACCAAAGACCAGACCTTGCCGTTGCCTGTCACTCTGGCATTGCTGGCGCTGGTGCTGGTCATGCTCATCCTGGTCTTTACAAAGCTGATTCGATACCTGCGCAACCCGGTGTCGTAAGCGACCTCCCCTGTTTTTGAACAATTGAACTCTGTTTGAGATTCCCCGGAGATTGATTTTATGAAGATCGAAATGTGTATTCGCAAAGCTGTTCAAGTGTGTTTCCTGCTGGCGCTCTTAAGCCTTGCCGCGCTGGCCCAAGCCGCCAACGAAGCGGGCCAGTTGTACGCCGGAATTGAAATTGGATCCAAAGGCGTCAAGGCCACAACCATTCGCGTCAAGGAAACCGACGACGGATACAGCGTCAAATTGATTTACGCCGAAGTCGTCAACACCACGATCATGCAGCTCAAAGACAACAAATTCGCCCCGGATGTCATTCGCGACACAGCGCTGGCCGTCAACAAATTGATGACGCGAATGCGCGATGAGTTGAAAGTTCCTGAAACGCGAATCCATATCGTAGGCAGCAGCGGATTGCGCGCGGACAATCCGCAGGATTTGGTCAAAGCCGTGCGCGACCGTACCGGCAAAACCATGTCTTTTCTGGATGTGGAAACCGAAGTGCAGTTGAGCGTTGTCGGTACGATTCCGCAACGGTTCAAAACCAAAAACGGATGGATGGACAATCGCGGCATTTCCGTGTTGATGGATATTGGCAGTGGCAACACCAAAGGCGGGTATCAACTGATTCGCCAGATGCCGACCGGCACCCCCGATTACGATTACGTCACGGTGGGCATTCCCAAAGGAACCGTCAGCTTCACCAACGAAATCGCGCAGGCAGTCGGCGAAGCAGGCGATCAACAGGATTTCGTTCGCAAAGCCAGGCAACTGGCGCCGACTTCGATTCGCGCTGCGTTGAGAAATGAAATGGAGCGCAAGCCGGGGTTGGTCAATCGTCCACGCATGTATTTGTCTGGCGGTATAGTCTGGGCAATGGCGACCTTGCTGCATCCTGAAGACAGGCGCGCGCTGGTTCCGATCACAGCCGACGACATTGATTTCTTTTACCGAAAAGTCACCAGCGATCCCGATACCTTGCAAAAGTTTTTGAATCCAAATCTGAGCAAACGAATCACTGACCGCAAGCTGCGCGCGGAAGCTGAACAGGAACTGGAAACAGTGCGCAACACTTTTTCGCCCAGGAATCTGATCGCAGGCGCGGAAATCCTGAAAGCCGTTTCCAGCGAATTTCAATTGCAGGAAAAACGCATTCGGTTTGCGCGCTACAGTTATTTGTCGTGGATTTTGAGTTACACACGATTGCAGGTTGGCTCCGATGCGCCGTAAACTGCCGCCGGTATCACAACCAAACTGAGCGACAAGAACGCTCGCCAAATCAAATCTTTTATCAGGATGAAAATGCTCCGAAAACTTTTTTCCATCGCAACGGTTCTTTGCTTTTCACTGCTTCTACTGCCCGGCCTGACGACTCAGGCGTTCGGGAAAAACAACAAGCTGCATGGCGGCATTGAAATCGGCTCGCGCGGAGTCAAAGGAACCGCGATTCATTTCACGCGCAAAGGCAGCGGGTACGACGTCAAAATTCTGTACACCGAAACCATCAACACTTCGATCATGAAGTTGAAAGACAATCGCTTCATGCCGGAAGGGTTGAAGGAAGCAGCCGATGCCGTCAAAACCATGTTCGACAAGCTGCAACAGGAATATAAGGTTCCGGTTGAACAGATTTACATTGTAGGCAGCAGCGGGTTGCGCGCAGACAACAAAACGGAATTGGTCAGCGCCATCCAACAAGCGACCGCCAAAGCCCTGTCGTTCCTGACCGTCGAATTGGAAGTGCAATTGAGCATAGCCGGAACCATCCCGCGCAAACGCGACGACGAAACCAGACCGATCAACGAACGCGAAGCTTCGATGTTGTTGGACATAGGCAGCGGCAATACCAAAGGCGGTTTTCAATTGCCCGGTTCAGGGCAGACAGACGAATTCGTGACCATGGGCATTCCATTCGGAACCGTCAGCTTCACCAACGAAGCCAACAAACTGAGAAACACCGAAGCCGATTTGAAAGGTTTTGCGCTGGACGCATTACTGCTCAGCCCTAAGTTGTTGAATGAATCCTTGCAAAAAGAAATCGCTGCCAAACCAGGCTTGTTGTCGCGCAACAAAGTGTATTTGTCGGGCGGCATCGTCTGGGCTATGGCGACATTGCTGCACCTGGACAATCGCCGAGCGTTTGTTTCGCTGACAACCGATGACATCGCGCTCTTTCATTACCGGGCGCGCAATGACGTGAATTCCCTGCTCAATCCTGACTTGTCCTTCATCAGCGATCCGCTGAAACGCAACGAAATAAAAAAAGAGATTGATTCCGTCAAGGCAGTGTTTTCGCCGAGGAACATCATTGCTGGCGCAGAAATCCTCAACGCCGCTGCCAGCGAGTTCAAATTGCAAGGCAAGGAAATCTGGTTTGCCCGCTACAGCCATCTAAGCTGGATTCTGAGTTACGTGCGCGGCCAGGCGGAAAAACAAATCGCCGCCGCCGAGCGCTCCACAACCAGCGCTCTGAAATGATAGAAAGTGATTGTCGGCAGCGCTCGGAAGATGACACCGCCGACAATCCATTGTTCAGAGGCTGTCCGTTTTAATGTCACGACCAACCAATCAATGTTTCGCCACCATTACGATTGCCGTGCTGGTGGCAATTTTTTCCCCCATCACTACAACCGCCCAGGCTACGATCAAACTGCTTGGCCATCTCGATCCATTCGACGGCGACAATCGTTATGCTGACATCTGGGGCGAAGGCAATTTCGCTTACATCGGCTCTTTCAACGGCAATGGCGTAATGATTTTCGACATCTCAGTGCCCACCGCCCCGCGTCTGGTCGGGCATTACAACCCAACCGAAGGCGGGCGGTTTCAGGATGTCATGGTTATCAATGGCATAGGCTATTTTTCCAGCGAAAATCGTGGCGGGGTGCATATCGTGGACGTGCGCAATCCCGCCAATCCTGTTCTGCTCAGTCAGGTCACTGCGGAAAAGAACGGTTTCGTCAACGTTCACGAACTGTTTGTTGCCGACGGAATTTTGTACGAGGCCGATTCGCGGACAACAGCCGTCAAAGTATTTGACGTGCGCGATCCGCGCAATCCTGTGTTTGTCCGCGACATTCAAACCACTGACACGCGCTTCATTCATGCGATTGTGTGCATCAATGGCAGATTGTTCACTTCGGGCTGGAGCGGCAAAACCGATATTTACGACGTGCGCAACGTATTGACCGCGCCGCCGCCGTTGCTAGGTTCGTTCGATTCCGGCACAAGTTCGCACGTCAGTTGGCCGAGCAATGATGGCAACTTGCTTGCCAGCGCGCGGGAAACCGTCAACGGGGACGTGCGACTGTTCGACATTTCCGACCCAGCCAATCCTGTTCAACTTTCAACCATCTCAGCGCAATCGCTCGGCCTGGATGCTTTTTCGGCGCACAATCCTTACATCGTCGGCAACCTGTTGATCGTTTCGTGGTATCAGGCAGGGGTGGTCGTTCTGGACATCAGCGATCCTCGACAACCGCGTTTGCTCGGCAATTACGACACTTATTCGGGAACGACCAATGGATTCGATGGTTGCTGGGGTGTGTATCCTTTTTTGGGACTTGATCGAGTTCTGCTGAGCGATCTGGATGGCGGATTGTTCGTCGTAGACGCAACTGCGGCACAAGCTGGCCCGCGCACTGTTTCCGCCGCCAGCTTCGGATTTTCAGCGATTACAGGAAAATCCATTGCTGCCGCATTCGGCGTCAATCTGGCGAACACAACGCTGAGCGCTTCTACTTCTCTGTTGCCGACTTCGCTTGGCGGAGCTTCCATTTCCGTCGTGGATTTCAAAGGCGTCGAACGAATGGCCCCGTTGTTTTTCATTTCGCCCTTTCAGATCAATTATCAAATTCCGGCGGGCACAACGCCGGGGCCTGCGCTGCTCAAATTCAACAACAACGGCCAGCTTGTCACTGGTTCGACCATCGTCGCGCCGAGCGCTATTTCCATCTTCACTGCAAATTCCAGCGGATCAGGCGAAGCGGCAGCGCTGGACGCTTTCAACTTTTCGCGTGCGCCATTCAACGCCACGCAGAGCAACGGCCAACCCAACATCATCGCCGTGTTCTGCACAGGTTTGGGCGAAGACGCCACAGACATTGACGCCAACGTCGCCGCAACCGTTCTGGTAACAATTGACGATCAACCGGTGACGGTCAGTTATGCCGGACGAGCGCCCGGCTTTTCAGGCTTGAATCAATTGAACATCGTCTTCCCGGCAGGAATCACAGCAGGAATTCATAAACTCAGCGTCACGCGAAACGGCGTGGCGAGCAATTCGGTCACGATTGCTGTCAGATAAAGGAACACTGTGAGGAATGCGTTGCCGATACTGCGCGCCTGATTGCTGAAGTAGGTGATCAGCGCGCCGCGACTCCACGTCCATTCGTCTGCGGAGCTTGTGCCCAAACGAATGTCCACCGCCTAACCTTCAGATCGGCCCCACGTGGCCGAAACGATGATCGAAGCCGTTCAGGGTAAGGCAAATAATCGTGTCGCCGCATCGTACTCAAGCTGTCGCTCGGATCAACTTCCATTCGAGGCGTCCCCAGATGATCGGCCACGATCCAGCGCGCCACATCGCAGCCGCCGACGATCAGCATTTGCCCATTGCGATAGCTGTATTCTTTATTGCGGCACTGAAG
>CAYYDG010000028.1:0-97113 GCA_964470555.1 uncultured Heliomicrobium sp.
TATCCACTCAGATGGCATTTTGAAAAACCCGCTCAAAAGTGAGCGAAACGTAAGTAAAAAGAAATTGAATAAAACTCAGTGTTTGATTGCCAAGCAGTTTGTTGCGCAGCTTGGCTGAAAATGATTTCGGGCTGAGCGCCGATCAACGAAGGTTCCGTTGATCGGCGCTCAGCCCGGTTGAAAGGATGACTTTAGATTCAGACGAAGGAAATTCGCTTACGGACGACCGCCGCCCGGGCCACCGCCAGGACCGCCACCGGGGCCGCCGTGACCACCACCGGGACCGCCGCGTCCGGCCAGAGAACGAACAATGCTCAGCACGCGATCGGCGGTAAATTTGGTTTTCAGCGGTTCCAACTGGCCGCCGTTGCTCAAAATGGTCAACACGGCAATTTCAAATCTCGCCTGCAAATCCAATCGAGCCTTGCTCAACACCGCCAGCCGATTGGCAATGATCGTTGCTTGAGCCGCTGCATCGGTCGCTTTGCCAGCCAGAATCGCCGCGTCATACGCATCGTGCGCCGCCGCCAGTTCCGCATCGGGTTCGTCCGGTTGGGCGTCTTTGAACGCCGTAATCAAAGCAGTCAATTCGGTTTCCTGCGTTCCGGTCAAAGCGGGTGCGTTGGCTTCGGTAATGGCGCGTTTCAGCAGAGACAATGGGTCACGCGACGGGCGCTGCGGTTGAGCAAAAGCCGTCGTCACGCTGAGCGCAATTGCGCACAGCAACATCATCGAAGTGCCAATCCATTTCACTTGGTTTTTCATATTCGTTTGTACTCCTTTTTCAGTGCTGTTTTCTTAGAGCGGCTTTCACATGCGTGTAGGGCAGATTTTCCAATCTGCCCAGGGTTTCGCACTTGCGAAAATCTCGGCAGGTTGGAAAACCTGCCGTACATTTACCTGAAAACCGACTTAACAGCGCGTTTCACTACCCAAGCGGCAATCAAAGCTTTTTGATTTCAGTTAAACCGCTCCCCTTACCGGGCGGTGAAACGCGCCAACCGGGAAGATCAATGCGAGTCCTGATCTTCACGATCCCTTTTGGCAATGGCCGTGCCGCAAAGTTGCTGCCCGGCGAATTTCACCCGAAGCCCTGTGTTTATTGATCTTTTGCGATTTGGTGATTGGGTGATGCGTGCTTACCGATCAAGTACCGTGACGAAAACCGACGAGTGGTTAAGAGGGGCGTCCGGTTTTCTGTGGCGAAGATGCACAGGGGACTTAAGGAAGCAGAATCGTAAACGTAGAGCCAGCGCCGGGCGCGCTTTCGACCGTAATTTGTCCGCCGTGTTGTTCAACGATTTCTTTGACCAGCGACAGCCCCAAGCCTGTGCCGACCACATTGGACGAAGCGTCGCGTTCCAGGCGGAAAAACTTTTCGAAGATTCGTTCTTGCGCTTCCGGCGGAATGCCGAATCCCTGATCGCGCACGCTGATGGCCAGTTGATTTTGGCGGCGTTCGGCGGTGACGACGACTTCGGTGTTGGACGGGCTGTATTTGATGGCGTTGCTGAGCAGATTGCTGATGGCTTGAGCCAGCAATTGCGCGTCGGCTTGCAACGCGGGCAGATCGGGTTCGATTTGCGAACGCAACCGCACTCCGCGTTCGGCGGCAAACACAGCCAATTTGCGAATGCAGTCGGCAATCAATCCTTTGCAATCGAGCGGCGCCAGTCGCAACCGCTGTGCGCCGGATTCCAGCCGCGTTAAGTCCAGATACCGATTGATGGTTTCGCTCAACCGAACGGCTTCGGCGTTAATCACGCCCAGCATTTCGCGCGATTCGTCGGCGGCAACCGGAAATTTCAACAGCACATCGCTCAATCCCTGAATCGAAGTCAGCGGCGTTCTGAGTTCGTGCGACACCAATTGCAGCGTCTCGGTTTTCATACGATCCAGTTCGACGCGTTTGGTGATGTCGGAAATCAGCGCCACCACGCCGATAGCGTTGGCATCGTTTGCTCCGGCCATCAAAGCCGATAGCAATAACGAAAAGTAGCGCGGTTCCGGCGACGGGGTTTCAAACTCGAGTTGTGCGCTGTGGCCGTTGAGCGCCGCCGCGATGGCTTCGTTCAGTTTTTGAGCATCCAGTTTGCCGCGCGCCGCCAAAAATTCGGCAAAGTAATTGCCGGTCAATTCTGTTTCTTCGCAGCCGAAAAGCTGCTGGGCTTCGCGGTTGGCGAAAATGATTCGCCCGTTGAGGTCTGCGACCAACACGGCTTCGTCCATGCTGGACAAAATGCGATTGATGAATCCCATTCGCGCCAGCAACTGCGTGGTCAGGTCGTCCACCGCGCGCAGTTTCCAGACCAGCGGCTGGGGTAAAAACTGATTGGTGGCAAACTCGGCGGGCGCGCCGGATTCCGGCGACAGAAAGCTTTTCTGGCTGCTGACCAAGGCCGCCAGTTTGGTGTCGAGTTCGCGGCTGGCGTTGAGCGAACGGTTCAACAGCAAGGGAATGACGACGGCAAATCCCGTCAGCATTGCGGGCAGCGGCGGAATCACCAGCAACCAACCGAACGCCAGAAAGCTGCCGCCAAGAATCGCCAGCAGAATCACGCCCAGAATCAACAACTGTCGCCAACCGTCAAACTGCCGAATCGTCCACGCACACAGCAAAATCACCATCAGCGACACGGCAAATCCCAGCCAATCCGGCAACGAACGTAACGCCAACTGGTTGCGAATGGTGTTGATGATGTTGGCGTGAATTTCGACGCCGGGCATTTCCTGACCACCTTCGCGGCGACCAATGCCGGGCTGTTCGCTGGCGTAATTCATAAACGGAACCACGCGCGAATCTCCCATCGAAGCCGCCGTCGCTCCGATCAACACAATTTTGTTGGCAAATAGCTCCGGCGAAGTTTTGCCTTCGATCACGTCGGCAAGGCTGACCGACCGAAACGATCCGGTTGGCCCGGCAAAATTCACCATCATTTCATTTTGCCGGATGATGCTGACGCCGGGAATCGTTGATGCGACGGCTTCGTCACGGACGGGAATTTGATACGCGCCGAGTCGCAATTCGCCCGAACGCTCTTCGATGGAATCCGCCGAAAGGCGTTCGGCAATGCGAACCACTTCGGCGGCAAACGCCCAAAGTTTTTCGGCACGGTCGTCGGTTTTGCTGAGCTGAATGCTGCGCGCCATTCCATCCACGCCGGGAGAAATATGCGCGTGGCCAATGGCTTGCGCGGATTCGGCAAATTCGGGAATCGGGCGCAACCAGGCGGTGCTGTTGGCGGTTTCGTACAGTTGGGCGGGCAACACGACACGGCCATTGTGAGCAATCGCCGTCGCCAATCGGCGGTCGTCTTCCGGTCGGGACGCTTCGGAATAAATAACATCCAGGCCAATGCTGAGCGGGCGCGCTTCGGTCAGGGTTTCAATCGTCGCCGCCATCACCGAGCGCGGCCAAGGCCATGAACCGTAGCGCGCGCCAAGCGTTTGCAAGCTGTGGTCATCAATCGCCACGATGACAATGTCGGCGGGGGACTCCAGCGCGCCTCGCAATCGAAACAGTACCTTCAACGAAGCTGCCTGCAACGAAGGCACAAACCACGTCGCGACAACGACCAGGAACATGCTGATGCCGAGAATGATCGTCGTTCGTATGGACTGAAAACGATTGGGCATGGGTGTTTTGGCTGAAATGCAGGCACTGCGTTTGCGCTTTCAGCTATTCTGATTCAGGCGAGATTTCAGCGTTCCCGGCGTCCAGATACCGGTAAATCGTACGGCGATCTATGCCAAGCAATTCCGCCGCGCGGGATTTGTTCCCGCCGTTTTCGGAAAGCACCAGTTGCACATACCGGCGTTCCAACTCGGCCAGGCTCGGTCGGTCGTCAATCAAGGAAACGCTCGGCGCGTTTGGCATAGCTGACGGCGGAGCCGCGCGTTCGACAATACGCTGCGGCAAATCGCTGATCGTAATCAACCGGTCGGCACAAACGGCGGCGGCGTGTTCGATGGTGTTTTCCAATTCACGAACGTTGCCCGGCCACGAATACCGCGCCAGCAACTCAACCGCGTCTTCGCCAATGCGAATTTGTTCGCCGTGTTCGCGTTCGTATTTTTTCAGGAAATGGTGCGCCAGCAACGCCACATCCTCGGCTCCGCGATTGCGCAACGGAGGCAGATGAATCGTCAACACGCTCAGCCGATAAAATAAATCTGCGCGAAAATCGCCGCGATTGGCCATCTCTTCCAAATTGACGTTGGTCGCGCCGATGACGCGCACGTCAATCTTGCGCGGTTCGCGGCTGCCGATCCGACGCACTTCTTTTTCCTGCAAGACGCGCAACAAACTGGCTTGAAACGATTGCGTCGTGCCGCTCAATTCATCCAGGAAGATTGTGCCGCCTTCGGTCGCTTCGAATAATCCGGCGCGGTCGGTGGCTGCGCCGGTGAAACTGCCTTTGGTGTACCCGAACAATTCCGATTCCAACAAGGTTTCGGTCATCGCCGAACAATTGACGGCGGTGAACGGACGATTGGCGCGTGCGCTGTGGTTGTGAATGGCGCGGGCGATGAGTTCCTTGCCGGTGCCGGATTCGCCTTCGATCAAAACGGTGGCGTTGGTGCGTGCGGCGTGCGCCGTCAATTTGTACGCGCGCACCATCTGCGGACTGTGCCCGATCAAGCCCGAAGCCGAAAAATCATGCGAAGGATCGGGGCTGACCGCTTCAGTGGTTGTGGCGTGATGAGCCGCGCGATTGACGATGGACAGCACTTCGTCAATGTTGAAGGGTTTGGCGATGAAATCGAATGCGCCTTCTTCAACGGCTTGCATGGCGATTTCCAGCGAACCCTGCGCGGTGACGGCAATGATTTTGGTGTCGGGACTGAAGCGGCGAAATTCGCGCACGACTTCCAGCCCCGTAATGTCCGGCATGAAAATATCCGTCAACACCACGTCGAACTGTTTGTTCTGACCCAGCGCGATGGCTTCGCGTCCGCAGGTTGCGGCGGCCACGTCATACCCGCTCATGCGCAATGGAACTTCCAGCGCCATGCGCGCGCCGCGTTCATCGTCCACCACCAGAATTTTATGCGTTTGAGAGTTAGGTTGAATCACTTCGATTGAAGCCTCAGAGAAAAGTTAGGGCCTTCTTCCAGCCGGTCTGGATGGTGGCGGAGCCGGAGCGTTGCGCCCGGTGTCGGGCGTTCCCGTCTGCGGAACCCCTCGCCCAGGATCGCGCCGGTCGCTCTGTGGAACCCGTTGATCGTTTCGATTCGGAACGCGCCCGGAAGCGTCGGCAATACGTCCGTTTTGTCCTGAACCGCCCGGTTGAGCCGTTCTGAAGTTTCCGTCATTGCGCCCTGGTTTGAAGGCTCCGGGCGGATTCGGCGGACGTTGTAAAAACACGCGCGTCGTTTGTCCGGCGGTCAAAATCACAGGTTGATTCGGCAACCGCAAATTGGTGACGGCGACTTCGCCTTCGTGCAGGAAAACTTCCGTGTCGTTGTCGTTAACCAGCACATCGAAAATCGTGCCACGAACGGCAATCACCGCCGTCGGCGTATTGACGCGATATGGATTGGGCTGACCGCCGAGCTTTTCAATTTGAATGCGGGTTTTGCCTTTCAGGACTTCAAACAACGTGCGCGGCGACTGGCTCAAATCCTGTATGACGACTTTGGATTTCGGCGCGATCACGGCCTGCGAACCATCCGACAGCCCCAACACCAATCGTCCGTTTTTGCCAGTGATAATGGTATCGCCCGCCGACAAACGGTCATCCACCTTGAACGCAATTTTGACTGGCACGGGTTGATTGCTGGGATTGCGTTGAATCTCCACCTGACCTTCGATGGCTGTGATTCTGGCCGACACCAATTGCTGAGCGGAAACTGTTGCGGTCATCAAAAACAGCACAGAACACAAGGAAACTAAAAACAGATTTTTTTTTGAGCGCATCACATCACCTCGTCTCAAGTTACTTTTTTTCTGCAAGGCAGACGCCTTGTCCAGTTTGCGGGTTGCTCATTTTTGTCACATGGAACAAATAATCAACGAAATCGAGCGTCGGTTTTCGTCACGGTTTGGGCAATTGCGTGCAATAAACTTCAACCTGGTCGTGAACTGCAACTGTCAGGCCTGGAAACAATTGTGCCCGCCACAAAGTGGCAGGCACGATGTTTGCTGAATTCCGCAGCGATGATTTCCCGTTCACAAACCAATCTGACTTCACTGCCGACCGATTCTTCTGTCCGACGTTCCCTGCCATGGGCTTGGCTCAGCAACCCACTGACTTTTGTCTTTTTGGTTTGGGGCGTGTTGTTTCTCGCGCTGGGATTGATCTGGATTCTGCTTCCTTGATTCCCCGACAAGATCAATCCTTCTTCTCGGGTTCGGTTTTGCCAGATTCCGCTTTCAGCATCGCGGCAAATTTTATCTGGGCCTGTCTGGTTCGCGCGGCATTTTCTTCCTGCGTCGAAAAACATCCGCTGCCGATCATCGGCACGATCGAATCGCCGACCCGCCAAAAAACCAATCCATCCACGACCACGATGCTCGGTTTAACCTCGTTCAACGATCCGCCCAGCGCTTGCAGTTTGAGCGCTTCGTGTTCAGTTGTCGCTACCGGCAACGCAGCCGCCTTGGCAATTTCGCGTTCAACGAACTTTTTCAATTCCTCTGACGAAACTTCCTCGCGTTTAGTCTGAGTTTTGTCGGCGGCTTTCATCAACACTTCCGCCGTCGGTTGAATGCTCGGCGTCGGTTTGGGAGGCGTTTCCTGTTGAGCGACAGTCCACGAAAACGCCAGCACGACAATGAAAAGACTGATCCCTGTTTGGTACTTCATAACTATTTCTCCTTGAGATCGGGTTTGATGTTTTGGCTTGCCGAAAACAAGAACGCCGATTCAACCAGGACTTGCGGCGGAGGTGGATTTTTCAGTCGCAGGCGTTTTCAACCAAGAAAGTTTTTGTCGCGGCTGCGACGGTTTTGCGCCCAGGGGTCTGCGACTTCCAGATTGTCGTGCAAAGCATCGGTGACCGGATGCAGCATGTGTTGAACCGCTGGCAATGGGCTTTGATGAAATTCCTGCGGCGACCCGAAAAACGCGATGCGGCCTTCTTCCAAAAGCATGACGTTGATGTCGGCCACTGCTGCACCAACTGGAACGATAGTCCAAATGTCCTGGCTCTGCTCGGCGCGATGATTGGCCAGATAGGAAATTTCGCCGAGCATTTTGGTCACATAGAGCGAAGAAATGCCGTGCAAGTCGCGCGCGCGAATGATCAAATCCATCACCTGATGCGCGTTGATCGGATCCAGTCCTGCCGTTGGTTCGTCGTAGAGCATGATTTTTGGCCAGCCGATCAAAGCTCGCGCCAGTTCCAGGCGACGTTTCATGCCGCCGGACAATGCTTCGGCCTGTTTTTCCAAATCGTTTTGCAAACCGACAAAGGTCAGCACTTCCAGCACGGATTTTTCGATTTCCTCTTCCGGCCATTCCTGGTCGGTCAATCGGTACGCCGCGTTTTCATAAACCGTCTGCCCGGTGAACAGCGCGTTTTCCTGAAAGACCATGCCCATCAACCCGCGCCGCACGGCCAGCAATTCGGTTTCGTCCAGCCCCGTGATGTTTTGCCCGTTGATCCAGATTTCGCCTTCGTCCGGCTGCAAAAAGCCAATGGCCAGCCGCAACAGCACGGATTTGCCGGATTGCGAATCGCCCGTCAGACAAATCATCTCGCCTTTGCCAAGCGAAAAACTGACGTTTTGCAAGGCTCGCACGTCGTCAAAACTGATCGAAACGTTGCGGAATTCGATTGCCGGAACGGCGTTGGAAGAAACGTTCATTGAAAAATCCCTCTGTCCATTTTGATGGCGTAGTGGTGAATTGATGAATCGGAAATCGCTGCGTTCATTTTGCCGAACCGAATTTGTTTTCAGTTCCGGCCATCAACCGCTGAATGTTTTCGTGATGTTTGGCGATGATGATCGCCGACGAAGCGATGAGCGCCGCAATGATAGGGACAAAATTGCTGATCGGTTCCAGCCACGTGTGGATTGCCCACACCCACAGCGGGACAAACGCCGCCGCCAGAATCGAACCGAGCGAGATAAATCGCGTTCGCCAGACGACGACGACAAACACGATTGCCGCCGCCAGCACCGCCCACGGCACAATGGCCAGAAAGACACCCAAGCCCGTCGCCACGCCTTTACCCGCTTTGAATTTCAACCAGACCGGAAAGCAATGCCCGACGACCGCCAAAACTCCCGCGCCCGCAACCACCCACGAAGTCCCAGGTTCATCCATCAGCCAGCGAGCTACCAACACCGCCGCAACGCCTTTCAGCGCGTCCAGCAACAGCGTAACGATGCCCGCGCCTTTGCCTGCCTTGCGCGTGACATTGGTCGCGCCAGTTCCACCGCTGCCGGTTTCGCGAATGTCCGCGCCTCTGGCGATTTTGACGATCAAAAACCCGAACGGAATCGAACCGAGCAGATAGGCAACGATGACAGCAGCTATGTCCATAGGTTTTCCTCAAATACAGCCCAGCCCAAAGTGAATGATGCGCCAAGCGCCGTTTTCACGCGCCCAAATCGAATAGATTGGCGCTTCTACCTCTTCCTTTTCCCCGTGGATCCTCAGCATTGAAGCCAAATACAGATATTCCTCTGAAGGAAATAGCGATTTCAGATATTCCCAGTCTTTGTCCGTTTCAGCTTCCAGGCTTTTGCCGCTGGCTAGCAGATAACCATCTTTTTCAGGTGAAGATAGAAGTTTTACTGACTTGAGTTCATCGTCAGTCGGCTTGAAAGTTTTTAGTATCTCGCCGAATGAATCTCCTTTTACCCACTTGAGCACCTCACGTAAGAATTTTTCTACCGCTACTCTTACTTTGTCCGGCTTATTACGGTCTGCATCGCCGAGTTCACCTATGCACGAATCGGAAAGAATCAGCTTGCTGGTAAACGCCTTCGAGTGGAAGAACTTCATTGCAGATTTGACTCGTCGTCTAACCAACCATTCACTCAGGAAAGACTCGACGGCTTTTTTGCCATCTTCTTGATTCTTACCAAGGAAACGAGAAGGTACGATCGTCATCGTGGCAAGCAAAGAAAGAAATTGTTTACGAGTAAGCTGCATGTGTTGATTACTTGACTCGCCGCCGTAACAGATCAAGCGCCGAATTGACGGTCAGCGTGCGGATGAATTGGCGGTCGCCGGGGAAAATCAGCTTGCGGGCTTCGACTGTGTCTTCGTCGGCCAGCGCGATGTACACCAAACCGACCGGTTTTTCTTCCGTGCCTCCGCTGGGACCGGCAATGCCAGTGACACCAATGCCGAAGGTCGAACCGGCGAGTTTGCGAACTCCCGCGGCCATCGCGCAGGCGACCGGTTCGCTGACGGCTCCGTGTTCGTCCAGCATTTCGGCAGGGACGCCGAGCATCCGCATTTTCGCTTCGTTGGAATAAGTGACGACGCCTTCCAGAAAGTATTCCGAACTGCCGGGAACTTCCGTGATGCGCCCGGCCAGCAAGCCTCCGGTGCAACTTTCGGCTGTGGCCAGCGAATAACCGCGCCAGCGCAGCAAATCGCCCACGACCTGTTCCAGCGTTTCATCGCGACGGGAAAAAATGTATTCGCCCAGCGCTTCATCAAGCTGCCCGGCCAGTTCATCCAGCAACCGATTGGCTTCGGTGTCGGTTTTGGATTGAGCCGTCAGATGCAATTCGATCTGGCCGTCTTTGAACAAAATCGTCGTCGTGGGATTTTGAAACTTCGTGTAAACCGGTGCAGCCAGTTCATCGGTGCGCGATTCGGTCAGACCGAAAATGCTCAGTTTGCGGCGAAGAATGACCACGTCGCCGACGCGCTGTTTCAACACCGGCGCGATGGAAGCATCAAACATCGGCTTCATCTCACGCGGCGGGCCGGGCAACATCACAACAGTGCATTTGCCTTCTTCGACCATCATTCCCGGAGCCGTGCCATTCGGATTCGGCAGAACTTCGGCTCGTTCCATCACCAGCGCTTGCCGGGCGTTGATTTCAGGCATAGGCACGCCGCGTTTGGCAAATCGCGCTTTCAGCTTTTCCAGAATCGCATCGTCCAGAATCAACCGGCGTTTCAACACGCGAGCGAAAATCTTGCGCGTAATGTCGTCTTCGGTTGGCCCAAGTCCTCCGGTGGCGATGACAATCTCGGAACGTTTCATCGCATCGCGTATGGTTTCGTCCAATCGCGCTTCGTCGTCGCCGACGATGGTTTTGAGCTTCACGTCAATGCCCATCGCATTCAGCCGTTCGGTCAACCACAACGAATTGGTGTCCACTCGAAACGGCGTCAGCATTTCAGAGCCGATAGCGATAATTTCAGCGTTTAACATAAGGTTTCAGGTTGCAGGTTGTAGTCGTCAAACAAAAAACAGCGCCAGCGACAATAAAGCCGCAGCGTAAATTCCGGCGATAACGTCGTCCATCATTACGCCCAGGCCGCCAGTCAGGCTTTGCAGTCCGTTGATCGGAAATGGTTTGAAAATGTCGAAGGCGCGGAACAGCAAAAAGCCGGGAATCATCCACCAACGCCATTGCTCGCCCATACCGGCCAGAAACGGCGCGATGAAGACAAACGTGATGACCTGTCCGCAAACTTCATCAATCACGATTTGCCCGGAATCTTTTTTGCCGAACACCGATTCGGCTCGCGTGCCAGCCCAAATGCCAATCCAGGCCAGAAACACACTGGCGACAATCAACAGGTTTTGCAGCAACGCGACATTCGTTTTGAACGCGGCGATCAATCCGTAGGCGATCAACAAACCGACCAGCGATCCCCACGTCCCCGGCGCAACGGGCACAAATCCAGCGCCGCCGCCCGTGGCAATCACGACTGCCAGCCAGTCCGTAGCTCCTTGAGGATTGAAAGATTTGCCGCGTTTGTCGGCGAAGGGTTGAGGATTTGTCATGACATTTTTCAGGCAGCACGGCGGCGCGCTTTGGGGTGAGACGGCCTTTTAGAAACGGGCTTGGTGGAAGATTTTTTTGAAAGTTTCCGAACACGTTCGGCAACGGCTTCAATAAATTCAGGATTCTCGATCAAGGCCTGATGTTCCGTTACGACTTGCCTGGTTGGTTGAGCTTTTTCCATCGCTTCACGCAGCGCTTGTTTGATGGGAGTCTCGTATGAATCGGCGTTGGTTTCCCTGGCCAACTGCTTGAAGTATTTCAGCACATCCAAGTCCAGTCCAAGCGAGATATGAACCACAGTTTCCACTGTTGCCGGGTTGAAATTCGGATGCCGTTTCAGAAACCCGCCACGAATAAATTTATGGCGACCTGGTTTCAGCACTTCATCTTCAGAAAGGCCTGACGCCAAATCTTCCAGGTATTCTTCTTCGGTGATTTCTACGTAACCTTCATCTTTGCTGATTTTTTCAATTTTCATAGTACAACCTCTTTTCACGCGCGCTGATGATCCAGATGAAGTCCTCAATTATTTCCACGTAAATTACGGTCAATAATCGCCTGCGTGTTGCTCCGTATATTCTCATTCGTTGTTCTTCCCAAGAGTGCCCGTCGTCAGGAAGAATCTTTGCATCAGGATCATAAAAGACTTCCCTTGCTTCTTCGAAGCTGATTCCATGCTTGGCTTCATTGGTCTCAGCCTTTTTGTCGTGCCAATCAAATTTCAGGTCAAATCACTCTCGCCACCAGATCGTATTCGTGGGCTTCGGTAATTTCGATATTCAGGAAATCGCCGGGCTTGGCGTTGAAGTTTTCGGGAATGTCGTTGATCAGCACGTGGCCGTCCACTTCAGGAGCTTGCGATTCCAATCGAGCTTGCAACAGCAAATCGGTTTCCTGCGAAACGCCTTCCAGCATGGCGCGGAACTGCTTTCCGATGATCGCTTTGTTTTTCTTTTTGGAAATTTTGGCTTGCTCGCGCATCAACTTCGCGCGACGAGTCCGCATCACGCGCGCAGGAATTTTGCCGTCCAGGTTGTAGCCGTGCGTTCCTTCTTCGTCTGAATAAGTGAAGACGCCAAGCCGGTCGAATTCCACTTCGCGGACGAACTGCATCAACTCTTCAAAGTCTTCGTCGGTTTCGCCGGGAAAGCCCACAATCAAGGTCGTTCGCAGCGTGATTTCGGGCACGAACTGTTTGGCGCGAGCCATCAATTTTTCCAGCAATTGGCGATTGCCGCCTCGCCGCATGCGTTTCAACATGTTCGCGCTGGCGTGTTGCAACGGCATATCCAGGTAATTGCAGACTTTCGACTCTTCAGCCATCACAGCCAGCGTCGCATCGGACAAGCTGTTCGGATAGGTGTACATGACGCGAATCCATTCGATGCCGTCCACCTTTGCCAGCGAGCGCAACAAATCGGCCAAACCCTCTTTGATGCCCAAATCCAAGCCGTACTGCGTCGAATCCTGAGAAATCAGAACCAGCTCCTTGACGCCTTGTTCGGCCAAGCTCTCGGCTTCGCGCAGGATAGAACCGGCGCGACGGCTGCGGTAATTGCCTCGCATCTGCGGAATCGCGCAAAAGGCGCAGGTGTGGTCGCAACCTTCGGCGATTTTGACGTAGGCGAAATGCTTCGGCGTCGCCAACACGCGCGGCGAAGTTTCGTCATACAAATACGTCGGCAATCCGCGCGTCATCCAGGCATTGGACGCAACAAAGGCCGCGTCCTGCGCCGCCACTGCCGCCGGATCAACCGCCGCGACAATCTTTTCCAGTTCGCTGGTTCCGAGCACGGCATCCACTTCGGGCAGTTGCGTCAGCAAATCCTGCCGATATCGTTCGACCAGACACCCGGCAACGACCAGCCGTTTCAAGTTGGCCGATTCTTTCAATTCGGCCATTTCCAGAATCGTGTTGATGGATTCTTCTTTGGCAGTTTGAATGAAGCCGCAAGTATTGATGACCATCACGTCGGCGGCTTCGCGGTCGGTAGTCAATTCGTAACCGTGTTTTTGCAATTGCCCCATCATGACTTCGCTGTCCACCAGGTTTTTGGGACAGCCCAGACTGACAAAGCCAATCTTTTGAATTTCAGAACTCATTATCTGCCTTCATTTCTTTTGCTTGTTGCTGAAAGGATGCGACAGTCTACCTTTCCGCTTATGCGGCTGCAAAGCGTGGCTTGTTGGGCGAAAGTCCGCCGATTTCAAGTTGTAAACCCCACTTTGACTCGCCCCAGAGCCTGAAATACACTGCCCATCGTTTTTACGAGTTGTTTGCAACCGTAACGGGTTGCGTTTCACAGACTGGCTGATTCCCCACAAGCAACAGTCTGCCAAGAGAAGGAGAGTTGAGATGGGTTTAGTCGCATTTATCATTGTGCTGTGTTTGATGGTGGTGATCCACGAATTCGGTCATTTCATCGTCGCCAAAATGTTGGGCATCGGCGTCGAAGTCTTTTCCGTAGGATTCGGCCCGCGCCTGTTCGGATTCAAATATGGCGAAACCGATTATCGGTTCAGCGCCATTCCGCTTGGCGGGTACGTCAGATTTCGCGGAGAGAATCTGGAAATGTTGCAGGGCAAAAGCGATGCTCCCGCCGATGAATTCAATTCTCATCCGAAATGGAAACGCTTTCTGGTGGCGCTGGCCGGCCCGGCTTTCAATATCGCCACAGCCCTGTTGATTCCCACCATCGGAATTCTGATCGGATTCCGCGACAGCGCCGACCACAGCCAGCAACCAACCATCGGATATGTGCTCAAAGATTCCGCCGCCCAAAAAGCCGGATTGCAGCCCGGCGATAAAATTCTGGCCATTGAAGGCAACAACAAAGTTACCTGGGACGACGTTCGCTTCGAAGTGTTCCTGCGTCCCGGCGAAAACATTCCGCTGAAAATCGAGCGCAACGGCCAGGTCATGGATGTGACGATGACGCCCGCGACCCGTCAGTTTGGCCGCGACAAAATCGGCGAGGCCGGAATGGAAGCAGCCACGCCGATGAAACAGGCGACGGTGACTTCGGTCGAAGCAGGCAAACCCGGCGCGTTGGCTGGCCTGCAATCCGGCGACAAAATCACCGCCGTCAACGGACAACCGCTGAAATCGTGGAGCGAATTCAAGAACGCTCTTCAGACCAGCAACGGTCAACCAATTACAATTTCAGTCGAACGTAACAACTCCCCACTGGATTTGTCCGCAACGCCTGCGTTAATGGACGGCGAGTACAAACTGGCAATCGGCATCAGCATCATGCCATTGTCCACATTGGTGAAAACCTCTTCGGTAATGGAAGCGTTGCGATACGGTTGGGATTACAACTGGCGCATTTTGCGCGGCACCGTGATCGGTTTCCGGCAGATGTTTGCCGGTTCGCGGTCTGTCCGCGATTCGCTGCAAGGCCCTGTGGGAATGGCCACGGCCACCATTGAAACTTACAACGCCGGCGGTTGGGCCAGCATGATTAGCTGGATGGGATTCCTGAGCCTGAATCTGGGAATCTTCAACCTGTTGCCGATTCCAGTGCTGGACGGCGGCATGATACTGATGCTGTTTGTCGAAGGATTGATGGGATTGGTCGGTTGGACCATGACCATGAAACTGCGCGAGCGCATTCAAACCGTCGGACTGGCCATCGTCGGGGCGTTGATTATTTTCGTGTTTGGCAACGATTTCTGGCGATTGGGCGAAAATTACTTCAACAAAAAATCCGCTCAACCAGCGCAGGTTCAGCAACCGGCTCAACCTCAACAGGCTCCGGCGCAAACCGAGCAGTCGCCTCAACCGACGGGCAAATAACAGTCAGTACAATTTGGCTATTTGGCACACAACAAGGGTGGTTCGGCAACGAATCGCCCTTGTTGTTTTTATGGCTCAGGAAAAACGATTCATTTTTTTCCAGACATTTCCTGGCTCAAAGACATTGACGCTTTCCAAACCTAGCGTTTAGAGTATGCGCCACTTCGGGATCGCCTGGCGTTGTTTCGGTCACACCGCGATTCCATACGCAGTCAAAACTTCTACACAATTCTGCTGAACACAGCATTACTTTGGTAAAACTCGAAACGGCCTGCTGTTCGCGGGCAGGCCAAGGAGGACTTCGATGTCATTGTTTGCAACAAAGCCTATTGATCGGATTATCGCCGAAGCTCAGGAAACCGGCGAACATACCCTGAAAAAGGCGCTCACCTCACTCGATCTGACGATGCTCGGCGTCGGAGCGATTATCGGAACAGGAATTTTCGTGCTGACAGGTCAGGCCGCTGGAAGACACGCCGGCCCCGCGGTCGTCATCTCCATGATTCTGGCCGGAATTGTCAGCGCGTTTGCGGCGCTCTGTTATTCGGAATTTGCCGCCAGCGTCCCGATTTCCGGTTCGGCCTACGCTTATGGTTACGGCACGCTAGGCGAATTCGTGGCGTGGATCATCGGCTGGGATTTGATTCTGGAATACGCTTTTGGCGCGGCGACGGTCGCCGTCGGATGGTCAGGGTATCTGGTCAGTCTGCTCAATGACTTCGGCATAGTCTTTCCTGCTCAACTCACCGCCGGCCCCTGGACCGTGATGACTCTGGCCGATGGCAGCCAGGTCAGAGGGTTGGTCAACTTGCCGGGATTGTTGATTTCGGTTGGCGTGACGTTGCTGTTGATCAAAGGCATCAAGGAATCAGCCAGCTTCAATTCGATCATCGTGCTGGTCAAAGTGCTGGTCGTCGTGCTGTTCATCGTTGCCGGGATCGGATACGTCAACAAAGCCAATCTGGGAATGGGTTGCACGCCTGGAACGCCTGGTTGCGCGGATTTCATGCCATTCGGTTTCAGCGGCGTGGTGACCGGAGCCGCCGTGATTTTCTTTGCTTACATCGGCTTTGACGCGGTTTCCACTGCCGCACAGGAAGCCAAGAATCCGCAAAAAGACATGCCCATCGGCATCATCGGTTCGCTGGCAATTTGTACGGTGCTGTATGTGCTGGTTGCCGGAATCATGGTCGGACTGGTGGATTACAAGCTGTTGACCAACGCGGCTGCTCCGATTGCCGTGGCGGTGGATGCGGCGCTGCAACTGGCACAGGGCACAACCATGGGAACCGTTTTGAAATACTTCCCGATGATTATCAAAGTCGGCGCAGTGCTCGGACTGAGTTCGACGATGGTCGTGATGGTCATGGGCCAGCCGCGCGTGTTTTATTCGATGTCGAAAGACGGATTGCTGCCGACCTGGGCGGCCAAAGTCCATCCGAAGTATCAAACGCCGCACATCACCACGGCCATCACCGGAACGATTGTGGCGATTCTGGCTGGGTTGGTTCCGATCAGTTTGCTGGGCGAACTGGTCAGCATCGGAACATTGTTCGCGTTCGTCATCGTCGGCACGGGCATCATCATCCTGCGCAGCTCGAATCCGAACATGAATCGCCCATTCAAGGTACCCCTGAGTCCGTTCATTCCAATTGCAACGGTGCTGTCGGCGGCGTATTTGATGAACAGTTTGCCGCTGGACACCTGGATTCGACTGATTGACTGGATGTCCATCGGTTTGGTTATTTATTTCGCTTACAGCTACACCAACAGCAAACTAAGCGGCGCGGGCGCAGTTCAGGCGGATGATTACAAACCGCCCGTCGCGGCGTTGGTTGGTATCACGCTGACGCTGATCCTGACCGCGTGGCAGGTCAAAACGTATATCGTCAACGCCACTGCTCTTGATTACGGCATCCGGTTGTTCTTCTGGATTGTCGTCGGATTGCTGTTCGTCATGTTGATGTACGGCAAAAAAGCTGGCGGGCGAAGCGCGCAAACCAAAATACTGGGCTTGATTGTGTCGCTGGTGAATCTGGCGGCCTGGGCGGGAATCACTTACTGGTTCTTCGCTCACTACGCTCAATTGCATGGCCAGTAATCGCCATCCGGAGTGCGGCGTTTCGGCGTCGCACTCCTCTTTCAATTCAAGCCATGAAGTAGTTTGAAGCGTTTAGTAAACAATGCAAAAGCTGTGACTCGTCACAGCACTCCAAACAAAATAAAACGGCGACTCTTCACGAGTCGCCGTTTTATTTTGTCGAGCTTAACCCACTGCTTAATCCGCTTTACGGCGGATAAACGTCGGCACATCCAGGTCTTCTTCGCGGAACAGCGGTGACGGAGCCGTCTGTTGCCGCACAACTTGCGGCTGGTTATTCGTCACTGCCCCGCCTTGAATCGCCGTCGGGCGCAACGGTTGCACCTTTTCCACCTTGGGCTGTTCAAAGCCGGTGGCGATGACGGTGATCTTCATTTCGTTCTGCAGCTTGTCATCCGGCACAGTGCCGAAAATGATGTTGGCGTCAGGGTCGGCTGCATCGTGAATGACGTTCATGGCTTCGTCCACTTCGCGCAAGGTCAGATCGGCTCCGCCGGTAATGTTGACCAGCACGCCGCGCGCTCCGTTGATCGAAGCTTCTTCGAGCAGCGGGCTGCTGATGGCGCGTTGGGTCGCTTCCATCGCCCGATTTTCGCCGACGCCTGTGCCGGTTCCCATCAACGCAATGCCCATGTTTTTCATGATCGTCCGCACGTCGGCGAAATCCACGTTGATGAACCCCGGTGTGGTGATCAGATCGGAAATGCCCTGCACGGCCTGGCGCAACACATCGTCGGCCATCTTGAATCCGTCGCTGAGCGAAGTATTGCGATCCGACGCCTGCAACAAACGCGCGTTGGGAATGGTGATCAGCGTATCCACCACTGACCGCAATTCATCCAGCCCGGCTTCGGCCTGACGCATGCGATGACGACCTTCAAATTGAAATGGTTTGGTGACGATGGCCACCGTCAGCGCATCGAGTTCCGCCGCCAGCGAAGCGATGATCGGAGCCGCGCCGGTTCCCGTGCCGCCGCCCAATCCGACGGTCACAAACACCATATCCGCGCCTTCCAGCGCCTCGATGATTTTTTCCGTGTCTTCGAGCGCCGCATCGCGGCCAATTTCGGGATTCGCGCCTGCGCCCAAACCTTTGGTCAGTTTGGCTCCGATTTGCAGCTTGACCGAAGCGCGCGACCGTTTCAGCGCCTGCAAATCGGTATTGGCAACCAGAAACTCGACGCCTTCGATCTTGGCATCAATCATGTGATTGACTGCGTTTCCCCCACCGCCGCCGATGCCAATGACTTTGATTCGTGCGCCGTAACTTGGCGGTTCGTCATCGAAGGTGTAATTCAATTCCATACGATCTTCTGCAGACATCCTTGTGCCTCCTGAATGATTGCGAACATCCTCAAAAACTTCTGCGGCGGTTGCTTGGCTCGGCTGGTGGGGAAGACCTCCGCGAATGTTTGGAGGTCACAAGACCGCTCGATGCCCGATTTCAAGCTACGGCTGCGCGTAATTTCAGATTTTGGTTATTGCTTGGCCACTCACACTATCTTGTAGCTGGCGGCGGATTTTACCACGATATATTGAAATGCCAACAGCGACGCTGATTAAAGACGACGCTGTGGAAAAGAAATTCTTCTCGCCGGTCTGATCAAGTTTCACCGTTTGACGGCAAAAAACGATTTGACTCGGTCCATAATCGCCGGCGATTGCGCGCGACGCCCCTGGTTGCGGCTGCTGCCAACGATGCCGAGTTCGCAGCGCAATCCGTACAAGGCCAATCCCAGCGCCGCTGAATATGACGGTTGCAAGGCATCATCAATCAAACCATTGAATTCGCCTGCTCCTCCGATCCGAACCGGAGCGTTGAAAACCTGTTCGGCGACTTCGACCAGCCCATTGAGCATTGCGCCGCCGCCGGTCAGCACGATGCCGCTGGAAAGTTGGCGGTCGAATCCCGCCTGACGAATTTCATCCTGCACGTGCGAAAGCACTTCTTCGGCGCGCGGTTCCAGAATGTCGCACAGAATCTGCCGCGACACGGCGCGCGGAGCGCGTCCGCCCACGCTGGGAACTTCTATCAAATCCGACGCTTCTTCCGGCGTCAGCAATTGGCGAAACGCGCAGCCTTCTTCGCGTTTGATGCGTTCGGCTTCGTGAATCGGAGTTCGCAATCCGACGGCGATGTCGTTGGTGAAATGCGTTCCGCCGATGGGCAGAACCGCCGTGTGCCATACAGCGCCGCGTTGATAAATGGCCAGACTGGTGGTTTCGCCGCCGATGTTGACCACAGCCGCGCCATATTCACGGTCTTCGTCGGTCAAAATCGCTTCGGCGGCAGCCAGATTCGCCAGATAGACATCAGCCACTGCGTATCCTGCGCGAGTGACGCTGGTGACGACGTTCTGTTTCGCCGCCACCGGACTGGTCACGATGTGAACCGAAACCGACAACCGCGAACCGAGCATGCCCAGCGGATCGTCAATGCCGTCCTGATCGTCCACGGTGTATTCCTGCGGCAAGACATCGGCGACTTCGCGCCCCGAAGGAATTGTGATGGCGCAAGCCGTGTCAATCACGCGGCGAATGTCGTCACGGTTGATTTCCCTGTGCCGACCGGGAATGGCGATCATCGCGTGGTTGTTTTCGCCTTTGATGTGCGAACCGGCCAACCCGACATACATTTCCTGCACCTGCAACCCGGACATGCGTTCGGCGGATTCGACTGCGCGCTTGATGGAATCCACCGTCAGGTCGGGTTTGCTGATGACGCCTTTGCGCAAGCCTTTGGATTCGGCTTCGCCGACGCCGACAATTTCCAGTTCGCCTTCGATCAATTCGGCAATCACCACGCGCACGCTGCTGGTGCCGATGTCCAATCCGACGATGGGTGAGTTTTGCTTTGCCATAAAAACCTCTCTTATTCCGCCAACCCCACAATCACACGTTTGGGAATTGTGGCGTTCAAATACGCGATGCGACTGCCTCCGAGCAATCGTTGCGCATCTTCGATTTTCAAAACCTGCAATGATTCGGCGTCCTTGCGACGAACCGCGTCCAGCACATCCAGCGCCGCATTCAACCGAGTGCGATAATCTTCCTGGCCCAGCATGACGGCGATTCGGGAATCTTTCAGCACCAGCCGGATGTCCAGGTCTTCGTTGAAAATCACTTCGTCAATCCGCGGCGAAAGCTGCGGTTCGGCGCTGTCCAATTCCTTCAGCAATTGCTGATACATCAACAGAATCTTGTGATTGTAATCAGCCATGTTTTCGCCGCTATCCATCAACCCCTTGATCGTCGGGGGAATGTTCTTTCCGCCCAGCAGCGATTCGTCGCCGAACATCATGCCGTTGCGATCCACACACACCAGCTTGTCGCCCCGCCGTGCCAAAGCGAACGGTTCGCGCTCTTTGATGACCACGTGCAATTTGTCCGGCAATACGCGCGTCACTTCGGCGTTTTCGATCAAATCGTTTTTCAACAATCGTTCCTGAACGCTCTTGATTTTGACGCGCCAGACGCCTTCGTAAGCCACTTCTTCAACCATCTTTTCTATTTCGGCTTCGGTGAGTCGCTGGTTGCCCTCCACATCAACCGTGCGCAACGCAAAAAAGCGCGATCCGCCGAACACATACAACGCAAAGATCAATCCGCCGAACAACAGCGTGATGAACAACAACGCGGCGCTGACTTTGAACAAACGCGGCCCGAACCCTTCGGGAATCATTCGCACCAGCGCGCGTCGTTTAACCCGCGCGTCGCCCTGTCCATAAGGCAGCTTTTGCTGCACGCCGGTTCTGCGCCGCGCCGCAACCGGACGCTGCAACGGATTGGTTTCGCTCCTGGACGGACGGCGCGTTTTGGTCGTGCGGCGCGGAATATGCCGTTCGGCAAATTCACTGCCATTCATTTCCACTCCCGGATTGAGTTGGTCACGCCTCGCCATCGCAGTTCTCTACTGTTCTCTATGGATGAATGGCCGCTTGTTTCGCCGCCAAAAACTCTTCGCCCGAACGCCAGACGCTGCCCGCGCCGAGTGTCAAAACCAGATCGCCGGATTGAACGCTTTCCAACAACGCCCGGCAACCGTTTTCAACCGGGCCAATGAAACGCACATTGCGATGCCCGAATTTTTCAATCTCTTCGGCCAGCGCCTGTGAAGTGACACCCGGAATTGGCTCTTCGCTGGCGGCGTAAATGTCGCTGAGCAACACCACCTCGGCATCATAAAACGACCGCGCGAATTCTTCGTGCAAAGCGGCGGTTCGTGTGTACCGATGCGGCTGGAAGAGCACCACCAACCGGCGACCGCTGGTTTTGGCCGCTGCCAACGTCGCGCGAATTTCCGTCGGATGATGACCGTAATCGTCCACCACCAAAATCCCCTTGCCCCCATCCGGGATCAAGTCGGGAATCAGGCCTTTGATTTCAAACCGACGGCCAGCACCCGTGAAGGCTTCCAGGCCTTCGGCAATCTTTGCGAACTCGACCTCCAGATCGAGCGCGACGGCCACCGCCGCCAGCGCATTGCAAACGTTGTGTTCGCCCGGCACATTTAACCGGATACGACCAAGCTCTTCGCCTTTGCGACGCACGGTGAAACTCGACCCGAAATTTTCACGCAAAATCTGTACGTCGCTGGCAGCGATTTCGGCGTGAGCGCGCATGCCGTAGGTAATCACTCGCCGTGTGATTTGCGGGATAATCATCTGAATGTTCGCGTCGTCCAAACAGATAATCACCGAACCATAAAACGGAACCTTGTTGACGAATTGGACGAAATGGTCGCGGATTTCTTCGATGCCGGAATAAAAATCCAGATGCTCCAGATCAATGTTCGTCACCACGGCGATGGTCGGCGACAATTTCAAAAAACTTTTGTCGCTTTCATCGGCTTCGACGACCATGAAATCCCCGCGACCGAGCTTGGCATTCGTGCCCAAGGTATTGACTCTGCCACCAACCACAATCGTCGGATCAACTCCGGCGCGATCAAGCACCGTTGCCACCATCGAAGTCGTAGTTGTTTTGCCGTGCGAACCGGCGATGGCAATGCCGTATTTCAATCGCATCAATTCGGCCAGCATTTCGGCTCGTGGAATGACTGGAACCTGTTTGCGCGTAGCTTCGACGACTTCTGGATTGTCCGGTCGCACGGCGGTCGAAGTCACCACCACTTGCGCGTCTTCGATGTTGGCCGCGTCGTGTCCTTCAAACACTTTCGCTCCCAACTTTTCCAGCCGGTCCGTAATTGCAGATTTGCGCGCGTCGGAACCGGAGATTCGGTAGCCAAGATTGAGCAACACTTCGGCTATGCCGCTCATGCCTATGCCGCCGATGCCTACGAAATGAATGTGCTGGTATTTCTTAAACATAAAATCAAAAGGCAAAAGGCAAATATCAAAAGGCAAAAATGGAAATTTTGATCGCGCCTCAAACCAGAACTGCGTTGAAACAACAGCCACTGTTTTTTGACTTTTGCCTTTTAACTTTTGACTTTTGACTTCTCAATGATCGCTTCCGCCAAATCCACCACCTTCGCTGCCGCGTCCGGATGGCCGAGCTTTTTGCTGGCTTCGGCCATCCGAGCCAGTTGCTGTGGGTCGCGGATCAGCCACAACAACTCTTGCGCTAATCGTTCGGGCGTCAATTCGGCTTGCAGAATCATGCGCCCGGCTCCGGCTCGTTCGACAGCTTCTGCGTTTTTGCGCTGATGGTCATCGGCGGCGAACGGAAACGGAATCATCAGCGCCGGTTTGCCCGCCGCCGCCAATTCCGCCACGGTCGTGGCTCCGGCGCGCGTGATGACCAGATCGGCTTTGGCAAATTCATCCACCATTTTTTCAACGAACGGTTTCACTTCCACGCGCCAGCCCAGTTCCAGATACGTGGCGCGAACCTTGTCATAATCGCTTTCGCCGGTTTGATGCGTGATCGAAAGTCGGCCTCGTTCTTCGGCCAGCAGCGGCAATGCGTCAATCATCGCCAGATTGACAGCGCGAGCGCCCTGACTGCCGCCAGTGATGAACAGATGCGTTTGTTCGGTCGCGTTTTTTGGCGACACAGTAAAAAACTCTGCGCGAACCGGATTGCCTGTGATGACGGCCTTGTCGCCGAAAAACTTCTTCGCTTCGTCAAAGGTCACGGCGGCGGCTTTGACGAACCGAGCCAGCACGCGATTGGTAAATCCCGGCAGCGCATTTTGTTCGGCAACCAGCGTCGGCACACCCATCAGCGAAGCCATCAACACCACAGGCCCCGAAGCATATCCGCCAACGCCAATCACCACGTCCGGGCTCACCTCTTGAATCAAGGAGCGAACGGCCAGAAAACTTTTCGGCAACATCAACAGCGACTTGATTCGCTTCAGCAAACCGACTCGCTTCAACGCAGCCACTTCGATCAAATGAAGCTCGAACCCTTCGCGCGGCACGATCTTCGTTTCCAATCCGCGCGCTGTCCCGACAAACAGGATTTTGGTGTCTGCGTTGCGCCGCTTGAATTCCTGAGCGATGGCAATGCCGGGATAAATATGACCGCCGGTTCCTCCGCCCGCGATGATGACGGAAAGTGACGAAACGACGGGGTGACGGGGTGACGGGGTGACGGGGTGACTTGCATCCGCGTCCTTCATTTCAATCTGTTCAATTCGTTCATTCATCTTGTCGCCCCATCAATTCCGCATTGAACTTTCTCACCCCTTCTCCCCTTCACCCGCTCTCCCTTTCCCTCTGTCTCCCCGTCAACTCAGCCTGTCCCGATACGTTCAATAAAATTCCAATCGCCGCCAAGGTCACAAACAACGACGTTCCACCCGCGCTGACCAGCGGCAAGGTGATGCCTTTCGACGGCAACAAATTCAACGCCACGCTCATGTTGAAAAACGCCTGCGTGACAATCGCCGTCGTGATGCCGACCGCCAGCAGGTTTCCGAGTTTGTCCGGCGCCCGGTGCGCGGCGCGTAGCCCTCGCCACAGCAAAAATCCCATGACCAGCGTCAACGTGATGGCTCCGGTCAAGCCCAGTTCTTCGGAAATCACTGCGAAGATGTAATCCGATTGCGGCGCGGGCAAAAACGACAGTTTCTGTTTTCCCAACCCGAACCCTTGCCCGTTGACGCCGCCAGAGCCGACGGCAATCAGCGATTGCAACGGTTGGTAGCCTTTGCCCAGCGGGTCGCTTTCAGGGTCTAGAAAAACTTTGACGCGATCCAGTCGCCAGGCGACTTTCAGAATCATCAACACGCCTGCGCCAATGGCAACCGGAACCATGCCGTACAGATGCTTCATCGGGACGCCCGCCGCAAACAACATCACCACAAAAATCACGCCGAGCATGAGAGTCGTTCCCAGATCGGGCTGTCTCAAAATCAACACCGCCAACACTCCCAACACCACCAACCCCGGAGCAATGGTCGCCCAGAATTTATCTATCTCCTTGAACCGGTCGCGATCCGACAAGAACCAGCCGAGAAACAGAATCAACGCCAGCTTGGCCAGTTCCGAAGGTTGGCCGGAAATCCCCAAACTACGAAACACAATCCAGCGATGCGCGCCATTGACTTTGGGAAACAGAAACACGACCAGCAACAACGCTACGCAAACGGCCAGAAAGCCATAAACAAATGCCGGTCGAGCGTAGCGGTGATAATCCACTCGCTGCAACACCGCCATCACCGCCAAACCCAACACCGCCCAACCTATCTGCCCGAACAAAAAACGATTCGGGCTTTTGGTCGCCACCGAAGCGCTGTAGACCATCACCACGCCAAAAATCACCAGCCCAATGGCCGTTGCCGCCAGCCACAAATCCCAGCGCAATTCCTCGAAGGGGGTCAGCAAGTTTTGGCGAATCTGATTAGTCATTTCTGCCAAAGCGTTCGGAGTTCCGCCTTCAGGCGGCATCGCGGCTTTAACCGTCTAAAGACGGAACTCCGAACGCGAGTCCAAATATTTAACTGCTTCCTTAAAAACTCTGCCGCGATGTTCGTAATTGTCGAACATATCGAAACTGGCGCAGGCCGGAGCCAGCAACACCACGTTGCCCGGTTGCCCCAGTTCCAATCCGAGTTTCACGGCTTCAGGCATCGTCGCGGCTCTATGCAGCGGCTTTGTTCCTTCCAACGCCGCGCCGATTTTGTCCGCTGCGGCTCCAATCAAAATGACGTATTCGCACCGCTCGCGGACGAGCGGTGCGAGAGGCGCATAATCGCCGCCTTTGTCTTTGCCGCCCAAAATCACTATCACGCCTCCGGCAAACGCTTCCAGACATTTGATCGCGGCGTCCACGTTGGTCGCTTTGGAATCGTTGTAAAACTTGACCCCATTGATTTCAGCAACGAATTCCAGCCGATGTTCGACGCCTTTGAAATTGCGAACTGTCTGTCGCATTGAATCTACTGAAGCGCCACAAGCCAATCCTGCGGCCAGCGCAGCCATCACATTTTCAACGTTGTGATCGCCCGGTAACGGTATGTCCGCGCGCGTCAGCAAAACCCGTTCGCCAGTCGCACTGCGTTCGATGATTTCTTCGCCGCGAAGAAAAATCCCTTCGCCCAGTTCCCGCAATCGGCTGAAACAAATTCGACGTGCGGCGGTTTTCTCGCCTTCGCGCATTGACCATTCGTTGTCAGCGTTCAGCACAGCGACATCGCTGGCAGTTTGATTGCGAAAGATGTTCGCTTTGGCCGCCGCATAATCCGCCATCGAATCGTACCGATCCAGATGATCCGGCGTGATGTTCAACAACAACGCCACGTTGACGTGCAACCGCTCAACGGCTTCCAGTTGAAAGCTGCTCAATTCGACCACCGTCATGCTGTCATCCGTCGAAGTTTCGACCAACGAAATCAGCGGAGTGCCGATGTTGCCGCCGACCTGCACTGGCAACCCTGCATCTTTCAACAACTCTCCGATCAAGGTCGTCACAGTCGTTTTGCCGTTCGATCCGGTGATGCCCACCAGCCGTCCGCGCAAAAACCGCGCAGCCAATTCGATTTCGCCGATGATCGGAATTCCGGCGGCTCTGGCCAGTTGAAATGGTTCCAGCGCCAGCGGCACGCCGGGGCTGACAACGATCAAATCGGATTGTTCAAACAACTCGCGCGGATGAGCGCCACCAACAACTTCAATGCCTTTGGCTCGCAAACTCGCCGCGTCTTTCAATTCGATTTCGGGTTTGGCGTCGTTGACCGTCACGCGAGCGCCGCGTGCCGCCAAAAATTCCGCCGCCGCCACGCCGCTGCGCGCCAATCCGACAACCAGAATGTGTTTGCCAGCAACTTGCATTAACTCCGGGTACGCAGCGCCTCCGGCCTGCGCTCTGCATTTACCTTAGTTTCAATGTTGAAAGACTCAGCAGCGCAAACAACACCGCGACGATCAAAAATCGAAAGACAATCTTCGGCTCTTTCCACCCAAGCAATTCAAAGTGGTGATGCAGCGGAGCCATCTTGAACACACGTTTGCCGCGCAATTTGAACGATCCGACCTGAATCATCACCGACAGAGCTTCGATCAAAAACACGCCGCCGATAATCGGTAAAACCAGTTCCTGCTTAATCAAAATACTCATGGTGCAAAGCGCGCCGCCGATGCCCAGACTGCCGACATCGCCCATGAAAACTTCGGCTTGTGGAGCGTTGAACCATAAAAAACCCAGGCTGGCTCCAACCAGAGCGCCGCCAAAAACCGTCACTTCCCAAACGCCCGGCGTATGAACCAACCCCAAATATCCGGCGAATTCCTTATGACCGATGATGTATGTGAACCCGGTCAAGGTCGAAGCGGCAACGGTTGTCACGCTGATCGCCAATCCATCCAATCCGTCGGTCAGATTCACCGCATTCGACCAGCCGGTCATGATAAAAATGATGAACGCGATGTATCCCAAAACATAAAGATTGGGTTGTAGCCGCTTGAAAAACGGCACGCTCAACATTGTCGAATAATCCGTAAAGGCAAAGAGCATTGCGCCAACCAACAAACCGACAATCAATTGGCCGAGCAGTTTTTGTCGGCCGGTCAATCCCAAGCTGCGCTTTTTGGCGATCTTGATGTAATCGTCGGCAAAACCGACTGCCGCACAACCCAGCAATCCAGCCATCGCAATCCATACCGGCCAGTTTTTCAGATTCGCCCACAACAAGGTGGAAATCATGACCGAGCCGATAATCATCACGCCGCCCATGGTCGGCGTGCCGCGTTTCGCCTGGTGCGAAGCCGGGCCTTCTTCACGAATTTCCTGTCCGAACTTGAACTCGCGCAGCTTGCGAATCACCAGCGGCCCGAAAGCCAGGCTTAAAATCAGCGAGGTGATTGCCGCGTACGCGGTGCGAAACGTCACGTAACGAAAGACGTTCAGCACGTCGAGGGGCAATTGTGAAGAGTAATTACGGTAGAGCCATTCGTATAAAAGATGATAAAACATTCGCCGCTACCTTCACTCTTAATCAATGGGGTCAACTACGAATCCACACAAATGAACACGAATAAACAATTGAACCAGCAACCTGTCATTCGTGATGATTTGTGTTCACTCGTGGCTGCAACTCAACCAACTGGCTCAAATGCCGCACGCAATCGTTCGATCACTTTTTCCGTTCGGACTCCGCGCGAACCTTTGACCAACACCAGATCGCCGGGGTGAGCTTCGGCAATCAATGTGTTCGCTGCTTCTTCGGGGGATTCGCAAAACGTCGCAATGCCTTTGGCCGTCGCAACCATTTCTTTCGCCAAACCGCGCACGCCGATCAACCTGTCCACGTTCATCGCGGCAATCTCGCTGCCGCATTGGCGATGAAGCTCTGCGCCTTGTTCACCAAGCTCCAGCATTTCGCCCGCGATGACGATGCGGCGGCGAAAACCTTTGGCTTCGGTCATGGCGCGCACGGCTTCGAACAAGGCTCTTGGATTCGAGTTATACGAATCGTCAATGACCGTCACGCCGTTCGGAAAACGAATCAATTCGCCGCGCATGTTCGAAGGCTTCGCGGTTGAAAGCTGCTCGGCGATTTGCTGTGCAGACAATCCAAAGCTGTGCGCCGCCGCCGCCGCCGCCAGCGCGTTCAGCACGTTGTGACGACCGATCAGCGGCAATGCGACTTCAGCCTGTCCGTCCGGAGTGTTCAAAACAAAGCGCGTGGCCGTCAAATCATCCGCGCTGACAATTTCGCCTGCCGTTACGTCGGCAGGTGCGTCAATTCCAAAATTGACGACGGCGACATCCTGGCGAAGTCGCTGCATCGCCATCACGCGCGGATCATCGGCATTCAGCACGGCAGTTCCGCCAGGTTTGACGCCTTCGACCATTTCGGCTTTGGCGCGCGCGATACGTTCCTGCGAACCGAAAAATTCGATGTGCGCGACGCCGACGTTGCCGACGATGCCCACCGTCGGCGGAGCGATGTCGGTCAATCGCGCGATTTCGCCAAACGAACTCATGCCCATTTCCAGAACTGCAAAATCGAAATCCGCAGGTTTGGCTCCGGCGGTAATCATTCGCGCAACGGTCAGCGGCAATCCGTAACTCGTGTTCAGATTGCCCAACGATTTCAGCACGTTTCCGGCGGCGCTCATCACGTGCGCCGTCAAATCCTTGATCGTCGTTTTGCCCGCGCTGCCGGTGACGCCGATCACCGGGCGATGCCATTTCGCCAGCACGCGCGAAGCCAGTTGTTGTAATGCGCACGCCGTGTTTTCGACAAACAACAATTTGTCGGCGAACTCTCCCAGTTCACTGGCAAACGGCAACCGGTGATGAACCACCAATGCCGCACAAGCGCCTTTTTCAAAGACCTCATGAACAAACTTGTGGCCGTCCACTCGTTCGCCCGGCAGCGCAACGAACAATTCGCCGGGTTTGACGGCACGCGAATCAATCGTCAAGCCAGTCGGCTCGAAGTCGGCCAAACGGTCGTTCAACATCTGACTGGCGGCGCTCAATCGCGCGATTTCGCGTAGCTTCAACGCTTCTTCTCCATCAAATCCGCAATCCACAATCCGCAATCAATACAACGACTTTGAATTTCGTCGCTCGGCCAACGCTTCGCGCGCGACTTCGCGATCATCGAAGTCAATCTTGCCGGTTGCCAGAATCTGATACGTTTCGTGACCTTTGCCCGCAATGATGACCACGTCGCCAGGTTTGGCCTGATTGACGGCACGAAAGATGGCTTCGCGGCGATCCACGATCAACTCGTAATTTTTGCCAACCCGATCCAGCCCTATGCGAATGTCATTCAGAATCATGACAGGATTTTCGCTGCGCGGATTGTCGGAGGTGGCAATCACCCAATCGCTTTGCCGGGCGGCGACCTCACCCATCAACGGACGTTTGGTGCGATCTCTATCACCGCCGCATCCCATCACCGTTATGACTTTGCCGCGCTTGCCGTTCTTGGGCGCTTGGGCGAGTTGCACGGTGTTCAGCACGTTGGCCAATGCATCCGGCGTGTGCGCGTAATCCACAACCACGGCGATGTCATCGCCAGCTTCGACTGAACTGACGCGTTCAAATCTGCCTGGAACTCCCTTGCATTGGTTGATGCCTGCGGCAATGACGTCGCGGTCGAATCCAAGCGCGACAGTGACTCCGATTGCGCACAGCGAATTGTAGGCATGCGGGCGACCGACCAACGCCGAAGCAATTTCGATTTTGCCGGCGGGCGTTTGCGCCGTGAACCGCAATCCTTCCAACCCGAAATGCTTTTCTTTCGTGGCAACATCCGCTTCGGCGTCCAGCGCGTAAGTCAACACCGTGTCGCCGCACAGGGCTTTCAGTTCCGCGCCGCGCGGATCGTCCAGATTGATGACCGCGTGTTCGGGTCGTTTGCCGATGGTTCCGTCAAAGAGCTTCTTTTTCGCGGCGAAGTAATTTTCCATCGTGCCGTGAAAATCCAGATGATCTTGCGTCAGGTTGGTGAACGCGGCGGCGGCGAATTGCAATTCGTCGGCGCGATGCATGTCCAACGCAATTGACGACACTTCCATCGTTGCGTGTGTCACACCGGTTTCGACGGCGCGGCGCAGGAAGTTTTGAATTTCCGGCGATTCCGGCGTAGTGAATTCGGCGTCCATCTTTTCGTCGCCGATGCGATAGCCGATGGTTCCCATCACGGCGGTTTTTTTGCCTGCGGCGGCGAAGATCGAATCAATCAAATAGCTGGTCGTCGTTTTGCCGTTGGTGCCGGTCACGCCGACCAGTGCGAGTTGCGCCGAAGGATTTCCGTGAATCAGCGCAGCGGCTTTGGCCAGGGCGATTCGTGCCGAAGCGACCTGCAACCAGACGCCTGTGAAATCGGCAGGACGAACCTGTTCGGAAATAACTGCACTCGCGCCGCGTTTCGTTGCTTCGCCGACGAAACTGTTCCCGTCGGTTTGTGCGCCCGAAATCGCAACGAAGATGCCACCCGGCATCACGCGGCGCGAATCATGAGTGACTGATGAGCTGAACGCGCCGACCGGGGCATTGAGCTTTCCGCTCTGCCCGCCGGTGGCGCGCGCTTCGATGTGATTGGCAATTTCGCTCAGAGTCACCATTATTGAAATTCCACTTTGCAATCTTCGCCGGGTCGCACACGCGCTCCCGGCGCAGGCCATTGTTTCACCACCACGCCCGATCCCGTAGGCCGAACGTTCAAACTCAATTGCGAACAGGCTTGAATGACAGACCGCAATCCCTTGCCACGCAAATCCGGCATCATCGCCGACGGTCCGGTATATGCCACAGTAGTTGGTTTGGGCGTAGACGTTGGTTTCGGTTGTTTGCGACCGGCATCCGGCGCGATATTTTGCGAAAGCAATTCGCGCGGCGCGGCTTTTTGCGGACTCGGCAAAGCGTTCACGGTTTCAGGTTGTGTCAGGGCGACGTTCTGTTCCAACCGGGTTTCGTTCGCTTCGTCTTCGGCAGCTTTGGCTTCATACCTATCCGACAAGGTCGCCAACGCATCGCGGAACCCCTTGGCATCGGGCGGAACCACAAAATCGCCCAGCGCGATTTGCGCGATCATATTGAAAATCGGAGCCGAAACGCTACCTCCCTGATGCGCGCCCAATGGCTCATCCACCATCACCACAATCACGAATTTTGGATCGGTCGCGGGAACGAATCCGGTGAATGACGGCATGAATTTGCCTCGCGCATAACCATACCCTCGTTCGGCTTTTTGCGGCGTGCCGGTTTTGCCCGCAGCCGTGTAATTCGCCAGTTGAATCGCGTGTCGCGCGGTTCCGTGAGTCACCACACGCTGCATCAACACAGACATGTTTTCCGCTGTCTGCTGGCTGACCACACGTCGGGTAACGGGTTTGGCCTGCGTCACCCTGCCATCCGCGCTGACGATTTCCTTGATGACGTGCGGTTGCACCCATACGCCCTTGTTGGCAATGGCCCCGGTCGCCGCGGCGACTTGAATCATAGTCACTGACACTTCCTGTCCCATGGCCACCGAACCAATCGAATCGAAGTTCCATTTCGGCGCCGAATGCACTATGCCCTTCGATTCCGCCGGAAGTTCGATCCCGGTTTTGTTGCCGAACCCAAACAGAGAAATGTATTCGGCGAACCGTTCCTTGCCCACACGCTGAGCCAACCGAATGGCGCAAACATTCGACGATTTGGCGAAAGCGTCCGGCGTTTGCTGCACGCCGTAAGCGTGCGTGTCGCGAATGACGCGCGCTCCGAAACGGATTTCGCCATTGCCGCAATTCAGCTTTTCATCAATCTGCACCTTGCCTTCTTCAAAGGCGGCGGCGTAGGTAATCATTTTGAAAATCGAACCCGGTTCGTAAGGCCAACTGATTGCGCGGTTGTGGCGATCTTCGTCTTTGCTTTTCGGACGTTCGTTCGGGTTGAATCCGGGCGCATTGGCCAGAGCCAGAATTTCCCCGCTCGCCACATCCATCACCACGGCATAAGCGCCTTTGGCGTGATGACGTTTGACGGCTTCGGTCAGCAGGGTTTCGACTTTGTGCTGCATGGCCGAATCAATCGTCGTTTTCACCGTCGCGCCGCCAATCGCTGGCGTTTCGCGCCGTTCGTAAGCCTGATTGCGCCCGTCGCGTTCCAGTTCGATGGAACCGGATTTGCCGTCCAGATAATTGTTCTGCGATTGTTCCAAACCGCCCTGACCTTTGTTTTCGGCTCCGACATAACCTAGAACAGCCGCTGCCAAAGACTCGTTTGGGTAATATCGCTGCATCTCTTTTTTGAAACCGATGGCCTTGAGGCTGTTTTGGGCCACGACTTCGCGTATGGCTCGCGCTTTTTCCGGCTCGATCTTTCGCGCCAGAAACACAAAGCCGGAATTGCCCGTCACCTGTTTGACCAATTCCGCTTCGTTGATTTCCAACACCGGAGCCATCAATCGCGCGACTTTGCGACGCGCTTCATCGTCCTTCAACAAACGCTGGTCAACGAACACCGAATCGAACAAGACGCTCAACGCCAGGTCTTTGTCGTTGCGATCAACGATTGCGCCGCGCGCGGCCATCGTTTCCAATCGCATTTGCTGATTTTCCCGAGCCTTGACCAGGTAATAATCGTGTCGCTCGACTTGCAGCCAATAAAGCCGACCGATGATGACCAGCATCCAGACAACAAACAGAAAGGCAATCGCCAGAATTCGATTGCCGGTGAGTTTCCCCGAATTGTGTGATTGTCTTGCTCGCATGCCGTTACCTCTGGCGTTTCACTTCTTTTTGCGGCGTCTGGTTTTTCGCTATCTGTTTGGTTTCTTTTTTCGTTTTGTCCGATTTGCCTGCCGGAACAGCCTTGTTCACCGCCTTGATCGCCTTATCCGTGTTCGCGGATTTAGCCGTCGGTTTGGCAACGGCGGTTCGCTTGTCCGTGATTTTAGTCACCAAACCTGAAGACATGGATTTCGACTGGTTTTCAATTTTCCCCTGTTTTCTGCTTTTAGCTTCGGGGGCTGACGATGTAGTAACCGCGCGCCCCAATCCGGGCTGAACCAAGCCCGATTCGCTGGCGGCACGTTCGCTTTCCTGCGTGCTGAGCGCCTGTTCTTTTTTGAAGGTGTAAAACCGCTGCTGGCTGGACAACGTGTCGAGTTCGGATTTCAAACTCTCTTCCGCGCGTTTGAGTTGCAGAACGTTGATCAGCGAATGCTGAGCCAGGATGAATCCCACAGCGATGATGGTTCCGACGCCGACCATCAACATGATGACGCGAGCGCCGTTTCCCTGTCGGCGCGCAGCTTTTCCGCGTTTGCGCGGGGCTTTGCTGGAACGCGCAGTGACGCCTGAAGCCGCGGTGGTTCGCCTTCGGTTCACTGAACCAGGAAGCCCGGTTCTGGCTTGATTTGTCGTTCGGTGATGTTGCGCTTTCATATCCCACGTTCCTCAAAAAAATTCAGAAGACAAGTTGCCTGCTTGTCACAAAGCGCCGCTACGGAAAGTTGTCAGGACTGACCGGAATAACCCAGGCTGCTGGCTTTTACAGCTTTTGGCAGGCGCGTAACTTTGCGCTTCGGGCGCGAGGGTTGACGGCGATTTCCTCCGCTGTCGGTAAAATCGCTTTGCGCGTCAACACTGTCACACGCTTTGCCGTTCCGCATTGGCACACAGGCTGGCTTGGAGGGCACACGCAATGACCAGACTGGAACCTGAAGGCTTGTTTGATGATTCGATCTTCCAGCGAATGAAATGTGATGATTGCCAGGCGGCCTCCCGGCTTCAGCACGTCAATCGCGTCGGCGACAAACTGATCCAGATCGTCCAGCTCTCGATTGACCGCGATCCGCAGAGCTTGAAACGTTTTTGTCGCCGGATGAATTCGCCAATGACCTTTTTGATGAACCGCCCTGACCACCAGATTGGCAAGCTGCGTTGTCGTCTTGATCGGAGCTTTTACCCGCTCGGCTACGATCAATCGGGCAATTCGCCGCGATGCACGCTCTTCGCCAAATTCGTAAATAACATCTGCGAGTTCTCTCTCGCTTAAATCGTTCACCAGATTCGCCGCCGTCGTTTGCTGCGACCTGTCCATTCGCATATCCAGCGGAGATTCGGCATCGAATCGAAAACTGAATCCGCGTTCCGGCGTATCGAACTGAAAAGACGACGCTCCCAGATCAGCCAGAATGCCCGTCACCGATTCGATCTTCCTCTGCTCAAGAATCGTTTTGATCTGACGATAATCGCAATGAACCGCTTCAAACCGTTCGCCGAACTGCGCCAATCGCGTTGTCGCCAGCGCAATCGCTTCGGCGTCTCTGTCCAACCCGATCACACGAGTTTGCGACGAAGCCTGCAAAATCAATTCGCTATGACCACCCAACCCAAGCGTCGCATCCACAAACAAACCGGCTTTGTCGTCTCCGAGCAAGTTGGCCAGCGCTTCAACCGGCATCACCGGCAAATGAACAGGATTGACTGTCATAAGGCTTAAAGAATTGCTGGCGCTACTGCTGGGCACGGGGGAGGAGATGCGGAAGGGGTCAATTCAACGCATCTCCTGAACCGAAACCTTGAAATCGCGAAAATCAAATACCGTAGGAAGCGACAATCTTTGCGTCTTCATCCGAATAAGGCTCTGCATCCAAACGCGACTGACGGAATTTCTCGGCCTCCCAAATATCCAGAAATTTCGTTTTGCCCATGACCATCACATCGCCCACCAACTCCGCCGCGTTGCGCAACAACGGATGAATCAGAATTCGTCCCTGAGAATCTATTTGCTGCATCTGGCCAAAATAACTGACCCGATCAATGAACCTTCGGATGGCGGGTTCCATCGAAGGCGCAGCGTTCAACTTCTCTTCTATCCCTTCCCATTCTTTCAGCGGGTAAATCCAAACGCTTTCACCATATAAACTGGTGACGTAAAAATCAGCGCTCTTGTAGGTCTCTTCCAAATGTCGCTTGAAGTCCGCAGGGATTTTCAGTCGGCCTTTTTCGTCCATTCTGGCTGTGTAACTTCCTCTGAGCATAAATCCCCGACATTTGCTTCGACATGCTTAAACCGTAACGGCCATGTACAGATTGCCTGCTTAACCGGACCAAAAACGACTGAGCATTTCACAGCGGAATTCACCGAACGACTTTGCTTAATCGTCTTCTTACAATTTGAAAATTTGTGTTGCCCACCAACCTGAACCAATCTGAGCTAATCTCGGCCATAATCAACCACTTTAGACCACGAGAGGCCGCCATACTAGAAGAGTAAATACTGAGTGTCAAGGATTTTGTTCTTTTAGGTGTTACATGAGACTGTCAGATGTAACCATTTAATTCAAAAGAAAATATCGCTGGCAACGACTGGCATTATCTGTCTCTGAGCCAGCTTCGCCAAACAAAAAATGTTTAAGCCTTAAGCATTTTGGCTGGATTATTGCCGCGCGAAGTCGCTGTGCTATAGTGCAGCGCGTTTTTCAGGCGTCCAATCTGCTTAATCGAACAACAGACAGCGATGAATTTATTCTCTCAACTGATAATCTTCGGATTACTGGCGGCGGCTGGAAATCTGCTTGGAGGTTTGTTACTGACTCAACTGCCGGGATTGAGCCGCACACGACAGCGGCAATTAATCGCGCTCGGAGCGGGTTTCATTTTGGCGGCAGTTCTGTTGGAGGTCATTCCTGAGGTCGGCGGCCCATCGAACGAAAATCTGGCCAACGCCATGGGATGGTTGCTGGCCGGATATTTGCTGATCCAGTTGCTGGAACACACCATCGCACCTCACTTTCATTTTGGCGAAGAAATCCATCCTGAAGAAATACGACGACGCGGCGCAGTTTTCACTGCCGTGTTTGCGCTTTCCATCCACGCATTTTTCGACGGCGTAGCCATTGCTTCAGGCTTGCTGACCAATTTCCGACTCGGAACTCTGCTGTTCATTGCCGTTCTGCTGCACAAGATTCCCGAAGGCATCACCGTCGCTTCGATCATTCTTTCTGCCGGCAAAGCCGCTCGCACGGCTCAATGGGCAACAGGCATAGTTGCACTGGCCACTTTCGTCGGAGTACTTTCCGTAACGATGGTGGGCGCTGCGGTCAGTTACGCGCTGCCGTTTTCCGCCGGAGTCACGTTATACATCGCCGCTTCCGACCTGATTCCAGAAGTCAATCACGGAGGTTGGCGCGCGTCCGTGCTGGTTTTTGTCGGAGTTGCGTTGTTTTACATGACGCATCTGCTGCTGCACGCCGCGTTGGGTTAACTCGAAGCTCGTTCGAAGGAGTCCATTTATGAGTTCATCAACCGATACCGCAATCCATACCAACCGAATTGAAGAACTGGAACAGAAATGGGAAGAAACCACATTGGCCGCTTCGCTCGGCAAAATGCCTGAAAGCGAAGCTGAGTTCTCAACCGTTTCACTGAAACCGATCAAACGGTTGTATACGCCAAACGACCTGGCCGACGTTGATTTCCAGCGAGACATTGGTTTTCCGGGCGAACCGCCGTACACGCGCGGCATTCATCCGACCGGCTATCGAGCCAGAACCTGGACGATGCGCCAGTTCGCCGGATTCGGCTCTGCGTTCGACACCAACCAACGATTCAAATACTTGCTGGAACATGGCCAGACGGGACTTTCGACTGCATTCGATCTGCCGACGTTGATGGGGTTTGATTCCGATCACCCGGTTTCCGAAGGCGAAGTCGGCAAATGCGGCGTGGCCATTTCTTCGCGCGAAGACATGGAAGTTTTGTTTGATGGCATTCCGCTGGATCAAGTCACGACTTCGATGACGATCAACGCGCCGGCTTCGATGATCTTCGCCTTCTTTCTGGCAACCGCCGAACGGCAAGGCGTTGATTGGCGCAACGTAGGCGGCACGCTGCAAAACGACATTCTGAAAGAATACATCGCGCAAAAAGAGTGGATTTATCCGCCGCGCCCGGCAATGCGATTGGTCACGGACACCTTCAAATTCTGCGCCGAGCAAATGCCCAAGTGGAATTCGATTTCGATCAGCGGCTATCACATTCGCGAAGCCGGAGCGACGGCTGCACAGGAACTCGCGTTCACCTTGCGCGATGGAATCGAATACGTGGATTACGGCATCCGCGCTGGCTTGGACGTGGACGAATTTGCTCCGCGCCTGTCGTTCTTTTTCAACGCACATAACGACTTTTTTGAAGAGATTGCCAAATATCGAGCAGCTCGGCGCATCTGGCACCGCGTGATGACCGAACGTTTCAAGGCCAAGAACCCGCGTTCATGGCAAATGCGTTTCCATACTCAAACCGCCGGAGTCAGCCTGACTGTCCAGCAACCGATCAACAACATCATCCGCGTCGCCATTCAGGCGCTGGCCGGAGTGCTCGGCGGAACGCAAAGCCTGCATTGCGACGGATACGACGAAGCCTTGGCTCTGCCCACTGAGCGCGCCGCGCTAATCGCCCTACGCACACAACAAATCATCGCGCACGAAACCGGCGTGACGAACACGGTTGATCCGCTCGGAGGTTCGTACTTTGTCGAAAAACTGACCAGCGAACTGGAAGAAGAAGCTTACGAATACTTCCGCAAAATTGACGCGATGGGCGGCATGGTCGAAGCCATCGAACTCGGCTACCCGCAAAAAGAAATTCAGGAATCGGCTTATCAATACCAGCGCGCTGTCGAGCGCGGCGAAAAAGTCATCGTCGGCGTCAACGCGTACCAGATGGACGGCAACGAACTCGGCGAAGCGAACATTCTGTACATTGACGAATCCGTCGCCGAATTGCAGCGCGAACGCCTGGCCAAGCTCCGCGCCAAACGCGACAACGCCGCCGCCAAACGCGCGCTCGATGCGTTGCGTAAAGGAGCCCAAGACGAATCGGTCAATACGATGCCATTGCTGATTGATTGCGCCCGCGCCGATTGCACGCTCGGCGAAATGTGCGATGCCCTGCGGCCTGTGTTTGGCGAATACCAGGAGCCGGACTTTTAACTCCGATGGGGCTGGCGCATTGTCTCTAAAATCAGTCGTGCTTATACTTTTTCATCATCAACGAAAGGAGGGAAAAACAGATGGCAGCAACAGCATTGGCTTTGCGCGTATCCGCGCTGGAAGCGGAAGTAGCCCAGATGAAGGAACAATTGGCCAAAACCATCGAACCATCAGGAGATTGGCTAGACGACATTTTTGGGGCCTTCGACAACGACCCGCACTTTGCCGAAGCCATGCGGCTTGGCCGCGAATACCGCGAATCGTTGCGTCCCAAACCTCGGAAGAAACCAGCTAGCAAAAAAGCACGAAAAGCACGAAAAGCGGTGAAAGGACGCTCTGGTTGAAATGTACATACTCGACACAGACCTCCTCAGTCTTCTGGGTCGAACCGATAGCCCGGCTTCACATAGGCTGCGGTTTCGTCTTTCCCGCCTGAAACCGGAAGAGAGGATCACCACAATCATCACCTTTGAAGAACAGATGCGCGGCTGGATGTCGCACCTGGCACAATCTCGATCACTCGCCAAACAAGTCGAAGCCTACCGACAACTTCGAGAGTTCTTGCTGCGGTATCTGAAAATCACTGTCCTGGAATTTGACGAAGCCGCCGCCGAAGAATTCGAGCGGCTGCAAAAAACGCGCATCCGCATCGGCACAATGGATTTGAAAATCGCCGCCATTGCCCTGGCTCATCACGCAACCTTGCTCACACGTAACAGCAAAGACTTCAGCAAAGTGCCGGGGCTGCACATCGAAGACTGGTCAGCCTGAGCGATCAGAGCCGAGTACAACACAACTGTTGCACAACAACCGTGTTGTATATTTCAGGAGAAATCGCCGTGAGTTACGAAATCGCCCAACAACGTATCGCCGCCCGCCGCACCAATTCGCCGCGCCAGACTTTATCCAAACTCAAATTCACGAAATTGCCAATGCAGCCTTTTCAATTGCCAAGATTGATTGTGACAGCATTGGCCGACTTGCCGTCAATTGTCACGACGACATCCACCGAGCCGCGTCCGCGAAGCGATTCGGGAAGCTTGACGTTCAGTTGATCCACGCCGACCAGCCGCGAATGCGCGCCGAGGAAGCTGACTTCGGCCTGAACGCCTCCGATCATCACACGGACGTTGGTCATGCTGCTGCGGCGACGAAGCCCGGTTCCATACAACACCAGAAAATTCGGCTTGGCGGCGGTTCCGACGCTCAGCACGCGCGGCGTACCGTCAGAATTCCCAACCGGTTGAAAGCTTACGCCGTCGGCGGTGACCTGCGCGGCAGGAACGCCTTTTCCACTGGATAAAATCGTGAAGATGCTGGGGCTGACGGTTTCAATCGTCACCGTTCCGTTGGCGATTTCGGTGCTGCCGCTCATGACCTTGACCGTCGCCACGCCCGGATCAACGTTCGTCGGCACAACATAATTGATCTGCGTCGGCGACACGTACAGCAACGGCGCGGACAGGTTGTTGACCATCACCGTCACGCCGTTCAGCGTCAACGGCAGCGGCAAGGAATTGGCCGACGCTGTGGATTGGCTGATTCCAGTCCCGAACGTGGCCACGATGGAATCGGGCGCAATGGTTTGCGCGTAACTGGCGGCATTGACCGTACGTACGTTTTGCGTGACGCTACCACCGACCGGCAACAGCGTGTCCACAAAGCCGCCAAAGTTCGTCGTCCAATACCATTTGTAAGTCGTATTCGCCGAATACGCGCGGCTGATGCCCAACACATTGAAGTTTGGGTTCAACATCGCCGCGTTATGGCTGGGCGAATTGCGCCAGAGGTTGAAGGTGCGCGCCGCGTCGCCGTATCCGGCAGCGATGTTTTCTCCCTTGAAGGTGTTGTAGCCGTAACCAAACGCCGCCATTCGCGTGAACGGATCGCGCCCGGCGCTGTCCGTGTGGTTGAAGTAATTTTTCGCCGCCATATCGGCGCTCATCCAATCGGCGGCGCGCGTCAGCGCGGCAGAAACGCGCAAAGCTCCCAGCCCGTTTTGCGCGCGATAATCGTTGATGAGTTTCAACACGCCTTGTTCTTCGGCATCAATCGTCGGCGTTTGAGCGATTGCCACGACCGGCATCGCCAATCCAAAAACCAAAAGGAAAAAAAAGAACCGAAAGCTGTTTCCGCGCCTGACCATGAAGTTGCTCCATCCTGTTCGGCCCCAAGACAGACGTTTCCCTGCCTTTGGCACCAGGCGATTTTGGGATGCAGTTGGAATTGATTCACGCGCTCCGCAAACGGTGAGAAAATGTCGAAGCCGCGGCCAAACAGGGTCGGGAATGTTCGGACAAGGAACTGAATTTCAAGAGGGATGATTTCAGAAGCTTCAGGAAAAGGGGCTGGTGAAGCCGTCAGTGGGCACTCAGGGCTTGGGCACGGGCCATCTTTTAACACAAGCCGCGAAGTCAGGTAAATGCCCAAAATTTACACACCTCTTCCAGCGTGTATAATCCGCACTCAATCCCCTCAACCCAATTTTTCGGAGGCTACATAACCTTGAGCAATTCTGTGAAACGAGTCGCGCTGGCGTATTCGGGCGGACTCGATACCTCGATCATCATTCCCTGGCTGAAAGAAAATTATCACTGCGAAGTCGTCGCCATCGCGGGCGATGTCGGGCAAGCCGAAGAACTGGACGGTTTGACCGAAAAAGCGCTGAAAACCGGCGCGGTCGAATGTTACGTCGAAGACCTGCGCCACGAATTCATCACCGAATACATCTGGCCTACGTTGAAAGCCGGAGCCGTTTACGAACACAAATACCTGCTCGGCACTTCGTTCGCGCGGCCTGTGATCGCCAAACGTCAGGTCGAAATCGCCAAACAAACCGGTTGCACCGCGCTGGCGCACGGCTGCACCGGCAAAGGCAACGACCAGGTTCGTTTCGAACTGACGTTCAAAGCGCTGGCGCCCGAAATGGAAGTCATCGCCCCGTGGCGCGAATGGGACATCGTTTCGCGCGAAGACGCGATTGATTACGCCACCGAACGCCAGATTCCGATCACCGCCAGCCGCGAAAAGATTTATTCGCACGACCGGAACATCTGGCACCTCTCGCACGAAGGCGGCATTCTGGAAGACCCGGCCAACGAACCCGACGAAGCGATGTTTGAACTGACGGTTTCGCCGTTCACGGCTCCTGACACGCCGGAATATGTCGAAATCGGCTTTGAAAGCGGCATCCCGGTTTCGGTCAACGGCGAAGCGCTCGATCCGATTCCGTTGATTGAAAAACTGAACGAAATTGGCGGTCGGCACGGCTGCGGACGAATTGACCTGGTGGAAAACCGTCTGGTCGGCATGAAATCGCGTGGCGTGTATGAAACTCCGGGCGGAACGTTGTTGCTGGCCGCGTTGCGCGAACTGGAATCGCTCTGCCTCGACCGCGAATCGGCGCATTACAAAGAAGTCATCGCGCACAAATATGCCGAGATGGTTTACTTCGGCCAGTGGTTCACGCCGCTGCGCGAAGCGATTGACGCATTCGTCAACGTGCTGATGGCTCCGGTCAGCGGCACGTGCAAATTGAAGCTGTACAAAGGCAACGTCATCGTCGCCGGACGCACTTCGCCGAACACGCTGTATCGCCCCGATCTGGCTTCGTTCACGATGGGCGCCAGCTACGACCAAAAAGACGCCGCAGGCTTCATCAACATTCTGGGCTTGCCGTTGAAGGTCAAAGCTCTGACGCAAAAATAACTCGACATTTGGAGTGCGGTGGCTCGACACCGCTTTACGTTCGCCACAGCGAATGTCTTTGTACCGAGACAATCTGTCAACAAACGCCAAAGCTACGTCAAGCCGCAGCACTCCAAACAGAAAGGAAGTTCAATGATTCGATTGGCAATTCACAGTCGCAACCTCGCCCCCAAATCTCCCCGAACAATTCTTCTTTCGCTTCTGCTGCTCGCATCTGTGACCGTCGCTTGCAGTAATTCTTCCTCAAGCCCAAATTCCAGCACGTCGCCCAGCGCGCCAGCGGCGACTTCATCAGGCGGCAGCGGCGAAGCTTTTGAAGGTTTGATTACTTCCAAAATGACGACCGGCAATCAGCAGATGGAAATCAAATACGCCGTCAAAGGATCGCGCACGCGCATCGAAACGCAACTTGCCGCAGGCGGAACGCAGATGGGCGTTGTGCTGATGGATTTCGCCACCGGCACGCAAACAATGCTGATTCCCCAAATGAAAAGCTACACGACCATCAATTGGAACAATCAGGGCGGCATCAAAAACATGGCCGAAAACATGGCTGGGGACGCTTCGTTCAAAGCTACGCCGACCGGCAAAACCGAGACCATTGCCGGTCACAGTTGCACTCACTGGATTCTGGGCGAAAAACAGGACACCGATGCTTGTCTGGCAAAAGGCTTGGGCTATTTTGGCGGCGGAGGCGATTCGGGCAGTGTGTTTGAAAAACTTCGCAATTTCGCGCTCGGCGACAAAGCCAAAGCCGCACTGCAATCCAATCCCGAATTCCTGCAATTTATCGAAGGCGGAGTCTTTCCGTTGAAACTGTCCATAATAGAAAACGGTCAATCGCGCGCCTTGATGGAAGTCACAAGCGTCGAACGAAAATCGCTGGACGATTCGTTTTTCGCCATTCCATCGGACTTCAAGAAAATGGAAATTCCAGGAATGCCAATGGGGAAGAAATAAGTTTGAATGAGAACCGGCAAGCTTGATGGCTTTCACTGTTGCAAACCGACGCAACTGAAATCTGCCGACGGATAATGCCTGGCCAACGCCGTTATGCGCGCTTTTTGACTGGCCGAGAGCAGTTCACCACGTCCGGCGACGCCTTTGTTGAACCGATTGCGGCGCGTATCGCCTTCGGTCGTGGCAACTATGTGTTCGATGGTCGCGCGGTCTGCGCTTAGGCCGTAAAACTTCAACAACCGTTCCGCCGTTCCGGCTTTGTCGCGGATCATGTCTTCATAACGCAGCCAATGCACTTCCAATCGTTTGTCGGATTCGGCGCGTTGCCACGAAGAAATGAACTGGAAATACCACGGCAACACGTTGTCAATAATCAGGTCGGTTTGCTGTTCTTCGGCGGAATTGTCGAAATCCCGGCGATTGTAATAAGTCGTTTCGCTGAAGCCCGTGCGGTAAAAATCGCGCAAACTGATGGTGGTGTCGTAAATGTTTCGCACCAGCACGATGGGGCGAATGCCAAAGGCTTGCATGACCTGGATGTTTGCTTCAGAAGCGCGGCAGTGTTGTTGCGTGACGGTGTTCGTTTTGCCGAATTTGACCCAGATCGGCAGATCGAGTTCGTGTTCGTTTTGCAGCGCGGCAAAGACCGAAAAGATCGGGCGGAACTTGGTCAACGCCACCATGACATTTTTCAAAAAGGTCGAACCGCTTTTCGGCGCGCAGGCGATGAAAATGTGTTTGCCCAACTGTTCCGGGCGATAAGCGGTCGTGTAATCGCTCAATCGCGCCGGTTCTTTGGTGTAAGCCAGCGCATTCGTCAAACTGACGTAATACGTGGGACAGGGTTCGATGGAAATCGCTTTTCTCAGCAACGGCAGCGAAACCGCGTATTGATTGTTGCGATTGAAAATCAGCGCGATGTTATGAAAAACATCGGCGAAATGACCGCGCATTTCTTTGTCCTGCAACCAATGGCCGCGCAATTCCAGCGTCATGGCTTCCTGCGCCAATTGACTGGTGATGGCGACATCGGTGCGATCCCGCACCAATTTATCAATGCGACGTTTGTAGGCCGTGGCCAGGTTTTGCACGATGGCGTCATAACCCGGCAATCGCGGTTGCGCTTTTTGCAGCAACTGTTTGAACAGGATCAGCGCCGTTTCAGCATCGCCCTGATTTAGCTTGGCCGTGGCGATTTCGAAATCGTTTCGAATCTGCATGGCCAGCCCTTGATCCTGTCGAGCGGTAAAATGCTGTTGTCTTCCCTTTCCCATAAGGTTACTTCCTGAAAAAAGCTTCGACGCGCGGGCGCAAGTTGGCGTCAATCGCCGCTTCGGTAGTTTCCGTAGGCATGCCTTTCAACAGCCGCCAGCGTTCAACGTGTTCAATGGCTTTTCCGGGCGCGATTTTTTGCAGCGGGCCAAGCGTTTCAACTTCCAACATGTCCTTGTTCGTGAAAGTCTCGAAATTGCTGCCGCCATCGGGGTACGACTTCCCTTCCTGATAATCGAAGGCTTTGACGAACAACGTGCCGTTGTTCAAATACCCGACCCAACCCATCTTGTGCGCCAAACCGAGTTTGGTTGGTTTTTTGGCTGCTTTGTCCTGTCTCAAGGTGATGTACCGCGTTCCAAATCGCCAGCGCGGATCGGCCAAATCGGTAAACGGCCAGACAATCAAATTCTGGTTCGGCGCAAATCCGCGGTAGTCAGGTTTTTCGCCCGGCTCCAGCGATCCCGGATGCGCGATTTTTTCGGGCAACGGAATGATCGCCACGCCGCCCTGAGCCATGACGGTCAATACCCACGGAGCCAGTTCGACGGCTTTCGTGCCTTTGTTGCGAAGCCTGTGCGTCAAAGTCACGCCTGTGCCTTCGGCGTCCAGCGCGACGTCTATTTCTTTCTGAATGCCGGTGAGTTTTTCGATGGGTTGAATCAACCGAACAGCCGTTTCGCCGAGTTTTTCATGCTTGATGGGTGAATTGTCCAGCACGTAGGTTCGCACAGGGTCTTCCGGTGCATGCCATAGCCTATGACCACCGCGAATTTGCCAGGAATCTTCGCCGGATTTTCCCAACTGCTCTTCGTATTCCTTGAAGACGTTCGTTTCGCCGACAAAGCCATAACGCATCACGCGCGGCCCTACATCCAGCGTCAGAATCAGATCAACCGTTCCATTGGTGAGTTGCAGATTGTTCTGCCAACCTTTGTAAGCGACATTTTGCATGATGACTTTCGGGATCGCGTTGGTCGAAGGCGAAAAGTTCAATGCCGCGGCAATGGCCAGCAGAACCAGAGCAATCAACCAGACCAGATGGCGTCGCCGCGAAGTGAAATGACCGCGAAACGTGTTTTGCACAGGTGTCCTCTCAAAAAACTTTTGGGCGGCGAGTTCCAATCGCCTTGTTCAATTTAGTTGGAATCAGGTCGCGGGCGAACTCTTGAATCCGGATTGCCCGTATCCGAATTTGGTGGATTTGGCGGCGGATACGGCGTAGGCGTTGAGCTTGGCTCCGGTTTCGGAGTCGCGTCCGCAGCTATTTTGGCTTCTTCGAATTTTTGTTGCGCTTGCAGCGCATTCTGTTTCGCCGTTGCCGAATCGCCATTTTTCAAAGCTGTTTCCGCCAACCGTCGCAGATTTTCCGCTTCCTGCCATGCTCCCGTTGCGTATTGCGGAGCCTGGGCGGCGTTGGCCGCGTCACGGGCCTTTTTCATTTCGTCAAAAAATTGCTGCGCGTCTTTGCGTTCGGTTTCTTTCAACGCCAATTCGTCGCCGACACCCAGCACACGGCGGTAAAGCGGTTCGGCTTCCTTGAACTTGCCCTGGTTGAAAGCGATTTCAGCGTCGCGCCAGGCGGAATCGGCTTCGATGACTTTGGCGGCAAAAACGGGTTTGTTGCCGTAACTTCGTCGAATCGTTTTCAACGCGCTTTCGGCCTGAGTTCGCGTGATTCGCGTTTCCTCTTCGGAACCGTAGAGCTTTTCATTGATCAAATGCCAGGCGGGCTTGGCCAGAAACAGCGCGGCAGCCAGCAGCGCGATGGCAATCGCAACGTTGCGAATCGTGTTCGTCGAAACTTTGTGATCGGGTTGTTGAGGGGTCATGGTTGGCCTTGGGGTAACTTTGGTCGTGTACGACGGTGACGAATTGGCCGCGGCAGTCGGCGTCAACGGCATGGAGTTGGTCGGCGCGGACTGGTTGGCGGAACTAAAATTCGGCGTAGGAGGAGCGGGCGGCAACTGCGATGTCGTCACGGCTCGCGTCGGAGCGGAAGCGATTTCCACCGCCGAAGCGAACACTTCCACCCGCACGCTCTGCGGGATATTCACATGCTGGCGAAGCTCTTTGACGGCTTTGAGCAGGTGACTGACGGCGCGTTGGATTTCGGCTTGGGTTACGTCCGAAGCTCTGGCATGAACTATGTTGTTTCGCACGCCAAGTCCAAAAAAGACATCCGGCGGATTTGCAAACAAAGGGCGGTTGGCGTCCACACGTTCGCCGACCGTCGCAGGTTTGCCATCCTTGCCTAGCTGGTTCGGATTGACAAAATTCAACAGGAATTCCAGCAACGACACCAGTTGAATGACCTGCGAAACAGGGTTTTTCTCCTGCTCGATTTGTTTAACCGAATAAACTCCTGGGGGAAGCATTCTTCACCTCTCGAAATAGTTGCTTGTGCGATTTGCTTGGCCGAATGATGGCCGCGTGAACGATACTGACCGGGTGGGAATTCGTCAATTCCATCAGGTCAGACAAAGGGCAAACTGCGCAGGAATGACTCTTTGCAATGCCAAGTCTTTTATATCAGACAAAAATTTGTAACCATAAAGGTCATTCTCCCGACTTAGAGCATGCGGGAACTTGATTTCGCTTTTCCGCAACACGACTCAGTAACCCCGAAAAAGGTTCGCTGTCGGCTAAACCGGATAAATCAGGCTTGATGATTCGAATGGCTGAAAAATCTGAATCTGAGGTCGTCAGAACGTCCCAACCGCAGGTTCGAGAAAGAACAGACGATGAATTGGTTGCCGCTGCTCGCACTGGCGACGAGGCAGCCTTTACCCAACTGTTCAAACGGCATAACAGTCTGGTTTCCCGATTGGGGTACAGGTTCTTTTCCCGACGCGAGCAGGTCGAGGAAATCATTCAGGAAGCGTTTGTGAAGGCCTATCTGGCGCTGGACAATTATCAGGGAGGCCACGAAAAATCTTTTGTCTCGTGGCTGGCCCGGATTACAGTGCATGCTTGTTACGACGAATTGAGACGAATCAAAAAGCGCAGTGAAAGCCGCTTGGGCGACTTAAGTCAGGAGGAGGAGGAGTTTTTGACCGAGCGGTTGCGCGACGTGAGCGCGGGAAGCAACGTCGAAGGCGCTGCTATTTCCCGCGACTTGGCTGGAAAGCTTCTTTCTCGATTAAAGCCAGAAGACAGAGTGGTGCTGACGCTGCTCAAACAAGAAGAACTTTCCATTGCCGAAATTGCCGAACTAACTGGATGGACATCCGCTAAAGTAAAAATGCGGTCACACCGCGCCCAACAAGGGTTAAGGCGTGTGCTGAGAAAATTTGTGTGAATCGCACTGGATCGAACGATAGGAGTGAATTTATGTGGAACAAGAGAAACACCCACATTGACGATGAAAAACTGGACAGGTTGAGCGATGAGTTGTTTCGCGCGCTGGAAGCCAGCGAAAGCGAAATTGACAACGCCGCCGAATCTCCGTTTCTGTTCCGCCGCATTCGCGCGCGGATTGAATCGGAACAACGACGTCTGGCCGAAGAAACCAATCCCTGGTTGGCGTTGATGACACAATTTCGGCAGGCGATTCCAGTGTTTGCGCTGCTGGCAGTGGTTGCGCTGGCCTCTTCGCTGTATTTGCACACAAACGAAACGAACAAACCCACCCCAGACAATCCTACTCTGGTCGCTGGTTTGCCGTTATTTTTGCAGGACGATCCGGACGCTTTGGATGCCTCGCTGGTTGGCTGGCAATCCAATAATCGTTCGAGTCAGCCCAAGGAGTAAGCATCATGGACATAGCAGGTAAAGCAAAAACTCAGGCCTGGATGCTGATGCTGGTCGTCTTTTTACTCGGTGGCGTAACCGGCGGCGCGGTGGACAGATTTTTCTTCTTGAAAGGGCAAAGCTCGCCTCCGCATGCTCGTGGCGAGCGAGGTCCCGGAAGAATGCTAGAGTTTTTGAAACGCGAACTGAATTTGACGGAAGAACAAACCACTGGCGTCAAAAACGTTTTTGAACAAATGCGGAAAGAATTTCCGCCCAGCCGGTTCAATGACTGCCCAGGCATGAAAGAATCGCGCGAGAAATCTCGGACACTCATTCGGGAAATTCTGACGCCCGAACAGCAGAAAAAATATGACGAAATGAACGCCAAGCGCGACGCAGAAATGCAACGCCGCGACGCGGAAGCTCCGAAAGCTGAAGAGAAAAAATAAAACTCTCGCAAAGTCACTTTTTTACGAAAAACATACCGAATGAATCAAAAGCATCGCCATAAATGGCGATGCTTTTGATTTCTCGACCTTCGGTGAATGCCTGATTCAAATCACTCAGTTTGCCAGCCGGGTGTAATCTGCTTTTCGTTTCACGGGCGTAAAACCTTCTTCGCGGATGACATTGACCAGCATGTCTTCCGTTGCCTTGTGATTGGCTCCGGCTTTTGAAATCACGTTTTCTTCTATCATCGTCGAGCCAATGTCATTGGCTCCGAAATGCAATCCGCGCCGCCCATCAGCCAAGCCAACCGTCAACCACGACACCTGCACATTCGGAATGTTGTTCAAATACAACCGCGACAGCGCCAGCCAGCGCAGATATTCTTCGGCAGGCATTCGCTCAGGAATGATCTTGCCAATCGGCGTGTTATCCGGCTGGAATGTCCAGGGAATGAACGACACAAACCCCGGCTTTCCACTGGCCAGCGAGCGCTGCTGCAACTGATACAGCTTTTCCAGATGCTCGATGCGCTGATCCACCGTTTCGCCGTAACCGATCATCATCGTGCCGGTGGTTTTCAATCCCAGTTGATGCGCTGCTTCCATGGCGTCCAGCCATTCCTGGCTGTTGCATTCGGTGCGCCGTTTTTTGCGAATTTCATCCACGAGGATTTCACCGCCTCCGCCGGGAATGCTGTCCAGTCCAGCGTCCATCAACGCTTTGATGACTTCCGAGTAACTCATTCCAAAAGTCTTGGCCATTCCATAAACTTCCGTCGGCGAAAAACAGTGCAGATGAATGCCGTAGCGACTTTTCAATTCGCTGAGCAGTTTGGTGTACCACTCCAGCGGCAAATCGGGATGCAAACCGCCCTGCATCAACACGCCGCTGCCGCCGACCTCGATCATCTCTTCGACTTTCTCGTACATCTCTTCGTAACTCAGCACGTAGCCTTCCTCGTGGCCGGGTTTGCGGTAAAACGCGCAGAAGTTGCAGACCGAAAAACAGACGTTGGAATAATTGATGTTTCGATCCACGACATAAGTCACCACGTCATCGGGATGAAGTTCTCGGCGCAGATCGTCGGCCAAGCGGCGTAAATCTTCGGTCGGAGCGTCGGTGATGACTCGCTTCCATTCGTCGTGAGCCAGATGTTCGCGCTTGGCAATTCGTTCAAGCAGATTGGTTATCGAAGGGGCAGTTGCTGCAGTAATCATAGATTTAGATGATGAAAGGATTTCAGGATTACGTTGTCAAACTCAAGGCTTCGAGCAAAGCTTTTTCGGCAGCCAGAGGCAATTCCACTAAAACGAAAAAGTGTTTTGAATACAAATAATCTTCACCAGAATCGTCAACAATTCGAATGTAACCGTGTGCCTCAGCCTTTTGATCCGGTAATACAGGATAAACCTTGCCGATGGTCAGGCTTTCGCCTTGCTGATCTTCGCGCAGGCAAAGCGCAAATGGTTTCGGGTGTTTGTCTGGTTTTGGATTTGCCATAACTCAACCAAAAAGAGTTTTGATCTTCATCTTTCGCTTACCGATGCTGTGAGCCTCGTACCAATGGATTTCAGCGGTCTGGATTGTACCATCATCCAATTCGACTTCGGCAATGCCCTTCAACTTGCGCCACCGCCCCTTCCCGTAACGACGGTTGAGCTGTGCCAATTCCCGAATGGCACGTCCAACAGCAATCGTTTCAATGTCTCGAATTTGGCTGACAAGCTTGAAGTTCGCCATAACCAATACTGCGCCTCAGCTCAGTTCAATGTCACCAATTTACCTTCATTTGCTGCCGCATACAGCGCGACGACCAATTCCAGCGACTTGCGGCCTTCGCGTCCGTCAATCATCGGAGCGCGATTTTCAATCACGGCGTGCATCATGTCTTCGATCTGGCGGCGATGACCTTCGTTGGAAATGGCCGCCGGATTTGCCGAACCATCAGTCAGTTGTTCGGCTTCGCCTAAGTTCGCATCTTCGCCGTCAATCGCCCAAACGCTGATGGCGTCGCCGTCCAAAATGATTGAACCGCGTTCACCGGAAATTTCCAGCCGCCGCTTGAAGCCCGGTTTGGCCGAAGTCGTCGCTTGCACCACGCCCAACGCGCCGTTCTGGAATTTCACCGTGCCGACCAGCGTGTCTTCGGCTTCGATGTGTGGGTAACGCAGCGCGGCTTTCATCGCAAACGCCGATTCCGCTGGCCCCATCATCCAGCGCAGCAAATCCACGGTGTGAATGGCCTGGTTAATCAACGCGCCGCCGCCGTCCATCTTCAGCGTACCGCGCCAGGTTCCCGGAGCGTAATACTCCGGCGCGCGATACCATTTCACCAGCGCATCGCCGAGCATCAATTTGCCCAAACGGCCTTCGTCAATTGCCTGCTTGATACGCTGCACCGCAGGCAAAAAGCGCGATTGAAAAATTACTCCCAACTTGACGCCCGCGCGGTCGCAAGCCGCAATCAAGGCGTCGGCCTTTTCCAACGTGGTTTCAATCGGCTTCTCGGTCAGCACGTGCTTTCCAGATTCCGCCGCGCGAATGCCAAGTTCGGCGTGCGTGCCGCTCGGTGTGCAGATGTTGACGATCTGCAATTCGGGATGATGCAAAAACCGCTCGTAATCGGTGTAAGCCGTGCATCCGAACTTCGCGGCAAATTCCGCCGTCCGAGCTTCATCGCGTCCGCACACGGCAACCAATTTCGCGCCGCTGATTTGTTCAATCGCCGCAGCCTGCACCGCTCCGATCATGCCCCCACCTACAATGCCAAAAGCTACATCTGATGCCATTTCTTTCCCTCAAATTTGAATTTCTGACTTTTTGATCGTTCTGAAGAATCTAGTTCTTGCGACTTCAATTCCAAGCTGTCCAAGAGTTTAATTCGCTTCGAATTAAATATGTTCCCTGTGAACTCCAGCAGCTTTATGTATTGAGCATTAGGAGTTTGCCTGACTTCTGACTGCTTTAATCCGAACCACAAAGAAGCTTCAGGGTCAGGTAGTCCTGTGATCTCAAGCCAGCTCTGATAGTCGTTAGTTTGGGAGGGCAAATTCTGTTCGTCCAATGGTGTTAGCAAGAGCAATACGTATTCCCTCTTACTATCTACGTCAAGGCGACACACAGAGACTTCATAATTCAAAATCCATTTGTGTTCAGGAACGATGGTCATCAGTTCAATCGTTTTAGGACGAAAAAGAGGTTGACCTGATCGGGGGATTCCAGCCAGTGTCCATTGAAAAAACCAAAATGCAAAAATTCCTCCCGTAAAAACTAATGGATAGCCAACAACTCGAAACAAAAACTTCATTAATATCTTCTCCCCTCTTCATATTTTGTAAATCAGTCTGTTGATTACAATTGAGCTACCGGTATAGGCTTGCAATCGTTGATAGCATCGCCAGCTTTTGACTCGACTTTAATCAAACAAGATTCACGACAGGAGACGGAAATGCCGATCACAATCAACGGCTTTCACCACGCCGGATTTCTGGTCACGGACATCGAACGCGCCGCGGACTTTTACGAAAATGTATTGGGCTTGAGCAAATTACATCGCCCGGAACTTGGTTTTCCCGGTCGCTGGTACGATTTGAACAACGGGCATCAACTGCATTTGATGAGCGTTGCCGAAATGCCTGGCCATGCGGATCCGCCGCGTCACGACCGCCACATTGCGCTGAACGTTCCCGATCCGACAGAAACCGAACGCCAATTGCGCGAACTCGGCATTGTGGTCAATTACGGCAGCGGACGCGCGGGCAATCCGCAACTTTTCATACGCGACCCCGACGGCAACACAATTGAACTTCGCTGCAATCCGAATCCGACATCTACAACCTAAAACCTGTCACCCGAAACCCGAAAATGACCGACTCAACAAAATCCTATCGCCGCGTAGCTACGCTGAAAACCGCTGACGATTTCGCAGCTTACCTTTCCTCGCTTGGCGTTGATCTGCCCTTTGACCGTGAACTGCAATCCGGCGCGGACTCTCCGCTGGGGCAATCGTATCAACTCGACGGATTCACCATTGGCAACCGCTTTTCGATTTTGCCGATGGAAGGTTGGGACGGAACGCCCGATGGTCGCCCGTCCGATCTGACCATTCGTCGCTGGAAGCATTTCGGTGAAAGCGGAGCCAAGTTGATCTGGGGCGGCGAAGCCGTCGCTGTTCGCCACGATGGCCGAGCCAATCCGAATCAGTTGGTGTTGAACGATCAAACGGCTGGCGAATTGGAAAAGCTGCGGCAAATTTTGGTTGATGCTCACCGCGAAAAATGCGGACGAACGGATGATCTGTTGATCGGGTTGCAACTAACACATTCCGGTCGTTTCTCTCGCCCCAACGGCAAAACTCTGGAATCGCGCATTCTGTATCGCCACCCGCTGCTGGATAAAAAATTCGGCATCACGTCGGACTCGGCGATTTTCACTGACGCCGAAATTGACGCCCTGATCGGCGATTTCGCCAAAGCCTCCAAACGCGCCGAAGCCACCGGATTCAGCTTTGTAGATTTGAAACATTGTCACGGTTATCTGGGGCATGAATTCCTGAGCGCCACAACCCGTCCTGGAAAGTACGGCGGCAGCTTTGAAAACCGCACCCGATTTTTGCGCGAACTGGTTACGGCAATTCGCCGCGAAGCTCCGAGTTTGCAATTTGGCGTGCGGCTGAGCGCCTTTGACTTTCTGCCGTTCAAAATGGGAGGAGATAAGATCGGAGTGCCCGAAGAATTCAGTGGCCGTTACGAACACGCTTTTGGCGGCGACGCTGACCATCCGTTGGCAATCAATCTGGCCGAGGCATTTCAGTTTTTCGAATTGTTGCAGGAATTGGGAATCAAACTGGTTTGCACCACGGCGGGCAGCCCTTATTACAACCCGCACATTCAACGCCCGGCGTTGTTTCCGCCTTCGGACGGTTATATGCCGCCCGAAGACCCTCTGGTCGGCGTGGCCAGGCAAATCAAAGTCACGGCGGAATTGAAAACGCGCTTCCCGGATATGTGTGTCGTCGGTTCGGGCTACACTTATTTGCAGGAATGGCTGCCGAACGTCGGCCAGCATTTCGTTCGTACCGGTCAGGTGGATTTTGTGGGAATTGGGCGACTGGTGTTGTCCTACCACGATCTGCCGTTTGACGTGGTCAACGGCAACAAACTGCAAACCAAACGCATCTGCCGCACCTTCAGCGATTGCACCACAGGTCCGCGCAACGGATTGGTTTCCGGCTGTTATCCGCTCGACCCCTTTTACAAAGTCCATCCGCAAGCTGAAGAACTGAAAGCGATCAAAGAACAACTCAAAAGAAATCAGGAGATGGAAAGTTCAGCAAGATAACCGTCCTGGACTTTCCCTTGTCGAAATTCTTCTTGCCACGATTTGGCAAAAGTCTTACCATCCGTTCGCCTTTGAAGGAAGTATCCCGACCCGGTTCAAAGTCATTATCACTTCTGCTTTGAACTAAAATCTCGAAAAGCAACAACGCAGTACCCCGGAGACGCCCATGCCGTTCGACAACGAGTTCACCATCGGAATCGAAGAAGAATTTCAGATCATTGACCCGCAAACCCGCGAATTGCGTTCGCGGGTGAACGAAATTCTGGAAGAAGGCCAGATGCTGCTCGGCGAGCAGGTCAAGCCCGAAATGCACCAGTCCATGATCGAAGTCGGCACGGGCATTTGCCGCGACGTCAAAGAAGCCCGGCAGGATGTCATCAAACTTCGCCGGGCGATTGCCGAATTGGCGCATCGGAAAGGGCTGGCGATTGTCGCGGCTTCGACACATCCGATTTCACATTGGGCGGATCAGCGTATCACCGAAAACGAGCGGTACTACCAGTTGATCGAAGAATTGCAGCATTCCGCCCGAGCATTGTTGATCTTTGGCATGCACGTTCACGTCGGAGTCGCCGACCGTGAAGCCGCCATTGCCGTCATGAACGCAGCGCGGTACATGCTCCCGCACATTTACGCGTTGACGACCAGTTCGCCGTTCTGGATTGGCCGCAACACCGGCATGAAAAGTTATCGGTACGAAGTCTTCAAACAATTTCCCCGCACCGGCATCCCTGATTATTTCAACTCGGTCGGTGAATTCGACAGCTACGTCAATCTGCTGATTAAAACCGGCTGCATTGATAACGGCAAAAAGATTTGGTGGGACGTGCGCCCGCACCACGTGTACCCGACGCTGGAATTTCGCATTTGCGACATTCCCACCAAAGTGGACGAAACCATTGCCATTGCCGCTCTGTTTCAGGCGCTGACCGCCAAATTGTACAAGCTCTATCGCCAGAACATGGGATTCCGGCTGTATCGCCGCGCTTTGATCGAAGAAAACAAATGGCGTGCGGCGCGCTACGGACTAGACGGCAATCTGATTGATTTCGGCAAACGCGAAGAAGTCCCGCTTCGAAAATTGATCGTCGAATTGCTGGAGTTCATTGATGACGTGGTGGATGAACTCGGCAGCCGAGAAGAAATCAATTACGTTCACAAGATTCTGGAACATGGAACCAGCGCCGACCGCCAGTTGCGCGTGTACCACCAAACCGGTGACTTGAAAGCCGTCGTGGATTTGCTTATGAAAGAAACCCTGGAAGGCGTGTTCTAGCCTTACGATTTGTGAATCGTCTTTGAGTTCGTCCGACATGAAAATGCCGAAGCAGTTTTGTTGTTCTCGGCAGTAACTCATGACGAAAGTTTATTGACGACAAAGACAGTTCAGGTTCTCTCGCCCCACACTTCACTACCCCCGCTGATGCCCCGCCGAGAAAAGTTGTCGAACTCGTGCCATTGAGTTTGGCCAATAGTTCCTTCAATGCAGTCTGATGCTCGCCAACGCACCGCAGCGGTGTCCCCGACCGTCTTGTCCGAAGCTGGAACTGCGAGCGCAAGTGGTGCCTGTTATGAAAAGATGGTCAACAATTTCTTTAGTGTTAGTTGCGATTTTCGCTTCCATGCTGATGGTCGTTCGGTTGCTGGTTCCGGTGATGGGATTGGGCGGCATCGAAAACGAATGGCTCAGCCCGCTGTCGCGATTGATGCCCTTTGCGGCCATGGCTGTGACGACATCCATCGTCTTGCTGGTGTTGTCGTTTCGCTGGCAAGTAAAACCCGTTTACCCGGAAGCGACGCGACTGGTGGACGAAGCTGAAAAATGGAGTGAGCGATTCGTCATTGGCGAAGAACTGGAACGTGCCAATGCTTTCGTTCCGCAAATCGAAGACACCAGCGAACCCTCCACGCAAACCAGCTTCACAAGTTTGCCGATCAGTTCGACCGCCAGAATGGAAACGACCATTGAATCTGAACCCCGCATCGAACCTGATTTCGCCGTTGCAACCGCGACGCAATCACACACAAATGTCACACTTGCCGCCTGGGAATCACCTCACATCGCATTTGACACTCCAGGCGAGCACAGCAAACTCGAAACAGCAGACACCGCCGATCAAGATATGAACGACGTCCTCACAGAACCAGTTGCCTGCCTCAACGGAACGCCAGCGACGTTGGCGAATTCTTTCAATCAATTGCCGCCTTCATTGCCGGAATTCGCCGGTCGGTCGTTTGAACTGGCCGAGTTGATGGCGGCGCGATCCAATACTGAAAACAAGGTTCTCAGTTTGCAGGGGTTGGGCGGCGTAGGAAAAACCACGCTGGCCTTGAAGCTGGCGCATCAGCTTGCGCCGCATTATCCAGACGCGCAGTTTTTCGTTGACCTGAAAGGCGCAAGCCCCAAACCGCTGTCTGTCGCCGAAGCCCAATCGCACGTCATTCGCGCGTATATGCCCGCCGCGCGCCTGCCGGAAAACGAAGCGGAACTCGGCAAGCTCTATCAATCGGTACTCAGCGGCAAACGGGCGTTGCTGTTATTCGACAATGCGGCCAACACCCAACAGGTCGCGCCGCTGCTGGCAGGCAATTGTTCCCTGTTGATTGTCACTTCGCGCCAGCATTTGTCGTTGCCGGGAATGTTCGCCAGCCGGTTGGACAATCTGCCTGCGTCTGAAGCTCAGGAATTGCTGCGTCGTTTATTGCCGACCATAGGCGACAAAGCCATAAGGTTGGCGGAATTGTGCGGTCATCTGCCATTGGCATTGCGGCTGGCTGCCAGCGCGCTGACGCAAAATCCTGAACTCGGCATCGAAGAATACGCATTGAAATTGATTCGGTGGAATTCTCAAGAAGGCGCGCGTCGTCCCGTGGACGCCGTTCTGCGCACCAGTTACGAGATGCTGTCGCCGGGTTTGCGAAAACTCTGGCGAACGCTGGCCGTGTTTACCGATTCGCTGGACATCAACGCCGCAGCAGCCGTTTGGAAAATTCATCCTGAACGCGCAGCCAACGCGCTGGATCGGTTGATGGCGTACAGCCTGGTCGAACGAAACCGGGCGACGGGACGTTACCGATTGCATGATCTGATGACGCTGTTTGCCGAAACTTCGCTGAACGGACAGGAACGAGCCATCGCGCGACATCATCACGCGGCGCATTACCAAAGCGTGCTGCACGAAGCCGACGCGCTGTACGAACAGGGCGGAGAGTTTTTGAAACAGGGACTGGAGTTGGTTGATCTGGAATGGCAGAACATTCAAACGGCGCAGACCTGGGCGGCAACGCAATTTGAATTCAATCGCATGGCTTGCGAATTGTGCAATTCGTTTCCGGACGCCGGTCGGTATGTGTTGGACTTGCGCCAGCATCCGCGCGAACGCATTCGCTGGAGCGAGGCCGCGCTGGCCGCTTCGGGCAAAATGCAACGCCGACGTTCGGTCAGCAAGCATTTGATTGCGCTCGGTGATTCTTATGCCGACCTGAGCGAGTTTCACCATTCGATTGAATGTTACGAACAGGCGCTGGAAATCGCGCGCGAAGCCAAAGACCGGCGTTGCGAAACCGACGCCTTGATCGGGCTTGGCACGACGCATTATCTGGGCGGCGATTTGCCGCGAGCGCGCCAACTGCACGAATTCGCGCTGCAAACTGCGCGCGAACTCAATGACCAACGTGCCGAAGCAAACGCGCTTGGCGCTTTAGGATTGACGCTTTACGCCATGGGCGACGCGCGCCAAGCGACCGATTTGCTGGAAAAACAACTGCATCTGGCGCGCGAACTCGGCGACCGGCGCAGCGAAGCCGGCGCGCTCGGCGGCCTGGGTCTGACGCATTACGCGCTGGACGACGCGCAAATGGCTATTGACCTGCTCAACGAACAACTCAGCATCACACGGGAAATCGGCGACCGCCGAGGCGAAGCCCAGGCGCTGTCGAATCTGGGACAGGCCTGGGCGAGTTTGAAGGAGTATGAACGCGCAATCAGTTCGCACGAACAATCGCTGGCCATCGCCCGCGAACTCGGTGACCGGCGCAGCGAAGCCAACGCACTCGGCGGTTCTGGACTGGCGCATTATCGCAACGGCAACGCACCGCAGGCGATTGAACTGCTCGAACGCCAGCGATTGCTGGCCGCTGAAATCGGCGACCGTCGCAGCGAAGTGTCGGCATTGACCAACCTGGGCGAAGCTTACACCGCCACCGGCGAAGCCAATCGGGCGGTTGAATTGCTCCGCCAGGCATTCAACATCGCCAGTGAAATCAGCGATGTCGCCGGACAAGCGACGGCCTTGTTCAATCAGGCGGTGGCGATGAACACCATAGGCAATCGCGCACAGGCGATGGAACTGGCGCAATCCGCGCTCGAATTATTCGAAGTCGCCGAACATCCGGCGGCTGAAACCGTGCGGCGGCGATTGGTTGAATGGCAATAGGCAAAAGACGATTGATTGCCGAGCAGAATTTGCCTGCTTTCTATTTTCCATTTTTGATTGGTCATTTGTCATTGCTCAGGTCAGATCAAACTGACAGAGACAACCATCAAAAAGAATGAATCGAACCGGCGACGATTTGGCAGACGCCTGCATGCCTCCGTAACGAAACCAGGAACCTCGAGTTGGCTTGAAAGCTGGAAATAACCTGTGGTGGACTGAATCGGGGTGGAAAATTCAGTCACGGCGATAAGGCGATAAAAAAACCTGGTTATGTGCTGCTTGTTACTTTTGAGTTGGCCGCGCGCTACTTCAGGAAGAAGCAGCGCGCGGAATATGCTCCTGCTCAAAGCCAGTCGTAGAAGTATTTTCAGGTTTTGTGTTTTTTGTGAAAGACTTGCTCTCTCAAACGCAAACGCAGTTTGGATGCGATTTGATCTTTTTTGGGGGGGGGAGGAGCAGGAGCTTGAAGTGTTTGGTTTTGCTACTTCAGCGCCTGTTCAATCGCTTGAGTGACCTTCGGGCTTTCGGGTTTGTCACCTGAATCGAATCGCGCAATCGGATTCCCATTCTTGTCAATCAGAAACTTGTTGAAGTTCCATTTGATGTCACCGGCGAAGTTCGGATTGGTTTCCTTGTCGGTCAGGAATTTATACAGCGGATGAATGTCCGCGCCTTTGGCCGACAATTTGGCGAACATCGGGAACGTCACGTTGTATTTCATCGAGCAGAATTCCTTGATTTCGGCTTCGGTGCCGGGTTCCTGGCCGCCGAAATTGTTCGCCGGGAAACCGAGCACGACCAGCCCTTGCGACTGGTATTGCTGATGAATCTTTTGCAGCCCTTCGTATTGCGGCGTGTACCCGCACTGGCTGGCGACGTTGACGATCAACAACACTTTTCCTTTGTACTCGCCAAGCGTCGTCGGTTTGCCGTCAATGGTTTTCAGCGAAACGTCGTAAATGGATTTCATAACTTTTTGAGTTTGAGCATTGCCTGCAGCCGGTTCGTCCATCAGCCAGAACGCGCTCGCGCCCAGCATGGCCAAGCCGACCACCAAGCCGAAAACAACAGTGATTCGTTTCATTCAAAATCTCCGAGTTGAAAAAGGGGTGTTTGCTGCGCGCAGTATATTCGATGAACGGAAATGGGCAAAAACGGCGAATCGGTTGAATTTGGGGATGAACGAACGGCTGGACAAATCAGACATCAAACGTTCCAATTGTGGCGAAGGCGAAAATTTATGAGCAAACAAACAAACAAGCGAAAATCCGGCGGCAAACAGGCTGCTACGCCGGAAAGCGGGCGCCGGAAATTTCTGCTGATTGGAGCCGGCGCCTTGGTTGCGGCGGGAGCCGGAGCGGCTGGATACAAACTCGGCTGGTTTGCCCGTCCGGCTTCGTATGAAAGCGCGCTAGCCGCGGCGAACCAAATGTTGGAACAACGCGCGCGCGAAATCGGCAACGCTTCGGTGTTGATTCACGCCGTGCGCGGTTTGGGCAAAAACTTCAAACTGGCCGACGGTTCCAGCGCCGTCGAGCATCTGTGTTCGCGGTACGCGGCGGACAAAGAGGTCAACGGCAAACGCTATGTGTATTTCAAACGCGATGCCGAAGTTCACGAAAACAGTTTCCTCAAAACCTTCCTCGAAGCCGGAGTCAGTTCGACTCAACCGGTGACGGTTGGTTCGATGCGCTATACGCTGGCGGATGTGGCTGAAAGCGGCAAAGCGTTGTTTCGCTGCGATGCGCTGGATTTGTTCAAATTCGACGCCAACGAATTTCGTTACGATCCGAATTACAAGGAACCGCAAGGCCAACCGGCGGGCGGCAAAGGCGAACTGGTACATGAACATCTACCGTGGGGATTGATCGCGTTTTCGATCTTGATGAAACCGGGCGAAGCGTATTGGACGAATGCTTATGGCGAGGCGTTGAATCTGCCGATCATCGCCGACCGCTCTCTGGCTGAATACGAAACCACCTGTGCGCTGGGCGAACGCGAATTGAAAGCCGAACGAATGGCTCCGACGAATTTCCGCGACGCGATCAAAAAATACAGTTGCTTCGGGCTGCATTCGGTTTACGGGTTTTTGTCGCTGGTCAGGCACGGGTACACGAACAACAATTTGCCGGAGCGCGTCAATCGTATGCTGGATTTGCTGACGTATCGGTTGAAAGGTGACGCCGAAGCCATTAATGCCGAGTATGCCGCTGCCGGAGCCAATGCTCCAAAAGAACAGGTCGAAGCCTTTCGCGTGCGCGCGCTGGTCAAACATTACGGCCATGCTTTCGAAGCGATCAATTACGCCAAGCTGCACAAACTGATTAGCTTCACCGCCGACCAGCAACGCCGTATCAGCGAGGGCGAGCAGGCGTTTTACGACAGCTTGGTCAAATTGCAATCGTTGGATTGGACGATGATGAAAAACAAGCTCGGCGAAAAATTCGTCAGCGACATTGTCATCGCCCTCGGCCACGCCGCGCGCGCGTTGAAACTGCTGACTCCGCAAAATCCTGACACCATAGCTTAAACCGACAATGAACGATGCCGCTTCCAAAATGATGGCCGCGCTGTTTGCCGAAGACGAAGTGTTGTCGGTCGGCGAACTGACCGAACGCATCAAGGATCATTTGGAAAGTGAGTTCTTCGCCCTCACCGTACAGGGCGAAATTTCCAACTACAAAAATCATCACTCCGGCCACTGGTATTTCACGTTGAAAGACGCCGACGCGCAGCTTCGCGGAGTGTTCTTTCGCCAATGGAATCGGTTGATGCGTTTCGAGCCGGAAAACGGTTTGGAAGTTCGCGTTCGCGGGCGGCTGACCGTGTATGAACCGCGCGGCGAATACCAGATAGTCGTTGAAACGATGGAACCGGTCGGCGTGGGCGCGTTGCAACTGGCGTTTGAACAGCAGGTCAAACGGTTGGCGGCGGAAGGACTGTTTGACGAAGAGCGCAAACGCCCATTGCCGATGTTGCCGCGCCGGATTGGCATTGTGACTTCGCCAGTGGGCGCTGCGTTGCAGGACATGCTGCACATTCTGGAACGTCGCAATCGCGGCGTTCACGTGCTGGTCACGCCGGTCAAGGTGCAGGGCACGGGAGCGGCGCATGAAATCGCCGACGCGATTCGATTGTTGAACTTGTATTCGGAAAAATCCGGCCAGAACGTGGACGTCATCATCATCGGACGCGGTGGCGGTTCGATGGAAGATTTGTGGGCGTTCAACGAAGAGCAGGTGGCGCGCGCCATTTTCAATTCCAACATTCCCGTGGTGTCTGCCGTTGGCCACGAAACCGATTTCACGATTGCCGATCTGGTGGCGGATTTGCGCGCGCCAACGCCTTCTGCGGCAGCGGAACTGGTCACGCGCGAAGCCAGCGAGCTTGCCGCGCGCGTCGAATCGTTGCAGGCAAGTTTGCAACGCGCGATCAATTATTACCTGTTGCGGCTTCGTTCGGAATTGCGCGATCTGGTTGAAAGTCGCGGCTTTGCGACGACGGTCAATTCGATAGTTTCGACGGCGGCGCGGTGCCGGGAACTGGAAACGCGCATCACCGAATCGCTGAGAACCGGATTGCAGAAAACGCGACAGCGATTGCACGAAGCGCAAACCCGTTTGGCAGCGACTGATTTGCGCGCACCGCTGGCGCTCAAAACGGGCAAGGTCGAACATCTGGAACAACGACTCGATGCTGCTTGGCGTCGTTCGATGGAAAATCGCTGGCACAGGTTGATGCTGACCGCCAGCACGTTGGACGCACTGTCGCCGCTGTCAGTGTTGGGACGCGGGTATGTGTTGGTAAAAGACGATACGGAAAAACTGGTTCCGCGAGCGGCAGGGTTGATTGAAGGTCAACATCTGAAACTGCGATTTGAAGACGGCGAAATCGGTTGCCGCGTAACTGAATCGAAAATCTGATGGGTAAAGCTTGAAATCTTATGGCCAAGACAAAAGACAAAGAACCGAGTTTTGAAACATCGCTCTCTTCCTTGGAGCAAATCGTCGCGCAACTGGAATCCGGCGAATTGCCGCTGGAGCGCGCGTTGGAACTGTTTGAAGACGGCGTAGCCTTGGCGCGTCGTTGTCAGTCGCAACTTCAGGACGCCGAACGCAAAGTGGAGTTGCTGCTGCGCGAAAGAGGCGAAATCAAGGTTGTGCCGTTCGATGCCAACGGTGACACTCAGCCAAACGAAACTGTTGCTCAGTCAGGGAAATCGAATTTGGATGACGAAGAAGAATTCGACGATTCGATTCCGTTCTGAGAATCAAAGAGTACACAACAACGTTGTGCTTAACCGCAGAGACGCGGAGAACGCTGAGGAAGCGCAGAGAGTTTTAGTGGATGCTCTGCGAAAACTCTGCGTCGCTCTGCGCCTTTGCGGTGAAAAAGGGGCGGCTTAAACTCATTCATTACTCAAAACACCGACCGTTTTCGTGCGGCTTCTTTGGTCGCCAGCGAAAAGCGAGTTTCGACTTTGCCACATTCCAAAATGCGAGCAGCGGCATATTCACCCAGAGCCGGGCCGTGTTTGAATCCGTGTCCGGAGCCTCCGCCAACCAACCAGACATTTTCAAACTCAGGATGACAGTCAATCAGAAAATCGCCGTTCGACGTGTTTTCATACTGGCAAACGCGCGATTCAATCAGCGGAGCGTCTTTCATCGCCGGAAATCGTTCGGCCAGAAATTGGCGAACTTCATGCAACAACGTTGGCGAGATCGTGCGTTCGGCGTTGTCTGGATCAATTTCAACGCCGTGCCGATCCAGCGCGATTTTGAATCCACGTTGTTCCAGATCAGGCAAGCCGTAAAATTCCGCGCCGAAATCAATCCAGGTAGGCATTTGGGGCGAAGCGAACCGGCTGTCTCCGGCGGGTGCGCCGAAAAAGAAAACTTCCTGCCGCGTGGGGTGAATTTTTCCGTGCAACAAATCGGGGAACAGTTTTGGCAACCACGTTCCGCATGCAAAAACAAATCGGTCGGCAATGATTTCTTCGCCGGTTGTTGTCGTCAGCGAATAAATCGTGCCGGAGCCGTCGGGCGGCAATACTGAAGCGACAAAAGTTTCGCCGCCTTTGCGAGAGAAATCGGCGACGACGGCTTGTACGGCTCGCCGCGCCAGCAATGCGCCGCTGTCCGGTTCATAAATCGCCCAGTTGACTTCGCCGAAATTGATTTGCGGATAGCGGCGTTCGAGTTCGTCGCGCGGCAGTTCTTCAAAACGAACGCCGACCGTTCGCAGTGTCTGCAACGTGGCAATGGTGTACGGATCGTTTTCGCGCGCCATCCACAACACACCGGTCGGCTGGAACAATTCGGGCTTACCGGTTTCGTCAAACAACTGTTGCCACAGTCCCAGCGAACGAAACGACCAGCGCGTGTAAATTTCCTCTGCGCCGTAACCCATACGAATGATGCGCGATTCTCCGCCCGAACTGGAACGGCTGTTGGCCGCGCCGTAAGCGTCAATCAGCGCAACGCGCAACCCCGCGCGTTGCAGCCAATGGGCCGTCCACGAACCAAACACGCCCGCGCCGACGACGGCCACGTCGTATCGTTTGCTCATCAACAATTCCTCCGAAAATCAGTCTGGTTGCCGTCAAGCGCGGCGGTCGGACTATAATGACCGCGCCTGGCAAAATCCAATTTGTCGGTTCTTCGCAGGATTCCATCAATTGTGAATGTTTCGTTTGCTCAAACTCTGGAACAGGAGCGCGAACGGGTTTCGCGTCTGGTCGCAGATTGTCTGGCGCAACAACGTGACGCCAACCCAGACGCAACGTGGTTGACGGTCGGCGATTTGCGGCAAACGATTGAAGACGTGTTGCATCGCCGGGCTGAAGAATTCAGCAAAGAACAATTGATCGTGTTGCAATCGGCGTTGCATGCGACGTTGGACGAACAGCTTCGCCAAACCGTGCAGCAATGGTACGACCGGCGGCTCAAGGCTTTGCTGGAACTGGCGCGCCACGATTCGTTGACCGGATTGTTGAATCGTGCGGCGTTTGATGCGCGATTGAACGAAGAATTTCTGCGCGCGCGGCGTCACGGGCGCGAACTGGCGTTGGTCATGTTCGATGTGGACGGGTTCAAAGCGGTGAATGATCGGTTGGGGCATCCGGCGGGCGACAGAGTCCTGATTGACGTGGCGTGCGCGCTGCAATCGTCGTTTCGCCAGAGCGATGGCGTGTTTCGTTATGGTGGAGACGAATTCGTCGTCATCTGCCCTGAAACTTCAGGCGCGGCAATTGAAAACGTTTTGCAGCGATTGCAAAGCCGGTTGCAAACCATTGACGGCGAAACAGGCGGCGTCAGCCTCAGTTGGGGAATCGCTGATCTGACGGCCGAGATAAACAACACCGCGCAACTCATCGCGCTGGCTGACAAACGGTTGTACGAATGCAAACAAAGACATCATCGGCGGAGGACGACTGCTCGATGAATTTCTGGTCATGATGAACGGTTCAGGTTTCAAAGCGGATCAACCTAAATTGGCGCTGACCTTTTCGGTGCTGGCTGTGGGGTTTGTGTTTTTGCTGACGCTGATCTGGTTGATCGGCACGCGCAGCGTAGCGGAATTGCAGGCCATCAGCATCATGGCCAGCGACATTTCGCTGGATTACCAGAACCGATTGACGATGGCTGAACGGATTCGGGAAGAAGAAATCAACGTCGTGGCGCAGGCCAAACTGGTTCGCCCGACGCGCAATTTGCCGGTTCCAGTCGCTCCGTTCGGTGTGTCGTTGTATGAAGCGAAGCAGAGTTTCAGCAAGACGCTGGACGATTGCAAAAAGCTATGGGACGAACGCGCGCGACAACAAACCATCACCCAAACCGAAATCATGGCCTGGCGCGAAGTCGAATCGGCTTCACCGGATTTTTTGGTGGCCATCGAAGGGTTGGTGACGCTGGAAGAACGAAGATCGAATCCTGGCGTTGCCGCTCCGCCCGCAACCATACAGGTAAATTTCAACCAGGAAGCGTTCGTCAAGGCGCGCGACCGTTTGAACGACGCCGTCACGCGATTGCGAAATGCGGTCATCAGCGACCGCGCGGAAATCCTGAAAAACATTGCCAGTAAACAGAGCATCGCCGCCGCCGAAGTCAGTCGCATGCGCTGGACGGCTTTCTTTTTAGGTGTGATTGTGGCGGTGGCGGTATTCAACGTCGCGCGCAAGCAAATACTGAAGTTGCGACAGGCGAATCGTTCCGCTCAGGATGCGCAGGATTTTGCGCGCTCCGTGTTTGACAGCCAATCCAACGATATTCTGGTCATGGCGGAAAACGGCGAACTGCTGACCGTCAACCAGGCATTTTTCAAACGGTATCATCTGACGCCTGCCGAATTGCTGTTGCAGGATTATCGCGGCGCGTTGGCGCATCTGCCTGAAGTCGCGTTGTACATCCGAAACGTTCTGCAACGATCCGACAAAAATTCCACTCACCGCGAACGCATCAAGGTCAAAACCAAACGTGTCATGCGCCAAAGCCAGGGCTTTCCCGCCGAATCGCGGTTGCTGGACGTGTATGTGTCGCCGTTGACGATTGACCGCGAAACTCGCGGGCGAGTCGTCGTTCTGGTGGATGTGACCGAAGAAGAACACAACCGCGAAGAGTTGCGCCGCAATCGAACGCTCAGCGCCGTCGGGCAAATTACAGCGCAGGTCGCTCACGAACTGTACAACCCGATTGGCACGATCAAATTGAACATTGATTTGCTGGACATGCAGATCAGCGACGACAACGAAGATTTGAAACAATCGGTCGCCCGGTTGAAACGTGGCGCGGAACATTTGTCCACGATCGTCACAGATTTGCGCTATCTGACTCGTCCACGCGATCCCGAACGCAAACCCACCGACCTGAACAAACTGCTGGACGAAGTGGTCGAACTGGCCAACGACAAACTGGATCGCACACGCACTGAAATCGTTCGCCAATACACAGCCAATTTGCAGCCGGGACAATTCGATCCGCAGCAGCTTCGCAAAGTCTTTTTGAACTTGTTGATTAACGCTGTGGAAGCGTCTCCGCAAAACAGCCGCGTCGTATTGCAAACCTTCTTTGTGCCTAATGCTGAGGCGGTACGGTTTTCGGAATTCAACGGTCAGAATGGGGCTTTGGGCGTCAGCGTGGTGGATTTCGGCGCCGGGATGTCCGAAGAAACCAAAACCCGAATCTTCGAAGCGTTTTACACAACCAAAAAAAATGGCACGGGCTTGGGCATGATGATTACCCAGGAAATCATCAAAAAGCATGGCGGACGGATTGAAATCGAAAGCGAGGAAGGCGCGGGAACCAAGGTGAGTGTGTTGTTGCCGGTCTGAAATGAAATCAAAAGTAAAAAGGCAAATACCAAAAATCAAAAGTTCGGAAGGCCTTCCATTTTTGCTTTTTGATATTTACCTTTTGATTTTCAGACGGAGATCACTTCAATTTCGGGATCAACATCTTCTTTCAGCATGTGTTCGATGGCCATCAGCGTGCCTCCGATGGAACTGGGACAACTGCCGCAAGCGCCTTGATAACTGATCATCAGTTTCTTGTCGTGGAAACCGATGATTTCCAATCCGCCGCCATCGCCAGCCAAACCGGGACGAATTTTTTCATCCAGCACCTGATTGATTTTGTCGAGCACAGGGTCTTCGCCGGGCGTGAAGGCAGGAGCTTTCGGCGCTTGCGCGGCAGCTTCCGACGCCGACGGAGCCGAGCGAATCGGTTCGGCCAGTTTTTTCAGCATGTCTTCCCAACTGACATCGTCTTCCTTGTTCACGGTGACGAACCGATCCATGTAAAACACAGACGTGACGTTGCCGACTTTGAACAGTGAATCGGCCAGCGGATCGGCTACTGCGGCTTCGGCAGTTTGGAATGAACGCGACGAACCGATGGTCACCGGTTCTTTCAGAATGAACTTCACTGCGTTGGGATTGGGCGTGTATTCGATGTCAGCGATTTTGGGCATTGCTTCTCCTGCGATTGATTCGATTGTTTACAAGGTTGATGTAAATTGGATTATAGCCACCGGGCAGGAACTGGCCAAACGCCGTCATCCGACTTTGCCCTTCGCCCGGCGGTCATACATAATCCGCGCTCTCATTTTCGTCTCTATTTTTTTACGGAAGGCTGTTTGGAATGAAATCTCTGACGAAGTATCTCTTCTTCCATACGAAAAACCGTCGTGAGTACATCAACATCACGGATGAAGTCGCTCAGGCGGTGGCCGACAGCGGCATCAAGGAAGGCATGGCGCTGGTTTCGGCAATGCACATCACCGCCGCCGTTTATGTCAACGACGCCGAAGACGGATTGATCGCCGACATTGACGAATGGCTGGAACATCTGGCTCCGATGCGCCCGGATTACCGTCATCACCAAACCGGCGAAGACAATGGCGACGCTCATCTGAAAAATCTGCTGATGCATCATCAGGTCATCTTGCCGATCACCAATGGCCGGTTGGATTTGGGAACCTGGCAACAGGTCTTTTACGCCGAATTCGACGGCCAGCGACGCAAACGACTGGTCATCAAAGCGATGGGCGAATGACCGTCTGAAACAAACAATTTCATCTCCCAATTTTTACAAACCAATTTTACGATTCACATGAAACAACTAATTTGGCTCATTCTGGCGGGCGCTCTGACCGTTCCGTGGCTGGCGCTTGCGCTGGTCGGCGACGGGCATCATCTGGCGCAAACCAATCCCACCATGGTTTCGATTCTTTCCGGGGTGGCGATTATCGGCGCGGCGTTCATCTTAAGCTGGGGCGCGGAACTCGCCGAACGCGACATTCCGCGTTCGCTGGCGTTGATCGCGCTGGCGTTGATCAGCGTGTTGCCCGAATACGCGGTAGACCTGCATTTCGCCTGGGAAGCGGGCACAAAACCCGAATACAAGGCTTATGCCGTGGCCAACATGACCGGAGCCAATCGCGTCATCATCGGCATTGGCTGGTCGCTGGTCGCCATCGTCTATTACTTCAAACACAAACAGAAAGAAATCCTGCTGGACAAATCCCAGAGTCTGGAACTCAGCGTGTTGCTGTTGGCGACGGTGTATTCACTGGTGCTGCCGCTGAAAGGCACGTTGTCGTTGATGGATTGCGCAGTGTTTTTCGCCATGTTTCTGTATTACGCCGCTCGGGCGGCGCGCGGAGAAAAGCACGACGAGGCTTTGGACGGTATCGCCGGATACCTGGATCAACGGCTAGGAAACGGCGCGCGGCGAACGGTTGTTTTGCTGATGTTCGCCTTTGCCGGATACGCCATCTGGTTGTCGGCGGAACCATTTGCCGAAGGCCTGGTTTCCACCGGCGAGCGATACGGCATAGACAAATTTTTGCTGGTGCAATGGCTGGCGCCGCTGGCGTCTGAATCGCCGGAAGGAGCCATCGCCATCATTTTCGCGTTGAAAGGCAAAGGTTCGACCGGCATCGGCGCGTTGATTTCGTCCAAGATCAATCAATGGACGTTGCTGGTGGGCGCGATTCCGCTGGTCTACGCCATTTCGGCAGGCTCGATGGCCGGAATGGAACTGGATCATCGGCAGAAAGAAGAATTGCTGCTGACTTCGGCGCAATCGTTGTTTGCAGCCATCGTCATTTCCAATTTTCGCTTCGCTCTTTGGGAGGCGTTGTTGTTGATGGGGCTGTTCATTGCGCAGTTTTTCTTTCCGCAGGAAGAAATCCGCTACGTTTTCAGCGGGTTGTACCTGGTTGCCGCGGTGATTTTGGTCGCCACTTCTAAAATTCGGCGACAGATGCTTTGGAATGCGCTGTTGTTTAGAACCAGCAGCCCTTGAACAAGAAAAGGCCGGACATAACGTCCGGCCTTTTTCGTCAGTCGGTTTGGAGTTTCTTCAAACTTCTATGTCCAGCACGTCGTGCCGAGTGATGATGCCGACGATCCGCCCGTATTCTTCAACCAGAATCGCCGGGGATTCTTTCAGGTATTGTTTGGCGCGTTGCACTTCTACGGTTTCGGCCACCACCGGAAACGAAGCGTCCATCACTTCGGTCACAGGAGCTTCGATCAATTCGCGGTTGTCCAGCAACTGTGTGACGACTCGGTTTTCCCGGACGCTGCCGACCGATTTGCCTTCTTCGATGACGGGCAATTGCGACAACCCGTGATTGTTCATCAAATCCAGCGCTTCGCCGACTTTGGCCGTCGGCGCAACCGAAACCAGCCGCAATCTGCCGGTGTTCAATTTCAAATCGTTCAGCAACCCGACGGTCATGCGTTCGTCGCCGAGCAATCGTTTTTCCTTCATCCATTCGTCCGAAAGGAATTTCGACAGATAACGTTCGCCAGTGTCGCAGATGATGAACACCAGAATATCGTTTTCGGTCAATGATTCCGCCGCTTTCAACGCCGCCCAGGCAATCGTCCCCGAACTGCCGCCGCAAAAAATGCCTTCTTCGCGTCCCAACCGCCGAGCCGTGTTGAACGAATCGCGGTCTGTGACGTTGATGATTTCGTCAATGTATTTCAGTTGGACGTTTTCGGGGATGATTTCCTGGCCGATGCCTTCCACCAGATAAGGCGACGCCGCCATCAGCTTGCCGGAATCCTTGAATCCTTTGATCGCCGAACCGAACGGATCAGCGCCTACGACTTTGATGGCCGGATTTTTCTCTTTCAGATACCGCCCGGTTCCGCTGATTGTGCCACCGGTTCCCATTCCGGCGACAAAATGCGTGATGCGGCCTTCGGTCGCTTCCCACACTTCGGGGCCGGTGGTGCGGTAATGCACTTCGGGATTGGCCGGGTTGGCGTATTGATTCGTCAAAATCGCGTTCGGAGTTTCCGCCGCAATGCGTTTGGCGGTGTTCAGGTAATGATCCGGCGAATCCATTTTTGCCGCCGCCGGAACGACGATCACGTCCGAACCGAGCGATTTCAGATAGCGGACTTTTTCCTGACTGCATTTGTCGGTCATGACGAAAATCGAACGATAACCGCGCACTGAGCAAGTCAGCGCCAGGCCAATGCCTGTGTTTCCGCTGGTGGCTTCGACCACGGTTCCGCCGGGTTTCAATTCGCCCAATCGTTCGGCGCGATCAATCATCGCCTGCCCAATGCGGTCTTTGACGCTACCGCCGGGATTGAGCGATTCGATCTTGGCCAGCATCAACGGCTTCAATCCGCGATTGAGTTTGTTCAATTTGACCAGCGGCGTTCCGCCAATCAGTTCCAGAATGTTGTTTTTGTAATTCATTGGGTAATGTCAGAAAGGGAAAAGAGCACAAGACAATTTTGCGTGGTTGAGAAGTCTTATCAATTCAAGTGGCAGCTTGCAGAGTCAAATCAGTATTCCAACTTCAGAGCTTGCCTGCTCCTTCACCAAAGCCTCTGCCTGACGCGCCAACCGTTGGCGATGCTTTCGGAAAATAGCCCGCTCTCGTTCTTCTTCATCCAGCCGTTCCAGCCGCTCCACATATTCGCGGACTGCCTGTCGGATGAGTTGCGACCGGGTGCGCCGCGCAGGAGCGCTATCAGCCACGAAATGGTCAATGCGTTGAATAACATCTTCTTCGATTGCAATTGCTATGGTTCTCATAAACGAAATAGTAATTGGGGCATATCGAGTTTACCAAGTCGCGGCTAAAAAATTCGACCGCTTCGCGGTGAGGGTAAAACCTTTCTCTTGACGCCTGTGGTTTCTGTCAATTCCGGCAGTTCCATCTTCGCTTCGCCGCTTTGGGCGGCTCCGCACACCTCAAAGCTTGCTCCGCTACGATTCCACTGCCTCATTTCTGGCCGGAACTATAAGAGGGTAAGAGTTACCTGCTAATTCCTCACAAAGCGGTTCTTATAGCGATTTTCACTTGAATGCGACTTGGTAGAACAGGTTAATAACCTGTTCTACCAACGCTTGGTAAGCAAATTGACAGGTCGCGTGCAATTGCAACCCGCTATAAACACGGCAATTCTCCTTCGGTGATAATCCAGAATCAAAGTGGCTTTCTTACACCCAGCCATAATGAAGCTCAAGCCAATTGCGATTTTTCTTCCGACGTCACGCGCTGGTTGACCATGAACCAATACGCAGCAATGCCAAGCGTCAACAACACACCCGTCACACCCAGAGCCAGCGCAAATGATCCGGTCTTTTTGGCGATGAAGCCGGAAAGCGCAGGCGCGACAATGCCTCCCAGATTGCCGAAGAAATTTTGCAGACCTCCGACCGTGCCGACCAGTTGTCGGTCGCAAACCGATTGCGTCAACGTCCAACTGGCAATGCCGCTGATGGTTAAACTGCACACGGCAATGGAGAGCAAATACACCGCGGTCATTTTGTCGGAAACAAAACCAGCCGGAACGATAACGATTGCGCCCGCCATGCCGATCATCATGAACACCTTGCGCATCAACTGTTCGTTCTTTCCGCGTCGCACCAGCCAATCGGCCAGCGTGCCGGTCGCAATTGCCACAAAGAATCCGGCCAGATACGGCACGGAACTGAAAAAGGCCATTTCCTTCGTGCTGAAACCGCGCTCCAGCTTCAGATAACCCGGCAACCACGTATACAGCAGAATCCAGCAATAGTTGTAACAGGCGTATCCCAAACACATGCCCAGCACGCTGCGATGGCGCAGCAGAGAAAAGCTGGCGAAAAACGATGGCCGAGTGGAATGGTCGCTGATGACTTTGGCAGTTTCGTGCCGCCGCATAAACAGCAACCACGGCAACAACCAGATCAACGGCAGCAACCCCGACAAGCCGAAAAAGATTTGCCAACCGACGGCGGCAATCACCAACGCGCCGACGCCGTTGACAAAAGATTGCCCCAACCGGCTGCCCGCGTTGGCGAAGGCCGTCGCAACGCCGCGTTCGCGCACCGAAAACCAATTGGCAATGGCGCGACCATGAGCCGGAAAGATGGCGGATTGCCCCACTCCCAGAAAGGCTCGCATCAGAATCAACATCGTCAACCCGCGAGCCAATCCCGTTGCCGCCGCAGCCAACGACCAAAGAGCATATCCCCAGGCATACACACGTTTGACGCCATACCGATCAATCGCCCATCCGGCAGGCGTTTGCATAAAGGCATACGGCCAGAAAAACGCCGACAACAACACTCCCATGACGGTTGTCGAAAGATGCAACTCTTCGATCATAAATGGCGCGGCAACCGACAACGCTCCGCGATGCATGTAGCAGAAAAACATGCCTACGTGCATCAACGCGACCAACGTCCAACGTTGCGGCGATTCGTTCAGCGATGGATAGGTATTTGATTCAACGACTGTCGGTGAGGAAGGAAGCATGAAACCTCTCGGAACTCTTACGTTGCGATTGCAGGCCGCGTCTTGCCGAATTGCGTCGCTTGTTCAAAGGCCTGCGCCAGTTGTTGACCTTCGGATTTACACCATTGGTCTCCTTGCTCGTTCAAAGTGCGTTGAGAGACGAACTCAGTCCTGGGATGTAGTGCGAGGGAATTTCTGCCTGTAACTCCGTAACGAATACAGCATCAGCGGATAAGCAGTGGCGGCGCTCACCAGCGACAAGATGATCGAGCCAACGACAAAAGGCAGCAATTGACGCCATTGCGCCGCCAGCAAACGCCAGAACTCCGCCGTCAAAATTGCGCTCAACCCCGCTGACGGCAATTCCACTGGCGGAGAACCAACGATCAAACTTCCGATGGCCCACGAAGCCGCGATGATCGGCGCCATCGTCCACGGATTGTTGAGCAGGCTGCCCGTCAACACTGCCGCTTTGTTCAACCGCCAGACCACCGAAACCAGCGCCGCCAGAATCGTCTGCAATCCCAGCAGAGGCGAAAACCCTATGAACGTTCCAATGGCGAAGGCCAGCGCCGTGCGCTCCGGCGGTTCGTCCAAATTGAGCAAGGTTCGTAAGGCGCGTCGAAACATGGCGAATTATTTTTCTGCAAACAAACTGAATTCGCTGATGCACGGATTGGCGGCGGCTTTGGTGATGCGCAATCGCACTTTGCGCGTTGTCACCGGTTGGCCGCGCAACAATCGCTGAGCGCCAATGCCGACCGCTTTGCCGAATTCTTTCCACTGGCCGTCAGTCCAGACATCCACAGCGAATTCATCCACACGATGGCCGAGTTTGATGTTTTCTCGCACGCGAACGACGTTGAATGTTTTTTCCGCGCCCAAATCCAGTTCAAGCTCCGCCGTCGTCACGTCATCATCCGTCGCCCAAAAACTGAATCGGTCGGCGTCCAGCACTTTTGCCGCAGCGAATTGCTTATCATTGCCGCGCACATTGCTCGCCTTTGCTTTCGCACCTTTCGCCAGATTGATGGCGAACGTTTGCCGCAACCAGTCACCAAACTCGCGCAACGACTTCGCGTCATTTTCGTGAATACGCCCACGACGATCCGGCGGCACGTTCAGCAAAAACGAAGCTCCGCGTCCGACAGAAGCGAAGTACAAATTCTTCAACTGTTCTGGAGTTTTCACCTTGTCGTTCTGGGCTTCGTGCCAGAACCAGCCGGGACGAATGGAAACATCGCATTCCGCCGGTCGCCAAACCGAACCGTGGCGGTCGCCGCTGTTCAGTTGTTTTTCAACGCCTTCCTGCCCCGGATAAATGTGTTCGCCGTTGATCGTCGTCCAGCAAGGATCGCCCGCAATTCCTTTTTCATTGCCTACCCAGCGAATGTCCGGCCCGGCATCGCTGAAGACCACCGCATTCGGTTGCAGTTGGCGAACCAGATTCCACGTCGTCGGCCAATCGTAATAACTGGTTTTATCAATCTTTCGTCGCTCGCGCGCCCCGCCATAAAAACCGTCGCCGCCATTCGCGCCGTCGTGCCAGATTTCAAACAACTCGCCGTAATTGGTCATCAATTCGCGCAACTGTTGACGATAAATTTCGACATACTCCGGCTTGCCGTATTTGGCGTTGTTGCGATCCCAGGGAGAGAGATAGACGCCGAACTTCATGCCGTGACGACGACAAGCGTCAGCGAATTCTTTGACCACATCGCCTGCGCCTTTGCGCCAAGGGCTTCTGGAAATGTTGTGTTCCGTCGTTTTGGTTGGCCACAGACAAAATCCGTCATGATGTTTGGCCGTCAGAATAACGCCTTTCAATCCACCAGCTTTCAGACTGGTGACGATCTGGTCGGCGCTGAAATCCGTGGGGGCGAAAATTTTCGGGTCTTCGTCGCCGTAACCCCATTCCTTGTCGGTGAAGGTGTTCGTCGTGAAATGCACGAAGCCGTAAAGTTCCAGTTCGTGCCAGCGCAATTGGCGTTCGCTGGGAACTGCGCCAAAGGGTTTGGGCGGTTGAACGGGCGCTAGCCAACCGGCGGCCAGCAGCGTTGGAATCAGGCAGAACAAGAAAAGCGAGAGTTTGAATTTCATATCGTTAAATCAGTCCGTTCATCTGCAATCGGCGCAACATCATTTCCTTCGGCACTGCGCCCGTGATGCGATCAACTTCGCGGCCATCGTTGAAGACGATCATTGTCGGAATGCTTTGCACGCCAAAGCGCCGAGCCGTCATCGGATTTTCGTCAATGTTCAATTTGGCGACGCGAACGCGCCCGACCAGATCGTTGGCCAGTTCTTCTATAAACGGCCCGATCATCAAACAGGGGCCGCACCATCCAGCCCAGAAATCCAGAAAGACCGGCAACGGCGATTGTTCAATGTCGCGTGAAAAACTCGCGTCGGTGATTTTCATCGGAGCGACTTTCGCCAACAGTTTCGCATGGCATTTGCCACACACAGGCGATTCTCCGGCAGAAAGTTTTTCCAGCAACACGCGGTTGGCCGCGCCACAGTTTGAGCAACGAATAATTTCAGAATCAGACATCTTCTTGTCCTCTTTTCCACTTTGCCTGTTGAGCACTGTTGAGCGCTGGTGAGCGCTATCGAATGACTTCAGCATCGCAGATTGCTGCGCTGAACTCGCGTTAGCCTATTGCTTACACTGCATTATTTTCCAGACTCTGGCAAAAGAAGTTCTTGCCCTACCCCGCAGACGAACCTCAATGGTTTCCTGCGCAGCGTGACACAAACTGAAAACGAACTTGACTGCTTATTGGAAGAGGCATTGACGAATGAATCCGATGGCTTCGAATTGAGTGTGAAAATAAGCGTCAAACCACGCTTTTCAATAAAGCGGCAACCGCAATTTGGCTTCGCAGCCTTTGCCGCTGGCGCGATTTTCCAAGGTCAGCATGCCGCCGTGGCCTTCGGCGATCTGGCGGCTGAGCGCCAGGCCGATGCCGGAACCGCCCGGCTTGGTCGTAAAAAACGGCACGAACAAATTGGACGTATTCGACAATCCCTGGCCTTCGTCTTCGACGGAAATTTCCAGAAAGCCATTGTTGACGCGCCAACTGACGCTGACGCCACCGCCGGTTTGCAAAGCGGCGTCCACCGCATTGCGCAGCAGGTTAATCAACAACTGCTCCAATTGATCGCGGTCGCCTTGAATCGTCAGTTCAGGGCCGGGCAATAATTCCACCTTCAAACGCGTTTCCAATCCGGCAACCTGCCGAACCCAATTGCCCACATCCATCGGCTGCAATTCGGGACGCGGCAATTTAGCCAGAATCGCATACGCCGTCATAAACCGGTTCAACGATTCGGCGCGCGAAGAAATCACAGACAACCCGCGCGTGACATCCTCTTCCCAATCCGACGGGCGCGGATCGCGCGACAACAGAATTTCCAGACTGCGCGCAATGGATTTGATCGGCGTCAATGAATTGTTCAGTTCGTGCCCCAGCACTCGCACCAGACGTTGCCACGCCAAACGTTCTTCTTCTCGTAACGCGCGGCTCAGATCGGCAATGACCACCAATTGATGCGGCTTGCCGTTTTCGCGAAACGTGCTGCGGCGCAATCCCCAACGGCTGGCGACGTTGCCTATGCCGCCGGGAAAGGTTCGCTGCAACGTGCGCGCCGCTTCGCCTTCCAGACAATCCTGCATGCGTAACTCTTCGGCGCTTTTTCCAAGCAGTTGCGCCGACGGACGATCCAGCAAACGTTCAGCCGCTCGATTGACCAACCGCAAGCGTTGTTCGCTGTCAAAGGCAAATACGGCCAGATCAATTTCTTCCATCACGCGGCGCAACAAGGCCGTCGCTTCCATTGCGCCGAGCCGTTGAACACGCAAGGTGGAGCTGAGCGCGTTGACTTCGCGCACTACATCTCCGAGCGGGTCGTCTTTGTTGACCGCGCGGCCACGAATCGAATAATCGCCTTCGCGCAACGCAGACAACAAATTCGACAAAGTTTGCAACGGCATGACCACGCGCTCGCGCAAAGCGTAAGCGCAGCCGAGCCAGAAACTGACGATAAAGACCGTCAAAGTCCATTGCACTTTCGGCGTGTAATCACCCGTCCACAACATCAGCAACGCTACCAGCGCGCCGGGGAAACCGGTGAAAAACGCCAGCAGCCAGATGCGTTTATCGAAACTCAAAGGTTGAGCATGAAAAGGACGAGGAAGAGGTTTGACGTGAACTTGAGTGTCTCCGGCTTTGGTAGTTGGCTGCGGCAGGATCGAAAGCAGGTTTGGCCGGTCGGTGTCCACCGGTTCGTATTCGCCAAAGATTCGCAAGCCCAGAAGTTTCATTTACGAGTCCTTTATTGCGCTTCTTTGGCAAAGTTTTAAGCTGCGACTTCAACATAAGACGAATAGCTGCTCGGCTCTGGCAATTCATAACCTTCCAGTCGCAAACCTTCCAAATGAAAATCAATCGCTTCCTGAATGTTGCGTTCGGCTTCCGTTTTGGTCTTTCCCGTCGAGCCGCATCCTGGAACGTCGGGGGAATATGCCGAATAACCAGTTTCAGTTTTTTCGATGACGATCAAATACTTCTTCATGGTTTCAGACCCGCCTGCTTCAAAATGTTGTTCAACGTTCCGGCGGCTAGATCATCGCCCGGATTGCCGGGAACTGTGACTAGACCGGGTTTCGTCGGATGTTTGTATTGATGATGGCTGCCTTTGGTTCTCACCCAATACCAGCCGTCTTGCTCGATCAACTTTATCAAGTCTCGCACCTTCACGACTCAACAATAGTTCTCCCTTCCAGGTCAGTCAACGCAACTATAGCCCGAATTTTTCCAGCCGCCGATACAAGGCGCTGCGGCTCAAACCCAGAGCTTCCGCCGCTTTGCTGACATTGCCGTCAAAGCGCGCCAGCGTCTTTTTGATCAGATAGCATTCGACATCTTCCAGGCTCATTTCTTCCAACCGAGCCGAACTTTCCGAAGCTTGATACAGGCCCAGATCACTGGCTTTGATGATGGTTCCTTGTGCCATCAGCACTCCGCGTTCGATGGCGTGATCGAGTTCGCGGACGTTGCCCGGCCATTGATGTTCGGTCAGCGCGCGCATCGCAGCGGCGTCGAAATCCGTCACCAGCTTGCGATATCGCGCGGCGTTCTGTTTCAGAAAGTGAGCCGCCAGCAGCGGAATGTCTTCGCGGCGGTCGCGCACGGCAGGCAAACGAATTTCAACCGTGTTCAAACGAAATAGCAAATCCTGGCGAAAACGTCCGGCGGCGACTTCGGCATGCAAATCGGCGTTGGTGGCCGAGATAATTCGGACGTTGACCTTGCGGGTTTTCGACGAACCGACGCGCTCGAATTCGCCGGTTTCCAAAACGCGCAACAGCTTGGCCTGTTGCGGCAAAGAGATGTTGGCGATTTCATCCAGAAACAATGTGCCTTCGTCGGCGAGTTCAAAACGACCTACGCGGTCGGTTTTGGCGTCGGTGTACGCGCCTTTGATGTGGCCGAACAATTCGCTTTCAAACACGCCTTCGGACAATCCGCCGACGTTGACCGTCACCAGCGGTTTATTGGCGCGATGCGAAATCGAATGCAACACGCTGGCGACGACGCCTTTGCCAGTTCCGTTTTCGCCGGTAATCAGCACGTTGGCGTCCGATGGGCCTACGCGAGCGATGACTTGCAGCACGGGTTGCATGGCGGGCGATTCGGCAATCAGTTTCGAACGATGTTCGTTGCGAAGAATCTGGTTTTCCGCTTCCAGCCGCTGCCCCTTTTTGAGCGCCTGACCGAGTTCGATCTGCGTTCGCAAAATGCTGATCAGCCGTTCGTTTTCCCATGGCTTCTGAACGAAATCGCGCGCGCCGCGTCGCATGGCTTCGACGGCCAGATCAACGCTGCCCCAGGCCGTCATCACCACCACCGGCAAGGAATTGTCCATCGCCTGCAATTGCGCCAGCAAATCCAACCCTTCCTGGCCGGAGGTCGTGTCGCGCGTGTAATTCAAATCCATCAACGCCACATCGAAATCTCTATGTTCGATGGCGTACAAAATCTCTGCCGGTGAAGTCGCCGTTTCCGTTTGAAAGCCCTCGCTTTTCAGCAACAGGCGCAACGCTTCCAACACGTCAGGTTGATCGTCAGCGATCAGAATTCTAGGAAATGAGTTCGAGCTTTTCATAACTGCCTGATTCTATTCTTTCACCAACCATCCGTCAGCCAGATTGATGATGCGATTGCCGTAAGTCGCGTTCACTTCCGAATGCGTCACCTGGACGATGGTCGTTCCTTCGTCATTCAGTCGTTTGAACAATTCCATGATTTCCTTGCCCTGGCTTGAATGCAGATTGCCGGTGGGTTCGTCCGCCAGAATGATTCTCGGATTGGCGATGACGGCGCGCGCCACACCAACCAATTGCTGCTGACCGCCGGAAAGCTGATTCGGATACAAATCTTTTTTGCCGACAATGTTGAATTTGTCCAGCACGTCGCCAACGATGGCTTCACGTTCGGATTTTTTGATGTCGCGGTACGACAACGGAATTTCCAGGTTTTCATACACCGTCAGATGATCCAGCAGATGATAACTCTGGAACACAAAACCTATGTTGCGATTGCGAATTTCCGCCCGGTCTTTGGGTTTCATTTTGTGAATGGCGAAATCGCCAAAATAATACTCGCCATCCCATCCGGCATCGTGCATGCCCAGGATGTGCAGCAGCGTGGATTTGCCAGCGCCGCTCGGCCCCATGATCGAGATGAATTCGCCTTCTTTGATTTCCAGCGAAACGCGTCTGAGCACGTAATACTTCTGCAACCCTTGCGGATAATACTTTTCGATATTTTCCAAACGAATCATTGTTCAAACCTCTGATTGCCCATCGTGCGGGCAATCGGTAAAATCCAATCGTCCAATTCAATCATCACATCAATCCGAGGTAGCTATTATGACTCCACAGCCAATGCTTGAAAGACCGCTGAGCCGTTACGAGTTGATTTCCCAGCTTTCCGATGGAGCCAGCATGACCTTCCCGCACGTCAGTTGGGAAGAATATGAAGAATTGCTCGACCAATTTGTCGAGCCAGCAGGATTGCGTATGAGCTATTACAAAGGAGAACTCACAGCCATGTCACTTTCAGCCGAACATGAAAACAATGCTCGCTTCATTGATCAGCTTATTACTGCGCTCAAGCTTCGACTTCTCATCAACATCCGATCTTTTGGCTCATGGACAATGAAGAAAGCGAAAAAGCAAACCGGCAAAGAGCCGGATGCCTGCTTTTACGTTCAAACGGCGGCAGCGATTGGCAACCGTATTGATTTGGATTTCACCACCGACCCCCCGCCTGACATCGCTGTTGAAGTAGATATTCATCATAAAACCAAAAACCAATTGGAGATTTACGCCACGCTCGGTATTCCAGAGTTGTGGGTGTTCGACAACGGACGACTGACCATTCACCTGCTTGAAGACGACCATTACGTTGAAGCGGAAACCAGCAAGGCTCTGCCGATGCTGACGGCTTCGGTGCTGACCGAATTCCTCAACCGATTGCCGAAAGACGGCGAATTCCAAACCTTGCTGGCGTTTGACGAATGGTTGCGGTCAATCAAGCAATAAAATCACTCGCATCGAAGCGCGATCATCGGATCCACCTTTGACGCCCGCCGAGCCGGAATCAAACACGCCAGCAACACGACAGCCGCCAGCAAAACAGAAACTCCGGCATAAGCCATCGCATCGTTCGGGCTGACTTCAAACAACAATTTTGTCAGCAATCGAGAAACTGCGAACGCAGCCACCAACCCGATGCCGATGCCAATGCCTGCCAGCCGCATTCCCTGAGCAATGACCATTCGAATCACATCGCTGCGTTGCGCGCCGAGCGCCAGTCGGATGCCAATTTCCTGCGTGCGTTGGGTGACAACATACGTCATCACACCGTAAATGCCGACCACCGCCAGAGCAATTGCCAATCCGGCAAAAACCACCAACAGCATGGCAATAAACCGTTGCGGCGCGACCGACCGCGCAACCATCGTTTCCATCGTCAGGGGACGGCGAATCGGTTGATCGGGATCAATGTTGCGTACAACCTGACGAATGCTGCCAATCAAACTTTCCGGCTCGGCCTTGCCACGAACCACCAGCGTCATCCACGAACTCGGCATTTGAGCCGCAGGGATATAAAGCTCCGGATTGAATTCATCGGTCAAATTCAACAACTTGACATTGCCGATGATACCGACGATTTCGCGCGAAACCGGCTTGCCGTACAACTCGACTTCTTCGGGCGAACCGACGGTCAATCGTTTGCCAATCGGGTTTTCATTCGGCCAATGTAGTTTTGCCAGTTGTTCATTGATGATGACGACGCCTGCGCTGGTGCGAACGTCTGTGTCGGTGAAATCTCGCCCGGCGCGAATCGGAATGCCAAGCGTTTTGAAATACTCAGAACTGATTTCGTGATTGTCGGCGTCGGGAGGATCGGTATTCGGCGCAACAGGGCGACCATCAATGTTGAACGAAGTCGCTCTGCGTCCGTTGTTGAACGGCAAAATCGTCGTCAATGAAGCGGTTTCGACGCCCGGCATGGCGCGAACGCCTTCTAACGCGCGGCGAAAAAAATCAGCCTGTTGCCATGGGTCTTTGTATTTGGCGCGCGGCAAACTGATGTCGGCTTTGATGACGTTTTCCGCGCGAAATCCCGGATTGACTTCTAGCAGTTTCCAGAAACTTTTCAGCAACAGCCCCGCCGTCACCAGCAACACCAACGAAGCGGCGATTTCCAGCACGACCAATCCGTTGCGAATCACCGTCAATTTGGACGATCCCGAAGCCGAACGCGTGGATTCGCGCATGGCCTGACTCAAATTGGTTTTGGTCAATTGCCACGCGGGCAACGCGCCGAAAACGATTCCTGTAACAACGGACATCAACATCGTAAAGCCGATGACAAAACGATCAATCGTGATTGCATCGGAATTCGGAATCGCATCAGGATTGATCTTGATCAACCATTCCACGCCAAACGCCGCCAGTAACAATCCCAACAACCCGCCGAGTATGCCCAACACCAAGCTTTCGCTGAGCATCAAGCGAATCAGATTCCAGCGCGAAGCGCCGAGCGCCGCACGAACGGAAATTTCTTTCCAGCGCACAGTCGCGCGTCCGAGCAGTAAACTCGCCACATTGACGCAAGCAATCAACAACACCAACACGACTGCACCGAACAGAATCCACAACGGACGTTCGATTTCGCCAACCAGTTCTTCGCGCAGCGAAACCAGTTTGAATCCGTTATCGCGGTCTGTGTTTGGATTTTCCTGTTCGATTTGTTTGGCGATGGCCAGGGCGTCGGCCTGCGCCTGATCGTAACTGACGCCAGGTTTCAACCGCGCCATAGATTGCAGAAACGACGTGCCGCGCTGGTATTTGGCCAAATCCAGCGCCAGCGGTTTCCAGATTTCAATGCTGTCAGATGGAAAGTTGAATCCTTTCGGCATGACGCCAATCACTGTGAACGCTTCGCCGTTGAGTTGAATGTTCTGACCGACGATTTCTTTGCCGCCGAACCGCCGTTGCCACAACCCGTAACTGATAACCGCGACCAGATTTTTGCCCGGCGCGTCTTCTTCAGCGGTGAACCAGCGACCTTGGAGCGGTTGCACACCGGCGACCTTGCCAAAATCCGCTGAAGCGTTGATGGCCGAAAGCGATTCGGGATTGCCATTGCCGGTCAACGCCGTGCTGGTGTAATGAAACGCCGCGTAATGTTCAAAGCTCTGATTGCGCGTGCGCAAATCTGTGTAATTGTGCGGCGAAACGGAAAACCGATTGCCTCCGTTTCCATCGCTCGCCCACACGTAACTGATGCGGTCAAAATTCGGATACGGCATCGGACGCAGCAACAACGCATTGACCACGCTGAACACTGCCGCGTTGGCTCCGATGCCCAGCGCCAACGTCAGCACGGCGATCGAGGTATAGCCGGGATTCTTCCACAACATACGGCAACCGTATTGCAAATCCTTCAATATGTTTTCCATCTCTTCTCCTATTCGTAACGAAGCGCAATCATCGGGTCCACTTTGGCAGCGCGACTGGCGGGAATCAGGCAGGCGATCATGACCACCAATCCCAGCGCCAGCGTCACGCCGATGAATGCCACGGCGTCGGTCGAACTGACGCCGTAAAGCAAATTCGCCAACAACCGCGTCAACACAAAAGCCGCTGCCAGGCCAATTGCCATGCCAATCGCGGCGAGTTTCAATCCCTGCCGCAAGACCAGTTTCAAAACATCGCTGCGTTGAGCGCCGAGCGCCATGCGAATGCCGACTTCGCGCGTTCGCTGCGCCACCGAATACGACATCACGCCGTAAATGCCTATGGCCGCCAGCGTCAGCGCCAACAATCCGAACGCCGCCAACATCGCAGCCACGGCGCGCGCCGGAAACAGCGCCAGGTTCATGTGCTCGGCCAGAGTTTTGACTCCGGTCACAGGCAGGTTCGGATCCAGGTTTCGGAATTCGTTGCGAATCGCCGCAATCATGGTTTCCGGTTTGGCTCTGGTGCGGACAATCAAGGTGTTGAACGCCAATTGATCCCCCATCGGAAACCAGACGAACGAACGCGGGTCTTCTCCCAGACTCCAGTATTTGCCGTCTTTGGCGACGCCTGCGATTTCCCAGAACCCACCATCGGGACGGGTGCGGAATCGTTTGCCGAGCGCGTTTTCATTCGGATTGCCGCCGGGAAAGAATTTGCGCGCGAAGGTTTCATTGACAACCACTGAGCGCGTTTTGCCTTCCTGGTCAAGCTCGTTCAAATCGCGTCCGGCCAGAATCGGCGTGCCAACAGTTTCAAAATACTTCAATCCGGCGCTGGCATTCATCGCGTTCGGAACATTCGCGCCGCGTTCTTCCGGCGCGCCTTCGATGTAAATGTTCGTTCCGTTGTAATTCATGCTCAACGGCATGAAATCCGTCACTGATGCCGATTGCACGCCGGGCAAGGCTTCGATTCGATTGAGCAGTTGCTTGCGAAGTTGATTGCCGGGTTCGGTTTGATAACCCTGCAAACTGAGGTCGAAGTTCATCATCACTGCGTTTTCCTGTGTGAATCCGGGGTTCAGCGAACGCAGTTGCTGCAACGCGCGCAGCGTCAATCCGGCGGCCACCAGCAACAACAACGAAACGGCTATTTGCGCCACCACCAGCGAACTTCGCAACCACGAACGACGAACCCCCGATTGCGAAGCGACATCTTTCAATGCTGAAACCAGATCGGGTTTGGTCGCCTGCAACGCCGGAACCAGACCGAAGACAATTCCGGTAATAACGGCCACCACCATCGAAAACACCAGCACTCGCCAATCCACATGCAGTTCCAGGGTGATCGGAATATCAGCCGGAGGCTTCAACCCCATGACCAGATCAATGATCCATCCGGCCATCAACACGCCAGCCAATCCCCCAACCAGCGCCAACAAGACGCTTTCGGTCAGCAACTGACGAACAATGCGCGCGCGGCTGGCTCCGATGGACAATCGAATGGCGATTTCCTTGCTGCGTTCCGTCGCACGAGCCAGCAGCAAGTTCGCCAGATTCGTGCAGGCGATCAACAGAACCAGCGCCACCAGTCCCATCAACGCCGCCGATACGCCGAGCACGCTGTTTCGTATGGTCGGCAAAATGAATCCAGGTTTGACGAGTTGAATCCGCAACCCGTCGTTTTCGTTCGGAAATTCCTGAGCCAGTTGAGCGGCCACCAGATTCAACGACGCTTCGGCTTGTTGCTGGCTGACGCCGCCTTTCAATCGCCCCACCAGAAACAGATTGTCTGTGCTGCGCCGATCCAGATAATCGCTTTCCGGTTCGATCCAGCGCTGCATGGCAAAGGGCACAAACACTTCCGGCGAATACACGAATTCCGTCCCGCTGAACCCGGCGGGAGCCACGCCTATGACTTTGAACTTTTTGCCATTGATCAAAATATCGCTGTCTACGATTGAGCGGTCACCGCCAAAGCGAGCTTGCCAAAGCGAATGGCTGATAATCGCCACCGGATGCGACAATCGCGTATTGTCTTCTTCGGGCAAAAATGTTCGCCCGATGGCCGGTTTGACGCCGAGCACGTCGAAGTAATTTCCCGAAACAAGGTATCCCCAGACTTTTTCGCTGTTGTTGTTGCGACTCAAACTCATCGGCGCGAATCGGTAGGCCAGCAACCCGGACAAAACTTCGTTGCGGTCGCGGAAATCGCGGTAATTGGGATAAGAATGCGCAGCCATTTGGTCATTGCCACGAATCGGCGCAACCGTCACCACTCGCTCCGGTTCCGTCACAGGCAAGGGACGAAACAAGATCATATTGACCAGACTGAAAATCGCCGTGTTGGCTCCAATGCCCAGCGCCAACGACAAAATCGCCACCAGCGAAAACGCGGGGCTTTTCAACAAACGGCGAATTCCGAATCGAACGTCCTGCAACAAAGTTTCCATATCAAGTCCTCGTTTAGTTGTCCTATTGTCAGGAAACGACAAATCAAACAATTTTCAATCCAAATACTGTGCCTGGCTTTGAATAAAAATAAATTCTGCAATTGGTGGAGTTGTCGAAGGAAGACTTGGCAGGAATTTGCTGGCTCGTCCGAATCCGGGAAGACCAAATCCCGAATTCGGACAAAAAGAGTATTTAGTCTGAATTAGGCTATTTGGCTAGATTGATAAAAAGTCACTGTCTAATCGGTCTTGAGCAAGTTGATATATCTCCATATCAACTGCCGACATCGCTTCGATCTTGGCGCGTATGGATTTGTCCAAAGCATCGCGCACAAATCGTTTTTCGGTAATGTTGTGCTTGAAGCGTTCAAAATCAGGTGGCAATTGCCAGCCTGCTTTTTGGCAAGTCAGAGTCGCAGTCTTGGCAAAATCGTCCACAGTGCCGACAACATCAATTTTTTTTAGACGAGATGAAGCGAGGTCAAACATTTGCTCGTCTGACAGATCGCTCAATAAATATGGCGTTGATTGCGCCAACTGCCGCGACTGAGGATTTCTGAGCAGCGCAGCGATAACCGGAGCTTCCGTGCTATCGAGAAATTCAGGCAACGGACGCCTTACCGCAACTTTCCATAGCTGAACGAACTCATCAATATCCGGGTCTGGATGCCCAGCATTGGGATCGTTATCGAACACTTCATTCAAATACTCGTACACTGAACATAACCGATCCACCGGATGCCGAAAGATTGCGATAACAAACGGATTGTTCAGATGAAAACAGATTTCGTATCCAACGTGGCCAGTGATCAGGCGGTATTTGCCAAGCTCGCTCATCGGCCATTTGCGAATTGTCTCCCAATACGCGCCCGATAAAATTTCAGCCTGATTGAAGTGATCGCTCAAAAAACTGGTAAACGACATTCCAGCCGTTTTGGGGATATGAAGGAAAAAATACTGTCTCATAAATATCAGTAGACCACTAAATGGGAAAATTTAAGTAGCAGATTTCGGTTGATTTAACAGGGCTTCCGATGAAAAAAAATAACGAAAGAAAACCTTCTGCCAACCAATCGAATTCAGACGATAAGTTTCTGGAATTTGATACGCAAGTCCAGCAGGCCTTACTCGAAGTCGTTTTGGTCAGTATCCTGTCGAAGATACTGACCAAATTTGCATGTCAAAGCTCGGCCAGCAATTCGTCCAACGTCGTTCGCTCTCGTTGTGGCATGAAATTCAACGCCAAGCCGCGACAAAGAGCTTTCAAATGGGCCAGAAAAGCGGCGTCAGTTTCGGCTTGCCAGAGCAATTTGGCCAGGCCGCGCGTGTCGCCGACTTCAAAATATCCGGGATAATCGTCGCCAAGCAGTCCGACATTGCCGGGAATGCGCGATGCCAGAACCGGGATTCCGGCAACGATGGCTTCGGAAACGACGTTGGCTCCGCCTTCCATCTTCGACGAATGCACGCACAACTGGCTGGTCAGCAGAATTTTCCGTACACGTTCCGGCGATTGTTCGTCCAACCAGCGATAACGGGAATTGGCGCGCATTTCCCGCTCAGCGCCGACAGCCATTCGTTCATCCATCGCCGCTCCGACATGAACAATTTCAATCCGCGAGCTTTTCGGCAACAAACGGGCGGCTTTAGCAGCGCGAAACGGGTCTTTTACATCACGCAGATGGCCGATGACGCAAACTCGAAATTGCGGATTGCGGATTGCGGATTGCGGATTTCGAGGCGGTTCAACGGACTGATAAATGACTCGCGTCTTGGCGTGAAAGCGCGGCGGCAAATCGTCCAGCGCTTTGGGTTGCAACACGATCAATCGTGTCGCCATTTCCAACGCCAACTGCGCTCGGCGGCTGCGACGCAAATCGTGGTAAAGATCGGTTCCGGTCAACGCCACGATCAAAGGGCGGCGCGGATGCTGGCTGCGAAACGCGCGAATCGAATCGAAGCTGCGTTTGGCATGCAGCGCAATCAAAACGTCACACACTTGCCCTTCGTAACGTTGCGCGATCCAGACTTTGTGACCAAGTTCGCGTAGTAGCTTCGCCCAACGCAACGCCGTGCGCCGATTTCCATGGCGCGATTGGGCTGGCGCAGGCGTGATGATTCCAATCTTCATTTGGCGCGAAATTACAGCGTCCTGGCGCAGCGGAAGCCGGAAATCATCCAACGCTCCGGCGGATTGAAAAAGTTGCGATACGTCGTGCGAATGTGAAAACGCGGCGTGGCGAACGAAGCTCCGCGCAGGACTTTTTGGCCGACAAACCATTTGTCGTTGTATTCGTTGAACTCGGTTTGGAATCCCGGATACGGCGCGTAATCCGAATTCGTCCATTCCCACACATCGCCGATCATTTGGTGACAGCCGTAACCGCTTTTGCCTTTCGGATACGCCCCAATCGGCGCGACTGCCCACAACTGATTGTCGAACAGATTGGCGTGTTCGACTTGTGGCGCGGCGTTTCCCCAGGGAAAGTTTTGTTTGGCGTTTGTCGCCGGATCAAAGCAAGCCGCTTTTTCCCATTCGGCTTCGGTGGGCAGTCGTTTGCCAGCCCATTTGGCAAAGGCAGCGGCTTCGAAATAGCTGACGTGCGCCACTGGTTCGTTGGCTTTGGATTGCGCCGGATGCAAGCCGTGATAATCGCGAATCAGCCATTCATCTCCTTCGCGTTCCCAATACAGCGGAGCCTGCCACTGTTCGCGGTTGACCGCTTCCCAGCCGGTCGAAAGCCACCAGCGATAATCCTGATAGGCTCCGGCTTCGATGAATTCCAGATAGTCGCCGACGCTAACCAGCACTCGATCAATCGCAAAGTCCTGCAGGAACACAGTGTGCTGAGGCTTTTCGTTGTCCCAGGCGAAATCGTCGCCAGCGTAACCAAGCGGAAACAATCCGCCTTCGATTTCGACCATGCCGCTGACAGGTTCGGTCGCTGTCGGCATCACTGCCGCCGGAGCTTCGTACAAATCGCAGAGCAAATGTTTGATGTCGTAAACCAGCAATTCCTGATGCTGGATTTCGTGCTCCAATCCCAACCGTACGAGCTTCAACAATTCCGGGTCGTCCGTCCGTTCCAGAAACTTCAGCATTTCAGCGTCAACGTGCTGGCGGTAACGCACCGTTTCTTTCACCGTAGGCCGCGAGCGCGTGCCCCGCTTCGCCCGCAAGATGCGTTTGCCGAACCCTTCGTAATAGGAATTGAAGTAGAAGAGAAAATCTTCGTCGTAGGCTCGATACTCTGGCTGATACGTCAGCAACAACGTCTCAAAAAACCACGTCGTGTGGCCAATGTGCCAGCGTGGCGGAGACATAAACTCGGCGGTCTGAATGACGTAATCTTCGATCTCTAGCGGCGCAACGATCTGCATCGTTTGCTGGCGAACCTGCTGGTATAGGTTTAGGGTTGACGCGACGACCGAAGGGTTCGCTTTCGACGTTTGAGCAATCGGCATTTTCCCCTCCAAAAAAGTAGACAGGATTTTCAGGATTTCTCAGGATGGGTTTCATCCTGCTGAATCCTGTAAATCCTGTCTACTGCTTTTCCATTACTTCCCAATCGCAAACAGATCGCGTTCGCCGCGCACGAACATCATCTTGCCGGAAATGGCCGGAGTCGCCATCAGCAATTGGCCGATGCTGTTTTTGCCGAGCAGTTCAAATTTGTCTCCGGCTTTGACGATGAAAATGTCGCCGTCTTCGCTGGGCAGATAAATCTTTCCGTCCGACGCGACAGGCGATCCGCTGAAGCCGCTGCCTTGATGGGGAATGCGTGATTGATATTTTTCTTCGCCGGTCGCCAGATCGAAGCAACTGAAGATGCCTTCGTTTTTCAGCACGTACAGCAGCCCCTGATAAATCAGCGGCGTAGGCATGTACGAACCGACTTTCTGACGCGTCCAGGCGACGTGCTGGCTGGTGGTTTGCCCTTTCGGCAAAGTGATGTCGCCGCTGGCTCCGGGGCGAACGACGAAGATCGGCGCATTCGGTCGGCGTCCGCTGGCGACGACAATCAATTCGCCGGAAAAGATCGGCGTCGGGGCAGTGATATTGGAGCTGTCGCCAAGCTTCCAAAGTTCTTTGCCGGTTTCGGGATCATTGCCGCGAATGAAGTTCGGCGCGTTGGTGATGAGTTCCGTACGAGCTTTGCCGGGATAAATCGTCGGCGTCGCCCACGAAGGCATTTCGGTTCGGTCAGCTTTCCAGACGGTTTCGCCGGTTTTGATGTTGATGCCCATCAGGAAATCTTCTTTGGACGTGTCGCACTGCACGATGACCAGGTCTTTGTAAATGATCGGCGAACTGGCCGTGCCCCATTCGTATTCCGGCAAATCGTACGCGCCAACATCCAACCGCCCCAGGTCTTTTTTCCACGCGAGCTTGCCTTTCATATCGAAGGCGTAGAGTCCTTGCGAACCAAAGAACGCAACGACATAACGTCCGTCAGTCGCAGGCGAAGAACTGGCGTAGGTGGATTTGACGTGGCGTTTTTCGAGCGGCACGCCTTCGTAAGCGACTTTGTCCCAAACGATCTTGCCGGTCTTTTTGTCCAGACAGAACACTTTCCATTGATGGACGGATTTGTCGTCTGAAGCGTCTCCCGCACCGTACAAGCCCGGCTTGAATGAGGCTTTGTCTTTGCTGCTGATAGCCGAAGTGACAAAGACTTTGTCGCCCCAAACCACCGGGCTGGAATGCGCCAAACCGGGAATGCGAACTTTCCATTTGATCGCCGTTCCCTTTTCGCCGTCCCAGGCGTCGGGCAAGTTTTGGCCGTCAGCGACTCCGGCAGCGTGATCGCCACGAAACGAAGGCCAGTTATCTTTGGTGGATTGTTTTTGAGCTACGGCAGGAGTGAAAAATAGGAACAACAGGCAAAAAATCCGAAGTTTCATTGGTATTCTCCGGTTCGGCAATTATGGGTTGGGGATAAGCTGAAACTTTACTTCGAAGCTGGCGGCAACCGCCGTTCAAATTGCAACAGAGTATTTTGCAATTGCAGAGCGAGCTTTTCACGCTCGTGTTTATTATCGCTTTCAATGCGCTCGATGCGCGCTTCCAGTTTGTGGACGAACAGTAACAATGTCTGATGTTGTTGGCGCAATTCTTTTATCTCCGCACGGTTACGCTGCGCATCTTCGGCAATGGTTACAACCTGCCTCATCGCATCGAAAAAATCTTTCAACATCACTCGGCTCCTAATTTACGTTCCAAGTCTGCGAGAATAACAGCCGACTCCGCCTTTAGCCTATCAATTTCAACTTGATCACATGCCATTTGCTCGTGAGCCTTTCGCATGGCTGAAATCATTCGTTCTAGTTCTTCGCTCATTGAAACGGCTTCTTCGCTGGTTAGCCCAAGTTTGATCAAATCTTCCATAGATACCTCCTATTTTGAGTGTACTGCTTTTCTCAAATCACAACCAACGACCGCGCAGCTTTTTCAGTCACGCGCCCGATGATTGCGGCATTGGCGTAAGTCTCTTTCAATCGAGCCAGCAGCGCATCGGCCTTGTCGGGAGCGATGGAAATCAGCATGCCTCCGGCGGTTTGCGGATCGAAGAGCAGGCTGGCCATTTCTTTGGTGATGTCGGTATCCAACAGAAAGTCGTTGCCGATGTATTCGCGGTTGGTTTTATCGCCTTGCGTCAGCATCTTGCGCCGAGCCATTTCGTACGCGCCGTCAATCAGCGGAATGCGTTTGGCGTTGAGTTCAATCGTCACACCGCTGCCTTTGGCAACTTCCCAGGCGTGTCCCATCAGACCGAATCCGGTGATGTCTGTGGCGCCGCGAACGCCAAATTCGCGCATGGCTTCGGCGGCTTTGCGACCGGCGGTCAGCATGACTTTGACGGAAGTTTCGGCCATTTCTTTGGTGGCTTTGCCAAATTTGATGCCGGTGGAGATGACTCCGGTGCCGATGGGTTTGGTCAGAATCACAACGTCGCCGGGTTTGGCTCCGGCGTTGGCGGCGACTTCGTCGGGATGAATGACGCCCGTCACCGAATACCCGAACATGATTTCGTTGCTTTGCACGCTATGGCCACCAACCAGCGTCACGCCGTTTTCGATCAGAATGGACAACCCGCCGCGCATGATTTCGGCCAGGATTTCAAAGTCCACACCTTTTTTGGGAAAGGCGGTGATGGCCATTGCCGTGATCGGCGTTCCGCCCATTGCCCACACGTCGTTGATCGAATTCAGCGCGGCGATGCGTCCGTAATCAAACGGGTCGTCCACAATCGGCGTGAAAAAATCCAGCGTCTGCACAATCGCCAGATCATCGCGCAGTTTATACACTGCGGCATCGTCGGCGGTGTCGAAGCCAACTATCAGATTCGGGTTATGCGGCTGGCGCGGTAAGCTGCCCAGAACCTGGGCAAGTGTGCTCGGCGAGAGCTTCGACGCTCAACCAGCGCAATCAACCATTTGGGTCAGTCGTTTTGCCATCTTAGGGAAAGAAAATAGACAGGATTTACGTGATTGAACAGGATGAAAATCAATCCTGAAAAATCCTGTGAATCCTGTCTGTTGTTTTTACTCGTCAGATTTCGCTGCGCCGCGTTTGGCCGCAGCGGGCTTTTCCGCCGGAGCTTCCGCAATCGGAGCCGCCGGAACCAGCTTGCCGATGCCGAGCGCGGCTCGGACTTCGGTTTCAATTCGGGCGCAAAGGTCCTTGTTTTCCTTCAACGTGTTCTTGGCGTTTTCGCGGCCTTGTCCCAGCCGCTCGCCTTTGTAAGAAAACCACGCGCCGGATTTGTCTACGATTTTGTTTTCGACGCCGATGTCAATGATCTCGCCGTATTTCGAAATGCCTTCGCCGTACATAATGTCGAATTCGGCTTCTCGGAACGGCGGCGCGACCTTGTTTTTGACGACTTTGACTTTGGTGCGATTGCCAATGACGCTGTCGCCGTCTTTGATCTGCGTAATGCGGCGAATGTCCAGGCGTGCGGACGAATAAAACTTCAACGCACGTCCGCCGGTCGTGGTTTCCGGCGAGTTGTGAACAATCACACCGTCCACCATGTAGCTGTGGTTGCCTTCGACTTCCAGGTCAAAACGGCGTTTGGAGCGTGTCGGAGGCTTGACGTAAATCTTGGTGACGCGGGCAGGAACAGCTCGAAGGATGTTTCGGTCATTCAGCGTTTCACTGGCTTCGTTTGGTTGCCAACCAAATTTGCCGCGCTGAGTCGGATGCAACTTGTACCCCATTGAAGGATGTACGAACGGCGCGAGCAGTTCATGCAGTTTTGGAGTTTGTTGTGAATTGAACCAAAAGCCTCGGCCATCATCTCGCGGAGCGCCGATTCCAATGCGCTCGAATTTGGCAACTACACGAGCGCGGTCTTCACCTTTCAGCGACTTGTTGTACAGCACAGCTTTGCCTTGTCCCCAGCGAGCGTAATGACCGGCAAACGAACCATCATCGCCATACCAGACTGCGATGCCTCGCCGATCAAGCTCTGTCAGCAACGATTCGCCAACTCTACGGTTTCCTTCCGTGTCATAAACATTCGCGCGAACGTCAGCCAATGCCGGGAACGACAACGTTTCAAAACCAACACCATTTCCCATCGGCCCCACCCTGCGTGAAAAAGGAGCCAGCATTTGCTGTTTCCAGCGCAGATAATCTTCCTGTTCGGGACTGTGACCGACGCGGAACATTGCTGTGTGAGTTCCCGCTTGTCGTAATGAACCATCACCCATTGCACCGCCCATGATTATCTGACGCTGGTCTTCGGTTAACTCGTAATCGTTGACCATCACCAATACTTCGTCGCCAACACGCAAATCGCCCGCCGGGATTTCGCCACTCGGCGTGAAGATCATGTGATTCGGCGTGACTCCGAACCGACGGCGACCGGAGGGGCCACCTTCGACTTCAAATTGCAAAAAGAAGTCAGCGTTGCCGTTGTCGAACCAGTTGACGACCCGTTTTGGCTCGATGAGTCCAGTCGCAGAATTGAAGCTAAGCACTTCCACAGGCATTCGCTGGTTTACGATCTTGCCGATCTTTTCCGTTGTGCCGTCCGCCAACACAACTCGCGCGTTGTAATGGAAACAACCGAACATGACGCCGATTTTTTCGCGGATTTGGTTGATGAAAATCAAACAGGTGTTGGATTTGTTGACGACGGCGGTCAGTTTGCGCAAAGCCTGAGACATCAAACGGGCTTGCAAGCCCGGCAAACTATCGCCCATTTCGCCTTCCAGTTCAGCGCGCGGAGTCAATGCCGCGACCGAATCCACGACCAGCACATCCACGGCGTTCGACCGCACCAGCGATTCGGTGATTTCCAGAGCCTGTTCGCCGGAATCCGGCTGCGAAACGAACAGGTTGTTGATGTCCACGCCCAGCTTTTGCGCGTAAATCGCGTCCAGTGCGTGTTCTGCGTCCACGTAAGCCGCAATGCCACCGGCTTTTTGCGCTTCGGCGACAATGTGCAACGCCAAGGTGGTTTTACCGGAGCTTTCAGGCCCGTACACCTCAATAATCCTGCCGCGCGGAACTCCGCCAACGCCAAGAGCCGCGTCAATGCCTATGCTGGAAGTGGAAATGACCGGGACTTCTTCCTGAACGTTGTCCCCCAACCGCATGACAGTTCCTTTGCCGAACTGCTTTTCCAGATTTGCCAGAGCCGCTTCGACGGCCTTCATCTTTTCGCTTTTTTCGATTGCCATGATTTTTACACCTTCTTTCGGTTAAACGATCCCCGACTCCGACGCTTCATGGAAGAAGGTCGAAAGACGGCGATGGATTGACGCCATACCCGCTAACAATGTTACCCGCCTGATTTTTTGCCTGTTTCGGCCACTGACCTGACCACTTGAACCGTTTAGCTTGCCATTCAGCTTGATGGCTGAGCGGCGCGGATTATAGCACGCTGCCTCGAATTGCCACTGCCATGGGCAAATTTTTTCAAGCAGGACTTCTGTCTAGCCCCTTCCAAATGCCAACCGCTGTCAAAACATTCATTGACTGCTTTTCGCAGCCTTCAGTACACTCGCGCCGTCTCAAGCCCCATCCGTAAAAATCAATATCCAAATGGTCAGACGCTGTTGTTGTCAGGCGAACCCTGTTCCTTGCAATCCCTAACGTTCAGAACCCAACAATTCCGCTCAATCAGGAGGAAGCCGGAATGCAAACTACTCACACCCGCTCTTTGTTCGCTATTTTTCCACGCCGATTGGGCTGGCTGGTCTTGATCGTCGTTGTCTGGTGGCCAATTTGGCAAAGCTGGTCATCCGCCGCTCAATCCGATGCGCGCATTTTGCTCAATTCCGGCGCGATTGACACTTCACGCCAAACGGCTCGGCTGGACACGAGCGGCGAAAAACGATTGCGGCTGATTCAGTTTTCCGGCGCCATCCAACCCGAATGGCACAAGGCGCTGCTCGATGCAGGCGCAGACATCGTCAATTACATTCCGAACAACACGTACCTGATTTACGCCGATGCCGAAAGCGTTGCGACATTGCAAACCAAGCAGGGCGCAGCGATTCGCTGGTTCGGCGATTACCAACCGGAGATGAAACTTTCGCCAAGCGCCGCTGCGCTATCGGCAACGGTCGAGTTAAAAGACAACCTCTTCGCCGTTCAATTGCTTGCTGACGAAGCCACGAATCAAACGACGCTGAATTTGCTGAAACAACTCGAACTGATTCCGGCCAAACAACAAACGCGCATCTCGCATTTCATCAACTTGATCGTAACCTTGCCGCCGTTGGCCGTTGCGCAGCTTGCCGAACGAGAGGACGTAATTTCCATAACGCGATACGGCATTCCTCGTCGTTTGGACGAGCGGCAAAACCAGATCGTCGCCGGAAACCTGAATGGCTCATTACCCGCGACGGGAAATTATCTGGCCTATCTGGCTTCGAAGGGATTCACCCAGTCCCAGTTCACCGCGTCGAATTTCGTCGTCAACGTTTCAGACAGCGGTATTGATAACGCGACGACTTCGCCGACACATTTCGGTTTGTATGCCGGCGGCAACAGATCCAGCGACAGCCGGGTCGTTTACAATCGAATGATCGGAACTCCCAGCGGTCCGGGCAGCACCCTGGTCGGTTGCGACGGGCACGGCACGATCAACGCGCACATCATCGCCGGATTCGTTCCCGGCGGAGCGCCGTTCGACACATTTCCGCACGCCGACGCTTCCGGCTTTCGTCACGGACTCGGCGTCGCGCCGTTTGTCAAAGTCGGTTCGTCGGTCATCTTCGACAATTCGACGAATTTTTTCGGCGATTACACTTTCCCGGATTTTGTCGAACTGGAATCGCGCGCTTACAACGACCATGCGCGCATTTCGTCGAACAGTTGGGGCGACAACACCAACGGCGAATACAACATTGACGCGCAGCTTTACGATTTTCTGACGCGCGACGCGCAACCCGCCAATGCCGTGTTCCCTGCCGCTGGCAATCAGGAACTGGTGACGATTTTTGCGGCGGGAAATTCCGGCCCGATCGCGACAACCGTTGCGCCACCTGCTTCGGCCAAAAACACGTTGGCAGTCGGAGCTTCGGAAAACGTCAATCAATTCGGCGGCCCGGACAAATGCACCACCGCCGACAGCGAAGCCGACAACGCCAACGATCTTTCGCTCTTCACCAGCCGAGGACCGACCCTGGACGGTCGTCGCAAACCGGAAATTGTCGCGCCCGGCACGCATGTCACCGGCGGAGTCATCCAAATTCCCAATCCACCAGCCAACGGCCAAGCTGACGCTTGTTTCAACGGGCAGGCCGTGTGCGGCGGGCCTCCTTCGTCGCCGAACTTCTTTCCCGCAGGCCAACAGTTTTACACCGCGTCTTCGGGAACCAGCCATTCGACGCCCGCCGTCGCCGGAGTGGCTGCGCTGGTTCGGCAACACTTCATCAACTCTTTTTTGCCAGCGCCTTCGCCCGCCATGAACAAAGCCGTGCTGGTGAATTCGGCACGTTACCTGACTGGCACGGGCGGCAACGACAATTTGTGGTCAAACGTGCAGGGAATGGGCGCTGTCAATCTGAATTCGTTTTTTGAACTCTTCACCGTGCCAACGCTGTTACGCGATCAAGATCCGCTGGATATGTTTACCGCCAGCGGACAAGTGCGAACGATCAACGGCACGATCAGCAATTCATCGAAACCGTTCCGCGTGACGTTGGCATGGACGGATGCGCCGGGTTCGACAACCGGTTCGGCGTGGGTAAACAACCTCGATCTGGAAGTCACCATCGGCGGCCAAATTTATCGCGGCAACAATTTCAGCGGAGCTTTTTCGATTCCCAACGGCGTGGCCGACGACCGTAACAATCTGGAAAGCGTGTTGATTCCGGCAGGCGTTTCGGGAGCATTTACCGTGCGAATCATTGCCACGAACATCGCTGGCGACGGAGTGCCGAACAATGCGGCATTGCTCGATCAGGATTTCGCGCTGGTTGTGTTCAACATGGCCGAAGCCTTGCAACCGATCATTGATGCCGCTGCCGGCGCTGTCACAACAGAAAGCTGTTTGTCTGCCAACGGCGCGATTGATCCCGGCGAAAATGTCACCGTCAATTTCACGTTGAAAAACATTGGCCGCAGCGCGACGACGAATCTGACTGCAACGCTGCTGACTGGCGGAGGCGTCAACAATCCCAGCGCATCGCAAAATTTTGGAGCGATTGCGCCGTTTGGCGGGATGGCGACGCGCGCCTTCAGTTTCCGAGCCAGCGGAACTTGCGGAGGCCAGCTTTCGGCAATGCTGCAATTGCAAGACGGCGCGTCCTCACTTGGTTCGCTGGTTTTCACCTTCACGCTCGGAACGGTGCAAATTCAAACCCAGACGTTCAGCAATGCGACTGCGATCAACCTCTTGTCTTCGGGAAGCGGAACGCCTTATCCGGCTTCGATCAACGTTGCTGGAATGAGCGGCACGGTCAGCAAAATCACAGTCACGCTTCACGGCATCACGCACACCAACCCTGATGATTTGGACATTCTGCTTTCTTCACCGGACGGACGGCGCGTGTTGTTGATGTCCGACGTTGGCGGAGGCGGCGACCTGACCGGCGTCAATCTGACGTTCGACGATGCAGCGACAGAGGCATTGTCCAACAACGGACAGATTGTTTCCGGCACATTTATGCCTACGAATTTTGGCGGAAACGACGTGTTCAGTGTTCCTGCTCCGGCGGGGCCGTATGCCGATCCGCCGTTGCTTTCGACATTCAATGGCTCAGCGCCCAATGGCGATTGGAGTTTGTGGGTCTACGACGATCTGAGCGGCAACAGCGGTCAGATTGCCAGCGGCTGGAGCTTGTCGCTCACAACTTATCTGCCGCAATGCTGCCAATCGCCCCAATGCCCTGCGGTCACGGTTGGCCCGTCAACGATTTCCACCGGAACCGTCGGCACGAATTACAACCAATCCTTCACGCAATCGGGCGGAACGTTACCAATCACGTTTGGCGTGACGGGTGCTTTACCCAACGGACTGAACTTTTCGACTGGCGGTGTATTGAGCGGTGCGCCGACCGAAAGCGGCAGCTTTCCCATTACGGTCACGGCAACAGATTTCAACGGCTGCACGGGCAGCAACAACTACACGCTGACCATCAACAACGCGCCGCCGGTGAATAACGGCTTGCAGTTTTATCCGCTGCCGAAGCCGATTCGGTTGCTGGATACGCGCCCCGGGGAGCCGGGCTGTGATGCGCCGGGAGCGCCTATCAATGGCGGCAGCGAGCGTACGCAGTTGGCGCGCAGGACTTGTGATGGCGTGAC
>CAYYDG010000029.1:0-82588 GCA_964470555.1 uncultured Heliomicrobium sp.
GATAGTTCACAACAGCCGAAGTCCCCGAAGTCCAGGCAACTTGATTTGCCGGACACGTGATTGTGCAGCAGCTTGGTTGATTCGGGGCGAAGATCGCCACAGCGTAACCATCAGGAATTGAACCGGCGGTGTTGCAATTTGAAATGTTCAAACCATCTGTTGCCGCCTCATTCTGGATGCCGGTGGTTGAACCGCTGCCGAGTTCCGGATTGCCCGGCCCAATCTGGTAAACGATTTCGTTGCGCGTGTGGTAAAGAATCGCTTGCATGTCCCACGTCGAACCACCTCCACCTTCACCTTCGCCGAAACCTTTTCCATCGTCGCCGAAATGTTGAACATCGTCCCACATAAAGACCGTGCAGGCTTCAGCACATCCGCCGTAATCGTTCGGACGCGGGCAGGTGGCGAAGTATTGAACATACAGCCCGCCATTGACGATCAGGTCGTCATGCAACGGATAAATGCGCGCGCCGCCTCCAGTGCTGGGAATGACAGGCAACGGACAATCGTTGCTCAGGTCTGGACCATCATCGGTTTGGTCAGTCGAAATGTAGCCATTGGTTGCAACCGCGACTGTCGTCACTGCCGATCCATAAAAGCTGAAGGGCGCTTGCAAAGTGTAAGGGAACGCTGAGTCGTCACCCGTTCCCAGATTGGTTCCGGTTCCGCTGATGTCAACGAATTGATACGGAATCGGGTCTGCTCCCTGGTTATCACGCCAGGTGTGGCCGAAACCGTCCGGGCCGCCTGTGGCATTCGGAGCAGATTTGGCAGCGGCTTTGCTTGCGGCGCTTTGAGCGCCACGGCAAAGATTCCAGGCTGCCAGAGCGGCATCAAAAGACACCTTTTTGGTCTGGTTCACGCGATCAGCGGCGTATGCTTCTTTCGCCGCTTCCAGCGCCGCTAATTGCGATTCGCAATTGCTTTGCGCCTGACTGGCGGGAGTAGAGAAAAGATTGGCCGTTGACGGAATCAACGACGCTGCGGCAAGCAACGCCAGACAAATCGCCAATAAAAACACTATGCGTCTTGTGTGTGTAAGTTTGAGTGAGGCTCGCATCTGGAAATTCCTCCTGTAGTGTGTGTGATCGAAAAGCAGTTTTCGGATGAACCTGACAAACTGCTGCGGAAAATTCAGGCCGGAACTACTCCGGTCTTACCTGGTGGCTGGATTGGCTTGGGCGTAAGCAATCGCAGCTAAGTGAGGCGGCACTAGATCCGCATCAAATGATTCCTTTTGACGTGGTCATCAAAGGTGATTAAGGAAACGCTAGAATTACTTTTGAAATAAAGTTCGCAGAATCGTTGTGAGTTTTGGAAACCGCAATATAACTTTGATCTTTGCCAGCGGAACGTCCAAGGGAAAATCGTGAAGTGTGAGTGACGTTCAATGTGAAAACATCTTTTCGCTGACGGCCTGGATTCTCACACTCACGATTGAAGTCGTCAACTAAAACGTCGGCTGTGGCAAAAAAACCGGATCGAGTTCCAACCAGGGACGGCGGCACGGCTGGCGGCGTTGGTATCGAGCCAGGTCTTCGGTCAGCATTTTTTGCAGTGCCGGGAAGTTGGAATCTCTGGCAGCGTCAACGGCAATCAGTTGCAATTTAACAGCCTGATCGAATTGGCCGGTTTCAGCAAACGCCATCGCTACTGTTTGGGCGAAGTTGGGATTGTTTTGATCCGTGAAAACCGATTGAACCAGAGCCATCGCTTGCTGGCCGTCGCGGATTCTTGAATCGGGACAGGCGGACAGCAGTCTGACCAACACCTGAGCCACTTCCTTGTTGCCCGGCAGGGCTTTGATTTCTTCTTCCAGCTTGGCGCGTGCTTCGGCGAATCGTCCAAGTTTGATTTGCGCCAGCGCCCACCGAAAATGCGCCATTCCGTGACGCGGATCAATCGAGATCGCTTTTGCATAAGCGTTGGCCGCTTCTTCGTAGCTTCCGGTTCGCATCAACACATCGGCCAGAAAAAAATTGGCTGATGTGTTGCGAGAATCATTGGCGGCAGCGGCTCGGAAATGGTTGATGGCCGACTGGTCGTCACGCAATTGAACCAACACCATCGCCAGATTGTAATGGGCTTTGGCATTGTTCGGTTCCAGTCGGACGGCTTCGGTTAGCTGTTCGCGGGCTTCCTGGCGTTGTCCCAACTGCGCAAACGTCGAACCCAGATTCAATCGTATGGTGGCGTCATTAGGGTCAACGGCTACGGCCAGCCGAAATTCTTCTATGGCTTCCTTGTATCGTTGCGCTTGAACCAACTGGCCGCCACGAATCAGGTGAGTTCGCGATCCTGTCGCCAGTCCGCGCAATTCGGCAATCAGCGGATCGTTCACTCTGACGGTTCCGGTCCCGCGTTTATCCAGGGCTTGTTGAGCTTCGGCCAGATTTCCCTGACCGCGATAGGCCTGTGCCAGAGGATAAAATAATTCCGTCGCCGATGGAGAAAGCGCCAGTGCGGCTTCCAGTTGTCGGCTGGCAGTTGCGTAATCGCGTTTGGCCAGAGCGATCTTTCCCAAGCCTGCGATGGCGGCAGTGTTCGAGCGATCCTTGCTGAGCGCTTCCTGAAACAACGGTTCAGCCAGCTCATAGAAGTTCTGCGATTGATTGACTTCCGCCATTGCAACAATCGCCGGAACATAATCAGGCTTCAAGCTCATGACCGCTCCAAAATTGACTGCTGCCTGTTTCAAATCAGTGTTGTCTTTGTACAACCTGCCCAGATAATGCGGCCAGCGATAATCATTCGGAGCCAGCGATTTTGCGTTTTCGTAACAGGCAATGGCCGGTTCCGCCAGATTATACGAGTGATATAACTTGCCAGTAGTTCCAAATGCCTCGCTTAACTCCTTGTCGGAAATACCGGCTTTGGAAATGGCCTCGGTCAGCAGTTTTTGCTGGCGACGAAGCTGGTCTTGTGCGGCGCTTTCCAGCGATCCGAAATCCGGTTCGGGAATCGGTCGCAACGCACGCGAGCTTGCGGTTTGACAGCCAGGCACCAGCAAGCCGCCAACCATTGCCAAACACAAGATTGAAATTGATAACAGGCGATTCATAACCAATACAGTTTGTTTGCTTGAAACTTAATAAGAAGAGAAGTGCGGCAGTCTATTGGTGTGATCGTTTTGCGTCAATTTTCCGACGCAGCCAAAAAACGAAGAGACGCAAAGTTTTTTTGCGTCTCTTCCGAAGTGATGGTTCAGATTTGGGGTAAAGACGCAAAATTTTGCGTCTTTACCGTCAGGGTTAACAACTCGGTGGGAAAACCGGAATGATGTAACTCATCTGGTTGTTCAGTCTCAGCGCGTGCAGGTTGTGTCCTTGGTTGAAAGCGCCTGCCGAACTGGCCGCGTTGCTGTTGAAGTTGATCGCCGCGCCGGTCATTCCGATGGCTCCCGTCTGGTTGTAGATTCGCAACCAACCCGTTCGTCCGGCCGGAACAAATGTCTCGAAGCGAGGCGTCGTGCGCGGGAAGTTGTTATTGATCGAGCTTCGCAACTGGCAAGCGCCTGTCACCGAGAAGCTCAGTGCATTTTCAGCATCGTCATACAAGATGCCGAACAACGGTCCCAGGCTGGCGGCGCCAATGCCAAGATTGCCGCCGATGCGGTTCAAAATCAGCAAGGTGTCGTTGCCGTCAGCGCGCGAACCGATGTTCGACAACGCCAGCACAGCCGGAGTCCGGTTGTAGCTGATGCCGTCGAAGTTCAAGGTTGCCGTCACGGAGTTGCCGTCGCAGAGCGGCAATCCGCCCGGCAGCGCTGCAAAGGCTTCTGCTCCGAGATTGGCTTCGTGACCTGTTGAGAATTTCACGTATTCATCGCCAATCAGGCAGTTGGAAGCAATTGGACAGCCGATTTCGTTGACCGCCACGGCCACCAGATAACCGGTCGTTCCCGGATCGAGGTCAGAAGCAAGGAAGCTGGCTGTCTGATTGGGAGTCAGGCAAATAAAACTGTCTGCCACTGCGCAGCCTTCGGCCACAAAGAACAGATGCACGAACGCCGGACGCGATGGATTGGCGTTGGTAATGTTGATGCGCGTGTTCTGTTTGGTCGGATCGGTTGACGAAGTGTAGATGTTGTAAATCAGCACGGAGCCTGCTTTTTGATCGCTCATTTCTGAATTGAAAGGATCAGGCAGGCCTGGGCCTTTGGGTTGGCAGTTGACGGTCAGGCAGGCTTGCAGCGAACCCAGCACAGGCATGCCCAGATCAGCCGTCACAGTCGCGCAAAGCTGTGTGCCAGCAGGCACTTGACCAACCTGAGCCTTGAAGTTGAACGTCACGGTCTGGTTGTTCGTCAGAGAGCCGGACCAGTTTACTGTCGAAGCTGTCACCGTGCAGCTTCCGACATTGGCCGTGCAAGTGCCGGGAACTCCGACTAAACCGGCTGGCAAAGCGACGCTGGCGGAAGACGCGGCTGTCATTCCCGAAGTGTTGGTGATGGAAACCGTTCCATTGACCGTGTCGCCGGGGCCAACGCAACCGCCATTGGCGTCAATCAGTACAATCGAACCGGGAACGTTCATCACTGTGACCGTAAATGCGCAGGTTACAGGATTGGCCCCTGCCGCAACGCAGGTGACAGTCGTTGTGCCGACAGGGAAATTCGATCCCGAAGGCGGAGTGCAGGTCACAGCGCCACATTGTCCGCTGGTGGTTGGCGGCGGATAGTTGACGACCGCGGAAGTTCCCAACGTTTTGACGGTTTGATTGGCAGGGCAGGTAATGGCGCAAGGCAAAGCGCATCCGTTGGTCGCTTCGAATTCCATGGCCCATCTGACGAGCGTTCCGACATCTTCTGCTTGGTCATCCGTAATCGTCAGAGTCCAGGTTCCATTGGGGTTTTCTCCCTGGAATGCGGCCAAGGCTCCTTCAGGAACCAGAGTAAACGCGACTACGTTGTTGGTGAAAACAAAATCGGTGACAGGCGTCCCGGCCATGTCCTCCCATCCGGTTCCATTGAACACATTGTCATTGCCGCCGCCATTGTCCGTGGTAATCGTAACGACGGTTCCGGCGGGCGAAGTCAGCGTGATGTCCAGATCGGCGTTGAAGGTATGTGTGATGAAAGTTCCCAGGTCTACCTGGATGATACTGGTCGGCGCGCCCGCAATCACGATGTTAGACGTGATGGTGTCCACATCAGGGATGGGCAAATTGGCATCATTTCCAAAATTTAGTTTCGTTGGCGGAGGAGCAGTCGCCAGAGCGCTGACTTGCAACGACCAACTGGCAAGTTCACCAACGTCCCCTGACAGATCGTCCGTAATCGTCAGCGTCCAGACTCCGTTGGGATTTTCACCTCTAAACGCGCCCATTGCTTCTTCAACGACCAATGGCGTGGCCACCACATTATTGGCATAAATGTGATCCGTCACGGGCGTTCCTGCCTGGTCGTCCCAGAGCGTGCCATTGAAAACGTTGTCATTGCCACCACCGTTATCCGTGGTGATGGTGACGACGGTTCCGGCAGGCGAAGTCAGGGTGATGTCCAAGTCGGCGGCGAATGTATGGGTGATGAACGTGATCATGTTCAAATCCCAAAGGTAGGGATTTGCGCCCGCCACAGTTATTGTCGAAGTCACCGTCGCAACGTCATTGATCGGAGTGGCCGTATTGTTCGCGGCGTTGACCGTGGTCAAAACACAGTTTGGTGGAGCAGGGGCAATGATCGGAAGTGGCCCCGCGCCAGTTGGCGCAGGAGGCGATGTGCTTTCATTGGCTGGCAAATCGCCGCCCATGCTGCTGGAGATTTGTTGCAATTCCGTTTGAGCGGCATTCAACGCGGCTTGTTGTCCCGGTTGAGATTTCAACTGGCCAATCTGGGTCAGCAACTCTCTCATTCGAGCATGCTTTTGCTCTTTGGTGAGTTGTTGAGCGACCGCAGCGGATGTGGCAGTTGATCTCAGTTCTGATTTGGCAGGGATGGCTGGCGCGTCGGTAAAAACAGAGCGCACGGCTTTTGACGAATAAGCGAACAAGGTCGGCGCTTGCCAACCCGCCAGAACGAATGCCAACGCCAGCCCCGCAATGGTCAGCGTTCGGTATGTGTGTTTGTGTAAGTGACGCATCAGATTTCCTCCAAGGGAAAGAAGTTAGCTGTGTAAGAGACACGGAGAGGAACCATCTCTCAAACATAAAGATCAAGATTGTGTTCAGTGCGTTGTGAAAGTCAGTCACCGAATCCTGGGGGAAGATGACGACAAGGTTCACACCGATAAGGTTCAGAAATTTTGTAGTTGCGAAGTTCGGATCAATGAAACTTGTTTTGGGACATTTTCGCTATATGACGACGGTTGACCCTGCAGATTTGAAGCCTGATAAATTGAGGCGGCTTCGCACTGTCATTGTGAAGTCAGTCAATCACCGTCCGCGTCGGGGCGAAATAACGCGCGGAGTATAAGCCCGGCTTGCTATTTGGTCAATTTTCAATGAAGAAAAACCGGTCGTCAGCCTCTTTTTCTGCGCTGACGACGATTGCTGTCGGTCAACAGATTCAGTTTGAGCATTTTGCTGCGAATTTGTTCGTTGAGACTGTCGCGTTGGCCATCGTCAGTGCAGACGGCAAGTTGTTCAGTCAACGATTCGATTTCTTTCCGAAGTTCGACTTCTTCGGGCAAACAGCGAGCGCTTTTCAACACCGAATAGCTCAGGCGCAAATCAGCAGGCGTGGCAAAATAAGCTTCCAGATCAATCGGTTTGCCCGCGCCCGGCAGATTGTCGAATTCGCCAGCTTCCATGGCTTCGCGGATTTTCTCTTCAATCAATTTTCCAAACATGATTGGATTGTGACATCATTCGCCGCCGCCAGGAAAGAACCAGGCAATCCTTACGAAGAAATAGCAAGACAATGAACACTGATGGCGAAGCGATCCGACTCAGGTACGAAGAGCTTGGGGCTGAAGCGTATTACGCGTTATTCGGCTCGGAATATCGCAACCCGCACGAACACGTCATTACCGAAGTGTTGCGCGAAGCCGTCAGCCGCTGGCATCTGGATTTAACGCACGCGCTCGACCTGGCTTGCGGCAGCGGCGAAGTGACGTTGGTCTTGCGTGAACTCGGAGCGAAACAGATTGATGGGATTGATCCGTTCACTGGCGAAGCGTATCGCGCACGAACCGGCCAGCAGGCCGAAACTTTCAACTTTGAGCAAATCGCTGCGGGAGTTTTGGCGGGACGGCGGTATTCGTTGATCGTGTGCAGTTTCGCCATGCATTTGATCGAAGAATCGTGGTTGCCTTCGTTGCTGTTCCAGCTTGGCGAAATTTCCGATTCTCTGTTGATTCTCACTCCGCACAAACGCCCGGAACTCAAAGCGGAATGGGGGTGGGCGCTCAACGATGAATTTGTATTCGAGCGAGTCCGCGCAAGGTTGTACCAAACTCAAACCAAACCGTAGACAAGATTCACAGAATTTTTCAGGATGGGGTTAATCATGTTGAATTCTGTAACTCCTGTCTAAATTTTCCGCTTTGGAGGAACGATGCCCCCAACTTTCTTGTTGCAGACGCAACTGATGACGATTGATTACGCGGTGCTGGCTCTTTATTTCGCGGCGATCTTTGCCATCGGCTGGTACTTTTCGCGCAAAGAGCGAACGACGACCGATTATTTTCTGGCCAGCCGAGATGTGGCCTGGTGGGCGATTGGCGCTTCGTTGTTTTCGTCGAACATAGGCAGCGAACATTTCATCGGTTTGGCGGGCAGCGGGGCAGCGACCGGAATGGCTCCGGGCAATTTTGAATGGTTGGCATCGCTGATTGTTTTGTTGTTGGGATGGATATTCGTTCCGTTTTATCTGCGGTCAAGCGTCTACACGATGCCGGAGTTTCTGGAACGACGCTACAACGGCGCTTGCCGGACATATCTGGCGACCATTTCATTGATCGCTTACATCTTCACCAAAATCGCGGTCGGCATTTTTGCCGGAGCGATTGTGCTGAAAGCCGTGCTCGGTTGGGGAATGTGGCAAAGCGCTCTGACGCTGGTCATCGCCACGGGAATTTACACCATTGCCGGAGGAATGGCGGCGGTCATTTACACCGAAGTCATTCAAACCGTCATTCTGGTGGGCGGCGCCCTGGCTTTGACGCTCATAGGCCTGGACAAGGTCGGCGGCTGGTCTGGATTGCAAGCGTCGGTTCCGCCTGAATTTTTCAGCATGGTCAAACCCGCAGCGGACAAGGATTTTCCGTGGACCGGAATTTTCTTCGGCGCGCCGATTCTGGGCATCTGGTATTGGTGTACCGACCAGGTGATCGTGCAGCGCACTCTGGCCGCGAAAAACATTCAACACGCACAGGGCGGAACCGTGTTGGCCGGGTTTTTGAAAATCCTGCCGGTTTTCCTGCTGGTCGTGCCGGGAATGATCGCCCGCGTCTTGTATCCGGCGGAAATGGCCGCGGATTCCAATTCGGCGTTTCCGCTGATGGTCACGAAGCTGATGCCCGCCGGGTTGCAAGGCGTGATGATCGCCGCAATGTTGGCCGCGCTGATGTCCAGTTTGAGCGCCGTATTCAATTCCAGTTCGACCATTTTCACCATGGATTTTTACAAAAAGCTGCGCCCGGAAGCTTCGGAAAAACATCTGGTCAATGTTGGCCGATTGGCGACGCTGGTGATGGTGGTGCTGGCGCTGTTGTGGATTCCGATGATGAGCCGCATCAGCAATCAGCTTTGGGTGTATTTGCAGAGCGTGCAGGCGTACGTTTCGCCGCCCATTGCCGCAGTGTTTTTGCTGGGCATTGCCTGGAAACGCATCAACGCCCAGGGCGCGCTGGCGTCATTGCTGACCGGATTTGTGCTCGGAGCCAGCCGCTTCATTCTGGAAGTCGTTTACGCCGGGCAACCGCTCGACGGTTTTTTGAAGTTTTATGTCGGCATGAACTTTCTGCATTTCGCCGTGTTGATGTTTGTCATTTGTGTCGGCGTCTTGCTGGCGGTCAGTTTGGTGACGCCTGCGCCTGATTCTGACAAAATCGCCAACCTGACGTTTCAAACGACAATCGGTGAACAGGTTTCGACCGAGCGAAACAAATTGCCTGGCGTGTTTGCGTTGTTGTTGATTGTAACGATCGTTGTGCTGTGGATTTACTTTGCGTGAAACCGTTACGGAACCGAAGCGGTAGCGACCGGATAGGCAGGTGTCGCACGCTTCAGTAAGCAACCCGGTCGCTACTGCTCCCGTTTCTGCACCAATAATTGCGATGATGAATTTTCAGGATTTCAGACAGCAGTTTCGTCAGCTTTATGGCAACGAACCGCGCCTGTTTTCAGCGCCGGGGCGAGTCAACCTGATCGGCGAGCACACCGATTACAACGACGGGTTTGTGTTGCCGATGGCGATTGACAGGCGAACGTTGGTGGCGATGGCTCCGCGCAACGATGGGCGCGTTCGTTGTCTTTCTACTGAATTTGACCAGCAAGTCGAATTTGAATTGAACGCGGACTTGAAACCGGATCAGGATTGGGCGAATCACGTTCGCGGTGTGGCGGTTTGTTTGCTGCGCGATAAATATAACCTGCGCGGAGCCGATTTGCTGATTGCCAGCGAGGTTCCGCTTGGCGCGGGATTGAGTTCATCGGCGGCGCTGGAAATTGCGGTCGGGTATGGATTGCTGAAACTTGCCGAACAGCCGGTTGACCCGGTTCGGCTGGCATTGGCCGCGCAAAAAGCCGAACACGAATTCGCCGGAACGCAATGCGGCGTGATGGATCAATTCATAGCCTGTCTGGCTCGCGAAGGGCACGCGCTGAAAATTGATTGCCGCACGTTGGAATACGAAGCCGTGCCGGTTGATCTGAGCGACGCCCGCGTGGTCGTAGTCAATTCGATGGTCAAACACGAACTGGCCAGCAGCGAATACAACCAACGTCGCGCCGAATGCGAAGACGCCGTTCGCCGTTTGTCTGGACATCTGCCCGGCATTCAATCCTTGCGCGATGTCGAACTGGAAGAGTTCGATCAATGGGCCGGCGCGTTGCCTGAACCCATTCGCCGCCGAGCCAATCACGTCATCACCGAAAACGCGCGCACGCTGGTCGCCGTCGAAGCCTTGAAATTGGGGCAACTTTCTCATTTCGGCAATTTGATGAAGGCTTCGCACGAAAGCCTGCGCGAAGATTATCAGGTCAGTTGCCGCGAACTGGATCTGCTGGTTGAAATCGCGGGACGGCACAGCGGAGTTTTCGGAGCCAGAATGACCGGCGGCGGATTTGGCGGTTGCACAGTCAATCTGGTCAAAGCCGATCAGGTCGAAACCTTCACATCCGAAACCGTTGAAGCTTATCGTTGGGTGATTGGCGTTCAGCCTGAAATTTACATTTGCCAGGCTTCGGGAGCAGTTCGGGAAGAAAATCAGTAGGCTACGAAAATCTTAAATATAAGGTTTGCCACAATATACCGTTGCTTCTATAATGCCCGCCATCAATTAGTAGTGGCCGGAACAGCATGCGCCCTGATCGTTCCTGCCGCGTTATCAACACTGATAAAAGTTCAATATGTCATCCTTACGAACATCAGCGAAACGCACAATGTCGTCTTTTGCATGTTTGCTGGTCTGCCTGGCCGTGATTCAACCGGTCTTTGCCGACTCGATTACGTATCGGCAATTGCGTCAGGATCAGGGAAGCAGAGCAGGTACAGTCGCTTCGATTCCGAAAGTGGCGCGCACAACCGATCAGCAGGAACAGATTCAGCAACAAGGGCAAACTTCACAAGGGCAAGCCGGAATCGCGCAGGAAAGTTCCACGCATCCGGAATTCGTTCGCTTGCCGGACGGGCGCATTGTTCGATATGGCCCAGGTATCATTTGCGATGAAAACTGCGTCGAGCCTATTGCTCCGGCAGCATTTCGCGGCCCCGGCCCGGCGTTGTGGTGGATCGTTCCGCCTATCATCGCTGGTGGAGTGATTTGCGCTGTGTTGTGCCGACCCGGTGACGATTCCAATCCGCAACCATCGCCAACGATCATCATTCCCCAACCGACGGTGCAACCAACTGCGACGATTTCGCCAGCGACACCTACGCCGCCGCCTGCGACTCCACCGCCGACTGAAATTCCCGAACCCGGAACGATTGTCTTGCTCAGCGCAGGGCTGGGAGCGTTACTGGCTAGGAAGCGAATGGCGGCACGGAAAAAGGGCTTATAGCTGACAGGACTTACGCAGAAACTGCCGCAGAGGCTCAGAGACACGGAGCATAACGAGGAAATTCACTATCCATTGAAGTTCATCTCTGTGGCTCCGTGCCTCGATGGTTATCTTTTTCGTGTTTTGCGTAAGTCCTGGCTGGTTTGGTCTGGTTACTCATTTCAATTTACCAAAAAGCCTGAGACTCTTTTGAATCTCAGGCTTTTCAATTTGTAGTCTGTGTTTACGATGCAACATAAATGTAGACAGGCGTTCAACCAGTGTTGACAATCAAACGCGTAGAGGCGAGAGATGGCTTTTGAGTGGCATTTGGAAAAAGCAAAGAGTAATTTTGACAAACACGGCGTTTCCTTCGAAGAAGCGGAAACCGTTTTCGACGATCCTTTGCAGGTGCATTATCCTGACTACACTCACTCAATTGGGGAGCAGCGTTACATTTGCATAGGGTACTCCATTCAGGGGCGATTGATAACATTGGCATACACGGAGAAGATTCCAAATTTGTTTCGTATTGTCACCGCCCGATTGGCAACGCGGAAAGAGCGGACAGCTTATGAATCACAAAGTGACCTTACTTGAAGACGAAACCTACGACCTTAACGACGATTTGCCTGCGGAACTTGACTTGGAAACGATGAGAGTAGACGAGGCTAGAACTCGGCGGTTCCGGACGTTGGCAGCCGCGCGTCAGCTTCAACTTGACCCAGATGTCGTCGAGTTTTTCAAAACCCCTGAAGCTATTAACGAAGCGTTGCGGGAAGTAATGAATCAGAGACTTCAGGCAACAGCATAAGCAAATTTGTTTTGAATATGAAAAGAATTGCACTTATCGCTTTGCTGGCAGCGACTTCAATTTTGGCCTCTGCTGGTGTGTTCGATTGGGAACGCGCGGTGTCGCTTTATAAACAAGGGCAGTTCCGCGAAGCCATCGCCGAGTTTCAAAAAGTCCTGTCCGAATTCCCGGATCACGCCGACAGTTGGAAATATGTCGGCCTTTCCTATTACCAGTTGAAAGAATATGCCTCCGCCATCGAGCCGCTGGAAAAAGCTCTGGAGCAGAAAAAGAAAGACAATCGGCTCGACCCGGATTTGTATCGCGCGTTGGGACAATCGCATTTGGCATTGAACCAGCACGATCGCGCGTTGCCGTATTTTGAAGCTCTGACCAAAACGCAGGCGAATGTCGCCGTCAATTTTCATTTGCTCGGGGTGGCTTATTCCAACCTGAATCGTCCCGAAGAAGCTGCGGAGGCCTTTCGCAAAGCCTCGAAGCTCGATCCCAAAGATGCCGATTCGTTTTACTACCTGGGCGTGCAGCAATTTCGCACCGGCAAACTGACCGATGCCATTGCCAGTTTGCGTGCCGGGCTGATTGCTGAACCAAAGAATGTAGAGATGCTGGGATTGCTGGCGGAATCGTTGTTGCGCTATGCCGGAAATGAACCCGACGAAAAGAAAGCTGCTCCATTGTTTGACGAAGCGACGCGCGTGGCCATGACCTTGAAAAGCGTCAAAGACGATGCGGCTGCGGCGGAGTTATTGGGACGTGCGTATCTGGCGACCAAACGTTATCCCCAGGCCGAAGCCAATTTATCCAAAGCCGTCGAAGGAACCAAAGAACCCAGCGCCGCGCTGTATTTCAATCTGGGCTTTGCGCTGGCCCAAACCAAATCGTGGCCGCGCGCAGCGGAAATGTTCGCCAACGCCGACAAGTTGAATCCCGGAGACACCAACACGCTTTACTATCTTGGTTACGTGTTTGAAAACCAGCGCCGGTATCCGCAAGCTTTGGAAGCCTACACCAAAGCCTACGAAGCCAGCGGACGCAGCAACGCCGACATCAAAGCCAGCCTGGATCGTGTTGCGCCATTGGCGAAACAGTGAAAATGACGTCGCAGATAAACGCCGAAAACCGCGGATCAAACCAAATCCGCGAAAATCAGCGTTGATCCACGGCCGTGGTTTTATGAGCCAATGATGGCGATTTTGTGTTGATTAGCGAGCTTGAGGGTTTCTTCGCGGTCGAAGATCAAGGTTTTATCTGCCGTCAACGACATCGCCGTGACGTTGCATTCTTTCAACGTCGCCATCGTGTTCAATCCAATCACCGGCACATCGAACCGCATATCCTGATTCGGCTTGGCGACTTTGATGACGGTCAGCGGACGGCCTTTGACCAATTCCGAAGCGCGGCGAATCGTCGCGTCGGTTCCTTCCATAGCTTCCAGAGCGACGACCGCCTGATTTTTGACGACGATGGTTTGGCCTAAATCCAGCCGCGCAAGCTCCGTCGCTACGTGCAAGCCGTATTCAATGTCGGCCAGTTCGTTTTTGTCCGGCGAGCGTTTGGTCAGAACTCCGGCACGAGCCAGCAGCGGTTGCAAAAACGTCGTCGAATCAATCAACCGGATGCCTTCGGATTCCAGTTCATCGCACACGGCTCCGATCAGAGCGTCTGTGTTGCGACGTTTCAACCCAGCCAGCATCTTGGCCATGCGCAAATCGGGCAGGGCATTGAGCTTGAAAATCTGCACGTGTTTGACCTGACCGGCCATAATCGCGTGCGTCACGCCTTCGCGCTTGAAGAATTTGATCAGCTTGTTCAGATGGCCAACGCTGATCCATTCGACGACGCGCGCCAGTTTTTCAATGCTGGCGTCGGTTTCTTCCTTGATGGCGGCGACAGCCATTTCCACGCCTTCGGCGCGCGCGCCTTCCAGCACCAGAAACGGAAACCGTCCATTGCCTGCAATCAATCCATATTTCATGTGAGAGTAAGCTCCTGCCAAAACCTGCAAATCATGATCGTCGCCAAGTTGTACGAAAAACCGTTCGGATTCACAAGCCGGGCGTTGCCGCCGAATGGACGCTGGAAAAAAGTGAATCTTCGGTTAATGACGAGCCGTATAGCGGGGCATGAACACATCTCAATCCGATTCACCGGCTTCCCGGAAACCGCTACGCGTGTGGCCCGGCGTGGTCATCGCCATCGCGTTAGTTCTTCTCAGGTATATCGCTCCCCTCGTCGCGCCTGACGCCGAAATTTATTCGACTCCACTGGCATTGATTGCAATGCTTGGGGGAATGGTGTTTGCGCTGGCGATCATAGTGTGGTGGCTGTTTTTCAGCCGAGCGCCCTGGGTCGAACGCATTGGCGCAATCGTCTTGATGATCGTTGCGGTCTTTGCGACCAGGTTCATCGTTCACGAATCCATCAAAGGCGGAATGATGGGGCTGATGCTGGCGTTCTATTCGATTCCGATCATCAGCCTTGTGCTTGTCGCCTGGGCGTTGGCAACTCGTCGTTTTGCTGTGGGGCTTCGCCGGGCTTCGCTGGTGGCGGTAATTCTGCTGGCGTGTGTACCGTGGACGCTGGTGCGAACGGCTGGATTGTATGGTGGCGGTTCGGAGTTTCATTGGCGGTGGACGCCGACTCCTGAGCAATTGTTGCTGGCGCAGGCCAACGACGAGCCGAAACCGTTGCCGCCTGCTGCGGAAATGGCAGAAACTCCGAAGGACTCGCCGGAAAGCAATGTTGAAAGTCAGCCGACCCCGACACCGGAAGCTGCAACCACGGCAACGCCAGACTCGGCAACTTCAGAAGCACAAGCTAACTGGCCCGGCTTTCGAGGCCCAAACCGCGACAGCATCATTCGCGGCGTTCAGATCAAAACCGACTGGGCTGCATTGCCGCCGGTTGAGGTTTGGCGTCGTCCCATCGGCCCAGGCTGGTCATCGTTCGCGGTTCGCGGCGATTTGCTTTACACACAAGAACAGCGCGGCGACGAAGAGATTGTCGCTTGTTACAAAGTCTCCACAGGCGAACCTGTCTGGCGGCATCGCGATCCCGTTCGGTTTTATGAGTCCAACGGAGGCGCCGGGCCGCGCGCAACGCCTACGCTGAGCAATGGTCGCGTTTACGCATTTGGCGCAACCGGAATTTTGAATGTTCTGGATGCCGCTACAGGCAAAGTCATCTGGTCGCGCAACGTGGCAACCGACAGCGACACGAAAGTGCCGGGCTGGGGATTTTCGAGTTCGCCGTTGATCGTTGGCGACGTCGTTATCGTGGCAGCGGCTGGCAAACTGGTCGGTTACGACCGCGCCAACGGCAAGCCGCGCTGGTTCGGCCCTGCGCACAGCGGCAGCTACAGTTCGCCGCATCGAACGACCATTGCCGGAATCCCGCAAATTCTGTTGCTGAGCGATGATGGAGCAACCAGCGTCGCGCCAGCGACCGGGGAAGTGTTGTGGGAACACGCCTGGGCAGGCAATACCATTGTGCAACCGGCGCTGCTTGGCGGTGGCGACATCCTGATCAGCACGGGCGGAACGACAAGCGCCTCGCGCCGGATTGCGGTTTCGCACGGAACCGACGGATGGAGCGTGCAGGAGCGATGGACTTCAAACGGGCTGAAGCCGAATTTCAACGACTTCGCCGTTCACAAAGGCCACGCTTACGGTTTCGACGGCAACATTCTGGCCAGTATCAACATTGAAAACGGCAAGCGGAAATGGAAAGGCGGGCGTTACGGCAATGGCCAGCTTGTGTTGCTGTCCGATCAGGATTTGCTGCTGGTGTTGTCGGAAGAAGGCGACATAGCGCTGGTGTCGGCGACTCCCGACCAATTCACGGAAGTCGCACGATTCAAAGCCATCGAAGGCAAAACCTGGAATCACCCGGCACTGGTGCGCGACCTGTTGCTGGTTCGCAATGGCGAACAGATGGCTGCGTTCCGATTGCCGCTGGCCGAACGTTGAAAAAAGGTGGCTGCTAAGAAATGGCTTGAACTTAACTTTTCCCTTCACCGCAGAGGCGCGGAGTGTCGCAGAGGTTTTACAAGAGTCTCTGCGTTTCCTCTGCGTTCTCGGCGTCTCTGCGGTGAAAATAGTTTGGGAATCTTATTTTCAAGCTATTTCTAAAGCGCTGGTTACAAACTGTCCATTTCGACCTGCATTCTCAGCAATGCCGAACTGAGCGTTTTTCCCTGCGGATCGGTTTTCAAGGAAACCGTTCCGCCGCCGCCCAGCGATTCGTAAAGCAGAAAATTCAGCGAGTTCAGGTTCGGCAATTCAAACCGTTCGACCTTGCCTTTGCAGATTCCGGCGAAGTGCTGTTTGACACGTTCGGCGGTGACTTCGCGGACAAGGATTGGGTAATACTCCGGCTTGCGAGCGATCAAACCAATATTGGCCGTGTCGCCTTTGTCGCCGGAACGAGCGTGCGCGATTTCCAGAAGTCGAACTTTCATTTGATTGAATAGGTTTTTGTCAGTTTGTTGCGGTCATTGGTTATGGTGAAGCTCTTCTTTGCGGCATCCACTGAAACGCGAATCATGTGAGCCGCATCGTTTTGAGCTTCCAGATTGGCGATGAAATCCGTCGGAGCATTTTGTTCTTCCGTACTGGCGACATTGCGATGGCCTTGCCACAAATCTTTGATCGAAGGCGTGCTGCGAATGGTTTTGACCGTATTCGGATGGCCGCCTTTGCGCGGGCCGTTGTTCATAATCGCCACCGTAGGTTTGATGGCGTTGACCAGCACAGGATTGTTGCTGGTTTCGGCTCCGTGATGCGCCACCTGATACAGATCAATTTCGCCAATCAGGTTGGTCGGGCAAACCAGTTTGTGTTCGATGTTCCAGGTCAGGTCGCCTGAATCCAGAAAATCGAACGCTCCATATCGCAACACAAACACGACGCTACGCGCGTTGTCTGTGGGATCGTCAGCTTGTTTGGTTGCAGCTTCGCATTCTTTGGAAGGCGAAGCTTTGACTCGCATCGGTTTTACTTCGCCCGCTGACGCCAACACTTCCAACGAAATTTTCGGAGTTCCCGCAGCCTGTTTCAGCGCAATAGTGTCGCCGGGATTCAGCGTGATGGTTTTGCCGCCTGCCGCCGCTTTGTAAGCCGCGTACTTTTCGGCAAAGGTTCTGTCTTCGGGCAACGATTCCATAGGGCCGTGATCGTAAAACTTGCCGATCTTGACGCGTTTGGCCAGTTCAGGAACTCCGCCGTAATGGTCTGTGTGGTAATGCGTGATGATCAGATGGTCAATTTGCGTGATGTTGGCGGCTTGCATGGCGGCTTCGATGCGTTTGGCGTCGCGGCCTTCAAAGCCCGGCCAGCCGGTGTCCACCAGAATGGATTCGCCCGCCGGAGTGACGATCAGCGTGGCCGCGCCACCTTCGACATCCACGTACAGGATTTCCAGTTTTCGTTTGGCGCTTTGTGACAACGCCGAAGTGATGCCGATTGCGGCGAGTAAAATTATGAGCGAGCAAATCGTAATGAGTCGGTTCATTTTGAAGATCCCTTTTGGTTGATTCTGAAAACGGAAGCTGCGCGCTTCTTTTTTTTACTAGCGGATGTGGACATCCGCGTTCCGGCGTTTCCATTTGTAGGCGGCGTAGATTACCAAACCCGCCAGCACGGCGATAGTTGCATCACGCGCTTCGCGGCCAGTGCTGTGCGCCAGCAACCAGAGCATTAACACAATCGCCAATCCGGCGGCAGCCAATCCCAGCGGAGCTTTGAAGGGCGGCGGTTCGGCTTCGCGGCGACGAAGAACAATCAATCCGCCGCAAGTCGTAATGTAGGCCAGCAATCGCGCAATCGTGCTGATGGTCGCGGCGTAAATGAACGTTCCTGACAAGGTCACAGCCAGCATCACCGCTCCGGTAACCCAAATGGCGGCGTGCGGAGTGTGAAACCGCGAGTGCGTGGCGGCAAACAGCTTCGGCAATTCGTTCTGCCCGGCCATTGCAAACGGCAATCGCGAAGCCGCCAGAATCAGCACCAGCAGATTGCCCAGAATCGAAATGATGGCTCCGGCGGTGATGACGCTGCCGCCGAGCGATCCCAGAATCTGAACTCCCGCATCGGCCAGCGGGCGTTTGGAATCGGCCAGTTCCGGCAGCGTGCCAATGCAAACCACCTGAATCAAAATGTACAACACGGCGACAATGCCCAGCGCCGTCAAGATTGCAAACGGCAGATTGCGATGCGGTTCGCGGACTTCGCCCGCCGGGATCAACGCCATCTCGAACCCTGTGAAGGCGTACACCAGCAACATCACCGATTGCGAAAACCCGCTGAAGTTCGGTTGCGTCGTCGGCGTGAAGTTTTGCGGGTTGATGAAAAACAGCCCAACGACGATGAACAATCCAATCGGAATCAGCTTGGCGATGGTCGAAACATCGCTGAACAACGCCGCTCGGCGAATGCCAATGACGTTGACGACGGTCAGCGTCGAGACCACTGTTGTCATCAACACGGCGCGAGTCCAACCCGTGTTCGCCGATGGCCAGAAATAACCGGAGTATTCCAACAACAGATTGCAATTGGCGGCGAACGCCGTGATACGCGCCAGCCACATCAACCATCCGACTTCAAACCCTGTCGCCGAACCAAATGCCGCTCGCGCGTACAAATACGGCCCGCCGGTTTCGCCAAAACGGCTTGCCACTTCGGCAAAGCAAAGAACGATCAGCGACACCACCAATCCACAAGCGACAAACGCGATCAAGCTGTATGGGCCAATCAGCGCAAACACTTTTGACGGCAAGCCGAAAATCCCAGCGCCGATGATTCCATTGATGGCGACGGCGACCAAATCCCATCGCCGTATGCCTCTGACCAAACCCGTCGAACCGGTCAGTTCGGATTGATTCATTATGTTCTGCCTTGGAGTGAAGATGTGAACGCGCGCGGATGATAGTGGAATCAGTGCGGGATGAAAAGTTTTTACGCAGACACAGATACTTCGCGTTTGCTTTTCCCGCTTACCGAAGTGAGGGCGGCAAACGGTCGCTCAGAATCGCTTCAACGCTGCAAGGTTGGAACGCCAATCAACGTATCGCTCATCACAAGGAGAACGTTATGAAAAAGCCGATTCAACATTTCACTGCAACCAGTCTTACCAGACTTATCGCTGTCGCCAGCCTGATGCTGGTTAGTTTCATCGGGACGGGATTGGCGCAAACCGGAGAAGACGAGTACAAAATCCGCGTAGACATTCTGGGTGTGCCGGGCGAAGGCGTTGGCGGTTCCATCGAATCTTTTCAGTTCAACTCGAACGTGAGTGCGGATCTGGGCGGAGTGACCGGCGCTCAGGCGAGCCGAGCCAAGTTTTCACCCGTGGTCATTACCAAAGGCATTGATAGCGCAACGCCCAAACTGCAAACCATTTGCGCCGCCGGGCAACGACTGGCGCGCGTGCAAATCAGTTTGATCCGCAGCAATCGCAGAATGAAAAATGGCGAGCAAGTCTTTTTGCAGATTTTGTTGGAAGACGTGCAGGTGAGTTCAGTCAATCTTCGGCTTCCGAAATCAACCGGTTCGGAGGGTGCGTTGGCTTTAGGCGAACCGAGCGAAGACGTCGCGTTCAGTTTTGGCCGCATCACCTGGATTTACACCTTGCCGAACGGCGGCACCATCCGCGAAGGCTGGGATATGCGCAGCAACCGGGAACTGTAAACACAGATCAAATGCGAACAAGCTTATTAACGGCCACAGGTTGCAACCGGCAATCTGTGGCCGAACGTTTTTTCGTTCGCCAATAAATTTTCCACCGCTGATAGCTGGCGACTGCAAATCCCGTTTACCAAAGTGGGATAGAAATACCGACAGCTTTCAGCAATGAGCGGCGTCGGTTAGGCGTCCAGCACAACCTTATTTGGGGAATTCTTTGGGCTGGCGCATCTTTTACGGCTGCGGCGGCACGTTCGCCACGCTTTCGCAAATCGGCATCAACGGCGTCTTCAGCAATTCAACCATGCTGTTGTCGCCACCGAATCAGTTTCGCGTTACGGGCGCGATTGACGCAGGCGCTGATATTTTTACCCCCAACACGCATTTCGGCGGCCAGCCGACAGACATCCCGCAGGATTTTCTGGTCGCGCACACCGTTGGAACTGTTGTTCAGATACCAGCCGGAGCCACGCAGCTTTTGTCGGAGTGATAGACAGCTTTTACCAGGACAATTGCGGAAACCTGCTCATTCTGATTGAACGAGTTAATCGCGCGCCAGTGGCTTCGTGCCAGAACGTGACCGTCTCAGCCGGAGCGAACTGCATGGCTGACGCTTCGATTGACAACGGCTCTTCCGACCCCGATGGCAACGAGATCACCGTCACGCAATCGCCGGCGGGACCTTACGCGCTCGGGGCGAGAACTGTAACTCTGACTGTGACTGACAGTAACGGCGCTTCAAGTTCCTGTTCGGCAACCGTGACGGTGGTTGATACGGCTCCGCCTCAAGTCACGCCTCCGGCAAACGCCAGTTACCAATGCTTGAGCAACGTGCCGCCGGGTAATCCTTCGCAAGCGACTGTGACTGACAATTGCAGCACACCGACAACCACCGTCGCTGATGCCAGCAATGGCGGAGCGGGTTCGATTGCCAGTCCGCTGGTTATCACGCGGTACTTCACGGCAACCGACGTTGCGGGTAATAGCGCCAGCGCGGCACAAATAATTACGATTATTGACAACCAGCAACCGGTCATCGTTTGTCAGTCGAACATCGCGTTGGACGGCAACATTTTGGGTTCGTGCGGGGCTAACGTCAGCCTGATTACTCCTACGGCGACAGACAATTGCGGCGTGACTTCGATCACCGGTACTCGTAGCGATGGCCAGCCGCTCAATGCCGCTTACCAGCCCGGCCTGACGACGATTACCTGGACGGCCATGGATGCGGCTGGCAATTCCGCTTCGTGTCAGCAAACGGTGACTGTTGCCAATCCAGCCCCTGTGGTGACAATTACCGGCCCCCCGACCGGGTCGGTTTACGCCGTCAACACTCCGGTCAATTTCACCGGCAGTTTCACTGACAACGCGGGCGGCACGCACACGGCGACGTGGACGTTCGACAACCAGCCGTCAGCAGGCACGGTCAACGAAACGACCGGCGCAGTCACTGGCAGTCACACTTTCACTGCGGCTGGTGTTTACAAAGTCACGCTGACAGTGACGGACGGTTGCGGCGGCACTGGGTCAGCCAGCACGATTGACGAACTCGATCTGTTGGTGGTGATTTACGATCCAAGCGCGGGTTGGGTGACGGGCGGCGGTTGGATCAACTCTCCGGCTGGCGCTTATACGGCCAATCCCAGCTTGACCGGCAAAGCCAACTTCGGATTCGTCTCGAAGTATCACAACGGCGCGACGGTTCCCACCGGCAACACCGAGTTTCAATTCAAGGCTGGCAATCTAAATTTCAGCAGCACCAGTTACGAATGGCTGGTCATCGCTGGCGCGCGTGCGCAATACAAAGGCTCAGGTAAGATCAACGGCGCAGGCGATTACGACTTTATGCTGACGGCGATTGACGGCCAGCAGCCGGGCGGAGGCGGCGCGGATAAGTTCCGCATCCGAATCTGGGATCGAAGCAATGGCGGGTTGATTTACGACAATCAACTCAGCGCGCCAGATAGTGACGATCCGACGACGGCGCTGGGCGGAGGCAACATCGTCATTCACAAATAAACCCTGAAGCTCTGCGGGGCGACGATCAGTAATCGTCGCCCTTCAGAGCTTCACTAACTCAATTGTTGGGATTACTCAGAAAGGCGCATACGGAACAGTAAGTCTTTGAAGCGCGGATCGGCGCGCAAACTGTCAAGGCGTGGTTCTGTTTTGAGGTTTAGCAAATCTTCCGACCTGGCTTGAAACGCCTTCTCCAACCAGTCAAATGCCTGCTCTTTATCGCCCAGCCCGGTGTAAATCAGCGCGATGAAATATGGGTCAATGTACTTTTGTCTGGCAGATGCCTTCAGTAACTCGCGCAGAATTTGCCGGGCTGCTTCCGGCTTGCCGCTCTGAGTGTACAGATGCGCACGGAAAACTTGCGGATACGGGCTGTCAGGGTCCAGTGCTTGCCATTGATTGAACTCGGCCTCTGCTTCGGCAAAGCGCTCCAGTTGTACATAAGCCAGCGCCAGATTGATATGCCCGGTGATAAACGTCCGGTCACTCTCAATCAGCTTTTTGCTCTCCGCGACAGACAAGGAGTAGTTGCGATCTAAATAATGGCAATAAGCAATGTAGGCCTTATTCGGCAATGACAGCGGGTCAAGTTCACTCGCTCGCTGGAACTGTATAATGGCTTCGGCCAGCCGCCCCTGATTGATCAACACCACGCCGTTTAGATTGGCCGCTTGTGCGTAGCCGGGGTTGAGTTCCAGCGCGCGTTTGAGTTCCTTTTCGGCTGCGTCCCATTCCCAATCATACAAGGCCAACACCTGCGCCAGCGCGGTATGCGCTTCAGCCAGAGTCTCGTCGAGTAGCAAGGCCTGTCCGGCGGCAGCTTTGATTTTGGGCATGGCTTCGTCGGGCCGAATGAACGCACTCGAAGCATCGTAATAGGAGGCCGCCAGCCCGGCGTAGGCAAGCGCATAAGCCGGGTCGAGTTGCACCGCTTGTCGCAACAACTCTATACCCTTCCTGGTGCCTTCGGTCGTCCGCAGTTGTGAATGATGACGGCCTGCCACGTACAAGCGATAGGCTTCGGCATTTTTCGTCGGTTGTTTGGATAAGCGTTGTTGTTCTGTGCCGCTCAGTTTCAACCGCAATTTGTCGGCAATCAGCCGGGCCAGTTCCGTTTGAATCAACGCTGCCTCAGAATATTTGCGCTGAATTGAGTCGCCCCAAAGGCGAGAGCCATCCGAGGTGTTGACCAACTCCGCGCGAAGCAACAATTCGTCGCCACGTTTGGACAGCTTGCCGATCAAAACAGAACCTACCTGCAAGTCCTGACCAGCAATGCGCGGATCGAACTCCTGTCCTTTGCTCTTGGCGTAACTGGCAACCGTGCTGTGTGCGATGACCCGTTTCATTTGCGGGAGTTGCGACAAATTATTGATCAATGCATCAGTAATGCCTTCACTCAAATATTCGGCGCTTTCGTCGTCGCCGGTGTTTTGCAACGGCATGACTGCCAATGAATCAATCGCTTCGCTGCTGGGGGTGAACAAAAACAAACCGGCGACCAGCAAAAACAAAATCGCCGCGCCGGTTGTGATCCATCGGATTTGCTTCCTGCGCAGCAATGAAACGAAGGCCGCGCGATTGCACCTCTCGCTCGGATTCAAGGCCTTGCTCAAATCAAAGCTCAGGTCGCGGGCTGTTTGATAGCGATTGTCCGGCGATTTATTCAGGCAGCGGGAAATCACCTGTTGCAATTCCGTCGGAGTATTTTTGGCAGTAAGAGTCAACGGTGGCGGTTCTGCGTCCAAAATGGCTGCGATCATTTCCGCCGTCGTCGCGCGAGCGAACGGGCGTTGGCCGCTGACCATTTCGTACAGTACACAGCCTAAAGAAAAGATGTCGCTCGGAGCTTCAGCCGCTTCGCCTTTGACCTGTTCCGGCGACATATAACCAATCGTTCCCATGACAACGCCATGTTTGGTTGTTTCGATCCCGGTCGTCAGTGTGTCAGCGTCGGGGGCAACCACGCGCTTGATACGAGCGATACCGAAATCCAGAATTTTGACCTGATTGCCGAGAGTCAAAAAAATGTTTTCCGGCTTCAAATCTCGATGGATGATGCCTTTGGCGTGTGCGGCTGAAAGCCCTTCGGAAATCGCCGAACCGATTTCCACTACTTCGCGCCAGCCAATGGCTCCACGTTGAAGCCGCGCGCGCAATGTTTCGCCTTCCAGCAATTCCATCACGGCGTAACTGACATTTTCTTCAGTGCCGAAATCGAAGATCGAAAGAATGTTCGGATGCGACAGCGCGGCGACGGCTTTGGCTTCGCGCTCGAATCGGTGCAGCGCTTCGGCGTCCTGGGCCAGGTGTTCGGGCAGGATTTTGACGGCGACATCGCGGTCAAGCCGCAGATCGTATGCGCGGTAAACTTCGCCCATACCGCCTGCGCCGAGCAAGGAACTGATGCGGTAATGGCCGAGCGTACGACCAATCATAGAACTTGTTTGCTTCTCTGCCATCATTCCGGCAACGACATCATCAGGTGATGATTCGATGAAACTGGCGGCTTGGTCGTGCGAAGCCAGCAAGGATTCAACTTCACAACGCAAATTATCATCTTCGCCACAGACTTGACGCAAAAAATCCGCTCGCGCCGCCGGAGCTTGTTCCAGCGTATCGTGGTAAATAGCTTCGATTTGTTGCCAGCGTTCAGGCGACATGAAAGTGTTTTGCTTCGGTAAAGAATCCAGCTACAAGTAAATCAAAGAATCCAATGAAAAGTCCTTATCCAGTCTTAATTCTTCTTGTTGTTTCTTTATTCGGCTTCTGAATCGCTGTTAGACAATTTGCGGTGTAGCCAGGATTTGGAGAAATTCCAATCGCGGATGACCGTGATTTCGGCAACGTTCAACGCTTTTGCGGTTTCTTCAATGCTCAAACCGCCGAAGAATCTCAACTCGACCACATGCGCTTTGCGAGCGTCAAAATTGGCCAGTTCTTTCAGCGCGTCGTCCAGCGCGACAAGTTCTGTCGCGCGCTCTTCGGAAACAGTCAAGGCTTCGTCCAGTGAAACTACGGGCGCTCCGCCTCCGCGTTTGCCGTACTGTTTTGACCGAGCGTAATCCACCAGAATGTGGCGCATGGCGCTGGCGGCAACGCCGAAAAAGTGCTCGCGGTTCTGAAAGTGTTTGCCTGGCTGGCCGACCAGTTTGAGGAAGGCTTCGTTGATCAGCGCCGTGGTTTGCAGTGTATGGCCGGGATTTTGTCGCGCCATGTATCGGTGAGCCATCTGGCGTAGTTCTCCTTCGACCAATCGCATCAATTGATCCAGCGCCAACTGGTCGCCATTGCTCCAATCCGCCAGAAGTTGTGTGACTTCGTGAGATGTGGTGGCCATCGTTTCTCCCGGTTGTTGATGAAAGCTGTTACAGGCTGCGCGGACTGACGCGCGGATTATAGACCCGCCGCATTGGCAGGAAGAAGCGTCTGGCAAAAAAGTCGAAGTTTTTTTGCGGCGATGATAGCTGGCAACGATGCTTCCCGTTTATCTGGGTGAGAGCGAAAGAAAACGGCTCTCAGAAACCGGGAAACGGAACCAAGCGAGCGCCTGAACCGAATCCCGCCCACTCAAACTCAACAAGGAGAAAGTCATGAAAACCGTATACGCCGAAGAAATCGAACTGAACGTGGAAGAAATGGAAGCCGTGATTGCCCCCGCTCTCTCGCCGAATCACAACGAAGCGGTGGAAATTGACCTGAGCCTGGAAGAGATGGAAGCCGTGATCGCTCCGGCGCTGACCACCAACCACAACGAGGCGTTGGTTAGCGAGGTTCAGTAAGCCCTCTATCCTTGAAGCAAAAACCAGTCTGTTCCTCTGTCGTTGAGTCACGAAAAAAGCTCCTGGCCAATCCGGCCTTCGCTTTGACTTTGCAGCAGAGGACATTTTTTTGAAGGAGGCTGACAATGGTTACGACGACTTTGGGCGTGTTCAAACAGACGCGGCATCTTGGCGGTTCAATTTCGACGGGTGTTTATGATGACGGGGAATTGGAATCCTTGCTGGTTGCTCCCGGAGAGGAAGCAAAAGGGGAAGCTCGCGGAAAACAGCTTCTTTCGCCTGATCTGCTGGCGCAAATTCTGGCAGGCCAAAAAGAGAAAAAAGATGTTTGAGGAGGCTGAAAAAAAAATTTTGGCAAGATGATAGTTTTTGAGTTCCGCTTTCGCCTTAGCAGGTGGATGACACAATTGGTGGCATCCGAAATCGGGGAGCGAGACGACGATTCGTCCGGTTTCGCTCCCTCTCCCTAAACCTGTTAAAGCACAAGGAGATCGCATCTTATGATTACGAACGAAACTATTCTGTTGGAAATCGAATTGACCGTCGAAGAAGCTGAATCCGTCATCGCGCCGGGAACTTCTTTCAATCACAATGAAACGGTGGAAATCGAATTGGCGGTCGAGGAAGCTGAAGCCGTCATCGCGCCGGGCTTTACGCTGAATCACAACGAAACGGTGATTGTCGAAAGCTAAACTGTGGAAAAATTTTCAGCGTGATGACGAACTTTTCAATTTGTTTTCGCCTGTCTGAGTGAGCGGCTGTTGTGGTCGCTCATAAATGTGGAGCGAAAGGCGGCAATCGCGCGGTCTTTCGCTTCCATCCAATCAATTGCAGCTCAGAAAGGAAAAGAAAACCTATGAACTCGAATCAAATTATCAAGCAGGAAATCGAATTGACCGTCGAAGAAGTCGAAGCCGTCATCGCTCCGGCTCTTTCTACGAATCACAACGAAACTGTGGAAGTGGAATTGACCGCCGAAGAAGCCGAAGTCGTCATCGCTCCGGCTCTTACCAAGAATCACAATGAAACTGTGGAAGTGGAATTGGCAGTCGAAGAAGCCGAAGCCGTCATCGCTCCGGGGCTTCCTCTGATTTAACCGTTTCTCGGTTGAAGTCAGGACGCTTTTTTCTAACAAGGAACTGGCTAAATCAGAGCAGAAAACTTTGAAACAGGATTGACAGGATTTTTTTCAGGATGAACAAGAGTCAAACCTGGCAGAATTCCAACTGGAACTGATGATCGCGTAAATCCTGCCGCAAATCCTGGTCATCCTGTCAAAAAGAATTTCTCAATCCTGTTTGTTCTGTTTTTTGTAGAAGCATCACCAAAACATCACCAATTCGTCATGAATGAAATTCGCTCTCTGAGTAAACTCCGTTTCGTTGATGGGCGACGTGAACATCAATGAAACGGAGCCGGTAAAAAGGTTCAACTGGCTTGAAAATCAATACTTACTATCAAGGGAGCTAAACTAAATGAATAACAATCAAATGGAAATCGAATTGACGGTCGAACTCGAAGTGGAAGAAGTGGAAGCTGTCATCGCTCCGGGACTCAATAGCATGAACCACAACGAAACGGTGGAAGTGGAATTGACCGTCGAAGAAGTGGAAGCTGTCATAGCTCCGGCGTTGACCGATAATCACAACGAGACAATGGAAGTGGAATTGACCGTCGAAGAGGTCGAAGCTGTCATCGCTCCGGCGTTGACCGATAATCACAACGAGACAATGGAAGTGGAATTGACCGTCGAAGAAGCGGAAGCCATCATCGCTCCGGCTTTATACCCGAATCACAATGAGACTGTGGTGACGGATTAGTTTCCCCAAGGTAAAGTTAGAAAATGAGCGCCGCAAACAACATCTCTCAACTCGATGCCAAACAACAGGTCTGGGCGCTGGTTCGCCGCGCCGACCAATTGCGCGAACAAGGTCAGTACGCCGATTCCGAAGTGTTGTTCAAACAGGCTTTGGCGTTGGCGGAAGCCACTTATGGCAAAGAGGCGCGGGAGTTGATTGCGGTGCTCAACAACCATGCGATTCTGTACAAATACTCCGGCCAGTTCGACGCAGGCGAATCTCTTTATCGCCGCGCGTTGGAACTGGCTGTTCGTCATCTGGGCGAAGAGCATCCTGAAATCGCTACGATTTATCACAATCTGGGAGGCCTGGATCACGCGCGTGGACGTTTTGCCGAAGCCGAACCGGCTGCGCGGCGAGCGGTGGAAATTCGTCAGAACGCCTTGGATGCCGGACATACTGGCGTGACCGAAGCTCAACTGGCGGCGGATCTGGCGGCTCTGGCGGGAGTGCTGGACGGACAAAAGAAATATGCCGAATCCGAACCGATTTACGACCGCGTGCTGGCGTTGTTTGAACAGCAACTGGCTGCGGGCGACGCTTCGGCGGAATATGAAATTGCCATCAATTTGAACAATCTGGCTGCGCTGTACGCCAACACCGGCCGAGCCGAATTGTCCGAACCGATTTATCGCCGTTCGCTGGCGCTGAAGGAAAAGTTGCTCGGCGCGTCGCATCCTGATGTCGCGTTGGGGTTGAACAATCTGGGCGTGTTGCTGAAACGGTTGGGACGAAAAGACGAAGCGATTGCGGCGTATCGTAGCGCGCTGGCAATTTTTGAAGCGACACTTTCCGCCGATCATCCGAAGCTCAAAGCTGTTCGTGCGAATCTGGAACGTCTGACCGGGTAGAAAATCAAAAGGCAAATATCAAAAGTCAAAAGGCAAAAAGCCTGAGAGGTTGTTTGGAAAGTTTGTTGCTGTCGCTGAAGGCGACAAAGTCAGTAGCGTTGGGCAACGCCCAACGGAAAGGTAGCAGACCGACTTACCCTGAAAGGGTCACGGTCATTAGTCGTGTATGACCCTTTCAGGGTCAATGGCTATCACAACTCTTTCGTTGGGTTTCACCCAACGCTACTGACTTTATCCGCTTCGCGGAAAGGAAGGCTTTCCAAACAGCCTCTGAGTTTGGTTTTCACGGTTTTTCCCAGCGACTGATGCTTCATTTTTTTGCCTTTTGATATTTGCCTTTTGATTTTATGTTCACCGTTTATCCGCCCAAACCTGCCGACGATTTGGAAATGGCCGAACAGCCAGACGGCGAACGTGTCGTGTGGGTGGTCGGATCGGCTGCCGTTGGGCGATACATCTTGTTGGGCGAAACCGAGCGCAAAGTGTTGTTGCTGGTTGACGGCCAGCGAACGCCGCAGCAAATCTGTGAAGCTTTTCAAACCGAACACGGTGGCAAACTCAGTCTGGCCACGCTGACCAAATTTCTGACCAAATTAGACCAAACCGGAATTCTGGCCGGAGAGCGTTCGGAACTCGGCGCAGCGGAAGGCGCGGCGCAACATTACGTTCGTTTCAAACTGTTCAACCCCGACAAACTCTTTGCCCGCATGATTCCGGCGCTGCGTTGGATTTGGACGACGGAATTTCTGGTCGTTTCGTCGGCCATGATGTTGCTGGCGATGTGGTTGTCGGTGCGCGATTGGCCGCAGCTTTCGGCGCACGCCGGGCGATTGATTACGGATCATTTTCTGGCGGTGTTTCTGGCGGGAATGCTGGTTGTCTTCGCCCACGAATTCGCGCACGGGTTGACCTGCAAGGTTTTTGGAGGGCGCGCGACGGAAGTCGGCGTGTTGATGGTGTTTTATTTTTTGCCCGCGCTGTATTGCAACGTGACGGGCATTCACCTGATACCTGAGCGCAACCGGCGGTTGTGGGTCATTGCCGCCGGAGTGTATTGGCAATTGATGGTCGGCGCGGCTGGGTTGCTGGTCTGGTTTGCGGTTGCGCCGGAAACCTTGCTGGCGGACGTGGCGCTGGGTTTCGCGCTGGGCAGTCTGGTGGATGTTTTGTTCAACGCGAACCCGCTGATCAAGCTGGACGGCTATTATTTTCTGAGTCAGTGGCTGCGGCTGCCGAATTTGATGGATCGGTCGCGCGCGTTCTGGCGCGGTTTGTGGCGGCGATTGTTGACCGGCGAACGGCCAGAGAAAGCGTATTCGCCGCGCGAACGCCGGATTTACGCGCTGCACGGATTGCTGTCGGCGGTGTATTCCACCGGCTTGATGATTGTGATTGTTGTTTACGCAGGAGGTTGGTTGATGAATACCTTTTACCTGTTGGGATTGTTGCTGACTGTGGGCGTGGTTTTGATATTTGCGCGAAAACCGCTGAAATCCCTTTGCAGTTTCGTCTTCAGACGGTTGAGCGCCGTTGCCGAACCGTTTCGCCTGAAGATGGGATTGCCGACTCGCCGTCGCGTTGTGCCGCTCGGCCTGGTTGCGATTGTCATCATAGTGCTGGTCATGCCGTGGAGCGCTTCGGTAGGGAATTACGGCCAGTTGGTGGCGTTGCCCGACCGCGAAACGATCATACGCGCGCCGGAAGCCGCGACACTCGTCCAGTTGTCGGTCAAACCCGGCGATCAATTGGCGGCTGGCGCTGTTGTTGGCCGATTGGGCAATCTGGATGTCGAAGAGCAAATTGCCCAGGTGCAAACCGAACTGGTTCGCGCGCAGGCGGATTATGAACGTTTGCTGGGCGAATTGCGCGTGCGCGGAGAAACGGCTTTGCGTGCCGGAGTGACCTTGCAGCAACGACAAACAGTGTTTGCTGAACTGGACGCCGAACAGCGGCAGATTCGCGCGCGACAATCGGTCGAGCCTGGCGCTTCAACCAGACAAACGAACGCGCCGCGTTCGATCAAGATTTCCAACTCTACGGACGAAACGCCGCAAGCGTATCCGGCTGCGCTGGCCGCTTTGCAATCCGAAGCCGATGCGCAACGCGCGCTTTGGGAAGAAGCCATCAAACAGCGTGACCGGTTGCGACAATTGCACGCGCAAGGATTGATTCCGCGCAGCGAAATGGATGCTCAGGAAGCGCGCGCGGCGACGTTGGCCGGTTCGCTGGATGCTGCGCGGCAACGATTGAACGCCGCCCTGGTCGAACATCGCCGATTGCACACCGCCACGGCGACAGAAGTTCAACTGGCCGAAACCGATGCCGGTACGGAACGTTTGACCATGGCGAAACTCAGTGGGGAATTGCGCGGATTGCGCGAATTGATCGCTTCGTTGGAATCGCGCCGCGATTTGCTGTTGCGCAAACGCGGCCAGTTCGATTTGACGACAGGACGAGCCGGAGTGGTCTTTGGCGAAGAATTACCGCGATTGACCGGACAATTCTTCCAAAAGGGCGCTGAGATTTGTCGCGTCGCCGACACGCTTCAGTTGCTGGTTCGGATACAGGTTCCCGAACGCGAAATCGGCGACATTCGCATTGGGCATTCGGTTCGATTGAAAGCGCGCGCGTTTCCCGATCAAACCTTTCGCGGCACGGTGACAAAAATCGGCGGCGAAAGCGAAACCGACGCCAGCGGCCAGACGGTTTATCGCGTCGAACTGACGATTGAAAATAATGAAGCCTTGTTGCGTCCGGGAATGACAGCCTTTGCCCGAATTGATTTCGACCGGCAAATGATCGGGCGAATTTTGCTGCACAAGATCAAACAAACATTGCGGCCTGAATTGTGGATGCTGTGAGCTGGCTAAAACCCGACTCGCTTCAGCAAATCGGCAAAGCGCGGGTCGTTGCGCAGATTGTCGTAGCGCGGATCAACTTTCATATACCAGAGCGCGTAAAAGCGTTTTTGATAAGCCGTTTCCAGCAGGGCAATGGCCTGATCCTTTTCGCCTAGCGATGAATGCAGATAGGCGGCTCGAAGCGCGGCTGCCGGATCGCCCTTGCTGACGGCAGATTGCAGCCGTCCGAGTTTCATTCGCCAATACGCCGTCATTCCCTTTTGGTCGAATGTGATTTTGAATGTTTCGATTTCTTCAGGCGTCCTGTTCCGGACTCGCAAAAATTCCAGATATGCATTGACTGCCAGTTTGTGATCGCCCATCGCTTCGTAAGTCGCGCTCATAAACGTCAGAGCGTTGGAATTGTTGGGATCGAATCGCAGCGTTTTGCGAAATTGGGCGATGGCTTCGTCGAATCGGCGAGCGAAAAACAGGTAATAACCCCAGTCCACAGAAACAGGCATCGAAAGCGGTTCGATGTCGGCAGCCAGTTTGATTTCCCTCAACGCTTCGTCGAATCGTCCTTGTGTCGCCAGAAACTCCGCGTACCAGTGATGCGCCGTGGCGTATCGCGGTTGTTGAGCGATGGCTTCCAGAAATCCGCTTTCGGCTTCTTGCCATTGCCAGTCGAATTGAGCGCGGGCAAAGGCGATGGCGGCTTTAGGCTCGGCCAGTCGCGGATTGAGTTGCAGCGCCTTGTTGGCTGCGGCGATGGTGTTGGTCGAATCTTCTTCGAGCAGCACGTAAGCGTCGGCCAGCCCGGCATAGGCCAGCGCAAATTTCGGATCGCTTTCGGTGGCTTTCTGGAAATATTCAATCGCCTTTTTCAGGTTGTCTTCCCAGTTGCTGGCGCGTTCGTTCAGGTGGTAGCGGCCTTTCAAATAAGCCTGGTAAGTTTCGGCGTCTGTGTTGTAGCGCGCTGAAAGTTGGCGTTGTTGTTCGCCGGAAAGTTTGACTTGCAGATTTTCCGACACATTGCCCGCGATTTCCGATTGCACCTTTCGGGCTTCGTCCAGACCGATTTCAAACCGATTTCCCCAAAGCTGTCTGCCGTCGCTGACGTTGATCATTTCGACGGTGATGGACAGGTGATCGCCTGTTTGACGGATTTTGCCGAGCACGACGGCATAGACATTCAAATCCCTGCCGATTTTTTGCGGATTGGCTTCTTTCTGAATCTGCGTTTTGTATTTCACCGTGCTCCAACCCATAACGCGAATTTGCGGGACTTCGGACAAGGCGATGGTGATGTTTTCCGGTATGCCTTCGCACAGGTGATTGATCGTCGGGTCGCTGTCGGCGTTTTCAAACGGCAAAATGGCGACGGTATTCACAGGCACGGATGGTTTGCGAAACATCAACCAGCCAATCAGTCCGGCGATCAACAACGCCGCCGGAATCACGGCAAGCAGCAACCGGTTTGCGCTTTTCGCTTCAGACGCTGTGACTCTCACCGCAGGCATCGCTCCGCTGACTGCGCGATAAGTTCCTGACGAACTGGTCAGCATAGAGCGCAGATCGAAGGCCAGGTCGCGCGCCGACTGAAATCGCTCTTCGGGAGCTTTTTCCAAACAGCGAAACAGTATTCGATCCAGTTCCGGCGGCAGATCGGTCGCTTCCAGCGAAGGCGGATCGTCGCGCAAAATCGCCGCCATCGTTTCCGCATTGCTTTTGCGCGCGAACGGGCGTTGGCCGGTCAACATTTCCAGCATGACGCACCCCAGCGAAAAAATATCGCTCGGAGCGTCGGCTCTTTCGCCGCGCACCTGTTCGGGCGACATATACCCGATGGTTCCCATCAATGTGCCGGGTTTGGTTTCGTTCAGACCTTGCGAAATCAGCGTCTCGGCATTGCTGACGACGGCTTTTTTGACGCGGGCAATTCCGAAATCCAGAATCTTGACCAGTCCGTCGGTGGTCAAAAAGACGTTTTCCGGTTTGATGTCGCGGTGAATGATTCCTTTGGCGTGAGCGGCGGCCAGACCTTCAGCAACCGAAGCGCAGATTTTTACCGCCTCGCGCCAGTTCAGAGTGGAATGCGCCATCCGCTGTCGCAGCGATTCGCCTTCCAGTAATTCCATCACCAGATAGGCTGTGCCGCCTTCGTGGCCGAAATCATGAATCGCCAGAATGTTCGGATGCGACAACGCCGCTACGGCTTTGGCTTCGCGTTCGAATCGCGTCATGGCATCGGGATGCGCCGACAGATGCTGGGGCAGAACCTTGACGGCGACATGGCGATCCAGCCGCGAGTCGCGCGCTTTGTAAACTTCGCCCATTCCGCCCGAACCAATCAGCGCGACCAGTTCGTAATGGCCGAGCGTTTGGCCGACCAGCGTTTGATTCTGGTCAAGGCCTCGTTCGGAAAATACTGTTGAGATGCCTTCGGCAGGAGTGGTTTCGATAAAGCTGCCTGCTTTTTCGTGCGCGGCCAGCAACGACGCCAGTTCGCGGCGAAGCTCTGCGTCGCCCGCACAAACCTCGTCGAGGTAGGCGGCGTGCCGTCCCGGTGGCAAATCCAGCGCGGCATCGAGCAATTCATCAATTTTTTTCCATTGTTCGGGGCTCATACGGATACCGTATCTGTAAGCAAAAGAACGTAAATCCCTTTCTGCAACGCGCAAACAATATCCGAAAGAGCAGCGAACCGCCATGAAGAATGTGGCGATTCTTTGGTCGTCACAGTGCTGGTGAGGTTGCAAATGCCGGAAGAAAGGCAAAGCCGAGTGACTTTTATGGATAAGTCACTCGGCTCTCAATCAAATAATTACACCTATCTTTAACTCACCCGATGCAAATTCCAGACACGGTGTTATTGGATCGGCGCGATTCGATAATTCTAGGGCTACCCCCACAGCCCTTGGAGTTTACTGTGATTCGGAAGGTGCAGTCGGGAGAAAAGCAGCCAGAGGGAATATCTATGGTTACCGATGTCGAACCGAACGCAGGCACTGTCGGAACGTCTATTACTTCCACCCTATAAGGGTTAAAAAACTCGACTTTGACGACAGAGCAGGCTGCAGGAACACTTGAAGCGTTCTGAACTGTCACGGTGAGCTGATTGCCTGTTCGGTCACAATATCCAGCTCTGGTTTGCAGCGGCAACAAATCAGGGTATGCAATGGGCAGCAGACAGATTCCTCCGTCGGCTCTCGGGAAAGGATTGTTGCAATGAAGGTCATTGAAGAAGTCTGCCAATATGCCGTAATCCGCAGTGCGATTTTCCAGAATCGCCAACCGCGTTTGCAGGAACAGGTCTTTCAGCATCGAATTGGAATCGAATCGGAAGCCATTGCCCAAGACGACTGGCCCAATCGGCCCCAGACAGCGCAGCTGCGACCAGAGCGAATTGTAAGCTGACGGAGAGCCGTCTCCTCCTGCCATAGCAAGGCTTAACTGAGCGGCAACGTATTCCCGGTTGAGTTGTTGCAAGGGATTCGTTCCGAACAGACCACCGCCTTCCAGCGCAAACCGAATCGCATTGGTGTTGCGAGTGGAAACCGGCGCGTTGTAGTTCACCCCACCGATAAAAACTGCTCCACCGGGCATACGATGCAGAGGATTCAGAAAATAATCCGGCGAATAGAACAGCGGAAAATCACACTTGTCATCGCAGCACGAAATTTCCAACCTGACATCATTGAAGTCGCGGTCGCTGCCGAGTCCGGGCAAATCTTCGAATTCAATAATGGGATTAGCCAACTGGCATTGGATGACGGCGTGATCCAATCCATCCGAATTGCGTGAACCCGGTCCAGTCTGAAATCTGTTTCCGGTTTCCGTTTCGATCTCAAACACATATTCCGTCCCTGCCGGAAACGTGGCGGTATCCAAGCAAGTCATATTGCCGGTTTGGCGGTTGGTCCCAAGGAAAATCGGTGGACAGGTCGGACAGGGACGCACGTAAATGTTGCTGGTCAAGGCTGAATCGGAACTCAAGATGGTGACTTTGAGTTTCTTGCCGGTCGGAAAAAGCTGGAGACCGGTTCCAACAGTAGTGATTGGGGGGCAACTAGCACATCGTTCTGTTTGCGTTGCATTGGCGAATTCGACTTGCTCAGGCATCGAAAGCGTTTGCTCCATTCCCTGAGCTGGTTTGATGGAAGTTGTCGGCAAGCCGCTCAATGATGCTGTCCCGATCAGAATTAGCAGGAAGCTCAATTTGGCGGCAGTCAATAACGCGGCTGAAAACGGGCTGTGTCGTTTCATATTGGTTCTCCATTGAATTGGGCAGTCGTCACTCATTGGCTGGGCGGATCATTGAGGACGCCGCAATTTTCAATTGCCCTGATCGCGCAGCCGGGCTTAGAATCCGCGCAACGCAAATTACGACAGATTGAAAGCCTGCCAAGCGAGCAGGGCTTTTGAATCAGGCCGCTCAGCAATTGAAGCCAACCTGATCCATCGGAACTTTAGCCGGAATGGCGCTTAATTCTCTTTAGCCGCCCGCTTAATGTTTCTTGTTTTTTCTTATTGCCGTTATGAACCAGTCATCCCCCCAACTTTATGACTTTGGCCATTATCGGTTGGACGCCGGTAAACGATTGTTGTCGCGCGATGGCGAGATCGTGCCGCTCAAGTCGAAGGATCTCGATCTGCTACTGGCGCTGGTCGAACGCAGCGGTCAGGTGTTGAGTAAAGACGATTTGATGAAGCAGGTTTGGCCGGACAGCCTGGTCGAAGAAGGCAATCTCAGCGTTCACATCTTTGCCTTGCGGCGGGCGTTGGGCGAAACACCAGAAGATCACAATTTCATTGTTACGGTTCCGGGGCGCGGTTACAGCTTCGTCGCCGAAGTGCGCGCCGTGTCTGGCAACAGCAGTAACCATTTGATTCGGCTTCCTGATCCTTCGGCAGAATCGGCTGTGCGATTTGAACCGGTTGGCGGAGCGGTTCCGTTGGATTCGCGGTTTTACATTGAACGCAATACCGACAGCGAATTCCGAACGGCTGTCACGAGGCGCGACAGCATTGTGCTGGTCAAAGGCGCGCGGCAGGTCGGCAAAACTTCCTTGCTGGCGCGCAGCCTGCAACAAGCGCGCGAAGCCGGAGCGCGAGTCGCCCTGGCCGATTTTCAGATGTTCAACGCTTCGCACCTAAATTCGGCGGAATCCTTGCTGCGAATGCTGGCGAAATCGCTGGCCGATCAATTGGAGTTGGCGGTGTTGCCGGACCAAAGTTGGGACGAGGAATTGGGGCCGAGCATGAACTTTTCGCGCTATGTGCGGCGCGAAGTGTTGGGGAACAACCATCCGCCGCTGGTTTGGGGGCTGGATGAAGTTGATCGGCTTTTTACTTGTCCGTTCGGCAGCGAAGTTTTCGGGTTGTTCAGGTCGTGGCACAACGCGCGTTCGCTGGACCCGGCTGCCCCCTGGACGCAGTTGACGCTGGCGATGGCCTACGCCACCGAAGCGCATCTGTTCATCACGGACGTGCATCAATCGCCATTCAACGTCGGCACGCGGTTGACGCTGGAAGATTTCACGCGCGAGCAAGTCGCCGAACTCGATCGGCGTTACGGTTCGCCATTGAGCGAAACAGAACTCTACGAGTTTTTCCAATTGGTCGGCGGCCATCCGTATCTGGTTCGTTGTGGATTGCACGAATTGGCGGCGCGCGGCGCGAGCTTTGACGAATTGAAATCCAAATCCGACCGCGACGAAGGGCCGTTCGGAGATCATCTGCGCCGGTTGTTGTTTTCGCTCAATCAGGATGCGGAACTTCGCGGTGTTGTGCGCGATGTGATCGAAGGCCAGCCGTGCCCGTCGGCGGAAAGTTTTTACCGGCTGCGCAGCGCAGGCGTGGTCGTCGGCAATTCGGCGCAATCGGCAAGGCCTCGTTGCCTGTTGTACTCAAACTACCTGAAACAACACCTGCTATAAGCGCCAAGAAAGTTTGCACCTGATCCGAAGCTCCGTAGGAGCGCAATGTTTATAGATAGAGTGCGCCTGATCCCAAGCTCCGTAGGAGCGGCATCTGTACGCGCCGGATGTCGCTCCTACGGAGCTAGGGAAATAAACACAATCCTGTTCTATAAACATTGCGCTCCTACGGAGCGGGAGAGCGGTGACTTGTGAAGATACCGGTGGGTGAAGGCGCGAGTAATTTCTCATTTACTTTGGAACTTCGTTATGAGCAGTCTGGCAACAGAATTTTTTGTCACCGGCGGAACACTCCGGCGCGATGCGGCTTGTTACGTCGTGCGGCAGTCAGACGAAGAACTGTTGGCCGGGTTGAGGCAAGGCAGGTTTTGTTATGTGCTGACTTCGCGGCAGATGGGCAAATCCAGCTTGACGGTGCGCGCAGCAGCGCAACTGCGCGAAGAAGGTTGCGGCGTGGTCATTCTCGATCTGACTGCCATTGGCCAAAACCTCAACGCCGAACAATGGTATCGCGGTTTGTTGGAACAGATGGGCGTGCAGTTGGAGTTGGAAGAGGAGTTGATCGAATTCTGGCGATCCAGCAAAGAACTCGGCGCCATGCAGCGTTGGATGCGCGCCATTCGTGAAGTCGTTTTGCCGCATTACCCCGGCCCGGTGGTCGTTTTCATTGATGAAATTGACGCGGTTTTGAGCCTGCCGTTTTCGACCGATGAATTCTTCGCCGCCATTCGCGAGTTTTACAACCGTCGCACCGAAGACGAAGAGATTCAACGGCTGACATTTTGTTTGCTCGGCGTGGCTTCGCCTTCGGATTTGATCCGCGATGCGCGAACGACGCCGTTCAATGTCGGCCAGCGAATCGAGCTTCACGATTTCACCGAAGCCGAAACCGCGCAGTTTGCTCCGGGCTTGCCCGCCGAAGAAAACTCCACCAGATTGCTCAAACGAATTCATTACTGGACGAACGGCCATCCATATCTAACGCAGCGCCTTTGCCAGGCTCTGGCCACTCCGCAATCCGAAATCCGCAATCCGAAATCCGTAGATCGTTTGTGCGAAGACCTGTTCTTTTCGCTGCGTGCGCAAGAGCGAGATGACAATCTGCTGTTTGTCCGTGAGCGAATGCTGCACAGCGAAGTGGATTTGCCAGCGTTGTTGCACAAGTACGAACAAGTGTTGCGCGGGAAACGAGTGTTCGACGATGAAGCCGATCCGTTGGGCAGCGCGCTGCGATTGTCGGGCATCGCCAAAGTCGAAGCCGGGCGGTTGCGTTCGCGCAATCGGATTTACTCAAAAGTCTTCAACCGCGAATGGATCAACGCGAACATGCCGGACGCCGAACAGCGGCGACAGCGTGCAGCCTTTCGCCGAGGATTGGTGCGCGCCACAGCAGTGGCGGCGGTCATTGTGGCCGCAATGGCCTGGTTAGTGTTCCTCGCGCTGCAACAACGCAACTTGGCCAAAGAAGAAACTCGACGTGCCGAAGCTGCGCTGGCTGATGCTCGCCAGCAACGAGCCAATGCGGAAGCTCAGCAAATCGAAGCCGGTTTGCAGCGTCAACTGGCGCTGGAGCAGAAAACTCTGGCTGAACAAAAGCAGGCCGAAGCCGAAGAACAACGTAATCGCGCGTTGGAACAAGAAGAGGACAATCGTTGGTTGTTGTATGCGTCGCGGATGAATCTGGCGCAGCAGGCTCTGGCGGAAAACAATTTCGGGCGTGTGCGCGAACTGCTGATGAACTATGCGCCGACTACCGATTATGCGGCGATGCGGGGTTTTGAGTGGCATCACTTGTGGCGACTTTGTTGCGGAACGACGTTCGCCCAGCCAGCCACAACGCGCGGAGCTTTGTCTGTAGCCTATTCGCCGGATGGAAAGCGATTGGTGACGAGTGGTCGCCGACAGGCAGTCAAAATTTTAGACGCCGAAACAGGTCGGGAACTCAGGCTGCCAAACGGTGATTTTGGCCAGGCTTATACGGCGGTTTATTCACCAGACGGTCTATGGTTGGCGGCAGCAGATCAAAACGGCGTGATCAAGCTTTTGAACACACTGACTGGTGGCCAAAAGTTTCTTCGTCAGAATCAGTCGGGAATGATTCTTTCACTGGCCTTTTCGCCGGACGGCCAAACCCTTGCATCTGGCAATTTCGATGGTACGGTCAGAGTCTGGAGCGTTGCCTTCGGACAGGAACTTGCTGTGTTCAGAGATCACAGCAAGCGAGTTAAATCCGTAGCTTTTTCGCCGGACGGCAAAACGCTGGCTTCGGGAAGTTACGACGAAACGGTCAAGGTTTGGGATTGGTTCCGCCGCGAACTTTTGTTCTCCCTGCCTTATCCACGTCTGGTGAATTGCGTGGCTTTTTCGCCAGATGGAAAATTGCTGGCAATTGGTGGTTGGGGAGGACGCGTGAGCCTATGGGAATTGGCGACTCGAACAGAAGCGCAGTCTTGGGATGCTCACGCCGAAAACATCACCTCTTTGTCTTTTTCACCAGCGGGCAATCGGCTGGCCAGGAATTTGATTGCCAGCGCCGGGGGCAGAACGGTCAAGCTCTGGAATGCGGAATCAGGTCTGTTGGTCGGTGAACTGACTAAATTTACCGAGAATGCCAGTTCAGTTGCGTTCTCTCCGAATGGCACCAACCTGGCGGTGGCCAGCATTGACGGCTCAATCAGTCTTTGGGATATCGCCACACAGCAGCAATTGAAAGCCAGCAAAGACATTTTGAAGGACGCTTGGTCAGTGGCAATTTCGCCAGACAGCAAATTGTTGGCAACAGGCTACAAACGAAATTCCATCAAATTATGGGATGCTGCGACAAGCGATCAAATTGCGGAATTTGTCGGAGGTGACGGCTCCCTGGCCTTTTCTCCTGATGGAATGAAACTCGTTTCGGCCAGTTCGAAGCAGACAGTAACGGTTTGGGACATTGCCAGCCGCAAAGAAATCCTCACGCTAACCGGATTGGGTCGCGTTCACGCGTTGGCGTTTTCGCCGGATGGCAAGACATTGGCTGTCGGAAGTGCCGATCACACCGTCAGATTGTTTGATACGGTGAAGTGGCGACAACTCACCGTGCTGCAAAAGCACACCGACATCGTCTGGTCAGTTGCTTTTTCACCGGACGGCAAAACGCTTGCGTCGGCAAGCTCGGATAAAACCGTCATGCTGTGGGATCTGGCAACCAGCCAATTGCTCAATACGCTTAGCGAGCACACAGGCACAGTGAATTATGTAGCCTTTTCGCCGGACGGCAAGCTGCTGGCTTCGGCGAGCGCAGATCGCAGTACGCAGTTGTGGGAGGTCGCTACAGGGAAACTGCTCAAGACTTTTCAAGGGCATGCAAATGCAGTAATGGCCGCTCGGTTTTCGCCAGACGGCAAACGTTTGGTGACTGCTGGCAGAGACAACCTCATCAAGATTTTGGACGTGAATCGAGGCTTGGAACTACTCAGCCTGAACGGTCATCAAAAGGAAGTCTGGTCGCTGGCGTTTTCGGCGGATGGGCGCTTGCTGGCTTCGGGAAGTTACGACGGCACTGTCAGGTTGTGGCGAGCCGCAACAGACGCCGAAATCTCGGGTCAACTCAGCCCGACTGGCAAATTGGCTCGCAGTAAATGAAAATCCGCCACCAGGATGAATGAAACCAATCCCAACGAATTCGCCGGTGTGGTCTTGTTTCGTGAATTGCCCGTTGCGCAGTTGCAGGAACTGATTCCGTTGCTGCATCACAAGACCTTCGCTTCCGGCGCAACGATGATGACGGCGGAACAGGCGGGCGAAGTCGTGTATTTGATTCAGACTGGCACGGTCAAGGTATGCACCGAATCCGAAGACGGATCGGAAGTCATCCTGACCATTCTCGGCCCAGGAGAAATCGTCGGCGAAATGAGCGCGCTGGATCAGCCGATGCGTTCGGCGAGCGTCATGACGTTGGAAAAAACCGAAGCGTTGTGGATTGATCGCGCTTTGTTTCATCGCTGTCTGCTGACGATGCCGCGTCTGGCTTACAACCTGGCCTGCATTCTGTCGGCGCGACTGCGAATGGCTGACGACCAGATTCGCTCGCTGGCGCGATTGGAAGTCGAAAATCGCGTTGCGCGCCAATTGATGTCCTTTGCCGAACGATATGGTCAGCCTCAGCCCAACGGAGACACCCACATTCCCATTCGCCTGACGCAAGGCGACATTGCCGCCCTGATCGGAGCTTCGCGCGAACACATCAACAAAATCATCGTCGCCTACAAAGAACGCGGCTACCTTTCAGTTGATCGCCAATATCACATCACCATCCACAATTCGCAGGCGTTGGCCAAACGCTGTTGATTGCGGATTGTGGATTGCGGATTTGCCTTTTCCAGTCCCGCTAAATTGTGAAATTCTTTGTCTGCTGGAATCCACCATCCACCATCCATAATCCATAATCCGCAACTCCTGTGACTCAGCTTACACCTTGTCTGTGACCGCTTTCGCAGCGAGCAGAAGACTTCCCGATTACAGTGCGCCCGTCGAAACGGGAAGCGGTCTCAAGATTTGAAAAAAGATTCAAGCAGCCAATAAGGAGGGCAAAAAAATGATTATTCGTAAAACCAAGGGTTTATTCATAGCAGTTCTGTTCAGTTTGTTGTTGCCAGCGATGGCGTTTGCCGAAGCGGAAGGCATCGTTCGATTCGGCGTTACGCCGACGGCTTTGCAGAATGAATTTTTTGACGGACACGGCAGGAACGGTTATCTGCCGGTTCGCCTGACCGGTTACAAGGTCGGCAATTCAACACGATATTTCACACGCTGGATGCAGAACACCGGCAACAAAGCGTGGTACGGGTATTTCGGCAAAACGCTGGCTGAATTCGACCAGATTTATCTGACGATGAAAGCGCAGGGATTTTATCCGGTGGATGTCAGCGGATACGACACGCCGAGCGGCATTCGGTATGCCGTGATTTACCACAAGAACACAAACGGAGTGGGATGGTTGCTGTATCGCCATACGACACGACAGGGCATGCAAACTCTGGTGGATACGGTTGGCAGTCGAGGATGGGTTCCGCATCGCGTTGAAGCGTACGAATCGAACGACGAATCGCGTTATGTTTCGATTTGGTATCACCAGCCGGGAACCGGTTATTACATGCACAACAAGATGACTCGGCAGCAATACGACAATCATCTGAACGATTACAAGCAAAACGATTATCTGCCGGTGCATTTGGACGCGCATACCGTCAACGGCGAAGTCTATTACTCCGGCATCTGGAAACACGTGAATTCGGCGTGGGCGATTCGCACCAACCGCGATTGGCGGAAATTCCAGCGGTATTACAACAACTATTGGGCTGCCGGATTCAACATTGACAACTTCTATGCGGCGGAAACTCCCAGCGGGATTCGTTACGGCGGCATCTGGTTTTTCGACGGCGTGCCGCAGGTCAACAACAACTCTTCGCTGAGTTTGAAAATCCGCAAGGAAATTGATTCAGCCAAAGCGCGCGGCGGCGCGGCGGTCATCAACGTGACGACCGGGCAACAGGTGATGGTTCACGCCGATCAGGAATTCGCCATCGCCAGCACCAGCAAGATTGGTGTCTTGTATGCGCTGTTGCGCGAAATTGATCTGGGCAACGATTCGTGGTTTTCGGTGATGAATTCCGGCGCGCAGTTCGGAACCAATCAGGGCGACTGGTTGCAACCGAACACCAATTACACGGTCAAGCAGATGGCGGAATTCATGATTCGCAGCAGCAACAACTGGGCGACCAACCGGCTGATCGAGCGGTTGGGAGCGGCGACGATCAACACCCGGTTGGATCAGTTGGGATTGGATGTCACGCGCATTCATCGGTATATGACCGGCACTGGCGCTCCGAGCATGCACGGCAACAGCAGCGCAGGCGCAGATCGTTCGGAAGGTTGGGAAAACAAATCCACGCCGCGCGAAATGGTTACGCTGCTCAAAAAAGTCCTGCAGGACAATGTGCTGAGCAACATATCGGAAACGCGGTTCTGGAACACGCTGAAGATGGACAGCAACAACAACGGCGTCAATGAAAAGAGCTACATCGCTTCGACGGTTGGCCCGATGTTCAATCCGGCGATCAGCGTCTGGAACAAGGGCGGAAGCCTGACCGGAGCGCCGCGTTACGTTCGCGCCGACGCAGGCCGATTCCAATTCCCGGACGGGCAGGAAGTTCTGGTGGCGATCTTTATGGACGACATTTCGGACGATCCTGATGACTTCGACACGGCTTCGGACGCCACGATCAACGCCGCGGTGGACGCGATCAAGGATGTCGCCAAGCTGATTGCCAACCAGTATTACAACTGAGTTCTTTACCGAGTTCTCAGCCCAAAGGGGTTTCAGCCAGATTTTTTGTCTCAGCCAGAGAGAGCATACAGATTCGCTCTCGATCACCGTCAAAGAGCGCAGGTTTTTGGGCAACCTGCGCTCTTTTTCCATTTCAAAATTGATAACGATAACGAATCGTCACGCTGCGACCGGGTCCGTCAATGCCCCAGCCGGGCAGACGATGGCTTTTATCGGCGATGTTCTCGAAATCCACGCCCAGTTGCGAATGTTCGTCGAAACGAATGCCGCCGCGCAGATTGACCAAACCATAACCGGGAATTGCCGAAAACAACGGCGCGGAATCCGCTGTCCCAAGCAGACGATTTTGAACCTGAGCCAGAGTTTCGCCTGTGGCGATCAGCGTTCCTCCGGCGCTGTTGCATTGGCCGTTCGTGCCCGGCGTGGTGATGCCGCGCACGCAGGCTCCGCGTCGGAAATAGTTCTGGATGTTCGCGCGGGAACGAGTCGCGCCAGTTCGGCGATCTGCCAAATCCAAAGTGGAAAGCCGATCCTGCCGCCCGGCCAGATTCGTGTAAGCTTCAATCCAGTAATTCGACCGCGCTGGTTGATAGCGCAAACGCAGAAAACCCATTTGCGGCGGGATGCCGCCGCCGCCCAGATTTGGCGGAGCGCCGGTCGCGCGGTCTTCGGCATAAACAAAACTGTAGTTGCCGCCGAACGACCAGGAATTCGTCAACCTCACATTGAGCGTGTATTCGACGCCGTGCAGGCGTGTGCCGCCGAAATTGGCCTGCACCAGCACGGGCGCGCTCGACAGCGGGACGAACACCGCGCCATTGGCATTCTGCCGTTCGATGATTTGACTGCCCAACTCCCTGCCGACAGCGCCCTGCGGCAAAATCAGCGTTTGCCGGACTACGGTGTTTTCGTAATCAATGATGAACCCCGTCAGGTCTGTATCAATCCGGCTGTTGCGATAGCGCAAGCTGAATTCGTAATTATTGCTGGTTTCCGATTTCAGCGGTTCGACCGCCACGCCGCTCGAAACTGCGCGATCATCGGCGGTCGTGCCCAGCGTCGCGTTCAAGCCAAGCACGTCGCTGGTGGCCACCTGATAACCAACGCCGACCAGCCCGGTTGAACCGAGCGCAGTGATATTAGGCGCGCGGAAACCTCGGCTGAAATTGAAGGCTAGATTGAATCCTTCGACCAGCGTTCCGACCACGCCGAGGCGACCTGAAAAATCTCCGACGCGCAGCGAATCATTCGGAAACAACGGCTGGCCATTGACGCGAGGAGCGTCTTCGGCGCGCGCGCGATAAGAACCTACGTTGTAACGCAACGCGCCTGTGACGCGCAGATGTTTGCGAATCAATTCGTGCCCGTCTTGCACGAAAAGCCCTGCCAGAATGTAACGCGAACCGTTCGGGACGCGCGGACGAACCAGCGTCACGGCATTGGTCATCGGGTCAACGGAAAACGACGGCGCATTCACCTTGTCGTAGTAAATATCTCCGCCGAACAAAAAACTGTTGCGATCCCAGGCTTGTTTATCCAGCGAAAAACTGTAGCCATAACTGCTGGTGCGTTCCTTGTCGTGTGTGATGGCCGCCGACGGGTTGCCGTTTCCGCCTTGATTGACGCGCTCTTCGCGTTGGCTGTTGTAGGAAACCGTGGTGGTGAAGTTGTCGAAAAATCCAACTCCCTGTTTGCTGTAACGGGCATAAAAGAAATCGAGCATCAGATTGCGCAGGTCGGCTTTCAAATTGCCGTCTCCGCCCAGCGTTTGATCGTAACGTTTGCCGCCGTCCTGCTGGCTGCGTTGGTAATTCAGACTGAACTGCTGATCATTGGTCGGCGCATAAACCAGCTTGAACGAACCGCCGAACTGCGTGAAGGCCGTGTCGGTCAACCGCGTGCCCAGAATGTCCGAAGGCAAACCCAGAAAGCGCGTAATGGACGAATGGCTGTCAATGCCGCCGCCTGGCCGCAAAGTATTGACGCGGCGGCCAACCAAATTGGTCAGCACGCCGAAGCGTTCCGTGCCGTAAGTCAAAAGTGCGTTGCTGCCGAAGGAAAGATCGGCGCTGGTGAAGTAGGTGTTGAATTCGCCGTGTGTTTCCGGTTTTGCAAAACCGAATTGCGGTTGGCGCGTCAGCAGTTGCGCCGTTCCGCCAAGCGAATCCGAACCGTATTGCGCTGTATTCGGCCCGCGCAGCACCTCGACCGAACGCAGGTTGGAGGGATCGTTGAGGTTGAAAAAAGTATTGATGCCGCCGCGCTGCGTGGAATTGGTGTAACGCACGCCGTCAACGAAAACGCCGACTTCGGTCAATCCGCGCACCAGCACCGCGCCGATGGTCGGGCTGGTTCGCTGCATGGCCAGTCCGACTTCTTCGTCGGCCACCTGCGCCAGCACTGCGGTGGCGCGTTCGGCGATGTTGTCTTCTGTGATGACGTTGACCTGTTGCGCAACTTGATCCTTGTCCTGCACCGAGCCTGTTTCCGCCGTCACTGTCACTTCGGCTATCAGCAAAGCCAGGCCGAGTTTGATTTCCAGCGTCGCGGTGGCATCGCGCGGCAACAAAATTGCGCGGCGGCGAGGTTCAAACCCCTTGCTGCTGACCAGCAGTTCATAGGTTCCGGCGGGAATGCCTGTCAATTTGAATTGTCCCTGTTCGTCAGTGCCAACCGACGAGATCACCAATTGACGTGGATCCAACAATCTGACCGAAGCTTCGGGAATGGGTTTATCCGAATCGTCTTTGACAACGCCGGTCAACTCGTAATCGGTTTCAGCTTTGACTGGGTGAATCTCCAGCAAAACAGCCATAGTCGAGAGAATGAAACAGGCCAGCCCAAGCGCCAGACGGTTTTTCAGGAATGATCGCATCGAAAACGTGTCCTTGATGTTTTGGTATGAATGCCAGTGAAGTTGGTGGTTTGAAGCGGGATGTTAGTCAGAGAAGTGAAGTACTACCAGAGTTCGTAGATGAATTTACTGAAGCGCCGAAACAAAGACTTCAATCAAAAGGTGTATGGGGAAAAGCAGATCGGCATCAGTGGCAATCACCAAAGAGGCTGTCAGAAATGCGCCGAATGGCAACCAGAGCGAAGTGGCAACCAGAGTTGTTTTGACCGAGACGATTTCAGGCGCTGAGGAATTGGCCTTGCTCGCCAATCTGTTGACGCGGTCTCTGATGCTACCGGAATCTTCGCCAACCAGCGACACGCCGACTGGCAGGCCAGGACGTTGTCCTGCCGGAATCAAGCGGGCAATTTTGACCAGCGCGGAAGCCAGATCGAGCGCTTCTTCGCTGCCGTGACGAGCGGCAAAATCGTCCGCGGAGACTTCAGAAGCGGCTATCCAATCCCGATCCAACGTCCTTCCGAAAGGCGCAAGCATCAACAGATCGCGGCACATTCTCAACAGCACTCGTTTCAGGTTGTCGCGCGCAACCAGATGGCCGCATTCATGAGCAATCGCCACGGAAAGTTCTTCAGGCGTCAGCGACGCCATCAGGTGATCGGCAATGAACAATCGTGGGCGAAGCGCGCCAACGACGGCGATGATGGGAAAGGGGTGTTTCAGACAGAATGCCGGAATTGGCGTTTGCGGCAATTTGATTGGTTCGGAATTGCGCAGCCAGTTGGCGACCAGTTTGCGAGTCGTGATCCAGGCAGCCACGATTCGCCAAACGGCAAGCGTCAATCCTGAAAAGGAAATCAGAGCGAGAACAGCCAGTTTCCAACTGACATCTTCGGAAGGACGAGGTTCGTGCGCCAGAAATGCGGGCACAAGCAAGGCCGCAACGCAGATAACTGCCAGACAGACCGGAATCACTCTCAGCGCAAAAATTGTCCGAGCTTGAATTTGTGCCGGCCAGTGTCTGACCCAGGGACTTATGAGTCGCCAAAATGCCGATGTCGCCAACGACGCCACCGCGTTGCAAATCAACAGCGCCGCCAAAGCCAGACTGATTCCCAGTAATTCGTACATTGACTTCACTCCTTGGCAGGCAACGTTCGGCGTTTTTCGTCAATCAGCCGATCCAGTTCGTCCAGAAGTTCGCGGTCGCGGTCGCTGACAGCGTCCACTATGCAGGCCAACACAGGCTCCACACCGTGTTCGTTGTTTCCGATCAGCTTGTCAATCAATCTGCGAGCTGTGTTGCGCGAAAATTCCTGAGAGGTCTGCCGGGGCGAATAATAAAACGCGCGACCATCTTTGCGACGTTCGAGCAGGCCTTTTTTGTACAGACGATCCAGTGTGGTCATCAGCGTCGTGTAAGCCAGCCGTTCGTCGAAGGCCATATACACGTCGCGCACGCTGGCTTCGCTGCCAAGCTCGAACCGGTTCCAGACAAACTTCATCACGTCGCGTTCGAGCGGCCCAAGTTCTGGCGCAATCGGTTTGTCCGGGTTGTATGGTCTTTTCATTTGAAATCGGGAGCGATTCATCGCCGCGCAGTATCTTGATGACAATCCCCCCTGTCAATCCTTCAGCAGTTTGCTTTTCGACTCAACCAGCGTTTAGCATCCCGCTTCCTTGCTGCGAAGGAACGTGATTCAAATTCAATCGCAGCCAATAACCGCCTATGATTGTCCGCTAAACAATGAGTTGTCCGCCTGTGCTGAAAAGCTTCGTCCAGAGTGATGAACCGGTCGTTGTGTACCGACATGCGACAACTCCCCTTACTGACAGCCAATCACCACAAATAAAACGATTCGACTTTCAGCCGCATTCGATTTGCGGCGCGGACAAGTTTTTAGGAGACGACCGAAATGAGTTTTGATCGAAATCAATTGCAACGTTATGGCTGGAACGATTTTTTTGACGCCGCTTTTCATGAATTCGCGGCTGAGGGATTAACGCCGGGGCGCGTGGCGTTGGAATACAACCAGTTTTACAGAGTCTTGACGGATAAAGGCGAGTTGCTGGCTGAAATCACCGGCAAACTTAAACACGAGGCTGCCAGTCGCGCAGAGCTTCCAGCGGTCGGCGACTGGGTTGCGCTTCGCATGCTGGAATCGGAAAACAAGGCGACGATTCACGCTGTGTTGCCGCGTCGCAGCAAATTCGCGCGCAAAACCAAAGGTTCCAAAACCGAAGAGCAAATCGTCGGCGCGAACATTGACACCATTTTTCTGGTTACGTCGTTGAATCAGGATTTCAATCTGCGAAGGATCGAGCGATATCTGGCCATCGCCTGGGACAGCGGAGCCAGCCCGGTTGTGCTGTTGACCAAAACCGACCTTTGCGATGATCTGGTCAGGAAGTTGGATGACGTCAGCAAGGTTTCGATGGGAGCTTCAATTCATGCCGTTTGCGCCATCAAAGACGAGGGGCTGGACGAATTGGAGCCTTACTTTGCTGCCGGAAAAACTGTCGCGTTGATCGGTTCTTCCGGCGTTGGCAAATCCACCCTTATCAATCGGCTGATAGGGTTCGAGCGTCAAGCGGTCAAAGAGGTCCGCGAATCCGATGACAGGGGATTGCACACGACCAGACACCGCGAATTGATTCTGATGCCGAACGGCGCGCTGGTGCTGGACACTCCCGGAATGCGCGAACTGCAACTGTGGGACGCCGACGAAGGAATCGAAGCTACTTTTGAGGATATAGAAGAAATCGCTGCTGGCTGTCATTTCAGCGATTGCAAACACGAAGCGGAGCCACGTTGCGCAGTTCGCGCCGCCATCGAAAACGGCACTCTCGCCGCCGAGCGTTTGGAAAACTATCTGAAGATGCAGCGCGAACTGGAATTTCTGGCTCGGCGACAGGATCAATTCGCGCAGCGTGTCGAACGCAATCGCGTGAAAAAACTGACCAGGGCAGGCGAAGACCGCAGCAAGTGGAAACGGCAAGGGAAATGACTGGCCAAACCGGAACGCCCATCAAGGTTTGTACAACATGTAAACTGTTTGATGGCGCGTTCCGCCAAACCCGAACCACGAACGATTGAGCACATGACCGTCAAGCCGGAAGGATTGCGAATACAGCAGCGAAAATCCTGCTGCCTGAAAATCTTCGGCGCGCAACTGAAACTCTTTTGGGCCAGCCAACGCATCCCAGACGACCAACGAACCGGAAGGCAGTTCGCGCAGCGTTTTCAGGTCTGTTTCCTTGTCCCGCGTGAAAGCAGGGTTTTCCCAGGGATCGCGGTCAAACAAAATCGCCGCGTAAGGTTTGCTCCAGATGAAGCGGCTGATGGGCGGTTGCGTTGGTTGCTGCTGCCAAAACGAGAACGCTGCGTTGATGGCGCGCGCGTCCCGCGACCATTCGGCTCCGTCGGCATAAACGAAATTCGTCCACGCCGATACGATTAACAGTACGGCTACGCAGCCAATTCTGATCGGTCTGGAAACATGCGCGAACCACTTGGCCATCTGGTTCCAACCGACCAGCGTAATCAAGGCAATGGCGGGCGAAATGGCGACCAGATACCGCGGATAGCCAGCAGATCCCAATAACCCAAAGGCTCGGAAAATTGTGTGCATCACAAACAACAGCAGAAACGACGACGTCAGCGTCGTCAGTTGTCGCCGTTTCAGCAACCAAATCAATCCATACAAAAAACAGGGAAGCAGGAACAATCCTGTGATTTCAGGCAAGCGGCTGGGATAAGCAAGCAGTCCGTGCGCGCCGTATATCGTGCCGGTCACTGGCCAATTGGTCGGCCAGTTGTTTTTGATGAACAGCGCATCACCCGTCAGCAAAAACGCTGCCAACCACCACAGGAATGATCCGGTGGCAAGCCAGAAAACCTGAGCCAGGGATTTAGGGTTTAGAATTTGCGAACTACGCAACACCCAAATCGCCCACAATACGCCAAGAAAAAAGCCTTCGGGTCTGGCCAGAATCATCAAGGAGGCGACGATCATTCCGGCGACGAGCTTGCCTTTGTGATGAAGCCTGAGAGCGACGACGAACGTCAGCGCGAAAATCGGTTCGGTCATCGTGTCGGCGCAAAAGAGAAAAAACGAAGGCTGTAAAAACAGCAGGGCTATGCTTAACGGCGCTCTGGTTAATCTAAAATCTTCGGCTAATCGCCAAGTCTGCCAGGCTATCAGCAGACAGATCAGAATTGTCAGCGCGCGTGCAGCTTGAAATCCTATTGCCGCCGGAAAGGCATACACGAACGTGAACAGGGGACGCGACCAGACTCCGACAAACAATTCGTGATGCGTCCACGCCCAGCGAGCGAACAGATAATGCTGGCCGCCGTCCATCTGGCAACTGTCGTCAAACAGAAACAACATCGCCAATCCGGCCACGGCGCATAAAACCAACCAACCATAAACTTGAAGACTTTTCGGGAGAGGGTTAAGCATGCGGCGCGGATGGTAAATCAGTTGGGAGAATTGGTAAACGAATGGCGGTTTTTACGAATTCCTGTTTCATCTGTGAGGCAAGCGAAATTTTTTTGAGACGGAAAAATCAAAAGAAGCCGATCATCTGCTAAAGCAGGAAAATCAATGGGTTTTCTCAGAAGAATCTCTGTATATCTGGCAGAAAAACAACCAAAGCCCAAGATAGTGTGTTCAATCTTGATTCAACCGCAAGACGTTTTTTCCACAACAAGGCTTAAGCATTGGTCAGTTTTCCACAGAACCAGATTCTTCATGAGGTTTCAAGCGTGAAACTACTGAAAAATAGTGCTTTACAGGTTTTTCTGTGCGTGTTACCGTCCGCGCCATCTTAAGCAAAGCATTAAGCAATAAGGTTCAAGTAACGTTTTCCCGGTAGCCAAACCGGATTCGGTGGTGCGGTAACAGGCCACAAAAATTTAAGCAAACATATTTTTGAATTGAAGTTTCCACGTCGAGGACACGATGGGAATAACTTTCGGTACTTCAGGATGGCGAGCGATTATCGCCGATGAGTTCACGATGGAAAACGTGCGTCTGGTGACGCGCGCCATTGCTTCTGTTGTCAAGGAAACAAGCGGGACTGGCGCTTTCATCGTTGGATATGACACTCGATTTTTGAGCGAACGATTTGCGGCTGTTTGCGCGCAGGAACTGGCTGAGCTTGGGTTTGAATCGTATTTGACGACGCGCGAAACCCCAACGCCTGCGATTTCTTATGCGATTCGGACGAAAAAGGCGCTGGGCGGAATCAACTTCACGGCCAGCCACAATCCGCCGCAATACAACGGCATGAAACTTTCGACGGCGGATGGCGCGCCTGCTTTGCCGGAAACGACCAAAGCCGTCGAACAACGTATCGCCGAATTGCAAGCCGGAACCGCGCGAATTGACAAAACAGCGACGGGAGCAAAAGCCACGGAGTTCAATCCGCTGGAAGATTATCTGGCCGATCTGGCCACCAAGATTGATTTTGACAAGATTGCCAAAGCCGGATTGAAACTGGCGTATGACCCGCTGTGGGGAACCGGGCGCGGATACTTGGACGAAGTCTTGCGCCGCAATGGTTCGGAAGTGCAGACAGTTCACGATTTCCGCGATGTGTTGTTCGGCGGTTACAGCCCGGAACCATCGGAAAGAAATCTTGCCGAGATGCGGCAATTGGTTCTGGATCGAAAACTGGCGCTTGGCGTGGCGACCGATGGCGATGCGGATCGGTTTGGGTTCATTGATAGAGACGGAACGTTCGTTTCCGCCAATCACGTGCTGGCGCTGGTTTTGGATTATCTGTGCGAATCGCGTCCCGATTGGACGGGCGGCGTCGCTCGCAGCGTGGCGACGACTCATTTGCTGGATAAAGTGGCGGCTCGGCACGGACGTGAAGTGTTTGAAACGCCCGTCGGATTCAAATTCATCGGCGAGTTGATTAACGCAGACAAGATTATTCTTGGTGGAGAAGAAAGCGCCGGATTGACGATCAAGGGACATTTTCCCGAAAAAGACGGGATTCTGGCTTGTCTGCTGGTGGTGGAAATGGTGGCTGCGCGCGGCGCCAGCCTGGGCGAGATGATCGAAGAGTTGTTTCGAAAAGATGGCGCGCTTTATTGCGAGCGCGTCGGGATAAAACTGACTGCCGAAGTCAAAGATCGTTTGCAAAAACGTTTGTCTGCCGATGCCCCGGCCTCAATCGGCGGACGCCGCGTAACCGACGTCAACAGAATGGACGGCGTAAAGTACATTTTCGACGACGGTTCGTGGATATTGCTCAGAATGTCAGGCACAGAACCAGTGGTTCGGTGCTATGCGGAAACTCATACAAAGAAAGATTTGGAGGTGTTGCTTGAAACGAGCACTCAATTCGTACTCAGCTAGAACCGCTTCAGTTCAGTCTGTGGCCATTCGCACTCGACCGACTTCTGCAGATGGTCGTTCATCGTCGGACGCTCGCGCAGAAAGCTGGATTCCAGCTATTCCTAATTACGCCTGGTTGGGAATGGTGGCGCTGGCATTTATGGCGTTGTCGTTCAGCGTGTATCTGCGCGCGCAAGGCGCAGAGCAGGAAGCGGCCAAATCACATGCCGTCATAGTTTCGCGCGTAGAAGAAGCCAGGGCTGCAAATCAGCAGATCAAACGGCAGACTGAAAAGATCAAAACCGATCCCTCCGTCAAGGCGCAAAAGGCTCAGGATCGAATGCGCAAATTGCGCCCAAATGAAATTGTCGTCGCTCGTCCATAACGACACCTGCCGACTTTTTCAGGTTTTTCAAAAGCCATCATCGTCAATCGTGAACAAGCTTCCGATTGGCGATGATGGCTTTTTTGCGTGGTTTTTGGATGGATTGCTCACGAATGAGATAAGCATCCATCTTTTTTTTTCGCATTCTTGCAAGGGCAGGGAGGTTGTACTAAGATTCGCAACCTAGTAATCAAGCTTCCTTCTGGTACATCAAAAACCGTTTGCAAACGATCATCGCGCTCACGTGTCGCAAGGCTGAAGAGAGTGTGCAAAGGGAGTAGAGCACCAACAAACGAGAAAGGTCGAGAAAGGTTCGGATGAAAGCATACGTTCCCATCCTGATTGTCTTCATCTTCGTGTCGGGGTTTGCCGTTACGAACATCATCCTCACGCATCTGGTCGGCAAGCGAAAAGACACTCGCGCCAAATTGATGCCTTATGAATGCGGTATGGACCCGGTCGGGTCGGCTCACCAGCGGTTTTCGGTGAAGTTTTATCTGGTGGCGATGCTGTTCATCCTGTTCGACATCGAAGCGATCTTTCTGATTCCGTGGGCTGTGGTGTTCAAAAGTCTGATTACAAAACTTTCTCGCCCGTTTGTTTTCTTCGAGATGATGATCTTCTTTGCGGTTCTGCTGGTTGGTTACATTTACGTTTGGAAAAAGGGATTGTTTGAGTGGAATCGCACCTAAGCTCCCAACCCTGAGAAAGAAAATCCTGGAGAGTTTGAGTTATGGGTCTTGAAACTAAAGTTGGCGAAGTTCTGCCAGAAGTCATCACCACCAAGCTGGATGCGCTGGTCAATTGGGGACGTAAATCCTCTATCTGGCCTGCGACGTTCGGGTTGGCCTGTTGTGCCATCGAAATGATGGCGATGACTGATCCGCGCAATGATATTGCTCGGTTCGGCGCGGAAGTGTTCCGCGCCACACCACGTCAGGCAGACGTGATGATTGTTGCTGGTCGAGTCTCGATCAAAATGGCTCCGGTGTTACGACGCATTTACGATCAAATGCCGGAACCGAAATGGGTGATTTCGATGGGCGTTTGCGCTTCAGCGGGCGGCGTTTTCAACAACTACGCCATCGTGCAAGGCGTGGACAAAGTCGTGCCGGTGGACATTTTTGTTCCCGGTTGCCCGCCACGCCCTGAAGGATTGATCTGGGCGATCATGAAATTGCAGGAAAAGATTGAACGCGACAAGGTCTTCAAGGAAGAGAAGGTCGCTGCTTAATGGCATACGGTGATCGGTCGTACGTTGTCGGTTTTACGCCCGCGACCGACCACCGATCACAGACCGCCGACCACCGATAAAGAAAATGTCCGAATCTATCGAACAAACACAAACGCAATCATCGCGCTATGTGGACGCTTCTCTCGTCCGCACAAAGTTTGCTGACACAGTCGAAGAAATCATCGAAGCTATTGGCGAAATCACCCTGGTCGTCAAACGCGAAGGGCTGGTTGAGTTGATGACCTTTTTGCGGGACGAGCCGAGCCTGAAGTTCAACTACCTGAGCGACATTGGCGGAGTTGATCTGGGCGAGTTCGCTGATCCGCGGTTTGCTGTGGCTTATCAACTGTATTCGCTGGAGCACAACCACCGGCTTCGCGTGAAGGTGTTTTTGTCGGAAGACGACGCCAATTTGCCGACGTTATGGAACGTCTGGAAAGCGTCGAACTGGCTGGAACGCGAGATTTACGACATGTTCGGGGTGAATTTTGAAGGCCATCCCGATCAGCGGCGCATCCTGATGCCGGCGGATTACGAAGGGCATCCGCTTCGAAAAGATTTCCCGATGAAAGGCTACTGACGAATTATGAAGTCGGAATGATGAATGTTGATAGATGAATGATGAAAGACGCGTCTGTCTGAATTCCGCACTCCGAAATCCTTGATCCGCAATCGAAAAGTTATGCAAGCCAGAGAATTAGTTGTACCCGCAACCTCGACGATTTCGCCGCTTTCCATGCTGCGCAAATCAGACCCGTTGTCTGATACGCGCATGACGGTTTCGATGGGGCCGCAGCATCCTTCGACGCACGGCGTGTTGCGTCTGGAACTGGTGCTTGACGGCGAAACCGTGGTCAAAGCCATTCCTGACATCGGCTACCTGCACACCGGCATGGAAAAGACGATGGAAAAGGAAAAGTGGCAGCAAGTCGTGACCATCACCTGTCGCATGGACTACCTGAATTCGATGGGTAACGACCTGGGCTATTGTCTGGCCGTCGAAAAGTTGATGGGCGTCGAAGTTCCGGAACGCGCCAAAGTCGTTCGCGTTTTGTTGACCGAGCTGAATCGTATCGCTTCCCATCTGGTCTGGTTCGGCACTCACGCCATGGACATCGGCGCGATGACAGGGTTTTTCTATGCCTTCACCCACCGCGAAAAGATTCTGGATTTGTTTGAATGCGCGACCGGCGCACGGTTTCACCAAAGCTATTTCGTGATCGGCGGAGCGCGCTGGGACGTGCCGGACAATTTCATTCCGCTGTGCCAGGAATTTCTGGACGGATTCCCTTCGCTGCTGGCCGAAGCCAAAAAGCTGGTCACCGGCAACAAAATTTTTCAAACCCGCACGAAAGGCGTCGGATACATCAGCAAGGAAGATGCCATTGACTGGGCGCTGTCAGGCCCGACCATTCGCGGCAGTGGCGTCAACTGGGACATTCGCAAATCCGAACCGTATTCGGGTTATGAAACTTATGATTTCGATGTTCCGGTTTACGACGGCGGCGATGTTTGGTCGCGCTACCTGGTGCGGATGGATGAATTCCACGAAAGCTGGAAGATTTGCCGACAGGCGCTGGAAAGATTGCGAACGGTGGGAGGTTCGGTCAAATCCGATCATCCGAAGTTGAAACTGCCGGAACGCGATCTGATGAAACAGCACATTGACGTGATGATTCATCACTTTTTGCTGGCGTCGGAAGGATTCACCGTACCGGTCGGCGAAGTGTATCAATCAATCGAATCGGCGCGAGGCGAAATCGCCTATTACATTGTCAGCGATGGAGCCGAGCGTCCATATCGCGTCCGAGTTCGCACGCCTTCTTACGTCAATCTGGCGGCGTTGCCCGCGATGGTCGAAGGCTCGCTGATTGCCGATGTCGTTGCCGTCATCGGTAGCATTGATATTGTTCTTGGAGACGTTGACCGTTAAAAACCATGTTTAGCCTAGCAAACGAAACAAAACTCGACGAAATCATCACCCATTACCCAGTCAAACGGTCGGCGGTGCTTCCGGCGCTGTACATCGCCCAGGAAGAGCACGGCTATGTCACCGATGACGATGTGAAGTACATCGCTCAGCGGCTTGATATGCGCGTCAACGAAGTCGAAGAGGTCGTCACCTTTTACACGATGTATTCGCGCAAACCGGTTGGCAAATACAAGTTGCAGGTTTGCCGCACGCTTTCCTGCGCGCTGATGGGAGCGGAAAAAATCGCCGAACACATCGAACATAAACTCCACATCGGTTTGGGAGAAACCAGTCAGGACGGCAAATTCACATTGATGGAAGTCGAATGCCTGGGCTATTGCGATCTGGCTCCGTGCTTGCAGGTCAATTTCGATTATCACGAAAAAGTGACGACCGAGGCTGTGGATAAACTGATTGACGGATTGAAGTAAAACCAACCACGAACTGTTATGACAAAAGTTCTGACCAACAGATTTCATCTCAAAGGCCAGGCTTGTGACATTGAAGTGTACAAGCAAACTGGCGGTTATCAGGCGTTGCCGAAAGCGCTCAAAGAGTTTCAACCGGATCAGATTATCGAGGAAGTCAAAAAATCCGCTTTGCGCGGACGCGGCGGCGCGGGATTTCCGACCGGCATGAAATGGAGCTTCGTCCCGAAGGAATCCAAACGTCCGAAATACGTCGTTTGCAATGCCGACGAATCCGAACCCGGTACGGGCAAAGACCGCGACCTGATGCGATACGACCCGCACCAGATGATCGAAGGCATGATTATCGCGGGCTTCGCGCTCGGCTCGAACACGTCGTACATCTACATTCGCGGCGAATACTGGTACATCAAGGAGATTCTGGAAAAAGCCATCGCACAGGCTTACGCGCAAGGGTATCTGGGCAAAAACATTCTGGGTTCCGGTTTCGATCACGATATGTACGTTCATCCCGGAGCGGGCGCTTACATCTGCGGTGAAGAAACCGCGCTGCTGGAATCGCTGGAAGGCAAGCGCGGGCATCCGCGCCTGAAACCGCCTTTTCCGGCGGTGGTCGGTTTGTACGGCGGCCCGACAGTGGTCAACAACGTTGAAACGCTGGCCGTCGTCCCGCACATCATTATGAATGGCGGCGAATGGTACAAGGCGCTGGGAACGGAAAAGAGCGGCGGCACGAAACTCTTCACCGTCAGCGGGCACGTCAACAATCCCGGCAACTTTGAAGTGCCGATGGGCTATCCGCTGATGTCGTTGATTAACAACGAATGCGGCGGCATCTCCGGCGGGCGCAAACTGAAAGCCGTCATTCCGGGCGGTTCGTCCGTGCCGATTTTGACTGCGGAAGAGTGCGAAAACATCACGATGGATTATGAATCTGTCGCGGCGGCGGGTTCGATGCTCGGTTCGGGCGGCGTCATCGTCATGGACGAAACAGCGGATATTTTTGAATCCACGATGAACATCACGCACTTTTACAAACACGAATCGTGCGGATGGTGTACTCCTTGCCGCGAAGGCACACGCTGGCTTTACAAAGTCTTCGAGCGGATGAAACGTTACGAAGGCCGTCCGGGCGACGTGGAATTGCTCTACGACCTGGCCGACAAGATTCTGGGCAAGAGTTTCTGTGCGCTGGGCGATGCGGCGGCGATGCCTGTGCAATCGGCGATCAAAAAATTCCGCGAAGATTTCGACCGGCGCATCAAACACAATCTGGTGAAGCTTGCCAGAGTCGCAGATTAGCCTGCTGCTGTGTTGATGATCCGAGAGAATGAGGCGAAATGGCGATGCGACAAGAGTTTGAATGGGATGAAAATAAAGCCATCGCCAACCTTCGCAAACACAAAGTCGGTTTCGACGAAGCTTCGACAGTGTTTAATGATCCTTTTGCGATAACGATTCCCGACCCTGACCATTCAATTGGTGAGCATCGTTACCTGACTCTTGGTGAATCGGTGAATGGGAAGTTGCTGGTGGTCTCCCACACTAACAGACAGGATAAAATTCGCATCATCAGTTGCCGTAAGGCAACCACTTCGGAAAGAAAGAAGTATGAAGATGAAGAAGGCTAAAAAGACAGTGGTGACTAAAGATGAGATACGGGCGGAATATGATTTCAGCGGCGGCGTTCGTGGAAAGCATTATCGCAATATGCGCGAAGGCTACACCGTGACGGTCAATCGCGTGGATGGAACAACCTTAGTCCAGAATTTCAAGCTGGAGGACGGCGCGGTCAGATTGGATCGTGACGTGCAGGAATTTTTTCCTGACTCCGAATCCGTCAATAATGCTTTGCGAGGGTTGATTGCGCTGCTCCCGCAAAAGACTCGAAAGACGAAGCTAAGAGAGCGGGCAGCGGCCTGATTCGGGGTTACTTAAGTTGAACTTCAGACAGCCAGACGGCTGATGGTTTGAAAGCCAATCAGCAAATCGTTAGTGTTCGGCCATAGCAGTAAATGAAAGTTCACTGCCCAAGGTGTGACAGGCGAATTGCCGAATTTGCCCGTGTGGAAAAAGTCGGCGTTCAAATGGCCGTGTGCAGATATTGCAACATCCAGGCTCAGGCCAGTTACGAGCACAAAAATGGCAGATTACTTGGACGTTCACTTTGAACAGGCCAAAAAAAAGAGTGATGGATCGCTTGGATTCGCAGGTTTTCTGATTTTGATATTAGCGGCCTTCATTGTGCTGTTTTATTTCCTTGCGCAGTAAGGTGGCTGATCGTGGCGATTTCTTGAGAGTTCGTAACAACTTCACAACCTGATTTATGGAAACAGTAAAAATCACAATCAACGGACAGGAAATGACCGCGCCGAAAGGCGAGTTGCTGATCGAAGCGTGCGAAATGAACGGCGTCTATCTGCCGCGCTTCTGTCATCATCGCGGGCTGACGCCGCAGGCTTCGTGCCGCATGTGCGTCGTGCGCGTGGACAATCCGAAAATTCCCAAGCTGCAAACGGCCTGCACCATGCCCGTCACCGACGGAATGGTCGTGACGACCGAATCGCAGGAAGTCGAAGAGACTCGCACGGCGATGATCGAATTTTTGCTGTCGAACCATCCGGTGGATTGTCCTGTGTGTGACCGCGCGGGCGAGTGCGAATTGCAGGATCAGACTTACGGATTCGGCGAAGACCGCGTTCGTTCGCAATTCGACGACAAGGAAAATTACCTGGAACGCCAGATTTCGCCCTTCATTTACAACGATCCGCAGCGCTGCGTGACCTGCAAACGCTGCACTCGAGTTTGCGAAGAATGGATGGACGAAAACGCCATCACCACCATCAATCGCGGCTCGGCGACTTTGATCAGCAGTTTTGGCGGCTGGGTGGAATGTTCCGATTGCGGCAATTGCGTTGATGTCTGCCCGACGGGAACCTTGCTGCACGTGCCGTACAAATACGTCGCGCGTCCTTGGGATTTGAAACAAACGCCGACCGTCTGCAATTTCTGTTCGGACGGCTGTTCGATTCTGGCGGGAACGCGCAGCGAAAAACTGATTCGCGCCGTGGCGCGCGATGGGCGTGGACGCACTGCCGGAGGCATCAATCACGATTTCCTCTGTGCGCTGGGACGTTACACGGTGGATTTCGTTCACAGCAAAGAGCGCGTGGATCGTCCGATGATTCGCCGCGGCGAGCATCTGGTTCCGACGACCTGGGACGATGCGCTCAGTTTCGTCGCCAAAAAGCTCAGCGAGATCAAAGCGGAAAAAGGCGGGCAGAGCATTGGCGTCATCAGCGCGGCGCGTTTGCTGAACGAAGATCAATTCGTATTGCGGAAATTCGCCGACGAAGCGCTGCAAACTCCACACGCGGAGCATTATCACGATGACGACGAAGTGGATTTGACCTCGTTTTATCGTTACGGTTCGCCGACGATTGCCACACAGGAACACATTCAAAACGCCGACGCGATTCTGCTGATCGGCTCTGACCCTAACGAAGAAAATCCGCTGACGGCGTTTTCGATTCGCTGGGCTGTGCGCCAGAAAGCCGCTCGGTTGCTGGTCGTCAATTCCGTGCCATCGCGGTTGGAAAGACAGGCCAACGTTGCCGTTCGCGTCCGCGAAGGCAGCGAAGCCGCCATCATTCAGGCGTTGCTGGACGAATCGAAAATCGCCGACGCCGCCGATGCGATGGGCGCGAATGCCGACGACATCCGAGCGATTCGCAAGATCGTTCACGAAAGCGGCAAGGTCGTCGTCATTTTTGGCGATGAATTGCGCGGCGCGGCGGTCGAAGCCCTGCCGCTGTTGGAAGAAGCGCTGGCTTCGCCAAGCGCCGAAGCAGCCGAAGCGGCCAAAAAGGCCTACATTGATTCGCTGCAACGGCAGGTCAGATCGTCCAATTCGACTCAGAAACCTTCGATCAACGAAAATCCTTTCACTTACATCGTCGAACATCCGACGCTGGAAGTCGGCGCTTTGCCCGCGCGCACTGAAACCAAGTTTTCCTTTGTGCCGCTGGCGCGGTACTCGAACACGCTGGGTTCGGGAATGATGGGAATGGCTTCCGGTTACAAAGGCGGAATGTCAGCTCAGGCCATGCTCAATGCGGCGGGCGGCGGCATCAGAGCCTTGCTGATTGCCGGTGAAGACGTGGTTTTCAAAGCGAACGGCGACGCCAGCCTGGTCAAATCCCAACTCGGCAAACTGGATTTTCTGGTCGTGCAGGAAATGTTCTTGACCGAAACGGCGCAACTGGCCGATGTCGTGTTGCCGGTCACCAGCTTTGCCGAATCACAGGGCACACAGGTCAACAACGGATCGCAAATCCAGTTTGTGCGCCGGACGATTCCGCCGGTTGGTCAGGCGCGTCCTGACTGGATGGTGGTCAATCAACTGGCCAAGTTGATGGGCGTGGATTTCGGGTATCAGGGACAGCTCAAGAACGTGTTCAAGGAAATTACCGAAACCCTGCCGGAATTCGCTGGGTTGTCACACAACCAACTGGCCAACGAAGGCGCGACGCCGATCAAATTCGCTGCGTCGGATTTGAGCAAAATCAACCGCGCTGAGCTGGCCGACCGGTTGGCCGGGCAGGTGGCGAAAATAAATCGCGAGGTGGCTGTGGATAAATCGCCGCTGACCGCCAAAGCCGGTTCGCGCCTGCATCAGCGCTATGTGCAGATCACTCGTCGTTCCGAAATGCTGACGCCTTCGCTGCCTCAAGCTGCCGAAGGTGAAACAGCCAAAGTTTTGATGTTCCCGGCGTAAGGCAGTTGTTACTGCTTTACGAAGGTTCGCCTTATGCCAAACAGACTGAACAGGCCATTGTCAGTCAGATTCGTCGCTTCGGCGGCGATATTGATGGTTGCGCTTGCAGGTTTTGGTTGCGGCGAAAAGATCACTGAAAACCCGAACGGTGCTTCGCTGACCAAACAGCGCGAAAAGCTGGCCAAACAGTTTGCCGACGACGTTCGCAATGCGGCGTGTGTTCCGGCGGATCCAAAAAATCAGGCCAACACGCCGACGCGCGAAAGTCTGGTGACTTTGCTGGCGTATCCGCGTCAGTCCGGCGTGTACTTTGAACCGCAATTATTGGGACGAGCGAAGCTGGAAATCATCAAGGTCGAAGGCGAAGACCGGCAGATTTATCTTTATCTGGATGAATCCGACAGCAAAGGCGACCGGTTGGAAAATGCGATTTGCCGCGTTGCCGTCATCAGATCGAAAGTCGAAGTCGGCAAGGAACAAGACGGCAAATTCGTCTTCGCCGATTATTCGTTTTTGCGAACGCCGGAAAAAGCGATGTACCTGCGCGTACCGCTTGGCAATTTGCGGCTGGATGCGGATTTGCAGTTGAAATTTCCATACCTGGAAGCGACGTATGCGCCGACGCCGGAAGAGCTTCACTTTTTGATGCGCAACGAAACGGTCTTCGGCGGAATGCTGGAAGCGATTCCCGATTCGCGCGCTTACGGACAGGACATTCTGTACAACTACGGCGCGTTGGTGGCGAAACCGAGCGAAGGATCGTTGAAACGGTTTGTCGCTGAGTTGACAAACAACCTTGCCGGACGCGAACAGAAAATCCAGCGGTTGGTGGATTTGGTCACGCGCGAAATCGCTCCGAAGCCGGAAGAGATTCCGCTGAAAGTCGTCAAACGTCCCAACGAAGTGTTGATGACGGGCGAAGGCGAATATCCGGCGCGTGCGGTGTTGCTGGCTTCGATGCTGGAACAATTGCAGGAAGAATATCTGCTGGTTTATTCGAAGGATTTTCTGACCGTAGCCGTCAAACAAGGTCAATTTCCGGCAGAGAACAAGTTTCAAATCAAACACGACGGCGGCGTTTGGCTGCTGATTGATTCGCAAACGCCCGGAGCGCGCATCGGCCTGGATTTGCCGAAAAAGCGTTTGGGCGAGGTGGCTTATATCCAGCGACCGCGCGAAATCAATGTGATTACCAATCTGAATTCCGGCAGCGCGCTGCCGTTCAAATAACCCAAAGCTGACTACTTTATGTCATCGCTGATTAACTCAATTGATTTTCCATACGTGCTTGGGGCATTGGTCAAGGTTGCGATCTTCTGGATCATGATCATGATTATTTGCGCTTATGCGGTGTACGCCGAACGCCGAGTGCTGGCCGTCATTCAAAATCGTCTGGGGCCAAACCGTGTCGGCTGGCAAGGGCTGCTGCAACCGTTTGCCGACCTCATCAAATTCATCTTCAAGGAAGACATCATTCCGATGTCGGTCAATCGCGCGTTGTACGTGATGGCTCCGATCATTTCGCTGATTCCGGCGATGATGGTGTTGATCGTATATCCGTTCGGTCCCAGCGATCTGCCGTTGCCCGGCGGAGAAATCCTGAGCCAGTTGGTCAATGACATCTCCACCAAACTGGGGCTGGGATGGAACGTAGACCTGCGAACGATCAACCTGTACGTCACCAGCTTCAATGTCGGCATTCTGTATATTTTCGCCATGACCGGTCTTGGGGTTTACGGCATTTTCATCGCCGGCTGGGCGTCGAATTCAAAATACAGTTTGTTGGGCGGATTGCGTTCTTCTGCGCAAATGGTTAGCTACGAACTCGGGCTTTCGCTTTCTATCGTGGCTGTGCTGTTGATGGCCGGGACACTCGATCTGGTCAAAATTGTCGAACAGCAGTCAGGCTGGTATGGCATGCGCTGGAATATCTTCGGTGGCACGTCAGCCGGAGAAGGCTGGCAGAGTCTGGCGATGGCTGTTCCGGCGATTTTTGCATTCTTCATTTACCTGATCAGCGCAATTGCCGAAACCAATCGTATTCCCTTCGATCTGCCCGAAGCCGAAACCGAACTCGTTGCCGGATTCCACACCGAATACAGCGCATTGAAATTCGCGCTGTTCTTCATCGCCGAATACGTCAATATGACGACGGTGTCGGTGCTGGCGGCTTCGCTGTTTCTGGGCGGATGGAACGGGCCTTTCATCAATGTCTTTCCGTGGTTGGGGCCAATTTATTTTCTGGCCAAAGTCTTTTTCTTCCTGTTCCTGTACATCTGGTTGCGCGGAACGCTGCCACGGTTGCGTTACGACCAATTGATGAGCTTCGGCTGGAAGTTTTTGTTGCCTGCGGCGCTGTTGAACATCGCGCTGGCCGCGACCATCGCAGTGCTGGTTTACTAAATTCGATTCCGATATGGAACAATTCGCTCAAATCCAAGTTTCGCATCTTTTCTTTCTGGCCTTCGCTTCGTTGGCCGTTGTTGCCGCGTTCAACGTCATTTTGCAGCGCAATCCGATTTACAGCGCCATCGGGCTGATTGTCGTGATGTGTTGTCTGGCCGGACTCTTTCTGACGCTGGCGGCGGAATTCATCGCCGCTATTCAGATCATCGTCTACGCCGGAGCGATCATGGTGTTGTTCGTCTTCGTGATTATGTTGCTCAACGTACGCGAAGAAGACGCCAAAACCGACCGACAGAAATATCTGAAGTTTCTGGCTGTGCCGCTCTTTCTGGCTTTGATCGCCGAAGTCATGGCCGTGCTGAAAACCGTAGGCAATCCGGCGGCTTCTGAAACTGTTCCGGGCACGGTCGAATCCGTCGCTGAAGGAATGTTCACCAATTATGTATTGCCATTTGAAGCCACGTCTGTGCTGATACTGATGGCGATTGTCGGTTCGATGATGTTGGCGCGCCGCGAGAGCAAGGAAGAAACCAATGAAATCGAAGCGGCGTTGACTGCCGCCAATCAGCCGACGGAAATCGTCGAAGAAAGTTCCGAAGAGGAGGTTCACGCCTGAAATGGTTCCGCTTTCCTGGTATCTGGCGCTGAGCGCCGTGTTGTTCACCATCGGCGTCGCTGGCGTGCTGATTCAACGCAATGCCATTGTCCTGTTTATGTGCATCGAGTTGATGCTCAATTCCGTCAACCTGACGCTGGTCGCGTTTTCGCGCTTTTTGGGCGATGTGACCGGACAATTGTTCGTCTTCATAGTCATGGTCGTTGCCGCCGCCGAAGCCGCGGTTGGATTGGCCATCATCATCGCGCTGTTCAGAACTCGCGAAACGCTCAACGTGGACGAAGCTGATTTACTGAAATTGTAGTTGTCGGTTGCCTGTGGCCAGTTGTCGGTTTCTGAACTGATAAACTGCCGACCACCAACCACCGATCACCAACCACCGATATGCTTAAATGGATCACCCTTGCGCCGTTGATTGGCGCGATCATCAACGGATTGTTCGGCAAACGACTCGGTGAAAAAGCCGTTGGCGCAATTGCCTGCGGCTCGGTTGCCGTATCAGCCGTGCTGGCATTTTTGTCGTTCAATCAACTGATACACGCTCCTAAAGACGCCAACGATGTTCGCCGCATCACCGAACATTTCTTCACCTGGATTTCGGTCGGCAATTTCCAGGCCGATTTCGCCTATCTGCTTGATCCGCTGTCCGGCATCTACATCCTGTTCATCACCGGCGTAGGCTTGCTGATTCACATTTATGCGGTCGGCTACATGCACGGCGATCCGGGCTTTTACAGATTCTTCGCCTATCTGAATCTGTTCATGTTCATGATGTTGACGCTGGTGCTGGGCGATAACCTGTTGTTGTTGTTCGTCGGTTGGGAAGGCGTCGGATTGTGTTCCTACCTGTTGATAGGCTTTTTCACCAAATGGGATGTGGCAGGTGACGCCTCGAAAAAAGCCTTCATCGTCAACCGCATCGGCGATTTCGGATTTATGATCGCCACGTTTCTGGTCTTCACCACATTCGGCACTATCAGTTTTGTCACGAAAAATATCGGCGGGCAGGAAGTCGCCAGCTTCCTGACGCAAGTTTCCGCTCCGACCATTGCCGTCGGCGGAGTGTTGACGGCAATCGCGTTGTTGCTGTTTGTCGGCGCGACCGGCAAATCCGCCCAGATTCCTTTGTTCGTCTGGTTGCCGGACGCGATGGCTGGCCCAACACCTGTGTCGGCATTGATCCACGCCGCGACGATGGTCACGGCGGGAGTGTATTTGACCGCGCGTTGCAGCGCAGTGGTTGTGAAGTCTCCAACGGCGATGGTGGTTATCGCCTGCATCGGAGCCGCAACGGCGATTTTCGCCGCGACGATTGGTTTGGCGCAGAACGACATCAAAAAAGTGTTGGCGTATTCGACGGTTTCGCAGCTTGGTTATATGTTCCTGGCGTGCGGAGTCGGAGCTTTCGCCGCTGGCATTTTCCACGTCATGACGCACGCTTTTTTCAAGGCGCTGCTCTTTCTCGGAGCTGGATCGGTCATTCACGGTGCGCACGATGAACAGGACATGCGCAACATGGGCGGCTTTCGGAAATATATGCCGTTTACCTTCGGCACGATGTTCGTCGGCTGGCTGGCGATTTCCGGGTTCCCACTGCTGTCTGGCTTTTTCAGCAAGGACGAAATTCTGTGGAAGACCTGGTCAACCGAAGCCTTGCCGACTGTCGCTGGCTTTCCGCTGAGCAAAATTTTGTGGGGAATTGCCGCTCTGACCGCGTTGCTGACGGCGATATACATGACTCGCATGATGGTCATGACTTTCTGGGGCGAAGAGCGCTTTGGCAAATCGCACGGTGACGATCACGGCCACGCTTCACACGGTCACGACGATCACGGTCATGGTGGGCACGGGCATGGAAAACCGCACGAATCCGGTTGGCTGATGGTTGCGCCGCTTGTGATTCTGGCTGTGCTTTCGGCTGTTGGCGGATTTGTCGGTGTGCCTGCGGCAATGGGCGGATCGAATCATTTTGAACATTTCCTGGAACCGGTGATTGCTCACGCGCAACCGCACGGAGCAGCCGCTGGTCACGGAGCCGCTACTGCCGAACAAGCCGCTGTTCCTGCGGTCAAGGCCGAAGAACATCACGACACTTCCACCGAACTGGCTCTGGCCGGATTTTCCATCCTGCTTGGGCTGATCGGCATTGCAGTTGGTTTTGCCGTCTTCGGCAAAAATCCGCTCAAGAAGATGCCGAAGATTCTGGAAGACAAATACAAGGTGGATGAGCTGTACGACGAGGTCGTCGTCACTCCGATTGAAACGCTGTCACGCGAAGGGCTTTGGAAAGTCATTGACGTGAAAATCATTGACGGCGCTGTCAACGGCACTGCGCGGTTGTTTGGCAGCTTGTCCGGCATCTTGCGTTACACGCAAACGGGTTTTGCGCGAAATTACGCCGCAGTGATTTTAGTCGGCGCAATCGTCGTTATCGGCTATTTCGGATATATCGCATTGCGTTAGTTCGTAGTTCCGCCTTCAGGCGGTGGCAGGATTGGCAAGTTAAGGCATTCCGGCTGAAGCCGGTACTACGAACGGACTGGCATTTTATGAACCTCATTACGATCACAACTTTTCTGCCGCTGATAGGAGGGGTTTTGCTGTTGCTCCTCTCCTTGCGCGGTTCTGGCGATCAAAAAGCCGCGAACAATCTTTACCGGTACGCGACGCTGGCCATCACGCTGGTGACGTTCCTGGTTTCGCTGTTGATTCTGGCGCGTTACGACAGTTCCAATGCGGCGGCGCAGCTTGTCCAGAAAACCGCCTGGATCGGTTCGCTGGGAGTGTATTACCACGTCGGCATTGATGGTTTGAGCGTCTGGCTGGTGATTCTGACCACCTTTCTGATGCCGATTTCGGTGTTGGCAAGTTGGAATGTCACCAAACGTGTCCGCGAATACATGCTGTTTATGCTGATTCTGGAAACGGGAATGATCGGCGTGTTCGTTTCGCTGGATATGTTCCTGTTTTACCTGTTCTTCGAAATCACGCTGATTCCGATGTACTTCCTGATCGGCGTTTGGGGCGGAGAACGGCGCATTTACGCAGCGATCAAGTTTTTCGTCTACACCGTCGTGGGCAGCTTGTTGATGCTGGTCGCCATCATTGCCATTTACTTTTACAACGGCGGCACGACATTCGACATGGTCGAAATCACCAACAATCTGCAAACCGGCAAAACCGCCATTCCCGGCAACGTGCAAACGTGGTTGTGGCTGGCATTTGCGTTGGCGTTTTGCATCAAGGTTCCGCTGTTCCCGTTTCACACCTGGTTGCCCGACGCGCACGTCGAAGCGCCGACTGCCGGTTCGATTATTCTGGCGGGCGTGCTGCTGAAAATGGGAACGTATGGCTTGATGCGCTTCAACCTGCCGTTTTTCCCAAGCGTGTCGCAGAAAGCGGCTCCGTGGATGATGGGCCTGGCGGTGGTTGGCATTATTTACGGCGCGCTGGTGGCAATGGTGCAACCGGACATGAAAAAGCTGGTGGCGTACTCATCGGTCAGCCACCTGGGCTTTGTCGTGCTGGGAATTTTCGCCTTCACCGATCAAGGCATGCAGGGAGCGTTGTATCAAATGCTGGCGCACGGCATCTCGACCGGGGCACTCTTCCTGGGTGTAGGCATCGTCTACGACCGTCGCCACACGCGCCAGATTGCAGACTTCGGCGGAATTTCAACGCCTATGCCGCAGTATTCGACGCTGTTTTTGATCGTCGCGCTTTCCAGTCTGGGTTTGCCACTGCTGAACGGATTCATCGGCGAATTCCTGATTCTGATTGGCACGTTCGCTTCGCCGGTTCCGCACGCCAAAATGTTTGCGGTGCTGGCTGCGCTGGGCGTGATTCTCTCGGCGGTGTATCTGCTGTGGATGATTCAGCGCGTGTTCTTTGGCGAAATCACCAAGAAAGAAAACGAAGAACTCAAAGACATGAATGGCCGCGAAGTGCTGGCGATGGTTCCGCTGGTCGTGTTGGCGATTGTCATGGGCGTCAAACCGATGACCTTCCTGCGTGTCACTGAAAAGACGGTTAGTAGTATCAAGCAAACAGTTGAAGGTAAAATCCTTAAAGCAGAAAAATGATCTGAACTCTGCTGAGGAGGCGCCTATGAATCAAATGCTCGCTATGTCGGAAATTGCCAGCCGTTATCCTAACGAATGGCTTTTGATTGCTGACGCAGAACTCGATGACGAGCTAAATGTTGTCAAAGGCGAAGTGATAGCTCATTCCCCTAATCGGGATGATGTCTACAGCCGCTTGTCTTCCATCAAAGGCAGATCGTTTGCTATCGAATATGTTGGTGAACCTCCCGAAGATTGGGCTGTCGTTTTGTGAAGCAAGATTACACGCTAAAACAAATTGGCAATTTGCTGCTTTCAAAGGCGGCAATAGGAAGCATTGGCGGTGAAGTGGGCAGGCTTCGATTGCTGATTGACACCGGAGCGAGTTACACAATGCTGCCGATTGAAGCTGTTGAATCGCTTGGTTACGACATCAGTCATCCAACGCGAAGAGTCAGGATGATAGCTGCAAACGGAATTGTGATGGCTCCTGTCATCAAGGTTGTTTGGTTCAATTGTCTAGGCCAAAAGATAGATGATTTTCCGATTGTGGTTCACACGATTCCATCCGGGACAATGGCCGACGGATTGTTGGGGATGGACTTTCTGGTTAAATGCCGGGCAGTAATTTCAACCGGCGAAGCAAAAATCCACTTCCAGAAATTGGAAGCGGGTAAAGCGTAAAGCAACAATGCAACTTACTTCTCTCAATTTGAATTACGCAGCAATCGCGCCGGAATCCATTGTCTCAGTGGCGGCGGTGGTGATTATGCTGGTGGATGCGTTTTCCAAAAAAGGCGCTCGCAAAATCAACGCCGGAATCACGCTGGTCGGTCTGGCGCTGGCTTTGATCGCGGTTTTCGGCCTGAATTCGGTGGGGCGCGGCAGCTACTTTTCTGGAATGATCGTGGTTGACCCGATTCGCGTGTTTTTTTCGGTGACGATTCTGATTGTTTCGATTGCCGTGACCTTGTTGGCCAGCCAGTTTTTGCGCGACGAAGCCTTGCCGCCCGGCGAATTCTTTGCGCTGATTTTGTTTGCAACTGCCGGAATGCTGTTGCTGGCCGGAGCTGGCGATCTGGTGACGGTCTTTTTGGGATTGGAAATCGCTTCGATCACGACGTACGTGATGGCGGGTTATCGTCGTTATGACACGCGCGCCAGCGAATCTTCGTTGAAATACTTCCTGCTCGGTTCGTTCGCCACGGCGTTTTTGCTCTACGGCATGTCGCTGGTCTATGGCGCAACAGCCAGCACCAACCTTATCGCCATCAATCAGGCGATTACCGAAGGCAAAGTCCAGTTTCCCGCATTGTTGATGATCGGCGCGGCGTTGATGCTGGTCGGTTTCGGATTCAAGATTGCCAGCGCGCCGTTTCATTTGTGGACGCCGGACGTGTACGAAGGCGCTCCGACCATTGTCACCGGTTTTATGGGAACGGCTCCGAAAGTCGCAGTGTTCGCGGCTTTTCTGCACACCTTTGCCGAAGGCTTTAACGCCGGAGGCGATCTTGGTTCCCAGCTTCATCACGTGTGGGTAACTGCGGTGGCGATCATTGCCGCGTTGACGATGACCGTCGGCAACATCGTGGCGCTGTCGCAAAAGAACATCAAACGCATGCTGGCATATTCGTCCATTGCACACGCCGGTTACGCGCTGGTTGGATTCGTTACCAGCGAAGCTGCGCCCGTAGGGTTTTACCTGCTTGTGTATTCGTTGATGAGCGTGGGCGCGTTTGCCGTGATTCAGTTGCTGGCGCGTGCGGGCGATCAAAAAGTCGAAACCGCCGATTACGCTGGCATTGGATTCCAAACCCCGGCCCTGAGCTTTTCGCTGGCGATTTTCCTGTTCAGTCTGGCGGGCATTCCGCCGACCGCCGGTTTCATGAGCAAGTTCTTCATCTTCAAATCGGCTTGGGATGGAGCGCCGAACCTGCGCTGGTTGGTGGTGGTTGCAGTCATCAACAGCATCATTTCTGTGTATTACTACCTGTACCCGATTGTGGTCATGTTCTTCCGTCCGCTTGCGCCTGGTTTCGTCAAACCGCGCGTCAGCACAATGACGGCTGTGGCACTGGCACTAGCGTTGGCAGGAACTTTGTACCTAGGGATTTTGCCAAACCGCGTCATGAGCGCGATTGGCAGTGGAACGACACGAGCCGCAGCCCCTGTCTCGTATTCCCAGCCCGAAGCGAAACTTTCACAGCGTTAAACGATCAGCAAACAATCAGGCAAAGCAAAAAGGCGGGACAATGTTCCCGCCTTTTCTTTTCCAGCGGGCACGTTGCGTCAATGTTCCTGAAGTTCTTCTGCCGCATACGCCTCAGTCAACAGTCCCAACGTGGCGCGATGAAACTTCTTACTCGATCGCAGCAATCGCAGAAAAACCAGCGCTGTGATGAACGCATCGCCGCCAGCGGTGTGGCGGTCTCTGGGCGGCACGTCAAAGAAATCGCAGAGCGCATCCAACGAAAAGCCATCTATTCCACCTTTGTCAGCAAACGCGCCGTCGCGCTGCAAATGCAAGGTCAAATCCATTGTGTCCAAAAAACGGTTTTTCAGATGAAATCCGAAGTGGCGTTCATAAGCGGCATTCAGCGTCGCAATGTCGTGGCCGATGTGGTGGCCTACGATCACGCCGTCTCGCAAATAGTCCAAAAAAAGCTCAATCGCTTCGGGTTCTTCCAACCCGTCGCGCGCTTCGTTGCGGGTAATGCCGTGAACAGTGACTGAAGCGTTGTTGTAGGCAATTTTCAGCATCTCTTCGAACGAATCGGACAGGATGATTTCATCAGCCAGCACGCTGACGGCTCCAATGGTAATCAGCCGGTCGCGGCGTGGATCCAAACCGGTCGTTTCGGTATCCAGCACGACAAACCGCACGTGTTCGATGGGCGTGTCGTCCGTCCAGCTTCGTTCAAAACAATCGAAATAGTGTTCGGCAAAAATGGGCAGTGTTTCCGGGTTCATTTGGGATCAAGCAGGGGATGAATGGTCGCCGTCAATTCCAGCAACCGGCGAACGGCGTCAAAAGCTGATTTCAGCAATCGTTGTTCAAATCTTCCGAGTCGGGCAGGAGTGATGACCACGTCATTGCTTTCCCCGGCATCGAACGACGCCACGGCATGTTGATAAGACGCGATGCGCAATGCGTCTGCCGCATCTCGAAAGGTGGACGCATATTGAGGCAGCCAGCGCGTTGCAGTGTCCAATCTGTCCAGCGTATTGCTGGCGGAAAGATTGCCGTCGTTCAGCGCAAAAACTCGTGTCGCATCGCAGAGTGGAAGCAGCGCCGTTTTTTCCAGGTTAAGCGTCTGTTTTCTTGTGCCGTCCGATTCGACCACTGAGCCTTGAAAGAAAGTCAGTGGCGGCAGATTGGCCAGCGTATCGTTGGCCAGCACGGGGATGAACATTTCCTGTTGTTGCAACGCCGCGTGAATCGTTTCCCGCAAATCCGCCGCCAACGCCGCATCGCCGTAGACAGGGCGCAGGTCGAACAGTTCACGCGCTGAATAAATGGAATTGCCGATGGGGTTCTGGATCAAACCGGTGTAAACGTGTTTCCACGCTGAAAGCGAACGAGCAGCGATGGTGTGCGATGGCGTCCGATTCTTGCCGATACAAGCTTTGAGTTTGGCCTCCACTTTCCGGGCCAAAGTCGAAAAGTATTCGGCAGTTTCTGTCTCCAGATGCGCGGGCGAATCTGCGTACAGAAGTCCGAACGCTGGCAAATCCGGCATGAGCAATTCGCGGCGAGCGGCTTTGCCAAAACCAAGCCAGCAGAACGCAATCGGCGGATGATTTCGCCCGGCGTTTGCCAATTCGGTTTTGGCAATGCTGACAAGCCGTTCCAGCAACACGTGATGCAATTCGGTTTGCATTTGCCAGAACCATTCCACGACGGACGGTCCCGCCAATTCTTCAGCCAGAAAGGCGCGAGCGCGATTGCACAGATAAGCCAGTTCTTCGACCGAATCCGCCGCCAGCATTTCTTGCTGATATAACGTGGGAATTCTGCCGCAATGAATTGCCAGGCTGGAATCGGTGACAATGTCTTCCACTGGAGTATTGGTTGTTCCGTCCACAGTGATGACCAGCGTTTGACAACGGTTTTGCAGCATTCTCAGCAGATAATCCGCCGTTCCGAGTTTCGGCGGAGCCGTGTGGAAATCGCGGTTCAAACATGCGCCGACCGGCGTGTCTGCTGCGTCGGCCAACGCTGGCAAATCTCGTTCAGTCACCAACCCCAGCGGTTGTCCGGTGTCTGAAACCACTCCGACTGCGCGGTTGCGCGATTGCGTCAACAGCGCGGCAGCTTCTCGCAGCGGAAGGTCAGCGCCGCAGATGGCTTGCCGCTGTCGCAACCAGGCAGGCGGTGCGTTTGTCACACGCAGCCAGCTAGTTTTTTCGCGTTCAGTCAACAACCGGTCACGATTCACGGGCGCTTGCAGAGCTTTTGTATGCCGCGCCGATGCCGACAGATGCGCCGTCAGATACCGCGCTGCTTCGGGATATTTTCCGGCCAGAGTTTCAAAGGAAGTTTCGTCGAAAGAATAGAGAATCACATCCGTCACGGTTCGAGCCGTCAATGGATGCGTCGTCGCGTCTTGTGCCCGCGCCAAACCCAAAATGTCTCCGGGGCCAAGCACGTCGCACAAACGTTCGCCCATCGGCGATTCGTCCAGAACCTCTATCTGGCCTTGTTGAATTACCCAAAACAAGGGGTTGCGAGCTTCGCCTTTGCGAAACACATAGATGTCGTCTTCGTGAAACAGAACCTTTCCGGTTCCTGAAAACGCCAGCAGGTCTTCCAGCGAAAAAGTTTCAAAAGGTGGGTATTCGCGCAAAAAATCTGCAACACGATACCGAATGACCGAAGTCTTCATGCAATTCGTCCTGTCTTTTGAGGTGATCGTGCTGGTTGTTGATGGTGGCGCTTTTTGTGTATCGCCTTTGATTGTTGGATGGTAGCGCTTGAACGGGCGGCAGTATGCCACAGGCTGCGCGAAAGCCAAATCAGTAACCGCCAAAATTCATGTTTAGCGATTGATTTTGATCGGATTGGAATAAATCCACGGACGCTGTTCGCCATCCAGCGTCAACCAGATTTCCGCGCGGTAAATTCCGGCTTCAGTCACCGCGAAATCCAGCTTGTCGGCGTTGGCTTCCTGAACAACCAGACCGTTGCGAAACAGTTTGATCATTCCGGCAACTGGCGCAGCTAACCGGAGTTTCAAGCCTTTTTCCAATTTCACTTCATCGCCCATTACGCCAATGCGTTTGCCGTTTCGTTCGGCGATGAAGGCGAAGCCCGTTGCATCGCACAACCAGTCGTGCGCGACGTAGGCGTGGCCCTGCCGCAGAGCCTGCCGCACTGCCGGTTCGGTCAACTCGCGCAGCAAAATGTGAGTTGCCACGAACGTCATGCTGCGCTCGTAAGGATCAAAGTCCAACTTGGAAATCACGTCACCGACTTTGCGGCCTTTCAGCATTTCGGAGATTCGCGGAGCCTGCTTGGTGGTGATTTTGCGCGGCGGATCAGGGAAGGCTATGACTTCGATGGCGTCTTCACTGGCGACTTTCACCGTGAACAGTTGGTTGTGATGGCAATCGTTGGCGGCAACTCCGGTCAGCCGATGTGACGGCAAATCCCGATCCCACTTGGCGATGATCGTCGGCAGATAATCTTGTAAAGCACCGAAAACTTCAGCCGGGAATTCGGCCAGTCCCGTTTCCAATTGCTTCAATCGGTCTGGATTCGTAAACGAACCTTGCAACCATCGCACAAACTCCGCTTCGTCCAGCAAATCGGAATGGATGTTGTAAATCTCCAAGCCGTCCAACAGACTTGTGTCCCAATCGCCTTTCTCTTCGACGTGCGACAGAAAGATGTCGCCGCGATCTTGGCCAACAGGTTCTTTGACCAGCCGGACATATTCATCGCGCGATTTGAAACTCTTGTTGATGTGCGCCTGAATGATTGAACGTTGCGGATAGACCAGAAAGCCTTCGCTTTCGGCTCCGGGAATGAACAACACACCGTCGCGCATCCCGCGCCAACTGTCGGCGATGAAATCTTTCGGAGGCCGCACGTGGTCGGTCAGCATGATGATCTTCACGCCGACTCGCTTGGCCGCCGCCAGCAACTCTGGCCGAGTGCCGCCCGTGTGCGCGGAGTCTTCGGCGTGCGCATGCAAGATGGCTTTGAAATCTCCAAAACCGGTTTGCAACTTCACGACCTGCCGCCTTTTCTGAATTTTCAGCTTATCCGCATTGACCGCGCGCAGTCGCTCCGGCTTCATGCGTTCGATGGTGGAATACTTACGCCCCACGCCCAATGTGGCTGGGGCAGGCTGAATAACTGACGCCGAAAACTTTTGACTGAATGCCAAACTGATAACGAACGTGAGCAGGAAAAACATAAGCAAGTGTTTGCGGGCAACAGACAGGAAGCTATTCATTTGATTCTCACTTTGTCCAATCCTCAAGAGAGAGGTTGGGGACGCGCTGAAAGTCCACGATGTTTTGTGTCACCAGAATGCCGCTAACTGAAAGAGTGATGGCAGCAATAGCCAGATCGTTTGTACCAATACGGATTTTCAGCGCCCGCAACTGGTCGAAGATCGCGGCGGCAGTGTCATCAAATGGCAAACAACCCATTCGCTGATAAAACTCCTGCCCGCGTTGTAAACGAGCGTAAGCTTTCACCCGTGCCGCGCCATAAATCGCACGCCTGCAGGCTGGCAGCCATCCGCTCAGGTCTTCTCCGACAGTGATAATGCTGGTAACGACTGGTGTTCCGGAGGGCAGGTTTTGCAGATGCTTCTGATAGATTGGATGGCGTTGCTAAGCAAACCCGACGACGCTGGTGTCAAGCACATAAAGTTTCATGCAGCTTCTCGCTTGTGTGCTTCTTCGCTTTGCCTCAGTCGCTCTGCCTCGAGTTCGGCGAAATGTTCTCGAATTGCCTCATCATCCCCTTCAAAAATGCTGACCGCTTCCAACCAGTCTTGCGCGGTCGAATAGCGCGATGTCTGAGGCTGCGGCATTTGCAGGTTGATTGTTCTGACCTCGACCGCAGCCAGATATGATTCCGCCGACTGTTGTAATTTCTCCACTGCTTCATCGGGTGACTGCCCTTCGGCGCTGAGCGCAGCCAGCGCCGGAATCAGTGCGCGATATGTGCCATTATTTTTCTCGACGATCACAGGGTATTCCATCAAAATTCCTCCTTGTTTCAGCCGCTGCATTATAACCGGGAAGTTTCATTTGACCTCGCTGATCAGCACCGCGTCGGCAGTTTGACCGCCACGTGCGATGACCAACTGTTTACCATCGCGTGAAAGGTCGAAGCTTTGGATGCGCTCAGGTTTGGCGTCGTTGAAGTCTGTCACTTGTTGCGGTGCGCTGCCATCGAGCGGCAGACGCCAAAGGTTTGATGAGCCTTGCCGCGTATCAATGTAAATCAACGAACCGCCATCCAATGTCCATCGGGGCTGGATAGAGACATCAAACGTTTTCGAATCCAAAGTCTTGATCGGCGTGCCGCCCTCAAACGGAATGATGGACAGCCTGTGCTGATTGGATTGTGGATCAAGCCAGAAACAGGCGATCAGCTTACCGTCAGGCGAAACCGCCGGAACGTATGAAGGTTGCTCAGTTAACGGCACAGGACTGCCTCCGTCAATCGAGAGTTTATGAAGTTTCAGATACCCTGATCCTCGACTTTCATAAATCACCCAGCGTCCGTCTGGCGATAAGTCAAACCGAGACCCCGTTTCGCCTGTCGTGAGTTGCTTCGGATTGCTTCCATCAATGTCTGCGCGCCAGAGGTTAATCACGCCTGACCGAATTGAGGTGAAAAAGAGGTGACGGCCATCCGGCGAAACGGCAGGCAAAACTTCAAACGCTGCATCGTCCGTCAACTGCCTAACTTGGCTACCGTCTGTGTTCATCATCCACAGATCAAAATTACCGAGGGCCATAGAGCAGTAAACGATGCGCCCATCGGGCGTCCACTTCACAGATCTAATGTAGTCCGCGTTATTGCCTCTAAAGGTAATTTGTTGCGCGCCACCCCTTGCCCCAAGCCGCGCCACCCAGAGAGCAGACAATTCTTTTCTTTGTGTCGTAACCAGCGCGCTGTCATCAGTGGTCAACGATACTGCGGCATAATTCGCCAAATCATTGGTGATGCGCCGGAGTTCGCCCTCCGGGTAAGAGAGTTGCCAGATTTGATTGTTCGAGGAAATTTGCTCCGGGCCTGTCAGCACCAGACCGGTTCCATCTTTGAACCAGGTCGTTTGGAAGTAGAACGCTCAACTTTGATTTGACGAGCGGCCGCACTTCACCGCTGTCAACAGCAACGCCGAGCAGCATTAGGTTGACTGGCCTGGCATCTTCTCGTTCTCGGCTGAGAGCGATGGCGGCGATGATTTTGCCATCGGGAGACCAGGCTGGCTTGATAAACGCCTCACTGTTTGGGCGCGTGGCCAGTATCCGTTCGTCGCTCCCGTCAGTATTGATTACGATCAGATGAGACTTTGTTCCATCGGCGCTGCGCCGGACAAAGGCGAATCGTTTGCCATCAGGAGAAACATTGCCGCTGCCATCAATTCCGCCCAGCAGCTTTTTGGATGTACCGCCAAAGACCGGAACTTGAAAAAGTGATTTCTCTCGCTCTGTGACGTAATAGATGTAATTGCTATCGGACGAGAACCCAATGTAGAAAAAACGGTTGTCGCTGGGCGCCACGATTTGTAAGACGCTGCCTGTCGCAATCGCTTTCGCCCATAAGCTGACCTGACCAGCTTCCATTTGCATGTAAGCAATGAACTTTCCATCCGGCGAGATATTTGCCACACCTACATTGCCCAGCGAAGTCAGCCGCGTGAACTTCACGTTCTGAAAATGGATGCGCTCCCGCTCCGGCGCGGCGAAACGATAAATGCCATAACCCGCAACGGAAACAACCAAGAGTAGGGAGGCAAGGCCAAGGAGCACGCCCTTCTTATGCCGCTTGATTCCACTGAGGATGATTTCGGCGCTTGAGGTGTTACGTGCTGCTGAAACTTCTTTTGTCGCGGCTCCGGCTGGCGGCGCGTTCGTCGTCCCGCCTTCAGGCGGAAGCGACGAAGCGCGCAAGATTCCGCCTGAAGGCGGGACTCCAAACGATTGAGCGCCCTTCAGCTTGGCTTCAAATTCCAGTTCCTGCTTCAAGTCCCTGAGGTCAATCAGCAAGTCTTTGACATGCTGATACCGTTGCTCGCGGTCTTTGCGGAGCGCTTTATTGACGATGCGTTGCAGTTCCGCTGGCGCATCGGGAGCAAGTTGGCGTAACGGAATCGGCTCTTGATTCAAGATTGCGCCCATCACATCAATTGCGTTGACTCCGGTGAATGCGGCGCATCCGGTAACGAGTTCGTACAGCACCAAGCCGAAACTGAAAATGTCCGAACGCGCGTCTACGTCCTGCCCGCGCGCTTGTTCAGGGGACATATAACTGGCCGTGCCGAGCACCGTTCCCGGATCGGTGTTTACTTTGGCAATTGTGGGCGCTTCGGATTCCACGGCTTGCGTCCGCAGTTCCGTCAGCTTGGCCAAGCCGAAATCCAGCACTTTGACCAAGCCATCGCGGCGCACCATGACGTTTTCGGGTTTGATGTCGCGGTGGACGATGCCTGCTTCGTGCGCGGCGGCCAGCGCGGTGGCGATCTGGCAGGCGAGGTCGAGCGTGGCGTGCATCGTCAGCTGCTCTTTGAGCCGCTCGCGCAGTGTCAGGCCGTCAATGAACTCGGTGGCGATGTAATGCGCGCCCGCAGCCTCGCCGATCTCGTGAATGGTGAGGATGTTCGGATGGTTCAACGCGCTGGCGGCGCGGGCCTCCTGCTCGAAACGGCGCACGCGTGCGATGTCGCGGGTGAATTCTGCTGGTAAGAGCTTGAGGGCGACCTTGCGCCGCAACCGTGTGTCTTCGGCCAAATAAACTTCGCCCATCCCGCCTGCGCCAATCGGGGAGAGGATTTCATAGTGGTTCAAGTGTGTGCCTGCGGCGCGTGTCATCGTTTCACCTCCGCCATCCAGTTGACTACGACTGAGAAGGGCGCTGGGGCGGCTTCTTTCGTCTGGCGCGGGAAAAGGAAGCGCTGGCCGTCCGCCGTCATCGTGTAGGTGTCGCGTTGCACCTGCGCTGCCGCCAGATCGAACAGCGGCTTCGGCAATCCGGCCTCGAACGTGGCGCCGAGCTTCACCTCCACCGCCATCAGCTTGCGGTCAGCGGAAATGTAGTACAACTCTTTCCCGTCGCCCCGCCATTGTGGAAACGGAACCTGACCGGCGTTGGTCGAGACCTGCCACTTGCCGCCCCCAGCCGGAAAAGTCTGCACGTAAACTTCCATCTTGCCCGACTCGTTCGACCAGTAAGCGACCCAGCGCCCGTCGGGAGAGAACTGCGCACCTGCCTCTATAAATTGTGTCTGCAAAAATGGGAATGGGCGGCGGTCTTCATCCATCGGTAAGACCCAGATGTCTGGCAGGGTTTTGGGATCCGACCGGCCATAAAGTATGAATCTGCCGTCCGCAGACCAACTGCTGGGTAACACCAGGACATCCGATTGTAACAACGGCTCCTCCTGCCCGACGCCGCTGGCCGGCTTCTGATAAAGATGGTGAGTCTGCCCTCGCTGGGCATACCAGACGATGCGACTTCCGTCAGGCGACCAAATTGGGTTTCCATCACCAGCCGGATCGAAGGTCAGCCGTGATTCCGTGTTGCGCGTCAGGTCAATCACGTAGACGTCAGCGCCTTGGCTGACAGCATAACTACGCGTGACCGCCACTCGCTTCCCGTCAGGCGAGAGTTCGGGTTGAAAAGCGAAACCAGTCATACCAACGGATTCAAGCGGTTTGCCCGTCCGGTCAATCCAGCCGAGTTGAACGTCCTCGTAAGTGCGGCGCGGCTGGTAGGCGAGGATGCCGGTGTCAGAGACGGAAAATCTCCCGGCTTCGACTTGATCGGCGACGAGAAACGGCTCGCCCGCCAGCGTGAGTTGATCTGCATCAAACGATTGCGCCATCAGCGACCCATCGCGCAGGAAGAGCAGCCAGCCCTTGCCCGTAGCTTGTGTCGGAGAAGCCGCATAGATGCCGTCGGAATCGGCTGCCAGTAAGCGTCGCTCCTCCTTTCCGTCCAGCGAGGCGAGGTAAATTCCGGCCTCTTGTGCGGCTGAGGCGTAATGCAGGAAGTGGCGACCGTCAGGTAAAAAGTAGGGACGTATTATTACGGCAGTCGAGCGTCCCCCAAAATTCGAAATGATAGGAACCGGGTCTCCGCCTGCGGCCGGAACACGATAGATAGCGCCAACACCGTAAAAGATGATTGTGCCATCGCGCCCCCAGGCGCCACTACCGCCGATGCCCGGCAGATCACAAATCGTTTGTGGCGCCCCGCCCGCCACGTCAATTCGCTTGAGCTTGTCCCTGGTGAAGAATCCAATCGAGCGGCTGTCTGGCGACCAGAACGAACAGCAGAAGTAACCTTCGGTGCCGGAGATCGGTTGCGCCGTGAAACCGTTCAGCGGGCGCAGCCAAATCTGGCGCTTGCCTTCGACGGTGGCAACGAAGATCAAATTGCGACCGTCTGGTGAGATCATCGGCGCGCCAACGTTGGTCGCCTTTTCCGGCGGGGCGATGGTGAAGCGTAAGGCAGAGGGTTCGGTCGTTGGCGCCTGGCGCAGATGCGCAACGGCAAAAGGCAACGCCGCCAGCAACGCCAGCGCCGCGACACCCGCGACAATCCACGCCAGCCGCGCGTTGCGGAACAGCCGCGCCTTGAGTGTCGCCACGGGCGTCGTCGTCTCTGTTGGCAACTCTGGTCGCGAGCCTGACGGTATGGACAATGCTTCCAGCGCAAAGCCGAGATCGCTCGCCGATTGAAACCTGTGTTCCGGCTTCTTCTCCAAACAGCGCCGCACGATCTTTTCCAGCGGCGGGCTGACCTTCGCGTTCGTCTCGTCGAACTCCGGCGGCTCTTCCTTCAAAATCGCGTTCAGCACTTCGACCGCCGAAGCGCCCGTGAACGGTCGCCGCCCGCTGAGCATCTCGTAGAGGATCACGCCGAAGCTAAAAATGTCCGAGCGGTAATCCACCTCCTGCCCGCGCACCTGCTCCGGCGACATGTAACCCACCGTGCCCAGCACCGTGCCCGCATCGGTGATCTTCTTCTGCGTCGGCGCGTCGGTGTCCACGCTGGCTGGTTGTGGCGGTCGAAGTTTGGCCAGGCCGAAATCGAGAATCTTCACCCGCCCGTCGGTCGTGACGAACAGGTTCTCCGGCTTCAGGTCGCGGTGGACGATGCCTTTGGCGTGGGCCGCCGCCAGGCCCGAAGCGATCTGCCGCGCGTATTCCACAGCCTTGCGCGACGCGATGGGACCTTGCTTTATCTGCTCGCGCAGTTCTTCGCCTTCGAGCAGTTCGGCGACGATGTAGGGCGCGCCGCCGTCCTCCTGCGCGGTCGCGCCAATGTCGTAAATCGTCAGGATGTTCGGGTGATTGAGCGCGGAGGTGGCGCGGGCTTCCTGTTCAAAGCGGCGCAACCGGTCGGCGTCTTTGGCGAACTCGGCGGGCAGGACTTTGATCGCGACTTCGCGGTCGAGCCGGGAATCCAGAGCGCGATAGACTTCGCCCATTCCGCCCGCGCCGAGTTTGGTGATGATGCGATAGTGAGAGAGTTGTTCTATTGTCATTGGAGTGATACTTGAGACTCAACGTACCGTAGGTTGTCCAACCTGCGGCAGGCTCTCGTTACTCGAGAATCGCCGGAGAATGAACAGCTTCCGCCAGCGCGCTCACTGGCTTTCAAGGTTCGAGTGATGGAATCCTCCGCAGGTTAGACAACCTACGGTACAAGGCTGCCCGGCGCGCGTAATGTACCGTAGGTTGTCCAACCTGCGGAGGCTCTCGTTACTCGAGAAGCGCCGGAGAATGAACAGCTTCCGCCAGCGCGCGTAGTGGCTTTCAAGATTCGAGTGATGGAGTCATCCGCAGGTTAGACAACCTACGGTACAGACGGCATATCCGCGCGCCGGTAGCTCCATTTCCATTTCTGCCATTCCTCGACCAAGTGGGCTTTCACTGGATTGTTCAACACGTAGTTCACTATTCGATCAAACTCTGCATTGTCGCGCACGACGTGATCGTAACTTTCACGTTGCCAGAATGTTCCTCTGCGCCCAAGCGCGCCGTTGGCTTCCCACGCCGAGTAGCCCTTGAGCGACTTCATAATCCTGTCCAAAGGTGGATTCTTGCTGATGAAGCGCAACCCTTCGGGGAGCAGAATCTCGCGCAACTCCGCCGCCGACAAAAAGGGCGCGAAGACCGCATGAACGTGATTGGACATGATGCAGTAAGCGTCGAGGCGGTAAACCTTGCCGTCGCGGTAATGCAGCGCATCGGCGACGACCTTGGCGACCCGCTCGTCTTTCAGCCAGGTCGGCCCGGTTTCTGCCTTGTGCAGGATGTTTTCAAACTCGACGAACCACTTCCGGCGGAATTCCATAAACCTTTGCTCGTGCGCCGCCATTTCAGGCGAATCGTCCTTCAGCTTCAAGCCGATGACGCGCCGCGTCTCTTCTTCCCACCACTTCTTTTTCGCGTGATATAGCCGCAGCGTCGCTTTAGGCACGGTTCCGGCCAATCGAAAGGTCACAAACAAAGTGGCGTCCGGCGGATGAAAGTGCGGCAGGTTTCGTTCAGTGCGCTCTTTGTAAACGTATTCAGCCATCAGCGCCTCCGTACCGTAGGTTGTCCAACCTGCGGGTGTCTCCATTACCCGAACATCGAAAGCCAATCCGCGCGCCTGGCGGGAACATCTCAGTTACCCGCCAATTTCCGAGCAGCGCAAACCCTCCGCAGGTTGGACAACCTACGGTACACCCGTCGTGTACCGTAGGTTGTCTAACCTGCGGGTGTCTCCATTACTCAAACATTGAAAGCCAATGGATGCATTCTGGGTAAGCATTCCATTACCTGTCAATTTCCGAACAGAGTAAGCCCTCCGCAGGTTGGACAACCTGCGGTACACCCGTCGCGTACCGTAGGTTGTCTAACCTGCGGGTGTCTCCATCAATCGAACACTGAAAGCCAATAGATGCATGCTGGGTAAGCATTTCATTACCTGTCAATTCCCGATCATCGGAAGCCCTCCGCAGGTTGGACAACCTGCGGTACACCCGTCGCGTACCGTAGGTTGT
>CAYYDG010000029.1:82688-94091 GCA_964470555.1 uncultured Heliomicrobium sp.
CCAACCTGCGGGGGTCTCCATCAATCGAACACTGAAAGTCAATAGATGCATGCTGGGTAAGCATTCCATTACCTGTCAATTTCCGAACAGCGTAAGCCCTCCGCAGGTTGGACAACCTACGGTACAGCGCGCGCCACGGTTTCATTACTGCTGCTTGAAATTGGTGATCAGCACCACATCGCTGTTAACCACGCCGCGAGAGACGGCCAAATCGCCTTCACGCGACCAGTCGAAGGCGCGAATCTGTTCGGTTTTGAAGTCGGTCAACTGTTTCGGCGCGTCGCCGTCGAGCGGCTGGCCCCAGATGTTCGAGACGCCGCCCCGCGTGCAGACGTAAGTCACCATGCGCCCGTCCGGTGTCCAGCGCAGCCCGGTTGGCAGGTAAAAGGTCTGCGGCAGTTCAAAGGTCTTGAGCGCCGGCCCGCCTTCAATGGAGATCACCGCGAGGCTGCCGCGCAATAGTTCAGGCGGCGCAATGTAAGCGATCAATTTGCCATCCGGTGAGAGGCTTGGATAGTGGGAATATTGTTCGGTCAGTCGCACTGGCGCGCCTCCATCCACCGGCTTCTTCCACACACTGATTTTGTTTGCCAATCGGTAGGCAAATACCACCCATTTCCCATCAGGTGTAAAACCTGGGTGGGAAGTATTAGTGTCATTAGTAAATTGCTTCAGCCCGCCGCCGCCGAGTTCCATCAGCCAGACATCGTTGTGGCCTGCTCGTGTGGAAATAAAGGCCAGCCAGCGCCCATCGGCTGATACCGCCGGCTGCCAGCCATTGCTAAGGTCTAACTGCTTACGGCCGCCGCCGTTGACGTCCGTTAGCCATAAGGCATTACTGCCGCCCACCGTGCTGGCATAGACAATTTTGTCGTCGGGCGTCCAGGCAAGACCTCGCTCGCCATCATCTTTGGCAGTACGGTGAAGCTGCTTTGCGCGGCTGGCGTCGCCATTCGGCGCTACCCAGAGATTCAAGGAGTCTTCCTTCTGTAACATCACCAGATTGCTGGCATCCGCCGTCAGGCTCAGGCTGTCATAGCTGTTCAAATCATTGGTCAACCGGCGCGCATTACCGTCAGGCAGTGATAGGCGCCAAAGTTGACGGAACGAAGTTAAAGTTGATTCGGAAGTAATGTTTGGCTCGGAGGCAAGGAGGATCAACTCGCTGCCATCGTGAAGCCAGTGGATTTGGCCGATGGACGCCCAGCGCTCGGTCGTAATTGGCCGCTGCATTCCGCTTTCCACATCCACCACAATCACGGTTTCGTAACGCGGCCCTTCTCTCACAGCAAGACCACAGGCGATGCTTTTGCCGTCAGGCGACCAGGCGATGGGACTAAACAGGTCTCGCTTCACATCCCCAACCGCCAGCGCGCGCTCATCCTTTCCCTCTGCGCTCGCCACAATCAATTCATTCGCTCGAGCTGGATGCGTTCTTGTGAATGCCAGGCGTTGGCCATCAGGCGAAAGTGCGATGCGGAGCGAACCTCGGTCGGTGAACAGCTTGGTCGGATGAAGGCCCAACGCGCTCATCCTGTACAGTGTTGCAGAATTTACCCCCGACCTGCCTTCGACGTAATAAATAAAGTTGCCGTCGTGTGAGTAAGTGAAGCTGGTATATTCAGTCTCTTTGGGCGGTACGATCTGCACGTCGCTGTTGTTAATTGCGACTTGCCGTAGCCATAGGCTTTGCCCGACCGGCTCTTGTTTCGCGTAAATCACGTACTTGCCATCGGGCGAGACGGCGGCAGCGACGGCTTGCCCGTGCGCGGTCAGCCGCGTCAGCTTCATCGCCTGGAATGGAGCGGATGGCTTGGCGGCATCAGGACCGAGCAGTTTATACAGCCCGAAGGCTGCGCCCGCGACTGTCAGGATAAACACACTCAGTGCGATGAGCGCGCCGCGTTTGTGCCGCTTGATTTCGCCCAGGATGATCTCGGCGCTCGAAGTCGCGCGCGCCGCCGCTTCGCCAGTCGCTCCAGCGGCTGGCTGTACGTTTGTCGCCTCGCCTGCGGGCGGAGTTTCGTTCGTCCCGACGCTTCCGCTTGAAGTTGAGACTGCGAACGCCTGCGCGCCTTTCAGCTTCGCCTCAAATTCCAACTCCTGCTTTAAGTCTTTGAGGTCAATCAGCACATCCTTGACGTGCTGGTAACGCTGCTCACGGTCTTTCCGCAGCGCTTTGCTGACGATGCGTTGCAATTCGATGGGAGTGTCTGGTGAATGTTGGCGAAGCGGCGCAGGTTCCTGATTCAAAATCGCGCCGATGACATCCAGGGCATTGACTCCAGTGAATGGCGGTTGGTTTGCGATCATTTCGTAAAGCACTACGCCCAAACTGAAAATGTCACTGCGGGCGTCCACCTCCTGTCCGCGGGCCTGTTCAGGCGACATATAACTCGCTGTTCCCATTACCGAGCCGGGATCAGTGATTTTTCGTTGGGTAGGCGCTTCGGAATCGGGGATGGCTTCCGGCGGACGCAACTTGGCCAATCCGAAATCCAGAATTTTAACGAAGCCATCGGTCGTGACGAACAGGTTTTCCGGTTTCAAGTCACGATGCACAATGTTTTTAGCGTGAGCAGCGGCGAGGCCAGCAGCGATTTGCTGGGCGTAATCCAACGCTTGCGGCAATTCAATTGCGCCGCGCTTCAATGCTGCGCGCAGTTCTTCACCTTCCAGCAATTCGGCGACGATGTACGGCGCGCCTTCGTGCAAGCCCAGATCGTGAACGGTCAGGATGTTCGGGTGATTCAGCGCCGAAGTCGCGCGAGCTTCCTGTTCAAAGCGATGTAGTCGGTCGGCATTGCTGGCGTAATCGGCGGGCAAGACTTTGATGGCGACTTCGCGGTCTAAATGCTTATCTTTGGCGCGGTACACTTCGCCCATTCCTCCCACGCCGAGCAACGATAAAACTTCGTAGTGGCCGAAACTGCTACCGGCTGAAATAGCCATTCGGACAGACCCTCCGTAAACGCCTCAAGTGGATTTGAAACCGCGCGGAGTGTAGCACGCGACACTGCTTTTGGCATTGAGCGGGAAGCGCGCTTTTCGGCTATGGACGCTGTTGCGAGGCCGGTGCATAATCGCCGCGCTGTAATCTCAATTCATTTCAACATCACAATTTGGTGCGCACTACTTCCTCACGCGGGTTGGCAATTTGTGCTTTTGGGTTGATTGGTCATTTGCTGAACCCCGCATGCTGAAAGCGATGCGTACCCAGAGCAGAGGAGTTTTTATGTCACGGAGAAATCTGTTTTTGTCGGCGGCCGTGTTGGCCGTGTTGGCAGGTTCGTTCGCGGGAACGGCGCAAGGTTGGCAAAAAATTTTTGACGGCAAGACGATGAACGGTTGGCGGTTGATGGCTGTTCACGGAGGCAATGGCGGCGTCTGGACGGTGGAAAACGGCGCTCTGGTCGCCAATCAGGATAAAGACCATAAAGGCGGTTTGATCGGAACGGAAAAGAAATACTCCGATTACGAAATCGAGCTGGAATTCAAAGTGGATGATCCAGTGGACACCGGATTGTTTTTGCGCGTGCGCGAAGACGGCATGGGCTATCAAATTACGATTGATTATCACAAGGAAGGATTTGTGGGCAGTTTGTACGCTCCGGCAGAAGGCGGATTCATTCAGCAGAACAAAGACTGGCGGAAGCACTTCAAAAAAGACGACTGGAACAAATTGCGCGCTCGCATCGAAGGCCAACCGGCTCACGTCGTGGCGTGGTTGAATGGCATCAAGATGACGGATTTTCGCGACAATCGCGACCGTTATCCGCGCGAGGGTTACATAGGCTTGCAGGTTCATGGCGGCGAAGGTTCTTGGGGCGAAAACAGCCGCGCACGGTTTCGGAATGTTCGGATTCAGGAACTCAACAAATAGTCGGGAGTCGGGAGTCGGGAGTCGGGAGAGCTTAGCGTTGAACAATAGGATGACAAGAGCGATGACGAAAAAGATTGCTGTGGTGGTTTTGGCGGCGTGGGTTGTTTTAATGACTGTTGGGAACGCGTCTGTAAAAGCGGTTCAGTCGAACAATGCGCGAACGCCGAACGTCGTGCTGTTTTTCATTGATGATCTTGGATATGCGGATATTGGTAGCTTCAGTCCGAACAAGGCGGCGATGGGGTATGGCACGCCAAACATTGACCGGTTGGCTGCGGAAGGAATTCGGCTGACCAGTTTTTACGTTCCCCAAGCCGTCTGTTCGGCTTCGCGTGCGGCTTTGCTGACCGGCTGTTATTCCAATCGCGTAGGCATTCAAGGCGCGCTGGATCATCGCGCCGATTACGGAATCAACCCGGATGAAACGACGCTGGGCGAAGTGTTCAAATCCAAAAACTACGCGACGGCGATTTACGGCAAATGGCATCTAGGCCATCTGCCGCAGTTTTTGCCGACGCGGCACGGGTTTGATGAATACTTAGGACTGCCGTATTCCAATGACATGTGGCCGAATCATCCGACCGGCAAATATCCCGAACTGCCGTTGATAGAAAACGACAAGGTCATTCAGTTGATGCCGGATCAGTCGCAATTGACTACGCAATACACCGAACGCGCTGTTCGCTTTATCGAACGCAACAAAGACAAACCGTTTTTCCTGTATGTGCCACACACCATGCCGCATGTGCCGTTGTTCGTTTCCGACAAGTTCAAAGGCAAAACCAAACGTGGTTTGTTCGGCGATGTGATTGAAGAAATTGACTGGTCGGTCGGGCAGGTGTTGGCGACGCTGAAACGCTTGAAGCTGGAAAACAACACGCTGGTCATTTTCACTTCCGACAACGGCCCTTGGTTGAGTTACGGCAATCACGCCGGTTCGGCCAAACCTTTGCGCGAAGGCAAAGGGACGGAGATGGAAGGCGGCGTGCGTGTTCCGTTCATCGCTCGTTGGCCGCGAAAGATTCCCGCCGGAGCCGTCAGCCGCGAACCGGTAATGACGATTGATTTGTTGCCGACGCTGGCGAAATTGATTGGCGCTCAAGTTCCGAACGACCGAATCATTGATGGCCGCGACATCTGGCCGATTCTGGCTTCCAAACCTGGCAAGAAAGCCAAAAGCCCGCATGAAGCTTTGTACTTTTATTACGGCAGAGAATTGCAAGCCGTGCGCAGCGGCAAATGGAAGCTGCATCTGCCGCACACTTATCGTTACATCGAAATGCCCGGCGCAGATGGAAAACCCGGTAAAGACAAGTATCTGAAGATTGATTTGTCGCTTTACGATCTGGAAACCGACATCGGCGAAACGACGAATCTGGCCGACAAACATTCCGAAGTCGTCGAGCGATTGATGGTCTTTGTCGAACGCGCCCGCGCAGATTTGGGCGATTCATTGACCAAACGCGACGGCAAAAATGTCCGCTTGGCAGGCAAGTAGCCGGGAACGCGGGCGTCCTCGCCTGCAAGGTGCGAGCATAACAAGTCAAAAAGGAAATTCATTCAATGTCCGAACTCACCCAAGGCAAGCAGCGCATCGTTGCGCTGACTTCATTCCTCAACCTTTACGCGCTGGTCGGCATAGCCTTTTACGGCCCGCCATTTTTTTACGACTTTCTCGTCAGTGAATTTGGTTGGACGCGCGAACAAGTCACTTCGGGAAATACCTTCGGCAAAACGCTGGTGTTGCCGCTGTTCGGCTTTGCCGCCGGATGGATCATTGATCGGTTCGGCCTTAAGCGGTTGATGATCGTAGGCATTTTGTTCGGCGCGATTTCAATCATCGGACTGGGACAGGCAAACACTCTGCCGTTGTTTTACGCTTGCTTCATTTTCAATGCGCTGGGTTATGTGTGCGCCGGACCTTTGCCGAATCAGGTGTTGCTGTCGCGTTGGTTCAAGGAATCGCGCGGCAAGGCTATGGGCTTTGCTTACCTGGGCATAGGGCTTGGCGGAGCGATCACGGTCAAAATGGCTTCGTGGTTGACTGGCAGATTTGGTTGGCAGACTTCCTTGATTTGTCTTGGCGTGTTGATGGCTGTGGTTGCGCTGCCGTTGACGTTGATGACCGATGACAAATCAAAAGAGTTCGGTCAGCAAAGCCAGATTCCGGCAGCGCCGCTTGGCGAAATTTTGCGAAGCAAGTCGTTTTATCTGCTGGCCATCGGCAGTCTTTGTTCGATTGGCGCGGTTGGAGCAACGAACCAGCATTTGAAACTATACCTGACGCGCGACAACGGATTCGATCAGAACACTGCCGCCAACGTCATTGCGCTGGTGCTGTTCACCAGCAACGTTGGCCGCATCCTGATGGGTTGGCTGGCGGATCGTTACCCGAAAAAGTACGTCATGATTTTGATTTATCTGCTGGTTGCCGCGGGCATTCCGCTGCTGTTTTTCATTCAAGCGCCGGGAATGATTTACCTCTTCGCCATCGTGTTTGGCATTGGCATGGGCGGCGATTACATGATTATTCCGCTGATGGCGGCGGAATTGTTCGGCGTTCGCGTGATGGGGCGCGTGATGGGATTGATTATCGTAGTGGACGGACTGGCCGAAGCGTGGGTTCCGAAACTGGTCGGCCGGTTGCGCGATCAAAATCCGAATTACACCAAAGGCTTTGCATTGATGATCGGCCTGGCGTTGTTCGGCGCGCTGGCCATTTCGTTGCTGCCGAGAAAAGAAAAACACGCCGATGCCTGACACCGCGATTCATTTCCGAGTGATGACCAGCAAAGATGTGCCAATCGGATTGGCGCTGTGCCGATTGGCGCGGTGGAATCAATTGCAGCGCGATTGGGAGTTGTTTTTGACGCTCAGCCCAAACGAATGTCGAGTGGCTGTCAAATCCGATCAGGTCGTCGGCACGGTGACGACGATCAGTTACGAAAACCTTTTTAGTTGGATCGGCATGGTGTTGGTTGATCCGGCTCAGCGTCGGCAGGGAATTGGCACGCAGTTGCTGAACGAAGCGATTCACCTGTTGGCCGGTTGTCCGCTGATTGGATTGGACGCGACGCCTGCTGGCCGCGAAGTTTATTTGAAACTCGGCTTCACTGATGAATACCAATTGAGCCGAATGGAAACGATTGTCGTGGCTTCTTTTCATCGCAGTGAAAACAACGACGTTCGCAGAATGAACGAAGCCGACTGGCCGCGGCTGCTGGAACTGGATCGAATGGTTTTTGGCGCTGATCGAAGCCGGGTGTTGCAGTGGATGTTTGCCGGTGCGCCTGATTTGGCGCGCGTGGTTGAACGCGATGCTCGGATTGTCGGTTTTGCCTTCGGTCGCCACGGATTCAACTTTGACCACATCGGGCCGGTAATTGCCGAAGATGCGCAAACTGCCATTCAACTGGCGTCGGCTTGTTTGGCGGAATGCGTCGGCAAATCCTGTGTGATTGACGCCGCGCATCACGACGCGGAATGGCTGCGCTGGTTGGAAGCGGTCGGATTCAAACAGCAACGTCCATTTATTCGCATGTTTCGCGGTGACGCTCCGCGACCGGGAATTCCTGAAAAACAGTTTGCGATTCTGGGGCCGGAGTTCGGATGAACTGAAACCTCTGAAATTAACCATTGACCATTGGCCATTGCCCATTAGCCAACAGGTAGAAACGCTTCTTTCCCAAACCAACAGTCGCCAGAAAGACGTTTACCCATTTCGATAATGGGTAATGGCGAATGGTTAATGGCTAATCTGATTTGCTGATGATCGAAACAGAACAACAATTGGAAGAAAAATTGTCAGCGCCCAGCAGGCAAGATATTGAGTTCATGCGTCGTCTGGCTGGCGATGTGATGGTGTTGGGCGCGGGCGGCAAGATGGGGCCTTCGTTGGCTCGACGATGCGAGCGCGCAATCAAGGCCGCTGGCGTCCAGAAACGAGTGATTGCCGTTTCACGGTTTCCCTCGCCTGAAGCAAGGGCGGAGTTGGAAGCGTCAGGTGTCGAAACCGTCTCTTGCGACTTGCTCAACCGCGACGAAGTTGATCGTCTGCCGGATTGCGAAAACGTGTTGTATCTGGCGGGCAGAAAATTCGGCTCGGCTGACAGAAGCGATTTAACCTGGGCCAGCAACGCAGTGGTTCCTGCTTATGTTGCGCATCGGTATCAATCGTCGCGGATCGTCGCGTTTTCGACGGGCAACGTTTATCCGTTTGTCTTGCCTGAAAGCGGCGGTTCGGTCGAAACGGATGAACCGGCTCCGCGCGGCGAATATGCGCAATCGTGTCTGGGGCGCGAACGTGTCTTTGAATTTTTTTCGCGCGAACGCGGAACGCCGTGTTTGCTGTTTCGGCTGAATTACGCAGTGGATTTGCGTTACGGCGTGTTGGTGGACATTGCTCGAAAAGTGTTTGCTGGAACGCCGGTGGATTTGACCGTGTCGTTTTTCAACGTGATATGGCAGGGTGATGCCAATTCGTATGCGTTGCGGAGTTTGGAATTATGCGAATCGCCGCCGCGCGTTTTGAATGTGACCGGAGGCGAAATCGTTTCGGTTCGTGAAGCGGCGGAATTTTTCGCACAGCGGTTTCAGCGTCAGGCGATTTTCAGCGGACAGGATGCCGGCCTTGCGTTGCTGAACAATGCTGCGTTGTGCCGGCAGTTGCTCGGCGAACCGGAAATGACGTTGGAAGAATTGATGAACCTGGTTGCACATTGGATAGAAGTCGGCGGCAAGAGTTTGAACAAACCTACGAAATTTGAAGTCGCCGACGGAAAGTTTTGAGCGAATGATGATGAAGCTCGACACAGAAATTGCCGACAAGTTGCGCGAAGGCGTTGTGATTCCGGCGCATCCGCTGGCTTTGACCGAAGCGCGCAAACTGGACGAACGTCATCAACGCGCGTTGACGCGATATTACTGCGACGCCGGAGCCGGTGGCATTGCCGTCGGAGTTCACACTACGCAATTTGCCATACGCGATCCGCAGATTGGATTGTTCGCTCCCGTGTTGCGATTGGCGATGGAAACGGCGCGCGAGTGGGAAGGATTGAATGGCAAACGAATCATCAAAATTGCCGGCGTATGCGGAACGACCGATCAGGCGTTGCGCGAGGCCGCGTTTGCGCGCGAAGTCGGTTATGACGCGGGTTTGCTGAGTTTGGCCGCGTTGCGCGATGCGACGACGAATCAATTGATCGAGCATTGTCGCGCAGTCGCCGAAGCGATTCCGCTGTTCGGATTTTATCTGCAACCGGCTGTTGGCGGGCGATTGCTGGCTTACGAATTCTGGCGAAAGTTTTTTGAAATTGAAAATGTCGTCGCCGTGAAAATAGCTCCGTTCAATCGCTATCAAACACTGGATGTCATTCGCGCGCTGGCGGACAGCGGTCGCCATAACGAAATCGCGCTGTACACCGGCAATGACGACAACATCGTCGCTGATTTGCTGACCGAGTTTCAGTTGGCCAACGACGCGAAGCTGCATTTTGCCGGAGGATTGCTGGGGCATTGGGCTGTGTGGACGCGGCGCGCTGTGGAGTTGCTGAATGCAATCAAAGTTTGTCGCAGCAGCGATGGAAAAGGCGCATTTGAATTGCTGGCTAGTTCGGCGGAAGTGACTGACGCCAACGCGGTACTTTTCGATGTGAAGCATAACTTTGCAGGCTGCATTGCCGGATTGCATGAAATTTTGCGACGGCAAGGACTGATGAAAGGGCGCTGGTGTCTCGATCCAATCGAGGATTTGTCTGCCGGGCAGAGAGAAGAAATAGATCGTATCTGCTCGAATTATCCGCGTTTAAGTGATGACGAATTCGTTGTCGAAAACCTGAGTCGCTGGCTTGGCTGAAAAAGAAACAGGAAAGTACTCGAAACCGATTCAAGAAAATCTGAGTCCTTTGAGTGGGAGACAGAAATATGAAACTAAGATTTTCCGGTAGACAAATAATTGGGACTGTAATTGGGCTGGCTATTGTGGGAGCAGCAGGTTGGTTTCTGTGGGGTAAACGAGAAGCAGCGGCTGAAGAGTATTTGACGGCCAAAATTGAACGCGGCGACCTGCGTAACAGCGTGTTTGCGACGGGCACGTTGCAAGCTGTGACGACCGTACAGGTTGGCAGCCAGGTGTCTGGAACGATTGCTTCGATGTCAGCGGATTTCAACACCAAAGTGCGAAAAGGTCAGATCGTCGCGCAACTCGATCCTTCGATTTTGCAGGCGCAAGTCGCTTCGCAACGCGCCAATTTAGAGCAGGCGCGCGCCAGCGCGATTGATGCGCAAGCCAGATTGTTGGCGGCCAAGGCCAACGTTCAAAATCAGCAAGCTGGCGTGTCCAGCGCCAATGCCAATCTTTTGGCGCTCAAAGCTCAACTTGACGATACCGCAAGCTTGTTGAAGCGGCAGGAAGCTTTGGCAGCGAGCGGGCTTGTTCCAGAGCGTGATCTGGAAACAGCGCGAGCGAATTACAAGGCTGCTGACGCGCGCTACAAACAAGCTCTGGCTCAGGTGGAGCAGGCACGCTCCAGCGAGCTGTCGTCTTCCACTGCGGGACTGGCGCAAGCCGAAGCTCAGATCAAACAGGCTCAGGCTCAAGTGAAACAAGCGGAAGCGTCATTGAGGCTTGCCGAAGTAAACCTGAGCAATACGACCATCAGGTCGCCGATTGACGGCGTTGTCGTGTCGCGCGATGTGGACGTGGGGCAGACCGTGGCGGCCAGTCTTTCGGCTCCGACGCTGTTCACCATCGCCAACGACCTGACTCAGATGCAGGTCATCGCCAACATTGACCAGGCAGACATCGGCGCCATCAATCAGGAAAACAAGGTCACTTTCACTGTGGACGCCTACACCGGGCGACGGTTTGAAGGCGAGATCAAAGAGATTCGTCTCAGCCCACAGAACGTGCAGAACGTCGTTACTTATAACGTCGTCATCAACGTGCAAAATCCCGATCAAAAATTATTGCCCGGAATGACGGCGAATCTGACTTTTGCGGTGGCTGAACGAAAAGGCGTGCTGAAAGTGCCGAATGCGGCGCTTCGCTTTACTCCGAAAGATATGACACCTGAAAAGATTCGAGAGATTCTGCGCAATCAGCGCGGCGGGCAAGGCCAGGAACAACAGGCACAACCTGCGGAAGGTCAGCAGGGCGGCCAACCGGCTCAGGCCGAAAGTGGAGAAAGACAAGGCCGTCGTGGTCAGGGACAAGAGGGGCAGGCAAGTGAAGGTGGCGGACGACGAGGCGGAGCAGGCGTTCCGGGCGAAGGACAATCACGAGTAGTCTGGGTAATGGGAGCAGATAACAAACCACAACCGCGTCGAGTCAGACTTGGAATTTCCGACGGCACGGCTACCGAAGTGATTGATGGCAACTTGCAGGAAGGCGAGACCATCATCGTCGGACAGAAAGTCGCGGGCAGCGGTGCAAGCACAACCAGCACGCGGCCTCCGGGATTTGGCGGCGGCTTTGGTGGTCCAGGTGGCGGAGGCGGTGGTCGCCGATAACGGCTTCTATT
>CAYYDG010000030.1:0-91581 GCA_964470555.1 uncultured Heliomicrobium sp.
CGCTTGGTTCAAGTTTTGCGGGTATTCCATACAGTGACCTGAAAACCGATCTAGGATCACGAGCGTGCGTCTTGGAATGTTTATGACCGTTGCAATAAGGACAACACCAGGCCAGTTCATCGGCTGAATTTCCTGCGCCTTGAACTCGCGGTAAGACGTGGTCGCAAACAAACGGGGCTGAGGAAAATTCCGCCGAATGGCGGCAGTATTCGCAACGATTGCGCGCCCGATCCCGGACAATTCGTCGAATGGTACGCGGGATTGCCGGGTCAGCCATCTCCGCCGCCTTTCCAACCAATTTCATCCATGATTTGGCGGACAGGTTGGCGACGCAGTCTGGATAATTGAGCCAAAGCTTCGACACGCCGGACGCTGATTTGCTCAGCCTTCCGCGCCAAATTCAGATACTCCTCTTGCTCCGACGTGGTCAATGTTTGTTGCTCACTTTTTACGAGCAAGCGGTTGAGACGGCGTTTTTCCGTTGTCGATAACGATTCCCTGGTTGCTTCAATCAGCGAGGTTTCCTCTGCTTCGAGATGTCCGTTTCGCCGCTGCTCGATGGCAAGACGCTTTTTGAGTTCGCGCAGTTCATTGGGCGGAAGCTGCTCAATGGCGGCCAACAAACTCTCGACGGTCAATTGAACGGTCATTTGTATTGTTGACATAAGTTACTACCTCTTCTGAAGCCATCGTAAGCGATCAATTGACCGGCTTCAAACTTTTAATCCTAATCCCAAAACTTCGCGGCAGTATTTGACGCTGCGTTCCAGTTCGGCTTTCTGGAATTCCTGTTCGGCCAGTTTGCGATCTTTATCCGCCGGAGCTTTGAATGGCGCAATCGGTTTTCCGGCTTTGGCCATTGTCGTGAAGCCCAGAAATTCTTTGGCGCGAATGTCGCCGTAATCTTTCCAGAATTCTTCCTGTTTGAACGGGTAAGGCCGAATCGCGCCGGAGATGATTTCCAGTTGCACCGCAACGCCGGGACACAGCGCGGCAAAACGATCAAAGTATTTTTGCCAATCCACCTGCCCTTCGCCCATCGCCGTCCAGCCAGCGTTTGCGCCTTCCGCAGTTTCCCAAATCATAGAATCTCGAATTCCAGTTGTAGCGGCGTATGGCCCCAAAACTTCCAGATTCCGCATCGGGTCTTCCAGCGTCCAGGTGGCGTTGCCGGAATCCAGCGTCGCGCCGACGAAATCGCGCCCGCACTCTTCGATCAAGTTGGCCAATTGCCACGCTTGCATATCGCCCGCGTGATTTTCGATGGCGATTTTGACGCCGGCATCTAGTGCCTGAGAGCGAACGGCTTTGCAAACTTTGATCGTGTCTTTCCAACGCGCGGGCAAACCGCCGGGCAGTTTGCGGTCATCCGCCGTGCCTTGGTAACAGCGCGCGACTTTCGAGCCGAGCGTTTTCGCCACGCGGATTGTCAGCAACAAATGCTCTTCCGCAGTTCCAAAACGCGGGCTGAATGATTTCGCCGAAGGGCAAATGCTGCCCGTGCCCGCCTGAATTTCAATGCCCAGATCGTCGGCTTTCTTCTTCAAGTCCTTCAGATACTTTTCGTCGTGGCTTTCGTAAACGTCCAGATCGGAAAACAGCACGGTGTCTACGTTCAACTTGGCGGCGTATTCCAGCAGTTGCGGAGCTTTCCAGCCCATGGCGCGAATCGAAAAATTGTCGAAGCCGAGTTTGATGTTGCGACGTTTGGTTTGCGAGATGGCGAGCATAGGAACCTCGATGGTCGCTGCGGCAGTCGTTGCTGCCAGCGATTGAATGAATTGGCGACGTGAATTCATGGGAACCTCAATTGAAAGTGGATTGGTTTTACGGAAGCCGGTTTATGACACGGAGTCGCTTGATCTGTCCAGATTGCAGAGCTTTGTGGTAAACACTTCGGCATGCCTGAACTTCCTGAAGTCGAAATGGTCGCGCGGCATTTGCGAGGATTGATTGCCGGGCGAACCATCGTCAAAGCTCAATTGTTGCGCGCCAAACTTGCGCCGGAAACTTCGCCGCGCCAGTTTGCCACGTGGATGAAAAATGTTCGCGTCAAAGACGTCACGCGGCGTGGCAAACACATTCTGGCACACCTTTCCAACCGACGAACCTGGATTACGCATTTGCGAATGACCGGACGATTCATTCACGTGGACGCCGACGAAGCTCCGCCGCCGCACACTCACGCGGCGTTCTGGTTGGACAACGGACGCAAGCTGCTGTTTGCCGATCAGCGACATTTCGGAATGATGCTGGTGGTCAAAACTTCTGAACTGGATTCAGTTTCGCATCTGAGCAAACTCGCGCCGGAACCGTTCGATGCTGCGTTCAACGCCGAATATCTTCACGAAACGCTTCAGCGCAGCAAGCAGGCGATCAAGCTGTTTTTGCTGGATCAAACCAAAGTCACAGGGCTGGGCAACATTTACGCCGCCGAAGCCTTGCATCGCGCGAAGATCAACCCGCAACTTTCGGCCAACAAACTTTCGCGGTTGCGTGCCGAAGCATTGCACAGTGAAATCGTCGCCGTGCTGGCCGAGGCGATTGAAGCAGGCAGCACGCTGGAAACCGATCCGCGCGAAGTGTATGGCCGTTACGGCGACGGCGCTTACGAAGATAGTTGGCAGGTTTACGAACGCGAAGGTTTGCCATGTCTGACTTGCGGCGAAGCGATTCAGCGGCTGGCGCAAGGCGGACGCTCGACTTACTTCTGCCCACGATGCCAGAGATGAGGTAGAATCGCGGCGATTTTTGACGGCGAAAGGAGAGTAACTGTGACTGCATTAGCAAAACGAAAATACACTGTCGAAGAATACATTGAATTGCTGAAGAATTCCGACGAACGCTTTGAGTACTTCAATGGTGAAATCTTTTCGATGGCGGCAGGCAAGGTTGCTCACGAAGACATTGCGTCAAACCTGATTTACAGCCTGAGAGATAAGCTGAAAGGTCTTAATTACCGAATTGCCGGTGGCAATTTGGCAATTAAGACCGTCAAGGCCTGGCCGTTTCGGTTGCCTGATGTCAGCGTAGTTTGCGGCGAACGGATAATCGAAGAAATGCAAGGCATTGATATGCTGGTCAATCCGACGTTGATAATCGAGGTTTTGTCGCCAACCACGAAAGGGTATGACCAGGACGCGAAGTTTTTGGCTTATCAGGCAATCGAAAGTTTCAAAGAGTATTTGCTCGTTTCTCAAAACTCCCCGCACGTCATCCAGTATGTTCGTCAACCCAGCGGCAAATGGCTGCGTTCGGACATTATCGGACTTGAGAGCACAGTAGAGTTGGAATCGGTGGGAGTAACTTTGTCGCTAGGTGAGATTTACTGGATGGTCACATTTCCCGATCCGGAATCGCCAGTTGTTGGTTCGCCGCAAACCTGATGAGAACAGTTGTTCACAGTTTCCTATGCAGCTTATGATTGTCCCCGTTCAAGCGGTGGGAACAAATTCAGAACAAAACTTTCGAGGTCGTCGTCTGTTGCTGGCATGAAAAATCGCCCCTCTTCGCATTTGTTGTTGCTGGTTTTGCTGGTGGTGTTGGACGCACTGGCGTATCTGGCCATTTACCGGGCCGGTGTCGCGCGCGGATTTTCGCCGTCGGTGTTGCTGGCATGCCGCGATCTGGCGTTGTTTTTGCCGATTTTTTTCGTCTTCATCTGGCTGGCGCGACGGCACAAATACGCGGGCGATCTGACCTTGTTTACCGTTGCCATTCTGCTCTTCAGCATAGGTCAGTTCACGCAATATCGTTTGTTCACCGACCCCGAATACGCCGCCGGAAATCGCGCCGAAGTCCGGCAGGCGCGGCTGGCCAAAGCCCGCGTGCAGCAATACAAAAGCATCAATCAGTTTTACGACGCCGAAAAGAAAAAAGCTCTGTTCGGCGATCCGAACTTTCAATTGCAAACGACGGCGCCCGCCGACACCAATGCGCCGCAATACTGGACGCTCAGCCGAATTTTCACTTCGACTTCGACTTTGATTCCGCTGATGGCCTTTGTCGGTTTTGCGCTGGCCTTTGCTTTCATACGCCGCGATGATGTTTTACTGCTGTTGCAACGAAACAGTTTTCTGATTGGATTGCTGACGACGCTGCCGTTCGCTTTTATCGCCATTTTTCTTTCGGAACGCGGAAAGTCGCTGGGCAATACGACGCCGTGGGAACCGGTGAAAATCACCTTTTTGCTGAGTTACGCGGGGATTCTGGCCGACCATTATCGCAATCTGTCGCGGACTCATTGGGGCATTCCGCCATGGCGATTCGTGCTGCCGTTTTTGCTGGTGGCGGCGTTGCCGATTGTGCCGTTCTTTGCCTTGCAGGATTTCGGGCAGATGCTGGTTTTTCTGGGCGCGTATGTCACGTTGTATGTCGTCGCCGTGCGCCGATTGCCGCAAGTGACGATTGCAATCGGATTGATGGCGGCGCTGCTCGTCGTTTCGATTTTTGCCGCTGGCGTATACAACACCGTCGTCAATGTCTTCACAGACGGCGCGGAAGTCGGCACAGTTCAACGAGTCAAAAACGTCGTCAGCGAAGGCGTGCCGGATCGCATCAAACAACGATTTTATTTGTGGCGTTATGGCGGCATCGCGCCTGATACCGAAGAGCACGAATGGTGGGCGAAAGAGAAAGATCGCATCCCCGGCAACACAGACGAAGAAAGGTGGTACAACAAATACGCTTTTCAACCTTTGCAGGCCCTGTTCGGCATCAGCGACGGACGGTTGTTCGGCGCAGGCCTTGGCAAAGGGCATCCTGAAACTGTGCCGATTGCCGATTCGGATTTCATTTATGCCGTCGTCGCCGAAGAGATGGGAATTGTGGGCGGAGCGATCATCATTTTCGCCTTCATCATCATTGTCGTTGCCGGAATGCGCACAGCCATCGAAGCCCGCGATATGTTCACCAAACTGATTGCCGCCGGCATCACTGCGTTTCTTGGTTTTCAGGCCATAGTCAATATCGGCGGCGTGTTGAGAATGTTGCCGATGACCGGCATCACCTTGCCTTTCATCAGCCACGGCGGCTGGTCGTTGATTACCAGCTTTTTTATGTTGGGAATGCTGATGGCGATTTCACACAGGAACAATGTAGTCGGGAGTCGGGAGTCGGGAGTCGGGAGTTAATTCAGTTACCGACTACTGTCTACTGACTTCCGACTACTCTCAGAAAATGAAAGTTACCGTCGGACAAATCACGGATAAAGGCTTGAAGCGCCAGGCGAACGAAGACAATCTGCTGGCGTTGCCCAGCCGAGGTGTGTTCATTGTCGCCGATGGCGTGGGCGGACGACGTGGAGGCCAGACTGCCAGTCGCACGGTTGCCGAAGTGTTTGAAAAGGTTTTCACCGGGCCGCAGCCGCTGTCGAACAGCGATTTGCCGATGGAGGATTTGCGGCGACTGGTTCACGAAACGATTGATCTCTGCAACCAGAAAATCTACACCGAAGCCGAGATGAATCAGGAACTGGACGGAATGGCGACGACGTTGGCGATGGCGGCGGTCAGGGAAAATCGCGCGATTGTCGCGCACGTTGGCGACAGTCGCGTCTATCGCTGCGACGCCCGCGGATTGGTGCGATTGACCGAAGATCACAGTGAAGTCAACGAAGCCGTCCGTCAGGGATGGATGACGGCGGAGCAAGCCGAAGTTCATCCGCGCCGCAACGTCATCAGCCGAGCCATTGGCGCCGATTCGGAAGTCGAACCGGAAATCATCGAAATCGAAGTGGACGAAACCACAACGCTGTTGTTGTGCAGCGACGGCATTACGCGCCACATCCGCGATGAGCAGTTGGAACGGTTGTTGAGAAGCGGCCACCATCCGCAATCCGTTTGTGACACGATGAAACAGCTTTGTTATGAAGCAGGCGCGGAAGACAACCTGACCGCCATCGTCGTGGATTTCGGCGAACGCGGCTACATCATTGACGAACAGACCCGCCCGGCAGTTCGCTCGAATTCAGAGGCTTCGAACGCCGACACGCCGCGAAAGAAAATCGAAATCGTTTTGAATGAACCGGAGCCGAAAGCTCCGTCTGTGCAGGAAGTCGAACCACAGAAAGTCGAAGAAGTTCCTGCCGAAGCTCCTGTTGCAGAACCTGCGCCTGCAAACGCGGCTCCAATGCCTGAACCGCCGTCTGTTCCGCAGCGTACACGGAAACAGCGGGAAATAAACATCGCGCCGACAAATGAAGTCGAGCAGAAAGTAGAGATGTCGAAATTTATGAGAATGAGTGTTTTGATCGTCACATTGCTGGCCGGATTTATCCTCGGCGGATTGTTTGGCGGCCCGTTGCAGCAACTGGTCAACCGCGCGGGCGGCCCGCTGGCCGAAGAGCAACCGCGCGTGTTGCGTTGGACGCCGAAGGATGCTGGCGTGGCTTCAGCGCTCGCGCTGTTGAACGAAGGACGAATAGAAGATTCGCGCGCTCAGTTGAATGAAATCCTGTCACGCGCGCCGGACAATGCCGAAGCTCATTTCTGTTTTGGTCGGTTGTATTTCAACGAAAAGAAATTCGAGGAAGCGATCAACCATTTCAAACAAGCAGCCAACAACAACCAGGATTTGGATGAAGGGTGGGTGTTCATTGCAATGGCGTATCTGCAAATCGGTCAAGCGCGAAACGCGGCGGACAGTTTGCAGAAGTTGATCACCCCCACTGCCGCTTCGCCTGCGCCGACTGCTCCGGCGGCGAATGCTGCGCCGACTCCGACAGTAAAGGCGGTTGGTTAATACCGACTGGGCGACCAGGCGACACAGTGACTGGGCGAACCGATTCAGGGTTTTCTCTACGTCTCTTTGTCTCCCCGTCCCCCAGTCTCTCAATCGCGATTATGCCTGATTTGAAACTGGAACATAGTTTGGTGGATGGCCGCTACGAAGTGTATGAGCGGTTGACTCGCGGCAGTTACGCGGAGATTTTTGTCGCGTATGACCGTGCGGTCAGCCGTGCCCCGGTCGTCATCAAAGCCTTGAACACCAGTTTGCAGGGCACTCCCGATCCAGACCTGGAACGCACGCTGGTCGAAAATTTCCAGAACGAAGCCGTCGCCTTGGACACGGTTCGGCATCCGCACGTGATATTACGGCTGGGACACGGCACGGCGGCGGATTTACGCGGCGTGCCGTTTCATTATCTGGTGCTGGAATACATGCCCGGCGGCGATCTGCTTGAGCTTTGTCGCCATCGTCCTGACCGGGCGTTGTTGTTGGACGAAGCGCTGTCTTATTTTCATCAGGTGTGCGAAGCGCTGGCTTTCGCGCACAGCAAAGGCATCATTCACCGCGATCTGAAGCCGAACAACTTTTTGCTCAGCGCCGACAAACGCACATTGAAAGTCGCCGATTTCGGCGTCGCCAAAATCACCACTGGCGAATCCACTGAAATTACACGCGTCGGCGCGGATGTTTACGCTCCGCCCGAACACAATCCCAACGAGGCCACAGGCGAATTGCAAAAACTGACCACGGCGGCGGATGTGTATTCGCTGGCCAAAAGTTTTTACACCGTGGTTTGCGGACGCGCGCCGAGTCAGTTTCGTTGCGATCCGATCACGTCGTTGCCGCCCAATTTGGAAAGCAAGCCGTGGGGAGCTGCCTTGTTGAAAGTTCTGCAAAAGGCGACCGATGACGATCCGAAAGCGCGTTACGCCACCGTTGCGGAATTCTGGCACGAACTGGCGCAAGTCGCCGCGCTCAATCCGACGGTGAACATCAACGAACTTCCCGACGAAGAAACCATCGTCAAGCCGCGGCAAAAATTCGATACAGGCGCGTTTCCGGCCAAACCTGTCCAGCCGGATTTCGACCCGACTCCGGCGACTTCGCAATTGCAGGAAGTCGTATCGTCTGCTTTGCCTGTGCATGTGGAAGCGACAATTCCGAACCTGGAAGCCAGGGCGACCGAACCGGTCGTCAAAGAACCGGCAGCGACTTTGCCAAAGGTCGAACCGTCGCCGGTTGCGCCGATTCGCAATGATCGTCCGGGCAAAATCTTCATCGAATTGCAGCCGCAAAAAGCGACGCCGATTCCACCGATGCCTGCGCCTTCTTCTGCGGCGCAAGCTCCGGTGATTGCCAAACCGGGACAATCCAAAGCTCCGGCGAAAGCCGCGGCCAAACGTCCGCCGAAGATTGCCAACAGGTTTTCGGAAAACATTCGTCGTCGCGTCTTTCTTGCGTTTATGGGAGCGGCGTTCATTGGCTTGCTGGTCAGCATTTTCAACATCTTCAAAGGCGGCCAGATGGGATCGCCCCGCGAAATCGAAGTGATGGCGGCGGCGTTGTATGTTCGCAGCGGCCCGGGGGATAGATTCAAACCTTTTGGCAAGATCGCCCAAACAACACGGCATCGTGTGATTCAGGAAAATGAACAAGGCTGGATGCAGATTGAAGTCAGCCAATGGATGGAACGAGAACTGGACACATCCCTGGATGTACGACAGGGGTGGGTTTATGGAAAATCGGATTATGTTCGTGTAGTCTCGCGCCGCTGGTGGTGAGAAGGTCTTTTCGACAGGATTTACAGGATTGTTCAGGATTAGGGATAAAGATGGAAGACGATCCCATTACTGAAATAATCATCGGGTGTGCTTACGAAGTGCATAACAAACTTGGATCAGGTTTCCTGGAAAAGGTGTATGAAAACGCGATGCGAATTGAATTGGAACGGCACGGGTTAAAAGTGCTTCAGCAAGAGCCGATCAAAGTTTGGTATGGCGAACAAGTTGTGGGAGATTACCAAGCTGATTTATGGGTTGAAGATCGAATAATTGTGGAGTTGAAGGCTAACCTCTCTTTAAGCAAAGAGAACGAGTTGCAACTGGTCAATTACCTGACAGCGACAAAAGTTGACTCAGGCTTACTCATCAACTTTGGTTCTTCGGTTCAGGTGAAACGAAAGTATCGAGAGTACAAACCTGCTCAACCAAACAAAACAATCCTGAAAAATCTTGTAAATCCTGTCTACTCCCCGACAAAGAGGTAGAGTGCAATGAAGCTTTGGAGTGAAGTCAAAAAATGGCTGGACGGCGAAGACGCGATTTCGCAAACGCCCGAATCACAGGCGCAGTTGAGCGAATGGGATCAGTTTTTCGTCAAGATCGCGCGCGAAGTCGAAGTCGTCATGAAACGCGAAATGTTCACGCCTCCCGGCGGCCAGACCTATCTGCCGGGCGAATACATCATTTACCTGAGCAAAGAAGATGACGCTGTGTGGCAAGGCCGCAAGCGCGAAGGTTTGGAAGAAGGCCTGGCCAACAGTTTGTCGCAACGTGCCAAGGAACTGGTGGGCGGAAAGTCGCTCAAAACCGACAAGATCGCGCTCAGTTTGAGCATTGACGGCGCATTGGACAGAGGCCAGGTGCGCGTGCAAGCCGTTTGGGACGATCAATCGCCCAAGACCGAAGTCACTGCGCGCAAACCCAAGCTCGCGCCCAAACCAATCGAACCCGGCGCCACCGAACCGCTTGATCTGGACGATGGCGATAAAACCTTGGTTCGCACGCGAACTCCGCTGTTCACCGTCAACTTTCAACGTCAGGGCGGCGAGCCGGAAATTTTCAAATCCTCCAAGGCGAAAATCGAAATCGGGCGCGGGTCGAAAGATTTTCCGGTGGATGTGAAACTCGATGGCGATCAGGAAGTCAGCCGCAAACATGCCATACTGACCAAACAGGAAAGCGGCTTCAAACTGGAATGCGTTGGTCGCAACGCCATCGAAGTGGATGGCCGCGAAATACAGCCCGGCGAATCTGCCGAAGTTCAGCCGGGACAAAACATCAAAATCGGCATCTACGAATTGAAAATTGCGTAACAGGAGCAGTTCGATTGAAACAAAAAAACCTTCTCGTTTCGTTGTTGGCGTTGGTGTTGCTGTCGTTGACCGCAAACGCCGCCGGTGAGCTTGTACGGCTGGTCAGGAACAAACTTTCGGCAGGCGATCTGGCCAGCGGCGTTCAGGCCGTTGAAGATTACAAACGCCAACACGGTGTGGACGCCGAATACCTGGACGCAGTCGGATGGTTGGCGCGTGGAGCCGAGATGTTGGATCAATCGGACGCCGCTGCCGGGTTTGTCGCCGAACTTCGCCGCGAAATCCGGGAAGAGAAACCGGAATTGCTCGCTCCGCTGGGCGCGGCCATTGAAGTCGAAGGAAAGCTACGCGCGCGACGCGAAGGACGCGGTTCTGCCGTCAGCTTTCTGGAAACCGAATTTGCTAAAGCGAAAAACCTGAGCCTGAAATCGCGCATTCGCAAAAACATCAATCTGCTTTCGTTGGAGGGCCAAAGCGCGCCGGAATTGAATCTGAGCGATTATATCGGCCCGAAACCCGCGTCTTTTGCCGCGCTGAAAGGCAAACCCGTGTTGCTGTTTTTGTGGGCGCATTGGTGCGGAGATTGCCGCGCGCAAGCCGATTCGCTGGCGCGTCTGGTCGAAAAATATCGCGCGCAGGGATTGGTCGTCATGGCTCCGACGCGGTATTACGGTTTGGGCGCGGGCGGCAAAGCCGCGACTCCGGCAGAAGAAAAAGCCCACGTCGAAAAAGTCTGGAAAGAAACCTATCCGGGATTGGAAAGCGTTCCGGTCGTCATTGATACCGAAGGCATGATTCGTTACGGAGTTTCGGCCACGCCGACCTTCGCGCTGATTGATCGCAAAGGCATCGTTCGATTTTATTCGCCGACGCGAATGTCTGAAGCCGAACTTTCGCGTCGCATCGAAGCCGTGTTGGCCGAAACGCCCTGAACTGGCAATGCAGTGCGGGGAGCGTGAGCGACCTGAGTTTTTCTGAAAGCGTGCCTCAAGTCTGAAATTCAAATCGCAATCTATTTAGGAGCAAGATAGATGAAGTATTACCGCCCGTCTTCAATCCGAACCGTGTTGTTGGTGATCGTTCTTGGGTTGTGTGCTGTGCCTTCGCTGGCGCAGCATAAAGTCGCGCTTGGCGACCGCCGCGAAGATTTCGCGCAACTGGTCGCTCGTTTGTCCGAACGCGCAGGCTATTTCGGGTCGGACAATCTGGTGTCCAACGAATTGTCTTATCAGCATGTGCTGACCACGCTGGAGAAGATGAACGTTTCGGGCGGAGTTTATCTGGGTGTTGGGCCGGATCAGAACTTCACCTACATCGCTCAGATCAAACCGAAACTGGCCATCATGCTGGATATTCGCCGCGACGCGTTGTTGCAGCACCTGATGTTCAAATCGCTGTTTATGATGTCGCGCAGCCGCATCGAGTATTTTTCCAACCTCTTTGCGCGGCCTTTGCCCAAGGATTACAAGAAATGGAACGACCGTCCGATTCGTGATCTGGTGGATTATTTCGACCGCGTTCCGCTGGATCAAAAACTGGCCGACAAGATCAAAGCCGACATGCGCAAACGGATTGACGGGTTCGGCGTGCCGCTCAACCAGCGCGATTGGGAAACGCTGGAGGAAATCTATCAGGCGTTTTACACCGACTGTATGGAAGTGCGGTACACCATCCGCGACCGTCCGACCGGCAGGTTTTTTCCGGCCTACCGCGACATCCTGCTGGAAAAAGATTTGGCCGGAAAACAGCGCAATTACATGGCCAGCGAAGCCACGTTTCAGGTCATCAAGACCATGCACGATCAAAACCGCATCGTTCCCGCCACCGGAGACATTTCCGGCGTCAAGGCGCTGAAATCCATTGGCGATTACCTGAAAGAAATCAACGAAAAAGTCTCGGCGTTTTATGTTTCCAACGTGGAGTTTTATCTGTTCCGGCAGGACACAATGGGCAGGTTTGTCGAAAATCTGAAATCGCTGCCGATTGACGCCAACAGCACGATGATTCGCAGCTATTTCAATTACGCTTATTACACCAACGTCCATCCGCAAACGGTGGACAACCATTTCAGCGTGCAGTTGCTGCAACCGATTCAAGTCCTCATTCGCAGTTTCGAGTCCGGCGAAATCAGCGATTATTACCAATTGACGACGCGCGGCAGCGTGGAGTTGATCCCGTAACCTTGTCTTACGAAGCCACTCGAAGAAGAGCGAAGGAACAGCAAAACAATTTTCCGCTTCGTGTCTTTTCGTGTGGCTTCGTGGGAAGCATTTATTCTTCAGCCAAAAACTTCTTCGTTTCCGCCAAGAACAAATCCAGTTGATCGTGATGCACCCAGTGGCCAGCACCCGCGACTTTGACCAGCCGATGGTTTTTGATCGGTTTGGCGCGTCCGTCGTTTTCAGGATCAGGCGCCCAGCTTTCCATTCCCCAGAACAACAACACCGGACAAGTGATCTGGCTGTAAATGTCCTGAATGTCCGGCAGGTTGTGGCCAAAGGGCGGAAACGGTCGCGCGAAGTTGTCGAACTTCCAACTGAGCGAACCGTCCGAATTCCAGTTCGTTCCATGCAACGTCAAATGGCGCGCGACTTCGTCGGAAAGATGCGGATTGGCCTCTTTCATGCGGTTCACGGCTGAATCCAGGTCGGGATAACTGCGTGGGTCGCGTTTTTCGATCTTGCGAATTTCTTCTATCCAACGGCGCATCCGTTTCGATGCCGGATCATAAACTTTGTGAGTCGGCGGCGGCCCCAAACCTTCAATCGAAACCAGCTTTTTGACCTTTTCGGGAAACAAGCCCGTGAACAGCGTCGAAATGACTCCGCCCAGACTGTGGCCGATCAGATAAATCGGTTCGGCAGAATTGTGAGTGGTACTGATGACATCCACCAGCGCGGACAAATCCAGAATGTGTTCGGCGACGGTGTACAAGGCTCCGGGCGCGTGTTGGCTGTTGCCGTGTCCGCGCAGATCGTGCGCGTAAACATGAAAATCGCCGCACAGTTCGCGCGCCACCCAATCCCAGTTTCGCGCGTGATCCAATCCGCCGTGAACCAGAATCATCGTCGGTTTGCCCGCCGTGCCCCAATCCCAGAGCTGCAGTTTCAATCGGTGAGAATAAAAGAAATGTGAAATCGGTTCGGCTACTGTTTTCAACGTGGGGAAATCCTCCTTCGCCGGTATGCTAGCCCGGCGATTTGAAATCAGCAAAGTCGAATCATATAGAGCATTGAACAGACTGAAGTAAAAACGGCTGAGGAAAGAAAATCGAAACAATGCAGCGACCGAGAGTGAACACGTGTCGGCGGGCTTCCCCCGTTGCCCGCCAACGCCCGGTCGTTTTCACTTGCGGTCGCTGCGTTGAACCAGAAGCGGCGGACGCGAATCATCGCCGCTGCTGATTGAAGTCGTTTTTTCGCCTTCACTCATATATGCGAAAAACACCGGGGAAACCTCTAACGGCGATGAAGATTTTTTTTCAGGCAGGGCGTTATAATCCGCGCCGCTCATGACAAATCCATCTGAACAACCCAACGTGACGCAACTGCTGCTGGCCTGGAACGATGGCGACGAAGCCGCGCGCGATGAATTGTTGCCGCTGGTGTATCAGGAATTGCACCGGTTGGCCGGACGGTATCTGGGGCGGGAACGCACAGGACATACGTTGCAAGCGACGGCGCTGGTGCATGAAGCGTATCTGCGTATGGTCAATCAACAGGATGTGAACTGGCAAAATCGCGCGCACTTTTTTGCGGTGTCGGCTCAGATGATGCGGCGGATTCTGGTGGATCACGCGCGCAGCCGCCACATGGCCAAACGCGGAGGCGGCGCTCAACAAGTTGATCTGGAAGAAGCGCTGGTGGTTTCGGACGAACGCGCGGCAGAAGTCGTCGCGCTGGACGATGCTTTGAAATCGCTGGCGCAATTCGACGAACGCAAAAGCCGCATGGTCGAACTGCGATTTTTCGGCGGCTTGAGCATTGAAGAAACCGCTGAAATCCTGGGCGTCTCGCCCGGCACCGTGATGCGCGATTGGACGTTGGCCAAAGCGTGGTTGCAACGGGAAATCGAAAAAGAGTAGTCAGGAGTCAGTAGGCGGTAGTCGGCATCTGAGTTCCGAATAACTACCGATTACCGAATCCCGATTACCGACTACTTATGCAAACAGATCGCTGGCAAAAAATCGAAGCCCTGTTTCATCAGGCGTTGGAACGACCGCAACAGCAACGAGCGGCTTTTCTGGCTGCCGTTTGCGAAAACGATTTGGAATTGTTGCGCGAAGTCGAATCGCTGCTCGGCGCTCACCAGCAAAACGGCGGAGCGTTGGAAACTCCTGCTTCTGATCTGGCCGCAGACTGGGCGAAGGCCAAACAGCAGGCTTCTCCCAATTCGGTTCTGGTTGTTTCAAGTTCCAGAACGGAAAAGTTGAAGCTGAATCAATTCGGTTCGTATCAGGTCATTGGCAAACTCGGCAAAGGCGGAATGGGCGATGTTTACCTGGCCGAAGACCTGCGATTGCGAAGAAAAGTCGCGCTCAAATTGCTGCCCGCCGAATTGACGAATCGCAAAGAATGGTTGCGCCGCTTTGAACTGGAAGCGTTGGCCGCCAGCGCGACCAACCATCCGAACATCATCACCATTTACGAAATCGGCAAAATCGAAGAAACGCATTTCATCGCCGTCGAATATGTCGAAGGCAAAACCTTGCGCCAGATGATCGCTGCCGGGCGGTTGGAATGTTTGACGGCGATGGACATTGCCGCGCAAATCGCCGCCGCGTTGTCGGCAGCGCACGCGGCAGGCGTGCATCACCGCGACATCAAACCCGAAAACATCATGGTTCGCCCGGACGGATTGGTGAAAGTGCTGGATTTCGGTTTGGCCAAACAGGCGAAAACGCCTTCGTTGTTGACCAGTTCCAATGCGACGACGGCGGTTGAAGTTTACACTGCGCCGGGGATGGTAATGGGAACGCCGCAATATATGTCGTCTGAACAGGCGCGCGGACTGGGCGTGGATTACCGAACGGATATTTTCAGTTTGGGCGCTGTGCTGTACGAAATGCTGACCGGGCGCGCGGCATTTGGCGGCGCCGAGCTGATAGAGATTCTGGCGGCGGTGGCGCATCGCGAACCCGAACCATTGAAAAACCTTGCGCCGGAAATTCCCGACCGATTGTCGTTGATTGTCGAACGCGCGCTCAAAAAAGACCGCGAACAAAGATTTCAAACCGCCGCTGAATTTCAAATGGCCTTGAAGGAATTGAAACGGGAACTGGAGATCGAAGCTTTGTTGGAGCAACGGAAAAGCTCCAACTGGATGAAACGGCTGTTCGCCCGATTCGGAAAAAACTGAATTGAATGGCAATGGCCGGAAAAGACAATTGTTATGGAAAACAACGAAACGCATAGCTCAAGCACGACTGAGCAAGTCGAAGAATTTCACTCGCTCGATCCGCGCGCAATCAGTTTGTGGCGAACGACGTATCTGGTCAGCTTCGGCATTTTCATTCTGGTGATGCTGGCGGTTGCCGTCAGTCTGGGAATCGCCGTCCCGGCGGCGCGAATCTGGATGGCGACTGGGTGGATGGCGCTAACGGCGTTTTGTCTGTGGTTCAGTTTCTGGTTTCCTGCGCGATATTACAGAACCTGGCGTTGGCGGATTGACGCCAAAGTTCTGGAAATTCGCAGCGGGCGATTGGTCGAACGCGCGCGACTGATTCCGTTGAATCGTTTGCAGCACGTTGATCTGGAACGTGGTCTGTTTGAACGCATGTATGGACTGTCGTCGCTGATTATTCATACGGCTGGAACTCACGCGGCCAGCACCAGAATTCCGGGACTCGAAGCCGACGAAGCCGCGCGTTTGCGTGATCATCTGGTCGAAATCGGAGGCGATGATGCCGTTTGAAGACCTCACTCCGCCACAGGCGCTGGAAAAACTGGGACAGGGAATCAAGGTCTTTGAAGGCCGATTGCATCCGTTGACCCTGATCGTCAGTTTTTTGAAGTACGGACGTGCGTTGATTCCTGCGTTGGCTCTGGTTTTGTTCGGCAATCGTTGGGCCGGAGCGCCGCTGCTGTTTTTTGCACTGATTGGATTGGCGGCGACGGCCATCAAGTATTTTTCCTTCAGTTATCGAATCGAAAACAACGAATTGATTACGCAGGAAGGGGTGATAGAAAAACGGCAGCGTCACATCCCGCTCGAACGCATTCAGGAAATCAGCATTGAACAAGGTGTATTGCATCGTTTGTTGGGCGTGGTGGACGCCAAAATCGAAACCGGAAGCGGCGGCGGCGCAGAGGCGAGTTTATCTGTTCTGTCGCGCGCCGAAGCGGACAAGTTGCGCCAGATGGTGTTTGCTCATGCAGCGGCGATTCGCGCCGAAAAAACTGCGCCTGAAGACGCAGTCACGAATGAAGCGTCTGTCGTTGAACCCGAAACGGTTGTCATTCGCCGCTTGAGCGTAAGGGACCTGGCGCTTGCCGGGCTGACGTCGAATCATTTGTTGTCTGCGCTGGCTCTGGCCGGAGCGATCTGGAATTTCGCGGACGATCTGTTGCCGGATGCCATTTACGCTAAAACCATAAGATTGATTTCTCAGGAAGCAAAGCATTGGGCCAATCAGGGAATCGAATGGGCGATTGCCGTTACCGTCGGCGGCATTCTGGCCGTCGCTCTGATCGGAATCGTTTTTTCAGTCGTCGGTTCGATTGCGTTGTTTTACGGATTCACCTTTTCGCGGCGAGGCGACGATTTGCAGCGCCGATACGGATTGTTGACCAGACGGTCGTCCAGTTTGCCGCGTCGCAGAATTCAGGTGCTGGAAATCGAGGAAAAAGCGTTGCGCCGATTGTTCGGCTGGGCGACGTTGCGAGCCGACACTTCCGGGCGTGGGCGTGAAGATAGCGACGACAACAAAGGCCGCGACGTGTTGTTGCCTATTGTGCCGGTGCGCGACGTGGATGAACTCTTGCCAGTAATTTTTCTCGATGTGAGTTTTGCCGAAACCGATTGGCGACGAGTTTCTTCGCGGGCGGTGTTGCGCGAAACCGTCGAAACCGCCGTTGTTTGTCTGGTCATTGCCGCGGCGCTGTTTTTCTGGAGCGGGAGTTGGTGGGCGTTGTTGCCGCTGGTTCTGGTTCCGTTGGCGTATTGGCTGTTCGGATTCAGCTATCGCCAGATTGGTTACAATTTGGGTGACGCCTATTTGCGAACACGACGCGGCTGGTTGGGACGTTCCACTCACATTGTGCCGATCAACAAAATTCAAACGGTCGAAGTTCGCCAATCGCCGTTTGATCGTTGGTGGGGAATGGCGACTCTGACGGTGGACACCGCCGGACAAGCCTTCACCGGAGGCGGCCCTCAGGTCAGCAACCTGCCCATTGCCGAAGCGCGAGAACTGGCCGCCAGGTTGGCTCGGCGAGCGGCAGTCACCGAGTACAAATGGTAAGTGATGAAACGCAACTTCACTTTTCGTTGATGGCGAGAGCATAATCCTTTGCCACAAGGAGGTTTTAGCTATGAGTACACCAAAAGCAAAGCTGGTCAGCCATTTCTCGGAAGAAGAATATCTGGCGATGGAACGTGCTTCGGATGAGAAGCACGAATATCTTGACGGCCATACTTATGCGATGGCGGGCGAAATGCCTGCTCACGGTAAGATCAGTGTCAATCTGGTTGGGGAGTTGTTTGCACAGTTGAAAGGCTCGCAATGTGAATTGTTCACCAAAGACACGAAAGTCCGCACTGGCCCTGACCCGAATCCAGGCTGGCCGCCGAAAGGATTGTTTTCCTATCCAGACGTGGTGATCGTTTGTGGCGAAGCAAAGTACCACGATCCATACCGCGATGTGCTGCTCAATCCCAAAGTCATCATTGAAGTTTTGTCCGAAGGAACCGCCGGGTTCGATTACAGCGAAAAGTTTCGCCGCTACCGCGAATGGCTGCCTTCGCTGGAAGAGTACATTCTGGTTTCGTCCCTGGAAGTGATGGTCGAACATTTCCGCAAACAGCCGAGCGGAGATTGGTTGTTGACGACCATCAGGAATTTGAATGCTCTGCTCAGGCTGGAATCGGTCGGTTGCGAAGTGCGGTTGAGCGACGTTTATGCGCGTGTCAATTTCGAGTCAGACGATCCTGAATTGGCCGAATGACCCGGCTGCTTGCCTCTCAATTCAGTCTTTCCATTTTTTCGGAATCATCTTTGCGATTTCAGGATTTGGCATTCCTTCAATCAATGATATGCCAATTCAGTCCAAGCATTAATGACCGCCAGCCAAACAGTTAGCCGGAAATTTGCATTTAATTCACAATTGGAATATCAATTGCCTCGCTTTAGCTGCGTATACTTACGCAATCATCAAAAATTCAGATAAATTCAGGTATTGGTTTTCGGACTCTCGTTTGGAAGTTAATGTCAGCGGCAAACTAGATTTTTGTCCGGCTGTTTCCATACTCGTAGTTTGCGAGACACCCTAACGCAAGCAATTCTGCGTGCGAAACTTTTCAGGAGAAATTTCAATGAGACATCAGAACTATTTTGTTCGTGCATTGCTCGGCGTGATGTTGCCAATCTTGTTGGCAGCCACGATTTTGGCACAGGGCACGACTTCTCGCGTGACCGGTACGGTGACGGATCAAAGCGGCGCGGCAGTTACAGGCGCGACTGTCACCTTGACTAATACTGCGACGACAGCCACGTTTACGACGACCACCTCCACCAGCGGCGTTTATGTTTTTGAATCGGTTCAAGTCGGGGCATACACCGTTGCTGTGACAAAGGACGGTTTCAAGAAATTCACGTCTTCCGGTAACGATGTCAGTCTGGGACGCCCGACGACCGTTGACGTGCAGTTGGAAATCGGCGCGGTCAACGATGTGGTGCAGGTCGAAGCTTCGGCGGAACTGGTGCAAACCAGCAGTTCGGGGAATTTCGGCAACACCGTCGAACAGCGTGCGCTGGAAGCTTTGCCGATTGTCGGCACCCGCGGACGCAATCCGCTGACCTTCATCAACTTTCAGCCCGGCGTTTCGGTTGGAGCTAACACGGGCGGCGGCGTTCACGTTCACGGTTCGCGCGACCGTGCATTCAACTTCACGCTCGACGGCATTGACATCAACGAATCCAGCGCGGGCGGATCGAACTTCACTCCGTTGCGTCCGAACCCGGACAGCTTGCAGGAATTCCAGATCATCACCGGTAACTTCACCGCCGAAAACGGACGCAGCAGCGGCGCGCAGGTGTCGCTGACCACGCGCTCCGGCACCAATGAATGGCACGGCGGATTGTTTGAGTTCTATCAAACGCCGCGTTTTCTGGCCAACAACTACAACAATAACGTCAACGGTATTCGGCGCGGCCAGTTCGTGCAGCATATTTTCGGCGGCAGCATAGGAGGTCCCGTTTACCTGCCGAAATTCGGCGAAGGCGGCAACCCGGTTTACAGCGGCAAAAACAAGACTTTTTTCTTTGCCAATCTGCAAATGCTTCGAACTTACGAAGGCATTGGCGTGACGCGCACGGTTTACACTCAATCGGCGCGGCAAGGCCTTTTCCGTTACGTGATGGGCGGGCAGAACACACCAGCGGGAACGACTACCCCTTCAGTGAATGCTGATGGATCGGTTGCCGCCGGACGCAACATTGGCACGTACAATATCGGCCAGCGCGATCCACTGTGCGCGACCTCACCGTCAACTTGCGGGCTTGATCCGACCACGACGGGGCTGATCAACTCCATGCCGTTGCCGAATAACTTTTTCGTCGGCGACGGGTTGAACACGGCGGGATATAGCTGGGTCGCTCCGCAGCGCGAAAAGCAGTACGATTTCGCCACCAAGGTTGACCACATCATCAACGAACGCCAATCAATTTATGTGCGTTATGCGCAAGGCGAACAGAACACCATCGGCGACAACGTCAATGGCGGCTTGCAAGTGTTCCCAAACACCCCAACGCTGGTGGATACGTTCCGCGATCCCAAGAATCTGGCAATCAATCACCGCTGGTCGCCGACCAATCGGATGACCAACGAATTCGTCTTCGGGTTCAACCGTTTCGCGTTCAGTTTCGACAACGGCGACAGCGCCTTTGAAACTCGCCCGGCTTTTACGTTCAACCTGATTGCCAATCCGTTCAGCAATAACGGCCCTGTTTACAATGCGCGCAAATTGCGAACGACTCAAGTGGTGGATAATTTCAGCGTGATTGCCAATTCCCACACCTTGAAATTCGGCACGAACTTGCGTTTCCAAGCACACATTGACGACCGTAGTGGGGTGGCAGGTGCGGCGACGGCGGTTGCTGTCAATCTGAGTCGGGCGGTCAACATCGTGGACATCAATCAGTTCGGTTTGAACACGCTGACGGGGATCAACGTCGCCAACGACCGCGTTCGATTGGAAAACATGATCAACGACTTTCTGGGGCGCGTCGGCAGCCTCAGCCAGGCCTTCGTCCAACAGGGCAATCAGTATGGCCCTCCGGGAACGCGATTCCTGTTTACGGCGAATTACCCTGAATACGATTTTTACGGCCAGGACACCTGGAAATTGCGCCCCAATCTGACGATTGATTACGGTATGCGCTGGGAAGTGAAACTCAGCCCACGCGCAAGCGACGGTGGCATAGTTTTACGTCCCAACACGCCGGTTCGCGTCGGCGAAGCCGGACGCAACGATCTGCGCTGGGTCGAAGGCGAATTGTTCGATTCCGATTACAACAATTTTGCGCCGACCATTGGCATGGCCTGGGATCCATTCAAATCCGGCAAAACCAGCATTCGCGCCAACTATCGTCTGGCTTACGACCGCATGAACACTTTCGTGTTGTCATCGGCCATTTATCAGAGCGCGCCTGGCGCGACGTTGGCGGTCATCAACCAGGCGTTTGGCCAGGGCGGCGGACGTTTGCGGCAAGGCCTTCCGACGCTGGCTCCGCCTGCCGGCATCACGCCGGACACTTTGCGTATGCCCGCGGCTTACGGCGTCGGCGCAATCACAGTGGTTGATCCAGACCTGCGTTCGCCGAAAACGAATCAATGGGGTTTGAGCATTCAGCGCGACATCGGATTCAACTCTGTGGTCGAAGTCAGTTACATCGGTCGGCGCGGCGTTGGTCTGTACGGCGGTTACAACGCGAACGACGCGAACATCTTCGCCCGCGATTCGCGCTTCAACCAGACTTTCCTGGATGCTTTCAAGGAAGTGAAAGGGAATCTGCCCGCCACCGGTTCGGCGTTGCCTGCCGGATATTCAAACGCCCTGTTGAACGCGCTGATGCAGCCGCACTCGAATCGTCTGGCCAACGAAAGCGGCACGCAAGCCTTTGCCCGATTGTTTGAATCCCAGATTCGATTGAACTCCGTAGGCGCTGTGGCGTCAACGTTGGCGTCGCGTATTCAAAACAATGCGCCGATTCACGTGACTGCCGGATTTGCGCCGACTTTCTTCCGCGCTTATCCGCAATTCGCCACGATGAACGTGCTGGACAGCAACGACATTTCGACCTACCACGCTTTTGAAGCGCAGATCAAACGTCGTTTCCGTTCGGGCATCGGTATGCAAGTCAGCTACACCTGGTCGAAATCGCTTGATACACGTTCGTTCGATCCGGCATTCACGACGGTGGCCACGGGCAACGCTCAATCCGCATCAAGCACGCCGTTCAACCTGAACAACCGCCTGTTGAATTACGCGCCTTCGGATTTCGACCGCCGCCATTCGTTGCAGGCGAATTTCGTTTACGAACTTCCGTTCGGCAAAGGCAAGGCCTTGTTCGGCAACGCCAACGGAGTTCTGGATCGGATCATCGGCGGGTGGGACATCAGTGGCGTATACGCGCTGCAATCCGGTCGCCCGTTCACTGTGTTTTCAGGATCGAACACCTTCGGTTCATCCAATCAAACGCCTGCCAGTTGCAACGGCTGCCAGAAAGGATTGGGCGAAGCGTTTTTCGATCCCAGCGGCGGAACGACGTTCTTCTTCGATGCGGCCACGCGCGGCACGACGTTCAACACCGCGAACAACACGCGCGGAATTTTCTTCGTGCCGGATCCGGGGACACTCGGCAACACGGGGCGAAATTTCTTCAACGGCCCGCGTTCTTATGATTTGGATATGTCATTTGCCAAGCGCACGCGGATTTTTGAAAACCACACGCTGACGTTTCGCGCGGATTTACAGAACATCACGAACACTCCAGTGCTTGGGTTCCCGACGACCACGATCACCGATGCCACATTCGGGCGCATTCGTACTGGCGTGCAAAACTCAGCGCGACGCGTGCAATTCGCTCTGAAGTACAACTTCTAAAAAGACAGTTTTTCTTGAGCGTGAACAGGGTGAGTCTGTCAAATCGGCAGGCTCACCCTGTTTCTTTTCCCGACCAGAATCTATTCATGATCAACCGAAGAGTCTGACAAGCTGCCAACTTGTCTTGGTCATGGGTAATAAAGCATCGAGCTGCCAAATGAGCCGCCGACAAGCTGGCAGCTTGTAGGACTTTTTTTCAGCCAGCCGGAGCTTTCAGTTTGAACCTGTGATTTTCACTACCGAAGACCTGGCGAAGTTGATGTGCCCGGCAGGTGAAAATACTTGAACCGCAACCTTGTCTCTGGCGTTGAGATGCCGTCGAGTGTTCTGGTATATTCCCCCCGCCGATGATCGTATCCCCGCATCCCAGACTTTATCGGCCACCAAATTCAAGATCGAAATTTAGAACTTCCATCGTTGCCCAAAACGAAGTAGAGGGCTACCTCACTATTTATCAAGGTAGGGCAAAGTGAAATACGCGAAAGTAAAACAGGGAAAGGTGCCGCCCGTTTGCTTGGCGCTGATGGTGTTTAGTTTCTGGTTGATGCCGTGCGTGACGCAGGCTTATGCCGGAGACTATGCCGTGCAAATCGCCGCTGTGCGGTCGCAGCAATGTGCTGATGAATTGCGATTGGGATTGCACGCCAGAGGGTTGGACGCTTATTGGGTCAGAATCGTGCTGCCGCAACACGGCGTGTTTTACCGTGTGCGGCTGGGAAAATTCCCATCTCTCGAAACGGCTTATTCCTATGCCGAAAGTTTGCTGGATTCGGGAATGTTGGAATCTTATGCCATCACGACCTATGAAAAACCGAACAGCGTTCCGTTCAAAGACACCGTTCAAGCTTCCATGGAAGTGCAGGAATACGTCCAGCAACGTCCGACATCCCGTGAAACCAATGAATTGTTAGCCGCCATCGGCGCTCGCCAATGGTGGTTGCCCGGCAGGCAAAGTTTGTTTGCCACCACGCCGAAATTGCCGCCCGCAAATGCAGGCATGACTTCGCGCGAAGTGCTGGTGTATGCGCTCAGCCGTCACGAATGGCGATTGAGTCTGGATATGAGCGTGCTGTTCGTTCGCGCGCCAGTGGTGGCTTCCAGCACGGACATCATCGTCAATGCAACTCCACCACGCGCTGAAGCCGCCTCTTCGTCGAAAGCGATTGCTTCTCCGCCAATCAACGAAACTGCTGTCAACACCAACCAAGCAGTAACGGTTCCGGGAACGAAGGCTGAACTCATCAACGCCGCGCCTGCCGGCGTGAAGGCAACGTCGGAACGAACGTTTACGCCTGCGAATTCGCCACTGACTCCGCCGCCGCCTCCGTCCGCTTCTCCGTCATCCATTGCGGCGTTTCCGAATGCGGCTCCGGCCACGAACAACGCCTTTGGCGATTCGCGTTCGGCCTTGCCTGGAACCACTCGTGGAACTGCGCCCAACGCGGCCAGACCGACCAGTTATGGCCGATTCAATCCGCCACGATTGCAAGCTTCGGCGGAAATGCGAAACGGCCAATTGGTGATGCGCATTCGCAATCTGGATGCAGACCGACCTTTTACCGGAACGGCCAAAGTGACCATCAGCGATGATCGCAAGAGCAACGACCTGGCTCCGATGAAATTTGACGTGAACCCGGAAGACGAAATTCTGGTTCCGATCAATGAAACGGTCGCCGATGGAAACGACTGGATGCTGATGGTGTACGACGAACGAGGCGCGTTGCGCATGATTCGCGGCCAGACGATTGGCGCAAAACCCGTGCCTGCCACGCAACAAGCGCAAACGAATTCGCAATCATCCGGTCAGTCTGAAATCAGCACGCCGTCTTATGTGACAGGGGTTTTTGACGCGACCAACGCCGCAGGACAAATACCTCCTGTCGGAAGCGTTCCGGGCGTCAATCAATCCGGCTCAACCAATTTGAACGGCGTCGGATCAATCGAAGGTGGACAAAATAATCCACAGCCGGTGGCTGATCCGACGGCTCCTATGCAACTGACGATAACCCCGCGTTTGATTGCCGTGACGACCGAAAACGTCACGCTGGAATTTGAAATCTCTTCGCCGCAACCGCTGCAATACATTTCGCTGAGTTTGTCGGCGGGCGAACACCGCGACACGCGACAGGCGTTGATGTCCACCACGCGCGGTCGAGTTCCATTCCTGATTCCCGCCACGCAAGCTCAAGGAGTGTTTTTGTATGAAGTCAAAGACGAATCCGGGCGTGTGCTGGCCGGTGGCACAGGCGATTTTCGGCAATTGGTGGGCAGATAAACCCCAGCCCAGAAAACAAATCGAGCCTTGTTGACCCCAATCAGCAAGGCTCGATTTGTTTTATAGCTTTAGTTGAGTTTGTGTTCCATCGTCAGTCGCAGAATCCGATCATCCAATTGTTTTTGAAGTGAGCTTCGTTCGGCGAACAGCTTCTTTTCCTCCGCTCGCAATCGTTCAAGCTGGTCTTCGCCCTGCGCGATTTTGCCGACGTAACGTTGCACCAGTTGTTTTTCCTCTTCGCTTTTGCCCATCGCTTTCAGGTTTTCGCGCATGCGATCCTGATCGCGCGTGATGCCTGTGATTTCCAATTGTTTTTCCGACGCCTGGCGATTCAGCGCCGAAATCTGCATTTTCAACTCGACCACACTTTCCAGCGCCTGCTTCATTTGGGAGGTGAGGTAATTCGCCTTGACGTAAATTTCAATGTCATTGGTCGTCACGCTCGAAATGGCGAAGGTCGTTGTTTCCGGCAACTCTTCGGTCACGCTCAATTGCGTCGAAGTGTTTGGCGGAACAGTGACTTTGAAGCGATAAAAATGGTCGGTCGTTTCCGCCGGTTTGACGGTTTTGACCAATTGCCACTTGGAGTTTTTGTCATAGGCATGTTCGACGTAAACCGTTTTAGCTCGGTCGGTCAGATTGGTCAACGTGTAGGTCGTCGCCTTGGATTGTTTGTAATGCACGCGCATTTCGCCGTTGATGAATTGCGTCATTGTCGCGCGTTCGTTGGCTTCGTCTTGTTTGACGCTGACGCGGCAACCCAGATCAACGGCGTAAGTGATGAACCGTTTCTCGTTCGGTTTGATGCGCGCGGTCAGCGCTTCTCCGGCGTAAGTGTTGTTTTCGATGATCGTCACCGGGCCGCTTTCCAGCGTCAAGCCGGTGTTGTTGGTCAGATACAACGCGCTCATCGGATTGGTTTCGCGTGTCGCGCGGTTGTACAGCGAGACGGTTTCGCCTTCGATGGAATTTTGCAAAATCGGAATCAACGCCGAACTGTTGCGTTTGATCGTCACCGGATGCGCGATGCGATATTCAAACAACTCGCCGATGTCCTGCGTTTCCACGTCGGCTTCGACGCCGGAATCTCTGTCTCGCATTGCGCTGCTGTAAGAGATGGTGGACGACTCTGTATCCACTCTTTCCGCCGAAGCATTGACGGTCACAGTTTCCGAAATCGTTCCGACTTCCATTGAAACATTGTTTTGTCTGAGAGCGCCGGAAGCCAGGAATACGTTGTTGACCTCGACGCTTTTGAATCCGCTGCTGTTCACTCTGATCTTGTAACTGCCGGGAGCCAGTCCGCGCAGCTTGTATCTGCCCGCATAATCAGTGGTGGCGGTGATTACCGCGCCGCTATTTTGTTGGATGACTCGTACAGTTGCATTGGGAATGGCCGAGCCGCTTGCATCCCTGACCATTCCTTCCAGAGTTCCTCCGCCCGCGACCAAAGCCAGTCTGCCATTGATCGGCGCTTCGGCGACTTGCGGCGCAATGGAAAGATCGTCTGGAATTTCCACGACCGGGCGTTGTTTGTAACGCGGTTGCTGCAAATCCTGAATGAACGACACCGGAGCGCCAGCCACCAATGACAAAGTGACGTTTGTCCAATCTTCATCCTGCACGTTGTCCACCAAAGCCCAACCTTGCAAAAACGGTTTGGCTTTGGCGTCCAGCACTATGCGATAGGTCGTTTTCCAGACCGGCGCTTCGACCACGTAACTGACAAACAAATCGCGTTCGCCTTGTCCCGCGGCTGTTATCGTCAGCTTGCGCAGATTTTTGTGAATGGTGGATTGCAGTATGGAAAGGTATTGCTCCAAATCTTCGCGGACTTTTTGGTCGAGCAACTTGATGCCGCGAATCTGATCCAGCGCAATGCTGCGAAGTTCGCCGCCTTCGCTGACCAACACCAGTTCCTGCACGTCGGATCGTTCCATCGCCTGATACCGCAGACGTTTTTCGATGCCAACCACAGTTCCGATCATAGGCGTTGCGCCGGTTCGCACTTCTACGCGAGCGCCTTTCAACTGCCCCAACAGCGAAGTCAGGCCGACGGCGTTACTGGCATCCAATCGTATGCCGAATTCTTCAATGCGTTTATCGAATGGTTTGGTTGAATCGAAGGTGACCGAAGAAATCTTGCCCTTATTCAGATCAAGCACGACCAGCGATTTCAGCACGTCGTTCATTTGCGAAGCGTCGAAGAGAAATGTGACTTGTTGATCGCCATTGACCTTGCCTTGCCGCTCGAAATACCCGACGCCGTGTTTGTAAAGCGTCACTCGTTTGAGCGACGGCGGATTGTTTTCAGTTTGCGCCAGCGCGGCTGCGGTTGCTGATGCGAGAAGGCACACTACGAAAAAGAACCGGAAGCGTTTGTTCATAAATCCTCCTGAACCGATTGGGTTGAGTTGTAATTTTGATCTGGCCTGCAAGGGCAAAAATGAATTTGAAGTCTGCTCATCCTCAGCGATGGCTGAACGCTTTCGGATGAGCAGACTTGCATTGGGGGAGAGGGGGAACAGACGCAAAACAAAAAAGAATCATTCCGCAAACAACAGAACCACCAACCAGACGCCCAGCATCCATACGACCAGCAGGCAATTGATTGCCAATCCGATGGCGCTGGCTGCGGTTCCGACGCGCGCGCGGCTGTATGTCAGCGGCCAATCTTCCTGGCTGCGTTTTTCTTCGTCCAGCGTGGCCAGCGTTTCCTGGCCTCGACAGAACACGGCAAAGGAAAAAATCAGCGGGCTGAGGTTGGGGAAAAACAGCGAAGCCGCGATCAACGCGACAACGCCCAACGCGCGAAGATAATTTTCGTGATCGTGCCACATCATAAACATGCCGATGCCAATGCTGACCGCAAGGTTCAATGGCAAGATGTTCAGCAACGGCAGCACGGAAAAGATCAGCGCAGCCAATCCGCAAATTCGCACAAAGCGCGCATTGTGCATCGCTTCCAGATAATTGGGGGAAAGATCGAAGACCCGAGTCGGGTTCAAATCTATGTGGGGATAAATTCCGGATGTGCTGGTCATGGCTTCTCCTTTTGGAGCGCAGGCGTTCCGCCCGCACTGAAAGTAACCTATTGTCTGCTGAAAAACGTTTCGTCACCCGGAGAAGCGAGAAATGCGGAAGATCGGTATCAGTTGATCTCAAACTATTTGAGTCCAGTGCAAATTACAGTTTTCGAGAATTAAGCGGATGGGCGCAGCTTGGGAGCGCTACGACTTGTCGTAGCTTTGCGTTCTTCAGTGGGAGCAGGCCAGATCGGCAAGGTTTTGATCAAGAACGAAAAGCGGCGACAAGTCGCGCGCACTCCAGAAACACCGCCGCAATTTCGCTCGGAAAATGTGCGATAAGCGGTTTTCTGAAAAACTGCGGCGGTGTTGTATGGATCGTTAGTTGATCTGCATAGCTTTTTGTACCAGGTCAGGCCGGTTGAATTCTTTGGCGTAAGCTTCGGCAGGCAGCAGTTTGTCGCCGACGCGCCAGCGGATGAAACGCGCCGCGCCGGGCGAGCTTGAGTAATAACCCGCTGGCGTGAAGGCGATCCATTCGGCGGCGGCTTGCCCGGCTTTTTCCGCGGGAAGAATCATCAGCGTGACCAGCAAACGTCCGCTTGCGGCGTCCCACAGCCTGACGGTTCGGTCGTAACCGCCGGTGGCCAGAATCCTGCCGTCAGGCGAGAACGTCAACGAAGCAACCTGATTTGCGTGACGGAGCTTTGCAAATTTCAGCTTTCCGGTTTCGGCGTCGAGCATCTTGATCGCGCCGGAGTCGGTTCCGGTTGCAATCGTCTTTCCATCAGGCGAAAACGCGACTGAGTTGACGCTTTCAACAGCTTCTTCTTGTGATTCGAAGAGGCTGAAACTGCGCAACACTTTTCCTGTCGCCACGCTGAACACAAACACACTATTGCAGGCGTCTCCGATGACCAGCCTCTTGCCATCTACAGAAAAAGCTCCTGCGGTCGCTCCATCCGGAAAAGGTTCCGCCTTGATCCCATCCATAGAAAGCTCAAGTGTTTTGATGATCTTGCCCGAAGACAGATCGCGCAGGTTGAGCGAGTGAGAACCTCCGAAAATCATCTTTCTGTCCGCGCTGATGGCGAGAAGCCGCTTGCCTTCGCTGCCTTTGGAAACAAAAACTCCGTTTGCGTCAAACGCGATCAATCTCTCGGAATTTTTCACCTCAGTCAGCGTGCGTTTCAGCTTTGCGGTTGCGACATTCCACAGCTTCACCGAATCATCCTGGCTGGAACTGGCGATGGTCTTTCCGTCGGGCGCGAAATCCAGCGTGGTCACCTCGGCTTTATGACCGCTCAAACTGCCTGCCAATTCCAAAGTCTCTGTGCTCCAGAGCCGCACTGCGCTGCCACTGCCGTGCGCGATGAGCTTACCATCAGGCGAAAACCTGACCGAGTTGATGATGGCGCCCTTATCGAGAGCATCGCCCCATATATCAAACAAGCTTCTGTCGCCTTCAGCGTTGATTTTGACGGGAGCGCCCTGACCTGTCAGTTTGCGAATCAACTTGCCTGTAGCGACTTCGCGCAAAGCGATAGCGGTCCCGGAGTCCGCAACCGCCGCGATTTTGAAATCCGGCGAGAGAGCATTGAACGTCAATCTCACGTTGACAGATCGAATCAACTTTCCGGTCGCCACATTCCACAATTTCAGATTGCCGCCTTCGGTGAGCGCTTTGATGGTTTTGCCGTCACGCAGGAATTCAAGATCGTATGCGCTCTCGCTGCCGGCAAGCGTTTGTTTGTATTGGCCTGTTTGCGTGTCCCAAATCTGAATCGAACGATTGCGGTTTAAAGTTACTGCCAGGGCTTGGCCGTTCGGCGAGAAAGTCTTCGTGTCCACGGATTCGACAAATCCTTCAAGCGGTTGAGTTCGCTTTAAATCAAACGTCTTTCCATCCAGCCACTGAATGCTTGCCGCGCCGGATGGCGAGAACGCGAGGCAGATGACCTCGCCATTCTTCAAAAACTCCGCCGGCGCGGGGATGACTTTTTGCAAACTGCGCTTTTTGCCGGACTGCATTTCCCAAATATCAGTGTCATAGTCTTTGTGTATAAGCGCTCGTTGACTGTCTGGTGAAAAAGTCAAAATGCTGCGCTCTCCCGGAAAATATCCATGAAAATTGGCGCCTTTGATTCGCCAGGTTCGCATATCCCAAAACGTGATTGCCTCAACATACCCATCACCTGTTCCGCAGCTAACCCCTATCCCGCTGATAGCCGCCAACATCTTACCGTCACGAGAAAGGTAAAGGTTTGACACCGCGCCAGGATGACCTTCCAGCCTGCGTTTGATCTCGCCGGTCTGCGCCTCCCACAGGATGACCGTGCGATCATTGCCAGCGCTCAAGATAGTTTTGCCGTCAGGCGAAAAGGCGATTGAATGGATCGCGCCCAGATGACCGGTTTGCAGCACGAGTGCCAGCGCGGGCTGCGGCTTCTCGGCCTGCCGCTCGGCTTGCGATTGTCCGGCGGCTTGAGGCAGCCAGACTAGCGGAATTGTAAACGCCACGATCAGCGGGATGGTTTTTCTGATTACTGACAGCATTGGTTTTCCTTCTCACAGCCGGTTTCCGCTCGCGCCGAGCCAGGCCGCCGCGAGTCTGTGTTTCATTGCAGCTATGAGGATAATGATTTTCGGCTCGCGGCGTTACGTGTCCCGCGCCGCCATCGCATCCGCGCGGCCACGAATGGCCGCGCAGTTTCCCACAGTCAGGGCCGTGGTTGTGGATTTTGGCGCAATCAATTCGCCGGGACTGGCTTGAGGTCCATAAACTTCAAAGTCACGACAATGCGGCTTCTTCCGTTTGTCTTGAAATGGACGCCGTGATTGTTGTCAGCCACGCTGGCCAGCCTTGTATTCGGCGATTCGTCTTGCCACACCTGTTTCGGTTCATAGACCTTGTTCAATATGCCCGATTCCGTTCCTTCGATGATTACCTGAACCTGGCACGTTTTGAGATTGCTCTTGCACTTGTTAACTCCCGCCGCCAATTCGTGAGTCGTACCAGGGCTTTTTCTTTTGGAGGGGATCAGCGTCACGACGTATTCTCCAGCAGGCACGACGCCAAAATCCGCTCGGCCTTTTTCATCTATTTTCATCAATTGAAGTGAACCAACGGGTTTCTTTTTCATGCCTACATCAGGGGAGGAAAGACTTTCAGCGAGCATCTCAATCTCTCCCTGCGCGGATTTTTGCTGGTCAACAGCCGCGTCCAAAGATGGTTTTGCCGATGAGTCGGCAAATGAATTGGCCTGGGCATTGACATCGTTCGACGCTTGTACGAATAAAACAAGCAGGGCGATTAACAACAGATTGATTTTCATAAAGTCCTCCTATCAAGCGCGGTCAGGCGCTCGGTTAAATGAAGTTTGCGCAATTGATCGTCATAAGGAATCGCTTCTCCGCCTCGTCATTGGGCAATGCCAATTGCTTTGCTCACCAGGTCTGGCCGGTTGAATTCTTTGGCGTAAGCTTCGGCGGGTAGCAGCTTGTCGCCGACGCGCCAGCGGATGTAACGCGCCGCGTTTTCCGAGCCGGTGTAATAACCTTCGGGCGTGTAGGCTATCCACTCAGATTTTGATTTAGGCGCGTCAAAAGGGAAAAGGGCTACCAGCGTCAGCAATGGGCGGCCGCTCGTCACTTCGTAAATGGTTAATGTTCCTTCAGCGTTATGGCCGACAACCAATCTGCCGTCCTGCGAAATCTCTGTCTCATCTCCCCAGGAAGAGAAATCTCTCCGAAGCGACCAGTTCACCTTGCCGGTAGCGACATCGTAAAAACTTATCTCTTTTAAGTCTGAGTTGATGAGAGAGCGGCTGTCAGGCGAGAAAGACATTTTTCCAAGGCCGTCTGGAAGCGTCAGCAGCGCCTTGCCGGTTTGAGCGTCGCGCAATTCGGTCGCGCCGGTCTTTGTTACCAGAATCCTGCCATTGGGAGAAAAAAACGGGCCTCGGATATTTGACGGGTTGCGTTTGAACGCCCATTTGACTTCACCCGTTATCGTGTCCAGAACCGTTTGCATATCGTTGTCATCACTGTTCAGCGTCAGCGATCCATCAGGCGATAGCGCAATGACGGCCAGCCTGCGCCGCTCAAGGGGTTTGATTAGCTCGCCGGATTGCGTATCCCACACCTGCACAACATTGGGCTTGGCGTTGATCCATCCATCGCCGCCCCACACCGAGGCGACGGTGAGCCTTGATCCATCGGCTGAGAAGCGGGCGTAGTGGATTTCACCTTTGGCGGCGAGTGTGAATTTCAGCTTCCCCGTTTGAGCGTCCCACAGCTTGACGGTCTTGTCGCCGAACGATTCGGGAGCCGATGGTTTCTCTTTGTTCTCTTCGTATTTTTCCGCTAACGAAGCGAGATTTCCGAGGATAGTTTTTTCATACTCTCCGATATCGGGAAACCCGCTGACCGTGGCGATGGTCTTGCCGTCAGGAGAGAAATGAACCTGTCCGACCGGCTTTGTGTGGCCAGCCAACGCGTAAAGCTCGCGGCCCGACTCGGCGTCGTAAAGTCTGACGGTGGTAGGATCGCCTTTCAGAGCGGCTCGGACGCGTCCGTCGGGTGAAATCCGCAGCGTCCCTTCGCTCTGTTCTTCGGCGTCCTCCGGCTTATTGTCATCCTCATTGTCATCCTCATTGTCCTCCGGCGCTTTCAGGAGTAACGGGTTAAGCTCCCACAGCAACTTTTGCGGCCTGTCGAAGGATTGATGCAGGGTGGCTTCAACAATGGCGCGGCCGTCGGAAGAGAAAAACGCTATCGGATCGTGCAAGCCTCCGGAGACCGTGCGAATGAAGCGCCCGGTGTCCAGATGCCAAATCGCAATGGTTTTGCTGAGCGGTGCTACCGCCAGACGCCCGTCCCCCGAGAGGCTGAAAAACGCAAAATTCGGATCGTCGTATTGATGCAAAGGATAAGCGTCCAGTTTGGTTTTCATCTGCCCGTTGCGAACATCCCACAAGCTGATGACGCCTTTGTCTTCTGCAATGGCCAACACTGAACTGTCCGCCCAGTAATGCATTTTGGCGAATCGAGGTTGGTTGATTGGAAGCTCATGTCGGATTTCGCCGGTGCGTCCATCGCGTAAGACGATGGCGTTATCTTTTTCGCGGATTGCCGCGACGGTTTGGCTATCGGGGGAGAAGCTAAAGGTGTGTTCTCCGTTTACACGTTTTCCTTTTACCGTGCGAGAGGGGACATCCCAGAACTCCAAAGCAGAAGAGGCGTCTTTTTGCGAATGACGCCAGAGCAGCAGTGTCTTGCCGTCTGGCGAAACGGCGCTGACGCTTTGGTTCGGCAAGCTTTGTTTCAAGGTTTGCAGCCGGGCGTCCCACAATTCGACCGCTCCGTGTTTTTGAGCTTCGGTCAGACTGGCGATTTGTTGAGCAGTGCAGTTGCAATGATTGACCGGAAACCGGTACAGCAAGATGGTTTGGCCGTTTTCCAAAAACGCTTCAAAGCTATGTTGTTTAAGCTCTCGCAGCAATTGACCCGTCGTTAAATCCCAAATCTTTACCGTTCCGTCTTCACTGCTTTCTTTGGTGTAAATGAGCAGTGTTCGGCCGTCAGGCGAGAACGAAGGGAAATTCCAGGCAGGATAAAAATTGCTTTCCAGCAAGACCGGGCGTGGCCATGTCTTGTTGCGTAAATAAAGCCGAGTCACTTTCCGTGGTTGTTCAGGCATCGGAGGTGGAGGAGGCGGCAAATTCCTGTTTTTACGTGGACGGGGCGGCGCGGTTGGTTTTGGCATTACCTGTTGAGTTTGAGCGCACAACGCCGTTGAACCATCGGGAGAGGCGGTAATCAGTTTTTCGGTCGTGGAACAAAGCCCTTTGCTTTTCGGCGAATCCGGAATCAGTTGGCCGGTTTGCAGGTCGTAGGTTGCAACGATTTCCGAGGATTCACGCTCAGACGCTTTGGTGAAATTGAAGGTAATTTTGATGGCGCGACTATCGCTCGTGAATTCAAAGCTTGGCCAGCCGCCGATCTCCATCTCGCCAGACAGAAATTCTGTTCCGGTAAACGTCCACCACAGATCGCCCGTCGCCGTGTCCCAAATTCTAACTTGTTGGTCAAATCCAGAGCTGGCGACAAACTTCCCATTGGGAGAGAGAACGACTTCGTTGATTTGTTGAGTGTGACCAATCTGCAATGCCAGCTTCGGGCGTTCGCTCTTCGAATCAGCGGGGCGCTGGGCCAAAGCCGCTGGAGTAAGGCAGAGCAAAAGGCCGGTGATTGCGCTCAGAATGGCTATGCTTGCGCTGAATCGTTGATTGGCGCAGAGGTTTGAGGGTGTCATGTTTATCTCCTTTCGCCTGGGGCGCATGGAAAATAATGATTGCTGCTGAGCAGAGGATTACTTTGCAGAATAAGACGCTAAATGTTTTGTTGTTCATATTCGTTTCTCCTTCAATGGGATCGAAACGCTGGCGTTTACCTGTGCTTCAGACCCAGGCCGATATTTTCGAGCCGTCGCAAAAATGATTGGAACGACTCGGTTTCTTTTGGCGGACAATGTTCATGAGTCAAAAAGCGACTGTGACTTCTTCAATTGCAGATTCCGCGAAAACGCTTCGTCCGATTGGATAAGCGAGAACTCCGGGAATTCGGTATCAGTTGATGTGCGGGTTTTTCGCAAAGAGGCTGAGTTCTTTTCAGGTGAATCAGGTTTTTTTGCGCTCTGAAAGAATGGCTTTGGGTAAGCGCCGCCGATATAATTTCAGCGCTTTCGTTCTGGGATGTTTTTCCAAATGCGCGACAATTGGCGGAATGGCCCTGAATCGGTTGAAGCCGTTTATTTACGATGAAATACATCGGTTGGCGAATCGTTACATTTCCTGCGGCGCTGCAATCAATGCTTTACATAATTATGTCGGTCATTCTGGATTTGGCTGTGTGAAGCGTCGAACCGGTTGGCCTGGTCGGATGTGCTCCAGGTCTGGTTCGTGGAAAGGCTCGTTGCCATCAACTGCGAACGGTTGAAGACAACCTGCTGTTAGATATTGAACTTAGCCTGAGGTCGTTCCATGTCTGCTGAAATTACTCCTGAACGCTGGCGATTGGTGGATGAGTTGCTGGATGAGGCGCTGGAAATTGTCCCGGCGGAAATCCCGTCATTTCTCAATCGCGTGTGCAATGGCGACGACGATTTGAGGCGCGAACTCGAATCGCTGCTTGGCGCGCATCATCAGGCTGGCGAATTTATCGAATCTCCTCCGATAACCGCGATTGAGGAATTGCCGCCAATCGAGCATCTGCCAAATCCGAATCAGGCGGACGCCACGGGGCAGATGATCGGCCAGTACCGTGTTCTGGGCGAAATCGGGCGCGGCGGCATGGGCGTGGTTTACAAAGCCGTGCGGGCCGACGACGAATACCATAAAGAAGTAGCGATCAAGCTGGTCTGGACAAGCCCTCATAACACTCATCTGATCAGACGCTTCAGGCGCGAGCGGCAGATTCTGGCCAATCTGGATCATCCGAACATCGCCCGTTTGTTGGACGGCGGCACGTCGGAGCAGGGCCTGCCTTACGTTGTGATGGAGTACATCGAAGGCCAGTTCATCACCGATTATTGCCGCGAACGCCATTTGTCAATTACCGAGCGGCTGCAACTTTTCCGCGATGTTTGCGCGGCTGTGCAATACGCGCATCAATCGCTGGTCATCCATCGCGATCTGAAACCGTCGAACATACTCGTCACCGCCGATGGCAAAGTGAAGTTGTTGGATTTCGGCATCGCCAAACTCATCAAGCCCGATTTAACCGAAGAGCCATTCAGGACGCAGAACCTGACTACGGGCGCTCATCTGATGACGCCGGAATATGCCAGTCCCGAACAGGCGCTCGGCGAAGCCATCACGACGGCCAGCGATGTTTATAGCCTCGGCGTCGTGCTGTATGAATTGCTGGCCGGAATCTATCCGTACCAACTCAAATCTCACGCGTTGCCGGAAGTCATACGCGCGGTCACTGAACAGGATGTAGTGGCGCCGAGTGTGGCTGTCACGCGGAGCAAATCATCTTCAACCGACTACTTTCCAGAAGGCGGCTCCGATGGCAGCGTGGATAAATTGCGCTCGCGGCTGCGCGGCGACCTCGATACCATCGTGTTGACCGCTCTCAACAAGGATGTAAACCGCCGTTACCGCAGCGCCGAACAATTAAGCGAAGACATACACCGCCATTTGACGCACCAGCCGATCGCGGCCCGCAATCCCACGCTGGGTTATCGCATTCGCAAGCTCGTGCGGCGCCAGCGCGCCCCCATCGCGACCGCCGCGCTGATATTTCTGACATTGCTGGGCGGTGTCATCGCGACCGCCAACCAAACACTCATCGCACGCTCCGAACGCGCCAAGGCTGAAGCCCACGCGCAAGAAGCTATGCGCCAGCGGGCGGCCGCCGAAGCGCAAGCCGAAGAGGCGCGCAAACAACAATCGTTTTCCGAAGCCAACGCCGCCGAAGCGAATCACCAACGCCTGCTGGCCGAAGAATTGACCGAGGAGACGATCAAACATCAACAGCTTGCCGACGCGTCCCGCCGGCGCGCCGAAGCGGGCGAGGCTTCATACCGCGGGCTGGCTTACGCCGCTGAAATGCATCTGGGCGTGCAACACTGGGAAATGGCGAACATCGCCGGCCTCAGCCAGGTGGTCAACAATCACGTCCCGAAAAACGGCGAGTCGGATTTGCGCGGCTTCGAATGGTATTACCTCTGGCGTTTGCTGCGCCACAACGGCGAGCAGATGAGTTTGCCGCATAAAGCCGAGGTCTGGTCGGTGGCCTATTCGCCCGATGGCAAAATGATCGCCACCGGCCACAGCGAAGACGAAGATTCCATCAAACTCTGGGACGCGGCCACGGGAGGTTTGATCAGAGTATTCAAGGGCGCAAGGTCTTTGCCATGGACTATCGCTTTTTCGCCTGACGGCGCGAAGCTGGCTGGCGCTTTCAACGACGGCGCGGCCAGAGTGTGGGAAGTGGGTTCGGGCCGGGAATCGCTTGTTCTCAAAGGACACAAAAGCAGGGCGACCTCCATCGCTTTTTCGCCTGACGGAAAAACGCTTGTGACAGGCAGCGATGATGAGACGGTGAAACTGTGGGAAGCAGCCACGGGACGTGAGCAATTGACGATTCTTCCCAGGTCGGGGTTGATAAAGTCAGTGGCGTTTTCGCCCGATGGCAAAATGATCGCGACGGGTGGCGTGGGCAGCGCGACAGCCAGAAGAGGCGATTTTTTGGTTAGACTCTGGCGCGTTGGCGACGGTAAGGAAATCGTGGCTTTCGATCCCGACGGCGGATGGTCATTGGCATTTTCTCCTGATGGGAAAATGCTGGCGACGGCCTCGCGCGACTATATCAGGTTGTGGGATTTCGTCAGCCGCCGCGAAATCGCAACGCTGAGAGGCCATAATTCCAGAATTCGTGCCATCGCGTTTGCGCCAGATGGCCGCTATGTCGCATCAGCCTCTGACGATCGCACCGTGAAACTCTGGGACGTTGAAACGCGGCAGGAGCTTGCCACTTTGAAAGGCCATCGGGCCGAAATTTTCGCGACAGTCTTTTCGCCGGATGGCCGGAATCTGGTGACGGGAGCGATGGATTTCACGGCCAAGGTCTGGGACATCGGCGCCGCGACTGAACTCACACAAATTCGCAACACCAGGTCAATTTTCAATCGCGTGGTATTCGCGCCGGACGGGCGTCGGATAGCGACGACGGAAGATTTTGATCTGGCTATTCGCGATGCGAAAACCGGACGTGAACTCGTTCGTTGCCAGGGGCACACAGCGGCCATTAGCGCCTTCGCTTTTTCGCCTGATGGGCGAACCATCGCCAGCGCCAGTCAGGACAGAACCGTTCGGCTCTGGGACGCCGCTTCCGGGAAGGAATTGTTCACGCTCAATAGTCACACCGGAACCACAATGGCCGTCGCTTTTTCGCCGGATGGCCGCAAACTGGTTTCCAGCGCGCAGGATCAAACGGCGCGGGTCTGGGACCTGGCCACCCGGCGCGAACTGCTCACGTTCAGAGGCCATTCCCACCCCGTGATGATGGCCGTCGCTTTTACGCCGGATGGCCGCCGCATTGCGACCGGCAGTTACGACAAGACGGTCAAGTTATGGGACTCAGCGACGGGAAAAGAACTCGCGACTTTTTCAGGGCAGGTCAAACCCGTCATGAGCGTGGCAATTTCCCCCGATGGCCAACTGCTTGCCGCCGGTAGCGCCGACACCACTGTGAAGATATGGGAACTGGCGACCGGTCGGGAAGTCGTCACGCTAACGGGCAGCGCGGGCCACGTCCGTGCCCTCGCCTTTTCTTCCGACGGTAAGCGTCTGGCGACAGGCAGCGGCGATGGCGTAGTTCGTTTGTGGGATCCGGCCAGCGGGCAGGAATTGATCGCGCTCAGAGACCATTTGGGTCAGGTCAACAGCGTGGCCTTTTCACCGGATGGTCAAACGTTGGCCAGCGCTACGGCGGGCGGCCCTGTGCGATTTTGGCGCGCTGCTGTTGCTGACAATGCGCAAGCTCATCTCAGGAAATCATCCAATTCTGTTCATTGATTCAGTTGACCTGATTGCGTCAACTGATCTTTTTCGACACAACAAGACCGTCCAGTTGATTTTGCGCGTTCCAGTATCGTTTGGTTAAAAACCAGCGCCGGTCATGGTGGGCTTCGTGGGTGATGCGGTCAATCCAGTCGGGCAATGCGGCCAGGTGTTCATCCCAGGCGGTTTGGCAAGCGGCGGCGGTTGGCAAATCGCCATTGCTCAACGAAAGGAATTTGGCTTCCAATTCGCGCCGTGCGATTTCAGTCATCGCTCTTCGGCGCGCGTAATCGCCCAGCGTCAGCCGGTGCAAATGTTCGTGTCGCCACCACAAACTTTCAGCGTCGTAACTTTCACCGGCAAGCGCGCCGGTTGAAATTAGTTCGCTGCCAAGTGCGAACGGCTTGAAGACGCTCAAACACGGCGAAGAGGTTCCGGTCATCCAGTGCAGCGAACCGCTGGCGCTCAAACGGCTGACCATTGAACCCGTCGTTTGCCCGCTTTGCCGCGTTTTCAACCACGAAGCGTGACCGCAAGGCATTTGCAATCGCAACCCTGTTTCAGGTGTTTGACCTGCGTGATCGCGCAACGCAGCGAACAAATCGGCTCGGCCAATTTTCCCGTCCGACAACATCAAACGCCGAAACGTGCAGGCTCTGCGAACGTCGCCGCCGCTGGTAAAGCGATAAAACGGATCGCCGAAGGCTTTGGCAAAATCGAAGTCGTTCGCTGATTTGCACCAGCCTTGCGCTTTTGCGAATTCATACGCGCCATCGGAAATCAGATCGAAGTCTTTGCCGATGGTCAGCACGTTGCTGATGGTTCGCACACCGCGAACTTGCTGCGCCGCCCAATGTCTGTCGGCGGTTTCCAACACCCAGGCTTCGGTCGGGTCGGCGATGATGAACGAATTGTGATAGCGAAATCCTTTGTGACGATAACCGCATAACCCGCCTTGTCCAAAGTCAGCGATCAATCGGGTAATCAATTCCAACGCCTCGCGCGCGGTTGCCGAACGCTCCAACGCCAATCGCAGCAAATCCATGCCGGTCAATCCGGTTTTCGGCACAGGCAATTTGGTGAAGACGGCTTCGTTGCCAATGGCGACGCCGCGCGCGTTCGCGCCCATTTCCGCGCCCCACATCCAGAACGGACGGCTGAGCACGACTTCGTAAGTTTCAGCAGCTTGGGGAATTTCGATGTAAGTACATTGCAGATTCGCAGGCGAAGCGAATTTTTGCGCGGGCAGATGGACGATGTTTTGGGCTTCGCCGGGTTCGCGGTCGCTGTTTTTGCCGAACCAGACAACGGCGTCTTTTGTGGCGGGAGGAACGGTTACGATGGTGTCACACATGAGTTGATGTTTTCAGCTTAGTCGGATACGCGCGTCAATCATGGTCAGGCCTTCGCCGCGCGGGTGAACGATGACCGGGTTCAAATCAATTTCGGCGATTTGCGGAACGGCTTCGGCCAGCGCGCCCAATCGCAAGAGCAAATCTTCGACGGCGGCAATGTCGGCTTCGGGCGCGCCGCGATACCCTTTCAGCAAACGATGCGCCCGCGTGGACAGAATCATTTCGCGCGCGTCGCGGTCGGTCAACGGCAACACACGGAACACCACGTCGTCCAGCAATTCGACCAGATAACCTCCAGAACCGAACGCGACCAACGGGCCAAACACCGGATCGTGCGTGACGCCGGCCAACACTTCAACGCCTGCTTTGGCCATGGGCATGACGCTGGCGGCTTCGAGCGTGATGTTGTGCGCGGCCAATTGTCGTGTGAGTTGTTGGAATCCGGCAGCCGCGTCCGCCGGAGCGACGTTCAACAACACGCCGCCCACATCGGATTTGTGCAGCACGGCGGGCTGATGAATTTTCAATGCAACCGGCGATTGAAATTCAGCGGCGGCAGCGGCAGCTTCTTCGACAGTTCGAACGATTTTGGCGCTGACGATGTGAATGCCCGCCGCGCTCAACAATGCCGCGACATCTGTTTGATTCAACCAGTCACCGTCCGTGTAGCGCGCAACGATGGATTGAGCCAGGTCTCGGTCAACGGGAATGTCGGCGATGCTGCCAGTCGGCGTCGAACGCCACAATCCATAATTCGCAGCGGCGGCCAACGCGACTGCGGCGCTTTCAGGAAAGTCATACACCGGCACCGAACGTTTGGCTTTGGCGGTTTTCGATTCGCTGACCGGAACTTTGATCGTCGTCGAATAAGGATCGAAAAACACCGCCGCGACGGTTTTCTGCAAATTGGGGCGAGCCGCCAGCACGTCGCTCAAGACCTGAGCGACTTCGCGCGTAGGCGTCGCCAGCGGCGGAATGAAAATCACCAGCAGCGAATCCAGGTCGGGATCGTCGCAAAGAATTTCCAGACAGGCGCGGTAATGCGCAGGGCTGGCGCTGGCAATCATATCCACTGGATTGGTGACTGTTGCGGCGGCGGGCAGCACTTCGCGCAATTTTGTTTGTGTTGTTTCGCTGAGCGGCGGAATTTCCAATCCGGCGGCGATGGCCGCGTCCACGGCGATGATGCCTGGGCCTCCGCCGTTGGTCAGCACGCCCAGCCGTTTGCCTTTCGGAATTGGTTGCGAAGCCAGCAAACGCGCCACCGAAAAAAATTCTGCCAGCGTATCCACGCGAATGATTCCGGTTTGCGCAAACAGCGCATCGGCGGCCCGGTCGGAACTGGCCAGGGCAGCGGTGTGACTGGAAGCGGCGCGCGCTCCGGCGGAAGTCCGACCGGATTTGACAGCGACAATCGGTTTGGCGCGCGAAACTCGGCGGGCTATGCGCGCAAAACGACGCGGATTTCCAAAGCTTTCCAGATAAAACAAAATCACGTCGGTCGCTTCGTCCGATTCCCAGAATTGCAGCAGGTCGTTGCCGGAGATGTCGGCTTTGTTGCCGACGCTGATGAACGACGACACGCCCAATCCAATCTCGCCGGCTTGCGCCATCAAGGCCAACCCAAGCGCGCCGGATTGCGAACTCATCGCTACATTGCCCGCCGGAGGTTCGACCGGCGCAAAGGTTCCGAGCAAGCGAACATTGCCCGACGTGTTGACCAATCCCATGCAGTTCGGACCGACCAAACGCATTCCCGAAGCGCGGCAAATGTCGAGCAGGTTTTTTTGCTCTGCGCGCCCTGCCTCTCCGGTTTCGGCAAAACCCGCGGACAACACGCACAACGCGCGAACGCCCGCAGCGGCGCACTGCCGAGCGGTTTCGATGACGTGCTCGGCGGGAACAGCGATGAAGACCAGTTCCGGCGGTTCCGGCAAATCGGCGATGGATGCGTAGGCGTGAACTCCGGCGATTGAATTCGCCGATTGATTGACGGGATACAACGTGCCGGTGAATCCCCAGCGCAACAGGTTGCGAAACAGCGCGCCTCCGACCGAAGCCGGGTTGCGGCTGGCTCCGATGACGGCGACGGTTTTCGGTTCAAAGACGTGGCTCAAACTGGCGCGTTCGGCTTCGGCCTCCTGCGCGTCGCGTCGCGCTTCGGCGACTTCGCTGCGCGTGATGGGGAATTCCAGATGCGTCACGCCGTAACTGATGTTCGCCGTCAGCGCGTATCCGGCTTTGCGAAACACGGACAGCATCAAACGGTTATCGGCCAGCACGTCGGCGGCAAATCGCGTGATGTCGTGCCGCCGGGCGAATTCGGCCAGCGCATCCAGCAGAATCGTGCCGATGCCGCGTCGTTGAAAAGCGTCTTCGACCAGGAACGAGACTTCGGCGGTGTCGGGGTGTTCTTCCAGCACGAAGTAACGACCGACAGCGACTATGGTTTCGCCTTGAGTGATGACCAGCGCCACGTGGCTTCGACCATCTACCGAAACCAGTTGATCCAGTTGCGAATCGGGCAGGGAAGTCACCATTCGCAAAAATCGGTAGCGAATGGTTTCTGGCGAACAGCGTTTGAACAAAGCGATCAGACCTTCACGATCGGTTTGTCGCAACGGGCGCATTTGCAACACTGTGCCGTCGCGCAACAGCACATCGCGGGAAAAATTGTCCAGTGAATGCAGTTCATTCGTCATAACTTTTGAAGCGGAAGTTTGTTCAAGGCCGAGAAGATAGGCCAAGCGCGAAATTGTGACAACTTGCTGCTGCAATTCTTGTTGCTTGGCGCAACGATTGGTTTGACAGCTATCAGGGCCATCCCTACAATCTCGCAGTTTCAATAGCCGATGTTGGAAGTTTATCCCCCTCGCGGCTGCACGAAGAACGAATGCCAAGCCAAGCCATCACAACGCTTGAGTTCGACAAACTCAAGGAAACTCTGCTGCAACAGATTCGCACCCCGCTCGGAGCGGCGCTGGCCGAAGAGTTGCAGGTTTCTACCAATGCAGAGCAAATCAGACGCGATTTGCGGCTGACGGGCGAAGGTGTGTCTTATCTGCGCGAAGGCACAGCCATGGACATTCACGATTTGCCAGACCCGCGTTCACCGCTCGGCAAATTGGGAATCGCCGACATCAATCTGGAACCGCTGGAAATCATTGATCTGCTGCGTCTGATTTCCGTCGCGATGGGGTTGCGCGAAACTTTCCACGAAGAGCGCGAAAAATTCCCGCTCATACGCGAAATCACCGAACCGATTCCGAATCTGCGCGCGCTGTATCAACGACTGCGCGGACGCATTTCACCCAGCGGCGAAGTCGAAGATTTCGCCAGTCCAGAATTACGCGAGATTCGTTTTCAAATTTCCAAGCTGCGGTCACAGGTTCAACGGTCGCTGGAAACGATCCTCAAGCGCGCCGAAGCCGACCACGCGCTGCGCGATGAATACGTCACCATTCGCAACGACCGTTACGTCATCCCGATTCGCAACGACAATCGCGGCGCGGTGCAGGGAGTCGTTCACGGCATGTCTTCGTCGGGGCAAACGGCGTTTGTCGAACCGCTGGAAACGATCAACCTGAACAACGAACTGGTTCGGCTCCGCGAAATCGAACAGACCGAAATCATCAAGGTGCTGTTCGCCATCACCGAAGAGTTGCGCGACGAACGCGACGCTTTGGCGCAGATGGCTGATGCCGTGGCGCAGATTGATTTCATCTCGGCAAAGGCTCGATTGGCGCTCAATCACGATGCGATTGAACCGACGATTAACGAAAACGGGCGACTGCATTTGAAAGATGCGCGCCATCCGCTGCTGGAAGCGAATTTGAAAGCTCAGCGCTTGCCGATTGTGCCGTTGTCGCTCGATTTGGACAGCGATCATCGAGTGATGGTCATCAGCGGCCCGAACGCTGGCGGCAAAACCGTCGTGTTGAAAACCGTCGGGTTGTTGTCGTTGATGGCGCAAGCCGGATTGCACGTTCCCGCCATGGCCGCCGATTTGCCGATCTTCAACCAATCGCTGGCGGACATTGGCGATCATCAATCCATCGCGGCGAACCTTTCGACTTTCACGGCGCACATTCAAAACATTCGCAACATCAGCGAAGAATTCGATCCGCCCGCGTTGATTTTGCTCGACGAAGTCGGAACCGGAACCGATCCAGAGGAAGGCTCGGCTTTGGGCGTGGCGATGGTGGATTATTTCCGCGAACGCGGCGCGCACGTCATTGTCACCACGCATTACAGTGGTTTGAAGGTTTACGCGACGAACACGCCGGGTGTCATCAATGCCAGCGTCGAATTCGACGAACGCACGTTGAAACCGACTTACAAATTGCTGGTCGGTTTGGCCGGGTCTTCATCGGGAATTGAAATCGCTCGCAGGTTTGGCCTACCGAAAGCCATCACCGAACGCGCAGCGGAAAAAGTTCAAACCGCCAGCGCAGACGCGACGGAATACTTGCGACGATTGAAAGATCAGTTCGACAATCAGCAACAAATGGTTGTCGCTCTGGAAGAAGAGCGCGCGCTGGTTGCCGACAAATACTCCAAACTGGAATTGGAATTCATCAAGCGCGAGAAGGAGCGCGAAAAAGAATTTCGCTCCGAATTGCAAAAAATCGTCGAAGAATTCACGGCGAAGGCCGAAAAATTCGCTTCTACAATTGAAGACGCTGCGACGGCTCGTAAAGTCAAAAAGGAGATCGAGCGTCGCACCGTCGAGTTGAAAGCTTCAGCCAGTTCCGCCGCGCGCGAATTGCGCAAGCAGCAAGGCATTCTGACCGCCGAAGAACAAGCCGCGATTGCCGCCGAAGAAGCTGTGCCGGAAATCGTGGACTTTGAAATTGGCGACCGCGTTCGCGTCTTGTCGCTCAATCAGGAAGGCTTGATCGAGTCAATCAAAGGCGAAGAAATCGTCGTTCAGGTTGGCGCGTTGCGTTTCCGCGAAGTTGCCGACAATTTGCGATTTGTTGAGCGCAAACAAGCAAATCAGAAAGCTGCGAAAGCGGCTGCCGGTTTGCCAAAAGGCGTTTCGGTTTCGCTGAAAGACCAACCGACGGTCGGTTCGGAGTTGAACGTTATCGGTAAGACGACGAACGAAGCGACCTACGAAGCCGACAAGTTTCTGGATGCGGCATATCTGGATAATCACGACCGCGTTCGCATCGTTCACGGCATGGGAATGGGCGCGCTGAAACGGGCGATTGCCGATCTGCTTTCCGGCCATCCGCATGTGGCAAAGTTCTATCCGGCGGAGCAAAATGAAGGCGGCAATGGGGCGACGATTGTCGAGTTGAAGATGTAATTTGGTTTAGAGGCAATGGAGGATCAGTTATGAATACCGATATTAATGCCAATGCCTGCATCTCTGAGCTTGAAACCGAACTCGCCGATGCGCTGAATCGCATATCCAAAAATGAAGGCACGGTTGAACAATTGAACAAATCTATCGCCAGTGGGAATGGAATGACGAATTGGCAATTTGTTGTTTTCGTTTTTGCGCTTGCTGGTTCATTGCTTGGTTCGATGTATTGGGCGACAGGAGTTTTAGAAAAACGGTTTGATGAACGCTTTACTCAAATGGAAAAGCGATTTGAAGATAACCGGATTCAAATGGAAAAACGATTCGAGCTAACCGAAAAGCGGTTTGAAGATTTGCGCCAAGTTGTTTTATCTCAGCAAAAGCGATAGCGGGTTTTCGCCAGTGTACTTTCTGCCAGCATATTTTCTGAAAGTTGGATTGCTATGAAAATCCCGCGTGGGTTCAGCGATGAGTTACTAAATCAAGCCGATATTTTGCGGATTGTCGGTGATTACGTTTCGCTGAAAAAAGCCGGGAGCAATTACAAAGCTTGCTGTCCGTTTCACAACGAAAAGACGCCGAGTTTCAACGTCAACCCGTCCAAAGGTATTTTCAAATGCTTTGGGTGCGGCAAAGGTGGCAATGCAATCACCTTCGTCATGGAAATCGAAGGCGCTCCGTTTCCTGAAGCGGTCAAGATCGTCGCCGAAAAATGTGGGATCGCGGTTCCGGTGGTTGCTGATGACCAGCGCGATTATGAAGAACGCGATAGGCAACGCGCCGATTTGCTGCAATTGAATGCCTGGGCGACCGAGTTCTTTGAACAAAACCTGACCGAAACTGCCGAAGGCCGACGCGGGCTGGCTTATCTGGAAGGGCGTGGAATTACCGAAGCGACTCGGCAACAGTTTCGGCTGGGGTATGCGCCGAACAGTTGGGACGCGATGAGCAGTTTTTTGCGTTCGCGCGGAGCTTCGACGGCGCAAATCGAACGCAGCGGTCTGGTGACTCTGAAAGAAGCGGGCGGCTTTTACGATCGGTTTCGCGGACGGTTGATGTTCCCGATTTGCGATACTCAGGGGCGAGCGGTCGCTTTTGGCGGGCGCATCATCGGCGAAGGCGAGCCGAAATACCTGAATTCGCCTGAAACCGCCGTCTACACCAAAGGCCAGCATCTGTTTGGTCTTGGGTATTCACGCGATTCGATACGGAATAAGGACTTTGCGATTCTGGTCGAAGGTTATCTGGATTTCCTGATTCCGTTTCAGGAAGGCGTTCGCAACCTGGTTGCCAGTCTGGGAACAGCGCTGACCGAAAACCAGGTGCGGCTGTTGGGGCGATATACGCGAAAAATTGTAGTGAATTTCGACCCGGATTCGGCTGGAGTGGCGGCGACCAAACGCAGCCTGGAATTGCTTTTGGGCGAAGGGTTCAAGGTCAATGTGCTGACCTTGCCGGACAACTTGGATCCCGATGAGTTCATCCGAGCGCGCGGCGCAGACGGTTACTTGCGATTGCTCAAGAACTCCCAACCTTTTCTGGATTACATAGTTGAACAGGCTGTCGGCGCAAATGACCAGAAATCCCCATCCGGTAAAGTCGAAACGATTAACTCAATTCTGCCGTACTTAAAGTTGGTAAAAGATCGGATCGAACGTTCAGAGCAGTTTGAACGCATCGCCGACCGGCTGAAAATTGACAGTAAGCTGATTCGCCAGGAATTCAAAAAGGCTGCCGAAACGCGGCAGGAAAAAGTCAGCGAACGCGCGGTCATTGCCAGCGTCGCGTTGAAACCTGCGGAGCGAAAGTTGCTAGAGGTTTTACTCAATTGCCAGCCCATTCGGCGGCAGTTGAGTCTGAAAATCACCGAAGAAGATTATTTCGGCCTCAGAACCGAAAAACTTTTTCACACGATCTTTGAGTTTGAACGTCAACAGATAGAGATTTCGTATCCGGCATTGAGTCAGCAACTCGGCGACGAGGAATTGGCAAGCGATTTGCTGCCCAGACTGATGATCAGTGACACCGAGTTTGATGTGACGGATCAGGAATCTCTGAATCGAGCTGAACGGGAGGCGTTGGAAAGTCTTCACAGCTTGCGCTGCGGAAAATTGGCCGAACGACAATCGGCACTCCAAGCTGAGCTAAACCAGGCGCAACGAAGCAACAACCCCGAACGTTTAGGCGAATTGATGATGCTCAAGTTTGAATTGGCCAAACAGGAACGAGAATTGGCGCGATGGAACGGCTAAAAAGTGAGTAGCCGGATAATTCTCAATGACAAGTCGCCAAACCGTTGACCTGATGGGCACGTAACAAAAAAAAGAAGTAAGACACAAGGAGTGAAAGCTTTGGTGTGGCGATTTTGCTGTCGCACCGAAAGGAGAGTCCAAATTGGAAGAAAAATACACAGAAGATGTTCAGAAGCTCCTGGACATGGGCATGGGGAAGGAAAAACCTTTCTTGAGCTATGACGACATCAATCAGGAACTGCCTGAAGGATTGGTTTCGCCGGACGAAATCGAAGACATTTTTGCGGCGCTCGGCGGAGAAGGCATCACCATTGGCGATTCCGAAGAGAAGTTTCTGGAAAGCGCCGTCGCTGCCGCCAATGCCGACAAAAAGATGGATGAGGCGCAGGAAGAAGAGGTCGAACAACTCGATCTTTCTCCGGGCAATCTGGAAAAAACCAACGATCCGGTTCGTTTGTATCTGCGCGAAATGGGCATTGTGCCGCTGTTGACCCGCGAAGGCGAAGTCGCCATCGCCAAACGCATCGAACGCGGCAAAATCCGCGCGCAGAAAGCTGTTTCCCGTTCGCCGATTGCCGTTGCCGAGCTGATTCAAATCGGCAAGGAATTGAACGAGGAATATCTTTCCGTTCGTGAAATCGTGACCTTCACCGAACAGGAAGGCATCACCGAAGAAAAAATTCTCGAATATCACAACTACACGCTGGAAACGATTGCGGAAATCGGCAAGGTCTTCAAAAAGACCAACCAGATGTATGAAAAATTGCTTGCCGAACCGAAACGTTCGCCTAAGCTGAACAAGATGAAGCGCAAACTGGCTCGGCAACGCATCGAACTTTCGCATCTGTTCCGGTTGCTGGAATTTACGCCGAAGGTGCAGGAACGATTGATCGGCGCAATGCGTCGCGCTTCGATGGAAGTCAAAGAAACCGAGCGCGAAATTGACAAGCTGCAACGTTCGTACGAACGCAAACGCAACGAAGACGAAAAGAAAGAAGCTGAAAAGAAGCTTCGCGCCACCAAACGTCATTTGACTCAATTGGAAGAGCAGCATCGTTTGCCCGCTATGGACATCAAACGTTCGCTGCAAACCGTCATTGCCGGCGAAGCCGAAGCGCAGCAAGCCAAGAAAGAACTGGTCGAAGCTAACCTTCGATTGGTGGTTTCCATTGCCAAGAAATACACCAACCGTGGATTGCAGTTCCTGGACCTGATTCAGGAAGGCAACATCGGGTTGATGAAGGCTGTGGACAAGTTCGAGTATCGTCGCGGATATAAGTTTTCGACATACGCCACGTGGTGGATTCGGCAGGCGATCACTCGTGCAATTGCCGACCAAGCCAGAACAATCCGAATTCCGGTTCACATGATCGAAACGATCAACAAACTGATTCGGACTTCACGCGCGCTGGTGCAGGAACTCGGACGCGAGCCAACGTCGGAAGAGATCGCCAAGAAGATGGACATTCCTGCGTCGAAAGTTCGCAAGGTGCTAAAGATCGCCCAGGAACCAATCTCGCTCGAAACTCCCATCGGAGAAGAGGAAGATTCGCATCTTGGAGATTTCATCGAAGACAAGACGATTCAGAACCCGGCGGAAGCCGTCATCAACATCAACCTGCGGGAAATTACCGAAGAAGTGTTGAAGACGTTGACGCCGCGCGAAGAAAAAGTCATCAAGATGCGCTTCGGTCTTGGCCCGAACGGCAGCGAACACACGCTGGAAGAAGTCGGCCAGCATTTCGCCGTCACCCGCGAACGCATTCGCCAAATTGAAGCCAAAGCGCTTCGCAAACTCCGTCATCCGTCGCGCTCTCGTAAGCTGAAAGCGTTTCTGGAAAGCGGCAGACCCTGAAATTCTACAACCAGAACAAACCAAGCCTCAGTTGCCTTTGCAGGTGACTGAGGCTTTTTTGTTATTCTCGATAGCTCATCTTGTCCTTCAAATCATGTAGCTCCTGAGGACGATCAACACGACAGTAAGTAACAGTTAGCATATTCACTTTATGTGGCAGGTGGCGCTCGTTGAGGTGGAGTTCGGGTATTTTTTTTTCTCGCTTTTCTGGGTTGACAGAGCTAGCTGGCATGTATAGCATTCGCGCCGAAGTTGCCCAAAAACACAAAACATTCAGTAACTCTTCTGTGGGAAGCGCTTTTTCATAGTTTTCGAGGCATTGCAGTAAGATCCTCGGCAATAAGGTGAAAGGTGCGTCGCGCCGAATAGCCAAAACTCCCAATAACAACCAAATCCTTAACCGAGGAAACTACAAGTGAAAGTTACTTTGAAAGCCATGGCTTCAGGAATTGCTCTGTTCATATTGTTGACAGCCGGAAGCAAAGCGAAAGCGTCAGAAACGACCTCTGCCGTGAAGCCTGCGGCAACTCAGGTTGAATACGTATTTACCAGCAACGGCATCATGGCCGGGGCTGAGCCTTCGCCGTTGGAGATCGTTCAGGTTGCGCGCAATGAATCTGCACTTCCGATTGGCGGAGTGTTCAAATCCGACATGGACTTGTTGAGCAATGCGGTGATTCGCGTCAAAAACAGCTCAAAAGAGGAAATCAAAGTTGCTCGTTTGGCCGTTGATTGGATTGACCCCCAAGTTGGCCGAACATTCGCGACTATGTGTGGCCTCGAAGTAAGCTCATTAGCGCCTGGCGCTGAATTCGTCGGGAAGGCTACAACAATCAGCGCGGAAAAAATGAGAAACGGTTTTGCCATAGCCGGACGGGCACAACAACGCTTGCTGGTTCGCGTCGACACGGTTGAGCTTGCTAACGACACTTTGTGGCAATACGGAGTTATGCATCGCAAAGACCCGAACTCTCCGGATGGTTGGACGCGAATATCTCAAGCTGTCCCCTACAGAAAAATTGCCCGCTATCTTCAGACGCATAATGCTAGCATCAAAAAGGAAAATATTGTGAGCCCAGCCAGCACATTCTCAATATGTGCTTATTGGAAAGGGGCTTCGGCGGCCTACCCTACCTTTTGCGAAAGTTGTGGCTGCAACATCTACAATGATGCCTATGACTTAAACACCCCTCAGCCTAATGGCTTTGACAGGTTCCTTTTTGATTATATTCCACAAGGATGTGCTGGGTATGGTTGGTGGGAATGCCCAGACTGCTATAAGATGAGTATCATTAGCTACACTTGTTAGCCACAATCCGATCAATTTAATAAGCTTAAAAGCATTTAGCAGGACACGTTGTCCTGCTAAATGCTTTTAAGTTAGTGATTACACTACTCTCCAAATTATATCTCTTAGTCTACTCCGGAGTCCTTTTTATGAAACACATACTATTTGTCATTATTTCAATCATGTTGCTAACTGTTCTTCTTGCAGCTTTCTTGGCTCACAAGAAGCAAGTTAGCGCACAAGGTAAATCAGAAGTCAGCATATTGACTGCTGATAATCAATCGCTGACCACACTGAAGATATTGAGAGCTTTTGCCAGTTTAGCTAGAAACGAGAAAACTCTTCCCTATTTTTTTACTAAAGATAACGATCTGAAATTGTGGGAACAGGAAATAAAGTGGCAAGCTACCTCTAGTGCTCTGCCGATACAAACAGATGCCAGTGAGCCACTGCAGATATCTTTGCGATTTAACTCAGGTATAGAAAGTGACCCTTTGGCAAAAGCAGCAATTCAACGAGCATCTGCAAAGTGGGAAAACTATGTAAGTAGATCATTTGTATCAGAATTGCAGAAGTTCAATATCGCTGTGGATGTTGATTACGGTGGAACTGCATTTGGCTTACCTTTTCAATCTTCTACAACAATTGCCAAAGCTAGATTGACGCAGTTCTATTTAATAAGCGCCCAAATAGCTCCTTTTTCGGAGTTCTGGGAAGGACGTTATTATAGCTATGAACATCAAGAGCGGGTTCAACAAGAATTTCGTGAAACTGCAATTCCGACAGATTTAGGAAACACTCCTGCATTCATTTTGACGAGGCCAATTTCTCTGGTGTTAGGCCATGGCTCTCTCAGGGAGTTTCAACACAATGTAGCATTCAATTCTTCTCTGAATTACGATTTTGATCCGAGTGATGGAATTGATCCGGGAAAACTGGATTTCGAATCTCTAGTAACGCGAGAGTTAGGGCGATTCCTGGGCTTTGTTTCCAGAGTTGGAGTCAAGGAAATAGACACCAAACCAGAGCACTTTATTGCATTCGGATTGAACCCGGCGGCGCCGACCATGTGGGATTGGTTTCGTTTTCGTCCGGGAGTGACGATGGATGATTTCAGTTCAGCGCAGCGCGTGCAGCGGTCTGGCGGCGAGCAGGTGTTTTTCACGGGTGACATTGAAGCTCCGCTGGCTTCGGGCGCGGCGAACGCTGCGGACTGGGAAGGTTTGAATCCGAACTGGTTGTATTACGGTCGCGCGGCCAGTCATTGGAAAGATGATGCCTTGACCGGTCAGTACATCGGAATCATGGATGAAAGTTACCTGCCGGGCGAACGCGGAGGCATTACGGCAACGGATTTAACCGCGCTGAGTTACTTTGGCTATCGCATCACCCCTGAAGCTAAGGTGATGGAAGTGTTATCTGTGGATGATGGTACGCGCGAACAAGTGTTGCCTTCTGGTAATGCGATGTTAGTCAATCGGCTGACTCCGGCGCGCGCGCCTTTCAACGTGGAAAGTGTCAGAGTGCAATTGCCTGCGTTGGCTGATGGCTCTTCGGTGGTGGGCAAGCGGTTGCGGGTGGTGGCGTTTGCCGATGCTGCGCGTTCCGGCCAGCCGACCGCCAACCCGCAATTCCTGGTTGATCGAACGATCACGATTTCGGCCTTGCCGGAAAACCGCATGCTGGAAGTGATGTTGCCGGAAGCGGTGACGGTCAACGTCGGCGACCTGTATGTCGGAGTCCAATCGGTTGATGGCAATCTGAGTTTTGCCGCCGACACCAATGGCGAAACGCCCAACCGTTCTTTCGTCTCCAATGACAACGGAGCGAGTTTCCAGTCGCTGCGGATTTCAGGGGCGGTGGCCAACGTGATTGTGCGGGCGGCGGTCAACGCCAGATTCAACGCTGTCAGCAACCTCGTTCCCGAAGTAAAGGAAATCAGCCCGACAGCCGCGCCTACAGGCTCAAGCTTCAAGCTGACGATTTTCGGGCGCAACTTTTTTCCTGATTCGGCAGACGCCGCCGGAGTCCGATACAAATCCGTCATACGGATCAACGGTCAGGATAAACCGACTGAGTTTCTGTCACTCAGACAGTTGCGAACGGAGATTTCAGCGGCGGATTTGGCGGGACTGGCTTCGGCGCGCGTGACTGTGGCGACGACGACGCCGAACGGAGTGGTCGAATCCGCTCCGGTTGAATTGTCTGTGACGCCGAATGCGCCAGTTCCGAATCTGGCGCAGATCGAACCTTCTGTGATTGCCGTTGGCAGCCCGGAAACCAGATTGATTGTGACCGGGCGCAATTTCACCGCTGCTTCCGTCGTTCGATTGAATGGCGAAGCTCGCCCAACCAGATTCATCAACAGCGCCAAGCTGGAAGCGACGATGCCAGCCAGCGATTTTGTTGCCGCTTCGAATGCCGAACTCAGCGTGATGACGCCTGCGCCGGGCGGAGGAGCGTCCAACGTTATGTCGCTGCGCGTTGCCGGTTGCAGTTACAAACTTTCGCAAAGCAGTTTTTTGAATCTGGGCGCGGGCAGACAATTCGAAGAAAACGGCGCTTATCAATTGCACGGGCTGACTCTGCAAACTGAAGATCATTGTCCGTGGACTGCCGTCAGCAATGCCGCCTGGATAGAAGTCGCCAACAAGCAGGGCAAGGGCAGCGGGCCGATCGGTTTCAACGTTTCGAACAACACAGGCATTGCGCAACGAAGCGGAGCGATCATCGTTGCAGACCAAACAATCGCCATCACCCAGGCGGGGTATCCGACAATGGTTTCGTCAGCCGCTTACGGTGAGGGTGGTTCGCCCGGAGGTTTGGCCACAATCTTCGGAACGAATCTGGCAAAGACAACTCAACTTGCGACTCAGCTACCGCTGCCAACGAATTTGGGAGGGACGACAGTTAAACTCAAATGGCTGTTTGGGCCGGCAACGCTGCCGGAACACATTGCGCAATTGCTTTTCGTCTCGCCAACTCAGATCAACCTGGTTTTGCCGGAAGACTTTCCGCGTCTGGACATTCGTGGTGTTCCCTTCTCTTTGTCGGTTTTTGTTGATGGGCAATTGGTTGCCGACGGCTACACGACTGTTTCGCCTGTTTATCCCGGCTTGTTTTCAGCCGATGCCAGCGGCAAAGGCCTGGCAGCGGCGGTCGCGTTGCGCGTCAAAGCCGACGGTTCGCAGAGTTACGAACCTGTGGCTCTTTTCAATCAGGCGCAAAACAGATTCATCGCCCAGCCGATTGATTTTGGGGAAGAAAGCGACAGAGTTTTTCTGTTGTTGTTCGGCACTGGCATTCGCGGACGCAGCCAACCATCAGCCGTCAGGGTCAGAATTGGCGGAGTTGATACACCCGCGCTGTTTGCCGGCGCTCAAGGGGAGTATGCGGGACTGGATCAGGTCAACATCGAGTTGCCTCGTTCGTTGAAGGGACGCGGCGATGTGTCGGTGGTTTGCACGGTGGATGGCAGCGGATCGAACGCAGTGACAGTCAACGTCAAATAATCAGGATCGGAAGCTGGCAAACTTCGGGTTGTCGCTTTGCCTGACAGAAATGGGCGAAGCGACGACCCGATTCGGTTTTCGATCTGGCCAATGGCCAGCGCGCAAGTGATGGGCTACAATCGCGCTCGCAGAAAATCACTTCAACAATTCAGGAAGGTCAAAATGGAAGCACTGGGAATGATCGAATGCCGAGGCTTGGTGGCGATGATCGAAGCCGCCGACGCCATGGTCAAAGCCGCCAACGTCAAGCTGGTCGGATGGGAAAAAGTGGATGCGGGACTCGTGACAGCAATCGTGCGCGGCGAAGTCGGCGCGGTCAAAGCCGCCGTTGAAGCCGGAGCCGCCGCCGGTCGCAAAGTCGGCGAAGTGGTTTCCACTCACATCATTCCGCGTCCTCACGGCGAAGTGGATGAAGGTCTGCCCGTGTTGCACACCGGCGAAACTACGCGCAAACCGATCAGCGGTTCGGTCAACCCTCAGCGCGATTAGGCAGTCCTTGAGAAGTGTGTCCGCTTGCTTGTTATTGCAACGTGAAATTGAAGGTCAGAATGCCCTGAACCTTGACCGGTCTTCCATCTAAAAAAGAAGCTCTTTTCATCGCTTCATCTCAATGTTTCCGGGTCAATGCCAAGCTCGCGGAGTTTAGCGGCCAACCGGTCAGCGCGAGCCTTTTCTAGTTCAGCTCGAACCTTTTCTTGTTCAGCGCGAGCCTTTTCTTGTTCAGCGCGAACGTGTTCACGTTGAGCCAGTAGATCTATTTCGACAGCGGTCAGGAACTTTCTGCCATTGGCGTGAAAGGCGCTCAGTTCGCCGTCGTCTTCCAGCCGCAACGTGATTTCCAGCAGCGGGCTTTTCCATTCCTTGCCAAAAACCACCGGCATCAACTTTCGCCCTTTGCGTTGCCAGACTTGCAGCCTGCCACGGTCTGGGTCGTATTCGATGTATTCATCAACGCCGTGTTTTTCATAAAAGGCCAGCTTTTCATCCATCTCGGCTTTGGTGTTGCTGGGCGAGAGAATTTCGATGGCGACCTGGGGCGCAATGTCGTCTTCCACCCATTGCCGGTAAGACCCGCGATGATCTTTGGGGCGACCGAAAATAACCATTACATCCGGCGCAACCCGAATGCTGGGCCAGCCTTCAACGGCGTACCAGAGCAGATCGGCGGCGACGAAGACGTTCGGGTTGTCGGCGAAATGGCTGTCTATGCCGGTGTGCAGCATGACTATGTACTGATACTGTTTGGTATTGTCGGCCATGGGCTTGCCGTCCGAATCAGGGTAAATGATGGTGGGATCAACTTTGATTTTTCGATTGGTTGCCTTGCTCATAAGTTCGACTCCTTAGATCAGTGGCGCGAGCAGAGGATCGCAGATGTTTTTTAACCCAAGTCTGCCGCGCTGGGCAAGTTTTGGCCAGGAGAAACCTGAATGCCGCGAGCTGCGCGGATGGCGCGAACGACGGCTTGTGCCATCGCTTCGGCGGCAAGCGCGCCGATCAGCGTGACGTTGGCGGGTTTTGTCGAAGTCGTTTTGCCGGTGGCGATGGCAAAGATCGTGTCTCCGTCGAACATGGTGTGCGCCGGGTTGATTGTTCGCGCCAAACCATCTTGAGCCATCTCGGCGACTTTTTGCGCCTGGGCTTTGTCGAGCTTGGCGTCAGTGGCAACCAGTCCGATGGTCGTATTTGTTCCGCCGAGCATTGGCGGCAAGCTTTCGCCGCGCAGGATTCCAGCCATCGTGCCTTGCAGCTTTTTGCCATCGGGCGTGCGCGCTCCGGCGATGAGCTTGCCGGTTGATGGATCAATCACGTCGCCGACGGCGTTGACGGCGACGATGGCTCCAACGGTCAGGCCGGGAAGTTTTATAGAAGCCGTACCGATTCCGCCTTTCATTGCGCGTTTACCTCCAAACATCTTGCCGACCGTAGCTCCTGCGCCAGCGCCGACATTGCCTTCGGCGGGCGCGTTGGTCGTTGCGGCTTTGCAGGCTTTGTAACCGGCTTCGGCATCCGGGCGAATTTTGGCGTCGCCAACAGTCAGGTCGAACAAAATGGCGGCGGGAACGATGGGCACTTTGGCTACGCCCACGTCGTAGCCTATGCCGCGTTCTTCCAGCCAGCGAACGACGCCGGTCGCCGTTTCCAGACCGAATGCGCTGCCTCCGCTCAAAACAACGGCGTGAACCTGTTGCACCAGATTTTTCGGATCGAGCAAATCGGTTTCGCGCGTGCCCGGCGCAGAACCGCGCACGTCTACGCCGCCGGTTGCGCCGTCTTCGCACAGAATCACCGTGCAGCCTGTCGGTCGGCGCGTGTCGGTGAAGTGGCCGACTTTGATGCCGGCGACATCGGTGATCGAGCTTTTCCGATTGGGCTGAATTGCATTGGTCATTGCGAATGCTCCTTGGTCAGCAAACAGCGCCACCGAAGTGGCAACGCTGGCTTGCAGAATTTCCCGGCGAGTCGGTTTTGATTGGTTTCCCATTTGCTCACCAAATCAAAAAGGCGGTTTCAGCTTGTTGCCGAACCGCCTTGTTTGTTTTTGTTGTGGATCAACTCACGGCTGATCGTCAGTGAACCGTTCAGCCGCGACCTTCCCAGCCGTTTTGTTTGAACACACCATCAACGACGATTACCGGCACGGTCGGGTCGTTGTCGGTGTAGGCAAACATTTCTTTGCGATAAGCCAGATTGTCCTGCGCATTGCGTTCCTCAAAAGCGATTCCTTGTTCTGTGTACCAGGTTTTCGCTTTTGCGCAATAGGGACAACCGGGTTTGGTGTAAATGATTACGCTGCTCATTGAAGTAATTACCTCTGTTCAATCGGAACGTATTTCAAATCCATTTCGCCCAGATATTCCGAGCGAGGCCGAATCAGTTTGTTGTTGCCAAGCTGTTCCAGCACATGCGCTGACCAGCCGCTGATGCGGCTGACGGCGAAAATCGGCGTGTACAGATCAACCGGAATGCCCAGCATGTAGTAGGTCGAAGCCGAATAGAAATCCACGTTGGCGCGAATCTTTTTGCCTTTTTTGTCCATTTCGGCGACGACCAGGTCTTCGATGCGTTTGGACATGTCGAACCATTTGGTGTCGCCCTGGCGTTTGCCTGTGGCTTCGGACATGCGACGCAGATGCGTGGCGCGCGGGTCTTCGGTTTGGTAAACAGCGTGGCCGATGCCCATGATCTTGTCGCCTTTGGCAAATTTGGCGGCAACGTATTCGTCCACTTTTTCGGGCGAGCCGATTTCGAGCAGCATCTTCATGACCTGTTCGTTGGCTCCGCCGTGCAGCGGACCGGACAACGCGCCAATCGCTGCGGTGATGGCAGCGTAAATGTCAGCCAGAGTTCCGGCTGTGACGCGCGCGGCAAAGGTCGAAGCGTTGAATTCGTGGTCGGCGTGCAGAATCAGCGCGATGTCGAAGGCCTGGGTTTCCACATCGGACGGTTCCTTGCCGTTGAGCATGTAAAGGAAGTTTCCGGCGTGTGAAAGCGCCGGATTGGGATCAACCGGTTCTTTGCCATTGCGAATGCGATCAATCGCGGCAACGACCGTGGCGATTTGCGCCGTCAATCGAATTGCCTGGCGTTGCCGAGCTTCGGGCGAATTGTCGCTTTTGTCAGGATCGAAAAACGCCAATGCCGAAACTGCCGTCCGAAGGGCGTCCATCGGCACGGCTGTTTTGGGGAAAGATTTGATGAAGGAAATGATTTCTTTCGGAAGCGCGCGATTGGCCGTGAGCTGTTTATTCAACTCGTCGAGTTCCGCTTTGTTGGGCAAACGACCGTTCCAAAGCAAAAAAACCACTTCCTCAAAATTTGAGTTTTGGGCGAGTTGGTGAATGTCGTAACCGCCGTAAATCAGAATTCCTTTTTCGCCGTCAATGAAACAAATGCGACTTGGCGCGGCGACCACATCGCGCAATCCGGCTCCTGCTGTTGGTGCTGCTTTACTCATAATTTTATTCCTGAATGTATTTTTTTGATGATTTCTGATTGGTCAATCTTCAAGTAACTGCGACGACATTAAGCGCCAGGTTTGGGCGCAGGTGCGGGCAGGTCCCTAGCCTCGACTTGCGATTGGAAACCGCAGCGAGCGTGCGATCCATCGCAAAACGGTTTGTTGGCGCTCTGGCCACATCGGCACAGACCGATCACGGTTCGACCGGCCAATCCGAATTTATTGCCACTTGCGTCATAGATTTCGATGTCGCCTTCGACCCGCAACGAACCATTGTTGTTGACGGTAATTTTGGTTGGCATTTTGTGGACTCCTTCTCCTCCGAAAAATCAGCCAAGCAGGGTTGTCACCTGCTTAATAAAAAAATGAAAAGAACGGTTTGAAGCTGCCAGGCAGAAAGCCTGGCAGCCAGATACAAACCAGACGCGAGCAAAACTTATTTGCCCTTCTTCGAAGCCTTGATCGGGTTCAAAGCGCGCGGCGCACGCTCTTTCGCCAACTGGTCAGCATACGCTTTGCAATCGTGGTTTTCGGCTTTGTCCTTGATCCATCCGTCCACATCAATCGTGTGATGCAGCGAGGCGAAGATCGGAAATTTATGGTTACATTTCTGACAGAAGATGTTGTATCTCTTGACTGTTGCCATTATCGAATTACTCCCTGAATTGATGTTGTGTTTCTTGTTGAAAAAACTAAGCTGATATTGCCTGACCGACCTATCGTGGGGACTCAGGCAAGGGCGGGAATATACACGACCAATCACAATTTTCCAAAACCATGTGCGGTCGTTCGGGTTTTATGGGCGGCGAGCAGGTTCGGATTCGCCGATGTTGATCCAGCGTTGTTCCGCTTCGGATCGCAAAATGGAGTCTATGACTTCCTGGCAGCGCAATCCGTCCGCAAACGTTGCTGCGTGGGCGATTTCCGTTCTGCCTTCGCGCAAGGCCTGAACCGTTTCTCGCGCCAGATGATAAAAAGACCGCGCCCAGACGTTGTCGGGAATGACGGAAATTTCACGCGCACGATCCGCCAGCGACATTTCTTCGAATGGGTGATTGTATCCAATGGCTCCCAGCAGCACTTCTTCGCCGTCCAGCACCAGGGTTCCGTTGCTGCCGACCGCCGTAATCTGATTTTTTCCGCCGCTGGCGAACAGGGACGACAGCATGACAACGCCGTGGGAAATACGATTTTCCTGTGATCCGAACCGAACCAGGAACGAACAGTAATCGTCGGTTTCGTTCGTTTTCATTTCTCCGGTTTTTGGGTCTTTGCGTTCGGGAACCATTGTGGCGACGGCGCTCGTAACGGATTCGATTTCGCCGAACATCCAGCGAATGGCGTCAATTGCGTGCGAGCCAAGCGCTCCGAGCAAACCGCCTCCGGCAGATTTCTGCGACCACCAATTCCACGGACGTTGGGCAGAATGCCGAAAGCCTGAAGAGATGGTCACGCTGATGTGATGCAAGTCGCCAAGAAAGCCTCCGTCCACCAGTTCTTTCATGCGTCGCCACGTCGGATTGAATCGCAATTCGTGATCTATGATCGAAAGCTGGTTTGGTTTGGTTGCTGCCAGTCCGGTCATTTCGCGAGCTTCGTTGGCGTTCATCGCCATCGGTTTTTCGCAAATCACATGCTTGCCGGCGTTGAGTGCAGCAATTGAAATCGGATGGTGCAAATATGGCGGCGCGGAAACGACGACCAGCGAAACTTCCTCGAGCGCCAACAACTGTTCGTAACTTTCACAGGCGTTGGCAATTTTGAATTCCGATGCGACTTTGACGGCGTTTTCATAATGCCCGCTGCAAACGGCCACCAATTCCGCTCCATCGCACAATTGAAAAGCCGGCGCCTGCGCGCTGCGCGCAAAACCGGTGCCGATCAATCCAATTCCGATCTTGTCCTGCTTCATCGTCAATCTTTACCTTTGGGCGTTTGCTGTCCTGAACCGATTCTTCCAAAAACGATACGTCATTTTACACACCAGCCGCCAATTGCAAAATCAGGAATGCAGCTTCGATTTTCGATAACTGTTGACTGCCACTAGCGGCTGAAAAGTCGCGTGTTATAATCCCACCGCATTTTGCCAGCAGTAACGCATCGCTCTAAACCATCAAACACAAACGCAGCGTCCAAAAACGATCTGGGAGGATTTATGGTCAGATTTGGCGGTTTGAAAAACGAGATGGAAATTGGCGTTTCCGAACAAGATGATCTTTCGTCCAACATCTACTCCGCCCCTCAAAGTGGCGGTCCGCGTGGTTATGCTGCGCAGTTCGGCGACGATGAACGTGATCCGTGGGATTATGATGACTTTCGGGATGACGATGATGATGAGGAGGAGGATTATCTGAAAGACGATGATGATTTAGACGATGACGATCTCGACGACGATGATGATGATGATGATGATTCCTTGAGTGTCAAACACGAGATTAAGGTTCAGGTTGAGGAAGTAGAAGAGGAAGATGATGGTAAGAAGGACGGCGAACAAGCTTTGGTCGAAGAGGAAATTGTAGAGGTTGGTTTCGAACCTGCCCCCTCAAGTTTCGTTCAACCCGAAGTGGTTCCGCTGGTAATTGACGTAACCCCTGAACCTGCTCCGGTCGTGATTCCAGCGGCGGTCGAAGTCGTTTCCCCGTCTGCCGAAGAGTCGAGTAAACCAGCAAAGAAAACTGCCGCAAAATCGAAAGCGAAGAAAGCTGCTAAATCAGCAAGGAAGGCTGTTAAAAAAGCGGTCAAGTCTGCAAAGAAGGCTAAGAAGGCTGCGAAAAAGGCAGCGACCAAAACTTCTAAAGCAGCCAAGCCTGCCAAAAAGGCCAAGGCTGCCAAGAAAGCTGCAAAGAAGGTCGCTAAAAAAGCGGCTAAAAAAGCAGTGAAACCAACCTCAAAGAAAGGAGGGAAGAAACCCGTGCCAGCAACCAAGAAAGCTGCCAAGAAGGCCCCGGCGAAAAAAGCCGCCAAGAAAGCTCCAGCTAAGAAAGCCGCCAAGAAGGCTCCGGTGAAAAAGGCTGCGAAGAAAGCTCCAGCCAAGAAAGCCCCGGCGAAAAAAGCCGCCAAGAAAGCTCCAGCCAAGAAGAAGTAAGGCTGCCGAAATCGTCTCAGACGATTGAGCTGATAACAACAAGGCGATGCCATCCAGATTGCTCACGTGACCTGGGTGACATCGCCTTTTTCGTGATTATTGAAGGGAATGTTTGCGCTGAAATAATTCGACGGCCAGTTTGATGGCGGCGATCATGCTGGAATGATCGGCTTTGCCTTGCCCGGCAATGTCGAACGCCGTTCCGTGATCCACAGAAGTGCGTATGAACGGCAATCCCAGGGTGACATTGACAGCTTCGCCGAACGACAGGCATTTGACAGGGATCAAGCCTTGATCGTGATAACAGGAAATTACCAGATCGAATTCGCCGCGTGCGGCTCGCAAAAACACAGTGTCGCCGGAATGTGGCCCGCTGACCTCTATGCCGTCGGTTTTGCGGCAGCTTTCAATGGCAGGAATCATTTCGGCAGCTTCTTCGAAGCCGAAGAGCGTGCCTTCACCGCCGTGCGGATTTAATGCCGCCACTGCGATTCGCGGGCGAACGAAACCATACGCAATCAGCTCGCGGTGAATCAGACGGATCAAGGTTTCGAGAGCGGATTTTTTGACGTAGCTTGAAACTTCGGTCAGCGGGACGTGAGTGGTCAGCAAGGCAACGCGCAAAGCCGGAGCAATGAAGGTCATGGCGAATTCGTCGGTGTGAGTAAGCTTCGCCAGAAATTCCGTGTGGCCGGGGAAATGATACCCGGCCAGAAAGAGCGAACGTTTATTGATCGGCGCGGTGGTGATTGCGTCCAGTTTGCCGATACCGCAAAGCGCAACGGCGGCTTCTATGTATTCTGCCGCCGCTTTGCCGCATTCGGCCTGCTCGCGTCCCAATTGAATCGAACCGGGAATGTTGGCCAGGTTGTAAATGATTGGCGGACTGAGGTGGTCAGGCCAGGTTTCGCCGACGTTGAGAACATCCAAACCACGCGCCAACCCAAAAACGCGCGACCAGTGCGCCAGATATTGAGCGTCTCCGATCAACACCGGTACACAGATGGATTGGATTTCTTCTTCGGCAATGGCTTTGAGTGAAATTTCCGGGCCGATGCCCGCCGGATCGCCAATGGTGATTCCGATCCGCGGCTTTCGTCCCGGAGCTTCATTGCCAGTTGCATCAGGCATAATCAGGCGCGTTGAGCGATGAATCTATTCGTCGTCGTCCTCGTCGTCGTAATCAACGGCTTTGGATTTTGACGGTTTCTGTTCTTTCGCCTCTTCGTCCTTGTACAGATATTTGATGTTGTGTTTCAGCACCAACAGGTTCGGTCCCTCGTCGCGGTGCAGTTTGATGCTGTTTTTATCGTACCATTCGATGGTGCCGTGCAAGGTTTCATTGTCCTGCAAAACCACAACCATCGGCGTGTGGGCATCCATCTGCTTCTTGTAATAGAAGCTTTCGGCGTTGGTTTGCTCCGGTGGAATTTTCTTTTTCGACTGAGCCGGTTGATGAGCCTGACGCTGTTGCGGTGGCGGCTCGATGCGACGAGCTTGTTGTTGGTAATGCTCTCTCTCTTTGACTTCCGCCAAAGTCGTGCGAATCAGTTTTCGGTTCACTTTCTTTCTCCTTACTTGCGAAAAGCGGTAAGTGGCCAGAGAGCGGTCTGACTATCCGCTCCTTAAAAGCCGGAGCCCAGTGATGAGCTAAGCTAACAGATTAGATGAAGCAGTTTATCCGCTCAGGTTTGTTGTACGGCACACAAGCACAGCCGAAGAAGGCGCAGTGTGCCGACGATTGACACTCAACCATAAAGACTAGATTGAGAAAAGGTGACCCTCGTCCCGAAATGCGATTCGGGAAACTGGAATTATCCTCACTATGAAGAACAACGGAGGTAATTTGCGGGAATCTGCAACGGCGCCTGCGTTAGCGCCTCAGCGACCATAGCTCAATACTGATGCTCGTTGATGGCCGGGATGCTAACTCAACAAAACAATCGGCGCAAGTCAGCCGCAGAGTTTGAAGCCTGACTCAATACTTTTCCGAACCAGTGACGACCAGGCTTCGTAATGCAGAGTCGCTTGAGCCTGTTCTGGCAATTACAAACGCATGTTTTCAATTCCTGGAATTCACATGAAGTTAAAGAAATGGTTGTTTGCGACGCAGATTATGATTGCGCTTCTGGCTGGGTTGGCGGTTTGTCTGCCAGCCGAAAGTCGCTCGCAAGCTCCTGTGCGGCCGGTTGTCGTTGGCGTGTCCACGACGGGCAAACCTGCTGACGAGCGACAACAGACCTTCGATATTGTCTGGCGCACTGTCAAAGACAGACACTTCGATCCGACCTTTGGTGGATTGGATTGGGACAAGGTGCGGCAGCAATACGAACCGCGTCTTTCTGCAATCAAAACCGACGCTGAGCTATACAGATTGCTGCAACAGATGCTGGGCGAATTGAAGCAATCCCATTTCAACATCGTTCCGCCGGAATCAGTGATTGCAGACAATGCGGCGGAACCTCCGAGCGGCAGCACAGGCATTGACGTGAGAATCATTGATGGACAAGCGGTGATCGTTCGCGTTGAAGCCAATTCGCCAGCGGAGCAAGCGGGAGTACGTACCGGATTCGTCGTCAAACAGGTTGGTGAAACGAAAGTCGAACAATTGATCTTGCCACCAGGAAAAGGCGATTTGTCGGAAAAGGTTCGCCTGTTGCAGTCAACGCGCCGCGTGTTGCGCGAAATCAACGGCGAGCCGGGCAGTTCCGTCAAGCTAGTGTTTCTGGACGGAAAGAACCATTCGCAAACCGCGACCATCGCCCGCGTCAAGCTGAGCGGAGAGTTGTCACCGCGTCTGGGAAACTTTCCTCCGCAATACACAGAGTTTGAATGGAAACGGTTGTCGGGCAACATTGGCTACATTCGTTTCAACATTTTCACGACGCCGATTTCGGAAAAAATTCGAGCGGCGCTTACCGAACTTCGTGACTCGGCAGGAATCGTGATTGATTTGCGCGGCAACCCTGGGGGTGTGGCGGGAATCGCGACTGGCATTGCCGGGCGGCTATCTGATAAAAGCGGCATGCTCGGTACGATGAAAATGCGCACGAACGAATTGAAGTTCGCCATTTTCCCGCAACAGAATGCTTATCTCGGTCCGGTGGCAATTTTGATTGACGGTTTGAGCGCTTCGACCAGCGAGGTGTTTTCCGGCGGAATGCAGGAGCTTGGGCGCGCGGTCGTGATCGGTGAATCCAGCGCAGGAGCTTGTCTGCCATCGGTGTTTCAAAAGCTGCCGACTGGGGCTTTGTTTCAATTCGCCATTGCCGATTTCAAAACGCCGAAAGGTGTGTTGATCGAAGGGCGAGGCGTGACGCCGGATGTTGAGGTGAAATGGAATCGCGCCAGTCTGTTAAATGGACGCGACGCACAATTGGAAACCGCAATCGAGCAACTGGCTCGATTGCAAAAACGCGAACGGGCGACCAAATGACGTTCGCATTACCAAAGCGGTGCAAGCCTTTCAGCTTGTGACCCAAATCGGAAAGGATGAACCTTATGAAGAAAATTGTCTTGATGTTGGTTTTTGCGTTGATGGCCACTTTGTCGGTTGCAGCGCAGGAGAAGAAGGCTGAAGAATCGAAAGCTGCTGCGGCGTTGCCGTCGGTGGACGAAATCCTGGACAAATATGTCAAAGCCAGTGGCGGCAAAGAAGCGATTCAAAAACTCACTTCACGCACGGCCAAGGGCACGTTCGAGATTGAATCCATGGGCATCAGCGGCGGATTCCAGAGCTTTGCCAAAGCGCCGAACAAAAATGCGATGGTTATCGAAATTCCCGGATTCGGAACCGTCCAGCAAGTGTTTGACGGAACCAAAGCCTGGGACAGCAATCCGCAAACCGGATTGCGCGAATTGAGCGGGGCAGAATTGGCTGCGCAAAAGCGCGACGCCGATTTCTATCAAGCCATCAATCTGAAATCCCACTATTCCAAGATGACAGTCAAAGGCAAGGAAAAGGTCGGAACTGCCGAAGCTTATCTGGTCGAAGCCGTGCCGAATGAAGGCAGTGCGGAAAAACTGTATTTCGACGCTTCTACCGGCTTGTTGATTCGCACCGATACGGAGCGCGAATCGCCCGAAGGCAAGATGGCGATTGAAGCCTATATGTCAGACTACAAAATGGTGGATGGCGTGAACATCCCGCACACGCTGAAGCAGGTCACGCCGATGTTTTCGATGACCATCAAAATGGAAGAGATCAAACACAACGCTACGGTGGAAGACGCCAAGTTCAACAAACCGGCCAACTAAAACCGAATCTGAAACGGTGAAAGCGAAAGGGACGAGTTCAATCTCGTCCCTTTTGTTGTTTAACTGGCTCGTTTGACTTCGTGGTGCAGCAAGTCGGTTGTGGCTTCAGTGACAGGATGCTGAATGGAAGCTGGCGGTAATTCGTTGGTGTTTGGAACCTGTGCGCCTTCGACAAAGTTGCGGCGCGGAGTTGGCAACGAATCCTGTTCGATTGGCTGGTTGACCAGTTGGCGGAGTTTGTGCCAGCCGTAAATGAGCATCAGCAACCCAGTCCCGCCAAGCAACGACGAAACGACGCCGATGATTCGTACCAGCTTGGCGAATTTGATCGGATCGGCGCTGCCAAACGGCAAGATCAACAATAAAGCTCCGGCAATTAACAAAAAGAACAACCCTGTTCCCAGATTCTGCTGGCTGGAATTCGCGCCGGACAGCAGCCTCAACACTTCTGTTTCTGCCGGAGCCGTGACGTTCAATGGCGAGCCGCATTTACGGCAAAACCGCGTGCTGCCTGCGGTTTCGGCTCCGCAGGTCGAGCAATGAGCCGATGCTGTTTTAGCCATGGCGATTGCCAGGATCGCTTCGGCTTCGCGTGTCAGCGTATTGTGATCGCCTTTGCTCAAATAGCCGGAGTAAACGCCTTTGATTTCGTAAGCAAAAGTTACGCGCGACAGGCTGGGGCCAATGGGTTTTATGCCGACATTGAGCGTGGTTTGATAATCCAGAATGTTCGATGAGCAACCGGAAGCTGCACCGTTTTTGGCGCTACGTTTGGCCTGGACGGGATTTTCATTCAACACTCGGTAACCCATCTGTTCCAGCGCATCGGCCAGCCGCAAACGTATGTGTTCTGCGTCGCCGGCGACTTGACGAGTCAGGTCGTGTTCGAAGGTGTAGTACCCGCTGCCGTCGCCCATGGTTGCCAAGAATTCCGCGCTCATAAATTCCTCCGGGTTGTGTGAAGGTGTTGTCAGTCGCGGTAACGAAACTGCCACAGCAAAAGTTCACAGCCTATTGCTCGTCATTTTTTCGCCAAACGTAAATGTCGCGGGCGATGTCGTTTTCCAGCGCGATTTGAGTTTCATCGCATTGAATGACGAAGCTCGGAAATTTCTGTTTGACTTTGATCGGGACTCCGGGCGTGATGCCGAATGAAGAAAGTTTGCGAATGCGCGGAAAATTGGCGGCGCTGACATAAGCGACTTGCGCCTGTTCGCCGACTTCCAGCCGATCAATCGAAGCGACCAGTGAATTGACGTGATCTTCGGCCTGACGGCAACAATCGCCTTCGGGGATAGGGTGGTTGTGCGGGCAAAATCGCGGATGACCGAGCAGCGTGCAAATGGCATCGGTGACGCCGCGCGCCAGCAGATGTTCAAATTCGCAGGCGTCGGCTTCGCTTTCTTCCAACGTCATGCCCAGAACGTCAACGACCAATCGTTCGGCCAACCGGTGGCGGCGAATGATTTCTCCGGCGGTTTGGCGACCCAGCGGCGTCAATCGGATTTCGCCGCTGCCGTTGCGCGTCAGATAGCCTTCGCGTTCGCATTCGGCCAGCAATTCTTCGGTGACTTCGGTCATCGCGTCGTCGGCAATCGTTTCAACGGCAGCCGAGCCGCGCTCTTCGTTAGTCCAGACCGATTCCAGAACTTCGACAATATCCTGTGAGAGCCAGTTGTGCATAAAGTTAAAAGTTGATTTTCAAAACTCGCAAAACCAGGTTGACGACTCCACCGACGGCGATGGCGAACGGCGTGATGAAAGCCAGAATGATGAGCGCCTTTTTCGTTCCTTGTTCGCGGACGATCATAAAGAAATTGGCGACGCAGGGAATAAACAGCGTCAGCACGATCAGCGATACAACGATTTGTACCGGAGTCAGCAGATTGTCGCCGACCATGTCATATAAACCTGCCGCGCCGTAATCGCGTCGCAGAAAACCAAGTACCAACACCTGCGCCGTTTTTTCGGGAAGCTCCAGCACACCAGTCACCAGTGGAGCCAGCGAATTGTTAATCATATCCAGCCCGCTCAAACTCCCCCACGGCGTGGGCACTTTGACGCGATCCAGGACGAACAAAATCAGCGTGCCGAGCAGGAACAACGGCAGCGCTTCTTTCAGATACCACTTCATGCGATAGCGCGTTTTTGTCCAGACGTTTTTCAAGACCGGCACGCGAATCGGCGGAATCTCAAAGATGAAGTCGCCGCGTTTGCCTTTGACGATTTTTGACGACAGATAACCGACCAGAAACATTTGCGACAGCACCACTCCGAACACCGTCAGCATAGCCCATCCGCTCAAAGAAGCGCTGATGGCCAGAATCACGCCCAGTTGTGCAGAGCAGGGAACTCCCAACGCCAACAAGATGGTGGCGATCAATCGCTCTTTTTTCGTTTCCAGAATGCGTGTGGTCATGGTGGCCATGGTGTCGCAGCCCAACCCCAACACCATCGGCAACACGGCTTTGCCGTTCAAACCCATGACGCGAAACACGCGGTCGGACAGAATCGCCAGTCGTGGCAGGTAGCCGCTGTCTTCCAACAAACCGAACGCGATGAAAAACGTCATGACAATCGGCAAGACAATCGCCAGGGCGTAAGTCAAACCTACGGAAATCAGCCCGTATTCTCCGACGAAAAAGTCATAAACGATTCCCGCCGGAATCAGCTTTTGCAGGTTAGGCGTCAGCAACACGTTGAAGACGTTGTTTTCCAGCGCGTCAACCAAAGTGCCTGCGCCGATGACGCCGACGAATTCGTACATCAGCAACAGCACGACGATCATCAGCGGAGCGCCCGTTCGCCAATCGCGCGTCCAATGGCCCAATCGTTCGGCGAAACGTTCCGAACGTCGCAGCACAAACGCCAGCGGAATCATTACTGGCGCGATCAACACCAGAAACTGCGTAATCGCTGGATACAACAATCCGGTTTCATACGTGCTGCCGTCATCGGCCAGTTTGCCGAACAGCAACGAACCAAGCCAGCCAAGATGGTTGTTTTGCAAAAACGACAACGCGGCGGGAATGACGCTTCGATCCATCCACGAATGCACCCAACCGTAAGGCGTAGGCAAACCAAACAAACGACCAAGCTCAGTGTAGGTGAACAGCAACAAACCTGCCGCTAAACAAATCAGCGCGACTTTCAACCAATATCCATTGCCATCGCTGCTTTCGTGAAAAACGCTCGGCAGAGTTTTTTTGTACTGTGCGACCGAACGCTCCAAAAAGACGTTTCGCATTTCTTCGAGGCGAACCGCGCAGCTTCGGATTTTGGTTCTGGTTGCGGCGTCATTCGGCAATTCGCCGTCGGCAACGCGGCTGAGCCACGATTCGGCTCCGCGACGAAACCCGGAATCCTGGGTTTGTAACCATTCGACGGTTATTTGCAGCGGCAGATGGTTGTCGGTTTTCGGCTTCAAGCCTTTCAAAAAATCTTCGTTGTTCAGAATTCTATTGCGCTGGCTTTCAAGCGGATCGTTGGGAACTTTGGCGTGAACGATGGATTTGAAAATCGAATACAGCCCTTCGCCTTCGATGGCGACAGCAGGGACGACCGGAATGCCAAAGAGTTCGCTGATGCCTTTGGCGTCTATTTCAATGCCGCGATGCCGCGCTTCGTCCATCATGTTCAACACCAGCACCATGGGGATTTTCAACTCAGCCAGTTGAGAAGTAATCATCAACGTCCGCCGAAGATTTTTGGCGTCGGCAACCTGTACAATCACGTCCGGCTCGGCTTCGAGCAGCATGTCGCGCGTCACTCGTTCGTCATCCGATTGCGGAGCCAAAGAGTTAATGCCCGGCGTATCCACCACTTCCCATTCTTCGCCGCCATATTTCATTTTGCCGCGCGACACCTCGACCGTCGTGCCTGGGTAGTTCGATACGGTCACGTATTTCCCAGTCAGATAACCGAAGACAACCGATTTGCCTACATTCGGATTGCCAACCAGCAGAAGCCTGGGAGTTTTACTTTTCGGCTTGGAAACTTTTTTGGGGTTAATTTGAACAAGAGTGGACATAGGGCAATCAATTATCTTCTTCTCAATGAAACATTGTGATGAGTAAGCCGCTATTTTACAGATTGCAGCGATATTGAAAAGGGTTTTCAGAATTCAGGCGGAGATATTTTCAGGAAGAAGTGGCTTCCGAATTGGATTCGGAAGCCACTTTTTAGAGACACAGGACTAGGCACCTAATTGAGTTCAGCATAGGCGCATGGTCTCAATTTCAGGTAATCGCAAATTTAAGTCTTCGTAAATTGCCAGAGTGTCAAGAGCGTGCAGCCAGCAAATCTTACGCACAGATAACAAGCAGATAACTCAGGCTGAACATACTGTGGGTAAATATGTGTTGGACAATTCGGGCAGAACGGCTTCTGGTCTTTTTATAGGGGACAGCAATTCGGAGCGACGGATCAGGGTTTTGACTGAACGGATTGTCCGTCACTTCACCCGTTAGAAAACAAAACTATGCTGGCAACCATTCAAACTCAACAAATTCAGCCCATCCGCACAGGCAAACTGGAAGTTCGGCTGGCCACGACCTTGCCGGAACTGGACGCGGCGATGCGGTTGCGATTCGAGGTGTTCAACCTGGAATTGCAGGAAGGTTTGCAATCGTCTTACGAACGCGGCTACGACTCGGACGCTTTCGATGCGTATTGCGATCATTTGATCGTCAAAGACCTGGAGCTTGGCGAAATAGTCGGAACCTACAGATTGCTGCGTCAGCCCGTCGCCGACCGAAACATAGGCTTTTATTCTGAAACCGAATTCGATCTGGAGAATTTGAAAAGCGCCTGTGCCGCCGTCGGCGGAAACTTGTTGGAACTCGGACGCTCGTGCATCGCCGAAACACATCGGTCGTTTGCGACGATCAATCTTTTGTGGAACGCCATCGTGCGATATGCGGCGGAACATCGGATCACGCATTTGTTCGGTTGCGGCAGTTTGCATCTGGCCGGCGAAAGACAGGTACAGCAGGTTTACGCCTATTTGAAAGCTCGGCATTTTGCTGCGGAAGAATTTCGCGTCTATCCGCTGGCCGGTTGCCGAATGGCGATTGAAGAAGAATCTGTGGCTGTTGAAGATACACGTTCAGTCACAAAGCTGATTTCGCCAATCCTGAAAGGTTATTTGCGCACGGGAGCCGTCGTTTGCGGAGCGCCCGCTTATGACGACGAGTTCGGAACTGCGGATGTGCTGGTGTTGATGGAAATGGCGAAACTCGCAGATCGGTATCGGCAACATTACGCTTCGGAGGTTGGACGATGAATCCGGCTAACGCGGCTGCAATGCAATCCAAACCCAATGCTCAGTCCTCAAAGTCAAACGGTAATTCCAGATCGAAGAATCGGAAAACGGCTGCGACGGCTGACACGAAAACTGAATTCACCGCAGATTTTGTGGTGGGGGCTTTGTTGTATTCGCTTCTCGGCTCCAATCGCAGCGAAGCCGTTGTTTCTTTTCTGCCCGAAGAGGAGCGGAACTGAAAAATCGTCAGGGAAGATTTATGGCACGACGAATTGATAACGAATGCGCGTATTGCGGCGAGGAGTTGGAAATTGAAACCGGCCTGATAGGGAAAGACTGGAAGCTGTATTGTTCGGCGGAATGCACCAGCGGCGGCGAAAAACTCTCGCTTCGTGAAATGGAGCAGTTGATGAAAGTGGCAATTCCCAGCCGGCATTATGCAGCGTTGGATGAAACGGCCTGAATCCCCCAGGTCTTTTACCTGAAATTAACCCTGGTCTTACTTTGATTTAACTTCGGCCTTACTTCGATTTAAGCGGGCGTTGCTAGATTGCCTACCTACAGCAATCAAACCTAAAACGTAGACAAATGTAAATTCCGAACGCTTCGGCTTGGGAATCGTCCGCTGTGGGCGTGTTGGCCAAGGCCGGAAAGGCGTTCGTCCGTCAAATCAGTTTCGATCCACTCAACAGGAGAAATTATGCAATCGAGAACAAAAGGCCGCAGTATTTTGCTTGGACTGCTGTTGGTTCTTGGAATCAGTTTTACGCCTAATGCACTGGCTCAATCTGGCCCGTCTGGAAGTCTGAGTGGTGTGGTGCAAGATTCCAATGGAGCAGCAGTTGCGGCGGTAAAAGTTTCCGCCACCAACACCGACAATGGATTCACCCGCACGGCAATAGCCGACGCAGAGGGACGTTGGGTAATCAACGTTCTACCCGTCGGAAATTACAAAGTTACGTTTGAAGCTACGGGATTCAAAAAATCCGTGGCCGCCGCCGTTGTCGAAGCTTCAGTGCCACGTGTGCTGGAAGTCAAACTTGAAATTGGCGACGTTTCTGCAGAGGTGCAAATTACCGATGCTGCGCCGCTGTTGACGCCTACGACGGCGACGACCTTTCGCCAATTGAGCGGTCAGGAATTGGTTCAGGTTCCGACTGCGACTCGCAGCTTCACGCACTTACTTTCCGCCGATGCCGGTGTCAGTTCCGATCTGCCGCCCGTGCTGACCAACGGAAATGGCAACATTTCACCTTCGGTCAACGGCACACGCACGACCAGCACCAGTTTGAGTTTCAATGGAATTGACGCAACGAACATCACCACCAACGAAGGTTCGTTTTCCGACAACATTGCGCCCGCGCCGGAAACCTTGCAGGAAGTGAAACTGCAAACCAGTTTGTATGACGCTTCGACCGGGCGCAGCGGCGGTGGCAACTTTCAGCTCATCACCAAGAGCGGCGGCAACTCGTTCAACGGCACGCTCTACCATTACCTGCAAAACGAAAAGCTGAACGCCAACGATTTCTTCTTCAACAAAGACGGCATTGATCGTCCGAAAGCGCGCCGCAACGAAGGCGGCGGCACGATTGGCGGACCGATTCGCAAAGACCGCACGTTCTTCTTCGGCGGTTATCAATTCACGCGCGCCAACACGGGCTTTGTGCCGACCGCAAGTTCGGTGACGACGCTGCCCGAAGCGTTGCGTTTGATTCCCGGCGATGCGACGGCGGCGAATGTGGTCGCAGCGTTCCGTCAACTCAATCCTCAGTTTCAATTGACCGAAGCGCAGATTTCGCCGATTGCCTTGCGCATTATGAACATCCGCAATCCGGTGACGGGCGGTTACCTGGTGGCGCGTCCTGCGGCCAATGCCGTGCCGCTCTTTTCCGGCACATCGCGCGTGGTGGACACCAATGTGGGAGATTTGACCCGCCTCAATCCTCTGCTGGGTGATTTTCGCGGTGGCAATCCGCTGGTGCGGCAACGGAACGTGTCACCGGCACAGTTCCAACAGGATCAATTCACCGTTCGACTGGACGAACAGCTCACACAAAACAATCGCTTGAGCGGGACGGTGTTCTTTGCCGACTTTCCCGGCCTCGATCCCTTCCCGAATCCCTTGCAAAATGCTTCGCCCGTCACGATTCGTCGCGCGGCGCGCAACACGACCGTTGCCATTTCGGATATTCAAAATTTCGGCAGCAGCATCATCAACGAAGCTCGATTCGGATTATTCCGTCTCAACAACACTCGGCGATTGGATGATCCGTTCCTGAGCATCACGAACGAATCGGTCGGCATTCCGAACCCGGCAACGTTTTTCGACAATAGCCCCGGCACCCAGAGGCTTGGCCATTTTGTCTGGCGAAACGCTTTGTCGGGCTTGGATTTTGGCGGTCCGAACGATTCCTTCAACAAACGCAAGCAGGAATCCTGGTCGGTTGCGGACACGGTGACTTGGTTGCGCGGCGCGCACAATTTCAAATTCGGCAGTGAATTCAAACGGCATGCGTTCGACACCAACCTGCCCGAAGAACAAGCGACGGAGTTCGAGAAGTTCGAGAATTTCACGCAATTTCTGGCGGGCTTTGCGACCGAAGCAGACACGCAATTCGGCGTCACTGATAAACGGTTTCGCTTTATGGACCTCAACGGCTTCATCGCCGACGATTGGCGCGTCAATAACAAACTGACTTTGAATCTGGGCGTGCGATGGGAATGGTTCGGCTGGCCGACGGAATTGGACGGCAGAATCGGCAACGTTGATCTGAACCTGCTGAACAACCCGAACAATCCCGTCAACGTGTTTATAGTTCCGAGCAACGTCAAAAACACAGGTTTCCAGGCGGTGGACGGTTCGATTGCCGCTTCGACCAAAGTGGATAACAAACACACGCTGAACGGGCAGGATTTGAATAACTTCGCGCCGCGTTTCGGCTTTGCGTTCACTCCGTTCGACAACAACAGACTCGTCGTGCGCGGTGGTTACGGCGTGTTCTTTGACCGCCCATCAGCGGCTTTCATCAACACGATATTCAGCAACTATCCGTTCCTGCGCGAATCGGAAGTGACGGCTCCGACCCGCGCCATTCCGCTCAACACGGCGTGGTCGGCGCAAAACGTCAATCAGCCGTTCGCGCAATACCTGCCGAACCGCATCGTTTATCAATCGGGTGGCACATTCGTGATTCGCGACGGCACCGGCATCACGCGCGATGCGCAAGGGAACGTGAACCCTGTTGATTTGGCGACTGGACAACCGGCGCTGGGCAACGTCGCCGAAACCTTTGAATTCCGCGCGGTGGATCGCAACCTGCGCACGCCCTACGTTCAACAATGGAACCTCGGCTTCCAATTCGAGGTGACAAAAAACATGATGTTCGAAGCGCGCTACGTCGGAACGAAAGGCACGAAACTGCTGCAAGCCATCGCGCTCAATCAGGGCTACGACCTGAACGATTCCAACGCGCCGGATTTCATCTTCGGTCGTTTCAATGATGCCTATGACGCGGCGTATCAACGCGAATTTCAGCGAACAGGCAATGCGAACGTCCTCAACGGACCGTTGCGCACGGCTTCGACGCAACGTGAGCGCGGACGCGGCATCGCCTTCGGCTTCGCCAATCCGTATCTGGTCAGCGGAGCCAATCCCTGCTCGACCGGCGCTTTGGTGTTGCCGAACAACACGCCGACCGATTTCAACATGAGCCAGGCGTTGCGTTGCAACGGAACGTCGCCGACTGGCGGTGCGATCATTGGTTTTGAAGCTCGTGTGCCGGTGTTGGGCTTCAACGTGCCTGAAGCGTTGTTGTTGCAATCGGCAGGCAATTCCAGCTATCACGGTTTGCAGATGAACCTGTCGCAGCGTATGGCGCGCGGGCTGCAATACAACCTCGCTTACACCTGGAGCAAGTCGCTGGATTATCTTTCGTCCGATCCAGGCAGCACGGCGGGCAGCGGGCGTCCCGATATTCCGAACACTGGCTTCATCACTCAGGGCGATTCACGCAACGTGCGCGCGAATCGTGCGCCGTCAGATTTCGACCGCACGCATCGCTTCAGCGCGAATTTCGTTTACGAGCTTCCGTTTGGTCAATCGCGTGCATTAAGTGGTTGGGCGCTGTCCGGCTTTTTCCAAACGCAAACCGGCTCGCCGTTCAGCATTTTTGCTGGCGAACCGGAGATCGGCAACGTCACGCAATACCGCAACCTGTTTCGTGGTTCCGGCGGGTTAGTGCGTCCGGGCTTCGGACGCCCAAATCTGAACGGAACACTTGACCAATTAAGACAGGGCGGATCAGACAAGACGGAGCAGTATTTCAATGCCTCGCTGCTGACCTCGGCGTTGGGCGGGTTCGGCAATCTGGGGCGAAACGTTCTGCGCGCACCCAGCCAAAGCCGCTTTGATATTGGCTTGGCCAAGGCTACCAGACTGACGGAACGCGCAAACCTGGAGTTCCGTTGGGATGTGTTCAACATTTTCAACAAGGCGAATTTTGCGGCTCCGAACACGGAACTGTCAGACGACGCGGATTTCAATCGCATTACTAATACGATTGGCGGCCCCCGCGTGATGCAGTTCGGTTTGAAGCTGAAGTTCTAAAATCGCAACACCACCTTTAATTTCAATGGCTGCGGCTCATCTTCGGATGGGGCGCAGCCAATTTTGTTTTTGCCCGCCTGGCCATCCATCTTCACGTTAAGCTGAAGTTAAATTGATGCAAAATTCCACTTGCCATCGCTCGTTCAAATGCTATTATCCCCGCCACTTACGAGCGAGCTTGACGTGAATTTAACTTCGATTTTACGCCGAATCGCCCGCCTTTTATTCAAATCACAAGCCGAATTGGAGGTTGAGAGCCTATGGCAAAGAAGAATCGTTTTCTTGTTTTATTGTCGTCGTTGTTATTGATGGCTTTGGTTGCAAATGTGGCGGCTCAGAATTCGCGCGAAGCCTCGGCGGCTTCTTACCGTTTGCGTGGCGATCAGTGGCAGGCGAAAGGCGAACTGGATCGCGCAATCGAAGATTACAGTTTTGCGCTGTCGTTCAATCCGAATGACTTTGATGCTTACAACAATCGCGGCATCGCGCGGTATTCCAATGGCGAGTTTGAACTGGCGATTGGCGATTTCAGCCGGGCAGTGGCGTTGAAGCCTCAAATGGCCAGCGCGTTTTACAATCGCGGTCTGGCGCGAAAATCTGCCGACGATTTTGATGGCGCGATTGCCGATTTCGACCAGGCGTTACAAATCAACCCTGATTTGGTTCAGGCCTACAACAATCGCGGCAATGCACGCCGCAGCCTTGGGGACATTGCAGGCGCCATTGCCGATTTCGATCAAGCCATCAAACTCAATCCGCGCCTGGCTGAAGCTTATAACAATCGCGGCAATGCTCGGCTGGCTGAAGGCGGGTTTGAAACAGCCATCAGCGATTACAATCGCGCCATCAAGCTCAATCCGAATTATGCAATTGCGTATCTAAATCGAGGACTTGCCCGGCTGAGTTCCGGCGACCAGGCTAATGCGTTGAACGATTTGGAACAGTCGCTGAAGCTCAACCCCGCTTTGCGGAAAACAGTTGAACAGCGAATCGAAGAATCGGGTCTGAAATTAACGAATCGCTGATTTCAAATCGAAAACAGGCTGTTACGATTTGGGCGGTTGTTGCAACTTTGCGGCAACCGCCCATTACTTTGTTGAATTGAGCTTTTAAGAAAATGACAAACAAAAGACGAGTTTTGATTCCTTAACTCAGAATCCATCAATATGCAGCTTGCCGGCCAAGCCATTCTCCTCAGCAGTGAATTAATGCTGATCCAAGATCGCTTTAACCTCGAATTAACTCAAGCCAAGTAAATTCAGTTTTACGAATTCAACCACATCGTAACCCACTCAAAATTCACTTTTGTATCACTTTTGTATAGGAGAGACACCCATGCGCGTTGCACGCTCACTTTTCAATACCAAGCCGGTCAGTGCCGGTTTACATCAAATCTTTCGCCAAATAGCTTTTGTTTTAGTTTTCTTTGCGATCATGGCGAGCACCGGTCTGGCGCAATCGGAATCTGGAAGCGCGGCCATCGAAGGCAAAATTGCCGATCCGAACTCGCAAGCCATTGCTGGAGCGACTGTCACCATTCGCAATCAGGAAACCGGTTATACGCGCCGGTTGACGACCGATGGACGCGGTCAATTCATCGCCAGCGTCATGCCTGTCGGCATATACGTCGTTGAAGCTTCGGCGGGCGGATTCGCCACCGTCAAACGCGAAAACGTGACGTTGACCGTCGGCAACACCGAAACGGTCAACCTTTCGCTGAAAGTGGCTTCGGTCAATGAGGAAATCGTCGTGACTTCCGAATCGGCCAGCCTGGATACGGAAGAATCCGCCGCCGGTTCAACCATAGGCCAGCGCGCCATCACCGAATTGCCGATTCGCGGGCGCAACTTCACTGATCTGATTCAATTGACGCCGGGTATCGTTCAGGAATCCGACCGCAAAGGCCTGGTCATCGCCGGGCAGCGTTCGATCAATTCCAACATTTCGCTGGACGGCGCGGATTTCAATGACGCGCTGCAAGGCAATCAGCGTGGAGGCAACGACGCCGTGTTCTTCTTTCCGCAAACGGCCATCCGCGAATTTCAGGTGGTGCGTTCCGGCGCTTCCGCCGAAGTCGGCAGAACCGGTTCGGGCTTCGTCAACGCCGTCACCAAATCCGGCACCAATGAATTTCACGGCGAAGCGTTTTACCTGAATCGAAATCCTGAACTGACTTCGGACGACGCTTTCGGCAACAAAGGCAACAACCAGCAAAACCAATTTGGCGGATCAATCGGCGGCGCGCTCAGAAAAGATCGCGCGTTCTTTTTCATCGGAGCCGAACAGAACTTCCTGCGCATCCCCTATTTTGTGCGGTTTGGAACGCCCGCGGCTGGATTGACGGTTCCGGCGGCAATCTCAAATCTGCAGGGCGAACACAACAGCACCAACAATCCGACGGCGATTTTTGCGCGGACGGATTTCATCCTTTCGCCAACAAACACACTCAATGTGCAATACACCTTCGCGCGGTTTCTCGGAGAAAACTTTGGCGCGCTGGCCGATGGCACTACGCTGACCGACAACTTCGCCGCCACTAATTACGAAGCCGGCTCATCCAGCAACGGCGTCAAGCTGGGATTGGTGACGGTGTTCGACGCGCGCACCGTCAACGAATTTCGCGCTCAGGTCGCCAGCGATTTTCGCCGCGAAGACCCGAACACGACCGGCCCGGAAATCCGCGTGGACAACTTCGGTCGTTTCGGCAATTCCGGCAGCCGCCCGCGCCGCTTTGAAACGGTGCGCTATCAATTGTCCGACAACCTGTCGCTCAACGCGGGCGCGCATCGGTTGCGCTTCGGCGTGGATTGGAACCTCAACGATTTCAACGCGCAACGCCAATCGGATTTTCTGGGGCAGTGGCGATTTAACAGTTTGGCCGATTTCCTGAACGGCATTCCGCGCCGGTTCACGCAAACCATCATCCTGGTTCCCGAAGCAGCGGTGACCGGCGGCCAACAAAAGGAACTGGCGTTTTTCGCGCAGGATCGCATCAAGCTTTCGCAATCGTTGACGCTGACCGCCGGATTGCGCTGGGAAGGCCAGTGGAATCCGCAACCGCCACGTCCGAATGCGGCGTTGAAGGAAACGACCTTTATTCCGAACGACCTGGAAATGTGGCAACCTCGTCTGGGGTTGGTCTGGGATGCTGGAAATAACGGACGCACAGTCGTGCGGCTTTCGGCGGGAATTTATTCTTCGCGCACGCCGGCCATCTTGTTTCATCGCGTTTTCACCAACAACGACCTGATTTCAAAAGATTACAGTTTCGACGAACGCAGCGGCGCTTGCCGCACGGCGACCGGTGCTGCTGTTCCGACCAATTGCGTGTTTCGCGGAGCGGGCGCGATCCTGACCTTTCCGAACATTCTGACCGGAATTCCCACTTTGCCGACGGGCATTGGCAATCGCGTGCAAACTCGAGTTTTCGGCTTTCAGCCGGATTTTCAAAATCCGCGCACGTTCCAGACTTCGGCCACGGTCGAACAAAGCCTGGGCAGGGATTTGAGCCTTTCGCTCGGATACGTACACAGTTCAGGTTGGGATTTGCAACGCCGCGTGGATCGCAATCTGGCTGCGCCTGTGATTGACGCCGCGACCGGGTATCCGCGCTTCACTTCGCCCCGTCCGAATCCGACCATAGGTATTTTTTCGATCAACGAATCGTCAGCGCATTCAAGTTACGATGCGCTGGTGGTCAATCTGCAAAAGCGATTGGCTCGCCGCTATCAGGTCGGCATCAATTACACTCTGTCCGACAACCGCGACGACGATTCCAACGAACGCAACTTTTCGCGCGAAACAGTGCTCAATCCCTTCGACCTGAAAGCCGAAGCAGGGCCGTCGAAACAGGACGTGCGGCACAATTTCAATTTTAACGGGCTGATTGACCTGGGTGCGGGCTTCACGCTGAGCGGCATTCTGATTTCGCGCTCCGGCTTTCCGTTCACCGCTGTCGTCGGCGACGACATTCAGGGCGACAACAATACAGACAATGACCGCGCGGTCATCAACGGGCGAGTGGCCGGACGCAACAGTCTTCGCCAGCCGAACTTTTTCAACTTGGATTTGCGCTTGCTGAAATCCTTCCGATTGGGCGACACCGCGCGGGTCGCAGTGACGGCGGAATTCTTCAACGTGACGCGCGCAAAGAACACAAACTTCGGCGTGGATGGAATCAGCGTTTACGGCAACGCTGGCAACAGTTTGCCCGCCGTAACCGTGCCGACTGTGTTTCCGCTGCCAGGCCAACCGTTCACTGCACCTTCGACTGCGCGCTTCGGCGGGCCGCGTCAGTTACAGTTGGGCGCGCGTCTGATTTTCTAAGTTCTGAGTGGTTTTCCAAATTCGGGCTGGCTGGTAAATTTAACAACCGGCCAGCTTTTTTCATTTCAAGCGAGGAAGAAACATCCGATGGAAACGACGAAAAAACGAGTGCTGATTCTTTGCACGGGCAATTCCGCCCGCAGCCAGATGGCCGAAGGAATTTTGCGGTACGATGGCGGCTCGGAGTTCGAAGTGTTCAGCGCTGGCACGCGCGCCAGCTTCGTTCGCCCCGAAGCCATTCAGGCAATGGCGGAAATCGGAATTGACATTTCCGGTCATCGGTCGAAAAACGTTGACGAATTCCTCGGACAAGACTTCCATTACGTCATCACGGTTTGCGATCACGCCAACGAAATTTGCCCCGTCTTTCCGGGAAAGACCACGCGGATTCATCAGAGCTTTGAAGACCCGCCAGCGCCCGGCGTAGGTGATGACGAAACACGTCTCAACGTCTTTCGCCGTGTCCGCGACGAGATTCGCATTTGGATTCGGGAATTCATGCAATCACATTGATTCAATCTGGGGAATTCTGCCCGTCGGTGGGGCAGAATAGATCAATGCTGCCTACTAAAATGTCAGTTTTGCCTACCAAAATGAAGGATTTTCTGGTTTTATTTGGGAACGCGCTTTGCAGGATGTCGAGTCGTAACCATCAACTAAGCACCAGAGATTACTATGAAAAAATGGCGAAACAGACTCACCAGCGTATGGTTAGTGGCCGCATTGGTAATGATTCCCGGCGGCGTGAAATCGCAGGATCCATCCAAGGTCAATAGCCGAACGGATGAAGCGGTGATGAAAATCCGCACTGACCTTGTCTCGCTTTCAGTGGTTGTCACTGGCCGCGAAGGAAGATTGATTCCAGGATTGCAGCAAGGCGATTTCGAGGTTTACGAAAACAAGGTTCGTCAACAAATCGAATACTTCAGCGATGAAGACCAACCCGCCACAATAGGCGTCATTTTCGATATGTCTGGAAGTATGAAGGGGCGCATTGCGCAAGCACGCACTTCTATGCAGTATTTCGCCGAAGCCGGACACCCCGAAGACGAATACTTTCTGGTGAGTTTCAATCACCGCATCAGCCAGCCGATGGAAATGGTGGACAGCCAGGCCTTGCTTCGTCGAGTGAATATGCTGGCTCCGCACGGAAACACAGCGCTTTACGACGCGATTCACGAAGCATTGGGGCGATTGCAGCAAAGTCGCCATCGTAAACGCGCTTTACTGATTGTTTCGGATGGCGCGGACAATCATTCGCGGTCTGGCATGAGCGAACTTCGGCGACAACTGCGCGAAGCCGGGATTGCCATTTATGCCATTGGCGCGAACGAACCGACCAGCAGCAGTTGCGGGCGTCTTTGCCATTTTGAAGCACAGGCTCGATTGGAAAGTCTGGCCGCGATGACCGGCGGCAATGCCTTCTTTCCGCATTCGACGGAAAGTTTGGAAAATGCCATGTCTCAAATCGCCAATGAATTGCGCCGCCAATACAGCTTGGGCTACATCTCTACTCAACCTGTTCAGGATGGAGCCTGGCGACAAATCAAAGTGCGGGTTAAATCAGATTTGGTGAAAGAGAAAATTTCCGTACGTGCTCGCGAAGGATATTTTGCCGCGCCATAGCAGATTTTCTTGTGCCATTGTCACTTATGGCTGATTCTGCTCGTGCTGAGATGTAAAAGATTAAAAGAATGTCTTTACAGGCAATTCTTAGTCTGTATAATGCCCGCGTCGTTGAACCCACAGTCCTCATCAAAAGCATTTCGAACTAACGGTTTTATTTCTGCCCAATCCCCGTACCGTTGTTTGCGCTTGTACTGGAAAGAGAGTCATCAGGCTTGTCACTGATGAAATCCTCTCTTGCCCAGAATTTCCCCATCTCCAATGAAAATTCCCCAGTAGCTTGATGTAATGCATGGCAGCGCGCCCAACGCTGTCACTCCGCGTAATTCATCCCTACGACGAAGCTGCGTCCCAGAACGCACAGGCGTTAGCCATCCCCACGTCCGACCCCGGTAAATAGCAAAGGTTCCCCCTTATCCATCCAACAAACGGGTAGGGACAAAGAGTTCTGCCTTCCCCTGTCAGTTTATTTTCGAGGTGCCAATGAAAAGTGGAAGCAAGACAAGAATAACCATCAAATGGGTTCTCCTGATCGCAATTCTGTTTCAGCTTTACTCGCTGAATTCCCAATCGGGTTTGAACCTGTCTGGCAAACTGTTCAACGAAAGCGTCGCTGCCGCGATTGCGGCGGCGACTCCTGAACTCCCAAGAGTTCTTCTCAACACGACTTACACGCCTCTGTCCGGGCCGGTCATCACGGTCAATTCCGGCGGAGACCTGCAAGCGGCAATCAACCAGGCTCAGCCTGGAACCACCATTCTTTTGCAAGCCGGGGCGACGTTCACAGGCAATTTCACACTGCCCAACAAATCAGGAACCGGGTGGATCATCATTCGCAGTTCGACGTCGGATGCCAATCTGCCTCAACCGGGGACTCGCGTTGGGCCGCAAAACGCCAGTTTGATGCCGAAGATTCTGACGCCAAACTCCGACGCCGCCCTTATGACTGCTCCGGGCGCTCATAATTACCGGTTGATCGGGTTGGAAATCGGCATTCAATCGGGCGTGAATTTGAATTACGGCATTGTCAAACTCGGCGATGGTTCCGGAGCGCAAAATTCACTCAGCCAGGTTCCGCAGGACATCGTCGTGGATCGTTGTTACATTCACGGAAATTCCACTGGCGACGTTTCGCGCGGCATTGCGCTGAACAGCGGACGCACTGCGGTGATTGATTCGTTTATTTCCGAATGCCATGCCGTGGGAATGGACACGCAAGCTATCTGTGGCTGGAACGGACCCGGTCCGTTCAAGATCGTCAACAACTATCTGGAAGGCGCAGGCGAAAATTTCATGCTCGGCGGAGCCGATCCTTCGATCAGCAATCTGGTTCCTTCGGACATAGAGTTTCGCAACAATCACCTTTACAAACCGTTGCGTTGGAAAGTCGGCGAACCGACATACGCCGGCATTCGATGGTCGGTCAAAAATCTGCTCGAACTGAAAAACGCCCAGCGAATCTGGATTGACGGCAACACTATGGAAAACAACTGGGCGGAATCGCAAAACGGATTTGCCGTTATCTTGAAAAGCGTCAATCAGGATGGTTCTGCGCCGTGGTCAACAACCTGCGACGTGACATTCACCAATAACATCATCCGTCACAGCGGATCGGGGATAAATTTATTGGGAACCGATCCGAGCCAGGCCGGCATTGTGATGAGGCGAGTTCTGATTCGTAACAACCTGCTCGACGACATCAACGGTTCGCGATGGGGCGGCGAAGGAAAGTTTTTGCAGATTTGCGGTGCGCCGGATGTCGTGGTGGATCACAACACCGCAAATCATACCGGAGACACGATTACAACGTATGGTTCGACGAGTTTGAATTTCGTGTTTACGAACAACATCCTCGCTCACGGCCCTTACGGAGTGAAAGGCGATAGCAGGGGAACTGGCAACGACACCCTGAACACGTATTTTCCTGGAGCGGTGTTTACTAAAAATGTGCTGGTGGGTGGCAATTCGTCGAGTTATCCGGCGGGAAACTTTTTCGTTTCGTCGTATAGCGCCGTTGGTTTTGTCAATTTGACGGGCGGCGATTATCGCCTTTCGTCAACCAGTCCATATCGCAATGCCGGAACAGACGGGCAGGATATTGGCTGGTTGTCCAGCGGGCAGGCGACGCCTACGCCAACTCCAACAGCGACTCCAACGCCGACGCCCGCTCTGGCGATTACGAATGTCGCAGCGTCATCCATGACGGCTTCGAGCGCCACCATCACCTGGACGACCAATCAGTTTGCTGACAGCCAGGTTGAATACGGAACGACCACCAGTTACGGTCAGCAGACAGTCTTGAACGCTACGCTGTTGACCAGTCACGTGGAAATCGTCAGCGGTTTGGCGGCGAATACAACTTATAACTATCGCGTCAAATCCCGAACCAGCGGAGGCACGCTGGCCGTTTCTTCGAACTTCACGTTCCGAACTGCGACTGCATCGCCGACGCCGACGCCAACACCGACACCGACGCCAACACCGACGCCGACGCCAACTCCGACACCGACGCCAACGCCGATTGTGGACACTACGCCGCCGGTTATCAGCGGAGTTTCGGCGACATCCATCACCTCAACCGGAGCGACGATCAACTGGGTCACGAATGAAGCGTCGGATTCGCAAGTCGAATTTGGAACGACGACTTCTTACGGTCAAACGACCAGCATCAACTACAGCCGTGTGCTCAATCACACCGTGACGTTGACCGGATTGAGGGCGGGCACTCGTTACAATTACCGCGTCAAATCGCGCGATGCGGCGGGTAATCTGGCGGTTTCCGGCAATTTCACGTTTATGACTGGGCTGTCATCTTCGGGTGCGGCAGTCAAATGGACAAAAGTCAGAAATTTGTCTGTTATCGGCACTGTGCTGAAAAAAGTCATAAACTGCGGGTATTGCCAATCTACGGCAGTTTCGCAAGAAACGATTACAAGCGGCGATGGGTATGTGGAATTCGTGGCCGCAGAAAGCAGCAAGCTCCGATGGGTAGGATTGATGGCCAGTTCGAAGACAGTGACTGTCAACAACATGGATTTCACGATCATGCTCGGCGGAGAAGCTGCCGTATTCGAGCGCGGAGTTTATAAAACCGAGTTGCTGTATCAACCCGGCGATGTGTTCCGCATAGCCATTTCAGGCGGCGTCGCCAGGTATTACAGGAACGGCCTGCTGTTTTACACCAGCAGCCAGAAACCGAATTACCCGCTGTTGACCGCTGCCTGGATAGACCACGTTGGCGGAACGGTCACAAATGCGGTGATGGGCTTTGGCTCGACGGCCACAACGACCGTGTTGACGAAACGATGAGCGGCTGAGAAATGGTCGCATAAAAAACAGAGTTCGCATTCAGCCGGATATGCATTTGGCGAATGCGAACTCTGTTTTGAATGGTTCTAAAAAAAGAAAAAATGGCGGCAAGTGGACTCGAACCACTGACCTAGGGGTTATGAATCCATAGAAATTCATTATCCCAAGCATACCTGACTATCTCGCGCTTTCAATAACTTCAGCCTTTTCAATAGTTAAGATTATCTCTAATTATCTCTCTCAGGTCTGGGATTTTCAAGTTAAAGTGTCCCTGAAAGTGTCCCTGAAATCTTTACGATTGGAGTCTGAGAGATGGCCAAACAACGAGAAGGTTCCTGCTACTTCGACAAAGACCGCAACACATGGACAGCCCGATTGACTTACAAAGATGAGCTTGGGCGAAAGCGAAATATCAAACGTCAAGTCGCCAACAGAACCGAAGGCAAGCTTTTGCTGAGGCAACTGGTCGCCGATTTGGAAAACCACGGCGAAAGAATCATTGACGGCAATCGCATGACATTCCGCGAACTGGCTACTGTTTACGAAGAAAAGCGATTATTCAAACCAACCATCACTCCATCGGGCAAAAGCATCGGCCTGAAGTCCTACCAGACAGTGCGTCGCCGCTTGAAAACATTGGTCACTTATTTTGGTTCACGCCGCATTCGCGCGATTACCCATGCGGACATTGAAAGCTTCAAGCGACACCGGCTTGAAATCCCGCCGCTTCGGTTCACCGCCAAACAAGACAAATTGACCAAAGCAATCGAAGCGATGAAATCAAAACGCCGTCGCAAAGATGTTGATCGTGACGCGGAGCTTTCTCGATTGAAATCCGAATTGACGGCGCTGAATCAACGATTGGCAGCCGGAAAGGGAAATCGAACGGATGCTGACGTAAATCGCGACCTTCAACTTTTACGAAACGTGTTCAACTTCGCAGTTCGGCAAGGTTGGCTGGTAAAAAATCCGTTCGGCCTGGGCGAACCTTTGATTTCCGCCGCTGTTGAAGTTCGGCGCGAACGTGTTTTATCCCGCGAAGAAGAAGAACTTTTGCTGATGGCTTGCTCCGGCTCTCGCGCGCACCTTCGCCCAATTCTTATTTGCGCGCTCGACACCGCAATGCGCCGAGGTGAAATCTTTCAACTGCGATGGAAAGACGTTGACTTGATTGGCGGAGAAATCACCGTTCGGGCAACGACGACCAAAACCGGCAAGGCTCGCTCTGTGCCGATTACGACCAGGCTACGCGAAGAATTGACACGGCTGAAGGCCGAAGCTCCGCCTGATCCTGACGGGCTTGTGTTCGGCATCAAGAATTCGATCAAGAACGGATTCAATAAAGCTTGCCAAGTTGCCGGAATTGAGGGATTCCGGCTTCACGATGCGCGCCATACCGCAATTACACGATGGATCGAACAAGGAATGCCGCCAATGCAAGTGATGGCTATTTCAGGCCATACGCAGATGCAAACGTTTGCGCGATACGTCAATGCAGATAAAGCCGCACTCAAGCGGGCGGCAGAAGCAATGGACAATTGGCACTTAAATGAAAGCGAGATTCAATTAAACCTGAGGATTATGTGAGATAAAAAAAGGTATTGAAGGAAATGACTAACTCTGTATACTTGGAATTGGTAAAAACGCGGAGGCCGTCGGTCCTTCATTCTCGCCAATTATTAACCAATTTATTTCGTACACTTTCGCTTGTTCGCGTGCGTTATTTTTTGGGTTATGAAGTTGGCGACTTTTACAGGAATTGCAAAATTAGGCAGTCGCTTCGGCGACAGGCAACCGCGAAATGAGCGCCGCCCTCACGATCTACTTTTTAGTGGATTGTGAGCGCGGCGCTTTTGCTTTTTACATGCAAAACAATTCGGGCAACTCCATCCGATTACCAGGCGAGTGAAGTTGCCCGAACGAGAAAACCACGAATCAACGCGGCTTCAGCCCATTGCGGCAAGCCGCAGAAAGGCATTCTGATTATGACAGTTTCCGCACTTACCGCAAAGCTGCGAACAAAGAAGCCCGCAGCAGCAAAATCCAAAACAAAGAAATCGGATAACAGGCCTCTTGAACTGAACATGAACTATTCGATTCAAGAAGCTGCAATCGTTGCTGGAGTAGCGGCAATCACTCTATGGCGAGCAATCGCAGCCGATCACTTGAAAACATACCGCGTTGGCCGAAGGCGCGTGGTGAGCGGCGAACAAATAAAGCAATGGCTCGAAAATGGTGGAAAGACTTCAGGGAAAGGAGTGCGGAGAAATGGCTAAAATCGAAAGGCCTTCAACGCTTGGCATCGTTGAAGGCCTCAACAAAAAGTCGCAATTGAGACGGCGCGACGGACAGATCATACCACAATCGCCAATCGCGTCTACTCCGAAACTCACACTTCAATCAATCAACGTCCGCTCTGTGGCTTGCGCGTGCTGTTCGCGCCGTCCGTTACGCAGGACAACCTACGTTGCCCGGCCAGGTAGTCAGGCTCTTTCTCTGTGTTTCCGCTGCTGGCGTGAAGCAATGGCGCGCGAGGCTTCAGAGATTGTCCGCCAACGCTTCAACGATCTCTTTGTGCGTTTGCGCCCCCGGTTCATTGCCGGGGGCGCGCTGATCGTCTTTTTCGTTGCGGCAATTTTCGATCAATTGGTCAGGCATTCAACACGTAGACAAAGGGAGAGTGGAGCCGTGAAGGAAGGCAAGCAATTCAAATTACAAACTGTCACTCGAAAGATGCCTTGCCTTGTATGTGGCAAGCCTGATTGGTGTGGAATCACCGAAGACGGATCATTAGCTGTGTGTATGCGCGTTTCCGATGGTTCAATCCGCGAATCTGGAAACAATGGCTTCGTTCACATCTTGAAAGAGCGAGTGCGAAATGATTGGCAACACTCGGTTCATCAGCCGGTAATTGAAAAGCCGAAGCCATCAATTGCGCCAATTGATCGAAGGCACACTGTTTACGCGGCTTTGCTCGATGCTTTAGAACTTTCAGTCCATCACGGTTCAAACCTTGAGCAGCGCGGATTATCCGACACCGAAATTGCCAGACTTCTCTTTGCCTCTGTCCCGAACGACATGAGCGCAATGGCGTTATGCGCGGAGTTATCGAAGCGGTTCGATCTGTCCGGCGTTCCGGGTTTCTTTCGTGAAAACGAAAGATGGCAGATGGCATTTGCCGGTTTATCTGGCTTTTTTGTCCCTGTGCGCGATGTTCAAGGCCGGATTCAAGCTTCACAAATTCGCTTCGATCAAGGCGATGTTCGTTACCGATGGTTTTCATCAAAGGATCGAAGCAATGGAGCATCAAGCGGCGCGCCGGTTCATTTCGCGCGAACTTGGCGCTGTGTTTCAACCGGCGAAGCAATCATCACCGAAGGCGCGTTGAAAGCCGACATTATCGCCGAACAGCTTGATTGTTGTGTTGTAGCCGTTCCGGGTGTCGCCAACTTTAAGGAAGACTTCGGCGAATGGCTGCGCGCTCAATTACCGGCTCTGAGGTCTGTCTACATCGCGCTCGATAGCGATTGGCACACGAAACCTGAAGTTGAGCGTGCGCTTTTGCGTTTGTTCGCGTCTGTCGAAAAGGCAGGGTTGGCGGGTCAGTTTCTTGATTGGGAAGGTGCAAAAGGCCTCGACGATCTTTTGAGCGAGGGGGTGACGGCGTGATTACAGACACACTTGCTGAAAGAGGGATCAAGGGAATTCCAATTGATAAGGCGAGCAAGCACGTTGCTGAAAAAGGCACTGGCAAGGCCGCCGAAATGTCTGAATCTCCACAGACGGATAAATGGGAAAAACCTCAGCCAATTCCAGATGGATTACTGCCCGTCCATTCACTGCCTAAAAGTCTTTTGCCCGAAGCCTTGAGTGATTGGCTTGACGATATTGCTGAGCGCTTACAAGTACCACTTGAGTTTCCTGCTACCGCTTCAATTGTTGGGCTGGCCTCTGTGATTGGAAATTCCGTCTGTATTCGACCGAAACGGCACGATGACTGGACTGTTACGCCAAATCTATGGGGAGCGATTATTGGCCGTCCAGGATCAATGAAATCCCCGGCGATCACTGAAGCCTTGAAGCCTCTTTACCGGCTGGTTAAGCAGGCTGAAGCCGAACACGAAAAAGCATGTGCTGATTGGCGATTCACAAAAGAGAAAGCGGAAGTAACCAAATCAGCGTTGCGCGAAAAAATGAAAGCAGCGGCGAAAAAGAAATTGCCGCTTGAAGAGTTCAGGTCAGAGATAAGCGCCGAAGACCCAAAAGAGCCGCATGAGCGCCGCTACATCGTCAACGATTCGACTGTCGAGAAATTCGGCGAACTACTCAACCAAAATCCGAACGGCTTGCTTATATTTCGGGATGAATTAGTCGGATGGTTGCGGGCGCTCGATGATGAGCAAAGAGCAAAAGACCGTGCTTTCTTTCTTGAAGCTTGGAATGGAAACGGCAGTTATATCTACGACCGGATTGGGCGGGGGACGCTCAAAATCAATTGCGTTACCACTTCGATCTTTGGCGGAATTCAGCCATCGAAGCTTGAAGTATATCTGCGAGGCGCTTTGGATTACGGAGATGATGACGACGGCCTGATGCAGCGATTTCAATTGCTCGTTTACCCAGACATGCCAAAGGATTGGGAAAACGTTGACCGCTGGCCAGAGACAGCCGCTAAGAATCGCGCCTATGCGCTTTACAAGGCTCTGAGTGAAATCCAGGCATCAAGTATTGGAGCCGAAAGCAATGATGAAGGGCATCTGTTTCTTCGGTTTTCGGATGATGCTCAGGACTTTTTCAACGAATGGTTCATTGAGCTAAACCGCGACCTTCGATCTGGTCAATTCGAGCATCCCGCTATCGAGGCACATTTCGCAAAATATAAAAGCTTGATGCCTTCGTTGGCTTTGATCTTTCATTTATCCGGTTTGGCGACGGGGAGAGATTCTTCAAGGGTTGATTTGAAAAGCGCGGAGATGGCTGCCGGATGGTGCGGATTTCTGATGAGCCATGCGAAGCGAATTTACGCGCTCGGAATGACTGGCGCGGCAATGCACGCCAAAACTCTTGCGAAACATATACAGGCTGGCGACCTAAAGACGAGATTCACAGCGCGGGATGTTTATTGGAGAGGCTGGGCAGGTCTGTCTTCTGCAAAAGCTGTCGAACGTCCGATTGAAATCCTGGAAAGCCTAAAATGGATTCAAGCAATTGAGCTGAAGACCGGCGGCAGGCCAACAACTGAATACCTCATCAATCCGAATGTCATAGAGGTGAAGCTGTGAAAGACTATTTTGCCAAGTTCGCCAGGTCTGATGATCTGATGACAGGTTTTGAAAATCTCTCACTAAACAAGCCATCAAAACCATCAAAAGCATCTTTTGATGGTTTTGATGGTGCATTACCTAAGCCTTCTACGGTTTTCGGTGTGACTGCAAAGCCGATTGACCGGCAGTGCGCCGCCGAACTCATCGCCAAAAATCAGTGTCCGAAGGGATGCGGGAAGATGAATCTTCAGGATCGAAAACTTGATGCCTGGTTTTGTCCAACTTGCCGGGGTTGGGTTGTGGATGGGGAGGCTCAATGAGCAACAACCATCAATTGGCCTTTTTCGATTTTCTGGCCGACGTTCGACAGCGTTACAAAAGTTGGCGTTACTGGGTGTTTGTCTATGACTCTGCCTTTATTCCGGCGGTGTCTGAGATGAAAGCCAGGCATTTTTCCAATTGGAATGATGACGAATTGCGGATTGTTTCTCTTTACTGGCAAGGCTGCGTTCTTGGCGTTGCGATTCTTGAAAAGCGCCGGATGCTCGCAAAGGACTTGCGTTCGATCATTCGCGCGCACACTGGCCACGATATGACCGAACAGGAACTGACCTCGCAAGATTCGATGGTCTTTACAACAGCGGAAAGCCGGAACGTCGCTGTTGATCTGGCATCGCTGCTACTTCCTGCGACCGCAACCAGGGCGACGGGAACGGCTCAATTTTGAACGATTGGAAGCCATCGGATGAGCCAATCTTCCCGTTCTACTCACGGAAGCCGGGGGGAACCATCATAAATCGCGCAGATTATGAAAAAAAATGCCGGATAATCCTACAAGCGGATAAGTAAACACTCGCCAATACCAGGGGCTTGCCATAATTTCGATCAAACCAGAATCGAATTCCTTGCTGTTCTTTTTTCTTTGGCATACCATCCGCGCTGAATTGAGCAATCAATTTTGAGCGCGCCAGCTACCCCTACTGATCGGCAACGCATAGCGACCGTGAGGCGTGAATTAAAACGGCAAGGAGCGCTCAATTCCACTTATTTTTCCTTGCCCCATAAAAACAATCTCAGTGCCTCAGAAAAGGGTATCCCCATGAAGATACTTACTGGAATTGTTCTTGGCCTGTTATCAGGATTTCTGCTTTATATGATGGTTGCTATGTTCGTGACTGATCCAGCGCAACCTGATTCATTGAACCCGCTCTTTGTAATCTCCGTCTTTTTCTTAGGCTGGGCATGTTCGAGTCTGTTACTGCTCAGAGGCGCACAAACGGCAGCTAAAGTGTTAATGCGCGGGTTTCTACTTGGCGCGGCAGAATGGCTGATCATGATTTTTGTGGGCATTTTTGTTTCAGGACGTTCCGCCATTCAGGCGTCTGCTTTGACGAGTGACAATTCCGCCGAATCGGCTGGTGCAATGATTGGGAGTGGAATTGCGGCCATTCTATTGGGCGGTTTTTCGTTTTTCATGGTGCTTGTCTGTCTGGCTGGGTTTGCAATTGTCTACTTTATGAAGCGCGAAATGAAACGAGAATCAACAACGCAAAATGAGGGAGGATTAGCCAGTGAGTAATCAACCTTCGTGGTTTTGCCCTTCCTGTGGCCATCAGAATCAATTGAACTTCAAACACTGCACAGAATGCGGAACGATGTTGCCGCCCGGCGCGGCAACATCGCAAACGCCTATTCAACAGTTACCGAAACGAAGTTCGTCATTTTCATTTTTCTGGCTGGCTCTGATTGGTTGCGTTGTCTTTGGCTTTTTGTGTGCGGTTTTCTTTGCAGCAAATAATCCAGACACGCCTTCCAAAGAAAATCGAAACAACGTTATGCCCTCCCCATTTCAAACGACGCGCAAAGCAGAAAACGTTGAACTGGCTCGACCATCTACCGGCGTCACAATGGCCAATTACAATCGGCTTCAAACCGGAATGACCTATTCCGAAGTCGTTGCAATTCTTGGTAAAGAAGGAGTCGAATTGAGCAGTAATGACATCGGTGGTTATCGAACCATCATGTACCAATGGCAAGGCAAAGGGATTTCGGGGATGAGTGTAATGTTTCAAAACGGAAGGATGATTCAGAAGTCTCAAATCGGATTGGAATGAGGTTACCAAGATGTCAACTTTTTTCGAGATTAACGCAGGGCGCAAAACAGGCAACATAGCTCCGCTATCTACAAACTTAATTCTTTTGTCTATTGGCTTTGGAGTCCTTGCAGTTGCTTTAGGACTTACGTTTCGCTCACTTTTGAGCGGGTTTTTCAAAATGCCATCTGAGTGGATA
>CAYYDG010000031.1:0-89784 GCA_964470555.1 uncultured Heliomicrobium sp.
TTCTCCCTGGTTGACACACCTTGCGGTAGTCTTTGTTGTTCAGTTGTGAAAGAGAACGGTCTGTTGAATTGTCAAACAAAGGAAAATCAGCGCAGAGGAGTTGAGCGAGCTTGACTGTTAGCTACAACCAGCGCTGAAGGGCAACGAACTCGAACAGTTGATTTTTATCTGATTCGTAATTTGAAAGTTGTCTGACGCGCCGGAGTGTAGTTTTTTTTTTAAACTGTCAATCACTTTTTTTGAATGACGGCTTAAACGGTTGTTTGTGCATAGCCAGTTTGTCAGCTTGGATCAATACAATGTTCGGATGGCGCCGTTTCTGGCCGGGAGCGGCGAAATCAGCATCGGCGCTGGCGGTGGGTGGCAAAATCTGCAACACGGTCAAAGCCAGAATCAAATGATGTAACTCTCGATTGCGCTCTGACCGCTCGGCACGGACGCAGTTCAATCAGCGAACGGGTTGAGTAAGTCGCTGTTCAATTTCCGCCAGACGAGTCCGGGCGAGTTCGGAATCCGGGCGAATCTGCAAGGCTTCAAAATAATGCTGTCGTGCGGCCATCAGACGTTCGCCGCGTTCGGCGATTCGACCGGCTTCGATCAGGGTTTGAAACGTGCGAAGCTGCAGGATTTTCATCGTCAAACCGTCGCGCTCTTCGGCTTTCGGGTTTTGGTAAAGCACCGCTTCGTAAGCCAGAATCGCTTCGTCGTATTGTTCCTGTTTTTCGAATTCGCGGGCGGTTTGCAGTGTCGGCGCAAACTTTTTTTCCGATGAAGCGTTGTTCAAGTTTGCCATTGCATACTGCAAATCCGGCTTCGCGCTATCCAGCAAAAACATTATCAACACCAACGCCGCGCCCATGATCAACGATCCATGCAAAACTGCATTGCGGCTCAGGTTGTATTTGGCGATCAATTCGCTGATTCGCTTGGGCAATCCGCTGTTCGTTTTGGGCGTTGTTTCGGCTTTGGTGGCCGGGGCGGGTTGAAAATTTCTGGCCGGAGTAAGTTTGCCCGTCGAAGCCGATTTTGCCAGTTTAGGTGAATCGCTTTCGGATGCTCGCGGCATCACAGGGATGGTCACGGCATCGCCAAGCTCAAACAGGTTGTCCAGGCGTTCAGGAAAGATTTTCGAGTCTAGCCTGATGACGGTTTTCACCACCAACGGTTTGAGTTTGCCGAATTTGCGCACGTGGCCTCGAGTTTTCTTTTTGGCCATGTCTTCAACCGGCTTGTATGCGTTCAAGGCTTTCAAGAACTCCGCCGCCGATTGATAACGGGCATTCGGCGATTTTTGCAGCGCGCGCATGACAATCGCCGCCAGTTCGTGAGGAACGTTCGGATTGAGTTTTTGAATCGGCGGCGGAGGCAATTCGATATGCCCTTTTCGCACTTCCCAATCCGATCCGCCATCGGTCATAGGAAATGGCAAATGCCCGGTCAGCACTTCGTAAAACGTCACGCCAATGCTGTAAATGTCCGAACGCCAATCAATCTCGCCGCCGCGCAATTGTTCGGGCGACATGTATTCAATCGTTCCCGGATGAAATCCGATCTGGGTCAACCGTGTTGTGCCGACGGCTTTGACCGTGCCGAAATCTGCGATCTTGACGCGCCCGCTGTTGTCCAACAACAGATTGGACGGATTGATGTCGCGGTGAACGATTCCCGTTTGGCGTCTTCCGGCTTCATCCAGATAACTGAAGCTGTGCGCGTAATCCACTGCCGAAAGAATCTGTTTGAACAGATGAACGGCTTGTTTGGAAGTAGGAATTCCCTGTTTGTCCAGCAATTCGCGCAAACTGACTCCGGGAACGTATTCCATCACCAGGTAGTAATTTTCCCTGGCTTCGAAAAACTCCAACACCCGGACGATATTGGGATGGTCAAACTGGGATTGAACGAAAGCCTCTCGGCGGAATCTGGCTCGCAACAGTTCTTGCGCGGATTCAGAATAGGTATCGAGCTGAATTGATTTGACGACGACTTCGCGTGGCAAATACAAATGGTGAGCGCGATAGACTGATCCCATTCCACCTTTGGCTAATTCGGTGACGACGCGGTAGTTGCCTATGGTCTTGCCTATCATTTCAAGAAACCAGTGTGGGGCATTGGTTATGAGGTTCGCAGCGCATTGTGAGGGCGCCGCTTAGCACGCAGGCAGGCGTACTTTACCCAACTAATCAAACGTAGGCAAATGTCTGACAAGGATTACAGGAAAAATCAAGAATTAATTTTGGGACTTTGGCCGCCACTACCTAAAACCGCAAAAAGCAAATTTTGGATTATTCACCCTTTGGCTGAGTGCAATTGTTCGGCAATGATTTTGTAAACCTGATGATTGAACGCCAATCCGACATGCGTTCCCTGCACTTCGACGTTGGTGGCTGGATCATCGTTGATGCAGTAGCGCCAATCCACAACGCCGTCCATTTTGGTGTAAACAGCGATGTTCGGGACAGAGGTCGGCAAATGAATGTTCAGCGCCGCCACAGATTCGCAGCTACAAACTGTGGTGAAACAACCGGGATGCGTTTCCTGGCGATGTTTGATTTTGGCACGTTCCCGAACGCGATCCGCCATTTCCAGCACAATCGGATGGGAGCAGACGCCTCTAAACGGCGAACCAAGCGCAGTGACCGAAGCGACTTTGTCCGGCCAACGCACGGCTGCCGAACGCGCCAGAATGCCTCCCAGGCTGTGACCGATCAGATGAACTTTGCCGCGGGTTTCTTCAAACGCCTTGTCGAGCGTTACGGATAGACGTTCCACCAGGGAGTTCAAACAGTCAGCGTTCCACCCAATGCCGGACATATATGGTTTGTAACCAATGCGTCGCAGCCACAGATTCATTTCCCATAAATAATGATCCGTTCCCAGAAAGCCCGGAATGACAATAACCGCAGAACCATTGCCGCGCGGAACGCCAAGTCCGTAATAAACCGGCGCAGCACGCAACGCCATCCAGTCCAACCCGACAAACGATTCCATCCAAATCGGACGATTCGAATGCCGCATTTCTTTGTGAAGCAACACTGATGAGGAATATCCGGACATAAACACGTCTCCAATTGTGGTAGGGCAACGTTATTGTTAGCCGCGTTTGCCTTTGGCGGCTTTTGCTTTTACCGGTTGTGGCTTGATTTCTTCGACTCCGGCGGCTTTTCGCAATTCGTAAAACGATTCGTAAAGTTGATCGCGCAGCCGTTCGACATCGGGCATCGCTTTCAAATCCGCCGTCAACCCGAAATACAAGTGCTGGTCGTAGCTCATAATCGCGCATCCGCACCCGACCGCATAGCCAACCGGAACATACGGATAATAAGCAATCATCCGATGCCCCATCGCATACAGCGGAACTTGCGGTCCCGGCACGTTGGTCGAAATCATATTCATAGCCGGAACCGGAATGTTCGCCGTCGAAAGCGCCCCCACCAAAGCCTGCATCGGCGCAGGCAAAATTCCCATCAACGCCGAAAACAGATTCAAACCTTCGGCAACGCGCCCGCCTTTCATCGCCATCGTTTTTTGATTCACATAACGAAACCGTTCGACGGGATTTTTCAAATCCAGCGGGATTTCCACCGGCAGAATCGAAACCAGATTGCCCAAGGCGCCGTGTTGGTCTTCCTGGCGCAAACTGACCGGAACCATAAACCGAATCTTGCGCCCGGCAACCGACTGGCCATGGCTTTCGACGTAGCGCGTAACCGCGCCTGACAACGCCGTCAGGACTACGTCATTCACCGTGCCACTCAACGCGCCACGAATCGCGCGCGCTTCGGCGAATGAAAACGTGTTCCAGACCATGCGTTTTTCGCCTGACAGCGGGCCGTTAAACGGCAAACGTTCCGCCGGACGCAGGATTTTCGGAATTTCTCCGCTGATGTTTTTCATCGCTTCGCGCGAAGTCTGTTCGGTCAGCGCCTGCGTCAGATTCAATAATCCGTTTTGAAATTCCATCCAGCGATTCATGCCTTCCTGCATTCCACCCAGAATCGAATCGAACAATCGCCGCGTCGGATCGGGTTGCGGTTCGCGCGGTTTGGCCGCCGGTTTCGTAGGAATCGGCGCAGGCGTCGGCGAAAAGTCCAACACGATTTTCAGCAAATCCACGCCGGACATTCCATCCACCATGCAATGATGCACACGGCAAATCATCGCAGTCTTTTTCCCTTCCAATCCGTACACCAGATAAATGTCCCAGAGCGGTTTGTGGCGCTCCATCATCGGCGTGAAGATGCTCCCGGCCAGATCAATCAATTCCTTTTCGCCGCCTGGCGCGTCAAGCTGCAGTTTGAAAATGTGATTGCGGATATTGAAATTCGCATCGTGTTCCCACGTCGGATGGCCAAGGCTGAACGGGTCGGGCACGACAATCTGCTGGTAACGCGGCAGCAAGTGCATCTTCGCATCCAGCATCGCCACGAAGTTTTCAAACGGAATTTCTCCGTCGAACAGACTGACGCTGCCAATGTGCATCGGCGTTTCTTTCTTTTCAAAGTAAAGAAAGCTGGAATCCATCGAAGACAGCCGCCGATTCAGTTCAGGTTGAGACATAAAAATTCTCCATCATGGTTTCGCCTACCGCTTGAACGCGCGAATCAATTTAAGGCGATTATCTTCCCAGTTGTAATACCACTTTCCAATGGCCGACGGCTGAGAGATTTTGCCATACGAGCGATAGCCTTCAACGACCAACAAGCTACTATTCAAGCGAAACTGTATCTTAGGCGAATCTTGAGACACCTTGGTTGTAATCTCCAACAATTCAGGATCAATAAAAACTTGTCCCGTTTTCGCGTCAACGATTGCAACCCCAGAACAATCAGACCCGCAACCCCAAAGCACGATCGTGTAATGTCCTGCAAAATTTGGCCCTTCTTTCGCTCCAAGCTTGATCCTAGTCTTGAATTTTCTAGCACGAGCGCCAAGAGGTTTTGCTGTAGCTGGCTTGCCCTTATAGATTTCTTGAACAGGATAATTCTTGAAGCTTAGCTCCCCTTTTTCTTGAGCAAAAGCCAAACTGCCTGAGAAAATCAAGACAGCAATGACAAGCGAAAATTTCATCGTGTACCTCCGATCAATTCGCCGCCCACACATCCACCAAGTACCGATTCTGCGCCGTCAGGTCATTCAACCACACATCCGCCGCAGCCGCATTCGCGCCGGTCTTTTCCTGATAAATCGCGGCGAAGGTTCTTCTCACATCCGGAGCCATGCGGCTGGCGTCGCCGCAAACGTAAATTACGGCTCCGGCTTCCAGCAGTTGCCATAAGTCATCGCGTCGCGCATAGACTTCATCCTGCACATAACACTTCTTCTGCCCTTCGACGCGCGAAAAGGCGCAGGACAATTCGGTCACGCCCGCTTCGACAAAACGATTCAGTTCGTCTTGATAAAGAAAATCCTGATGTGGATGGCGGCAGCCGAAAAACAACAACGAGCGGCCAATTGGTTTGCCAGCAGCTTTGAGCGCAGCGCGTTCCTGCAAAAAACCTCTGAACGGCGCAAAGCCCGTGCCGGGCCCGATCATGACAATCGGCACGGTCGGATCATGCGGCAAACGGAATGCCGATTTGGTGTCTTTGACGAAGGCGTAAAGCACATCGCCTTCGTTTTGCCGAGCCAGATAATTTGTACAAACTCCTTGAAACACGCCGTGACCGGAACGAGCAGGCGCTTCGACAACAGCGACCGTGATGCTGCAAATTCGTTCGCCAGCCAACGGCGAGGATGAAATCGAGTAATACCGTGGCCGCAATGCGGGCAGCATTTCCAAATAAACTTCAAACGGAATCTGACAAGCCGGAAACTCTTCCAACAAATCAATCACGGATTTTCGCCGCGCCAGCACGTCTTCCTTGTAACGCGCGGCGCTGGCTTCATCTTCTCCCAGCAGGGCTTGAAGCTGAATTTTTTCCGGCGGGCATTCGGTGTAATCGGACAGGGTTTGAATCTGACTGCGCGTCGCCACGTCTTGAAGCTCCACGTAATCGCCAAGCAGGCGATACACGGAAATCGTTTGATTGACCGGCAAAAACGATTTTCGATTGGTCGTCGGTTTCAACCGAATGAAGACATCGCGCTCGAAACCGAACCGCGCGGCAACACGTCTGACCAGCGCTTCGCTGTTGTGGGGAATGACTCCCAGATGATCGCCCGCGCGATACGTCACACCTTCGGGCAATTCCAGTTCAATATGCCGCGTCGAACGATCTGAAGGATTTTCGCGGCCTTTGTTGTGAAGCTCACGATTGACTAGAACGGTCATCGGTTTGGAATCGAACGAATCCACAAATGGACTCATTTGCTGCCCCGGCACAATCTCAAGCTTATACAACGGCTTTGAAGCTTCGGCTTCGATGTTGATGCCCAAACTTTCGGCCACCGTACGGCGCAACGGTTGATACCATCGCCGAAACTGGCCGTCGAAATCATCTCGCGCATCGCCTTCGCCTTGCGGGTAGAGCCGCTTTGCGCCGTGAGCCGCCAGTTGTTCATCAATCAAACGCGGCACAGCTTGAAACGTCGCCGCCCAATCGCGATTGCCACAACCGAAAACGGTATAGGTCACACCCGACAACGCATCGCTGGAAAGCTCGTCGCTTTTCAACCAATCGCAAAACTTCACGGCATTATCCGGCGGCAAACCGTTGTATGAAGAACTGACGATGGCCACCAATCCTTCTTTCGGCAATCTTCCGGCGTAATCGTCCAGCGCAGCAATCTTCACCACAAAGCCATTCGCTTCGGCGTCCTGCGCAATACGTCTCGCCAGTTCTTCAGCAGTTCCCATGTTCGAGCCAAACAAAACGAGCAGCGGAGTATTGTGCAACTGCGAAGTAGCCGGCAGTCGGTAGTCGGTAGTTGGTTTCTGTGCTTCATCATTCGCACCTGTCACTTGTTGCCCACCAACAACCGACAACCGGTCACCGACAACCGGCAACCGACGACGGACTTTGATCCGCAACTCATCCGGTTTCAGCGTCAACGTTTCCTTGATCTTCAGTTGGTAGCGCGTGTGGTCAATCAGTTTGAAGCGTTGCAGGATCATGCCCAACACCAGCGTCGCTTCCTGCAACGCGAATTGCCGACCGATGCAGGCGCGCTGGCCATTGCCGAATGGTTTGTAAGCATTGGCCGGGCGTTTGGCTTCGGCTTCGGGCGTGAAGTTGTCGGGATTGAATCGTTCGGCGTCATCGCCCCAGATGTTTTTGTCGCGGTGCAACATCGGCAACAAGACGTTGATCGTGTCGGTGTGTTTGATTTTGTATTTGCCGCCAATGACAGTGTCTTCGTATGGGTACAACCCGAACGCCGGAGCCGTCGGCCACAACCGCAAAGTTTCTTTCAAAATTTGCGTGATGTATTGAAGCTGATTGACTTGCGCATAGGTGGGTTTTGCCGAGAGGTCGCGCCCCAACACGCGATCTACTTCTTCGTAAGCTTTGGCCAAAACTTCTGGATTGTTGAGCAGCGCGTAAATCGCAAACGACAATAACCCGCTGGTCGTTTCGTGTCCGGCAATCAGGAAGGTGATGACCTGATAACGAATGTTCAGGTCATCCAATCGCTCGCCAGTTTTCTTGTCCACGCCACTGAGCATGTAACTCAATAAATCCGATTTGTCGGCAAGGTCTTCGCCACTCGCTTTGCGGTCGGCGATGATGCGATCCACCGTTTCGTTCATGCAGCGAATGTCGGCTTTCAATTGCTTGTCGCGTCCGGGACTGAGCAGTTTTTCCAGCGGCAGATCGCGCAATTCATCCAACGTGGTCGCCAACCCGCCAGACATGGCGCTGACAAAAGGATGATAACCGTCCTGATAAAACGAATTCAGCCGGTAATCGAATCCGCACAGCCCAATCGTATCCACCGTCAGCCGGGTCATATCGGCAGACACATCAATTTCATCGTCGTCGTTCAAACGCTCCCACTTCAAAACCAGTTGTTCCGCGATGTCCAGCATCATCGCGTGATAACTCTGCATTGCGCGATGGCCGAAGTTCGGCAACAGAATGTTATGCGCCTTCGACCAGTTCGGCTCTTCGGTCTTGGAAGTAAACAATCCGTCGCCGCTGAACCGCCGCACCAACCGCAATGCGCCGCGGATGGATTTGTCGAATCGCTTTTCATCGCAAACTTCATTGACCAGATCGTAACCTGAAAGAACTATGGCCACGCGCCCGCGCATTTCCAAACGGTAAATCGGCCCATATTCGCGCGCCAGCCGAACCATGTCCTGAATCGGCGAAGTCGCGCTAAGGTCGAGCAAATTTTCGAGCAAAAACTTTTCGGGAGGTTGTGGAATACGGGCAAAATTTTCTGTGCTCATTGTTCGTCAACCATGAATCCCAGAGTGGGCAATCAGTCAAACATTGTTGGATCAACGCCGAGTTCACGTAACTTGGCCGCCATCCGTTCGGCGCGTTGGCGTTCTTGTTCGGCGCGTTGAAACAATCGTTCCGCCAACTCTGCTTCGGTCGGAACCAATTCGCCTTCCGAAGTTTCCCATCGCAGCCATTGACTGTGAAGTCCCAGGTACTCGCCTTGCCAAGCCACCAGCGCAAGCCCTGTAGCGTTGCAAATCAAACGGCCATCTTCGTCCGGCGCTTTCGATTGGTATTCCAATCCATTCGTAATAAAACCCGCCAGTTCGCCTGCGAATGGGTCGTAATAAAAATACTCCGGCACGCGAACACGATCGTGGTAAATCTTCATCTTGGCGCCGCAATCAAAATCGGCAGTGCTTTCGGAAAGAAATTCAATCACCATATCCGGCGATTTACCTTCTTCCCAGACCACCCAGCTTTTGCGCTCGCGTTTGCCGTCCACACCAGTGGCGACGAAAAAATCCGGGCCGCGAAAATCGTTCTTTTTGATTTGAGCCGTGCTGAAGTAAACGAACATATTCCCACCCGCAAAAAAATCGTCGCGGTCGGCCCAATGCTGCTTCAGCGTTTCAATCAACAACATGATTTGGAACAGATGGCGTTGGCTTTCCAATGGCTCTTCGTCGTCATAAGGCAGCTCATCCTGTGTGGGCGGGATTGTCGCTGAAGGATCAATTTCCAGCAGGCTCGAAGGAATGTACAAACCCACTGGCGCGCTTTCAGCAGTTCTGACGTTTGGTTCACTCATAATCTCACCTCGCTTGACGCGATGTTAGCAGAACAAAGCTGATTCCCGATAACCGGCTTTGCTGCCGCAGAAACCGAGCAAGGCATTCAGCTTGAGCCGGCAATTTCTCTGACAATGCTTGTTCATCGGGCGTAAAGACAAACGCCGTTGCTTCGCGCGGCTGCCCCGCCAGCCAGTATCGCGCTTCGGGATGAGCGGCGAGATTTTTCAGCCATTGCGAATTGCGTCGAACCGTGCTGAAGACGACCATTTCGCCGATGCGAACAGCCAGCACCGGAATGTTGATCCGGCGACCGGATTTGCGACCGACAGTTTCAACAACAATCGCGCCGCCCGGCCAACACAACGGGTTGCCGAACCCGGCTCGAATCATCGGTTCGGCTATCAGGTTCAAGCCGTTGAAAAACTCTTTCTGAAATTGATCGAGCGCCTGCGCAAACATTATATGCTGCCCTTCTTACTCATTGAGTCCGGTAACGTCGTAACTCATGACGATCAGATCGTGCGTTCTTCCCTGGGGGTCCATCACGTAATCCGCCATCAAGGCTTCGGCTTTGAAACCAAGCTTTTCAAATACCGCTTGCGCACCACGCTGTTCCGCAGCCATCTGCGCAACGACTTTCTGCAATCCGGTTTCTTCCGCAAGTGCGAAAACTTCATTCGCCAGTACGCTACCCAACCCAATACCGCGCGCATCGGGGCTGACCAGCAATCGAATGTTGCCCAGATGCCGCGCCCAAGTGGTCTCGCTTCGGACCAAAGTTCCAAGCCCGATCAATCGCCCGCCAGTTTCAGCAACGACCGTTACGGTACGATCCGTGTCCAGACTGCGAACCCACCCGTCCACGACTTTCGGGTGTGAGATGTCCAGCGGTAAAAACAGCAAATCATTGGCGGGCAAGGCCTGGGCAAAGGCGAGCACAGCGTCCCGGTCAGACGCCTGCATCAGCCGCAAAGTGATTTGTTGATCTTTTAACGTCACCGAACGCGGGTAAGCTCGATTCGCTGCTTGAGCCATGTTGTTTATTGCCTTTCTGATGGAATGAGATGCGCGGAACTTACCACAGTCGAACGGACGGAGAGAAGGAGCGATTGGGAGATTGAGGGAAAGAGGACGTGTGGGACGAAAGAACTTCTTCTACACTGTCCCTCCATCCCTCTATCGCTCCATCGTTCTACTTTTTCGGTGCGCCTCCAAAAAATGGAAGCTGGGTCGCCAAATCGAGCCAGCGTTTTTGCACTTCGACGTAATTGGTCACAGCCTGTTGCGCAAAATCAGCCAGCGCCGCCGCAGGCGAGTTCTCTTCCAGATTCAACCCCTTTTTGACGGCTTCAATCACTTGCGCATTTTGCTGCGCGGCGAAATCCAGCCACTGAGTGCGGGCATTGACAAATGTCTCAACGCCTTGCCCGGCAAAATCCGAAGCGGCGCGAGTAACATCTGATGGGTTGAACGTCACGTTTTCCTTGATCGCGTCAAACAACTGGCTGCTTTGCTGTGAAGCGACTTCCGCCCAGCGGCGCTGCGCTTCGACAAAACCTTCGTAACCTTGTCGCGCCCAGCCTCCCAACTCCGGCGTCGGAGCCGAGCGATAAAATTCCATGCCTTCTTCCACAGCTTTCAGCACCAGCGCATTTTGCTGCGCAGTCAGATCAATCCATTTTTTCTGCGCGTCCACCAGATGCTCGACGACTTGTTTCGCCCAATCGGCTGCGCCTGCATTGGTTTGTTCAGCAGCAGGTTCGGTTTCTTTTGCGGTTTTTGCTTTGTTCGCCATAACGATTTTCTCCTTCTTGGTTTTGTTCAGAGTTCAACCTTCAGGTTGATGAATTGTGAAAGACAAAGTTGAAGATTGAACTCCAAACGGTTTTGTTATTTGCCTTGCGGCTGATACAGATTGCCGCTGTCTGGTTCTTTGGATTCAGTATCTTGTTTTGCCCGGCGCATGCCTTCGATGAACGGCACAGTCCAGCCGAGAGCGAAATCTACCAGCGCCGGAGCGAAAGTGTTGGCAAGGTTGATCGCCTGCGCGTCAAACGCTGCAACAATTTCGGGTTGCGGAAAGCGTGCCGCCTGCACAATCAGTTTGGCCATTTGCCTGGCAGGAAACTTCGGAAGGTAATTCGGAATTTCCAGACCAGTGCTGTTCGCAGCCGCGTCAAAAATTTCCGTCTCCACCGCGCCAGGATAAATCGTGCAGACATCTATGTTTTCAGACATCAACTCCGCGCGCAGGGCTTCGGAAAATCCCGCCAGCGCAAATTTGCTGGCGCAGTAAGCCGTTTCAAACGGCATCCCTCGTTTCCCGAAAATCGAAGAGACATTCAAAATCACACCGCCCCCATTTTGTTTTCGCATTTGCGGAACAGCAGCGCGACACGCGAAGACAGCGCCCCAGAAATTCACATCCATCAACCGGCGAAAATCCTCCAGCGGCATTTCGGTAAACCGTGAAGCGATGGCTACGCCAGCATTGTTGACCAGCACATCCACCCTGCCAAACCGTTTCACAGTCGCAGAAATCAACGCTTCCACCTGAGCCTGATCCGCGACATCCGTCTGCACCGCCAATGCCTGACCACCTTTGGATTCAAGCTCTTTGACCAATTCAGCCAACCGCTCCTGCCGTCGTCCGGCTACAACAACCTTTGAACCAGCGGCAGCAAATTCGCGCGCGGTTTCTCGACCAATCCCGCTCGTCGCACCGGTAATCACTGCCACTGTTCCGTTCAGCTTTCGAATCATCGCAACCTCTCCGGGAAAAGTAATTTGACGAGCGCCATCATACGTCCTTCCGCCAAAAGGTCAAGAAGATTTTTCGCAATTGCGAAAAATCTTCTTGACCGCCGCTTGCTAAATCTACGACAAACCACATCAAACACTGAAATTATCGTACCAAACAGTTCGAATATTCTTGTTGCTCGCACTGGCGAAAAGTCGTTATACTTGAACACGGAAAATAAAACTTGCACGAATACGAGAAGACTATGGCTCAAAAACCCACCAAATCGAAACCACGACCGGCCAAAAAACGCGCCTCTCGAAAAGGGGCGTCGAAATCTTTCAACTTCGAACCTGACCAATCAGTCAACGACAACACTGTTGTCATTAAACGATATGGAAATCGGCGGCTGTACAACACAGAAACCGGCGCTTATGTCACCTATCATGATTTGATTGCCATCATTCGCGCAGGCCATGACATTCAGGTGATAGATTCGACTTCCCAGGCCGATGTCACCAAAGCGGTGCTGATGCAGGCGATTCTGGAGGAAGAAAAGAGCGCCAACCTCTTGCCGCTTCCATTTCTGTTTCAGATTTTGCGTTCGCGTGAGGATTCGATTCAGGACTTCTTGAAAAACCATCTGACTGCCAGCTTCGAAGCCTACCTGAAAACCAAAGAAGAATTTGATCGCCGCTTTCGCAGCTTTCTGGAGCTTGGCGCCAAAGCTCCACAGATGTGGGAACAATTCGTTCCTGGCGCTGAGGCGTTGCGAAACTTGTTTACCCCACCCAATCCAAAGACGGGAGACAGCGATGATCCGAAATCATCCGGCTGACGTTCATGAATTCAGTTTGGTTGTGTTGCCAGCCCTGAACTCATCGTGAGCCTGCGACTGTTCTCGATAATCAATCATCCATTTGATAAGTTTTCGCAATTGCGTAGGCTTGAAACCGCGCGCCCGGTTTTGCGCGCCAATTTCAAAAGCAATTCGCCATTGCGCAAACAAGATTCGATACGCGGCGAAAACAGAATTTCTGGGATCGTAAATGCTTGTGGCTTCTGACGTCACGCCATTCAATTCGATCACTTTGAAATTTCGGCCTTGCTGAAAATCACTGACGTTTGGCGTGCGCAGGTCGAATCGGCCAAAGTAATACTCTTGGAAATGCTGGCAAATACGATCTATGGCCGCTTCCAATTCATCCGTCTTCACCCAACCACCATCCAGAAAAACAGCGCCGCGGCAATGAGTGCCGAGTTCCACCAGATTCACGATTTCCCCGTCCTCTGGCGTATCCCATAAATGATCGGCGTGTTTGTCGAGTAAAAATCGAGCCATACAAACCGCGCGGCTGTCGTTCAGTATCAATTGCTCCAAAGTGCTGCTGCCGTCCCCAATTACAGTTGGAAACCGTTTTTCCGTAATTGCGAAAATTTTGCCGGTTGGCTGATTCGGATAACGATAATAGAAAACGCCGAACTCTTCGCCGCGCAAAAACTCCTGAATCAGCATATCCACATTGGCTTGTCGCAGGTAACGCTCAAGCTCATTTTCTGACTGGATAATGCCAACGCCAGAACCGCGCTGTCCGGCATCCGGTTTCAGCACCACAGGGTAGGTCAGTTTTTGGTCAGCGATAAAATTTTTGGCAGATTGAATTTTCTGCTCCACGCCAGTTGAGGCTGGAAGCAATTTCCATTTCGGCAAAAATTCATTTGCGCCTGCCAGTCCGCGATAAATTTCTGCTTTCGATTCGCCGATGAATCCTCCACCGGGAATTGCCGGATTCGCCGCTGTGAACAAAGTCAGGCTGCGGTGTTTCAACATCAGCCAAACGACGTACAGCACAACAGGAGTATAGAAGATATAAGCTGGCCAGAATTCCCAGTTGACCATTCGTCGCCAGCTTGAAATCAAAAGGCGGCGTCCTCTCCAGGTGGAAAGTCGCACCAGCATCTTGACAGCCAGATAAATCAAAATGGCGGCGATGAATGCTTTCAGCAACAGCCCTTGACCGGCAAACAAGGCGGATTCAACCAGTCCTTTACCAAGCAGCATTGCCAATCCGACCAGCAACGGCGTCCAAACCGCGCACGCAATTGCGAAATACAAGGCGAATTTCCAGAAACTGGTTCGCAAGGCGCCGGCGGCAAAATAGGTTGGCAATCGAGCGCCCGGCAAAAACCGGCTGATGAAAATCACCTTCGCGCCCTGATGCTGCATCCACTCTGAACCACGCTTGACGGCGCGCTCACTGACAAACCATTTGATGGGCGCTCGCGACAAAGCCGCGCGCCCCAACCATCGCCCAGCCAGAAATAACAGCAAGTCGCCAACATAAATCCCCAGGAAGCAGGCGAATACCGCAATTGCGAAATCAAGTCTGCCTTGCGCGACCATCACCCCCGCAGCTATGCAGGTCAGGTCTTCTGTAATCAGCGTCGCGGCAGCCAGCGACAAAACGACGACAAAGGCAGTCAGGCCAATAAACTTCGGCAACGTTTTTGGATCAAACGGTTGCTGAGAAACGAGAACGCGCGACGGGTCTGCCTGGGATTTATTCAATGCGATTCCAGCTTCAACTCTTGCCATAAAATCTGTCAGTAATGGCGCGAGATAATCTTTTTGGTTGAAGACCATGAAATGGTCGAAATCCGAAAGCGCCAATTCGCTTTGCGGAACCAGCCGATGATGTTCGCGGGCAGTTTCAACCGGAACCAGAAAATCGCGATGGCCGTGAACAATCAGCATCGGCTTTTCGAATCTGCTGAGCAAGGCGCGCAAAGGCCGCTGGTCGGAATCATAAAAGTTGCGGCTGTAGGAAACCGATATGTCTCGCATGTGCGAAATCGGTGAGTGAGGAAGCCCTTCGCGCAGCAGCCAGAACAAACCCAACTGCAATCCATGGACGACTTGGTTCAAATGGTAATCGCCGAGCAATTCCATTTCCTGAACGCCGATGCTGGACAGCAACGTGGCTGAGGCGACTCTTTGCGGCGCCAAGTCATAAAGATTCAACAAGACGCCCCCGCCCATGCTGAATCCCACGAAGTGTGCCTGTTCCAGCTTCAGATGATCCAGAAGTTCGATCAAATACTTTGCGTGAGCGCGAAACGAATAATCAGGAAGGTCTCGTGTCGAGGCTCCGAAGCCCGGCAAGTCTGGAACGATCAATCGGTGAGAGTTTTCCAGCAGCGGCGCAATGCGATTGAAATCGCTGGCTTCGCCGGGGCTGCCGTGAATCAACACCATCGGCAATGCAGATTCGCCAATCGCTTCGCGATCCTGGTACACAAACCGGATTTTCTGTTCCAGCCGTTGCTCGCCGTTGATCGCGCTGAGCATCGAGAACCGGCAATTCGAGCAAAGAGCGGATTCCGAAAAATTTTCTGCCGGTTTCCAGCATCGCCAAATATGCGAAGCCAAAAGCAGCGCCAGGTAAACAACCAGAAAACGCCAGCGCCAGCGTCTCCACCACATCCAAAATTTGCCGGACTTTTTCTCCATCAGGGTCTAGGCTCTTTATTCCAGCAAAAAAATTCCGCCGAGAATCATGATTTTCCAGTGATGGATGGCGATGGGTTTGCCATAGGAACGAATTGCAGCTTGATTGCGCTCCACAAACTTCTTGAAAGAACCTTGCGGTCGTCGGCGTGGATGGCGTCTTCGCCATAAAGGATCGTTGCCTGGAATTTCGACATCAACAACAACTTCCAGAAATGCGGCGCGAATTCCATATCCCCCCACCATCCTATCGCCGCGTGAGGTGGTGGTTCGTCCAACGGCGTGTCGTAACTGATGGTCGCATACGAAACCGGATAAGCCGCGCGCGCCGCCGGCTCCAACAACGCCGGGCTGAACGGTAAAACGGTTTCTCCCATGCTGCTGGTTCCTTCCGGGAACAACACAACTCCTGAACCTTCACTCAAGGCTTCATCAATCAAACCGATCACGCGCGAAATGTCCTGGAAATTCTTCCGGTCAATGAAAATAGTGCCGATTCCTTCTGCCAACCAACCCATTCCCGGCCAGGCCGAAATTTCCTTTTTGGCGATGAAGACACAATCCATCCGCGAAGCAATAAGAATGATGTCAATGTAGCTGAGGTGATTGGCGACCAAAAAAAATGGCGGTTGCGGCGGTTCGCCTTCGACAACAATCCGCATGCCCACCAACCAAGCCAACGCACGCGCCCATGAAACCAGAATGAACTGGCGAAACTTTCTGCGTAAGAGGCTTTGGCGCGGAAACAATCGCTTGCCGGTCAACCAGATCATTTGCAACAACAGGGAAACCGTCACAATGGCTGCCAAACGTAACAATGCGCGCAAAATTCTGAATAACACGTGAGCCTTATACTCCAAAAAATAATTTCTGGCTTTGTCTGTCCATTTCAAACAGATCGAACAGCACAAAAAAATCTATGGTTTTGAAAACGCGATCAATCGCTGGCGGCCCACAGACCTTTGCGCCGATTCGCAAATACGACCGAAAGAGCTTGGGCAATCGAACCGGAAACGGACGCTCGACACCAAACACTGCCGGATAACACTCAACCCCGGCTTTCGGCGATACGAAAAACCGGTCGTGCAAATAACCTTCGCGTTCCAGCAATTCCATCGTCAGCTTTCCTTCTTCAGGGTTCTGACTGGTCAATGAACAGCAGCCGAATAAAAATCGTTTACGGTTGAATGCCAGGTACGAAGCCAGCCCTTTCCACAACAAAAACAACACCTGTGTGTTGCGAAACTCTTTGGCGATGCAGGCGCGGCTCAATTCCACCGAATCTTCCAGCAATTCCAGCGGCAATCGAGACAAGTCAAATTCCGTGGCTGAATAAAACCCTACTGCCGCGGCGGCCATTGCACCGGTTTGCAACCTGTAAGTGCCAACGATTCTTTGAGTCGCCGCTTCGACGACGATCAAATGATGACAGGTCGCATCATATTCATCCTGGTCACGTCCGGTCAGAAAAGAAGATTCCAGGCCTTCGCCAAGTTCCAGGTTGAATACCTCGAACCGCAGTTTTAAGACTTCATCAAGTTCCTCCAGCGTTTGTGCAAATCGAACGACATACTTCCCTTCGCGCAATTCGCCCAATTGCTGAAGCGGCAAACTGTCACGAAAGCGCGGATATTCAAGTGTTTCCAGATACGGCAGAGTTTTTGTCGGCATGAGACCTCTCGTTCAATGACTGCGTTGTCATCGCTCTCAATTTCACGACGGCGAAAAGTATAGCTGCCTGCATTACAGGCAGAAAGAATCATCAATCTTTTCTTCGGCTAAAGAAAAACGCTTTTTAACTGTTCCGATTAACACGTCTTATATGCTCTGTCTTCCAGCCTTTATTCCATCTTATTCGGGCCGCAGTGTTGGATTGAAAAGTTTTCGTTCCGAGGGGAAATCACCCTTTGACCGATTATTACTGGCTACTTGAAATTGACCCTGACGGTGTTCGCAGTTACGCCGTCAACAGTCAAGACAACATCTACCTCGCCACGCCCTATCAAGCTGCGCGACAATTGCACGTTGATCTGATCCAGTCCAACGAAATCGCCTTGCAACCCGGCATAAACCACAGGCAGGGCGATTCCGCCGATTGTCAGATTCAGGTTGGAAAGCGAACTGCGAAAACGCCAGCCGGAGCCGAATAACAACAGAAAGACCTGATCCGTGGCAGTTCCTAAATCCGGTCCCAAATCAATCGGCACAGCGACGGGACGATTTTGCACTGGATCGTATCGTGTAACCGATTCGTAACTGAGCGAGCCATCGGCTCTGACACGAAGCGCGACGGCGGCGGCCAGCCCTAAACCGCTGGCGTTGGCTGTGAATACTCCCGGCGCGACCGCCGCAATTTGCATCGTCCCCATTGAAACTTGCCCGCTATTGTTGACGACCGTCACCAAAGCTTCGCCCGTCGTTGCGCCTGGCGGAGCCTGATAATTGATTTGTCCGGGCGAAACGAAAAACAGCGGCGCGAATCTTTCAATTCCGGCGCTGTCACGGACTTTCAACGTCGTTCCACCAAGACTGGTCGGCAGCGGGATGGTGTTGGAGCTAAATATGCCTGTCGCCAGATTTTGACCAAAAGCGGCGGTGATGGATTCACTGGCCAGCGCAGAACGGTTGAAACTGGCGGCGGAAACGCTGGCCACCTGTTCGGCCTGCCTGACCGTCAACGTGCGTCCGGCAATGGCCACCATTCCGGTGCGCGGCCCCGTGCTGGTCAAAGCTGTAAGAACAGCCGATCCGCTGCCGGTATGGAACGGGAATGAATTATCCACGATCCAGCTTGGCGGTTCGGCCACCATCCATTCGCAGCCTGACTGAGTCGTGACTGCGACGCTGCCCAGACCGCCGCTTTGCTGGAACGAAAGATTGTCCGGCGAAATCGAAAAAGTGCAGGCGCTGCCCGGCGTATTCCCTCGCAATGGAATTCCCATGGTTGTTTTCCCTGCGGCATTGCTGGAAAAAATCAACTCGCCCGCCTGTGCGCTGGCGGCGGTTGGCGTAAAGCTGACCGACAGCAGCCTGGTCGTTCCCGGAGCCAGCGTGAAGGGCGCACCGGATGATGTCATGGCGAAATGCGGATTGCTGCTTCTGATTTCGTAAACCGAAAGTGGAGCTGTGCCTGAGTTGCGGCAGGTGACAGTCAGACCTTTGATTGATCCCAAAACCAGATCGCCAAAATTCAACGAAGCCGGAGTGATTTCAATTTCCGGCGAAGTTGAGCCGGCGTCAGTGATGGTGAAGCGATTGAATGGCGGAACGCCGCCCACAGCGCCGTTGGGATTGGTGACAAACATCTGCCGGTCGCCAAGCGGCGCGGTTGACTGGATGTTGATGCGCCGCCGGATTTCAGCGGAACTGATGAAGCCGGGATCGGTCGGCACAACGGCCAGGACTTCTATGCCTGCGCTTGGCGAAAAGCTGATGACCGCGCCGGGCTGGAAAAACGATCCTTCGATTTTCAGTTCCAGATTGGTCGCGCCGCGCGCCGCCGACGCAGGCGTGATCCGGCTGATCGTCGGAGCCGTGCCAACGGTCAGCGTGTCCGAAGCGGTATTGTTGGCCGGATTTGAATCCGGTTCGTTGCCCGCAACGCTGACGGTGTTGGTGATTGTTCCGGCGGCATCCGCGCGGACGATGATCGTCACCGTCGCCGACGCGCTTCTGACGAGACTGCCCAGGTTGCAGGTGACGATGTTGTTTGTTCGCGCGCAGCTTCCCTGTGTGGCAGCAGAGGAAATGAAAGTCACCCCGGCGGGCAGCGTGTCAGTGACAGTGACTCCGCTGGCGTCAGACATTCCGGCATTCCTGACCATAACCGAAAAACTGATGTTCTCACCCGGCAGGACAGTTTGCGGCGTGTGCGTTTTCGTCACTGTCAAATCTGGCGAAACGACCTGTGTGGAAACCGACGCCGAGTTGTTGGCGCTGTTCGGATCAATTTCGTCGCTGGAAACCCGCGCCAGATTGGTGATGGTTCCGGGCTGCGGCGGACGGACGACAATCGTCACCGTCGCCGATGCGCCATTGGCCAGCGCGCCCAAAAAACAACTGACGTTGTCTATGTTGCCCGCGCAGATTCCCTGGCTGGCATTGGCTGAAACCAGCACGGCGTTTTCGGGCAAAGTGTCCTGAACAAAAACTTCCGTGGCTCTGTCCGGCCCATTGTTTCTGACCGTCAGGCGGTAAGTCAGGTTTTGGTTGAAAACCACAGGATCAGGAGTGTCGGTCATCATCACGACCAGGTCGGCCTGGTTGCGTTCAAAGGCAAAAGCTCCGCGCCCGTGCGTGAAGGCGACAATCCTGCCTGTGTGTTCGCTGATTTGAATGTCATTGACAACGATGTTCGGCATACCACGGTCTGGGCCGAAATGTTCCCAGGTCACGCCGGCGTCAATGCTTTTCCAGACGCCCATATCAGTTCCGGCATAAACGATACGCGGGTTTGCCGTATCAATCGCGACGGTATTGTGCGGCAGGTTGATGGGCGGACTGACATTCGTCCAGGCGGGATTCGCCGACCGCGCATTTTCGGTTTTGAAAAGGTGTCCGGGCTGTGCCGGCGTGGCTTCGTCAAAACCGGAAACCGTCACATACAGCACATCCGGGTTGGTCGGGTGAAACGCCAGATCGGTGATCCAGCGGTTGGGGACTCGATTGCCGGCGTCAATGTTGGTCCAATTTGCGCCGCCATTGGCCGTCAGGTTAAGCGTCCCGTTGTTTGCGCCGAATGCGTATACGTTGCAGCCGGCATTTGCCGCAACCGCCAGCGCGGTGATGCTGAAAGGAAAATCCGGGCTGTTGCGTGTCCAACCGGGAGTTGCGGCGCTGAAGAAATTATTGCTTCGCCAAACGTTGTCCGTTCCGGCGATGAAAACGTCGTCATTGTTCGGGCATTTTTCGCAACGCGCGATAAACGGAGCGCGATTGTTGGCCGCGCCGTCATTCCAGTTGTCGTTGATTCCCGATTCGGCAATGGTGACGTTGGTCGCCGCGCCGTCTCTGGTACGGCGAATATCCAGGTTTTGCGCCGAAACCATCCAATGAGTATTCGGGTTGGCGGATGAAAAGACGTTGGCCGAACCGTCTCCGCCAAATACCAAAGACCAGGAGTTGACGCCCGTCCATCGTTCGGTGCCGTTGTCCTGGCTGCCGCCGAGCGCACGGTCTTCGTCCGTGGGATGCAGCGATCCCAGGTAAAACTGCGTGATGCCCAGATTCGTATTGTGATCGGCCCAGGTTTGGCCGCCGTCCGCGCTGCTCCACACGCCGCCGTCATTGCCGACGATCAACCGCCGCACGGCGGGACTTCCGCTCACTTCGATCTTGGAAACAAAAGCGTCCGTGCCCGTTGTGCCCGAAAACGTTTCCTTCAGCGCGCCCCTTGTGGTGGGGAAGTTGGTTGAGTTGGTGTCGCCAGCGACATAAACATTGCGTCCCTCTGCATCCAGTGCCATTCCGCGCAGGGTGTCTTCGCGCGATCCTCCCAGGTAAGTGAAAAAGAGAGTCGCGCTGCCCGCCGCGTTGATTCGCGCCACGAAAGCGTCGCCGCCTCCGGCATAGCCGCCGGGCTGAACCGGATTCGGATTCGGAACCTGAGCCAGGTTGTCTGAGGCTGTGGCGCCCGCTATCAGCGCATTGCCTGAACTATCCACGGCGATTTCACGCCCGCCGTCGCTGCCGCCCGCGCCGTAAAAAGTGGAATAGACCAAATCCCTGCCGTTCGGCGAAAGTTTGGTGATGAAAGCGTCTGTGTTACCGCCGTAAATCGGTTGCAGCGGATTTTGCCGTGGGAAATTGGCGGAACCGGTTGAGCCAATAACGTAAGGGCTGCCCGCCGCATCAACAGCAATGCCCGTTCCGGTTTCATTGCCGCTGCCCCCCCAGATAAGTTGACCAGACAAGCGCATGCGCGGCGCTGATGCAGGCGATGAATGCGTCATTCACTCCGCCGCCGAACGTAGTTTGGTAAGCTCCCGCGGTGGTTCTGAAATTATTCGACGAAGTTGCACCGGTGACGTAAGCATTCCCAGCCAAATCCAGCGCGATGCTGTTGGCCAGTTCCCCGCCGCTGCCGCCCAGATAAGTCGAAAAAAGCAGCGAATTGCCGTTCGCGCCGAACCTGGCGACGAAGACATGAACAGGGCCGCCGGGATGGGTTTGAACCGGCGATTGCGTCGGAAAGTTAGTCGAAAAGGTGCGCCCGGTGATCCAGGCCTGTCCCTGGCTGTTCACCGCAATATCAAAAGCCTGATCCAGATCATCGCCGCCCAGGTAGGTGCAAAAGATCAACTCCGAACCTGTGGAATTGAGTTTGGCGACAAAGGCATCGGCCTCCGCGCGTTTGACCGATTGATAAGCGTTTCTGACCGGAAAGTTTGTCGAAATGGTGCTTCCGGTGATGTAGGCGTTTCCTGCCGCGTCAACCGCTATGCTCCGGCCTATGTCTCCGGCTGAACCGCCGATGACCGTGGAATAGATGGCCCGGCTGCCGGTCGGATCGAGCTTGACCACGAAGATGTCTCCACTGGATGCGCTGATCGGCCCGATGGAATTGGTGCGCGGGAATCCGGATGACCGCGTTTCGCCGGTCACGTAAATGTTGCCGGCGGAATCCACCGCGGCGGCATGCGCCACATCAAAATCCGTCCCGCCCAGATAGGTGGAATAAGCCAGCGCCGGGGCAACCGCCATCGTCTGGTGGTTGAGCGCGGCGGAGGCGGACGGCGGCGGAGTCCAGGCCATTGTGTGCTGGTCAACGTGAATGGCGTTATCCGGTTTGTTGTCGAGTTGTTCCCAAACCAAAGGCCTGGCGTTGGTGTCCGAACATTTCCACAAATGAACGCCGCCGACGTAAAGCACATTTGGATTGTTCGTGTCCACAATCAATTCGTGGTCATAAAACCACTGCCTTTCCGTCATCATGCTGCCCAGCGGAGTCAGTTCCACCCAGACGGGCGGCGTCGCCCAGGCGTCTTCGGTTTTCCAAATGCCCAGCAATTGGTTGTCGTTTGCAGAATTGTTCGCGGCGTCCTGAACGCTGACGTAAAGCGCTTTCGGGTTGGAAGGCGCCAGGGCGAGTTCAATGCGCCCGGCTCCTCCAGCCTTTGTGCGCCAGGGGCCGTCAATGAAAGTCCAGTTGCTTCCGGCATTGATCGAACGATAAATGCCGTTGTTGACGTCGCCGGAAAAACTGCCCAGCGCCGCGTATTGGCGGCGGAAATCGGTCGGGTCGGTTTCCAGATCAGTCGCCCAGTGGTTATCGCCCAGGGTTCTGACCCAGTTCTCTCCGCCGTCCGTGGATTTGAACACGCCGCCCACAGGCGCGGCTGGCGATGTCTGGCCTTTCTGATTGTTAATCCTGATGACGGCGGCCAGCAGCGTATTGGTGTCGTTGGGATCAATGCGCAGGTCGCTGAACGATAAGCCTCGGAAATGATTCGCAGCCAGCAGTTGCCATGCGCCGCCGCCATTCACGGATTTCAACAGACCGGCTCCGGCATACGGGCTGCTGCCGCCGAAAACGGCTTCGCCCGTGCCGGCGTAAATGATCTGCGGATTTTTGGGATCAAAAGCGATTGCGCCGATGGAAAGCGAAGTCTGATTGTCCGTCAGCGGCGTCCATGTTGCGCCCGCATCGCGCGTTTCCCAGACGCCGCCCTGCGCCGCGCCAATCAGCCAGCGGTTCGGATTCGCCGGATCAACCGCAATATCGGAAACGCGCCCGCTGACCGCGCGTCGTTGAGCGGGATCGGCCAATTGGCCGTTCAGAATCGGCGCGGGACCAATGTTCACCCAGCGTCCAGGACTCTGCTGCAATCCCTGCTGTTTGAAACTTCCATTCTTTTGCGGCAGGTCGCGCCAGCGTTGCAGTCGCCGCCAGCCAAGCTCCAGCGCGTCATCGGGAATTTCCTTGCTCGGATACGCGCGCTGTTCATACGCCCATTCCCAGCGTTTGTGTGGCTTGCCTTCACTCATCGAGCGTCTGTCTTGCGGTTGCTGAGAAACGACGACCATCGCCAGGGAAAACAGAACCGCACTGACAGCGGCAAACGGTGCGAGTCGTTTTGGGAAAAACATATTGCCTCCGGTGCAACAGTCAAAATCTCTTTGGGCTGTACAACGCCTGGTGCCTCGATTTCGTGGCCGCAAACCGGGCAATCAACGCGCATTACATTGAAATCGAAACTGCGCCGGCGCCGGCGCGTGAAGGTGATTTTGACCTTGCGCTTACGTTTCATAGAGTTTTGCTCCGGTTATAATTGCCGCGCTGTTACGGTACAGGGAGCGGTAGCGCCTGGACATTTCTAGACAATCAGGTCGCTATCTCTCCCTGTACCTCACCAATGATCCGAAGTAACGAACGAAAGACGAAAATCTTCCGAACTCTTTCGGAATAACCCGCAAGGTGTGGCGATGACCGTACCGATCAGACCGATTTATCGGATTGGAGAGATTGAGGTTGACTCTGATCTTTGCTGTATCCGGCGCGATGGCGTAGAGCAGCATCTCCGCCCACAGGTTTTTCAGGTTCTGTTGTATTTACTGGATCATCGCCAACGACTGGTCAGCAAAGAAGAGTTGATGGAAAACGTCTGGCAAGGCTCGGCAGTGACAGACGATGCGCTGGTGCAGTGCGTCGTTGATCTGCGCAAAGCTCTGGGCGACGACTCGCGTCAACCCCGCTTCGTCAAAACCATTCCCAAAACCGGTTACTGCTTCATCGCCGAGGTGGAGGTAGTTCGACCAATTAACGATAAAGCGGTCAAGGCACGCACAGTGTTGGAATTTGAAGAAACGACCTCAGTCGAGGTCGAAGTCGAAGAAGAGATTGGCGGCGACGATGTGCGGCTGCTTTCTGATTCCAACCTTGAGCAAAGCGACCTTGAGCAAAAAGGCCTGATGCCAGCGCGCCGCTTTTTGCGCAGCAATGTTTCGCGCACAGCAACTGTATTTGCCGGATTTGTAGTGCTGGCGCTGCTGACGCTGGCGCGAAATTTCCACCCGGCGGCAGAAGTCACTCCGCCGCTGTTACCCGGCAAACGACCTGTGGCCGTGCTCCACTTTGAAAACCGTTCCGGCGATGAGGAACTTGATTGGTTGCGCGAAGGTCTGGCCGACATGCTCACCACCAACCTGTCGCGCTCCAAATCACTCAGCGTACTCAGCCGCCAGCAGCTTCATCTGTTGCTTGAACGCATGGGGCGTGAAGACGCAAACCGACTCCGATTGGATGAAGCGCAGGAAATCGCTCGGCGCGCTCGCGCAGAGGCTTTGGTGATGGGCAGCTTCGTTCGACTGGGCAGTCAGACACGGATTGACGCCTCGCTACATGATGCGCACACCGGCCAATTGATCGCTGCTGAAAGTCTGGTCGCTGACAATGCAGAGCAGATTCTGGCGCAGATTGATCTGCTTTCGATAAAACTGGCCAGGCATCTCGGATCGGGTGTTACCGAGTCGGAAAACGTCCCAGCGCTGGCCGATGTCATGACGAACAATTTGGAAGCCTATCGTTACTATTCGCTGGCGTTGGAACAGTTGCGGTCATACCACACGATCGAAGCCATCGGCTTGCTGGAAAAAGCCGTCGCACTCGACCCCGAATTTGCGATGGCTTACGCGCGCATCGGTTACGCCTACGCCATGATCCGCGTCGGCGATGCGGAAAAAGCCCGACCTTACTTGGAACGCGCCTTCCGGCTTTCGCATCGTTTGACGCAAAAAGACAAACTATACGTCATGGCCTGGTATGCCAAACCCGATCATCTGGAGGTGATTCGAGCTTATCGTGAAATCGTCGCCCAGTATCCGCAGGAAATAGAAGCCTGGTGGCGGCTAGGTATTGAACTGCAATATCAGGGACGTTCGGAAGAAGCGATTGAGGCGTTGAAAAACGGACTGGTGATGGCCCCTGAATCCGAAGAGCTTTACAACCAGCTCGGCAATTATTACGCCGGGCTGGGACGGCTGTCGGAAGCGATAACGGCGCATCGGCGCTATGTCGAACTTGCTCCGAACGAAGCCAACGCGCACGACTCGCTGGCTATGACTTACAACGAAGCCGGACGTTATGACGAAGCGATTGCCGAACTCAATCGGGCGCTGGCACTCAAACCGTATTTCCACTTCGCTTACCTGCACTTGGGCGATTCTTATTTTGGCCAGGGACGTTACAGATTGGCAGAGCAGCAATACCGGCAGTATCAGAAGCTTGCGCCTTCCGTATGGGACAAAGCAGTAAGCTGGCAGCGGCTGACTCGATTGCACTGGCGCAAAGGCGATCTGGCGCGGGCAACGGCGATGGCGCGAGAAACCTGGAAGCTCAAATACGAATTCGGCGACAACATGTACCTCGCTCTGGCACGCGGCGATCTGCAATCAGCCGAAAGGTTCAAGGAAATACTCTTCGCCGCCGTGCCCGCAACCGATCCACAAGGCAAAGCCTGGACAATTCCTCAACCTTATTATCATCGCGGCTATTACGCACTGAAGCATGGTCGGACAGATGAAGCAATCGAATACCTGAACAAAGCACGGCGTTCAACACCGGTCTTTTTCTGGTACGAAGACCTGGGACCGGATGCGCTGGCCAACGCTTATCTGGAACTGGGCCGTCTGGATGAAGCGATTGAAGAATACGAACGATTGCTGAACTTGAATCCAAACTGGGCGTGGGCACGATTTGGCGTTGGCCAGGCTTATGAACGCAAAGGCGATACCAAACGCGCGAGCGCTGCTTATAAGCGATTTCTCCAAATTTGGAATAATGCCGATCAGGAAATTCCTGAAGTGGTATATGCAATCACCAGACTGTCTGAATAAAGATGATTAACAGCATCTTTCAGCGTAAGGCAGTCAACGTTTCATTGCTCCGCCAATTCGAATTGCCAGTTCGTTTGACGCCACGGATTTCAACCTGACGTTGTAACTTCCTGTCGGTAGAGCGAAGTTGATCTTGTATGTCAGCCGGATCGAACCGCCTTGCTCGATGCGTTTCGTTGCCTGTGATTCATCGGCCTGGGGCAACAGCGTGATTTCTTTTGCGCCTTTTGCCGTTCCCTGTATCGCCAGCGAAAAAGCGACAACGCCGACTTCGTATGCGCTGTCAGCTTCGCCAGAATCGGCGGGGTATTCAATGACGGCTTCAATCACCGCGTCCTGGCTTTTGGCATAGATCGTTTTTGGCGAAGTCAGCGTCGCTTTCAATCCCGCCAGGTCTGTTTTCAGCTTTGTCGCCACTGTTGGAGATTTGGCTTTGGCCATGTTTCGATAACCTTCGAACTCGGTGCGCCGTTCCCAGACTCGCTCATCCCAATCGTCGCCTATGCGATCAAAGAGAATTTTCGCCACTTTGAATTGTTGTGCTTTGGAAGCGAGCAACGCCATTTCATTCAAACGAAATTTGCTGGTTCCGTATCTGGCTTCAATCTCTTTGTATCCGTCCCAGATTTTCTGTCCCCAGATGTTGTTATCCGTAAAGAAATCAGCGCGGCCATCTGGTTTGACGTAACGGGCGCGAACGAAGGACACGATCATGTAATAGGTGATGTCGCCTTCAGCCGTGCCGACTTTTTCGGCGACAGTTTTGATAGAGTTTTCGGCAAAAGCTTCCCACTGGCCTTTGACGCCATGATTTTGAACCATCAGGTCAAAGGCTTTGAGTTGGTAAAAATAGTAATAGTTCGGTTCCAGCGCTTCGGCTTTGGCAAAAATGTCGTTGTATCGGGTCCAGTCATCGAACGCGCGCCCTTGTTCCATCGCCAGTTTGACGTAATAAAAATGCGGGCACAGCGAAGGAAGTTTCGCTCCCGGATCGCGGCGGATTTCGCCTTTGACTTCTTTGGCCAGATTGACGAAAAAGTTTTTCGTGTCGAAATCCAGAGCGATATGCGCCTGCTTCAATCGTTTCTGATATTCCTTGCCGCCGACATCCTTGTCGAATTCGCGCCAATCACGATCCGAAGTTCGCGCCAGCTTGGCGTACTCGACCCAACTGTTGGCGGACGCGATACGCGCTGTTTGCGATTTCGGCGCGGCTTTGATCCATTTTTCAAAATTCTCCAGATGAGCTTTCCATTGCGGCTCGGTCGCCGTTGCGCTCAGATTCGGCCTGGCCAATGAGTGGTAAAAAACGAAGAGCTTCCAATCACCACCGGGAAATCGCTGTTTGCCTTCCCTGACTTGATCCGCGACGGCATCCAACGCCGCGAAGTTCCTTTGCTGAAAATTCTCCCGGACTTCAGCGACAAACTCTTCCTGAGTTTGCCTGGATGTCGAAACAGATTGCGCGAGTGTGGCGAACACGAAAATCGAAATGGTCAGAAAACCAACTGCGAAACGGGCAAGAAATCGTGGCTGCATAATTTGCTCCTTAGCTGAACATTGTTGTGTCAATCGGATTTTTTTCTGGCTACAAAACGAGTATAGGCCATTCATCGGAAGATAACACTTCTCTCTGCGAGTCGTTTTCACAACCGAAATTTTAACAAGACATTTCGCCTGCCTCATACGCGACCGCGCCGTCAGCATTCAGGTTCTCTTTGAAAAGCCTGATGCGACGGCGCGGCCAATCGCTTGTTGAATTCTGGTTCTATCAGCTTTCAGTCGCCGAACTCAGTCATTTGATCTTCAATGTCACGGCGTTGGCTTTCTGGTCATCTACCATCAGCGTCACCGTGACTTCGCCCTTTCCAGCCAATTCACGTGGCAACCGCACATTGACCTGATCCAGGCCTTCAAAATCAGGCTGCGCGCCGAGATACAACAATTCCGCAGGAATGTCGCCGATTTTGACATCCGACAACGTCGGATCGCCTTTTCGCAGCCCCGTTCCAAAAAACACCAGGAACACCTGATCGCCTGCCGCTCCCATATCTATCTCCTTCGGGACGTATTTGTTTTGCTCAGGGTCAAAGCGCGCCGTAGATTCAAAATGAATCGAACCGTCTTCGCCCAACCTCAACACCACACCCGCCGGAGCGCCAAGTCCGTCAGCATTCGCCGTCAACAATCCGGGCGCAAAATCGAGCGTCTGCGCCTGCTCTGTCGCCTGTACGCCATTGGCATTGCGCACCGTTACGGTTGCGTAGCCGGATGCAGTCCCAGATGGAACCAGATAATTGACTTGATTCGGCGACACGAAAAAGAGCGGCGCAAAGCGTTCAACTCCCAACTTGTCAGTGATCTTGACCGTCGTTCCGGCCAGTTCGGTCGGCAAAGGAAGTTGCGTGGCGATTTCAGTAGTCAACGCCAAATTTGTTCCGAACGCAGCAACCATTGCCTCTTCCGCCAATCCGGCGCGCCTGTAACTGGCCGCCGAAACACTGGTCAGTTCATTCCCGCTGACGGGCGGAGCGATTTCGCGTACCAACCGCGAAGCCCATGGACACCACACAAGTCCGGGAAGAAATGCGCCTCCCGCTTCGTCCAGATGTGTTTCAACATACGCTATGCTTCCGTCACAGACTTCGATGGCCGAATCGAAAAAGTCTATGGACTGCGGGTCGAAGTGAAATCCCCACGGAGCGTTGTAACTGGCCGATTGTTTGATGATTGTGCCCTGCACCTGATACGGACTGGTGACAGCGCCGCTCAACAGATTGCGCGCGTGTTGAATCTTCGCCGGGTCGGTCAGCTTGATGACGAATTCGTCATTGCGCGGCGGCACGTTGAGCACGAAATACGCTTCCGCCTGATTGATCTGAGCGGTTGCTGGTTGAGCTACAGGCAAAGCAGTTATTCCGCCCAACAAGGCCAGCAGAACAATTGCAAGCGACAAAATACGGTTGAAAAGCCGGTGATTTCCGGCAGCATTTGATGTAGTCATAACTCCCTCTCTTCTCTGCAAAAAAAATCATTGGGGCAGATTCTCAACCTGCCCGGTAACGCTGGGACAGATTGGGGAGCTGCCCCAAACCGTTTCTTTGTTTTTCAGACAGTCACGGAATGATTCGACAACTTGCCGTTCCCCAAAATCATTCGTGACAGGATTTTCCACGACACTACAGTTACACAGGTTCGACAGCGCCGCTCAGCGCTTCCTGTTTCAAAGAAACAGGCCTGACAGAGGTTTTCAGCGCGGTGCGAAGCTCCAACCAATGGTTGATGATGTCGGCAATAAGAATGGACATCGCCAGACAAGACCAGATGACGGCCTGCACAATTTCGACACCCAGCGTTTCCCATCCGGTAACGCCAAGAATAAACCTCACTTCGAGAAAGACCAGCGCGACCGCATAACTGCGAATCATCCAATGACGATGCTGTGTGATTTTTCGTTTGATGGCGAATGCCAGAGCGACCAACGTTGTGCCCATCAACATCACTGCGTCTACCACTGCCAGCACCGTGAACGAACGCGGCATCCCCTGGCTTTCCTGTTTGTATTGAACGTAAGCGCCCAGCGGAGCAAGGATCAACGCTCCAACGACGTACAACCGCCCGACAATGCGATGCAATCCGGTAAATCGCTGGCGCAAACGATCCGAAAATTGCAGCGGCGCAAGCAACATCACCGGAACGCCGGCCAAACCATGCACCAGCAACCACCACTTGTAAGATTCGTACCGTTGCCAGGCCGGATGATCGGCTTCGACCAGAAACCGTTCGTTATGAAACAGAACGTAAACCAACATGATCGCAATCATGGTAAAGATGGCGTGTTTTGCACTGAACCTGGTTTTCATCAAAATCTCCTCTCCTGTTTGATCTGTGACGATATTCTTTACCGCTTGAATATATTTCTTCGATGAAAAAGAGCGTTGCCCGCTTGTCCTGTACAGGCGTTTGCCCATTACGGCTGAAGTTTCTGGTTTGTTGCATACGAAGTCACAAAAACTTTCTTTTCCAGTTTTTTTTTGCCGCATCAAGTCCTGGCTCTCAATTTTTATGCCTCAAAACCGTTGGATGAATTCGCCCGAAATTGAAATCGTTTTTGCAAAATTGACTCCCGTCAGGATGGCTCGTATGGTATGCCGCGCATCTTGCAATCATTCTTGGAAATGTTATGAAACCTGCTGTGGGCAATACTGAAGACAGCAGTTACGAATGGAAATTCACCAACTCACCACAGGAGAAATCACAATGACAAAACGTTTGATGGCATCAGCAATTTTGGCTCTGGCAGCGCTTGTATTTACGGCGTGCTCAGAAACCGCCAAAGTGGAACCCAAATTGGAATCCGCGGCTTCGCCGAGCGCGACACCAGCGGTTCCTGAAACCAAAATCGTTCGACTCGATCCGGCGTTCGATAAATTGGTTCCGGCAGACGCCAAAGTTGAAAAGCTGGCCGAAGGTTATGTCTGGACGGAAGGCCCCGTTTGGAATGTAAAAGAAAACTTTTTGCTGTTTTCCAATATACCCGGCAACGAAATCATCAAATGGCAGGAAGGCACAGGAGCCAGTCAATTCCTGCATCCTGCCGGGTACAGCGGCAAAGAGCAGTTTATGGGCAAAGAGCCAGGCACCAATGGATTGACTTACGACGCGCAAGGCAGATTGGTCATGTGTCAGCACGGTGATCGTCAAGTCGCACGGCTTGAAGCCGGCATCAAAATTATCGTGTTAGCGGACAAATACGAAGGCAAGCGATTCAACAGCCCTAACGATCTGGTTTATCACTCCAATGGCGCGTTGTATTTCACCGATCCTCCGTATGGATTGCCCAAAGGTGCGAACGATCCTGCACGCGAACTGGATTTTTGCGGTGTGTACCGGTTGGGCAAGGATGGAAAAGTCACGTTACTGACCAAAGAAATCACGCGCCCCAATGGCATCGCGCTGTCGCCGGATGAAAAGAAACTGTATGTCGCTTCTTCCGATCCAGACAAAGCCATCTGGATGGTCTATGACGTGAAACCGGATGGAACGCTGGAAAATGGCAAAGTCTTTTTTGACGCGACAGCCTGGGCCAAAGAAAAACGTCCTGGATTGCCGGACGGCTTGAAAGTAGACAGCAGCGGCAATGTATTCGCCACTGGTCCGGGCGGCGTTCTGGTCTTTTCGCCCGAAGGCAAGCATCTGGGCACGTTCGATACTGGCGTGCCGACAGCCAATTGCGCATTTGGCAATGATGGTTCGACGCTCTACATCACGGCGAACACTGCATTGCTGCGCGTCAAGCTGACCACCAAAGGCAAAGGCTTTTGAACTTCATTCTCATTCATCGGGGCGGATGTTCAACCTGTCCGCTCCGATGAACGCGCTTTCCTTCAGTCCAGCCTCATTCGTGATGAAATCAAACCTTGCAAGTCAAAATCCGAAAACATACACTCTGCCCGCCTCGTAGAAAGCTCCGTCCCCCGACCGTTCTTTTTCCAACTTCCCTCAATCCTGAAAGATTCCATTCAAACTGCCATCTGGAGGCTCATGATGACAACAAAAACTTTTCTTCGCGTAGCTCAGGGAACGGCTCTACTGTTGGCGCTCCTTGCTTTGGTTTCACCAGCGCACGCTCAATTCGACAAACTCAAAAAGAAAATTCCCGGCCTGGGCGGCAGCAGCGAGATTGACAACATCCTCAGTCAAATGGACGGAGCGCGCGTGAAATCGGCTTATGCGCGCGTTACGCTCAGTCTGGCCGACGACATCATTCGCCGACAGGCGTTGCGAAACTCCACCAAAAAATCCACACAAAGCCAGATCGAAAAAGACCAGAAGGAAATCGAAGCTCTGGATCGTTCGATTGTCGAAAAGAAAAAGCTGCTGGCCGAACTCGGCAAACAAACCAACGGCGGCAAATACGACGAAAAGACTTCGCAGCAGGTCGAAAAGCAGGTGCAGGCCGATGAACAACAACGCGCCGAAAAGCGCGCGATGGTGGATCAGGAAATCGCCGACAAGCAAGCACGCGAAAAGGAACTGAGCAAGCAGGATAAAGAAAATTACGGCAAGCTGGCCAAGCTGCTGTACGGCGCAGCCAAACAGGAACAGGATGCCATCGAAACCGCAAAAGACGTCAAACCGCGCGCCGAATCCGCCGCGGCAAACACCAAAAACAGCCCGACCAATCTGATTTCCACGCAACCCAAAAAACTCAATGACGGATTGAAAGGCTTGGGAGAAATCATTTCCGAAGGCCCGCAGCATGCGGCGACGTTGATGTCCGTCGCCAACCACCTGGCCAAGATCGGCGGCGTTGACCTGACCGATCCAAAGTTCAAACCCACTGTCGTTACAGACGAAGATGAAATCCCTACCGATTGGTAAACATTTGATAAAGCGAAAATCATGCGTAAACAACTTTTGATGATGGCTTCCCTGCTTGCGCTGGCGACGTTGACCGCCAACGCTCAAACCTTGCCGGAATCGCCGACGCTGGGCGTTCGTTATTTTCGACTCAGTTCTGCGGTGGATGCGGAATACAAAGGCGACGCTAAAGCCCTGGCCAGCAGCTTGCGCATCGCGCTCGACAACAGCAAAGGCTTCAAACAAATCGTCACGCTGGACGATGAACAGGTTGAACAACTGACCAAACTCATCGCCGATTCCAAAAAAGGCGCGTTCAATCGCCAACTGCCGGGCAATCTGGCCGAACCGCCGGACGCTTATGTTTTTCCAGAATTACTACGCGCAGGTGCGGTCGAACGAGATCAGTTCGCCCGCATCGAAGTTACCTACACTGTCGAACTGGGCGCGGCGGCGGTTGATCCGTTGACACGCGCCATTTTATTCAGCGACAAAGTGACGATCAGCGAAAAACGATTCAAAACGGACACGCGCGGCGGCGCCAAAAACGTTTACGAAGATCTAGTCTCGAAAGCCGTTGATCGGTTGTCGGCCAAGCTGGCAGCGTTCTTTTTGAAACGAGGCCGCATCTTGCGCGTGGCCGAAGACAACCAAACCATCTACATCAATCTGGGAACGCGGCACGGCATCAAAGCGGGCGACCGATTCACCGTTCATCAAGTGGAACGCGAAGGCGCGCAAGCCGCTGGCGATGCCGCTGAAGAAGAAGGCTTGGCCGAATTCGATCTGGACGCCAAAGCCACCATCGAAATCACCGAAGTCCGCGAAACTGCCGCCAAAGCCAAGCTCACCGGCACCGGCAAAGGCGTTCAAAAAGGCGACGCTGTGCGCTGGGTAAAACCTCAATGAAAACTGCGATGAATCAACCAAGAATGATGTTTACGTTTGCCGCCATCTGCCTGCTGGCAAGTGTCGCCCTGGCGCAAACGCAGCGCCGTCCGATTCGCATCTTCCTGAATGTCGCCGAAACGAATCTGGACAAACCGTCCACCGTGGCGACGAATACGCTTTCCGAAAAGCTGGCGGCGGCCGGATTTCGCGTGACGACCAAAAAGAGCGAAGCCGCGTTGGTCATCGAAGGAACGTTCAATTCGCGTTTGACGGCTGTCACCGATGACGTCAAACGCGAAGGCGGCGTCAACGCCGAAGCGTCGGCTTCGCTGCGTTTGCTGGCTGGCAATGACGTGATCGCCACCAGTGTGGAGCGTTCCGCGCCTGGCGATTGGGGCGTTCAGGCGGAACGAGTCGGCGAAGATCGTTTGATCGAAGTCGCCGGTCGCGTCGCCAACGAACTGTTCGCAGGCGATTTTGTGCAGGAAGTCAGCGGAAAAGTGGAACCGACAACGACCGCCAGGCCGGATTCAAAACCCGCCGTTTCACGTCCAGCGCCACGCAAATCCGCCGCGCCGAAACGCGGCGTCAGTTTTCTGGAAGTCGTCAAGCTGGTGGAAAATTACACGCCCGAAGATCGAATTGTCGGCGCGTTGCAAAGATACGGCATCAAGTTCAAACCGCGCGAATCGGCGCTCAGCCAGCTTCGCGCGCTGGGCGCTTCGGAAACCGTCATCAACGCAATCAAATCGTCGAACGTCGTTTAACCCTGCATTTCTATGGTCGGAAAAATCATCGGCAATTACCTGATTTCCAGCGAACTGGCGCAAGGTGGAATGGGAGCAGTGTATCGCGGTCGTCACCAAACGTTGCCGCGCGAAGTCGTAGTCAAATCCATTCTGCTGTCTTCGTTTCCGCCACAGGCGCAGGAACAACTCAAGGCGCGATTCGTGCGCGAAGCTCTCATTCAATCCCAACTCGATCATCCGAACATCGTCCGCGTGTACGAGTTTTTCACTTCGCCGGAAAATTATTATCTGGTGATGGAATTCGTGAATGGCATGAGTTTGCGCGATCTGCTCAAACGACAAGGCGCGCTCGCTCCGAATCAGGCGGTGGCGATTTTCAAACAGGCGCTGGCGGCGTTGGATTACGCGCACAATTTCAGTTACGTGGATGAATCCGGTCGCCCGCTGAAAGGCATCATTCACCGCGACATCAAACCGGCGAACTTGTTATTGGACGGTATGGCGCGTCTCAAGATCACTGATTTCGGCATCGTCAAACTGGCCGGCGAACGCAGCATGACACGCACTGGATTCAATCCCGGCACGGTGGAATATATGTCGCCGGAACAGATTCGCGGACTGGAAGTGGATGCGCGTTCGGATTTGTACAGCCTGGGCGTGTCGTTTTACGAAGCCCTGGCCGGACGTTTGCCATTTCCTTATTCGGAAACTGGTTCGGAATACGAAGTGCTGCGCGGTCACATGGAACTTTCGCCGCCGCCGCTCGCGCAGTTGGCGCCGCAAGCGCCAAAAGCGCTGGCAGCCGTAGTGATGCGTTCGTTGGCCAAAGCTCCTGAAGCGCGATTCGCCTCGGCGGCGGAATTTCTGGATGCGCTGCTCGAATACGAACGCCCGAACGCAGCCAACCAACAACCCGGCGTCGCTATTTCCGAAAACGCGCTCACGCATTCGATGACGGAAGTGCTGGAATCTACGACGCAGCCCGCACCGCTGACCACTGAAGTGCTCCCGGCAGAACCCACGCATCCCAACGTCAAACGACAGCCGATGGCGACTGCGCCCGCCAAACCGGCAGCGCCCGATCAATTTCAGACGACTGTCACTCCCAAATCATCGCCGCAATCTGCGCATCAAGCCGTATCCGCACGCCGTAACTTATCAGCCGGATTGATTGTCGTTGGCGCAGTTTTGCTCTGCGTATTGGCTGTTGCTGGCGCGTATTTTCTATGGTCGCGGACTTCGCCTTCGTCAGAAACACCTGTCACGACGGCTTCGCCTGCAAGTTCGACGGTTCCAGTTGCCGTACAGGAAGATGAACATCTCAAACCAATACGCGAACTGGAACAGCAGGAACGATATGCGGAGGCGATCAAACTCTACGCCGATTACCTGCAAACCAACCTGCAAGCAACGGACGCTATTCAAATCTCTGCTCGCTTGGCAGAACTGAAAAAACTGCAAGGTTTGTTGACCGTCGCCGATCTGGAACTGAGCAAGCAGGATTATGAAGCGGCGCGACGTGATTATTCCGAAGCTCTGAAGCTGCGCCCGGAATCGAAACGCGCCCAAGCCGGTTTGACCGAAGCCGAAGCCGGGTTGCGATAAGTCTGCCGCGCTGCCTGTCGAACGCCAATCCTCACTTCACCTGGCACACGAGTTGGCGTAAGCTCCGCCTGCGGTAAATCGTCACAGGACTTATCAACTCAACACCATGTTTAATTCCACGCAGCCCAACCAGGCGCGCATTGCAATTTTCTGTTTGCTGATTTCGTTCGCAGCATTGGCGAACGTCGCCAATTTGTCGGCGCGCGCAGTTCAAACCAAATCCAATTACGCTCAAAAGATCGAACCGCTGTTGCTGGAAAAGTGCGTTGCTTGCCACAACCACACCACACGCAAAGGCGATTTGAATTTGGAAACTTACGAAGCCTTGATGGCCGGAGGAAAACGCGGAGCGGCAATCGTTCCCGGCAAAAGCAAGGAAAGCCTGCTGGTCAAAATGATCGAAGGGACGGTCAAACCGCGCATGCCGCTTGGCGATGAATTAAGCTCAGACGAAATCCGCCTCCTGAAAACGTGGATTGACGCCGGAGCGCAAGGCACTGACAAAGCCACTGCCAAACCTGACACATCGCCGATTGCATCCATAGCGTCGTTGCCCACTATCAAACCAGCCAAAGATGTAACCGCTGCCGTCAGCGCTGTCGCCTTTCATCCAGCCGGTTCGTTGATCGCGCTTGGCAGGTATCAATTGGTTGAATTGCGCGATGCCAAAACCGCCAAAACCATTGCGCCAATTTCCGGCTTCGTCAATCAGGTTCGCGCGTTGGCGTTCAGCGCCGATGGCAGGCTGTTGGCTGCGGCAGGTGGCAATCCGGCGCAATTCGGCGAACTGAAAATCTGGGACGTTGCCCAACGGCGGGAAATCCACACAATTCGCGGTCATCGAGACAACATCTTTTCCGTCGCGTTTAGCTCCAACGGAAAACTGCTGGCTACGTGCAGTTACGACAAACTGATCAAGTTGTGGGATGTCGCCACCGGAACGGAATTGAAAACGCTCAAAGACCACACTGATGCCGTCTTCGCCGTGGCCTTCAGTCCTGACGGAAAGCTGCTGGCATCGGCTTCGGCAGATCGCACCGTGAAGATTTGGGACGTGGCGACAGGCGTGCGGCTGTACACGTTCAGCGATGCGCTGGACGCCATAAACACGATTGCCTTTCATCCATCTGGCAAGCTGCTGGCCGGAGCCGGAGCCGACCGCATCATTCGCATCTGGCGCATTTGGGAAATTGGCGCGACCGAAGGCCGACAAGTGAAATCCCTGATCGCGCACGAGGACGCCATCAATGTCATTGCCTACTCTTCCGACGGCAAAATGCTGGCGACTGCCGGAGCCGACAAATCACTCAAGCTGTGGGATGCGGAAAAACTCGAAGAGCTTCATTCGGCGGAACGACAATCCGACTGGATTTTTTCGCTTTCCTTCAGCCCTGACGGCAAACGATTGGCAGTTGGACGGTATGACGGTTCGATTGGATTTTATGATCCGGCAACAGGAAAGAGTCTTCCTGTAAAGTGACGAAAATTTCGACAGGATTTTGCGATGAAAAAACTATTCTGGCTTTTGTTCACATTGATGAGCGCTGCAACAGTTCAAGCGCAGGTGGCACAACCTTACATCACCACGACTTCGCCTATGGGCGGCAAACGCGGTTCGACCGTCACGCTCACAGTGGACGGATACAACCTGACCAACGCCAGCGAAGTCTTGTGGAGCAAGCCCGGCATCGCGTCCCGCATCGCGCTCAATTCCGAACTGGTGCGCGAGCCGCACACTCGCCCAAGCCCGACCGCCATTCTGATCGTGGACAAATCTACCAAGCATCGTCTGACCATCGAAGCCAGCATCTCCGAAGAAGCTATTCCGGGAATTTACAGCTTTCGCATTCGCACGCCGCTGGGCACGACGAACGCAGGACGAATCATTGTCGGCGCATTGCCGGAAATTCGAGAACGCGAAACCGGCCAGGGCGAACCGCAAACCATCAATCTGCCCGTGACCGTTGTCGGCGAATTGCAACGTCGCGGCGACAGCGATGAATTCAAATTTGCCGCCAAAGCTGGCCAGACGATTGTTTTTGAAGTCGTCGCTTCGATGCTGAATTCGCGGCTGGATTCGGTGTTGACTTTGTTCGACGAACAGGGCGCGCATCTAGCAACCAATAACGACAATGGAACCAGCAAGGATTCGCTGCTTGGTTACACTTTCAAACGCGACGGCCATTACTTCATTCGTATCAGCGATCTGGAACGCCAGGGACAGATGAATCAATACGGTTACCGGTTGAATATCGGCGAACTGACATATCTGACACATGCTTTTCCGCTTGGCGTTCAAGCCGACACGCGCACCGAAATTGCCGCCTTCGGTTTCAACCTGCCGGACAAAAAAGCTCTGGTCTTGCCGCAAAAGAAAACCGGTTGGAACGATTCGACAGCGTTGATGCTGTCTTCCGCCAAAGGCGATTCTTCGAATACGCTGCGAATGGCCATTGGCTCGCATCCTGAAGTGATGGAGCAGAATCAACCGACATCCGTAACTTCTCCACAATCGGTCAACTGGCCAGTCACAATCAACGGACGAATCTGGAACGAAGCCAATCGTCCCATCAACCCATCACCCGCTCACCCCGTCGCCGATTACTACCGCTTCAGGGCGCGCAAAGGACAGCAACTCATTCTGGAAGTCGGCGCGCAGCGATTCGGGTCGCCGCTGGATTCGGTGATTGAAGTGCTGGACGCCAAAGGCAATCCGATTCCGCGCGTGTTGGCGCGCTGTCTGCTGGAAACGCAAATGACGTTGAACGACCGCGATTCGGCTTCGCGCGGATTTCGCATCACGCATTGGAACGGCATTTTCGTCAACGATATGTTGATGGCTGGCAACGAATTGGTGCAGGTGGACGTGTTGCCGAAAACGCCCGACGAAGACATTTTCTTCAAGAGTTTTCAGGGACAAAGGCTTACCTACGAAGGCACAACCCCCGAAGCGCATGCCAACGGTTCGACTGTTTACAAAGTTTCGCTGCACGCGCCCGGCACGAAATTGCCGACGAATGGTTTGCCCGTGGTGACGTTTTTCAATCGCAATGACGATGGCGGCCCTATGTACGGCAAAGATTCCAAGCTGCATTTCACCGCTCCCGAAAACGGCGAATACATCGCCAAAATCAGCGACGTGCGCGGCCAGCACGGCGAACGTTACGCATACCGATTGACGATTCACGAACCGGAGCCGGATTTTGTGCTGTTCGCCGATCCTGAAAATCCGAATGTTCCCGCCGGGTCAGCATCGCCGATTACCGTGACGGCTTATCGCAACGACGGCTTTGACGGAGACATCACCGTCAAATTGCCAGACCTGCCTTCGGGATTCACCGCCCGCGAAGCCGTGATTCGTTCGGGGCAAACTTCGACTGTGATTTTGCTTGAGGCAGCCGACGGAGCAACCGCCAGTTTTCCATTGCGAATTCAAGCGTCGGCCATTGCCAATGGCAAAACAATTGTGAGGGAATGGAAAACCGATGAACGCATCGCAGTTGTTTCCGTCGCTCCAAAGCCTGAATTGTTGGTCTGGTCAGAACCGGAGCAAATCATTTTGGAACCGGGCGGCAAGGCGACGGTTTCGATTCGCGTCAAACGCGAAGGCGGCTTTGCCGGTCGCGTGCCGTTTGACGTTCGCAATCTGCCGTATGGAGTGATCGTCACTGATGTGGGGTTGAATGGCGTATTGATTACCGAAGAAGAAACCACACAACGCTTTACGCTTTCCGCCGAAAGCTGGGTACAGCCGATGGAACAGCCGATTTTCGTCGTCGGTCGAATCGAAACGACTTCGCCACAACGTTCGGATTTCCCTGCTGCCCCCATCAAACTGGTGATTAAACCCAAACAGATCAGCGGTAACGCAGAGCGGTTCAACCATGACCGGTAAACGGCAAAAAACTCTTTCAACGCCTCTCGCCGTGCAGAAAGAGTTCGGCTAAAATCCCCGCCGAGGTAAAACGAATGACGAATGGAACGTCCATAGAAAATCAACTGCGTGACTGGCTCACCCAACTGGCGCCCGAACATAAACAGGTGTTGATGGGCATGCTGATCGAAGATGATCGCTTGCAGCGTTCAGCGCGCCTGGAATTTGTCGTAGCTCAACTTCGCCGATTGTGTTCGGAACGCAATCTGGATTGGGATGCGATGGCCGAAGCCGAACGCGAATCGTTTCTGGATAACCTGATACGCGAAAATGAACTGTATGCCACGCAGGTTGGCAGAACGTCGCTGACGCTGGTCGCTCCGTGCCACCATTGCGGACGCGAAATGACGCCGAGCGATTTGTACCGCATTTATTTCGGCGAACGTCCGCCCAGCATGGAACGCTCAGCGGCAATGTTGATGGTCATGGATATGGACACCGAAGCTCATTTCCCGCTTGTGCAGGAAGACGAAATTATGATTGGCCGATTGGACCCGCATCGCGGCATTCGTCCTGATGTTGACCTCGCCCGTTACGACCCGGCTTCGCGCATTTCTCGTCGCCACGCTCGCATTACCACGCGCGGCCACCAGTTTTTCATCGAAGATTTAGGCAGCGCCAACGGAACCATCATCAATGGCCGCACGCGATTGAAACCACAAGAACCATATCCGTTGGTCAATGGCGACGTCGTCAAAATCGGAGAAACGACGCTGAAGTTTGTCGGCTGAGCTTCAGGCACATTGTTTGCTCAGGCATCAAGTGACTGACATTGTAGCTGGGTAAAAATTCGCGGCAGAAACATTTATGACAACCTGGTTTTCACAATCGAAAAACCTTTGGATCAAACAGCTTTCGGCGACTCTGCTTGCCGTTGTGCTGAGCGGAACGAGTTGCCTGTTATGTTGCGGGCCAATGGAAAACTCCGCTGCCGCAGCGGAAAACTGCGCGATGACTGTGCCGGTTGAAGATTCCGCAGAACTTGGTCACGAAGACGATTGTTGCGCGGAAAATACCGGCGGCGCGCCTTCTTCCGAAGTTCCCTGTCAGGATCAATGCTGTATCCTGAATGCGCCTGCATCGGAACTTCCGACAACCTTAAAGTTCAAACAGTTTTTAGCGTTTTTGTCGCCTGCGTTTTCGTCGCCGTCGTCCGCACTGCCAATCAAAGGCGACAAACTGCCCGTCCTTCAACAACACCTTTCCGAAGGCCAAACCATTCATTTGCGATGCTGTGTTTTCCTGATTTAGGCCGAAGTGTGTCTGTTTGAATTCGCGGTCGGCTGATGCCTGCCGTTTCACGACAACACTTCTATCTAAAACAGGAGAATTATCATGACGAAGATCAAATTGTTCGTTGTTCTGCTGGTTTTCGGACTGGCAGGAGTTGCGTTCGCATCCAATCCGACTCAGGACAAACACGCCAACCACGGAAAAGCCGCTGCCTGCTGTTCTGCGGGAGCCGCGTGCTGTGATGGCGGTTCGTGCTGCGCCAACAAGGAACACGCCGCTTGCTCCACAACCAAAGACGGCAAATCCAAAGCGGATGGCAAAGTCGCCAAAGCCGAAGATTGCTGTAAACCCGGCGCAGCCTGCTGCAGCAGCGGATCATGCTGCGAAAAGAAAGCCGAGTCCGGCAAGGCCGATTCCAAACAGGCCAAACATGCCGAGCACGACAAACAAGCCAAACACGAAGACGGCTGCTGTTCCGGCGGTTCGTGTTGTGCCGGCGGTTCGTGTTGTGCCAAACACAAATCGCACGGCTAAGCTTCTGGCTTTTGCCTCTCACTTCGGCGCTGGTTGTTAAAAGCCAGCGCCGGCACTTATAGCGATTTGCAGGTGAGTGCGACTGCGCCCTGTCAAGGTAGGGCAGGATTAAATCCTGCCCTACCTTGACAGGGCGCACGCAAGCGCAAGCCGCTATAACTCCTCACCGACTACCAAAGAAAACTGTCCGCCATGAAAACTCTTTATCCGTTCTTTGTCTTGCTCGCTCTTACAGGCCTCGCCGTCGCGCAACCTGTGAAATCCACAAAGCTCGCAGGTCAGATCGTTTGCTGCGAAGAATGCTGGGTTGAAGCTGATCGGCGCACTACGCCGTTCGGCACGGCTGCCGATCTGGCCAAAGCCGCCAACTGCGTCGCCAATGGCGATCCGACATTGCTGGCCGTGATGGACGCGGCTGGCAAAACGACGTTTTACCAACTCGAAGAAGGCAAATTCCGTAAACCCGGCAAAACCTGGATGGAATTGATCGGCAAGCAGGTCGAAATCAACGGCTCGGTTCGTACCGTCAGGAGAAAACTAATCGTCAAAGTTGACGAGTTGAATGTGCTGGGCGCGCCCGGCGCTCAAGACTTGTCGGCGTTCATCGGCAAAGACGCCGAACTGGTTTTGAAAGATATGTTCGGCGTTGAACAACGCCTGAGCAATTTGCGCGGGCGAATCGTGGTGTTGAATTTCTGGGCGACCTGGTGCGGCCCCTGCGTAAAGGAAATGCCAGATCTGTCAACGATTCAAAATCAGTACGCGGCTTTCGGCGTGCAGGTCGTAGGCGCGTCAGCCGACACGCTGGCCGAAGTCAACGCGGTTCGCCAATTCATCAAAAACGCTTCGATCAACTTTCCCATCTGGCTGGGCGCGACAACCAGCCAGATGGCCGAATTCGGACTCGGCCCGGCGCTTCCAGCGACGGCGATCATAGGGCGCGACGGCAAAATCGTTGCCCTGTTCCCCGGCGTCATCACACAGGAAGAAATCAAAAAACATCTGGACAAATTGATCGCTCAAGCCAATGAACAGGCTAAACGCGATCAAATTGCCTTGAATAAAACCAAACGCGAAGCGTCCAGCGTGCCGAGTTGACCGCTCTGACCGGGCGAAGGCCGCGCCGTGAGCGGGGCAGCAAATGAATCTGAAACCAAATGGACGTGGAGTCTGAGAGTGATTCCCGGAGCCGTTCCTCGCGCGCAGGTTCGCACCACATTGACCTATCGTTTCCATCCGCGATTGAGCGCCGGAATCGAATACAACCCAAAAGGCGAAACCGCCACTGCACGGGTTGGGCCGCTGGTCAATTTTCTGGCGATGACCGAAACCGATAAACGCCCTGCGTTGATGGTCGGAACCAGTTCCGACCGCATCGGCACGCGCGACGGTCAATCGTTTTACGCCACGTTGAGCAAAAACCTGAAACGCGAAACCGGATTGCCCATCGCGCCTTATGCCGGCATAGCCTACAGCACCTTTCAGGATCGCCTGCTGGGATTGGGCGGATTGAACGTGCAATTCACGCGCAATTTTTCGGGACTGGCGATGTTCGACGGAGTCCACGTGCATCCCATGCTGTTTTACAACTACAAACGCAGCCAGTTTTTGTTCATCCTGGTCAAAGGGCGACTTCCCGGCGTCGGTTACAACATCACGTTTTAACTCTTTTTGTTGAAGGATTGTCATTCAGGCCATTGCCGCAACAGCAACGTCAGGCGATACTATGCCCCGACGTTCTTGCGGTATGAATTTCTCAACCAAACCGGAGATTGGATGAAACGCCTTACGCTGCTTCTCACAACCCTGTTGTGGCTAGGTTTGCTTTCCAACGTGGCGCATCAACAAACTGACCTGCTCGCCATTGTTGGAGCAACCGTCATTGACGGAACAGGGGCAGAACCCAAAAAACAAACCGTACTCATTCGCGGCGAACGCATCGAAGCCGTTATTTCCCCGAATACGCCTCTACCTGCCAACGCTCGAATTCTCAACGCTGAAGGGTTGACGTTGATGCCGGGCATTTTCGATCTGCATACACATCTGCCTTATGCCAGCGGCGGAGGCGTGACCGGCGATTGGCCCAAAAATCTGAAAGCGTATTTGTATTGCGGCGTGACTTCTGTCGTGGATTTCGGCACTTATCCAGAAACCTTCGAACCGATGCGTAGACTTATCAAAACCGGCGTCGTCGAAGCTCCGCGCATCAGTCTGGCCGCGCGAATGACCACGCCGGGCGGTCACGGAGCCGAAGGCGGACGAGGTGAATTTTTCTCGCTGGAAGTTTCGACGCCGCGCGAAGCGCGCGCTGCCGTTCGCCGCGTGCTGCCTTATCAACCCGATGTCATCAAGGTCTTCACAGACGGTTGGCGTTACGGCGCGGCGGCGGATATGACCAGCATGAACGAAGAGACGCTGAGCGCGCTGGTTGACGAAGCTCACAAAAACGGCCTTGAAGTTCTGACGCACACCGTGTCGCTGGACAAAGCCAAAATTGCCGCGCGCTCCAAAGTTGATGTCATCGCTCACGGCATAGGCGACCGCGACGCCGACGACGAATTGTTCGCGCTGATGAAAGCCAGCGGCACGACTTATGCGCCGACTCTGGCCGTATACGAACCGCGAGCACGGGATATTTTGACGCCTTTACTCGACACCGTGCTGGAACCGGCGGTCAAAACCGGCATCAATCCTCCGTTGATTCCTCCACAAACTCCGCCGCTCAAACCGGCTGCCGGTTCGGCGGAAAACGGCGATGCGCCACGCGTGCGTCGCTGGGCGACTTTGCAACGCAACACTGCCGCCTTGCGAAAAGCCGGTGTCACGTTTGGAACCGGAACCGATGCGGGCGTCACCGGAACGCATCACGGATGGGCGACGTTGCGCGAATTGCAATTGCTGGTGGCTGGTGGATTGACTGCGCTGGAAGCCATCACAGCCGCCACGGGCAATGCTGCGCGCGCCATCAAGGTTGATGCCGAACGCGGAACCATCACCGCCGGAAAACTCGCCGATCTGATACTGGTCGCTGGCGAACCGCACAAAACCATCGGCGACATCGAAAAAATCAGCAAAGTTTTTTTGGGCGGGCGCGAACTGGATCGGGAAAAGATGGCGCGCGACATCGCTTCGCCAACGTTGAGCGCTATCCCTGCGGTCAAGGCACAGGAATTGATTGACGATTTCGAGCGTGCCAATGGCCGCAGCCAACTCGACACGCTGTGGGTCAATTCTTCAGACGCCGGAGTGGATCCATCAAAAATCGTTTTTGGCAGAGTTCGGCGTGAAACAAACAACCAAGCGTTGTCCGTTTCGGTGCGAATGTCTGAAAAAGAGCGTCCTTTCGCACGTGTCAGCATTCCGCTCAGCCGCGGAGCAATCGAACCGGCTGACGCCAGAGCGTTTCGCGGTGTGCAGTTCGACGCTCGTGGCGATGGCGAATATCGCTTGATCGTCCCAATTTACAATACGCGCAGCGCGTCTTCGTATTTTTCGGTTCCGTTCAATGCCAGCCCACAATGGCAAACCCTCAAACTGGATTTCGCTTCGTTCAAACAGACAGGCTCGCGGTCGCCTGTTCAATGGACTGGGGCGGATTTGTTGATGCTCAGCTTTGAAGTCGCTCGGCCTGCGGGCAGCTTTGGCTGGCTGGAATTGGACAACATCAAATTTTATCGTTGAACTTTTGCACCGCTACACTTCACCTTCGGAGGTTAGATGAACAACACAGGACTTTATAAACAACTGGACAGTTATGTCCGCAGCTCTCGCAGTGAATTTGAAAGCAAGTTGGCCGAATTGGTCGAAACGCCAAGCGTCAGCAGCGACCCCGAACGTCGCGCGGACATACGACGCTGCGGCGAACTGGCGGCGCAATACCTGCGCGATATGGGCGTAAAAGCCGAAACCATCTCCACTCCCGGCAATCCCGTCGTGATGGGTTCGCTCGTCACCAATTTGAAGTATCCGACGGTGACCATATACAACCATCTGGACGTGCAACCCGCCGATCCTTCGGAATGGAACAAAGCTCCGTTCACTTTTTACAAAACCGGGGATCGTTACGAAGGTCGCGGAACCACCGACGACAAAGGCCCAGCCCTGACGGCGATGCTGGCGGTTCGTTACGCCGTGCAAAACGGTTTGCCGCTCAATTTCAAATTCATCTGGGAACTGGAAGAGGAAATCGGATCGCCGAATTTTGAATACTTCGTCAAACGCAACAAAGGCCATTTGCAGACTTCTTCGATTCTGGTGTCCGACACCATCTGGATTTCGCGCAAACAACCTGCCGTGCCTTATGGATTGCGTGGATTGCAGGCGTTTTTATTCAAGCTGGAAACGCACGCCAAGGACGTGCATTCGGGTCTGGTGGGTGGTGCAGCCAGAAATCCGCTGGGTGAACTGGCTCAGGTCATCAGCCAGTGTTACGACGCCAAAACCGGCAAAGTGAAAATCCCCGGTTTTTACGACGACGTTGTCGCAGCCACCAAAGAAGAAGTCGCCAACTTCGTCAATTCAGGCTTCACGACCAAAGGCTATCAAAAAGCTCATGAGCTGAAGACGCTTCGCGCCAACATGAAAACCGAAGCCGACGTGTTGAAAGCGATTATGGCTGCGCCGACGTTTGAAGTTCACGGCATTACTGGCGGGTATAACGGTCCCGGCGTCAAAACCGTCGTTCCGTATCGAGCCGAAGCGAAAATCAGCACGCGACTGGTTCCCAACCAGCGCCCGGCCAAAATCGCCAAACTCGTCAAAGATTTCGTCCGCGACCTCAACCCGGACGTGAAAGTGGAAACACCTCAATCATTGGAACCGTTCGTCGGCGATTTCGAAGGCGCTTATGCCGACGCCGCTCGCGTGGCAATGAAATTCGCCTTCGGCAAAGAACCCGCCTTCACGCGCGAAGGCGGCTCCATCGGCGCAGTCGTGACCATGCAAAAACACCTGCGCGCGCCCATTACATTTTTGGGTTTGAGTTTGCCGGAACACGGATACCACGCCAAAAACGAAAACTACGATTGGGGACAAACTTCAGGCGGTATCAAAATGTTCGTAAAGTATTTCGAGGAAATTTCCAAGCTGAAGTAAAGGCTTTACCGATGTTGCAGGAGATGGTTATTTCAACATCTCCTGCAACACTTCCCAATGTATTCCAGCGACGGGCATCACTGACAGTCGCGGCAGCCGAATCAGATCAAATTCCCGCAACGCATCGTTCCCCTTGATTTCATTCAACGTCACCGGTTTGGTCAACCGGCGTTTCGGTTTCAAATTCACCACCACTTGTTTTTCATCATCAGCGGTTGGATCGGGATAAGGTTCGCTGACGGCTTCAGCAATTCCGACCACCGCTTTTTCGTTGCCTGTGTGGTAGATGAGAATTTCGTCGCCAAGGCGGACTTCGCGCAGATTCTTCAGCGCAAGGTTGTTGTTGACGCCATCCCAGACGCCTTTTTTCTCGCGTTCCAGATCGTCGTAGGAATATTCACTCGGTTCGGTTTTGAACAACCAGCGTTTAGGCATTTTTACTTCCTTCAGAGCACCAGATTTTGAAGACACCAATGGCCAAGCGCGTTTGTGCGCTAGGCCAATAAATAAAAATAAAAGAGCTACGATTATGGCCGATTCGGGACATCCGGGATCAACGTTTTCGCTGACCGGCCATCGGCAGGTTCCCACGTGCAAATTATGAATTCACGAAACGGGCTTTGTCAGATCGGTCAGGGTTGCATCTGCCACTTTTTGCAGGTCAGCGGGAGCCAAGATCATCTGCAACCCGCGTTGCCCGGCGCTGACGCTGATGCGTTCGTGGTCAAGCGCGCTTTGATCCAGAAAAAGCGAATACTTTTTCTTCGACCCCAGCGGTGAGACGCCGCCACGAATATAACCCGTCAGGGATTGTATTTCCTTGACCGGCACAAGCTCAACCCGCTTGTTTCCGGTCGCTGAGGCAAACTTTTTCAGATCGAGTTCCTGATCGCCAGGAATGCAAGCCATTACCACGCCTGTCTTGTCGCCGCGCGCCACCAGCGTTTTGAATGTCGCTTCTGGCGGCATGTTCACCTTCCGGGCGACGGTGATGGCATCCAGTTCATCTTCGCTCACTTCATACGCGCGAAGCTCGTAAGTGATTTTCAGTTGATCCAGCATTCTGGCGGCAATGGTTTTCATACTTCTGTTTTTCAGACACTGGTTGCTGCGCTTGCCTGTGATTCGGATTCCAACGCCTTTTCCCACCGTTGATACAGTTCAGCGATGCTGGCTTCCAGCGATTGATATTGTTCACTCAACTCAAACAGTTTGTCCTTGTCGCGCGCAACGTCTTCGGTGGAAAGCAACGCAGCCAATTCCTGAAGCTCGGTTTCAGCGCCGTGAATTTCGGTTTCGATTTCCGCAGGCGACGGCGATTTCTGGCGCGATTTGTTCGTCTTGTTCTGTTTGGGAATTTCCGCCTTGCGCGCCTGTCGTTCGGCTTTTTGGGATTCGGCTTCGCGCATCAGTTGTTCAGCCAGCGTGCGATGATGCGCTTCGTAAAATTCGCTGTACCCGCCGTCGAAGTATTCGACGCCTTTGTCCGTGAACGCCAGAATCTGAGTGGCAATGCGGTCGAGAAAGTATCGGTCGTGCGAAACTGTGATGATCGTTCCGTCGAATTCGTTCAACGCATCTTCCAACGCTTCGCACGAAGCTATGTCCAAATGATTGGTCGGTTCGTCCAGCACCAGCACATTGACGCGCGAGTAAATCAATTTGGCAAGCGCCAGTCTTCCCTTTTCGCCGCCGGAAAGCGCCGCCACCGGTTTGAACACGTCGTCGCCCGTGAACAGAAACCGTCCCAGAAAGCCGCGCAGTTCGCCATCTGTGATCGCCGATGAAGCGATGGTTCGCAACTCTTCAATGACCGTGTTGCGGTCGTCCACGGTCAACAAACGCTGATCGTAATATCCGAAATTGACGCCTGTTCCCCAGCGAAACTCTCCGTCAATCGGTTGTTGTTCGCCCAGAATCGTCCGCAGCAAGGTCGTTTTCCCTGTGCCGTTGCCGCCAATGATTCCCAGTCGTTCCGTTCGCCGAAGCGTGAGGTTCAAATTGTCGGCCAGCGTTTTGGTCTTAAAACCAATCGCCAGTTTATCCAGAATCAACACCTGATCGCCTGTACGCGCGGTCGGTTTCAGTTTGAAGCTGGCCGTGTCCAGATCGTTGACGTTTTCCAGCCGTTCCATTCGCTGGAGCATGTTGCGGCGCGATTTGGCTTGTTTGGTTTTCTGTCCGGCCAGATTGCGGCGAATGAATTCTTCTGTGCGTTCGATCATTTCGCGCTGCTGCTCATACGCGCGTTGCTGCATTTCGCGGCGTTCTTCTTTTTCGACCACGTATTGGCTGTAATTTCCCTTGTAGCTTTCGACCTTGCCGAATTCCAGATCGAGCACGCGATTGACCGTGTGATCCAGAAAGAATCGGTCGTGTGAAATAATCAGATACGCCGATTTGTAATTGCTCAAAAACTCTTCCAGCCATTCCACCGCGTCCACGTCCAGATGGTTGGTCGGTTCGTCCAGCAACAGAATGTCCGGTTCCAGCAACAACAACCGAGCCAGCCCCAATCTGTTCTTTTCGCCACCGGACAAACTTTCCGCGCGTTTGCCGAAATCCGCCTTGCCGAATCCCAATCCCAGCAAGACGGCTTCGGCGCGCGCGTGATAACTGAATCCCCCTTCGCGTTCGTAAGCGTGCTGTGCATCGCTGTAATCGTGCATGACGCGGTCTAGCTCTTCGCCGGAAACTTCTGTCATAGCGTGTTCCAGATCGCGCATCTTCGTTTCCAGCGAACGCAGATTTTCAAAGACCGCCAGCGCGGCATCCATCACGTTTTCCGCGCCGCTGAAATCCACGTGCTGAGCCAGCACGCCAAAACGCAACCCGCGCATCGCGTCAATCTCGCCCTTGTCAGCGGTTTCGACGCCGGTAATCAGACGCAGAATCGTCGTCTTGCCCGCACCGTTGCGGCCAACCAGAGCTACGTGTTCGCCGGGATTGATCTGGAAGGTGACCCCTCGCAGCACTTCTTGCGCGCCGTAGGATTTGGTGACTTCGTGAAAACGGAAAAGCATCGGGAACGGTTGTCAGTTGCCGGTGGTCGGTTGTCGGCGGTATCTCAACCGACTACCAACCACCGACCACCGACCACCAGAGTTATTTCTTCGGACTTTCAGCCGCTTCCGGTGAGGCAGCGGGACTTGCAGATGCGCCTGATTTGGCCGACGGAGCTGGACGTAGCACGCCAAAGCTGTTCGGGTTTTCCAGCATGCGCTGCGCCAGGAAATTTTCGATCTTGGCTTCGTCGCGCGCGCGAGCCTGCAACGCGGCGTCGGCAATCTGTTTGCGTTGCGCCAGAATCGCGTCGTTGATTTCCTTGCGAACCTCGTCCAGCGTGCGGTCGCGCGATTCGGTTTGTTTGCCGGTGACTTTGAAAATGTGCCAGCGCCCGGCCTGATCCTTGACCGGCTCGGTGATGTCGCCTTCCTGCATGGCCATGAACCGGTCGCCCAGTGAAGCAGGCAACCCCATCATTTGCGGCAGTCCGACGAATTGCTCTTTCGCCAAAAAGCCAAGATCGCCGTTGTTGCGGAACGATTCGTGTTCGGACAACTGGCGCGCAATGGTGGCGAAATCCGAACCGTTTTTCAGACGAGTCTGAATTTCCTTGATGCGTTGCGCAGCGGCGGCGTCGCCAACGGCGTCAAACTTGGTTCCATTGTTGTTTGGATCAATGATGATGTCGGCCAGATATACACCCGGTTGCAACGAAAATTGTTTGGGATTTTCGTTGTAAACTTCGCTGACTTCCCGCTCCTGAACTTTCAATTGCGAACTTAGCTTTTCATAAAGCTTGTTGACCGCCAGTTGGCGTTTGGCCAGTTCGCGGAACTGCTCTTCAGTCTGGTTGATCTGCTTCAGTTCATTGGCAAAAGCTTCTTCGGTCAGGCTGCGTTCCTGCTTGTACCGCTGTACTGCCTGGCGAACCTCATCATCCGTAGGATTGATGCCTTCTTTGGCTGCACGTTGGAAGAGGACTTCTTCATTAATCATAGTGTCCAGCGCCTGCAAGCGATAAGCGGCTTGTGCCAGTTGCGACAGTTGAGATTCCTGTCCACGAAACTGTTGGGCAATGGCACTGTCCAGGTCCTTGATCAGAATCTTTTTTCCGTTGACGGTAGCAGCAACATCATCGCCGCCCGTGCCATTGGCGCTGCCGCTGCCGCCACAAGCTGCGGCTGAAATCGCCAAAACAAATAAAAAGGAATGCAACAAGATTTTTCGCACTGTTAGTTAGCTCCTCAAGTTTTTCCACGAAGTCACACGAAAAAGCACGAAGGTGTTTTGTTTTCCTTCGTGACTCTTCGTGTGCCTTCGTGGGTAGGTTTTGAATTCTTTTCTCAAGCCAAAGCGATGACTTCAATTTCGACTTTCACATCGCGCGGCAACCGAGCCGCTTGCACAGTCGAGCGCGCCGGGCGGGTTGCGCCAAAAAACGTCGCGTACACTTCGTTCATGACCGCAAAGTCATTCATATCTGCCAAAAAGACAGTGGTTTTGACAACCAGGCTCAGCGAAGACCCGGCGGCTTCGAGCACGGCTTGGACGTTGTTCAGCACACGTTCGGTTTGCGCGCGCACATCGCCTTCGATCAATTGGCCGGTTGCCGGATCGAGCGGAATCTGTCCCGAAGCAAAAACGAACCCATTGGCTTTGATTGCTTGCGAGTAAGGACCTATCGCCTGTGGGGCGCGGTCGGTCTGGACACTCTCCATCTGTGATTTCCTGTGGTAATTGGATTTGGTCGCAAATTTGACGGCGGATTGTAATCGAAAAGGCTGGTTTGGTGAAGCGTCGCCCAAAAATCTCTGCATCATAGAAAAACCGGTTGGCGAAAACGACTTTTGAACGTCTCCGCCAACCTGATTAGCGCATCCCGTTACTCACCGTCAGAACTGCCACGCTTCATTTTCCTGACGCTGTTTCAACCGGCTTTGCTTTCCGGGTGAAAACGATGTCCTTGACACTGGGTTCCAGCGGCAAGGTCACTCGGTCAATCTGCCCGGCTTTGTTCGCCAAAAAGCTGACCTTTACGCCGACCAAGGCTCCCGCTCCCATCGAAGCCGCGTCCTCGACTCCCTGAAAAATATCGTAATGATAATGCTTCAGCGTTGCGCCAAGCCCGTGCAGATCAACTTTTAACGCGTCGTTTTCCAGCTTGACCAGCAATTTGCCATAACCCGGATGTTCGAATTCGCCGACGTAATCGGCCAGCGGATGCGAAGGCTGTGTGTCTTTCTTGCGAGCCGCTTCGCTGTCGGCGCGGGCCTTGATCTGAGCGCCGTTAGATTTTGCCAGATCGGTTTTGACTCTCTGATTCCAGTCAATTTCGTTCAAGCCGAAAGCTCGGTCGAGAATGTTGTACACAACCACCGCCGAAGCATTCGTGCCGGAATTGGTCAGCACAACCACTCCAAGCTGGTCTTTGGACAGCACGCGCATTTGCGAAATGAATCCGTCAATGCCTCCACTGTGCGCCGAAACCAGATGACCGCGATACGTGCTGAGTCCCCATCCCATCGCATAACTGCCGTAGGAAAGCTCTTCGTAAGGCGGAAGCTGGTCGGAAGTGATGATGTGCGGCTTGTGATTTTCGGCCAGACTTTTTTCTGAAATCACCTGTTTGCCATTGAACTTGCCTTTGGCCAGTTGCATCGCCAGCCAGTTGGACATTTCGTTGACGCTGGAGTTGATCGAACCTGCCGGGCCGATGGCGTCAATGTTGCGAAACGGAATCTCTTTCAATTCGCCTTTCGTTTCGGCGTATGGCAGCGCGAAATCCGCCGAGCGTTTGGACGTGTTGACCGACGTGTTGGACGTTTTCATCGCCAACGGTTCAAAGATGCGTTTGGCGATGAACTCTTCCCACGACATACCGGAAAGTCGTTCCACCAAAACGCCCGCCGTCATGAACATCAAATTGTTGTACCGATACTTTTCGTGAAGCTTGCGGCTGGGTTCCAGATACCGCAATCGGTCGAACAACTCCTTGCGCGACAGCGGCGAACCGTACCAGAGCAGATCGTGACGCGGCAACCCGGATTGATGCGACACCAGATCGCGAACGCGCAAATTTGCGGTCGCGTATTCGTCGTACAGCCGAAAGTCCGGCAGGTATTCTCTGACCGGTTTGTCGAAATCCAGCTTGCCTTCGTCCGCCAGAATCCCCAGCGCCGCTGCGGTGAACGATTTCGAGTTGGAGCCAATGGCAAACAGCGTGTCGGGCGTGACCGGCAGCTTTTTGGCTACATCGCGGAAACCGTAGCCTTTGGCGTAAACGATCTTTCCGTCTTTGACGATGGCCAGCGACAAACCCGGCACTTTCCAATCTTTCATGACTTTTTCGACAAAGGCATCAAAGCCATCCAGGTTGATTTGAGCCGGTGCGGTTTGCGCCAACAATTGAATCGGCACAAACAACAAGGAAAGAAAAACTACCAATCGAATCGTTTTGTAAATCATCGCGCTGCCTCCGAGAAAATTGAATTCAAAACATGACTCAGATCAATGGTCGTTTTCACCGCAGAGGCGCAAAGTGTCGCAGAAGAAGCGCAGAGTTTCTGCGAAATGTCTCTGTGCTTGCTCTGCGTTCTCAGCGTCTCTGCGGTGAAGGTTGAAGCCTCACTTTTTCATCAAATCCAGCACCAGCGATGTCATCGCCTTGACGCCGGTTTTCAGCGTCGGTTCGGGGTTAGCCGGGGCGAACGAACTGGAATGGTTGCTGGGTAAGGGCGTGCCATTTTTCTGGCTTTCCACAATTTGCTCCGGCGAAAACACGCCTATGAAAAAGTAAAAGCCTGGAATCTGATGCCCTTCCAACCCGAAAAATCCGAAATCTTCGCTGCCCATCACCGGATCGGCTTTGAAAACGCGATCTTTGCCGAGCGTCTTTTCCAACACTGCGCCCAACCGCGCCGTCAACGTCGGATCGTTGTAAGTCGCCGGAGCATAAGACGGACTGAATTTGACGATTGGCGCCAATCGTTCTGGAATGCCTGCTGTCAGCGCAACCCCTTTGGCAATGCGCTCAATCGCTGTCAGCAAGCTCTTTCGCACTTCGGCTTTGTAACTTCTGACGGTCAATTGCATATGGACTTCGTCGGAAATGATATTGTGTTTGGTTCCACCATGAATTGAGCCTACCGTGACGACCGCCGGATCAAGCGGCGAGATTTCGCGACTCACAATGGTTTGCAGCGCCAGCACGATTTGCGCGGCAACAACCACAGGGTCTTTGGTCGCTTCGGGACGCGAACCGTGGCCGCCAACGCCGCGCACTGTAATGTCCACAGAATCGGCGCTGGCCATAAAGTAACCCGGCACATAACCAACCGTTCCGGCGGGCGATCCCCAGGCGTGCAATCCCAACAGGTAATCCGGTTTCGGAAAGCGTGTGTACAACCCGTCCTGCACCATAGCCTTGGCTCCGCCGATGGTTTCTTCCGCTGGTTGCGCCACCAGCATCAACGTGCCTTTCCATTGATCTTTCAGTTGAACGAGCAGCTTGGCCGTAGTCAAAAACGACGCGACGTGAGTGTCGTGCCCGCAGGCGTGCATAACGCTGACTTCCTGGCCGGCATCGTTTTTGGTTTTGACCCTGCTGGCATACGGCAATCCGGTTTTCTCTTCAACCGGCAGCGCGTCCATATCCGCGCGAACCAGAACCGTCGGGCCAACGCCGTTTTTCAACAAACCGACAACGCCATAAGCCGTGACTCCAGGCTGATCGTATTTGCCTATGCGTTCGGTGACTTCGTACCCCAACGCGCGAAGTTCTTTTGCCACAAACGCCGCTGTCTTTTCTTCCTTGCCGGAAAGCTCCGGCGCGGCGTGCAGCATTTTGTATGTCTCTACCAGCCTGGCGGTTTCGGCATTCAGCAATTCATCAATCTTCGACGATTGAGCATTCGCCGCCACGACCAACATCAGGCAGCTTGCCGCCGCCAGAAACAATTTTCTATCAATCATTATTTGAGTCCTCAGTTAAAGCGATGTCCGACAAGCTGCCAGCTTGTCGGAGTTTCGGCTGGCAAGCCAATTGTTTCTTCTTCCAGGCCACCGACAAGCTGGCAGCTTGTCGGACGTTTTATTATCGCGCAGCTTGCTGCGCCGGTTGTTTTTTATGCTGGTCGAACCAGCCAATGATATGCAGCACTTTCGAAATGTGATGGCTGGGCCGAACCTGTATGCCGTGCGGTTCATTGGGAACGCGCACCAACACGCTTTCGACCCCCAGCAACTTCAAGGCTTGATAATACTGCTCGGAATCCGACATAGGCGTTCGCCAATCTTCTTCGCCGGTCAACACCATTGTCGGCGTTTTGACGTTTTTGACGACTGACAGCAAGTTTCGCTTTTCGTAATGTTCGACGTTGTCCCAGGGAAATCCGGGGAACCAATGGTTGTAAGTCCAATTGCCTATGTCTGAAGTCAGCACAAAACTGTACCAGTTGATGACCGGATACACAGTCACTGCCGCTCGGAAACGCGGCGTGCGGCCAATCATCCAGCAGGTCAACACGCCTCCGCCGCTGCCGCCCGTAACATAAAGTTGGTCTGTGTCCACATAACCTTTGGCGACGACTGCATCCACACCCGAATTCAAATCATAAAAATCATCGCCCGGATAAGCGTGATGAATCAGGTTGCCGAATTCCTGGCCGTAGCTGGTTGAACCGCGCGGATTCGTATAAAGCACGACGTAATCGCTGGCCGCCATCAGTTGTTTTTCCAGATCGAAGCGAAATCCGTAATCAGCAAACGGGCCACCATGAATTTCCAGAATCAGAGGATATTTCTTCGACGGATCGAAGTTCGGTGGTTTGATGATCCAGCCTTGAATTCGGCGATTGTCTTTCGACGAGTTGTACCAGATTTCTTCTACTGCGCCGAGTTGCTTTCCGGCAAAGAGGTCTTCGTTGACGGCGGTCAGCGTTTTGACCGCCGACGGATTGGCCAGAGTTCCGGCGGCGATGTCGCCGGGATTCGATGTGTTGCATCGCGTAATGGCGAACGCGCCTGTTTTGGAAAGCGAAATGGAACCGCCGCCGCCATAGGCGTTAGTTCCGCTGCCCACGTTGTCGAGCAGCTTTCTGACCTTGCCGTCCAGCGCAATGAAATACAGCCCTGTGTTGCCTTCACTGCTGGAGAGAAAGTAAAGACCGCTGCCATCCGTCGCCCAGCGATGATTTGTCACGTCGCGGTCGAAATCGCCGGAGATGATTTTCGCGCCGCTGCCGTCGCGAGCCATCACAGACAACCGCGTCACCTGATAACCCTGAAATTTGTCTTCAAAGCCCAGATACGCGATCCACTTCCCGTCCGGCGAAATTTGCGGATTGCCATCAGGGCCTTTGCGGTTGGTCAGCTTTTTGAATGAGCCATCGGCAACGTTGTATTCGACGACATCTGTGTCGCGCGCTTCTAGTTCGTAATTGTCGTTGTGGTTGATCGAAAGAATCAGCGATTTGCCGTCGGGAGTCCACACGGCTTCGCTGGCTCCCCAAACCTGTCCGCCACCGTGTTGATATTTGCCGCTGGACACCTGACGCGGCGTTCCGCCTTCGGCTGGCAGCACGAATAAATGGTTGTAGCCGGGTTTCAGATAACCGACGCCGTTGTAGCGATACACCAGCTTATCAATCACCTTCGCCGGTTCCGCCCACTTCGCGCCTTCGGGCGCGGCAGGCATTTTGATGATCGAAGGCGGAGCTTCTGGAACCAGCATCGCAAACGACAACCATTTGCCGTCGGGCGACCAATTCAATCCACTTGGCGCTTGCGTCAGATTGGTCAGCTTGGCCGTTTCGCCAGTGTCCATCCAGCGGCGATAAATCTGCGGCTGGCCATCGCGGCTGGAAATATACGCAAGCTGTTTTCCATCCGGCGACCAACGCGGCAAGGCATCATTGAAATTGCCGGTTGTCAGCGGACGATGATCTGTGCCGTCCACATTGACGATCCAGAGATTCGAACAGCGTCGGTCGGTCATGATGTCCGTGAACTGTCGAACGTAAACAACACGTTTGCCGTCCGGTGAAATCTGCGGATCGGCAACTATTTCCAAATTGAAAATGTCGTTGACGGTCAACCGCCTGGATTGCGCTTGAACCGACATCAGACAAACAACCAGCAAACAGAAAACGATTGAACAACGAATCACGCTTTGCCGCATAAATTCCTCCTTGAAAAGTTCGTAGTCCCACCTTCAGGCGGAACAGTGACGTTTAGAGGTAAAAGGAAAAGTGCTTTCTGCCAAAACCCTCCGCCTAAAGGCGTCACTACGTACTCCAAATCTGCGAAAGCACTCGTTTGAAATTTCCGCCGAGCACAAGCTCAATTTCCCGGTCAGTGTATTTGCGACGAATCAAACCTTCGGTCAGGTCGAACATGCGTTTGGGATGGTCAAGGCCTTCGATGTCAATTTTCTCGCGGAAACCGTAACTGCCTTTGTATCCTGCGCGCAGTCGCTTGTTTTCGGCTTCGGGCATGTCGTCGTATCCGTCCAGATCAACGTCGCTGCCTACGCCCAGGTGTTCGACGCCGACCAGTTTTTTGACGTGATCGAAATGATCCAGGCAATGTTCAATGGTGGTCGGTTCGTCGTTTTTGACGAACATGCGAACGCCAGTAATTCCCATCACTCCGCCCGAAGCTCCCATCTTTTTGATTGCTTCGTCGGATTTGCAACGCGGATGACCTGGAGCCAGAGCGCGACAATTGGAATGCGTGATGAGCGCTGGCTTTTTGGAAATGTCGAAAGCATCCAGCGTCGTGCGGTCGCCGCAATGCGATACATCCACGGCCATTCCCAGTTTGTTCATGCGTTCGATGATCGCCGCGCCGAAATCGCTGATACCGTCGTCCCGGCGTTCGGTCGCGCCGTTGCCGATCAAATTGCGTGTGTTGTACGTCAATTGAGATACGCGCTGTCCCAGGCTGTAAAACAAATCCACATCGGCGGGCGTGCGGAAGTGTTCGGAGTTTTGCACGCCGATCAGCACACCGACTTTCCCTGAAGCTTTTACCCGATTCAGGTCGTCGGCGCTGTCCACGCGCATCAACCATTGGTCGTGGTTGGCGATAAACGAATTCCACGAAGCGACATAACGCAAAGTTTGCATGTGCGCTTCAGGGCCGCCCATTCCGACAGCGATGTGAAAGACGTTGATGCTGGAATCCTTGAACCGCTGAAAGTCGGCTTGCTTGAACGTGTCTGGATTGGTCAACCACGGTGACGAACTGATTTTGAAAGGGCTGAGCATATCAATGACGATTGACCGCTGGACCAATTCAATCGCTTTTGCCGAATACTCAATCGGCGAACCGGCGAACAACCGAAACCTGCCGCGATTGACCATTGGAGCGCAGGCGACTCCAAATCCGGCGCTGGCGACAGCTTTCAACAACTGACGACGCTGCATGGAAATTTCTCCTTCGGGTAAATGATCCGCCCGGTTGAATTACTGCGTTGTGATTTTGAGAAATGCCCTGAATTGAGCGAGCGGACTTTAGCACAGCCCATTGCTTGCTGTCGCGGTTTGGCGTGTGGCATCTTGGCGAACGTAGGGCGACCTGCCGAGGTTGCCCTGATTCCTTCAAAGTCGTATTTCAAGAATACCAGGCAAGCTCGGCAGCTTGCCCTACTTTTTTCGAGGAGCAAATTCATGCAAGTTGGTTTCATCGGCTTGGGCATTATGGGTGCGCCGCAAGCGCGCAATTTGTTACGCGCCGGGTTCGATTTGACTGTCGCCACGCGCACGCCCGGCAAAGCCGAACAATTCGCCAAAGACAATGCGTCGCTTGGAAAAATTGCCTTTGTCAAAACAGCCGCCGAAGTCGCCGCTGCCAGCGACGTCATCATCACCATGGTCACGGATTCGCCGGATGTGGTTGCCGTTTGTCGCGGCGAACATGGCATTTTCGCCGCTGCTAAACCCGGTTCGATCATTATTGATATGAGCACGATTTCGCCCGAAGTTACGCGCGAGCTCGCTGCCGAAGCCAAATCCAAAAACTGTCTCTGGCTGGACGCTCCGGTTTCCGGCGGCGAAAAAGGCGCGATTGAAGGCACGCTGACGATTATGGTCGGCGGCGAAGCCGAAGCATTGGAACGCGCGCGGCCTGTGCTGGAAGCAATGGGCAAACGCATCACGCATTTCGGCGTGGCGGGCAATGGCCAATCCGCCAAGCTTTGCAATCAGATTATGACGGCAGTCAATTTGCTTTCCGTTTGCGAAGCGCTGACTTTTGGAGCCAAAGCCGGGCTTGATTTGGCAACACTGCATCAAGCCTTGACCGGCGGCGCTGCGAATTCGTGGTCACTGGAAGTGCTCGGCAAAAAGATGATTGAGCGCGATTTCAAACCAGCGTTTATGGTCAAACTTCAACAGAAAGACTTGCGTCTGGTGTTGGGCGCGGCGAATGCGAACCACACGCCTTTGCCCGCGGCGGCGCTGGCTCATCAAATGCTCGCCGCCGTCGAAGCCGAAGGCCGCGGCGATGACGGAACGCAAAGTCTGGTCAGGATTTTTGAACAGCTGGCCGGACTGTAAAAATCAAAAGGCAAACGGCAAATATCAAAAGTGAAAAGTCACCCGACGAACCGTGGGGGATAACTTTCAAGAAAATGTTTTAACTACGAATAGTCACAAATGACCACGAATGGCCGAACCGGGAGCCAGTAAATTCTTCTTTTGCTTCACCACTTGCTTTTATTCGTGAGCATTCGTGTGATTCGTAGTTCCCTTCTTTATTCTTGATGTCTATATCTTTGCTTTTTGATATTTGCCTTTTGATTTTCTGTCAGTAGACATCCAGGTCGTTTCCGAAAACTACCTTGCCTGAATATCCATTCCCGATTTCCTCCAACAACTGTTCTTTCGTCGCGCCCCACAGCAGTTGGTGATACAGAACCAGCAATTTCGGTTTGGCTTTGGTCGCAATCTCGGCCAACTCTTTTGACGACGTGTGGAAATTGGAATGGTAGCGTTGCCATTCCGGCGGTCGTCGTGCGAAGCCAGTCGTTGAATACACTTCGTGAACCAGCACGTCGCATCCGTTGCAGGCTTCGATGACGCTTTCGCTCGGCGCGCAATCGCCGGAAATGACCACGACGCGATCCGCCGCCTCAAACCGATAACCGTAAGCGTGTTTCCAGGAACCATGTTTGACGGCAAAGGCTTTGATCGTGACGTTGGCGTCCTTGTAAATCACGCCGGGCTTCACGTCTTGAGTTCGCACGTCATAACCGCGCGGCATCGCCGGTTCCAGCCCTTTCAACCGAATGGCGATGTCTTCGGCAAAGGCCTTAAGAATCAAATCGGTCATGCGCTTTGTTCCCGGCGGGCCGTAAATTTTCAACGGAGCGTCGCGCTCCAACACCGCTGGCGTAAAAATGAAATCCGGCAAGCCTGTGGTGTGATCCGAATGCAGGTGCGTCAAAAACAGCCGTCGCAGTTTTTCGACCGACAAACCTTTGACGCCGTTTCGCGCAGCCGCAGCAGCGCGACGAACTACGCCCGGTCCGGCATCCACCACGTAAGGCACATCATTGACGACGACGGCGACAGCGGGGCCAGCCCGGTCAGGATCAGCGTTCGGCGTTCCCGTTCCCAGCAATACCAGTTGGGTTTTGCCTTGTTGTGCTGAATTCATTCCGACCAACGTCAGCGCCAGCACAGCAGCGACAAGCACTTGTTTCATCGCAAGCTCTCCAATTGCATTTTTGAATTTGGCGCGCGGACTGTACAAGCTCTTCGCTTTACGATCCAACGGCTTTGCGGCATGCTCCGCGCCGTCTAAATCATTCCACCACATTCAAATTCGAAAGGAACATCATGAAAAAGCTGGGCATTGGTTTCATTGGCAGCGGGTTCATAACCAAGTTTCACATCAAATCCTTCATCGCCGTGCGCGACGCAGACGTGTTGGGCGTGTGGAGTCCGAACAAGGCTCACGCCGAAGAAGCGGCGGCGTTGGCGCGCTCAATTCGCGTTGGCGATTGTCAGGCATTTAACTCCATCGAAGAGATGGTCGCTTCGCCAGCGATTGACGCCATCTGGTTGTGCGGCCCAAATCACAAACGCATTGAAAATCTGGAAGCCATCGTCAAGACGATCAAAAGCGGCAAAGGCTCGCTGAAAGGGATTGCCATCGAAAAGCCTCTGGCGCGCAATGCCGCCGAAGCCAAACGAGTGATTGAATTGATCGAAGAATCCGGGTTGCTGCACGGGTATCTGGAAGACCAGTTATTCGAACCGGGCGTTGAACGCGGACGCGAAATTTTATGGCGCAGAGCCGTTGCGCTCACCGGTCGTCCGTACATTGCGCGTTGCGCCGAAGAACACAGCGGTCCGCACAATCCCTGGTTCTGGCAGGGCGAATTGCAAGGCGGCGGAGTGCTCAACGACATGATGTGCCATTCGGTCGAAGTCGCTCGGCATTTGTTGACCGATCCAGCCAAACCGCGCAACAGCATCAAACCGGTCAAAGTTTCGGCGACAATTGCCTGCTTGAAATGGTCGCGGCCTGAATACGCAGACCTGCTGCAACAAATGATGGGCAAGGAAGTGGATTATAGAAATCGTCCGGCTGAAGATTTCGCTCGCGCAACGATTCATTATGTTGACGACGCTGGCAATCCGCTGATTGCCGAAGTCACGACTTCGTGGAGTTTTGTCGGGCCGGGTTTGCGGCTGTCAACGGAATTGTTGGGGCCGGAATACTCCATGTTCATCAATTCGCTCAACACCAGTCTGAACCTGTTCCTCAGTCGAAAAGTCACTGGCGACACAGGAGAAGACCTGGTCGAAAAACAAAACGCCGAACAAGGCCTCATGCCGGTCGTCGCCAACGAAACTTCGGAATACGGTTACGAAGCCGAAAACCGTTATTTCGTGAACTGTTTTCTGGATGGCAAACAACCCGAAGTGAATTGTTATGACGGCCTGGAAGTCACACAGTTACTGATGACGGCTTATAAGAGCGCCGAAGAAGAACGCACCATAGCGTTTGACCCGGCAGCAATTGAAAACTTCGTCCCGGCGGTAGCCCGCGGGACCTGGAAACCGTAGCTTTCTTCCCAGAACCAGAAAGGCGGAGCTTGTTTTTTTTGGATCAAGTCCGCCTTTTTTGATTCCACGCGCGCCAACAACGAATAACTTCCAATCCCTTCTCTCCGCCAGAGAAAATCAAATTGACAAGCTTCTTGTCATAATGACAAACTGCTTGTCGTTGACGACAACCGAACAATGAATAAACCAAAAAAGAATGCCTCCACCCGTAAAGCCAGGTTGGTTGAACCGGAAGAATCGGCGTTCAATCAATTGATAAACGAAACGGTTCAGTTTTTTCACCGACTGAAAATAGTCGCCGATGAAGTCCATCATCAGGGAGAAATGTCCGGCGGTTTGCGCGGGATTTTGCGCCGTTTGAACAAGCTGGGCGAACAAACCGTGCCGCAAATGGCGCGGGAGCGTTCGGTTTCGCGGCAGAATGTTCAGATGCTGGTGAACCAACTGGCAGAAGACGGTTATGTCGAATTCGTCGAAAACCCTGCTCATAAACGTTCTCCGTTCGTTCGGCTGACAGCGGCGGGCAAAAAAGCCGTCGAAGCCATGAATCGCCGAGAAGAAAAGCTCTTTTCAAAAACCGGGATCGGCGTCAGTGATGAAACAATGCGCGAAGCGGCTGAAACATTGAACCGGGTTCGCTCGTTTTTCGAGAGCGAAAAGTGGAAACGACTGTTAAAACCCAAATAACCTTTCGTCGCGTTTCCTGCCAAAGGCGGCGAACCAACCCCGAAGGAGGATACATTGAATCCGCAGATCAATCTCACGCAATCGTTCGTTCCTACGCCGCAAAATCCGTGTCGGTATTCAGGCTGGAAAGCCCAGTTCGCCTGTCCGCAAGGCAAACTGGGTTGGGTGGTCGGCCAGGTGATGGCGATCAAAAACGCGCCGATGATTCGGTTTGGGATTGAAATGCTGGATGTCCAGTCGGAAGACCAGGTACTGGAAATCGGCTTCGGGCATGGTCGCGGAGTTCAGTTGCTTGCCGAACGCGCAAGCCGAGGGTTCGTCGCTGGAATTGATATTTCCGATGTGATGGTGCGTCAGGCTGCCAAATGCAATCACGAAAAAATCCGATCCGGTTTTGTTGAACTTTCCCAGTCCAGTGTCGCCGACATTCCTTATGAATACGCCCGCTTTAACAAGGTGCTGGCTGTGAACAATTATCAGTTCTGGCCCGACGCTGAACATAATCTGGTGGAAATCCAGAGGGTGATGGATGAAAACGGATTGCTGGTGTTGTGCCTGAGAATGAAAGACCCGCAAAAAGCTTTTCAAATGACTCCCGGATATTCGTCGGAAGAAGTGGAAGAAATTGCGGGACTGGTTCGCTGGGTGGGATTTCGTGAAGTACAAATGGTTCGGCGACGCGCTGGTTACGAAACGGCCTGTATCATTGCCAAAAGATAGAAGAAGCCTTGAACAGGTGAAAAGCCGCTGACCGCCGAGCGCGAAAAAAGCTCTTCCAATCAGCGGCTTATTTTTTCCTGCGGCATGGTTACCTGAACCGTTGTGCCGCGTTTCGCCTCGCCTTTGACCGTAACAGAACCACCAAAGATCGTCGCGCGTTCACGCATTCCCAGCAATCCCAGCGATTTCGTATTCCGGCGTTGCTCTTCAGTAATGCCTACGCCGTTGTCATGCACTGTCAGCGACAATTCGCCATTGGATTCGGCGAGTTCGATTTTGACCTTGCTCGCTTTGGCGTGCCGAGTGATGTTGGTCAAGATTTCCTGGAAAATTCGGAAAAGCGCCGTCGTCTTGTCATCCGAAAGATTTCCGGGTTCTCGACAGAGCGTTATTACACAATGGATGCCGGTGCGCCGCTCAAATTCCTTTGCCTGCCAATGAATCGCAGCGCGCAACCCTAAAGTATCCAACACGCTGGGGCGCAATTCGGTGGCAATGTCACGAACAGTTTGAATGGCCTCTTCCAGCAAACCAGCAATCTCTGTCAATTTGGCGCCGGTTTTTCTGACCAGCCCTTCGTCCGAACTGCGAACCAACCGTTTTTCCAACCACGAAAAATCCAGCTTCAGACCAGTCAAAATCTGCCCCAGATTATCGTGAATTTCGCGCGAGATACGGATTCGCTCCTCTTCTCGGATTGTTTCAAGTCGCGCCAGCAACGTGCGCGACTGCTGATACACCTGTTGAAGCTGCTGCTCAGTCTGTTTGCGTTCGGTGATGTCCAGAATGACGCCTTCGAACATCGGTTCGGATTCTTCGTTGGGACGAAACAGTGACGCATTGATCAACGTCCAAACCAGCGATCCATCAATGCGCTTCATCAAAAATTCCCGGTTCCTCAAACTGCCTTTGTTCAGCAATTCCTCGATCAACCGCCGCTGCTCCGCAAGATCAATGTAAAACAAACCAGGGTCAGCCTGAAGCAATTCTTCGGTAGAGCGACACCCGAACATCACCGCCATTGCGTCATTGCAATCCACAAGTACGCCATCAGCCGTCATTCGAGCGATGCCGGCAAAGCTGTGTTCAAAAAGCAATCGGTAATGCTCTTCAGATTCGCGTAAGGCTCGTTCAGCCCGTTTGCGCTCAGTGATGTCATAACAGGTCACCAGCAGATAGGTCTCCTGCTTGAATTCGATGATTTCCGCCGAAAGCAGGAAATAACCCTTCGAGCCGTCTTTGGACACAAAAGCGGATTCCATATTGCGAATGAATCCGTCTTTCTGCAGAAGTGTATAAGCCTTCTCTCGCTGTTCGGGGTTCAGCCAGAGTTTCAGTTCCGCCGTCGTGCGCCCAACAACATCTGTCAGGGTATGCCCAAAAGCTTTTAGCCAGGCTTCATTGGAATTGACGATCCGGCCTTCGGGATAGGTCATCATCGTCATCGCGCAGGGATTGGATTGAAACATGGTGGAAAATCGCTCTTCCGAAGCTCGGATTTCAGCTTCCACCTTTTTGCGTTCGGTAATATCGGTAAACGAAGAGACGACGGCATAAGGCTTGTCCTCTCTCTGACGAAACAGAGGTTGGGTATTGATTGAAACCCACACCAGAGAATCATCTGAACGACGCAATCCCAGAATAACGTTTGAACAAGGTTTTCCAGTTTTCAGAGTCAGGGTGACAGGATGAGTTTCCGGCGAAAAATCCGAACCATCTTCATAAATCGTTCGCCAACTGGGGTCCAGGTTGGTTCTACCAATCAACTGGCCACGCCCCACTCCTAAAATTCGCTCTGCGCTGGCATTGCAGGCGACAACCGCCAGATTGGAGTCAAGTATCACTATGCCTTCATCAAGAGCCGAAACCATTGAACGATAAAGTTCCTCCGACGCCTGCAAATCCGCTTCGGCGAGCTTGCGCGTCGAAATGTCGCGAAAATTCACGACCACAGCGTTGATTCCAGGTTCGTGCAGCATGCTGGTCAAAGTAGCTTCGATCCAAATCCACTGACCGTTTTTGTGTTTGACTCGATACTGCGCACAGGCGCTGGCGCCCGGGACGTCGCCAATCGAATCCAGATGTTGCTTCAACATCAACCAATCATCCGGGTGAATACGATCCTGAGCGACTGTGCCGACCACCTCCTGACAATCGTAACCGTGAATGCGTTCGGCTGCCGGGCTGGTATAGATAAATTTCCCGTCACTGCCGACCAGCGAAATCCCTTCCGAGCTTTTTTCGGTCAATGCGCGAAACTTTGCTTCGCTCATTCTCAGTTTTTCTTCTGAACGCGCTCGTTCGATGGCAATGCTGGCCAAATGAGTCGCCACATTGACGAACTCCATTTCATGGGGTTCAGGATGATGCAGGTAATCGTAAAGAATCCCTATCGTGCCCAAGGCATTTTGTTCGGCGTCAAAAATCGGCGTAGACCAGGAAGACTTCACGCCAAACTGCAAAGCGAAATCCAGATAATTGCCCCATCGCTCATCGCTCATCACATCAGAAGAAATTTGAGTAGCTTTCAATTCAGCCGCAGCTCCAAAGGTTCCGTGTTCCTTTCCCACAGGCAAAATTCCGACGGCTTCGTTAAAAGTTTCGGGAAGGCTTGGCGATGCCATCAGAAAAAGAGAGTTGGGTTCAGGGTCGAGCACAAAAATCACACAACGAAGATCGCCTGCGGCTTCTTCAATAAAAGTCGCCAAACGATTCAGAATGTCTTTCAGGCTTTGCCCGGCGGCAATCATCTCCAACACTTCGATCTGGCCTGTCAGCAAACGGTTTTTATCCAGTTGACGAGATCGAGGACGTTGTGTCGGAAAGGATGTCTTGTTTGAAGAAAGCGATAATTGCCCCTGCCGCTCATCTGATACAGCATCAGGCTGTTTTTCAATGTTGGAAATCAAATCGGAAATCATGAAATGGAGACCCTGGTTCGCAAACTACAGATCGCTCTGCAAGCAGATGAGCAAAAGTTTTGCGGGATAAAAGCTTCTTTCATTTTCCAGCTTTCATTATGTCATTGCTGTTGGGGCGATTCGCGCAATGACAAATGGCAAATCAAAAATGGAAACTGAAAAACGAAATAACCGACAATTTTTTGCCTGGCTGCTTATTTGTGGGATTGGTGGTTAGCTTACTGAAGCTTTAAGGATGTTGCAATCAATCGAAGCAAGCCAGATGCGCGCTTCGCATTAAGAAGCCGAATGTGACAAGCCCGAAGGCTGCTGATATACTGCGCCGCGTCCGGAGCAAGAAATCCTTACAAAAATCTGGCAAGTGTGAACCGTCACGACTCCGGCGACGTATCAAAACCCGATAGCAGCGCAGTACCCAATGCTACGCAGCAACTTAGGAGAAAAACGGACTATGTGGAATCGTCTCAAACGGTTGTTTCGCTCAATTTTCGGCGGTCTGATTGACAGCGCGGAAGACCCTGAATTGATACTCCAGCAATTGATGCGGGACATGCAGGACGAAGTACCCAAAATGCGCGAAAACGTTTCGCAGGTAATGGGCGCAGAAAAGCGATTGGCCATGGAAATTCAGGCCAATCAGACGAAAATCACCGATCTCGACAACAAGATCAAAGCGGCCATCCGATTGGGCAAAGACGACATTGCCACGGCGCTGATCGGCGAAATGAAAATCGCCCAGCAGATGCTGGCCAACAATCAGCAAAACCACCAAACGGCCAAGGTCGCATCGGCCAAAGCCAAAGAATACTTCGACAATTATCTGGCCAACATCAACCGCCGGATGGCTGAAGCCAAGCAATTGATAGCTGCCAGCAAAAACGCACAGTTGCAAGAGCGATTGGCGTCAACGATGGCCAGCTTTCAAATGGGTGACGTCTCCCAAACTTTCGACGACATGCGGGAGAAAATCGCCAATCGCTCTGCCTCCGCCGAGGCCAGAGCCGAACTGGCGTCAACCAGTCTGGATTCGCGCATGCAAAGCGTAGAAAAAGAACTGGCCAACATTGAAGCCCAGGACATGCTGTTGGCATACAAACAGCAAATGGGTTTGGCCGCGCCTGCCGCCGCCCCAGCTCTTGGCGAAGGCGCTCCGACAATCAGCGCCGACCGAACGCTCGGCGCTGCTGATTACGTTCCGCAGGAACGAAAGCTGACTGAATAACAACCAGGTTACATTCAATCAATGGAGTTCAAAATCTCCTATATCAAAGAAGCCCTGAAAGAACCGGTCAACATTGGCGGCTTGTTGCTGGCCGGTGCGGCGGCAGTTTATTCGGCGACCACGTCGTTTCTCGATCCCACGCTGGTGCTCGCTGGCGCGCTGATCGCCGAAGGCGCGTATCTGGCGACGGTTCCGGCATCGAGCTTTTATCGCCGCATCGTTGACCGTCGCTCGCGCCATCTGATTGACGCTCATCGCCGCAAGCAGCGAATGGAAATGATCAAACAGTTCGACCCGCGCGAACGCGAAGCAGTCGAATACCTGAGCTGGATGAAAAATCAGATCGCCAGCAATTACAAAAAATTTGCGCGAATTTCCGAAGAACCACACCAGATTCGTGAACTGGAAACGACCTGGGAATCCTTCGTTGATTTACTGGATGAATACCGGCGTCGCAAAAACCACTTGAGAACCATCAATCGTCAGACGGTTGAAAATCAATTGCGAACGGCTGAGCGAACCATGCAATTTGCCGAACCGGCGACGCGCCCGCTGCACGAAAAGAACGTCGAGATTCTGCGCCGCAGGTTGCAGACCTTTGACGACATCGAACGCAGCGTCAAACGCGTCGAAGCTCAGTTGCAGATGATTGAAAATTTCTTCGGATTGGTAAACGACCAGGTTGTCACCATGCCCACTCCCGAACATATCCTCTCGATGGATTTTGATTCCCTGCTTTCATCCATCGAAATGACCAAGGAAATTCTGCAACAGACCGCTCCGATTATGGGACAAATAGATTCGCTCAACCGAGAAGCCGCTCCGCTGCGACCTTCCCTGGTTGGCGAGCGCCATTAACAGCAATCAGTGATTCGCTGATTGAATCTCACAATCGTTCGATTTATGCGTAGAGGCTCCCCCCACTGCCCTGCCGGATCAATTACGATCTTCAATGACGTTTCGCACCCTCACGCTTTTCATTTTCTAAACGATTACGTTTTGGAGGTATAAAAAAATATGTCACGTCTTCCTCAATGTCACATTCCGCGAATGCTGACTTTAGTCATGACCGCGTTGCTGATGACGGCATTGTCATCCGCCGGCTTGGCGCAAGCGAAAAAGCAGCCTGCCAAACCGCAAGGGAAACCTGCGCAAACCGGCAAATCAACCAAACAACCCAAAGAGCAGGAGGCGACCATCAATTTTGAGGAGTTGTCGTTGCGACCGATTTACGTGACGATGCGAACCTTTCAAATGAAGGCAAAGCGTAACAGTTATCAGGAGCTGAACGATCAGGTTTTCAAAATGAACACCTCCAGCCTGCCCGATTACGATCACTGGATCAGCGCCTTTCAAAAGCTATATCCCGAATTTGAAATTGACTTGCTGCGCTCCGATGCAAAACGGGTTTTTCGCACAGCCAAACCGGGCATCATCACATTGGTCAAACAACCTGATGGGCGCGCGATTGAAGTGCAGCTTTTCGGCGCTCAAAGTTATGGCGACGGAGTGACTCCCGGCACATCCCTGGTTTCTGAAGTTGCCCTGCATTTTGCCAACGAAAGGGTCAACAAACCGCTTTCATACGCCATTCAACCGCTCGAAATCGAAAGCGGTAAAACGTACTTTTTCGCCGTCAAGTCGCTGAAAATGCACTCCACAGATTTCGTCAATTTTGTCCGTCCCGGCGCACCGGTGGAAATGCTGGACGGAAACGATATTTATTTGCTGTTCTCGTTTTCAGTGGACCTGGATAAAGCGATTACGCCTGTCCGGCTGATTGACGAACAGCAATCGGTCGAGTTTCAGGAAACCGCCACCCAAAAAGTGATTGCCGAAGTCCCGGAAGTTTATCGCAATTCAGGAGCCGGCGGATTTGTTCGCGTCCGCGTTGAAGTTTCCCCGGAAGGCAAAGTCGCAATGCCCGACGTTCAATACTCGACGTTCCCTGAGATGAACAAGCTCGCCGTTGAAGCCGCCAGGAAATGGGAATTCCCCAAGTCGCTGTTTGAAACCGACAAAAATCCGATTACCAGCTTCATCACATTTACTTACCCGGCTCAGCCGCAAGCTCAAAAACCAACGAGCACGGCGAAGCAATAATTTTCCAAGCCACATGCGGCCCCGATCTTGCGGATTTCAGGCGACAAAGCGTATCGCCTGAAATCCGCTCCCACATTCCGAGATGCCCGCGTGGCGCCAACGACAGAGGAAGAACTTATGTCGAAAGCGGCACATACACTTTCCGCCCCCGAACGTTTACCAGACTGGGCTGAAGAATTGGCGCGCAAATACCGCGCAGGCGAAGCCAGCCATTTCTTACTTCACCACAACATTTACGATCTGACGCGCAGCCGCAACGGCTATGTCTCGCTGCTCTCGTTTCTTCAACAGGAACTGCTGGTCAACAAACGCATAGTGCTTTACAACCGCAGCGAAGGCCTCACGTTTGACTCGGAAGAAACCAAACGCGCTTTCATCGCTCAACAGCAGGTCGCCAGCCCGCTCAAAAATGAACCTCTATTGCCCGTTGACCCGGCGCGGGCATTGCCGATGATCGAACGGTTCATTCATTTCACGGACAAAAATGTCGTCATCATCAACTTCCTGGAAGCGCTCTTTCCCAATGGCCAGATGAGCCACATGTCCAGCGACGACCGAAATTCGCTGGTGACAATTCAGCGATGGCTGACCAATCCCAGATTTATGATTGACGAACATGACCTGGTCATTCTGATCGCCGAATCGTTATCCGACGTGCATCCGCTTGTTCGTGAAAATTCGCGTCTGGCGACAATCAAAATTCCTTACCCGGACGAAACTCAGCGAATGGATTACGTCAAGGAATTTCTGTCTTCTTATCCGATTGAAAAAATCGAAATGACGATTGAACAGCTTGTTGACCTGACCTCGGGATTGAATCTGGTTCATCTGCGTTCGCTGCTCTGTTCGGCGCGCGAATCCGAGGACGGGCTGACCTTCGCCGATGTGCGATTGAAAAAGAAGGCCATCATCGAATCTGAATGCGCGGGCTTGATCGAATTCGTGGCTCCGCGCCATGGATTGGACAGCGTGGGCGGCATGCGCGAAGCCAAAGAGTATCTGAAAGACATTGCCGAAACGATCAAACAGGGCAATCGCGAAGAAGCGCCGATGGGAATTTTGATCTGCGGCCCCGTCGGCACCGGCAAGACTTTTCTGTCCGAATGTTTCGCCAAAGATTGCGGTTTGAATGTCGTGGAGTTCAAAAACTTCCGCGACAAATGGGTTGGTTCGACCGAGGCCAATCTGGAAAAAATCCTGAACCTGCTGCAAACATTGGCTCCGATTGTCGTGCTGATTGACGAAGCCGACGCCGCGCTCGGCACACGCGAAATGGACGGCGACAGCGGCGTCAACCAACGTGTCTTTTCCAAGATCGCTTCAGCCATGAGCAACACGGCCAATCGCGGCAAAATTCTGTGGATGTTGATGACTTCGCGCCCGGATCGTTTGCCGATTGATTTGAAACGGCAGGGACGATGCGAAGAACATATCGCCTTGTTTTATCCAGAAACCGCCGAAGAACGCAGGGAAATCGCCGAGGTCATGGCGCGCAAAAACAAGATCGAACACCAGATCACCAACTGGGGACCGTTGACCAACAGCCAGCTTCACCTGTCTGGCGCAGACATCGAATCCATTCTGATCCGCGCGCGTCGCATCGCCCGCATCGCCAAGCACGAAAAAGTGACCAACGAAGACCTGGCCTTTGTCGCTTCGGAATTCACACCGGCGCGCGACGATCTGGCGGTTGAATATCAGGAACTGGTCGCCGCCCGCGAAGCGACTTCGCGGGCGATGGTTCCGACTCGCTTCCGCACCATGACCAGCGCCGAAATCGCTCGCCGTCTGGAAATGCTGCGCCCGCTCATTCGATAGGCCTTCAATTTATCGCTGACCAGCTAGCGCTGCCGCGTCACAAAAAATCTTTTTCGTGATTACCTTGCAGGACTGCTCTTGCAAGGCGAGCGAAAAAGCAAGCGTGGCAAGCATTCGGTCGAGGTCGAGCGGCAATGCTGTGGCCTGTGGCGGAAATCTTCTTTCCAACTAATTGCCTCTCAACTGCGGTGGCAACGGCTGATCCACTTTCGGGCGAGTGGGCGAATTGGTCAGCTTCCACATCGTGGCGAACACCGTTCGCGTCACCTTTTCCATCTTCTGGTAATCAATCTTTTCCCAGTGATCGCCTACGCCATGGTAATCCTCGTGAACGCCGTCGAAGTAGAAAATGATCGGGATTCCCTTTCGCGCGTAGTTGAAATGGTCGCTGCGATAAAAGAACCGCTCTTTGTCGTTCGGATCGTCGTATTTGTAGTTGAAGTTCAGATTGAGATAAGCCTTGTTGACCTGTTCGCTTGTCTCGGCCAGATACGAACTCATCATCTTCGAACCAATCACATAAATTTCATCCGGCCCGGTCAGATTGGCGTTGCGCGAATTTGAATCGCCAGGCTTTTTGCTGCGCCCGATCATGTCTATGTTCAATTGCGCGATGATCTGTTTGGCGGGCACAGGCGGATGATCCGTCACGTAATCCGATCCCCACAAACCTTTTTCTTCGCCAGCATGCCAGACCAGCAAGACTGAGCGTTTCGGACGCGGCCCATTGGCCAGAGCCTCTGCAATCGCCATCACGGCAACCGTTCCAGAACCATCGTCGTCGGCTCCGTTCCAGAGCCGGTCGGTTCCGCCCAAACGACCGGCGGATTGCAGAAACGCCTTGTACCTCGACCAGCCGTCAATTTTGCCGTTGTCCGATTCCGGTCGAACGCCAACGTGATCGTAATGGCAACCAATGGCCAGATATTCATCTTTCAAAACCGGATCAGAACCTTCCCAGATGGCGACGACGTTTTGCGTCGGCAAGGTTTCGACATTGCCTTTGATGTCGAGCGTAATTTTCTTGTCGGCTTTCAGAGCGAATGACGCGGCAAATTCGCGCGAATCGGATTGTTTCAACGCTTCCGCACCATCAATCGCTTCGCCCTGAAAAATGGCGTTGAGCAATTTTGCAGAAGCTACAATTTCCGGCAACGAATTATCGGTTTTGCCGGTTTCCAACATGATGCGCCCGCCGCTGAACGCCTGGCGCGCGCTGGCGTCCCAACTGGTCAATTGAATGGAACGCGGAATGTTGACGATCCCTTTCGCGCCGTGTTTGGCGGCGTAGCTGTACACGGATTCGTAATCTTCGCCGAGCTTGCCTGTCAGCTCGTTTTGCTGAACTCCTTTCGGCAGTCCGGCAGAAACAACAAGAATCTTGTCTTTCACATCAATGCCTTCATAAGCGTTGATGTTTTTCGATTTGATGACCATGCCGTGTCCGACAAACACCAACTGGCCGGAAACAGTTTTGACCGTCGGGCGCGGAATATAATCTTCGCCCGCTTTGAACGTTTGACCTGCCAGTTCAACCTTGCTCTGATCTTTGTCCACCTGGCCGCGCCGCAAACCGAAGTGTTGAAAAAAAGTGCCGTTGTCGCCCGCCGGTTTGAAACCCCAGCGCGACAGGTTGAATGCAATGAACTTCGCGGCAATGTCCAATCCACGCGAAGGCGTGTCGCGGCCTTCCAGTTCATCCGCGGCAATGAACGTCAAAAAATCCCTGATCTGTGCGGCGGTGATGCCTTCGACGTTGCCGAATTCAGCAGCCGCTTTTTCAACCGAAAGCGAAACTTTCGGCGGATTGTTTTTGTCTTTTTTGCTTTGCGCCTGTGTGGCAGGTTGCGAAATCGCCAGCGCAGCAACAAGCAGCAAGCTTATCAAGATAATTCGTCTCACTTTTCCTCCAGTCAAAAAGTTGCGAGCGCGGATTCCCGCCGCTCGATCAACTCGGTTCGTATTTGGGAGATTTGGTCAGTGCAATTCTGTTGGAACAATAGCTGGAATCACTTTCCGCTTTTCAAAACCTGATCCAGCAATTCAGCGCATTCCGCGCTGCGAGTCGCCAGTTCCTGGTTCAACTCTTCGTATTTCGCATTGGCGGCATCCAGTTCGTCGGCGATATAAATCGCGGCCAGCACCGCCAGCTTCAACGAATCGGCGGTCAAACTTCCTCCGGCAATTTCGCGCATGCGCTGATCCACCATCGCCGCCAACCGCATGGTGCGCTCCACATCGCCGTGACCGACGCGAATCGGATACGTCTGGTTGTAGATTTTGACGTTGACCGTCTGCGAAGGAGTTTCCATATCACTTCTTTATCGAATCGGCTTCGAGTTCCAGCATGGTGATGGCGTCCAAAATCGCCTCGACTTTCAGCTTCATACCGTCGCGGTCTTCCAGCAAAAACGCCAACTGAGCGCGAAGCCTGGCTTTTTCTTCCTGCTCTGCGACCAAATCCAGGCGCGCACGATCAAGCTCTGCCTCAAGCTGCGCCTTTTCCTGGCGCAGGGATTTGCACAACTCAATCGCGCGGTGAATCTTGTCTTCCAGATGGGAATACTTTTCCAGTCCTGACACGCTTATCTCACTTCTGCCGAAAATTCCTGAGTCAGCTTGTTGACGATGCGTTCGTGCATGGCATTGATTTCTTCGTCGGTCAGCGTGCGGTCAGCGGCGCGATACCGCAACGACAACGCAATCGAATGTTTGCCCGCCGGAAGCTCTTTGCCCGCGTACAAATCAAACAGTCGGAATCCGACCAATTCGGCAATTCCAAGTTCGTAAACCGCTTTTTCAATCGCCGCCAGCGGCACGCTGGTGTCAATCAACAGCGCCAGATCACGAACGACCGTCGGATATTTCGGCAACGGCTGATACCGGACTTCGGCACGGCGCGCGTTGAGCATTGCGCCGAAATCCAGTTCAGCAACGAACACAGGCTGTTTGAATTTATACCCGGCGGAAACGCGCGGATGAAGTTGCCCGATTCTGCCCAACGAAATCCCATCCAGCGAAATCACTGCCGAACGTCCGGGATGCAAATGCGAAATGGTTTCAGTCGCCGCAAAACTCAATGACGGCAAGCCCAGACTTTCGGCCACGGATTCAATAGCGGCTTTCAAATCAAAAAAATCAATTCGCGTGCTGGCCCCTTGCCAGTCAAATTCGTTGCGTGCGCCGGTGGCGACCAATGCCAGCCGTTCGATTTCTTCCGGGCGTTCAGCTTCGACGCTTAGGAAGCATTTGCCGATTTCAAACATTCGCACGTTGCGCGAACCATGATTGAAGTTGTGCTCCAACGCTTGCAGCAATCCTCCCAGCAAGGTCGTTCGCATGAATCCGGCGGTATCATCAATCGGATTTTGCAATTCCAGTCGAGCGCCTTCGGCGGCTTCGGTCAACAACGCATCGGCTTCGGCGTTGACGAAGCTGAAACTGACGGCTTCGTTGTAACCCAAACCGCTCAGCGCGCTGCGCGTAGCACGACGACCGGTTTCGCCCGGCAGATACGCCCCGGCTCTGGCGCTGCCCGGCAAAGTAGTTTTCAAATTGTCGTAACCGGAAATGCGCGCGACTTCTTCGACCAGGTCTTCTTCGATGGCGCAGTCAATTCTCCACGTCGGAACCAGTGTTTTCAGCGCGGTTTTGTCCGGGCTGACTTCGGCTTCAAAACCCAGCGCATTCAAAATGCGTTCGGCTTCGGCGACATCGAACTTCAGGCCAGTCAGTTGCTCGTAACGTTTGCGCCGTACAGAGATTTGTTTGCGGTCGGATTTCAGCGGGTAAACGTCCACAATTCCGTTGAGAATTTGCCCGCCAGCAATTTCTGCAATCATCGCCGCCGCGCGAGCCGATGCCACCGGCACGATCTCAGGATCGGTTCCGCGCTCGAACCGATACGAAGCTTCGGTTGTCAAACCCAGAGCTTTGGACGTAGCGCGAATCTGCGCCGGAGTGAAATACGCCGCTTCGAGCAAAACATCCACAGTCGTTTCCGTAATGCCGGAATCTTCTCCGCCTTTGATGCCGCCAAGCGCCACGGCGCGTTCGGCATCGGCAATGACCAACATCTGCGAAGTCAGTTCACGCTCTTCGCTATCGAGAGTTGTCATCTTCTCGCCTTCGCGGGCGGCGCGAACTATGATCCGCTGACCTTTCAACATCGCCAGGTCAAAAGCGTGCAGCGGTTGCCCAAGTTCCAGCATGACGTAGTTGGTAATATCTGCAACGTTATTGACGCTGCGTTGCCCCATCACTTCCAGCCGTTTGACCAGCCAATCCGGCGAAGGACCGACTTTGACGCCTTTGATAATTCGCGCCGAATAGCGCGGACACAGATCAGGATTGAGAATTTCCACCGAAGTCACATCGCCGACTTTTTCATCGCCGCTGCTCAATTTTCCAGTAACGACTTCCGGCATCTGCAAAGTTTTGCCGGTGATGGCCGCGACTTCGCGCGCCACACCCAGGTGCGACAAACAATCAGGCCGGTTGGAGGTCAGGTCAATTTCGAGCACGGAATCGTCGCCGTGCTCTTCGACGGCGTCCACCGCCAATCCCACCATCGTCAACTTCGCCGCTAACTCGCGCGGCGACAAATTGTGATCCACAAATTCCTTAAGCCAGTTATAGCTGATTTTCATAAGTCAGGGTTCGCTCAGGCAGCTTTCTTTACTGTCTTCCTTTTCAGTTTGTCAGCCACGCGGTCGGCAATACGATCAGCAACTGCGCTCACAAATGGTTCGCTGCTGACAATGGTTTCGATCTCCGCTGTTGCTTTGCCAGTGGGCGTTTCAGTCCCATTCTGCTTCACAGCTTTACGCAAAACCTGATTGACCAATGTTTGCCAGGCCGGTGCGCCATCACCTTGGGCAATCTGTTGAAAATGCGCCAGCACATCTTCGTCCAGGTAGAGATGAACACCCACCTTTTTGATTCCTGGCTGAACACGCTCCAACCGATGAGGTTTGAAACGGAATTCCTCGACGATGGTTTCTTCGGTTGAATCATCAACCGGCTCTTCCCATTTTTTTTCAACTGCTTTGTTCGACATAAATTCGCTCCATTGTTTTATTCGCCTTCCGTGCGTGAATGATGCGAAGGCGATCCTCTCGAAGCGTGAAAACGACAAACAGTAACCGCCGTTCCGACAATCCGATTCTTATCCAACGCGGCTCTTCAGGTGTCGAATGATCAGGGTCAAAAAATTCAACATCGCACGGATCGTCAAATACTTTTTTTGCTTCTTCAAACGTGACACCGTGATCCTGAGCGTTTTTTACAGCTTTTTCTTCGTCCCAACTAAATCTGTCGTCAGTGTAGTCCACTTTCCAATCCCACCATCAACAATTCAAATCTGAGCATTCGTCTTCGCTGGAATCACCAGCAACTCACAATCGAACAACGTCCGCGCCAGATAATTCGCAAATGTCGCCGGAGTCATTTCGAATTTGCCGCGAGAGAGTTCGTCGAAGATGCGGCGGTTGGGCGAAACCAGCGAAACCATCTCGCTGGCCAGCCGGTGAAAACAGGCATCGTCGAGTTGTTCCGGTTCGCGTGCGGACAAAATTCGTTCCATCGTTTCGGCAAAATCTTCGCCGTGAATCGCCTGTTCCAGTCGGCGCGGTTTCGGACAGAAGTACACGTCCTTGGTTGTCGCGCTGAATACCACACGATGGTTTTGATTGTCCGGCACTTCGCCAATTTCGCCAGGGCTGACAAACACCGAATGCGCGACGACTCGCCCGTCGAAAAACGCTCCGTTCAAGTTCACCGCTTCGTGCATTTTCGGAGTCGCGTAATAAACCAGATATCCGCGTTTTTCCAATCCGTCCAGAAGCTGTTGCTGATTCGATTGCGTCTTGCGGTAAATCGGAAAGCGAAAGTACGGCAAGCCGACCAGCTTCGATTCGCCAGCGTTCTTGCGCTTCATGTACTCGCTGGCTTTGAACTGGAGAAAGATCGGAAATCCGCGCAAGACGGTTTCGGGTTCGTCTTCGGTCTTTGCCTTCTTGCGCTTCTTCTCGGTTCCGGGCAAAGGAACATCCGTCGGCCAAAAGCCGTAGCCCCGCACCAGTTCATGCGTCAGGACAAATCCGTAGGCGAATTCCGAGACTTTCCGTTTCATTGGCTTCGCTCACTCAAGGCCAGTTGGCCAACCAGATGACGTTTGAAAAAGTTGCGCCGACGGCATTTACCAACCTTTCATCAGCCGTCACGAACTGACACCCAACGCGCAAACTCAACGCCAGGTAAAGCGAGTCATAAACAGTTCGTTTATACATAACAGCCAGCCGGTAAGCTTCATCGAGCAACGCGGCGTCTGAGGTCACACTAAAATTCAGTTGCTGGAACCGTGCCAAGGCGAAATCCGCATCACTTGCAGACAGTCCCTGAAAAAGATGTTTTTTCCAGACGATATTCCCAAACTCGGCGTAAATCACTTCAGGTGCGGTGAATGCCAGTGCCCCTTGATCGTGTGCGAGCAGAATCCGATCCGCTTCTGCTGAAAAGGTTTCAGGCACGAACCATTTGATGGCGACGCTGCTATCCACGACCAAATCAATCATCAACGCTCCCGGCATCAACGCTCCCGGTCTTCCCGAATCAGTTCCGTGCTGTCCGGCATTTCGCCGTGTTTCGCTCTTATTCGCTCGCGCAATTCTCTGATCTCGCTGACGACTTTATGCCGCCGGAGAATTTCAGACTCGCGCTCTTCCCAGGTTTCGATCAACTGCTCAATGCTGACGCCACGCAGTTGTGCCTCTGCCTGCAACCGTCCGTAAAGAGCATTTGAAATTGTCAGTGTCTGCTGATTCATAACCCCTCGATGAAAGGTGCTCGCTAACTGAATTGCTCTAAAAACCGCACGTCATTCTCATACAACAGCCGAATATCGTCCAAGCCGTACATCAAGGCGCAGAGCCGATCCAATCCCAAACCGAACGCGAAACCAGTGAATTCTTCGGGATCAATGCCGACGACGCGCAAAACGTTCGGATGCACCATTCCCGATCCGCCCATTTCGATCCAGCCTGAGCCTTTGCAGACACGACAACCGCTCCCGCCGCATTTGAAGCAGGTGTAATCAATTTCGGCTCCGGGTTCGACGAACGGGAAATACGACGGACGAAAGCGCGTTTTGGTATCCGGGCCGAACAAGCGGCGAACGAACTCTTCGACCGTGCCTTTCAAATCGCCGAGCGTAATGCCGCGATCAATCAGCAAACCTTCGACCTGATAAAACATCGGGTTGTGCGTCGCGTCGGGAGTGTCCCGACGAAAGACTCTGCCGGGCGCAGCGACGCGCAAAGGCGGCGTGCGCTTTTGCATTGCGTGAATCTGCATCGTCGAAGTTTGCGACCGCAGCGCAAGTTCAACAGTTCGTTCGCCGGCAAGATAAAACGTGTCTTGCGGGCTGCGCGCCGGATGATTTTCCGGGATGTTCAACGCTTCGAAGTTGTAGAAATGCGTTTCGATTTCCGGGCCGTCTTCGATTTCGTAGCCCATCGAAACGAAGATGTCTTCGATTTTTTGCCGCAGCAAGGTAATTGGATGCAGATGGCCAGCTTGAATGCGCCGACCGGGCAAGGTTACGTCAATGCGCTCTTTGGCCAACTGTTCAGCTTCGCGTTTGGCAGCAAAACTGCCAAGCAGATTCTCTATCGCAGACTCAACGTAATTCTTCAACTCGTTGAGTTCGGCTCCGGCGGTTTTGCGTTTTTCGGGCGAGAGTTTGCCCAGCGTCTTCATCTCGGCAGTCAGCAAACCGCTTTTGCGCCCTATCCAACGGTCACGCAAAACAACCGCGTCGGTTTCGGCGTTAACCGTTGCAAGCTCTCGGTCAAAATTTTCGCGCAATTCTGTAATGCGATCTGACATAAAACAATAAGTCGGTAATTGGCATTGCTTCTGCCAGGCTACCCTTCCTCAAGCAAAGACCCAAGACGATTGGAAGCTTTCAGGGCATCCGGTCTTGGGTCTTTGGTGTTTGCTGGCCAGCCGTGAGCTGGCGATCAAATCAGTTTAAGCCGCAGCGGGTTTCAGTTTCCCGGCGGATTCCAAAGCCTTCTTCACCGAATTTGCCAGGTCGGCAAAGGCTTCGGGTTGATTGACGGCCAGGTCAGCCAGAATTTTGCGATCCAGTTCGATTTCGGCCAGCGTCAGGCCATGCATAAACTGGCTGTAGTTCAATCCGTGTTGGCGTGCAGCAGCACCAATGCGGATGATCCACAACGAACGATAATCACGTTTTTTGATCTTGCGGCCAACGTACGCGAATTTCAGAGCGCGCTGGACGGATTCTTTCATCGAACGATACAGTTTGCTTTTCGTCCCGCGGTAGCCTTTTGACAGTTTCTCCAGCTTCTTGCGCTTCTCTAAGCGCTTCGGACCACGTTTTGCTCGAGGCATAAGCCCTCCTTACTAAAATGATGAATGGTGAATGATGAATCTTGAATTGTCGTGCATTGACTTTGTTCGGTGAAATTCAAAATCGAAAATCAAAAACTACTTTCTGCCGTAAGGCAGCATTGCCTCGACACGCGCCTGATCGCTTTCAGAAACCAGCACGTCAATATCCAGCAGGCGTTTCCGCTTGGCGGTCTTCTTGGTCAGGATGTGACGCGCGTGCGAGTGGCCGCGTTTGATTTTGCCGGTGGCGGTGGTGCGAAAGCGCTTCGCCGCCCCCTTGTGAGTTTTGAGTTTAGGCATAATTCCTCCGTTATGATTTCTTCGGTGTGAAGATGACTATAAATTGCATTCCTTCCAGGCGAGGCCGATTTTCCGGGACGCCGTGTTCGGCTAAATCCTGTTCCAACCGTTCCAGCAATCTTTGCCCAAGTTCCTTGTGCGTGATTTCGCGGCCGCGAAATCGTACAGTCGCTTTGACCTTGTTGCCGTCATCCAGAATTTCCCTGGCGTGCTTCATCTTGAAATTGTAATCGTGCTCATCGGTTGCCGGGCGAAACTTGATTTCTTTCACCTCTATGACGACCTGTTTTTTCTTGGCTTCGTGAGCGCGCTTTTTCTGTTCGTATTGGTATTTGCCGAAATCCACAATGCGGCAGACCGGCGGTTGAGCCTGCGGCGCGACTTCGACCAGGTCATATCCGCGCGCGCGGGCAGTTTTCAGCGCTTCCTGCGGCGTCATAATGCCTAGCTGCTGCCCTTCTTCATCAATCACGCGAACTTCTTTGGTGCGAATTCGCTCGTTGACGCGCACAGATGGGACACGTTGGTCGCGCCGTCCTCTATAACCACCGCCTTGATACCCGTTACTAATAAAAACACCTCCAAGATTTGTTGATCGCTGATGGCAAGTCGCAACCTGTTTTCAGCAATCGTTTAAGTATGCAGCGCGCGCGAACTGACCAATGCTTTTAATTGCGCGCTGAATTCGGCGACAGGCACTGCACCGGTATCGCCTTTGACGCGGTCGCGTACCGCAACCAACCCGGCTTCGGCTTCACGTTCGCCGAGGACGAGCATAAAAGGAATTTTCTTCAATTGAGCATCCCGAATCTTCGCGCCGATTTTTTCGCTGCGAAGATCGGCTTGCACGCGATGCCCCGCCGCCAGCAATTCCTGCTCGATCTCGGCGGCTTTGTCATTGAAGCGATCCGAAATCGGTAGCACGATGGCTTGCGTCGGAGCCAACCAGACCGGAAACGCTCCGGCGTAATGTTCGATCAAAATTCCGAAAAAACGCTCGAACGATCCCAGAATCGCGCGATGAACCATGATGGGTTGATGCGGCTTGTTGTCCGATCCTATGAATTCAATGCCGAAACGCTGCGGTAAATTGAAATCCACCTGAATCGTCGAAAGCTGCCACGTGCGTTTGATCGCGTCCACAACCTTGAAGTCAATCTTCGGGCCGTAAAACGCCGCTTCGTCTTCCATTCGCACATACGGCAACCCGTATTGATCGAGCGCTTCGGTCAAGGCTTTTTCAGCCATCGTCCAGACGTCATCCGAACCTAAATACTTGGAATGATCCGTCGGATGACGCAACGACAATTCGGCTTTGTATTCAAACCCGAAGGCCTTCATCACAAAATCCACTAGATCGAGACAGGCGATCACTTCGCCGACCAACTGTTCCGGCGTGCAAAACAGATGCGCGTCATCCTGCGTGAATCCGCGAGCGCGCATCAACCCGTGCGTCACCCCTGACCGCTCATACCGATAGACCATGCCATATTCAGCATATCGCTGGGGCAGGTCGCGGTAAGAACGCTGCCTGGATTTGTAAATTTGGATATGGAACGGACAGTTCATCGGCTTCATCCGATATTCAATCTGCTCGTTCTCCTTGTCTGTCATCGGCGGATACAGACCTTCCTGATAATTTTCCAGGTGGCCTGAAATCCGGAACAGTTCCGATTGCGTGACGTGCGGCGTGTTCACAAAGCTGTAGCCGCGCCGATACAACTCGTCATTCAAAAACTGTTCGATGACTTTGCGAATCAACGCGCCGTTCGGATGCCACAGCACCAAACCCGGCCCAATCGCCTCGCTGAAACTGAACAAATCCAGTTCCGGTCCCAACCGACGATGATCGCGTTTTTCGGCTTCTTCTTTCTGCTTAACCCAGGCGTCGAGTTCTTCCTGCGAAAAGAACGATGTGCCATAAATGCGCTGCATCTGCTCACGCTTTTCGTCACCTTTCCAATGCGCGCCAGCGATGGAAAGCAGCTTGATCGCCTTGATCTTGCCCGTCGAAGGAATGTGCGGGCCAAGACAAAAATCAATGAACGGCGTTCCTTCGATCGTGTAGCAACTGACAACGTCGCCCGCTTTTTCTTCGATCAATTCGCATTTGAGAGGTTCGCCCAAATCCGCAAACTTCTTCTCGGCTTCGGCTTTGGGCATCTCGACCCGCCGATATTCCAGATTGCGCTTGACCAAATCCTTCATGCGCTTTTCGATCTTCGGCAAATCTTCGGGCGTAAAGCGCCCACCGTCAGGACGCACAAAATCGTAAAAGAAACCGCCTTTAGGATCATCCAGCAACGCCGGCCCAATACCGAGCTTCGTTCCCGGATACAAATCCATAACCGCTGCTGCCAGCAAATGCGCTGTCGAATGACGGTACACTTCCAAAGCTTCAGGTGATTCCGGCGTGACGGCCTCCACGCGCTCACCGGGCTTCGGTTGATAACTCAGATCAACCGGCTCTTCCTGTTGCACGCCGTCTCGAAACAATCGCGCGGCAATTGCTTTCTTGGCGCTGTCGCGGTCTTGCTGTTTCAACAAATCAAATGCTGAAACAGCGCCTGACACGTCCACAGATGATTTCAAATCTGATTGATTATTGTTTTCGCTCACTGCTGTACCCCTAACTTAAAGCAAGACAGATGGGATTTCTGCCGCCTGGAATTCACAACTCGAAAGTCATGAAATCCAAACTGATAGTCAGAACTGATGCGGACAATCCCAAAAGCTTAAAGCTCAGGTTAGGTATAGAAACCGGATAATTGCTTTAGGTAAGGTCCTACGTCAGCGGTTGCCAATGCAAAATCGCTGCGACGAAAGCGCCGGGGGCGCTTCAATCATCGCAGCTACTTAGTTCGATTCGTAAATCGGTTTTGCATAAATGTGGCAACTCTTTCGGAGCTGACGTTGAACTGTTTGGGCGTGTGCCAAACCAAAAAACATAGGCTCTAGCGGATTTGAACCGCTGACCCCTACCGTGTCAAGGTAGTGCTCTACCCCTGAGCTAAGAGCCTGTATGTCATTGCCAAACGAGCTTTAACGAGCGGGCAAAATAGCAAACGGCTCGCAAAGCTGTCAAGACTCTGCGCCGACCATTTCGCATCTATGGCTTTCAGCCAGGTACGCATGCCTTCCAGACTGCGAAGCCCTGTTCATTGAAACTTTTCTTTCCGAAAGGTTTTACGCAGAGAGCCGGCAGGCTCTCTGCGTACCCATAACAGTGCCAGGTTGCACTCAGCGCGCGGAAACCATTCCCTACGCTTCCTGGTCATCCTCAAGTTCATACAGATAATTGATTCCGTCTTTGCGAAGAAACATTTTCGGGCTGCCATCAGCCGGGCCGATACTGATGGTGTCCTTGTCGTAATAACGAACGTAGCCTTCCACCAAATCGCCATTCTTCACTTTGACAGCCACCAACTGCTCAGTTTCTATCAGTTGTTTGAAGTACCAGCCTTCCATCCCCGTGTTTTCAATATTCGGGAAAGTCGGCTTCTTCACTACTTTCTTCTTTGCTTTTTTCTTTTTGACAGCTTTCTTCTTGCCGAATGGCTTGCCAAACGGTTTTCCTCCCGGTTTGCCGCCGGGCTTCCCACCGGGTCTGCCGCCGCCAAACCGGCTTCCACCGCCGGACCTGCCGCCGCCGCCGCCACCGCCACCGCTTCCGGACCGGCCAGAACCACCAGAAGACCGACCAGAGCCAGAACCTGAACCGGAGCCGGAATGACGTTTTTTGGATGGGCCGCGGTTATTGAAAATTGGCATAAAAACTCCTCTTGGGATGTTATGGATTACTTTCTCTTCCAGTTCAAAGTTGCTTGCGGAGAGATGTTGCGCTGCCGCTGTTGTTCCTGAATCGAAGCGATGCGTTGCGGGATGTAATCCGGCGATGCAGGATCAACTTCGGTTTCTTTCAATGTCTGAATCGCCTGTTCGTAAGCGAAGGTGCGTTCGTAACAATCCGCCAGACGAATGCGCGCCGTGCGTCTGAGCGGTGGGTCTTGCGTATATTGAACAACGGCTCGATACGATGGAATAGCTTCGTCGAATTCGTCCCTCAACAAGTGAATGCCGCCGATTTGCAGATAGGCTTTTTCGCACAATTCATCGTAAGCGGCGTCATCGGTAACCTTCCTGTATTCAGCCATCGCCTGTCCAAGGTCTTTCAAGTCGTAATACAGATCGGCGATTTTCAACCGAATGCGGCGTTTTTCCTTGGTGTCTGCTCCGTCGGGCAACGCGCTTTCGTATTCGCTGATGGCTTCGCGCAATTTCTGCGTCGCCGTATAACATTCGGCCAGACTCAACCGAGCCTGATACAAGTCTGGCGATTTCGGAAAATCTTCAATGAAGTGCAGGTAATGCTGAATGGCGCGGTCGTATTGTTTCAAATCACGGCGGCAAACCGTCGCCGCCTGCAACCGGGCAAATTCGGTTTTGTCGCTTTGCGGATTTTGCTTGAGAAACTCTTCGTACCGCTCTGCCGCTCCGACGTAATCGCCGCTGTCCCAGGCCGATTGCGCGCTTTCCAATTGCGCCTTGCGCGAACAACCAGACAGAAAAAATAAAAGGCAAAAGGCAAAAGGCAAAAGGCAAAAATAGAAAGCACGCCATTTCAGCCAGTTGGCACTTTCATTGTGGATTTCAAAACTCATTATTTCTTGCTTCGCGTAATTCTGAACTCGGATTGTCGCCGAATCCCTTTTTCACTTTTGATATTTACCTTTTGCCTTTTGAGTTTACTCGCCCACCTCGCCGGTTTGCTGCTCAACGAGCGAAGCGCTGGCGACCGAATCGTCGCCTGAAGCGTCAATCAGCTTGACGCCTTGCGCGCTGCGACCGGTGGCGCGAATGGTTTCGGCTTCGATGCGAATCAGCTTGCCTTGCGACGTGATAATCAACACTTCACTGTCTTTGGTGACAGGCATGACCGCGACAACCTTGCCAGTCTTGTCTGTTACTTTGATGTTGATAACGCCTTTGCCACCCCGACCGGTGACGCGGTATTGGCTCAACTGCGTTTGTTTGCCGAATCCATTTTCGGTCACACTGAGCATCTGCTGGTCGCCACTCACCGCGACAACGCCGACGACATAATCGCCTTCGCGCAGAGTGATGCCGCGCACGCCGCGCGCCTGTCGTCCCATATCGCGGACTTCGTCCTCTTCAAAACAAATCGCTTGTCCTTCGTGCGTGGCAATGAAGATTTTCTTCTTGCCGTCGGTCAATTCGACAGAAATCAATTCGTCGCCTTCGTCCACGCCGATGGCAATGATTCCGTTCGACCGGATATTGGCGAATTCGGAAAGCTCTGTTTTTTTAATGACACCCAAACGGGTGACCATGACGGCATATTGTCCCTGCGCAAATTCACGAACAGGAATGACTCCCGCAATTTTTTCGCTGCTGGGCAAATTGATCAGATTGACCATCGCTTTGCCTCGACCAGCGGCTTGCGAATCCGGAATTTCGTGAACTTTCAGCTTGTAAACCTGCCCTTGTGTGGTGAAGACCATCAGGTAGCTGTGCGTCGAAGCGATAAACAAATGCGATACCACATCTTCGGACTTGGTGCTCATGCCTTTACGCCCGGTTCCACCACGGCGCTGAGATTTGTAAGTCGTCAGAGCAGTGCGTTTGACATAGCCCGAAAGCGTCAAGGTAATGACCACATCTTCGTCTGCGATCAAATCCTCCAAGGTCAGTTCGACTCCGCTGTCAATGATTTGCGTCCGGCGCGGATCGGCATAGGCTTTCTGGACTTCGCGCAGTTCTTTGATAATCACGCGGCGCAGCGCCGTTTCGCTGTTCAGGATTTCTTCCAATTCGGCGATCAGCTTGATGAGTTCTTCGTATTCGTCAATCAGCTTTTGGCGTTCCAGCGCCGCCAACCGGCGAAGCTGCATATCCAGAATCGCCTGCGCTTGAATGTCGCTGAACTTGAACTTGGAGATCAAACCGCCTTTGGCGTCTTCGGCGGATTTCGATCCGCGAATGTGCTTGATGATTTCGTCAATGATGTCAATCGCCTTCATCAGGCCTTCCAAGATGTGCGCGCGCAATCTGGCTTTTTTCAGTTCGTACATCGTGCGGTTGCGCACGACTTCGCGGCGGAAGGCTATGAATTCGTTGAGCGTTTCCACCAGCGTCAGGATTCTGGGCTGGCCGTTGACGATGGACAGATTGATGACGCCGAAGGAAATCTGCATCTGCGTCAGCTTGTACAGCTTGTTCAGGATGATTTGCGGAATGGCGTCGCGTTTGAGTTCGATGACGATGCGGACTTTTTTCTGCGCTGTGGATTCACGGTCGCTTTCGTCACGGATTTCGCTGATGCCTTCGACGCGCTTTTCATTGACCAGATCGGCGATCTGTTCAATCAACTTGGATTTGTTGACCTGGAACGGAATCTCCGTGATGACGATGGCGTCGCGTTCCTGAGCGCCGCGCCCGATGCGATCAATCGCCGCGCGTGCCCGAAGCTGCATCACTCCACGACCGGTTTCGTAAGCCTGTTTGATGCCTTCGCGGCCATAAATGAATCCGCCAGTCGGGAAATCCGGCCCCGGCACGATCTTCATCAATTCGGCGACGGTTGTCTTGGGATGCTGCACCAATTGAATCGTCGCTTCTATTATTTCGTTCAGGTTATGCGGCGGGATTTTCGTCGCCATGCCAACCGCGATGCCGTCCGACCCGTTGATAAGCAGATTGGGAATTCGCGTCGGCAACACCGTCGGTTCCTGCCGCGATTCGTCGTAGTTGGGAACGAATTTGACGGTTTCCTTTTCAATGTCGGCCAGCATTTCGGTGGCGATGCGTTCCAGCCTGGCTTCTGTGTATCGGTAAGCCGCCGCGCTGTCACCATCAATGCTGCCCCAATTCCCCTGCCCGTCAATCAGCGGATAGCGCAAGGAAAAGTCCTGCGCCATGCGCACCATCGTGTCGTACACGGCGGAATCTCCGTGCGGATGATACGCGCCAAGCACGTCTCCGACGACGTTGGCCGATTTCTTGTATGGTTTGCCGGGTACCAGTCCCTTTTCGTTCATCGAATACAAAATCCGACGATGCACAGGCTTCAGTCCATCGCGGACATCGGGCAAGGCTCGCCCGATGATGACCGACATGGCGTAATCCAAATAGCTACGCCGCATTTCATCTTCAATGTTGATTGCCAGCTTCTGATTGTCCATTTAAGTTTCGGTGTCTCCAAAGTAAGCCATCGTTTGCGAGCAGGAGAATGAGCGAGCACGGCGTGAGTAAAGTTATCTTCGATCCCGGATGTGCTCTTTGGTCTCGCTTGACGATTTGATATTCAACAGCGTCTTTGTTGATTGATTGCGGATTTTAGCCGCTCGATTGGCGATAGACAAGACGCTGCCTGAGTTTGGTCATTGCTCCTGACCTGCCTGCCAGACATAAAGAGTGTGGCTGTCTGTTTTTTCTGTGGCCTTGAAACCCAGTCGCTCAAAGATTGACTGGGAGGAACTGTACAAATCCAGGTTGATCCCGACAGTTTTTCCAACGGCGGCGGCTTCGTTCATGACATGGCGAATAACCGGTTCACCGAATCCTTTGCCTCGGTGAGCAGTCAAAATTGTGATGTCCAAAATGCGAAACTGAGCTTCGCGGCGATCCAGAAACAGTCTGCCCACCGGTTGGCCGTCAGCCACGATCACCCAATGCTCTGAATTCGGAAATTCCGACCGGTAATAATTCAATTGAGCCGTGTACTGAAACTTGATGAAAGCCTGGCGCTGTTCGACAGTCCAGGGAACCATGGCCAGTTCCTGTTCGCGCGTGCTGCCGTACACGGAAATCAAAAACTCTTCGTCCTCCGGCGCAGCCGGACGAAGTTTGATGTTCGGAGAAATAATGATTTCGCTCATGGATCAGGCTTCGATAGGTCGGTTGAAGACGGCTTCGTACGTTACGCTGTCGGCGTCTTGTTCGATGGGAACCAGAAACATCACGCCGCTGCCAAGTTGTTCGTGGTGCAGCGTGAACATGAATTGCACGTGACGAATCGGAAAGGATTTCGGCAGCCGGAAATGCAAAATGAACTGCTCCTGTTGCGGCGAAGGCGGTTTGTTTTCAGCGCTGAGCAGTTCAAATTCGACTGTCAGTTCGTCAGTAATCGGCGCTTTGAACTTCGAGCCGATGTGGGGAAGAAAGTCTTCGTAATGCAATGAATCGAGCATTCAATGTCTCCTGAATTCGGCGATCAGCCTCGCCATTCCATAAAAAATTGCGTTCCGGTGTCTTCCAGAATCTGAAATCCCAGCCGCTGGTAAAGCCGCAGGGCAGGGTTGTTTTTTTCGACGTGCAACCGCACGGGCATCGCTTCGTGAGCAGCTTGCGCCAACAACTCCGCAAGCAATTTCGCGCCGACTCCTTGCCCGCGAGCCTCAGCCAGCAAAGCAATGTCCACCAATCGAATTTCATCATCTTTTCTGGAAACCAGCATTCGGCCAATCGGCTGATCTGCGTTCAAGATGATCGAATGTTCCGTGTTTGGGTAAGCAGAATACGATAGGTTTCTAGCGCGAAATTGCATGCTCAAAAACGCTTGCTGTTGAACATCGTTCCATCCCCAGTCAGCCATTTCTCCCGCGCGCGCGTCGCGGTAAAGCTCGAACAAAAAAGCTTCATCGCTGGCCGCTGCCGGGTGCAAGGAAATCGAGTTCAAGGAGATGGGAGTCATACGGTTTTGAGTGTTGGGAAAACGGCGCGGATAATGCAGCAAAGACTGAAGTTGGTCAATCCTGGATAACGCTGCGCTCAATCCAGCTCAAACTATGAAGCAGGGTTTTCAGGATTTATGGGGAGTGTTGCAGGCTGTGAATTGGCTGACTGTTCCCTATCTTTGAGTAGAGGAAGGTTGTCGGTGGCCCGCGCGTAAGCAAGAACGTTTTCCACTAAACTTAAGCTCTTCTTTACGGTCGGGCGACTCACACGGCGGCTTCTGCCAAGAAAAAAAGGTGGAAGTGCGGAGAAAGCTCGAATGGCCACCCTTGGCACTATTCGAGCTTTCTCCGCACTTCCGATTGCCTCGCCTGACAAGATGCCAGACGCGACAAACTGGATGAACTTGGTAGCTCTGGCAGAAACGGCTGCGGTAGCAGGCTTAAGCAGCAAACATCTGCCGACCTTTATCTGATCGGCTCGCCGATGACGTAGCCGTTGACCAGAACTTCAGGCTCCCTGCCCAGACGCACGATGCAAGTGTTGGCGAATCCTTCTCGGTTGTCGTTCTTCGGCGTCCAGGTGATTTCCAGAGCCTGCACCGCCCGGCTGACCGGAACCGTCGTCGTCGTCTGCCCGATGCGAATCTTGTCCGAATCCGTGCCGAGCTTGTCGCCCGCCTTCTGATCAATCGTCACCACATTGCCCGCGGGTTTGGTTTCCGTCTCGCCCGAAGGCAGCCGATTCAGCGTCACCGGCTTGATCGAAATTGTGTATTGCCTCATCTCGGCGGCAATCAACACTTCGACCTGCGCCGTCGAATCATCCAGCCGCTGCGCGACAATGGCGACGGCGTAATGCGGCGTCAATGCTCCAAGTGTGTGATTGCGTAACGCCTCATCACGCCATTTTGTGTAAGAGGCCAATGCGGCCTGAGTGACACCCAAAGATTGTATAATTACCCTCAATCCTGTCCCACATGTATCTCATTGATAGGCGTGGGTTTACCTGGTAGGCATCATTGACTTTTTCAATCTAATCGCGAATCCTCCCCACCTTGTGTTCAGGAAGGCGGAAAGAAGTAACGACTTCGGAGGATTCGCAAATTGGAAACTATCACAACTGAATCTTTTACGCTCGTCAGCTTACTGCTTTACAGGAATTCCCGGTGAAGGGCTTCATCACAACCCGCTCACACTAACCTTGGCTT
>CAYYDG010000032.1:0-86940 GCA_964470555.1 uncultured Heliomicrobium sp.
TGTAGGTGAAATTTACTTTCCTTCGGCTACTGAGACCGAAGGCTTCTAAGGAGAATCGAAATGAGCAAAATTACCATTAACTTCAAAAACCTATGCGCCCTTTTCCCTAAAAAATTGAACGACGAGTTTATGGTCGGTTTGTTGGATTTGTCGGATTTTTACGGAGTGCCGGAGACGGATGTTCATCGCCCGAAAGTCACCATTGAAACTGAAAAGCCGGTGACGAATCCAAATGGCGAAACAGTGCCTATTTCGCAGGTTTGGACCTACGCCGATTTTTGTCCCAGCCGGATTTGCTGCACTCACCATCATGACCATGCGGCGCATGCGATGCCCCATTCTGCCAATAGTCTGGGAACACTGGGCGGCAAGATCGTGCTGGAAGTGCATGGCGGTGTGCCAGGGTTGAGCCAGACAATTTCTGAAGAGAAAAAGGCCAAACTGGAAACCCTGGAAACAAACCGACGACGCAAGGCCGGATTGATCGAGCAAGATCAGAGCGTAACTATCAACACATATGACAACATTCTGGACTTTCAACGCAGGCTTCACAGAAACCCGGAGTTAGAGGAAGCAGGCAAAGACGAAGACTTAAAAGTTATGCCGGAGCTTTGCAAAGCCAGATTTCATTTCAAACAAGGGCTGCTGTACGCCATTACGCACCCCAAGAATACTGAGTTGACGGAGTTTGTGCCGGAAAATCCTGGTGCGGATGGCATCTATGCCGATGAAACAGGGCTTGAAATTGATCTGCCCGACAATGGCTATGCGGTTTTGCGATTTACCAACAGCGACACACAGGATTTTGTCTTTCAGGGCGCAGGTCATCAACATTACTTCGTCACGATTGATAACGCTCCGCCAACACACATGCACGAAGAGCGAACCGACCATTTTAAGTATTTCTACAAACTGGTTGCGCCCCCCCACAACATATATTTGCCAAGTGATCCGCCGCCTAATACCGGAGATCCTTTCTGTCGGAACAACGGTTTTGGAGATACTGATTATCCAGACTGACCAGTGCCACGAGGAAGTTGCGAAGATTGTTACACAAATGCCTGATCGAAGATTGATTCGGATGGCCAAGAAAGCTGATAGAAAGGTGAACTTATGCTTAAACAGGAAGAGGTGTTCCAGCGAATCTGCGCGGAATATAGCGGTTTTGTCATCATTCAATTGGTTGGCAATCTTCCCGCGCCCGATGTTGACACCCTGCAGGATTATGCCCGGCGTCAAAAATTGACGGGATTGTTGGCGGTGTTGGAAAAGTACCAACTCGAAACCCGGCGCGCCATCCATAGCCTATCTGTTCCTGAAATTCTGGAATTGGAACGGCGCGCCGCAGCAAATCGAAACAAGAAGAAATTCTGGAATTTCCATCCATCATCGAAATTTTCGCTGCCTAGTCTGACCAGATTTTGGGAACTGGATGCCAGAAAGCTGGGAGGAAAATTTGATGAATTGTTGAAAGATCTGAACAAGCTGACAGAAGTAGATTTTGCATACAAAGAGCAGGCGGTTTCTGACGCCGCGGATGTTGATCCGTTTGACGAAGATTTTTTTACGGAGCAGGGATACTTAAAGCCAGCGGCTGAAGGTGGGATTGATGTAGGCTTCGCCTGGCAATTTACTAAAGGCGCAGGGGTGGCGTTTGCCGATCTGGAAAGAGGCTGGTACCCGCAACATCAGGATTTGAAGACAATCACGCCAACGTTTTATGGTGGTACTAACCGAGAGGATGCGGATAATCACGGCACTTCAGTGTTGGGCGTCGTTGCGGCAAACGACAATACTTTTGGCGTGGTTGGGATTGCTCCAGGCGTTACGTCGGTCAAATTAACCTCCAGTTATCATTCAGCGGGCGCTTCGCATTCCAAAGTTGCCAATGCGTTGGCGGCAGTCCTGCCCAGTTTGGCAGCGGGAGACGTTCTGTTGATCGAAGTGCAAAAAAGCCTCAAACCCGTCGAGTGCGAGCTTTTGGACTTCATCGCCATCAGAAATGCTACGGATTCGGACATTATCGTCATTGAAGTGGCGGGCAATGGAGGCTTTGATTTGGATGGAGCCGAAAGCCAGGTGGTGGAAGTTGACAAAGGGGTAACGCGGGTTAGAAGTTTGAATCGAGGAGCCGCGAATTTTATGGACTCCGGAGCGATTCTGGTAGGCGCTTGCCATAGCGCCTTTCTTGCGGATGGTCGTCATAGACGCCTGAACCTGACAGGCTCAGGCCCAAAATCGAATTTCGGATCGCGCGTTGACTGTTATGCCTGGGGGGAAAATATCGCCACAACTGCGACAAGGATTGGCGAACTTGGAGCAAGCCCCGATGCTCCTACTCCTGCTGACTCCAAGAGCAGATACACAAATTCGTTTGGCGGCACCAGTGGCGCAGCAGCCATCATTGCCGGCGTCGCCTTGCTTCTGCAAAGTAGGTATCAGGATAAAAATGGCGGCACACGACTGTTGAACTTTGAAACGCCGCTGAGAGATATGCGGACGATCCTTTCCACACGCGGCACAGCATCGCCTGATCCCGTCGGCGTTATGCCGGACCTGAAACGAATCTTTATGGAGATTGGCTTGGATATTGTCTGATAATGAAGCTCTATCCCTTCCCAACCGCAGCACGAAACGAAGGCTCTGTGCTGCGGTTGGGGCAAGCCGTTCTTGCCGCCTCGCATGCTACCAATCCAGGTGCTTCGTCAGCAGCCAGTAAATCGCCCTGCCGAACCACCCGTGCATGCACGCCGGGTTGCCGTTCTGAAACAAATTGCCCATTGCTCCAGCAGTTGCGCCAACTGGTATCAGCTTCGTGTTGGGCGGCTGTCCCATAATGCGATAGAAATATTGGAAGTGTTCCGACGTGAAGGTTTTCGCTGCATTGGTGACTTTGACTTTGTAGCTCTTCCCACCCTTGAAGACGAAGTCCTGTGTACCTCCGCTGAGGTGCAACACGGCGTAACCGTGATCCGGCACAAAAACATCCAGCCCTGCCGTCGAAGCGGCGTTCACCGGCGGAATGGTTGTGCAGGGCGTATCGGTCAGCAGGTCGGTGAACTTTACTTGATGCAGCGGGCCGTGCGCGTAAAGTTCGCCGTTGCGGAAATGCAGTCGCGCTCGACAGCTATTCGGTTGCACGTCGAGCGCCTGTTGCGGATACAACAGATTCTCGAAGTCAATCATGGTGTTGAATGGTTGGCGAGTGTCGGAGTGAATGGTTGTCGCGGGTGGCTCGTAAAACTTCAATGGAGCCGTCGCCGGAAAAACATCGAGAAAGATGTCGCCGTAAATCTGCCCGTAGCCGTGATAGTTGAAGCCGTGATACTCGCCAACAATCGCGCCGCCTTCTTCCTCGATGATGATGTGAGGATGGTGAATGTCCTGCGGCGGAGCGTCTGAAGTGTCTATCAGCCCTACCATATAGTCCCAAACCACACCCTGCCCAAGACAATCTCACGGGGTTGAATCAAAAAAATTCCAGCCGCATCTGGCGACGGTCAACACTACTCAACTCGATAATTCGGAGCTTCTTTCGTGATAATCACGTCGTGGACGTGGGATTCTTTCAAACTGGCGGCGGTGATTTTCATGAAGCGCGCGTTCTGTTGTAACTCAGCTATCGTCCGGCAACCCGTGTAACCCATTCCTGCTCGCAGGCCTCCTACCAATTGGCCTACCAACGCCGCCAATGAACCTTTGTATGTAACGCGGCCTTCAATGCCTTCAGGAACGAGTTTGCTGTCGGTATCTACTTCCTGCTGGGCATAACGATCCCGGCTGCCTTCCTTCATTGCGCCCAGACTGCCCATGCCGCGATACGTTTTGAAGTTCCTTCCCTGGTACAAAATGATTTCGCCCGGCGATTCGTCGGTTCCGGCCAGCAGCGAACCAATCATGACCACATCGGCTCCGGCAGCAATGGCTTTGGTAATATCGCCGGAGTATTTGATGCCGCCGTCGGCAATGATCGGGACGCCGGAACCTTTGGCGCCACGAACGGCTTCGGTGATGGCGGTGATTTGCGGAACGCCCGCCCCGCTGACCACACGCGTGGTGCAGATCGAACCGGGACCGATGCCGACTTTCACAGCATCTGCACCAGCATCAATCAATGCGCGCGCGCCTTCGGCAGTAGCGATGTTTCCGGCAATCAATTCGATTTCAGGAAAACGCTGTTTGATGATTTTGACGGCTTCGACGACGCGCGAACTGTGTCCGTGTGCGGTGTCAATCGCCAGCACGTCAACGCGCACCTTGATGAGTTCGGTCGCGCGCTCCAGAAAATCTCCTGTCGCGCCAATGGCGGCGGCGCAACGCAAACGGCCAAAATCGTCTTTGGCGGCGTTCGGGTACTTGATGGCTTTTTGAATGTCTTTGACTGTAATCAAGCCCTTCAACCGGTAATTGTCGTCAACCACCAACAGCTTTTCGACGCGGTGGCGCTGCAAAATTCCTTCAGCTTGTTGCAGCGTCGTCCCGACGGGAACGGTGATCAGATTGTCTTTGGTCATCACTTCGGCCAGCGTCAGGTCGAGCCGCGTTTCAAATCGCAAATCGCGGTTGGTCAAAATGCCAACCAACCGCCCGTCTTCCTGCACAATCGGCACGCCGGAAATCTTGAAGCGCTTCATCAAATCCAGAGCTTCGCGGATTTTGCGGTCGGGCGTCATTGTCACCGGGTCAACGATCATGCCGGATTCGCTGCGTTTGACCTTGTCCACTTCGTCCTTTTGAGCTTCGATGGGAAGGTTTTTGTGTATGACGCCAATGCCCCCTTGTTGGGCGATGGCAATAGCCATCGGAGCTTCGGTGACGGTATCCATCGCCGAACTGATGACTGGAATGTTCAATTTGATGCGGCGCGTCAATCGCGTGGACGTGTCGGTTTCGGTCGGCAAAATTTCAGAAAAGGCCGGAACCAGCAGCACATCATCGAACGTCAGAGCTTCAATTAAATTTTCAGTCAGCATAATTCCTCTTCGGTTGTCGCAAGCAGAGATGCTTGCGAACCCAATAAAACAAAAGCCGCGCGAATTGGCGCGCGGCGAATTTCTCCATTCAATTTTTGCGGCGAACGCAGGCGGCATTTGGTCGGCCTGCGATCAAGCCACACTTTTGCCTGCTTGTTTGGTGAGCAGGCAATCAAACTGCTACTCAATGAATCCTTGATAGTTGTCTTTTGAAATGACGACATTATCCACGACCAGACCTTGGCGATTAGGCGCCAGCTTTTCAATGCTGAGTCTGCGCCCGTTGACCAGAATGTTCAGCACAGGCAGATTGCCTATCCTGATAAAACTGATTTTTTCATTTGCCAGAAACTCACGGGTTTCGCCTCTGGCGATTGTCGCTTGTTCGTTTTTCCCGCCATCCGTGCGGAAACTGATCCAACAATCTTCCTGACCGGCGGTGAGTTGCAATCGCAGTCCGCTGATGTTTTCCGGCGTTGGAGTCGCGGTTGGCGAAGCCGAAGCGCCGGGGGATTCAACCGGCGCCGGAGTCTCGGTTGGTTGAGGTGTGGGAGTCGAAACGCTCACCGGAGCCACGGTGAGTTCATCCGAACCTCGGAAAAAAGCCAGATACACCGCCGCGCCGATCGCGCCCAACAGCACTATCAAAATGCCTGTCAGCAAAGCGCTGTTGCCTGAAGAAGCCTTGGCTTCCATTTCATCGCCCAATCCCAGATAAGACGATTTTTCCGGTTCGCCGCCCGATTCACGCAACTGCTCTTCGTAAAGACGAACAGCCTGCTCTTCATCCATGCCAACGTGGCGTGCGAATTTGCGAACGAAGGCGCGGTTGAAGACTCCGCCAGGCAAAATCTTGTAATCGTCGTTTTCGATGGCTTGCAGGAAACGAGCGCCCAAGTGAGTTGCTGCTGCTATGTCGTGAATGCTGACGCCGCGTTCTTCTCGCGCTTTTTTTAGTTGCTGACCCAAAGACGCCATGTTTTCAGCCCCGAAACTTCAGCCAGATTGCCTGAAGCAATGAATGTAAGATGATGACCACTTGCCCTTTGCGGATTTAACGTAGCCGAAATCTTAAGTAAATCGTTTAAGCCTGTCAATTTTCGGCCTTTGCTGACACAAGTTTTTGACGGTTTGAACGACGAATCCCTGTTACGACGCAAGCTGTTCAGCCAACTTCTGGCTGTCAGTAACTGGCGTCTGGCAATAAAAATTGCGGCACACATACGCTGTCGGCTGACCTTGAATTTGTTGACGATGCTCCAGCAGCTTGATTGTTTGCGCAGTCCGGTCGTTGTCAGGTTCAGCCAATGCGACAACCTTGTTCGGAAGATATCGATTGAACACCTCGGCAATCAACTCTTGAGTTTTCGCCGATTCGAGCAAACCGACGATGGCAATTTCAAAAGGCGATGCCAGCATTGTGTCCAACGCACAAAGCAAATGTCCGAATGCGCTGGGCGAACGCATCATCGCCGATTTCAATAGTTTCAAAATCTGTTCGGCGCGTTGGCGATAGTGTTCTTCGCCAGTCAACAGCGCCATTCTGAGCAACACGTGCGCGGCTACGGAATTGCCGCCCGGCGTGGCGTTGTCGTACCAGTCTTTGGTGCGAGCGATCAGCTTTTCGTGATCGGCGCTGGTGAAGAAAAATCCGCCTTCTGAGTCATCGGCAAACTGTTCGATCATCGTTTCAACCAGCGCGCGCGATTCTTCAAACCAACGCAGGTCGAACGTCGCTTCATACAACGCCAACAATCCGTCGGCCAGATAAGCGTAATCTTCCAGGTAAGCGTTCAATTTGCTTTCGCCGTCTTTGTGAGTGCGCAGCAAACGTGAGCCGCGTTTCAGTTCGCTCAACAAAAAGTTCGCGTTGTTGATGGCGACGTCCAGATAATCGCGGCGGTTCAAGACGCGCGCGGCTTCGGCGAAACTGCGCAGCATCAAGCCATTCCAGGCGGTCAGCATTTTTTCGTCGCGGAAAGGTTTGATGCGATGCTCGCGGGCTTCGAACAAAATCTGTTTACCGCGCGCGATGGCGGCGTTCAGGTCTTCCACCGAAACGCGCATCAATCGCGCAATGCTTTCGGCTTCGACATCCACATGCAAAATGTTGTGATTTTCGAAGTTGCCGTATTCGGTCACGTCAAAGTAGCGGCAGAATAATTTCGCGTCCTGTTCGCCAAGCAAGGCTTCAATTTCTTTTGGCGACCAGACGAAAAACTTTCCTTCTTCGCCTTCGCTGTCGGCGTCCTGCGAAGAGTAAAAACCGCCGCCGTCATCCAGCATTTCGCGGCGGACGTAATCCAGCGTTTCTGTGGCAATCCGTTTGTAAAATTCATTTCCGGTGACCAGAAAGGCATCCAGATACACGCGCGACAGCAGCGCATTGTCATACAGCATCTTTTCAAAGTGCGGAACCAGCCAGCGTTCATCCACCGAATAGCGATGAAAACCTCCGCCGAGTTGATCGTACATTCCGCCGTTGGCCATTTTTTGCAGCGTCAATTCGACGGCTTCCAGCGCAGCCGGGTCTTTCGTTCGCGCATATTGCCGCAACATAAAAGTCAGCGTCATCGAAGGCGGAAATTTCGGCGCGCGACCAAATCCGCCGTAAACCGGATCGAGCATTCGCAGCAAATTGTTCGCCGCGTGATCGGCGATTTCGTGACTCAATTCGCCTTCTGCCGGTTTGACTGTTTCAAGTCGTTTCAATTCACTGAGAATGCTTTCGGCGCTTTCGGCAATTTCATCGCGTTTGGCCTGGTAAGCTTCGGCAATTGAAATCAGGATGCGCGGAAAGCCCGGCATCCCGCCGCGGTCGGTGGGCGGATAATACGTGCCGCCATAAAACGGAACTCCGTCCGGCGTCAGAAACACGGTCATCGGCCAACCCCCGTGCCCGTTCATCATCATCACGGCATTCATATAAATCGTGTCCAGGTCGGGACGCTCTTCGCGGTCAACCTTGATGTTGACGAAATGGTCGTTCATCAGTTTGGCGATTGGCTCGTTTTCAAACGATTCGTGAGCCATCACGTGACACCAGTGGCAGGCGCTGTAACCGATGGAAAGCAGAATCGGTTTATTTTCACTGCGGGCGCGGTCGAAGGCTTCTTCTACCCAGGCGTACCAATCCACAGGATTGTGCGCGTGTTGCAGCAAATAGGGGCTGGTTTCGTGGATCAAACGATTGGTAAACTTCGGCTCGACGGAATGTGGTGCGGACATCGGGTTCCTTTCAGGAAAGAGTTGAGTTGAAAAACCGGAAAATCGCTGGTAAACCCGATGCTAGCTTTTTTCGATGAATTGCAAAAGCCCCGATAGGTGTCAAAAACGATGAGTTACAAATGTTTGCTTTTTGATCTGGCCCTGATAGGTATTAAAAAATGAGTTACAAGTGTTTGTTGTTTGACCTGGATGGAACGCTGGTGGATTCGCGCGCTGACCTGGCGAATTCAGTCAATTTGATGCTGGCGGAACTTGGTTTGAAAGAACTGCCGTCGGTGCAGGTTTTGAACTTCGTTGGCGAAGGCGCGCGATTGCTGGTTGAACGCGCGTTGACGGCTTCGACTGAATACGTGCCGCTGCCAACCGATGTTGACCATGCGCTGGAAGTGTTTCGTCGCCGTTACCGTGAACATCTGCTGGATTGCACTCGCGTATATCCCGAAGTCGAAGAAACTCTCGCCCGGTTGGATTACCTGCCAAAAGCGATTGTCACCAACAAACCATACGAATTTTCCGTCGCCTTGTTGGAAGGGTTGGGTATGTTGTCGCAATTCCATGTCGTGATTGGCGGTGACAGTTTGCCCGAACGAAAACCGTCGCCAATGATGTTGTTGGAAGCAGCACGTTGCTGCGGCGTAGAACCGACGAGTTGTTTGATGGTAGGCGATACGAAGTTCGATGTGACCGCCGGGCGCGCGGCCAGAATGAAAACTTGTGGTTACATTCCGGGATTTCGTGGCAGGACGGAACTGGCCGAAGCCGGTGCGGATTTTCTGATCGAACGGTTCAGCGAATTACAAATTCTGGTGGAAAGCTGCGAACTGCGAATGGCAGCCGCATAAACGAAGCCGCTCGCTGCTGTTCACCGGCCAATGCGTTTGGAGACAAGATCGGCAAACAGAAGCGAGCGGTTTTGATAAAACGTGCCAGAACGAATAGAGCTTCAGGCTCAAAGCGTTTGAGATGATTTGGTGAGTTTGTTGAACGCGAGCCAGCCCAGGTAAATCAGCCCACCGAACACCGCCAGTTTGACCAACAGCGGAATCAGCCCCAACACCAATCCCAAAACAGAAAGAACCAACGAACCAACCGAAGCGATTACAATCAAGGCAATCACCACGAACAGAACTTTTCCAATTGCTTCGCCCATAACTTAAAAGCCTCCTTTCACACGGCAGATTTGATTTTGCAGGCGGAATCGAACCTTGTTGCATCTCGCCATACGCGACTGTGCGCGGTGATGTTTCAGCAAATTCGCCTGCTTCGATTACAATCATTGCCGTGACCGATACCTATCACCAATTGATTGAACAAGTGAACAGGCTGGCGGCAAGGCTCTCATCGCAATACGCCCGGCATCTGGTTTGTCGTTCGGGATGCAGCGGATGTTGCCATCATCATCTGTCTGTCTTTGCCGTCGAAGCCGCCGCTGTTCGTGCGGCGGTTGACGCCTTGCCGGAATCACTTCATCAGCAACTGGCACAACAAGCCCGCGACGTATTGAAAATGGAAGCGCGCGGCGAACCGGCGGTTTGCCCTATGCTGGTGAATGATCGTTGTTCGATTTACGAATTGCGTCCTTTGATTTGTCGCACACAGGGGTTGCCGCTGTTGCTGGAAACCGAAGACGGCGAGGCCGAAGTGGATTTTTGTCCGCTTAATTTCACGGCGGAAAACGCAGTCGCCGATTTGGACGAAGCGCATCTGGTTCCGCTCGATGAATTGAACCTGAAACTGGCGCTGGTGAATTTGCAGTATTGCCGGGAGCAGGGAATTTCCGACGACGCCAGCGGCCAGCGTGTGCCGATGGCGGAAATCATTCTTCAATCTCAAATCTCAAATTCCGAATCTCAAACTTGAAATCCAATTGCCCGGAGGCCCGATTTGAAAGCCAAACTTGCATTGTTTTGTTTGATACCGATCTTGTCTGTTCAATCGTTCGCACAAACGTCGCCCGCGGCAAAAGCGGCCAGAAGTTATCGCCTGACACATGAACACGAAATCATGGCGGAATACGTCAACTTGCTTTCGATTCCGAACGTGGCTTCGGACAAGGCGAACATCGGACGCAACGCCAATTTGATCGTGCAGATGCTGGAACGGCGTGGCGTGAAAACGCGCCTGCTTGAAGTTCCAGAAGCTCCGCCGGTTGTGTACGGAGAAATTTTGACGCCGGGAGCGACGCGCACATTGATCTTTTATGCGCATTACGACGGCCAGCCGGTTGAACCTGCCAAATGGGTTGGCGGCGATCCGTTCAAACCGATTTTACGCTCGGCTTCGCTGGAAGCAGGCGGCAAAGACATTCCGTTCCCGACCAAAGACGAAAAGTTCGACCCCGAATGGCGGTTGTATGCGCGTTCGACCGGCGACGACAAAGCCCCTGTGATTGCCATTTGCGCAGCGCTGGATGCGCTGAAAGCCAGCAATATCGCGCTCAATGCCAACATCAAGTTTTTCTTTGAAGGCGAAGAAGAAGCCGGTTCGCCGCACCTGGAAAAGATCGTCGAAAAATACCGCGACTTGTTGAAGGCCGACGCCTGGTTGATTTGCGACGGCCCTGTGGATCAAACGCGGCGACAACAAATTTATTTCGGCGCGCGCGGAGTCACCGGAATTGAAATCACTGTTTACGGCCCGCGCCGTGAATTGCACAGCGGGCATTACGGCAACTGGGCGCCGAATCCTGCGTTGATGTTGTCGAAACTTTTGGCTTCGATGAAAGACGATGACGGGCGTGTACTGATCAACAACTTTTACGACGGCATAGAACCGCTGAGCGAAACCGAAAAGCGCGCTTTTGCCGAAGCGCCAGACAACGATGTGCTGCTCAAACGCGAACTCGGTCTGGGTTGGAGCGAAGGCGGCGGCAAAAAACTTGCCGAGATGATCAACCTGCCGTCGTTGAACATTCGCGGGTTTGTCAGTTCATCGGTCGGAGCGACGGCGCGTAATGTGATTCCTTCAACGGCGACGGCTTCGATTGATATTCGCCTGGTCAAAGGCGTGGATCACGTCGCGGCGGTAGATCGCGTCATCGCACACATTCGCGCGCAAGGTTACACGACAGTCGAAACCGACCCTGACGAGGCGACTCGATTGAAGTATCCGAAAATTGCGAAAGTCGTTCGGCAAGGCGGGTACAACGCTTCGAAGACTTCGCTGGATTTGCCGATTTCAAAAGCCGTCATCGCCGCCATCGAAAGCGCGCACGGCAAAGTCATCTTGATGCCGACTTTGGGCGGCAGCGTGCCGCTGTATATTTTCACTGACAATTTGAAAACGCCTTGCATAGGCATTCCCATCGCCAACCACGACAACAACCAGCACAGCGCCAACGAAAATATACGTCTGCAAAATTTGTGGGACGGGATCGAAACGATGGCAGCGCTGCTGACGATAAAGTGATTCGGTCTCTGCGGTTCATCATCGAAACGGTCGGCGGAGAATTTTCACCCAATCCAGTTTGGCTGTTGCGCCCCCTGTGTGGTCGTAAAATTCCAGTTTGAGGCGATGACTGCCTTCAGGCAGAAAAACTTCGGCAGTAAAGCTGGTCGGCGGCTGATCGCGCCATTCGTCAAGAACGAGTTTGCCATCAACAAACAATCGCACACCGTCATCCGCCGTTGCCGTGAAGCGATACACGCCTGCGGGCAAAATCACTCGCCGCGTCCAACGAACCGAAAACTCGTCGGCAACCACGCCGCAACTGTCGGCGGGAGCGTTCAGTTTCCAATCGAAGTTCAAAGCGCCGTCGCCGTCGTCACGAATCATCGTGGGCTGGCCGCTGAGGTTTGTGTTGTTGAAATACTCGCCGCGCCAGCGATCTTGTGGAACGTCTGCAAAACAAGGATGCCGTTGCCAACGGAATTTCAGCGCCGCGCTGCCCCAACGTTCAAAGTATTCCACCACTATTCGATGATTGCCCGCCGCCAACCACACATCGAAGCTTTCCGTCGCCATCTGTTCGCGCCAGCTATCCAGCCGCAATTGGCCGTCAATGAACACACGCACGCCGTCGTCTGCGGCCACAGCGAATTGATAAACGCCTTCGCCAAACGCCAATGTGCGCGTCCAACGCGCGGAAAAGTTGTCTACGCCAACACCGCACAAACTTTCGGGACTACCAAGTCCCCAATCCAAATCCAATGAGCCTTCGCCTTCGTCGCGCACCACCAGAGGCTTCCCCGTCAGGTCAGCGTTGCTGAAATACTCGCCGCGCCAATGCCCCGCCATCACTGGCGCAATGCACGACGGAATTTGCCAACTGAGTTTGACCGAAGCTCTGCCGCCGAAATCCACATATTCCAGCTTCAGTTCGTGACGACCGGCGCTCAGTTCGATTTCGGCAATAAAGCTGGCCGATTGTTCGCGCCATTCGTCCAGTTTCAATTGGCCGTCCACATAAAACCGCACGCCGTCATTGCCACCGACAACGAACCGATATCGGCCAGCGCGAAACGCCACTGTGCGAACCCAACGCGCTGAAAATCCATCGCGTCGCACCCCACAGGATTCCGCGGGACTGCTGTCCATCCAATTGAAATCCAATTGTCCGTCGCCGTCATCGCGCACCATTGCGGGTTCGCCGCTCAGATTGTCGCTGTTGAAATACTCACCGCGCCAATGGTCTTCGGCGACTTCGACAACGCAGGGCAGCAGTTGCCAGCGCAAACTTACCGGCGTATTCGCGCCGCCACGAATTTCAAACACCAGTTGATGATTGCCTGCGCCAAGCTGCAAATCGAAACGGCCGCTGGCTTCGCCGTTCCATCGGTCGAATTGCAGCTTGCCGTCAACAAATACGCGCGCGCCTGCGCCAGCAGTGATTTCAAACCGATACGCGCCGCTGCCAAACGGAACGCGCCGCGACCAACGAACGGAACCGCCGTTCGCCAACACGTCACACGCCGATGCAGGGCTTTGCCCGCGCCAGTCAAAAAACAAATTCGCGTTGCCGTCGTCGCGCACCATTGCAGGCTGTCCGTTCAACGCTTCATTGTTGAAGTATTCGCCTCGCCAATGATCTGCCGACACAGCGGCAAAACACGGATGCGGTTGCCAGTTCAGTTTGACCGCCGCGCTGCCCCAACGTTCGTAATATTCCAGCATTACGCGATGAATTCCGGCTGAGAGTTGAACATCCACCGTATGCGTCGTCAGCGGCTGATCGTTCCAGACGTTCAACCGCTCTTGACCGTCAATCAGCAGCCGCACGCCATCATCCGCCGTTACGGTGAACCGCCAGGCTCCGCTGGCAAACGCAACGTTGCGCGTCCAGCGAACCGAAAAATTGTCAGGATTGACGCCGCACTCTTTGCCTGGCGAATCGAGTTGCCAGTCAAAATCCAGAAAGCGACTGTTCGGCTGGGTGTCGTCGCGTACCAAAACGGGCACACCGTTCAGGGATGTGTTGTTGAAGTATTCAGCGCGCCAACGATCCACTGAAATTGGCCGAGAAGGAAAGCAGGTTTGCGAAGAAAACGTCTGGGCTGAAATTGGCGGTGAAAAAGCAATGAACAAAACCGCAGAGACACAGAGAACGCAAAGGAAACGCAGAGAAAACCTCTGCGAAACCTCCGCGTCTCTCTGCGCCTCTGCGGTGAAAAACACATTCTGAAGCGAACTCTGTGTGGTCACGGATCGAATCAAAATGTACCTATTCTATTTGACCCCGCGCCACGCCGCTTGAGTCTGATTGCCGACCGTTCGCGTGTTGTATCGTTCCAGGTATTCCTGGTGACGTTTGTCGTTCGGATACGCATCGCCAGATGAATACGGATAACTCTTCATTCCGTGATACGGCAATTCGCCAATCGTTTCCGGTCGCGCCGAATTGATGTCCATGTCTTTGCCGAAACCGTCGGCAAAGACCAGATACGTTCGTTTCCAACCCGCAGGCAAGGGCGGTAACCGGCGCGCGTCGAAATCCAGTTGAATTTCATCGCCGTTGCGCGTGATGACGTACATGTCATCCGCCGCCAGCAACAATTCGCGCACGTCACCGAAGCGAGTGTAATTGCCCAGGTGCGCTTTCCACGGAGCGAACGGTTCAATCGTTCGATAATCGTAAATCAGCGGCTTGCGTCCGTCGGGCGAGTATTCGCGCGGGAATCCTCGCCAACGCAAATTGGCCGCAACCGGATCGAGCTTGGTGATTTTCGTCGGCGCATTTCCGTCGGAGGCATCCACCAGAATCTGATCCCAGTAAATCCGCATGCTGGTGACGATGCGAACGCGCGAATCCGCGCAGAGGAATTTGCCGCTCAGATCAACCGTCATCGTTTTTGGCAATCCGGCGGGAAAGCCCATTTGCGGAATCACCGTTTGCCATTGGCCAGCCGCGTTTTTCACCTGCAAATACGGCGGCACGAGTTTTTCGCCCGCCTGAGCCGCTGACAGGTTTGAGGTCGAATCGGCGTAATCAATCCACGCGGTCATCAACAACAACACCTGTTTGGCGTTTGTCACATTGCCCAAATCCAGTTCAATCGCATGTTCGCGCGCATAACCTTTGAACCGCAGCTTTTCAAACTCTTCGGGCGAACGCCGATCCACGTCTTTGATAAGCGGTAAAATGTCATTGCCTTTGTCGTCGGTGGCGGCGACAGGCGGACGCGGCGCTTTGACTGAAAACAACTTGAACGAAGGATACGGTCGCGCAGGCATCAGCCGTTCGTTCGGATATATGTCCACATCCGCCGGATGATCCACCGCCAGCAATTTGGCTTCGTCGAAAAAGATGACTTCTTCCAACTGGTTGTTCATGCGCAGCGACAACAAACCGTCTTTTTCCTTCAACTGTTCGCTGGTGACGCGAATGTATTCGTCTGTGTCGGGGTAGTTGTACACGCCCGGCGCCAGCAAATAACCAATCGCCGACCCACCCAGAAAATCCGTGACGAAACAGTATTCGCTGCCATTCCAGGCATACAGCAACGGGCAGGACGTCCCTTTGCGGTCGAGTTCATCAACCTGGTTGTCGCCCGGTTTGACGCCGACTTCGGATTGCATGATTCCGGCAGGCCAGAACAGCGACAACGCATCCACAGCACTTCGATCTCCCAACCCAAACACCACGCCCGCCGAAACCGGCGCGGGCGAAGCCGAATAAATCTCCAGCTTTTGCCGCAAACTACCGCTGCGTAACTCGACTTTGGTTCCAATGGCGCTGCGGTTGCTGGTTTTGCCCGCAAGCTGAATTCGTGCAAAGTTTTTGCCGAAGCCTTCGGATTTCAGCGCAACAACCGAACCACCGTCGCCGAAGCTGACCAGATCAACTCCGCCGTCGCCCGTGAAATCGCCAAGCGCAAACGACCGGGAGTTAGGAGCTGGGGTTTGGGAGTTGGGAGCCGCTTCCGCCAGTTTGTCGCCCAAGCCGCGTTGCAGCATCACGCCGCCGGTCGTTTGCGTTATCACATCCAGCAAACCGTCGTTGTCGAAATCAGCAACTTGAGCGGCCAACTCGCCCCGCCGCCCTGTCGCCCCGTCACCCTTTCGCACAAACGCGCCTTTGCCGTCACTCAAAAACAACGCGCTGTTTCCGTCAACGTCGGGCAGGTAAAAATCAATGAAGTTGTCTTTGTTCAAATCTCCCGCGCCAACGCCGAGCGCTTTGCCCGTGAAGTTGATTCCGACTGAAACCGCGATTTCCTTGAACGACCCGTCGCGCTGATTGCTGAACAATTGCGCCGGAGCGCCGTAATTGACGACCAGAAAATCTATGTCGCGCTGGTTGTTGAAATCGGTGGGCACGACCGCAGTGGTTTTGGTTTTGCCTCCGGCCAACCCGGTTTTAGCAGTGATGTCGGTGAAACTTCCGTTGCCGTTGTTTTGGAACAATCGGTTTTCCTGTCCGGCAAAATCGTCTGGAAACGTGGCTGTATCTGTGGCCGGAAACTGCGACAAGTCAGCAAAATTGCCGACAAACAAATCCAGATCGCCATCGTGATCGGCGTCTACCCAGGCGGCAGTCATCGCCCAGGTCGTCGTTTTCGGCAAGCCGGATTTTTCCGTCACATCGCTGAAACTGCCGTCGCCATTGTTTCGCCAAACGGCCAAAGTTTGATAACCAAAAACCGCCAGATCGGTTTTGCCATCGTTGTCGAAATCGCCAAACACGGCACCGCTGATAAACCCATTTGTCGTCAGTTTCGACGTGTCAGTGACATCGGCAAATTTGCCGCCTTCGTTGTGGAAGAGTTTGAGAAACGGCTTGTTGCCATCCACTCCGCTGACCAGTACGTCGAGTTTGTTGTCGCCGTCGTAATCCCCCAGCACGACGTTGGAAGCAAACGAAGCGACCAATTCGCGTTTTGTCTCGTCGGTGAATTCGGCTTTGGTCAGTTTCCGCCCTAACACGGAGGAAAGCGGTTTGCCGGAAGTTTTGAGATTCAATCCGGCGGCGGCGTCAACGAATTTCACTGCTGCGCCTTGTTGGGAAACCAGTTCGGCTTCGGCTCCGGTGCTGACGACGGCTTCGGCATATTTGCCTTTTTCGCCGTACGTGTTTCCCAGCGTGGTCGAATATCCCGACGCTTTCAGCTTTTGAAATTGCGCCAACAACTTTTGCCCTTCGGCCTGATTGCCTGCGCGAATCAGCGCTTGCGCCAGACTGTAAACGGCGGTCGCGTTATACGGTTCGGCGTCCATCGCGCGTCGAAACGCTTCGGCGGCTTGGGAGTATTGCTGTTTGGATGAATAAATCTGGCCGATTTGAATGTTCGTGTACGGGTCTTTCGGATCCACAGCCAGCACTTTGTTGAACGCGGCGAGAGCTTCGTCGTACAAGCGGTCGTTTTTGTACGCTGCGCCCAGCACGTATTGCGCATGCAAACTGGTCGGCGCGAGTTTCAATGCGGCTTGCGCTTCGGCGACGGCGGCTTTGACATCGTTCAGGAAATACGCGGCCATCGCCAGATTGACGCGCGCAATGGCGAAATTCGCGTCGCGTTCCAACGCCAGTTTGAATTGTTTGACGGCGTCTTCGTGCTTGTACTGTTCCATCAACGCCACGCCCAGATTGTTCAACCGGTACAAATCTTCGCGTTTTTGCGCTGCCGGATTCGCGGAAGAACTCTGAACTCCGCTGGTGATGGCGGAATGAAACACGCCCGCCAGAATCAGAATGATCGCAACCGCGATCAGCATGAAAGACATGAATTTGATTCGCATACCGTTTTCTCTAGCGTTTGAATGCAGGTGTCAGAATTGATGTTTGGTTCGGCAAGGAAAGAGTAACAAACAGCGATTTGGATTCAAAACGCGCTTTGAGGAAGCGCGTCGCCATCGGCAATCAGGGCGATCAGCAGGTCACGATTGCTTTCCAGCACGGCGGACGATTCGCGTTTGCCCAATTTGTTCAATCGGGCGATGTTTTCATCGAACTTGCGGCGGACTCGTTCCAGAATCTCTTTCAGTGGAACGCCTTCGGCAAAGGCCAGATCAATTTCCGCATCGCTGCCAAAAAACGGTTCCGCCAATTCATCCAATTCGCTCAAGTCTTCGAATGGAACGGCGAATTCTTCCCTGTACCCGAAAAAGGCGCGACACCCTTTGGCGCGAAAATCTCGCCCCAATCCATCGGCGGCAAAACAGGAAAGCAGATGAATCACCTTTCCGCGAATCTCTTCCACAGCGTATTGGCCGACGCGAAAGATCGGCTCGTTTTCATACCCGCAAAAAGTTCTTCTCTTTCCGTGCCCGACTCCGGTCAACAAAACGGTTTGATCCTGAGTGGCAGCGGAGGCAACCGTTTGCCGGACGGCTTTTTTGCCGGAAAGCAGAACAACCTTCATTCCGCGTTTTCGCAATCGGCGATACACCTTTCGGCGGCGATAGCTGAATGCAGCTTTGGTGATGGCATCGAAGTTGGCTTCAATGGCGAGGGCGGTGGCTGCCGCTTCAACTTTGTGGGAAGGCGAAGTTTGTCGAGCAGTCATTTGTTCAAGACAGCCTTTTCTTCAATTTCCGCAATCAATTTCGTCACCAGACGATTTTCAATATCTATCAACCGTCTTCCGATTCTGGTTTTCTCTTTGACTTCGGAAATTGCCTCTTCCTTGCTGAGAACTCCCCGCCCTATCAAACCGAGGTTGAATTTGGGTTGCAGTTCTATTCGTTTGGCCGTGATTTCCGCCCTTTGCGCTTCTTCCAATTCCGGCCACAACCGCGCCTCTGTCTGCGATTCCAGAACTTCTTCCAGACTCACCATCGTGCCATCGGAACGCAACCCGATTGGAAGTTTCAGTTGTTTGTCTATGCTGTTCAAAAATTGTTCGGGCAAATGTTCTCTGACATTTCGAATGAAATCCATGGATATTCTCCAATCTTACGAATCAGCAACCAGCCCTTCTGCCGGTGAAAAGGAGAGAACCGGAGGCTTGTTTCAGTGAAACGCCATTATTTATAGCACTTTTGCGTGGGTGTCCCCAAACGAATACTCACTTCACAGCGGAACCGATTCGACTGAAGCGAATTCCCAGCAATTTATCCAACACAGTTGCGCCTTTATCAGGGTTCCCGGCGGCAGGATCGAATGACAAATGCACATACAGCGCGCGGGCAAAAATGTTTTCGCGCGGCACGAACCCCCAGTATCGGCTGTCCTGACTGTTGTCGCGGCTGTCGCCCATGGCGAAATAACTGTTGGGCGGAACCGTGACCGGCTCTTTCACTCCAAACTTCAAGCTTTCTTCGGCAAAACTCGAATTGTCATCATCGCTGGAGCGTCCACTGACGTAATACACGCGATAAGTCGCCCCCGCAGGTTTCGGTTCGACCCGTTGAATCGCCAGTTCGCCTTTTCTCGGATCGGTTTCCTCCACAATCGCGCGCTCTTCGGGAACTTCCTTGCCATTGACGAACACGCGACGGCCTTTGACCTGCACAGTGTCGCCGGGAATACCAATCACCCGTTTGACGTAATTGGTTTTGGGATCGTCCGGCCATTTGAACACGATGATGTCGCCACGTTTGATCTCCCGCGTCGGCAACAAACTGCCCAGCACCGGAGTCGGTTTGCCGAAAATGAATTTGTTGACGAACAGATGATCGCCGATGTTGATCGTGTTCTGCATCGAACCGGTCGGCACGGCGACGGCCTGCGCGATGAAGGTCATCAGAAACAGCGCCATCACCACCGTAATCAGCAATTGTTCAAATACGTCGCGGATCGCCGATTTTGGCGGCCCAAAAGTCGGTTGCGGAGTCGAGCTTGGTTTTTTGGATTTATCGAACATGGTTACAAATCTTGCCTGTTTGTTATCTGCCACGGGAGAGCAATCGTTGGAACACCAACACTCCACCCAAAATGATGAGGCTGAAAGTCACGATCCCCCAAATCACTTTCACCGGAAGCGACATTTGATGTTCTTTGGTAGAGCCAAGGTAACTCAACAACATGCCTGAATAGATACACGTCCCAGCCCAATCCTGCCGGTATAAACTCACAAAAAACATCGCCACAAAAAAAACTGCAAACACCTTCATCCACTTTGGATAAACCACCGGCGTTTTCGCATTTGAATCATTCGCAGCATTTTCCATCGTCCCGTAAAACCTCCTCTGAGTCGTTGAGTTTTCTTGGGTTGGCTCGGAGCAATTTACACTAACTCGCCGCCAACGGCCACGACTGTATCAAGCAGTCGCAAAAATGCTGTCAACCACTATTATCTTCACGTCATCTGGCAATCCGGCCTGCTTCACGCCTCTGACCAACATTCGGCGAACGTGATCTTTGTCGAGTTTGTCGAATCCAAGCTCGCGTTTTCCCCAATGAAAAAGCCGCTTGCCGCTGATTACTGTGTGTGCCGTTTTCAAATCCGTCAGCCTGGCGACAATCAGGTCTTCCTTTTCGGCAATCAACGTTTCAGCTTCAACTGGAGAGCATCCGAAATCTTTGGCGGCTTTTTCAATCAGCATTTCGCGCGGTTCAATATCGTAACCATCCGGCCAGTAAAGCACTCGCTTTTCCCAACACACCCACTGAATCGCGCAAATGGTTTTCAGGCGTTGGCACAAAGCCAGCAACTGCTTTTCTATCTCGACGGCGTCTACCTTTTTCCCTGATACGACTTCCAGTTCCATACAAATCGGCCTTACGTCCATCAGGTAATTTTCCAGCGAGTATCGCCTCAACACAAAGCAATGCGATTCTGGCTGGCGCGACTCTTCGACTTGTTCTTCAGTACGAAAATCGCGGTCAATGATGGCGTATCCGCGCTTCATCGAACTCTGTGCCAAAAACTCTGCCAGCAGTTTTTCAACCTGTATGATTCCGCCGCATTCAAAGAACTCAACCTCTGTCAACCGATCATCAAACCACTGGCGAAAGGCGTATTGGTCATCAACGCCTTCGACCAATACGACGATACGACCGCCTGCTTTGAACAGAATCTCGGTCAGTTCCGGTGAATGGGAAGTAATGGCGTGAGTCATCTGAAGTTTTAGAATTTAGTCAGCACACGAACTGCTGAAGCGCCGAAGATTTCCGCAATCTCCCAGGAATGCGTCGTCACGATCAATTGAAACGGGATCATTTGCTGCATCTTCAGCAGCGCTTGAGCAAGTTTGTGCTGGTAAGCCGGGTGCAGGCTGTTTTCGATTTCGTCAATCAAGACAATGCTGTGCGGCAACAACCGGCGACGAAGCTCCATCAAGAGGATCAATAGATTTTGTTCGCCCGAACTGAGTTCATGCAGCTTGTGCTCGTGGCCATCGCGGGTGCGAACAATAACGTCGAGCGTTTTGCGCTGAACGTGGAAGGTTTTCCCTTCAAAGTCCAATTCATTCAAAAAACTCTGCGCTGCTTTGAACTGCTCTGGCTCGGCATAATCGAGCCAGACAAGATAACTGTTTAGCGAGCCGGAAAAAGATCGCACAACATCAAATCTATGGACAAACTCATAAGGCAACTTCTCTTTAGTAACTTGAGCACCGCTTACTGGTTCCAGACTTCTTGTATGGGGAAAATAAAGAATTGAGGGAGGTCTGTTACCATTAACTAGGTGAGGTGCAAACCCTGGAAACTCTCTTTCAACATTCTGTTGTTGAAGATCCTGCTTCATTATTCTGTTAAGCAAAGTGTTGCTAGATGGCCTGTCCTTACTTATATGAATAATAGACATTTCGTTAGCGCTCAACACAACATCACTAGGTTTTTCACCCAATACTACGCTGTATTCTTGACCTTCAATTAAAAAATCAAGCTGTGCATATTCGAGATTGCGCAATCGAGAAGGTAAGCGGGAGCCGCTATGTCTTGCCATTCCTACAATGACTTCTAGAAGGGTTGTCTTCCCGCTGCCATTCGCCCCAGCCAACACACAAACCGGCAATGTCTTTCCCTGATCGTCGTAAAACTCTACGCGCACGTCGTCGAGCGGCCCGCAGTTTTTGACTCGAATTGAGCGTAGTTCCAATTTCATTTCTTGATTCTTTTGGTGGTTCGATTGCGCGGAAAGCCTAAAGCATCAATGCCGGGCGATCAATATCACTCTGCCAACGGCCACATCTCGAACATCAACAAAGTCCAGATCAATTTGCGATGATCGGCCAGACCGCGTTCGTGTTCGTCGAGCAATCGCTGAACGTAATCCACATTGAACAATCCGCGCCGGTTTAATCGTCCCGGTGAAAAGGTGTCGCGAACCAGAGAGCGCAGCTCACCTTTAATCCATTTTGCCACCGGCATGCCGAAACCTTTTTTCGGACGGTCAATCACATCGTCGGGCAATCGGCCTCGCATGGCTTTTTTCAGAATGTATTTTCCCGTCAATCCCTTCAGCTTCATTTCAATCGGCAGCTTCAGCACAAATTCGATGAAGGTGTGATCCAGAAACGGCGCGCGCGTTTCCAGCGAAGCCGCCATGCTGGCGCGATCCACTTTGAACAACACACATTCGGCCAGATACAGCCGCGCGTCGAGCGCCATCATTTCTTCAATCAGATTGCCGTTTCCGTTCAACCGGTCGAGCGGCAAAATTTCGTCAAAGACTTCTTCGTCCGGGCAAGCGGCGATGATTTCCGGTCTGAGCAATTCGCGTTGTTGCGTCGCGTCATACGATCCCATCCAGATGGTGTGCCGAGTTCCCGCCGCGTGCGAAGCGCCGCGAACGAAACGTTTGGCTTTGAAATCCAACGACAGGTTTTCAGTTGAAACCGGCAACCGCGCGACGGCGGGTTCGATCAATCCGCTGCGAAGGAATTGCGGAAGCATACGATACAGCCGCGCCATTCGATGCGCGCCGTAAGTCGGATAGCCCGCAAACAATTCATCGCCGCCATCCCCGCCCAGCGCAACCGTCACGTGTTGCCGGGTGAAGCGCGAGAGCAAAAAGGTTGGAATCAGTGATCCATCGCCCAACGGTTCGTCCAGCAAACGCGGAATTTCCGGCACGATGTCCAACATCTGCCGTTCGGTGAATCGTTGTTCGTAATGTTCTGTGCCGAGTCGTTCGGCGACTTGCCGCGCATAAGACGATTCATCAAACGACTTTTCTTCAAAAGCGATGGAAAAGGTTTTGACGCGTCCGCCCGCGGCTTCGCAAGCCATTTCAGCCATCGTGCTGGAATCAAGTCCGCCCGATAACAACACACCCAGCGGCACATCCGACACCAGCCGCATTCGCACGGCTTCGCGCAATCGGCGATGAACTTCTTCGGCGGCTTCTTCTTCGCTGAGGCGCAACCGCTCGCCTTCGTAACTCATCCGCCAGTACGGTTCGGTTCGCCAGCGATTGTTTTCAAAAATCAACCGATGCGCAGGCAGCAGTTTGTAAACGCCTTCCAGCATCGTGTGCGGCGACGGCACAAATTCGTATTGCAGGTATTTCCGCAACGCCAGCAGATTGATGCGTCGTTCGACCGAAGGATGTTCGACCAGCGCTTTCAACTCCGAAGCGAAAACAAAAGCTTCATTCGTCAGAGTGAAATACAACGGCTTTTCGCCCATTCGATCTCGCGCGATCAGCAAACGCCGCCGCCGTTCATCCCACAACGCAAAACCGAACATGCCGTTCAAATGCTGAACCAGATCGTCGCCATAATCTTCGTACAAATGAACTATGGTTTCGGTGTCGGAATGAGTTTTCAGATGATGGCCGCGCGCCAGCAAGCCTTCCCGCAGTTCGCGGTAGTTGTAAATTTCGCCATTGAACACAACCCAAATCGTGCCGTCTTCGTTGCTGATGGGTTGATGGCCTCCGGCCAGATCAATGATCGAAAGCCGCCGCATCCCCAAAGCCATGTTGTCGCGGAAATAAAATCCTTCATCGTCCGGGCCGCGATGCGTAATGGCGTCATTCATCGCGCGAGCGATCTGTTCGCTGGCGGGTCGTTGTTCCAGATTGACGAATCCGATGATGCCGCACATAGGTGGATTACTGCGCTCCGCGAGTCTTTCGTGTGACTTGCTCAACCATCTTGCGTTCAATCGGTCGCCCCGGAATCGGCGACGACAACACAATCGAAGTCGCTGGCATGCCGTAAGGCGTGATGCGATGAACGACTTGTTCCAAATGGTGGATTGACGTGACGTGAACTTTCAGGATTAACGAATCGTCGCCGGTGACTCGATGGCATTCGATGATTTCAGGAATGTCCCGAAACAGCGTTTCCAATCGCGGCAATACTTGATGCGCCAGCCCGATGCGAATAAACGCCGTCACCTGAAACCCGACTTTTTCCGGGTTCACTTCCGCGCGGTAGCCGGTGATGATCCCGGCCTTTTCCATTTTGTGAACACGCTCCATCACCGCCGGAGTAGACAACCCGACGCGACGGCCAAGCTCTGCGTAACTGGTGCGCGCATCGGCTTGCAACTCTTCCAGCAAATGCCAACCAATATCATCCAGCAATTTTTCGTCTGTTGAATTCATCGTAAAACACTCGCGGAATTATTCTCCGGCAACGATCAGAGCATCACGATACAGTTTCTGGCCGATGCGTGCTCCCTGAGCAACCAAATCGTCGAGCAGGTTTTTGACAACAGGAATAATTCCCAGCTTCTTTGCCAACAAAATAAACGCCACTGTTCCAATCACAGGCAAGTTGCGTGATTGCGCTTCTCGTCTTGCGGCGAAATCATCAATCAACAACCGGTTTGCGTTCAGATCTTCCGCCAGAATCATCGCAGCACATTCACCCAAACCAAGCCGAGTTGCGGTGTGAAGCTCTAGCGCTTTTTGGGCGTCTTTAACTGTTTGAATTTCAATCCATGAACAAGAAGGAACAGCAATCGCCGCTGGATGAACACCGGTTACAACTTCGTCAAAAACTTCCTGAGGAATGATGACTCACCCGTAAACTTCACGCAGCAAATCCAAGCGCCCAATCTTGGCCAATTCACTGAGCGGTGTTGTATCGGAAACCACAATCAGTTGCTCACTTTTGGAAATCGCTGAAGGCATGCGTCACCTCACGTTCCAGGTCTTCGAGTGTGACAGTTTCATCAAATGGCGAGATGCCGTGTGCCGACATCAAATCAGACAAGCTCCAACGATCCACATTCAACAACTCTGCCGCTCGCCCGGCGCTTATGTCGCCTTGTTTCAGCAGCGAGAGGACAAAGGCTTCCTGCGCTTTCCGTTCAGCAGCAGCGCGATGTGTTGCCGGAAGCTCGGCAAGCGGAAATGCGAATCGGAATTCGATTGCGGTTTCAGACATAACGATTACCTCTGCGGGGATTCTATCACTGGCTTTACTTCGGCACATCCAAAGCCGGATTTTGCGTGAAGAAGCCGACCGGCATCAACTTGAATCCGGCTTTGTGAACCGGCATCACCGGCCAATCTTCGGGGCGCGGAATGTGCGTCACGCCAAAGGTGTACCAGACGACCACGTCTTTGTTTTCAAGCGGGCGATTTCGTTTTGTCCAGGCGGGCAACCCTTCGCCGCCTTTGCTCTGGTTGATGTACAACCCGGCGGCATACATTTCGTCGGCAGTTTGCGGAGTCACCCACAAATGCGAATTGACAAAGCCTGCACGGCGGCGAACCGAAGAGTTGATCGCAGCCAGCGGAACGGAATTTTCTCCGGTCGAAAGTAGAAAGCCTGTCGGTTGGCCCAGTGAATTTTTCTGGTTCGGATTGACGACCAACCAGCGGCGATGAGTCGCCAGATTCAATTGCCGTTGCGCCGTCAATTCGGTTTTCAGCGGAACATTTTTCATCACAAAGGCATTGTTGTACGGATTGGTTTTGCCTGGCGGCAATGCTTCGGTGTTTTGTTCAACTACGGTGTTGGCGGTTCCGTCCACATCCAAATCCAGCCGGAAATTGAAAAAGTGCTGGTGATGAACTGCTTCGACGCCGTCGGCAACCAGATGGCCAAACATGTTTCCATTGTGATTGCCGTGTCCCGAATTGATCGGCAAAACGCCTTTGGTGGACATCACGCCGGTCAGCATAGCTTCCATTTCCAGCGCGCCGTCCTGATGAAACACCCAGTTGAACCCGTATTCGTAATTGCCGACATTGGCGAAATACGTCAGCACCAATTGCCGACCGCGCCGCGATTCATTCGTGTTGGTCAGATAATCTGCGTGTTTCCACAATACGCCGCCGTCGCGTTCGTACAAACCTATGACGTTTTTGGATTCAATCGCCGAACCGGATTCGCTGGAACGCACCGCATTCATCAGCACTGCGTTTTCCGGCACGTCGGTTCGTTCCACCAACGGCAAGGCCAGACTGCCGACCATCGCTTCGCCTTCGTCAAAAGCGTTGCGGAAAAACCAGCTTTCCGACGGGTCGCCATAAGGCACTACCATTTCAGACAACGATCCGCGATACAACACCGAACGCACTTTGCCGCCGTCTTCGTACCCAACGGTATACAGCACCACCCCTTCACGCGGATGCAGCGCATACCGAAACCGCCATTTCTGCCAGCGAATTTCGTTGCCGCGAATTTCAAAGCTTGCGCCGTTGGGTTGAACGATGCTCAACGGTTTCGGCGCTTCGCGTAATTTGCCAAGCCTTTGTTCGACGGATTTTTCGTCAATGTCGAAATCGGCCTTGGGCACAGGCACAACGCCCGTATCAATCAGCTTCAGCACGCGCTTTTTGTTCAGGTCAACAACGGCGACGACGCCTTCCACCGGATGCGCGTAAGGCATTTTGGATTCGCCGCGATAATACGAAAGCGCGCGAATCAGTCTGATTCCTTCTTCGTCCTTGAATCCGTAATTGCCCGCCGGCCAGGGTTCGACCTGCACCTTGCTGAATTCCGTGATGCCGCGTTTTCGCATCGCCGCCTGCCATTCCGGATTGGAGCGAACGACAGTTTGAACGATGAAAATGTCTTCAAGCATAAACGACGGCTGCGCGCCGGGAACTTCGCGCCACGTTTTGACGGTTTGGGATCGCAAATCAACTACGCTATCAAAGGTTTTATTGGCTGCTCGTTCGTACACGATTACGAAAGCTTCGCGTCGAAAAGCATCGCCGGGTTTGAAATCCAGGACTTCAGATTTCGGCGGTTCGTTGAGCGCTATGGTTTGAAAGCGACTGGCGGCGGTCGCCCTGCCTGCATCTTTCAACACCTTTGCGGCCAGTGCGATTTCGTCCTTGCTCAGCGGATCGAGCGGATGCGCGAAGTTGGTCGTTTGCGCAAGCGCGGTGAATTGAAAAGCCAGCCAAACCATTGCCAACAGCAATCCTGATCTGCGTTCATCTACGTTCATCTGCGGCCTCGCTTTCGTCAAAGTTGAGTTTGGTTTTGATCGTGTAAATCTGTTTGCCCTGAGATTCGTGATATGTCCGCACCAGCATTTCGGCGATCAAACCGAGCAGGAAAAACTGTACGCCTAGCCCGAACATCATCATCGCCAACACCGGCAGCGGCGTTTCGATAAAGTCTGCGTGTTTGGGCCAGTTCAGCCACTTCATCGAAAAAGCGAATAGTGCTGAAAATGTCGAAACAGCAAACGCCAACACACCAGCCCAGCCAAAAACATAAATCGGCTTGGTTAAATAACTGGCCATGAATTTAATGGTCACCAGATCAAAAACGACTTTGATCGTGCGTGACAATCCGTATTTCGATTTCCCAGCCGTCCGCGGGTAATGCGCAACGGGAATTTCAGTCACTTTGCCGCCAGCCCACGCCGCATAAATCGGAATGAAGCGATGCATTTCGCCATACAGATTAACGTCTTTCAGCACGTCGCGGCGATAAGCTTTGAGCGAACAGCCGTAATCGTGCAGCGGCACGCCGCCAATTTTGGAAATCAATCCGTTGGCAATGCGCGAAGGAAACGTTCGCGTGACAAACGCATCCTGCCGATCTTTTCGCCAACCCGAAACCACGTCGTATCCTTCGTCGAGTTTCGCCAGCAACCGAACGATGTCCGCCGGATCGTTTTGCAGATCAGCATCCATCGGAATCAGCACTTCGCCGCGGGCAGCGTCAATCCCAGCAGCCATTGCTGCCGTCTGGCCGTAATTGCGCCGAAAGCCGATGACTTTGACGCGCGAATCCGTAACGGCAAATTGTTTCAACAACTCCAGACTGCGGTCGCTGCTGCCGTCATCCACGTAGATGATTTCAAACGTATGGCCGAGCGCGGCCATGGCTTCGAAAATCTTTTGATTCAACCGTTCCAGGTTTTCTTCTTCGTTGTAAACAGGCAGGAAAATGGAAAGCTTTGGCATTGCCGATTGCGGATGGCGAATTGCGGATTGGTCAGCGGAAAGAGTGGGCATATCAATTTGTCTTTCTAACGACGCAAACAATGGAAACGCCGAACGGCAGCCGATGCCGTCGCAGCCAATTGGCTTCGCTGGCGAACATCCAGGCCAGCAGTTTGTTGATCAGCGGATGATTGATCTTGTTTTCGCTCGCTTCGGTTCGCCCAAGCAGGTTGAGCAGTTTTCTTCCCAGCCAGATGGGCACAAACATGGCGAAGTTGGAATAACTGATGCGCTCAACCGTCAGGCCAGCGTTTTCGGCAGCAGTTTGAAGCTGTCGCAACCGGTATCGGCGCTTGTGTCCCGATTGATCGTCATTCGGTCCCCACAACGCTTGAAACGCCGGAACGTAAATCACCGCAGGCGCGCCAGGTTTCAACGTGCGACGAATTTCGCTCAATCCTTTCACGTCGTCGTCCAGATGCTCGATCACATCCAGCGCGGTAATCAGGTCGAAGGTTTCATCGGCAAAGGGCAATTCCGTCGCGCTGGCGCACATCGTTCGCTGATGCCCTCGGCGGCGTGAAAAACTCAGCGGGATCATCGCCAGATCAATTCCCTGCACTTCGCCGAATTTCCGCAAATGATCCATCGTCGCGCCGGTTCCGCATCCAATGTCCAGAATTTGCCGGTTTGTGGTACCGCCCTCAGGCGGAAGCCCCGCACTCGGCAACTTCATTCCGCCTGAAGGCGGTACTCCAAACTTCATGGCATCTTCGATCTGAGCAAACACTACCGCGCGGCGTCCGACAAACCACCAGTGATCGTCTTCGACTTCAAAGATGATTTCGTAATTTTCAGGCTTCATCGCCGCTTCAACGGCGCCGCTAGCTGCCATGCCTGGCCTCCGCTTTCGGTTGAGCTTTGACGTAACCAACCCCGCGCCAACTGTTACTGTTATGCCAATGGATTTCCATGCGTTCAGTTCCTGCTTCGCGAAACCATTCTTCGAATTCCTGGCGGCTGATGTAAAACGCCACAGGCGCGGTCAAATGATCGTGAACGATGTTATGAATCTCTCGAAACGGAAATCGCGCGATGTAACAAAGGTAATCCGCGTAAAACAAAAACCGTTTCAGACTGGAGTTCGCCAACGGTTGATAGATCAGTTTCAGTGGCAACCACAACATCAACGTCGGCAGATACGATAGCCAATACAGCATACGCATTGGCAGTTTCGACGTGATGCGTTCGCGCAGCGGATTGACGAAATTGACGATCCAGCCGTTGTTTTCCAACCCGTACACCCAGGCTGAAATTGCTCCGCCGGATCGAAGCCGATTGACCAACGAGACAAATCCCGCGCGTGGATTCGGCAAATGATGCAGCACGCCGACTGAAAACGCGTAATCGAAAACCTGCTTCAACGGCAGGCGATAAATGTCAGCTTGAATGATGTGAACATTCGGCAAATCGCGCGTGTTGCGATACGCAGCTTCAACAGCGACGCTCAGATCAACACCGATGATTGCCGTTGCGCCCCATTCGCCTATCAGCCGCGTATGCCGCCCTTTGCCGCAGCCGCCTTCGATGACGGTTTTGCCGCGCACGAACTCCGCCGTGACTGGAGCAATCCAATCCAGAAACTGTTTTTCGTGATGGTCGGCGACATGGTCGAATTCCAACCATTGCTGGCCGAAGTTTTCCGCTGTTTCGCGTTGAGTTTCATCGCTGGCCAAATCGGCGAATCGCGGAATGCCTTCGCGGATGACAAAAACCTTTTGGCATTTGCCGCAACGCAATTCGCCGGACAGGATTTCCCGGCCATCGCGCCCGGCAGATTCCAGCGACAATTCGCCTTCGCAAGCCGGACAAGCCAGGAATTGAAGCAGGCTTTCTTTCATGAAACTTCGATGGGGAAGCAGTTGCCGTTGAAATTCGACGTGAGGATTATCTGCGCGGCTAAGGCGTTCGGCAACTGCCGCAATCCGGGTTTTAAGTCAGAAACCGATCCATAAACCGCGTGGAGATGTTGCCGCTTTGGAAATCTGGGTCATCCAGAATTTTCAGATGGATGGGGATCGTGGTTTTGATTCCTTCGACGACCATGGCTTCCAGCGCGCGCCGCATGCGGGCAATGGCGCGTTCGCGCGTGCGGCTGTGAACGATGACTTTGGCAATCAGCGAATCGTAATGCGGTGGCACGAAATAACCATTGTAAATGGCCGTATCCACACGAACGCCGGGACCGGACGGCAAATTCAAGGTCGTGATTCTGCCAGGACTGGGCGTGAAAGTGACCGGGTCTTCGGCGTTGATGCGGCATTCGATGGCGTGGCCGACAAACATCAATTCATCCTGGGTTTCGGTCAATTCTTCTCCGGCGGCAATGCGGATTTGCGCGGCAACCAGATCGGAAACCGTCACCAGTTCCGTCACCGGATGCTCCACCTGAATTCGAGTGTTCATTTCCATGAAGTAGAAATTGCTGTTCTCATCCATCAGAAATTCAATCGTTCCGGCATTGCTGTACCCTATGCGTTTGCAGGCTTCGACGGCAACGCGTCCCATTTCCTGCCGCAGTTCATAACTGACGGCGGGCGACGGAGATTCTTCGATCAGTTTCTGGTGGCGACGTTGCACTGAACATTCGCGCTCGCCCAGATGAATCACGTTGCCGTAGTTGTCGCCCAGCACCTGAATCTCGATGTGACGAGGATTTTCAATGTATTTTTCAATATAGACGCCGCTGTTTTTGAATGCGACTTCGGCTTCTGCGCGAGCCGTCTGGTAGGCGTTGAGCAACTCTTCGCGGTTGCGTGCGATTCGCATGCCGCGTCCGCCGCCGCCTGCCGTCGCTTTGATCAGCACAGGATAGCCAATTCGCGCCGCTTCGCTGAGAGCCGTTGCCTCATCTTCGATCAAACCGTCACTGCCCGGAGTAACTGGCACTCCGGCTTCTTTCATGGTTCGTTTGGCTTCGGATTTGTCGCCCATCATCCGAATCGCGTCGGGGCTTGGCCCGATAAAGGTGATGTTGCACTCCTTGCAGACTTCCGCGAAATGCGCGTTTTCCGATAAAAAACCATATCCCGGATGAATGGCATCCACATTGGTGATTTCGGCAGCAGCGATGATCTGTGGAATGTTCAGATAACTTTTGGGCGATGGTGGAGGGCCAATGCAAATTGCTTCGTCAGCAAATCGAACATGCAAACTGTCGCGGTCTGCTTCGGAATGAACGGCGACCGTTTTGATGCCCAGTTCGCGGCAAGCCCAAATCACACGGCAGGCAATTTCACCACGATTGGCGATAAGAATCTTTTTGAACATTGGTTGGTGGTCGGTAGTTGATGGTCAGTGGTTGGGGGGCGGTTTCATTGGAAAACAACCGCCGCCAACCACAAATCATTATTTTCTGATTCCAAACAAAGCCTGGCCGTATTCGACCGGTTGACCGCTTTCGACAAAGATTTTGGCTATGACACCGCTGGCATCCGACTGAATTTCATTCATCAGCTTCATGGCCTCGACAATGCACAACACCTTGCCTGCTTCGACCGCGTCGCCCAGCGAAACAAACGGTTTTGCCGTCGGCGAAGGCGCGTTGTAAAACGTGCCGACAATCGGCGAAATCACAATGTGAAGATTCTCTTCTGGCGGCGGCGCAGGCGCAGCAGCGGCTGGTTGAGCAACTTGAGCGGCGGGTGCTGCGGGAGCGGCTGCGACCGCCTGCTCAACCACGCGTACCGGTTCGGCAGCAACCTGGCTGACCGCAACTTGCTGTATACCTTTCGACAAGCGCAGTCGAAAACTGCCGCGTTCCAGTTCGAATTCGTTGAATTGTTTGTCAGAGATCAGTTCGATCAGCGCCTTGATTTCCGCCAGACTCAGGTTTCCTTCCGAATCAGCAACGACATTCGCAGGAGAGGGTTTTGACGCTCCAGCCTTCGCCGCGCCGGCGGATCGTGTGGTCGTGCGCTTGGTTTTACGCTCGATCTTTTTCATAAGCTTTCTGCCTGTTGGTCGGTAAAGTTAAAGCCTCGATCCGCGCGATACCTCGCACGGATGAGGCTTAAAACAAAGTGTGCGAGAGATCATCCCTCTGCGACCTTATTTACTTCAGGTTATTCCGTTTTGTCGGAGACGGCTTTTTTGTTTTCGCTACCGACAAATTCAATCAGAGCCATTTCAGCGCCATCGCCTTTGCGAGGGCCGAGCTTGTAAATCCGGGTGTATCCGCCGGGACGATCCGCAAACCGTTCAGCCAGTTCGGTGGTGACTTTCTTCAACGCGGCAACGCCCGCCGTGCGCCCAGCTTCTTGATCGTGCTGTTTGCTGTCCGCGCCGGAGTTTCCGGGAAAAAACGAGTTTGCAGCCTGACGCGCGGCGTGAACGGCTTCGGCAGCATTGCCTGCCTGTGACGCGGCTCTGGAGCGGCGTCCAAGAGTCACGACTTTTTCTACATACGGGCGAAGCTCCTTCGCCTTGGGCAGGGTCGTGATAATTCGTTCGTGAATCACCAGCGAAGTGCAGAGGTTGCGCAACAACGCTTTGCGATGCGACGACGTACGACCCAATTTTCTGTGAGCGACAAGATGTCTCATGACTTTCTTTTCCTAAAAACTAAAAACCTTGTTCTTTTCCTGATGAATCCGGCGATTTATAAATCCGGCCCTTTGACCATGACGCCGTTTTCGTCGAACTTCATTCCCAGACCAAGTCCCATGTTGGTCAAAATTTCCTTGATCTCGTTGAGCGATTTGCGACCGAAGTTTTTGGTCTTGAGCATTTCGGCTTCCGATTTTTGCACCAGATCACGTATGGTCTTGATGTCGGAATTTTTCAAGCAATTATACGAGCGCACTGAAAGTTCCAGTTCATCAACCGATTTGTCCAGATGTTCGTTGAACGGCTGCGAGCTTTTCACGACGACGGTTTCAACCGGCGTTTCGACTTCTTCATCAACGAAATTGATGAAGATGGCCATGTGATCCTTGATGAGCTTGGCAGCCAGGCCAATCGAATTTTCCGGCGTGATGCTGCCATTAGTCCAGACTTCCAGCAGCAATTTGTCGTAATCGGTGTCCTGCCCCAAACGAGCGGCTTCCACGTGGAAGTTCACCTTGACGACCGGAGAATGAACTGAATCAACCGGAATGTAGCCGACCGGCAGATCATCATCGAAATTACGATCTGCCGAAATATAACCACGGCCTTTTTTCAGCCGCAATTCGATATTGAGAGAACCGCCTTCGCTGACCGTGGCGATGTGAATATCCGAATCCAGCACCTCGACATCTTCATCCGCTTCGATGTCGCCCGATTTCATCACGCCCGGTTCCGTGCGCGACACGCGAATCGTTTTCGCGTCGCCGGAATGGAGTTTGAATGGAATCTGTTTCAGATTGAGGATGATGTCAGTCGCATCCTCAACCACTCCTGGAATCGAGGAGAATTCATGCAAAACGCCTTCGATGCGGACTGCTGTAATGGCCGCGCCTTCGATTGACGAAAGCAAGGCGCGGCGCAGGCTGTTACCAATTGTCGTACCGAAACCGCGCTCGAAGGGCTGGGCTGAGAAACGCCCGTAGCGATCCGTCATGGTTTCGCAGGTCAAACGCTTCGGCTTCTGGAATCCTGTCCACATGTTTATCTTATTTTCTCCAACTATTGCTAAACAACATTATGCGCCTGACTGCTTGTGATGAAACTTCAAGCTGACGACGATTGTGACTGACTGATCCGTTCAACCAACGGTCAGAATAATCGTGCCGGCTTCGACAAGCATTCGGCACGATTACTTGCTGTACAACTCGACGATAAGCTGTTCCTTGATCTCAGGATCAACATCGTCGCGGCGCGGCAATGCCGTCACACGTCCAACAAGTTTGTCCGGGTTGACGATCTCCAGCCATCCTGGGCGGCCACGGCCTCCGGAAGTCTGAAATGCTCCTTGAATATGAGTATTGTCGGAGCTTTTTTCTCGCACAGCGACCTGATCGCCGATTTTCACCTGGAACGATGGGATGTTGACTTTGCGCCCATTGACCTGAACATGGCCGTGCCGAACAAACTGGCGGGCCTGGCGTCGGGACATCGCAAACCCAAGCCGGTAAATCACGTTATCCAGCCGACGTTCAAGCAACGTGAGCAGGTTTTCGCCGGTAACGCCTTTCTGACTGGCGGCTTTTTCGAAGTAATTGCGGAACTGCGTTTCCAGCAGATTGTAGATGCGTTTGACACGCTGTTTTTCACGCAATTGTTCGCCATAACCGCCTGCGGCTTTTCGTTTGGCGTTCGGACCATGCTGACCAGGCGGATTGGTTCCACGCTTTTCAATCGGGCACGAAGGCTTGTAACACTTCTCGCCTTTCAGAAAAAGCTTCATTCCTTCGCGCCTGCACAGGCGACATTGTTTGCCTCTATCTCTAGCCACTCTCTTTCCTCCGTATATTCGGGCAGCGCAACCTTGCCGTAATCTTCATTTCAAATCGAACATATTCAACTGGCAGGGTGCGTCGAGCAATTCAATAAAATTCAAAACTTGTATGGTTGTTAAACGCGACGGCGCTTCGGTGGACGGCAACCGTTGTGCGGGATCGGAGTGACATCGCGGATCAATTTGATTTCGATGCCCGCGGCTTGAATCGCACGAACTGCCGATTCACGTCCGGAACCGGGTCCCTTGACGCGCACTTCGCAGCCACGCATGCCGCAATCACGGGCTATCCCGGCTGCTTTGTTGGCAGCCTGTTGCGCCGCAAACGGAGTCCCTTTGCGCGAACCGCGGAATCCCATTGCGCCTGACGAACATTGAGCGACCAGATTGCCTTGCAAGTCAGTGATGCTGACCAGCGTGTTGTTGAAGGTCGCCTGAATGTGGACTATGCCCTGAGGAATGACCTTCTTTTCTTTTTTCTTGAAAACTTTCTTTTTGCCTGCGGTTTGTTGCTGCTTTGCCATAATAGTAGTCATTTGTCAGCGGCTGCGAACGTCGTTTATCACAGTGCAGCCGCTGAATTCGAAATTTACTTCTTACCTGCAACCTTCTTCTTGGCGACGGTGGCGCGGCGCGGACCTTTACGAGTTCGTGCGTTTGTGTGCGTGCGCTGGCCATGAACCGGCAAGCCACGGCGATGACGCAAGCCACGATAACAGCCGATGTCCATCAATCGTTTGATGTCCAACTGAATTTGTTTACGCAGATCGCCTTCGACGTTCCCGCCCTGATCCACAACGGTACGAATACGGTTCAACTCTTCTTCGCTCAGATCGCGAATTTTCTTGTTCACGTCTACCTGAGCTTCGCTAAGAATGTTGGTCGCGCGCGATTTGCCGATTCCGTAAATGTAAGTCAAACCGATCTGAGCGCGCTTTTGTGGTGGTAAATCAACACCTGCTACACGTGCCATTATCTTTCTCCGTAACTGCTTTCGGATTTCAGTTCTTCAGAGCCAAAATCCGGTATTTATCCTTGTCGTTGCTTGTGTTTCGGATTCACGCAAATGACACGAACCACCCCGTGTCGGTGGATGATTTTGCATTTGTCGCAAATCTTTTTGACTGATGCTCTTACTTTCATTTCAGCCTCTTAAATGGTTATTCAATCCCGACCTATTTGAAACGGTACACTATGCGTCCACGAGTCAAATCGTAAGGCGAAAGCTCTACCAGAACCTTATCGCCAGGAAGAATCTTGATGAAATTCTTTCGCATACGCCCTGAGATATGCGCCAGAACCTGGTGTTTGTTTTCCAATTCGACTTTGAACATCGCATTGGGCAAGGTTTCGAGTACAGTTGCCTGTACCTCTATGGCATCTTCTTTCGACATATCTTCAGATAGTGAGCTTAAACACTGGAACGCGAAACCGGCATTATAACCGTGAGTCGTGTTTTTGCAAGCAATGAGCAGGCCATGCTCTTCAGAGCGCCAATGACCCGTCTTCCTTTGCTGTCATAACAACCGGACCATCCGGTGTCACCGCAATCGTATGCTCGAAATGCGACGAATACTTTCCATCTTTGGTCTTCACAGTCCATCCGTCACTGAGTACCTGAACTTCGTGAGTTCCAAGATTGACCATTGGTTCAATAGCCAACACCCAGCCTTCTTTCAATTTCGGCCCCGTCCCTGGCCGACCATAATTCGGAACCTGTGGGTCTTCATGCATACGCTGACCTATTCCGTGACCACAGAAATCCCGCACAACCGAAAACCCGCTTTCTTCGACTATTTCCTGTACTGCATAAGAAACATCGTAGAGCCGGTTACCTGGAACCATTTTTTCTATCGCGCGAAACAGCGAAGCGCGCGTCGTTTCCATCAACCTTTCGACTGCCATGGGCACTTTTCCGACGGCGACGGTGATTGCGGCATCGCCGACAAATCCATCCAAGGTCGCACCGCAATCAATTTTGACTATATCGCCTTCACGCAATCGGCGATCCGACGGAATACCATGAACAACTTCATCGTTGACCGACGCGCAGATTGAAGACGGAAACTTGCGATAGCCTTTGAAAGTCGGATAAGCGCCTGCGGCGCGAATTTTCTTTTCCGCAAAGGTATCCAATTGCCTGGTGGTCACACCGGGTTCAACCATCTTTCGCAGTTCAGACAAAGTCTCTGCGACAATCAGTCCGGCCAAGCGCATCTTATAGAGTTCGTTCACGGATTTTCGTATGACCATCTTGTCTCTACCGACTAATCAAGCCTTCAATCAGCGAACAAAGCTTTTCGAAGATTTCTTGGACCTTGCCTTCACCGTCAATTTCAATCAGACGACCGCTCGACCGATAGTATTCAATCAGCGGAGCCGTTGCGGTTTTGTATTCTGCAAAACGCCGTTTCACTGACTCTGGATTATCATCGCTGCGCTGCTTGAGCGCTTCGCCATCAAGATCACAAACCCCTTCGACCTTCGGCGGTCGAAAATAAACGTTGTAGATTTCGCCGCACTTCGGGCAGGTATGTCTTCCGGTCAGTCGTTTGAAAAGAACATCTTCGTGAACCATGGCCCTGACCAGAAGAACTTCTTTCTGCTGCTGGTCGGCCAGTTCTTCCAACTGATGAGCCTGATTGATGGTTCGCGGAAAACCGTCGAGGATATAACCATTCTGGCAATCAGGACGAGCCGTTCTGGTCCGAATCACTTCAGCAAGGATTTCATCGCTGACCAATTTGCCGGAAGCCAGTGTCTCACGTATTTCCTGGCCAAGCGCCGTTTCGGCTTGCGCCATTTCCCGCAGAATGTCACCTGTCGAAATTTGCGGGTAGCCGTATTTTTCGGACAAGAGGCGAGCTTGCGTTCCTTTGCCTGCTCCCGGCGGCCCGATTATCACGATTACTCTCGACATAAGCGACTGATTCCTCGTCCCTGGAAAGGTAATTGATTACGTGGCGCGACGGCCACGCAATCTGCCGCCGCGAGGACCAAGGAACCCATCGTAATGACGCATCACCAATTGAGCTTCCACCTGACTGATCGTATCCATCGCCACACCGACGACAATCAGCAGACTGGTTCCGCCGAAATAGAAAGAAACGCCCAAACCGGTCAGAATCCAGCTAAATCCGGGGATGTTTTGAATCACGCCATCAAGCCAGGGACCGATGAACGGCAGATATTGAACTTTGAAACCACTGATCATCAATTGCGGAATCAGACAAACGACAACCAGATAAATGGCGCCCACCGTCGTCAATCTGACAAGAATCGAATTGAGGAAATCTCCGGTTCGTTTACCGGGGCGAATGCCAGGAATGAATGCGCCTTGTTTACGCAGATTTTCCGCCACTTCATCGGCGTTGAACACAATCGAAACATAGAAGAACGCAAACAGAACGATTCCGCTGATGAATAACAGTTCGTAAACCGGATGGCCGCCGCTCAGCCATGTGTTGAGCGTCGTCAGCCAACTCCATTGACCAAACGTCACTAACGATTGCGGAATCGCCAACACCGACGACGCAAAGATGACCGGGATGACTCCGGCGATGTTGACCTTCAACGGCAAATGCGATGACTGGGTCTGCACCATCTTGTTGCCAACCATACGACGCGTGTGATTAGTCGGAACCTTTCGAGTTCCCCGCTCAAAAAACACAATTCCAGCGGTCACAACCAACATCACCAACACCAGAATAATCACAAACACTGCCGAACCTGGGTCTTTGATCGAAATCCACAACTGAGTGATGGCGCTCGGAACGCCGACGACAATCCCGGCGAAAATCAACAAGCTGATGCCATTGCCAATGCCGCGTTCGGTAATCTGCTCGCCAAGCCACATCACGAACATGGTTCCTGCGGTCAAGGCCAGCATTCCCATGATCACAAAGCCTATACCTCCTCCGCCAATCACCAGTGAGCGAGGTATCATGTTGATGGGAACCTGCTGATTTTGCAGCCAGTAGGCCAGACTGGTTCCCTGAACGATGCATAACACGACTGTCAGATAGCGCGTGTACTTGTTGATCTTCTGGCGTCCGAGTTCGCCTTCCTGTTGAATCGCCTTGAGTTTCGGATAAACCGAAGTCATCAACTGGAAAATGATCGAGGAAGTGATGTACGGCATGATGCCGAGCGCAAAAACTGAAATCCGGCGCAGGTTACCACCGGAAAACAGGTCTAAGGCCCCAAACAATCCGCCAGCTTGTGAACTCCAAAACGCTTCCACGGCCTCTCGATCAAGTCCCGGAACCTGAACGTGAATGCCTGCTCGGTAGATCGCCAGCATTCCCAGTGTGAACAGCACACGACGGCGCAGTTCTGGAATTTTGAACAGATTGCGGATTGCGTTGATGAATGACTCGACCATATCTTCCCTAAATCAAGGCTGGCCTGAATCAAGGCCGGCCTGTATCAAGACCGAAGTGACGGCTCAAAACTTAAAACCGTTCAGGCGGCTTCGCTTTCTGCCGCGGACTTGCGGGCAATGACTTCTGCCGTACCGCCCGCCGCTTCAATTTTCTTTTTGGCAGATTCGCTGAACCGATGGGCGCTGATGGTCAAAGCCTTGCTCAATTCGCCTTTGCCCAACACCGCGACTGATTTTTGCAGCGATTTGCGAACCAACCCTCGCTCAACCAGCGTTTCAGGAGTGATGGTTGCACCAGCGTCAAACAACTCTTCCAGTCGCGACAAATTCACTTCCGCCCATTCGCGTTTGAAAATGTTCGTGAATCCGCGTTTCGGCAAACGACGATGCAAAGGCATCTGTCCGCCTTCAAAGCCTCGCTTTTGCGAATATCCCGAACGCGATTTCTGACCTTTGTTTCCACGACCGGAGGTCTTGCCAAGTCCCGATCCCTGACCGCGACCAACGCGTTTCTTTTTATGATTGGCGCCAGCGGGCGCTTTGAGGTTGTTCAAGCCAATAGCCATAGTAGTTCCAGTGTCTTTGTCCGATCGTGTTCGGACTGGTCTCAAAACTTATTCAACGATTCGCAGCAGGTGCGGAATCTTGGCGACCATGCCACGAATGGATTCGTTATCAGGCCGTTCGACAATCTGATTGAGCTTGGTCAGCCCCAGACTTCGCACAATGACCTTGTGTTTTTCGGGTGCGGCAATCGCGCTCCGATACCATTGAATCTTGATCTTCTTTTCGTCCGCCATACTTAGAGTTCCTCCACAGTCCGGCCACGCAAGCGGGCAATTTCTTCTTTGCTTCTCATGTTGGCCAGCGCGTCGAAGGTCGCCCGAATGACGTTATGAGGATTGTTCGATCCCAGACTCTTGGTCAGGATGTTGCTGACGCCGACCGCGTTCATGACTGCGCGCACGGCTCCTCCGGCGATTACACCTGTTCCTTCGACAGCGGGTTTGAGCATCACACGTCCTGCGCCGAATCTGCCGACAATCGGATGCGGCAGGGTCGTCCCGACCAACGGCACACGAATCAGGTTGCGCTTGGCTGCTTCCAGAGCCTTGCGAATCGCCTGGGGAACTTCTTTGGCCTTGCCGGTTCCGAAACCGACAATTCCTTTCTGATTGCCAACCACGACCAGAGCGGCAAACGACAGGTTCTTACCACCTTTGACGACCTTGGTGACGCGATTGATCGAGATTACCTGATCCGTCAACTCAAGCCCGTCCGCATTGATTCTGTCCATAAAAACGATTCTCCGAGCTAAAAAAGCTAAAACTGTAATCCCGCTTCGCGTGCGGCTTCTGCCAGCGATTTGACGCGACCGTGATAAATGTATCCGCCGCGATCAAACACGACGCTGCTGATGCCTTTTTCCCTGGCGCGCTCGGCAATCAGCTTGCCGATGGATTTCGCGGCCTCCACATTGCCGCCATTGCCGACGCCTGCGTTCTTTTCGACCGACGAAGCCGAACAAAGCGTCACGCCGTTGACGTCATCAATCACCTGAGCGTAAACGTGGTTGAGACTGCGAAACACAGCCAGACGCGGGCGTTCCGCCGTGCCTTTCACTTTTTTGCGTATGCGCGAATGTACAGCGCGCCTCACATCTTGTCTTGATTTCTTTGCCATAACGATTGGTTGCCTTCGCCGAACGATGAGCCGTCTGCGCAATTATTGACGCCTGAGACTCCTTCGTTCAGCCTTTTGAGTTCATCGTTTATTTGCCGGTCTTGCCGGGTTTGAGTTTGATCTGGCGATTGGCGTAACGAACGCCTTTGCCTTTGTAAGCGTCAGGTTTGCGCAGATTGTGCATGTTCGCCGCCGTCTGTCCCAGCAATTCCCGGTCAATGCCCGTCAGAGTGACCGTCGTTTGATACTGGTTGATCGTGCGCGCCAGTTTTTCCACCTTGGCGCTGATACCTTCGGGCAGCACGAATTCAATCGGATGCGAATATCCCAGAGCGAAATTGATGCTGCGGCCTTTCAATTCGGCTTTGTAACCGACGCCGACGACATCCATCTCCTGCGTGAAACCTTGCGACACGCCTTGGACGGCGTTGGCCACCAGCGCGCGCAGAGTCCCATGAATCGCAGTGTGCTCTTTGTCCTGGCGCTCGGCGACAAGCTTGCCTTCTTCTACCTTGAGCGTGACGCCAGCGGGGATTTTCGTGGTCAACTTGCCCTTCGGCCCCTGCACTTCGATGACCGATTCCGAGATATTGACCTTCACATCTTTCGGAATATCAATTGGTTTTTTGCCTACTCGTGACATAACTCTCTCGTTGGTTATCGGTGGTCAGTGGTCAGCGGTCGGTGGTAAAACCAGCGCCCAGCTACCGACCTTAAACGACCAGCCGCTCAATAAACGCTACACAACAATTCGCCGCCGACTTTGGTCTTGCGCGCCTGCTTCCCTGTCATCACTCCCTTGGAGGTGCTCAGGATGCTGACACCCAGCCCGCCCAGCACTTTGGGGATTTCGGCGCTCGGCACGTACACGCGCAAACTCGGACGGGAAATCCGTTTCAGTTCGGAAATCACGCTTTCGCCTTTCGGGCCATAACGCAGAAAAATTCTCAACGTGCGAATGTTGCTACCTTCAGCGGTCTTGATGCTGTAATTGGTGATGTAGCCTTCTTCTTTCAGGATTCGCGCGATTTCGATTTTCAACCGCGAAGCCGGAACATCCACCTTGGAATGACGCGCGCCAATGGCATTTCGCATGCGCGTCAACATATCCGATATTGGGTCAGTTATCATCGTTTCAACTCCACTCACTTAAGTCCTACAGTTCCGGGCAGGCGGCCTATCCGCCCCCGGCTGCAGGACTTTTCAACTACCAGCTTGATTTCGTTACGCCCGGAATATCGCCTTGCAGCGCCAGTTGGCGGAAGCAGATGCGGCAGACGCTGAATTTCCGCAGGTAAGCGCGCGGACGGCCACAACGTTTGCAACGGTTGTAGCCGCGCACTTTGAACTTCGGTTTACGGTTCGCTTGAACGATCTTTGAAGTCTTTGCCATAGTTCCTCAAGTCTTAATTTTGCCGAAACGGCATTCCCAGATGGCGCAACAATGAGCGCGCTTCTTCATCAGTCTTTGCCGTGGTCACTATGCACACGTTCATGCCGCGCGCCTTGTCAATTTTTCCGAAGTCAATTTCCGGAAAGATCAACTGATCCTTCAGGCCGACCGTGTAGTTGCCGCGCCCGTCAAAGGCCTTGGGACTGACGCCGCGGAAATCGCGCACGCGAGGCAAAGCCAGACTGACAAACCGGTCCAGAAATTCATACATGCGCTCGCCGCGCAAAGTGACCATTGCGCCAATGCTCATTCCTTCGCGCAGTTTGAACGCTGCGATGGATTTTTTGGCTTTGGTCACCACAGGTTTCTGCCCGGCAATGGTTTGCAAATCGCCGACAGCGATATCAATGGCTTTGGCGTTCTGAATCGCTTCGCCCAAGCCGACGTTGATGACGATCTTTTCCAGCTTCGGAACGCTCATCGGGTTCTTGTAATCGAACTCCTTGGTCAGCGCCGGAACAATCTCTTTCAGATATTTTTCTTTAAGTCGTGAAGCCATAACTTGAACTTGCTCCCTTCCCTCAACCCAACGGTTGGACAGTCGGGCAATACGGTTGTTATTCGAGCGCCGCGCCGGTTTTTTTCGAGATACGAACCTTGCGGCCATCTTCCAGAATCTGGTAACCGACGCGAACCGGCACTCCGTTTTCCAGATACATCACATTCGACACATCAATCGGAGCTTCTTTCTCCACGATGCCGCCCGCGACGCCTTTCTGGCGGTTGGGACGCTCGAAATGCTTGAGCAGATTGATGCCTTCGACCAGCAATTTACGTTCTTTGGTCAACACCTTAATCACACGACCTCGTTTGCCCTTGTCGCGTCCGGAGATGACCGTCACCTGGTCGTTTTTCTTGATTTTTATTTTGTTTGGCATGGTCTTTTGACTCCCTTGCTCGCCCGATTAAATAACTTCAGGAGCGAGACTGACGATTTTCATAAACCCTTTTTCGCGCAATTCACGAGCCACCGGGCCAAACACGCGAGTGCCAACAGGTTCGCCGTCCGGTTTGATAATCACCGCCGCGTTTTCATCGAAGCGGATATAAGTTCCGTCTTTGCGCCGAACTTCCTTGCGCGTGCGAACGATGACGGCTTTGACTACCTGTTTCTTTTTCACCGTTCCATCGGGCGAAGCTTCCTTGACCGAAGCCGTAATCACATCGCCCAGACTGGCGCGCGATCCGATGTTGCCGCCAAACGGCAGGATCATCGCGATTTTCTTTGCCCCTGAATTGTCGGCGACCTGCAAAATAGATCGCATCTGTAATGCCATTGCTAGCCTCCTTGTCGGTGGCCGGTAGCTGGTGTCTGGTGATCGGTGTGATGGAATCCCACAACCGACAACCGACAACCGACAACCGACAACTACTTACTTGCCTTTCGTAACACTTCGACGACGCGCCAACGCTTGAGCTTGGAAAGCGGGCGGGTTTCGGAAATGCGAACCTGGTCGCCGATGCCGACGCCTTCGATTTCGTTATGCGCCATGAACTTTGCCCGTTTGCGCACGTAGCGTTTGTAAATCGGATGCTTCACCAAACGATCCACTCGCACAACCACCGTTTTCTGCATTTTGTCGCTGGTCACAATGCCGATTTTTTCGGTGCGGCGACCGCGTGCTTTTGCTTTGGGAGCGGTGTCGCTCTCCGGTGCGATTTCTGCGGCAACCGGTGTTTCCAAATTTTCTTTGATCTCTTCCATATTCCATCACACTGGCTGTTTCTTCGCGCGAAGCGAAGCCAGCCGTCTAGAACTTACTTCTCAACGCCGAGCGCGCGCCCGCGCAAAATGGTTTTGATCTGCGCCAGTTCTTTTTTCTGTTTGCGAATCTGCGCGACCGTGTCAGTGTCGCCAAGCGCCTTTTTGAAATTCAGGCGGAACTGCGATTCTTTGATTTCAGCCAGTCGCTTGATCAACTCTTCGGTCGAAATTTCGCGCATCTTGTCGAGTTTGTGCTTCACAGTGCGCCTCCTTCCTGATCTTTGCGCGTCACGAACTTGGTTTTGATCGGCAGTTTGGCCGCCGCCAATTCCATCGCGCGTCTTGCCGTCGCTTCATCCACGCCTTCCATTTCGAAGATGATGCGTCCGGGTTTGACGACCGAAACCCAGCCCTCTGGCGCGCCTTTGCCCTTGCCCATACGGGTTTCAGCCGGTTTTTTGGTGATCGGCTTGTCGGGGAAGATGCGAATCCAGAGCTTGCCGCCGCGTTTGACGAAGCGCGTGATGGCGATACGACCGGCTTCGATCTGCCGCCCGGTAACCCACGACACTTCCATCGCTTTCAGCGCAAATTCGCCGAACGCGATGTTGGTTCCGCGTTTGGCAGCGCCTGCGCGACGACCGCGTTGCTGCTTACGATATTTGACCTTCTTGGGAATTTTATATTCAGCCATTTCAGTTATCTCTTCATCATCGCTTCACGCGGGTCCATGATTTCGCCGCGATAAATCCAAACCTTGATTCCGATCACGCCGAACGTGGTGTTGGCTTCGGCGAAGCCGTAATCAATGTCTGCGCGCAGCGTGTGCAACGGCAGACGCCCGTCCAGAGTCCATTCGGAGCGGGCGATTTCCGCGCCGCCCAACCGGCCTGAACAACGAATCTTGATGCCCTGAGCGCCGAAACGCTTGGCTTCTTCGACCGACTTGCGCATCGCGCGACGGAATGCCACGCGCTTTTCCAGTTGCTGCGCGATCTTTTCGGCCTGCAACTGGGCGTTGAGTTCCGGCTTGTTGATTTCGCGGATGTCAATCAGCATTTCGCGCTTGGTGCGCCGGCTCATTTCCTGTTTGAGCTTGTCAATTTCCGCGCCCTTGCGTCCGATGATGATGCCCGGACGCGAGGTGTGAATGACGATTCGCAGACGATTGGCCGCGCGATCAATCTGGATGTGCGAAACACCCGCCTGGGCGAATCGCTTCTTCAATTCCTTCTTCAGCTCCAGGTCTTCCAACAGCAGCTTGCCAAAATCTTTTTTGGCGAACCAACGTGAATGCCAGCCGCGGTTATAACCAAGCCGGAAGCCGTAAGGATGTACTTTCTGACCCATAATCTCTCCGTTGCCGAAATCTCTTGAAGTTATTCAGCCGCTTCGGCGGCCTTGCCTGATTTTTTGCCTTCGCGTTTTTCCGAAGACACCACCACGATCAGGTGGCTGTAATGGCGTCGCTCACGATACGCGCGCCCCATCGGCGCGGGGCGAACGCGGCGGCGATGTTTGGTCGTGCCGGTGTTGGCGTAACAGGCTTTCACCCATAATTCGTCAACATCCACCATCACGTTTTCCTGCATCGCCAATTTCTCAGCGTTGGCACGAGCCGATTCCAGTACCTTGTAAATCTGGCCGGCGGCGCGTTTGTTGGTGAAGCGCAACACTTCACGCGCTTCGCTGTATCTCAAGCCGCGGATCAAATCCATGACCAGCTTGGCCTTTTGCGACGAAATCTTGACGTTTTTTGCTTTCGCAGTTGCTTCCATGTTCCGAACCTCTATCTGCGACCGAAAGACAAGACCGAAAGTTGACGAAGCGAAATCGCATTTCTCCCCGTCTGTTCTTTGCTACCTGTCCCCGCGTCTTACTTCTTGCCGGAGGATTTCTCCGCCTTGTCAGCGTGACCTTTGAAAGTGCGCGTCGGAGAAAATTCACCGAGCTTGTGTCCAACCATGTTTTCGGTGATGTAAACAGGTATGAACTTTTTGCCGTTGTGAACCGCCAGCGTGTGACCAACCATTTCCGGGAAGATTGTCGAGCGGCGCGACCAGGTCTTGTGAACCTTCTTTTCGTTCGCCGCATTCATCCGTTCAATGGCTTTCAGCAGATGCGCGTCAATGAACGGGCCTTTTTTAACTGAACGTGCCATGTTTATTTCGTTCTCCGTTTGACGATGAACTTGTCGGTGCGCTTGTTGTTGCGCGTTTTATAGCCGCGAGTCGGTTGTCCCCAGGGCGTCACAGGGTTGCGTCCGCCAGACGTTTTGCCTTCGCCGCCTCCGTGCGGATGGTCAACCGGGTTCATAGCCACGCCGCGCACGGTGGGGCGAATGCCTTTCCAGCGCGTGCGGCCTGCCTTGCCAATCGAAACGTTTTCGTGTTCGACGTTGCCGACCTGACCGACAGTCGCCATGCAATCCACCGAAACCTTGCGAATTTCGCCGGACGGCAGACGAAGCTGCGCCAAGCCGCCTTCTTTGGCGACAAGCTGCGCGAAGCTTCCGGCGCTGCGCGCCATCTGCGCGCCTTTGCCGGGTTTCAATTCGATGTTGTGAATCTGGGTTCCGAGCGGGATGTTTTTAATCGGCAGGGCATTGCCTGTGAGAATGTCAGCATCGGGGCCGGACAAAACCGTCTGGCCGACCTGCAACCCTGCGGGAGCGATAATGTACCGCTTTTCGCCGTCAACGTAATTTATCAGGGCGATGCGCGCCGAACGGTTCGGATCGTATTCAATCGTCGCCACATTTCCGGGAATACCGGTCTTGTCGCGTTTGAAATCAATCACGCGATAATGCCGTTTGTGTCCGCCGCCACGATGGCGCACGGTCATTTTGCCCAGATTGTTGCGACCGCTGGTGCGCTTTTTGGTCTCAAGCAACGGCTTGTGGGGCTTATCCGTCGTCAACTCATCGTTGGTCAGATAAGTCTGATAGCGCCGCGCCGGACTGGTTGGTGATAGCTTCTTGATTCCCATCTTTTCCTCAATCGTTTGTAGTACCGGCTTGAGCCGGAAGCTTTCGCTCTTAAAGCCTGCCGCCTTAAGGCGGAACTACGAACACTAAATCGAATCCGCGTAATCCACGTTTTGACCGGGTTTGAGCGTCACGTAAGCTTTGCGCCAGTCGGCTTTGCGACCGACAGTGCGTCCGCGCCGAACCGTTTTGCCGCGATAATTGATGACTCGCACCTGATCCACCTTGACCTTGAAAATCGTCTCGACGGCGTTTTTGATGGCGTATTTGGTGGCGTTGTCGGCCACGCGAAACGCCAACACCTGCTTGTCGCGTTTGATGGTCTTTTTGTTTTTACTGTCGCGGATGTCATGCGTGCTCTCTTCTTTCAGCCGTAGAGCCTTTTCCGTAATCACCGGCGCTTTGAGCACATCCCAAATCGTTTTCATGGTTCATTCCTCGTCAGCGGCGCACGCGGCGACGCTGATTCGACTATTTGCTCAACTTTTCCTGCAAAGCATTGATCGCGTCGCGCGTGAAGACGATCTTGTCGTGATACAACACGTCGTAAATGTTGACGTTGACGTTGTTGGCGACTTTGACGCCCGGCACATTGCGCGCCGACAAAATCAGGTTTCGTTCCGGCGTGGTTTCGACAATCAGAGTTTTGCTGTCCCAGCCGAAATTTTCGGCGATGGCGACAAAACTTTTCGTCTTGTGGTCGTTCAGCAAGAACTGATCCACCACCACCAGATTGCCTTCACGAAGCCGTTCGGACAGCGCCGATTTCAACGCGCCGCGTTTCATCTTCTTCGGCATTTCGGATTTCCAGTCACGAGGTTGCGGCCCGTGAACGTTGCCGCCGCCTTTCCACAATGGCGAACGCAACGAAGCGATACGCGCGCGACCGGTTCCTTTTTGACGCCAGAGCTTTTTGCCGCTGCCCGACGTGTTGCCGCGAGTTTTGGTCTTGACCGTACCCTGACGCTGGTTGGTCAGGTAGTTTTTGACCGCGAAATAGATCAAAGCTTCGTTGAGCGGAGCGCCAAAAATTTCTTCCTGCAACTCCAATTCGCCGACGCTTTCGTTATTCAGATTTTTGACTTCAACGGTTGGCATCGCTGCCCTCTCAAAATTCGGTTCGGAGTTCAAGCCTGAGTTTGCCTGATCTTCAAACAGCCTGAAGGCTGAACTCCAAACAGTTAATCAGTCTCTTTCTTCTTGATCAGCACGTATGCGCCTGTCGGGCCGGGCACAGCGCCTTTGACCAGAATCAGGTTCTCTTCGGTGTTGACCTTCACAATCTTCAGGTTCTTGATCGTCTTTCGCTCGACGCCCATGTGACCGGCCATTCGCGTTCCTTTGATGACTCGCGAAGGATAAGCCGAAGCGCCAATCGAACCCGGCGCGCGGTGAAACATCGAACCGTGAGATTTGCGTCCGCCGCCAAAATTGTGGCGTTTGATGAATCCGGCAAACCCGCGTCCCTTGCTGGTTCCGATTACGTCAATCGTATCGTTTTCAGCAAACTGATCCACCAGCACCTTGTCTCCGACGCTGATCTGCTCATTGCTGTCTTCCAGACGAAATTCGCGCAGGATTTTGGTGGGCGGGATATTCGCTTTGGCAAAATGCCCTTTCATCGGCTTGTTGGTGTTTTTCGGAGCCTTGTCTTCCACCAAACCGAGCTGCACGGCTTCGTATCCGTCCGAAGAAACGGTCTTGCGCTGAACCACCACGCAAGGACCGGCCTTGATCACCGTGACGGGCGTAACCGTTCCGTCCGGCGCGAAAATCTGGGTCATTCCCAGCTTTTTACCAATAATTCCATTCACCATTTTTGCTTCCTGGTGTTAGGTGATAGACGACTGACAATGAGCCACTGCTGCTCATCGCTTGCCGTCTACCGTCTCAAAAAAGTTATCTGCGGTCTCGACCGAAAGCTTTGATTTCGGCGTCCACACCGGCAGGCAGATCGAGTTTCATCAACGCATCCATCGTTTGCGGCGTCGGGTCCAGAATGTCCATCAGCCGTTTGTGAGTGCGAATCTCGAACTGCTCACGCGATTTCTTGTCCACGTGCGGCGACTTCAACACGGTGACTTTGTTTTTCACCGTCGGCAGCGGAATCGGTCCCGCCACGCGAGCGCCAGTACGTTTGGCCGTTTCGACGATTTCCGCCGTGGATTGATCCAGCACGCGGTAATCGTAAGCTTTCAGGCGAATTCTGATTTTATCGTTCAGCATTTCAGTTTCCAGTCTGCAGTTTCCGGTTTCCAGTCAGCCTGTTGCTGGCAACTGGAAACCGGAACCCGGTAACTACTCTATGATTTCGGAGACGGTTCCGGCGCCGACCGTGCGGCCACCTTCACGAATCGCGAAACGCAGGCCTTTTTCCATAGCGATCGGAGCGATCAGTTCAATCTCCATCGCAATGTTGTCGCCAGGCATGATCATTTCCACGCCTTCCGGCAGTTTCGCCACTCCCGTCACATCCGTCGTGCGGAAGTAGAATTGCGGACGATAGCCAGTGAAAAATGGCGTGTGGCGCCCGCCTTCTTCTTTCGTCAGGATGTAAGCTTCCGCTTTGAATTTCGTGTGCGGTTTGATCGAACCAGGCTTGGCGATGACCTGACCGCGTTCGATTTCCTTGCGATCCACGCCGCGCAGCAACAGACCCACGTTGTCGCCCGCGCGTCCTTCGTCCAGCAATTTCTTGAACATTTCCACGCCCGTCACCACTGAATTGCGCGTGTCGCGGATGCCCACGATTTCCACCGGTTCGTTGACCTTGATGATGCCGCGTTCGACACGACCCGTCGCCACCGTTCCGCGACCTTGAATCGTGAAGATGTCTTCAACAGGCATCAGGAACGGTTTATCAATCGCGCGTTCCGGCGTCGGAATGTAGTTGTCCACCGCCGCCATCAATTCGTCAATGCATTTTTCCCAATCGCCTTCGCCGTTCAGCGCGTTGAGCGCAGAGCCGCGAATGATAGGGATTTCGTCGCCCGGAAATTCGTACTTCGACAACAGTTCGCGCACTTCCAGTTCGACCAGGTCGAGCAGTTCGGCGTCGTCCACTGCGTCCACCTTGTTCAGGAACACGACCATCGCAGGCACACCCACCTGACGAGCCAGCAGAATGTGTTCGCGCGTTTGCGGCATCGGGCCGTCGGTCGCCGCCACCACCAGAATCGCGCCGTCCATCTGAGCGGCTCCGGTGATCATGTTCTTGACGTAATCGGCGTGACCCGGACAGTCCACGTGCGCGTAGTGGCGATTCGGCGTTTCGTATTCGACGTGCGCCGTCGCGATTGTGATTCCGCGCGCCTTTTCTTCCGGAGCGTTGTCAATCGAATCGAAGCTGCGGAACGTGATCTTGGGATTGTGCTTGGCCAGCGTCTTGGTGATCGCGGCGGTCAATGTGGTCTTGCCATGGTCAACGTGACCAATCGTTCCGACGTTGACGTGTGGCTTACTTCGGTCAAATTTCTCTTTCGCCATAGTTATCGCTCCTAAAGTTTCAAATTGAATCGAATTTGAATTGCAGTGCGCGGAACCGATTCCGCTGAAAATCAACCGCGCTCGTTGCCCGATCGCGGTTAGAGAAAAAGTTATTTCGCAGCCCCTTGAACCTTGGCAATCACTTCTTCGCTGACGCTCTTGGGAGCTTCTTCATAACGATGGAAGTGCATGGTCGAAGCGGCGCGCCCTTGCGACATCGAACGCAGGTCGGTTTCGTAACCGAACATTTCCGCCAGCGGAACCATCGCCGTGATGATTTGCGTTCCCGGTCGGGAAGCCATTCCTTCGATACGACCGCGACGCGAACTGAGGTCGCCGGTGACGCTGCCCATGTAATCTTCGGGGGTGACGACTTCGACCTTCATCACAGGTTCGAGCAAGACGGGCTTGGCTTTCCTGGCCGCTTCCTTGAACGCAATCGAACCGGCAATTTTGAAGGCCATTTCGGACGAGTCCACTTCGTGGTAACTGCCAAAGGTCAAGGTAACTTTGACGTCCACCAATTCGTACCCAGCCAAAACTCCGCCTTCCAGAGCTTCGCGGACGCCTTTTTCAACCGCCGGAATGTATTCTTTCGGAATAACGCCGCCGACGATTTTGTTAATGAACTCGAAACCGGCGCCCGGTTCATTCGGTTCGATTTCCAGAACAACGTGCCCGTATTGCCCGCGACCGCCAGTCTGGCGCGAATACTTCTCTTCGGCTTTCGCGGCCTGCTTGATCGTTTCGCGGTAAGCGACCTGTGGTTTGCCGACATTGGCTTCGACGCCATATTCGCGCTTCAACCGGTCAACGATGATTTCCAGGTGGAGTTCGCCCATACCGGAAATGATTGTTTGATTGGTTTCCTGATCGGTGGTGACGCGGAACGACGGGTCTTCCTGAGCCAGACGCCCCATCGCAATACCGAGTTTTTCCTGATCCTGGCGAGTCTTCGGTTCGATGGCCAGCGAAATGACAGGTGTCGGAAATTCCATCTCTTCCAGGATCACCGGATGCGATTCGACGCAGATCGTATCGCCGGTCGTCACCTGCTTCAGGCCCGCAACCGCCACGATTTCGCCTGCATAAGCTTCTTCCACGTCTTCGCGCTTGTTGGCGTGCATCTTCATAATTCGGCCAACGCGCTCTTTACTGTCTTTCGTGGAATTCAGTACATACGAACCGGATTTCAAAGTGCCCGAATAGATGCGGACAAACGACAATTGACCAACGTGTTTGTCGGCCATGATCTTGAAGGCCAACGCTGAAAACGGGGCTTTGTCATCCGCCGGACGCTCGACTTCTTCGCCTTTCGGGGTGATTCCCTTGACGGCTGCGATGTCGGTCGGAGAGGGCATGTAATCAATCACCGCATCGAGCAGCGGCTGAACGCCTTTATTTTTGAAAGCCGTTCCGCAAACAACCGGAACGAGCTTCAAAGATATGCAGCCACGTCGCAATGCCGCACGAATTTCATCGTTGCTGATCGCTTCGCCTTCCAGATACTTCATGGCTATTTCGTCGTCAGCATCCGCGATGGATTCCACCATCTTGTCGTGCGCCGCTTTCACGGCATCAAGCATGTTGGCTGGAATTTCTTCGACGTTGTAATTGGCCCCCATCTTGTCATCTTTCCAATAGAGAGCCTTCATTTCGATCAAGTCAACGATTCCGGCGAATTGATCTTCAGCACCAATCGGCATCTGAACGCAAACCGGGTTGGCCGACAGTCTCGTGCGAATCGTGTCCACCGCGTGGTCGAAATCCGCGCCCGGACGATCCATCTTGTTGATGAACGCAATGCGCGGAACATTGTATTTATCGGCTTGACGCCAGACGGTTTCGGATTGCGGCTGCACACCAGCCACAGCGTCGAACACGGCCACCGCGCCATCGAGCACGCGCAAGCTGCGCTCGACTTCGATGGTGAAATCCACGTGTCCGGGCGTATCAATGATATTGATTCGATATTCGTCGCCGTTGCGTTTCCAGAAACACGTCGTAGCGGCGGAAGTAATCGTGATTCCGCGTTCCTGCTCCTGCTCCATCCAATCCATGGTCGCCGTGCCTTCATGGACTTCGCCGATCTTGTAAGACACCCCTGTGTAAAACAGTATGCGCTCAGTCGTCGTCGTCTTACCGGCGTCAATGTGCGCCATGATCCCAATGTTGCGGAACCGATTTAACGGTGCTTGTCTTGCCATAAAAACCTGAAAATCTAATGCTAAAAGTCAGAATCTGTGCGACTGGTCATCCCAGTTCTGTGTCTCTAAATCAGTCTGACTCGAATCCTTCTCCTGCTGACAATCAGTCGTTTGCTGTTACCAGCGATAATGCGCAAACGCTTTGTTGGCTTCCGCCATGCGGTGTACATCTTCGCGCTTCTTGACCGCGTTGCCCTTGGCAGAGGCAGCATCCAGGATTTCAGCCGCCAGACGATCCACCATCGTTTTTTCGCCGCGATCACGCGCATACCCAACCAACCAGCGCATGGCCAGCGCCGTGCGGCGGCTGGCGCTGACTTCGACGGGAACCTGATAGTTGGCGCCACCGACGCGCTTGGACTTCACTTCCACCTTGGGCTGAAGATTTTCAATCGCTTTCTTGAACACCTTCAGCGGGTCTTCCTGAGACTTATCTTTGATCTTGTCGAGCGCGCTGTACAGAATGCCTTCGGCGACAGCTTTTTTGCCGTCCAACATCATGACGTTGATGAACTTGGCGACAAGCGGGCTGTTATAAATCGGATCGGGCAAAATTTCGCGCTTGGGAACTTCTCTTCTTCTTGGCATATTCAGTCACCTGAAAGCTTCACTCTCACGACGGAGAGAAAAGCTGATCTTACTTCTTGCCCTTGGCTGGCGCAGCAGCGCCTTCCTTCGGACGCTTCGCCCCATATTTGGAACGGCCTTGTTTACGATTCGCCACACCAGCGGAATCAAGCGTCCCACGAACAATGTGATAACGAACGCCGGGCAGGTCTTTCACGCGGCCTCCACGCACCAGCACGATTGAATGCTCTTGCAGGTTGTGGCCAATTCCCGGAATGTAGGAAGTCACTTCGATGGTGTTCGTCAAACGAACGCGAGCGATTTTCCGCAAAGCCGAATTGGGCTTTTTAGGCGTCTGAGTTTTCACTTGAACGCAAACTCCGCGACGTTGCGGACAGGACTGCAACGCGGGACTGGAAGTTTTGTATTTGACCTGCTTGCGGCCTTTTCGAACTAATTGACTAATCGTAGGCATAATTCGTTACTCAAGTACTTACATCTTGAATCGGTCGTCTGGCCGTAAAAGGCCTCACCCTCTTCAAGAGAGCGTTCCCATTCAGGGCTTCTTTGAATGTGCTAGGCACGAAAATGATTTTTTGGGATGTCTTGCGAAAGTGTGCAGATTATGGCGTCCCAAACCGCCGAGTTTTTCTGTGGCGTCATTTCAAGATGATTGTCGCTCCTTAAAACAAAGCGACGACGTTTCAGAAAGCCTTCCGACATCCGCTGCCTGGAAGAACTGATACGCCACAATACGTTCTCGATGAAAGATTCTAAAGGGTGACTTGAATGAACCGGTCTTTCCCGCCGAATCCGGCAATGCCTCTGCACTTGGAGACCCGCTGACATTGCCTGCTTTGCGAAGACGTGGCTTCGCAAAGGGTGGGAATATAGAGATCAAGGTTGGGGTTGTCAAGAGGTGGTTTGTTTATTGAAAGATTTTTTGTTAGTTGCCTGGTTTTTAAGGACTCGGTTTTCTTGAGCCAGATGACGCGGAAGATTCCAGCTACACGCGGCTGACGTTGAATACAAACGGCGCTTATGTGGTGATCACAGCCGACGCACACAATACATTTATGGCCAAGACCTGAAAATCAAAGACCGCAACGGCAATCTGATTACGGTTACTTACCAAAGCCTCGGTTTAGACAAAGTAATAGGAAATAACCTGGTTATCGTTCCGTTTTTGATTTCAGAATGATCGTTCATTTGTTCTTTGATACTTGAACCGGCTTTTCCGGCTCATCGGAGTCAATTTGTCGCTGGCCTGCGGTTTGCGCCAGAGGATTTGATCGGCGGCGACGCCAGTCGCTTTCTGATAAGGCTCGACCATTGACGATTGAAAGCGGGAGCCAGCGACAACTCGGCAAACGAGCGCGCCGCCGGAGTTTGAATCGCCGCGTCAATCAATTCGAAGAAGGCGCCTTTGCGATGACCAAAGATTGATAGACTTGCTGACGAAAGCCGCTTAGTGACGTAAAATTTCGTTTGGGGAATTGGATTCGACATAAACCCAATTTGCCCATCGGCGGTTGTGATGCAAGTCCAACCGCCACTATTTTTCAAAGATCATTTTTTGTCTAGATCGGTGAAGTGAAATCCGATCTAAAGTCGAGCACTTATGGGCGGCTCCTAAGCTGCCGCAATTTTACGATTTCGGAAATCGCGTGCTATATTCGCTGTCTTCACTCCAAACAATCTTTCCATACTAATCGAGGTGATTGTCCAATGTCGGGACATTCGAAGTGGCATACGATCAAGCATAAAAAAGGCGCGCTGGATGCCAAGCGCGGCAAGTTGTTCACCAAGCTCATCAAGGAATTGACCATTGCCGCGCGTTCCGGCGGCAGCGGTGACATCAGCATCAACGCGCGATTGCGAAAAGCCGTCAGCGACGCCAAGGCCGCCAACATGCCTAACGACACGATTGACAAGGCGATCAAACGCGGCACCGGCGAATTGGAAGGCGTCAATTACGACGAAATCACTTACGAAGGTTACGGACCCGGCGGCGTGGCTGTGCTGGTCAACACGACGACCGACAATCGCAATCGCACGGTGGCTGAAATCCGCCACGTGTTTTCAAAAAACGGCGGCAACCTGGGCGAATCGAATTCCGTTTCGTGGATGTTCAATCGCAAAGGCCAGATAGTGATTGACGCGGCGTTGAAAAGCGAAGACGAAATGATGGAAATCGCGCTAGAAGCCGGAGCCGATGACGTGACGAGCGATGCGGACACCCACCAGATTTTCACCGCGCCGGAAGATTTCCACGCCGTGCTGGAAGCGATCAAGGCCAAAGGCATCGAACCGATGTCGGCGGAGTTGGCGATGATTCCGCAAAACACTATCAAGCTGGAAGGCGCGGACGCGGCGAAGATGTTGAAGCTGTACGAAGCGCTGGACGACCACGACGACGTGCAAAGCGTTTACGCCAACTTCGAGATGGACGACGCTGATCTTGCTTAGAGTAGTCGGAATTCGGTAGTTGTGACGCGAACCGACTACCGACTGCCGACTACTGACTACCGATTTATGAATTTCAAACGCCGCGGCGCAGAAACAGGCAGCAGCTTTCAGGAAGCGATCAATCGCACCAACGAAGCTTATGAGCGCGCCGGGCGAGCCTTCATCACACGCAAAGCCATCCCCGGAAAATATCTGATTGAACGCGGAGAAGCTCGGCAAGGGCTGTCATTGCCTAATTTGAATTCGCAGTCGGGTTCCGGGCAAGCGCGAATGTCTTCTGCCGAACTCAGCCGGCTGGTCAAAGAACGCAAAGTCACAGACTGGCGAAAGTTCATTCCCGAATCGAAAGCCGAACCGGATTACGGCGGAGTCGTCGCTCCCATTGGCCGAGCCATTTTTTATGACGCCAAAACGACGCGGCGCGATTTGCTGGATTTCGACAACCTGCATGCTCACCAGATCGGTTTTCTGCAGCGCGCTGCATGCTTCGGAGCGATTGCAGGTTTTCTGGTCGAATTCAGCAAATTTGGCGAGGTCTATTTTTTGCCGATTCAGGTGGTGGTTCGTTGGCGGGACGAGAGCGCACGGAAAAGCTTTCCGCACCGATTTTTCTGCGATCATCTGACTGCGGCACAACCCGGCAAAGGTTTTGTCATTCACGATTACCTGGCCGCCGTTGAAGCTCAGGAACAACAGTACGGCAGCGACCTTGCCGGGCTTGGCCAAATTTCTTTCGATGCTTACGCCGCGCGAACGACTCGCAAAACAGCGGCGCGATAATTCGCCTTCAACTACTGTTCGGAAGATTTTGCTTTGGTAATGGCCATCAAAGCCGAATTCGGCGCGTCTTCCAAAAGCAAATGCATGGTGTTGTTGGACAAGGCCTGTTTGGCGTCCGGCGTTCGTTTGGAAAGCGTCCATTTGACGACCACAGAATTGGCTTGCGGATCAGCAGGAACCAAAACGCTGACTGTGGACGGCGAATTCAGATGTTCGCTGGCTTCGTCGGCAGAAATCAAAGTGCGCGTGGCTGCGCCAACGGCGCGTGATTCGCCCGGCTGCCCATCGGCGTTGCGAATCGTCACCATCGGCTGGATTTCCAGCATCAATTCATTGCCCGGTTTGCGTTCGCCAAACGTGTTGATGAGCGCCAGGTCCAACTGCGCGCGTCCTTCTTCGATTCGCTGTGAAACGACCACCATCACCAGATGCTCTTGCAACTCGCCTTTGTCAGTGAGTTCCTTTTGCTTCCACTGTTCATAGACATTCATCAGTCCGGGGCGAGCGGCGCTTTTTTCCGTTTGCGCCTCTACGGAAATCGAAGTGAGCAAAACAACAGCCAAAACGGCAAACAAGGTTTTCTTCATCTGAATTTCTCCTTTAATGAAAATGTCAGGATTTCATTTTCAACACGATCAGGGTGATGTCATCGCCTTGTGGCAAACCGCGCGTGAAGCTGATGACTTCATCCAAAATGCTTTGTTTGATTTGTTCCGCGCTCAGGGTCACGTTTCGTTGAATCAACTCTTCCAATCGGTCTTCGCCAAACATTTCATTGTCGCTGTTGACGGCTTCAGTGACGCCGTCTGTGTACATCACCACCACGTCGCCGGAATTCAACCTGGTTTGGCGAGATTTGTATTCGACAAAATCGAAGGCTCCGAGCAAGACTGACCGTGTCGTCAGTTTTTCGGTTTCGCCCGTGGTGCGCGTCAGAATCGGCAGGTTATGCCCGGCATTGATGTAGGTCAATTGGCCATCGCGGTCGAGCACGGCGCAAAATAGCGTGATGAAGCGATTCGATTCGGACCGCTGCGCCAGCACTCTGTTGACGCTGGTGATGACTTCGGTCAGCGAATGATTGCTGGCGAATTGCACTTGCAACGCGCCTTGCGCCATGGCGGCCAGCAAGGCAGCGGCGACTCCTTTGCCGGAAACATCGCCGAGCGCGAAAACAAACCGGCCATCTTTCATCGGAATCAGGTCGTAAAAATCGCCTCCGACGTAACGCGAAGGGACGCTGCTGGCGGCAACTTCAAAATGCTCCATGGCCTTGATGGCCGAGGGCGAAAGCGCTATCTGGACTTCGCGCGCCATTCCAAGCTCAAGCTCAAGATTCTTCTTTTCGGCTTCCTCGTGCATCAACCGCACGCTTTCCAGCGATTTGGTCGCTTCAAAGGCCAACGATTCCAGCAGCTTCAAACTGGTTTGCGTCAAAGTTTCGCCGGACACATTACTGTCCACGTACAGCACGCCGATCACATCGCGTTTCAAGATCGTCGTCGCGTCCATGTTTTCGGTCATCTGAAACCGGCGCAGCGGGATGCAGGCAATCGCACGTAAATCCAGATTGCGAACGCTGTCGCGCGGCATCCCGGCCATGGTGATTTTGCTGTCGTTGATGATGACGCTGCGATTTTGCTTGAAGGATTCTTCGACGACCGACCGGCTCATTTCGAATTCATTGCCGAGTATCCAGTTTCGATTTCGGTCGCGCGCAACTTTGAATTCCAGATTGCCTTCGGTGTTGAGCAACATCAGAAAACCGCGCTCGGCCCGCGTGATTTCAATCGCCGCATCCACAATCAGACACAACACGTCGTCTGGAGTCATGGAAAACTTGAACGCCTGATTGACTTCGACAAACCGCGCCAGCTTTTGCAGTTCTTCGTTGGCGGAGGTGATAGGCGCGCGGTCCCTGGACGGTGACGAAAGCGTCAGGTTGGGGCTGCTGTTGAAAATCGCCGAAGCGTTTTCAACCGAATCGTCCAGAAAGATGATTTGCTGTTCGTCGTCGCCGCCAATCCGCAACCGATCCTGATGGTGCAACGCGCAACGTTCAATGCGTTGATCGTTGACATAAGTGCCACGTTTACTGCCGACATCCACCAGATAAAAGGTGTCGTTTTCGTAAACAATCTCAGCGTGCTGGCGCGAAACCGTATCGGACAAAAGTTGCAGATCGTTTTCCGCCTTGCGCCCTATGGAAAACACTGTCTTATTGAGCGGCAGAAACCGCGTCACGCCAAACCGGTTGATGATTTTCAGTTGCGCCGACTTGTTCATGAAGTGCCGGATGAATAATGAAGAGTCTTGGAATGAACGATGAAACTCCAGCCAGACCCACAAGGCAGGACCGCCTCATCATTCATCATTCCGAATTCATAATTCAAAAAGACGAGATCGCCGTCTTTTCATCCTCGAATGTTTCGAGTACGGAAAGCAGGCCGGTGACCGAAAGCAGTTGATGCGCCATGCGCGAAGGTTTCAATACTTTCAGTTTGCCGTTGACGGCTTTGACGCTGGTGAAGGATTTGATCATCGCGCCGATGCCAGAACTGTCAATCGTGGGCACATCGGCCAGATTCAGCAACAACATCAACCGATCTTCAGCGATCAGTTGCGTAACCGTAGTTCGCAAACTCTCTTCGCTTTTGCCGATAATCAAATTTCCAGCCAGGTCTATGATCGTGACCTTGCCATTGGTTCGGATGCTAATTTCCATCTTGCCTCTTTTTCGATTGGTTTGGGGGCGGAGCAACTATGACAAACGCGGAACGGATTATAGCTCAACCTGACGCGAATTGCGGATTTCAGACTTGGACAGGCAATTTTCGTAACGCCTGACCACCAGATTCTTTCTCTTCTGTCGCCCTTCTTTGACCCGATCTTAACTTTACAGCGTTGGCGGTTGGTGCTGTATAATCCGCCGCGTCGCTCCAACTCTCTCGATTGGTTTCCGAGTCTGGACGTGATGGCCGGGTGATCCTTTAAGAATTGATCGAATGACTTGACCGAACTGACTGACAAGACGTTTTGAAAAGAGAGTTTGATTGGCACAGATTCCAGCAGTTTTTGAAGAGGTGCGATCTTCAGGCTTTTAGCTAAACCTTCTCATTCTCAATCGTTCGCTTTCATACCCGCTTGCGCCAGCCGCGAGCCATCTAGTCGCGCGTGCCAGACGCCGACAAATTTCATCATCTCAAGAATCAAAACGTCGGGGGCGTTTGTCCACGTCGCCGACACAGCTATCTTCCCTGTCCCGCACTGGCGTCTTTGCCGGTGCGTTTCTGTTTTCAACGAGGTGTTTTGATGAATGGCAGAGTTTTAGTTCTGAATTCGACTTACGAACCGATCAATGTCTGTTCGACGCGGCGAGCCGTCGTCTTGATTCTGAAAGGTCTGGCCCGAACCGAAGAACGCCACGATAGTTTTTATCATTCGGCGCGAACTTCGCTGCATGTGCCTTCGGTCATTCGGCTGACGGAATACAAACACATTCCATTTGAGCGCAAGAGTCTGTCGCGGAAAAACATTCTGTTGCGCGATCATTACACCTGCCAGTATTGCGGAAAAGTATTCAACCCGGCTGACCTGACGCTGGATCACGTCATTCCGCGTTCACGCGGCGGCAGTTCCAACTGGGATAATCTGGTTGCCTGTTGCCGGCGCTGCAACAACCACAAAGGCAACAAAATGCCCGAAGAAGTCGGCATGAAATTGCTGAAACGACCGCAATCGTTCAGTTTGCACGTCAACCGCCAAATCATGCGCTACCTGGGCCGTTCGGACGAAAACTGGCGCAAGTATCTGTTTTATTGAGCGGGTTGATTCGCCTTCTTTTTCGATTCGCGCCTTGCCCGCCAAAATTCAATCACTCCGGGCATCACTGACAAAATGATGATGCCGAAAATCACCAGCGTGAAATTGCGTTTGACGATGGGGATTTCTCCAAAAAAGTAGCCTGCATACGTAAAGCCTGCGATCCAGATAATCCCGCCCACCACGTTGTACAGCAGAAATTTTCCGTAATTCATGTTGCCAATGCCGGCGACGAACGGCGCAAAGGTGCGAATGATCGGCATGAAGCGGGCGATGATAATTGTTTTGCCGCCGTACTTTTCATAAAAAGCGTGCGTCCGTTCCAGATGTTTGCGATTCAGCCAACGCGAACTTTCGCTGGTGAAAACTTTTGGGCCGACGATCTTGCCTGTCCAGTAATTGACCGTGTCGCCCAGAATCGCCGCAATGCTCAGCAGCACTACGACCAGAAAGACATTCAGTTCGCCTTTGGAAGCCAGCGCGCCGATGGCGAACAGCAGCGAATCGCCAGGCAAAAACGGCGTCACCACCAAACCGGTTTCAGCGAAGATAATCAGAAACAGAATGCCATACGTCCACGACTGGTAATCTTTGACAAGATCAACCAGGTGTTTGTCGAGGTGAAGAAAGAGATCAAGAAGTTGTTTGATTAGTTCCATTCGATTGAGAGAGCTTTTGAAAATGTTGTGAAAGTGACAGGCAGGATAAGCGAGTTCGATTGATTCCACAAAAGCAAACCAATTTCGCCTGAACAACTAAAAGCCGCCAATGTTTATGGCTGGATGAACCGGTTTCGGCGCCTCAATCGCTCGACGATTTCCGCCAGAGCTTTTGCTTGAGCGCCGTTTCAATCCACTTGATTCCGTAAAATCCACAACCCAAACAGCGGCACGGCCAGCCGGTAAGCGTCGCCGTCCCGTTCCATCATTTCCTTGCGGATGAGGCTTTGCATCGCCGCCTGGAATTCCGCCATAGCGACGCGCTCGCTCGCGCCTTCGGCATACGCGCGCAAGACGGTTTGTTCGGCGGGCGAGTTGTCTTCGCGCCACGTATTCGCAAAGTAAGCGCCCGCGCTGGTCAGCGCTTTGTTGACGGCGGCGTCGAGGTCTGCGCGCTCGGCGGTCGTCTTTTGCAATTCGTTCAGGTGATTGACCAGTTCCGACGCGACGGCTTGCAGCAGGTAAGGCTGGCAGTGCGTCAGGCGAATGATTTCTTCCAGCACGCCGTCTTCGTAACGCAACTGCGGCACGGGTTCGGTCAGCAATTCGCGCGCGGATTGTTCGTCCAGAAAGCTGAGTTCGAGCGTGCGCGTATTGATCAAATAACTCGCCCAGTTCACGCCGGTCAGTTCTTCGAAGCACCTCACAATGATGTGGCCAGCCAACAGTCAATCGTTTTTCCATTGGGCAACGACATCAAATTCAACCAATTCTTTTTTAGAGTTGCGTTTCCGAATCGCACGGCATTCAACGTTATGAAACCCAAGCGCTGTCAACATTTCGGCGTAAAGCAACTCCGTAGCGACGACCACACTGTAAAAAGTCGAATTACCAACGATGTAATGAATTTCAGCCTGCGGTGCCAGTACGGACGGCATCCCCTGAAAGTGCGCCCACATATCGTCGAAATACTTAGCGACGTAATTCGCCAGCACGATACCGCTTTTGTTGTCAGCGTGCGCGATTTGATCAAGTGCTGTGCTAAGTCGTTCGCTCTTGAAATGTCCGTCAGCGCGTTGCCACTCAATCAACCGGCTGGTGGCGATGCCCCAGGTTCCGCCAATTACTGTCCAATCCAACTCGCCCGCGTTGCGTCCGTCTTGCAGGAAACCAAGCCAATACATATAGGGGCGCAATTCACGAATGTAAGACATGCGATTGGCATAAGGTGGTGAAGTGATGACCAAATCACAAGCCTCTTTCACTGCGGTGGCGGGATGGCGCGAGTCGCCGAGTAAGACAGTCGCCTTGCCCACGGGATTCTCTGCCGCGCCGTGCAAAACAAAGCGCAGGTCTTCGGCAAACATCCCCGCCATGTCCGGATCGAAGTCCAACGCGAGTTGTGCGTCGTCTTTGAACGACATGGATTGATGGTTGAACGCCGCGTTCGAGAGCGCGATGAGCGAACGGCAAAAGGCGACCATCAGCAGGTTTCGCGCAGCCGTTCTCTCTTCGGTCACGGCTGAAATCGCTGCGCGCAATAGACACAAAAAGTCGAGCGACTTGGGCGACCACCAACGCTCGATGTTGTGCAAGGGCGGTGCCGCGAAAGGTTCGATAGCTTTGCGTTGTACTGTATCAAGCGCGGCAGCGCAGGCGTCTTGTGCTGCCGCTATGTCCTTGGCAGAGTATTGCGCTGTCTTGGTTTGGGCAAACCACACCAGAAAAGGATTGATGTCGGTCGTCACTCCTTCGTGGCCGTGATAAGTGGCGCTTAGGGCAGTCGTTCCGGTTCCGCAAAAAGGATCGAAAATACGTCGCGACTGTTCGTGCCCTGCCACAAGTTCTTCTACGATCTTCAGCGAATAAGCTGGCGTGAGACGCAACCATCCGTGTCTGCCTGTCCTGGCGTTGAATTTATAAGTGTAATCCGCACGCTGACGAAGCGTCTCGCGTTCGAGGGCTGGTCTCATTGAGCAATCTCCGGCGCGAGCAGCGCTTTGAGTACAGCATCAATTTCTGTACGCAGCGTTTTTTGGTTGCGTTGGAAGAACGCCGCGAGATCGTAGCCGACGACTTCGCGCATAAAATCGTAAGTCGAAACCAATGGGTCATTGATCCCTTGCAAACCCGTAAGAACAATCCATTTCTCCGCGCGATACCGCAAGAGAATGTCGCCATCAATTTGTGTTGAAAGAATTACGGCGCAAGGCAAATAAGCTTTGGTATAGGCTGTTGCCGCATTAGCGATGTCGGCATTCTGGCGCTTCGAGTCTTTGCTTTTATAGCCTTGCCGAACTTCAAACACAGTGCCGGTCAAAGTCGAGAATACATTGGGATCAACGTTGAGCGTCGTTGCAGCTTTCTTCATCCACGCTTGAAAGGCTTTGCGTTTGGCTTTGTCGGTAATTCGGTTGAGTGGCACTCGCCCATCCAGTGAAAGTGTACGCGCCTTACCGTTAGGCAGCGGCACTTCATAAGACCACGTAGTGTCGGCATCAGTCAGCCCAAGCGCCTCTTGCAACACGGCGCGAAACAACTTTTCACAGCCAATGCCAATTTGCCGATAAACACTGGTCATTCCGCCCGCAGCTTTGTGTGCAGCGTACATCATCGGGTTGTCGAGCCCAAACCAACTGTAAAACGGGTCGCTCTGATAAAGCTGCTGGAATTGCGCGAGCGTTAACCCGTAGCCTTTTTTCGCGCCTTGACCAAACTTGGGTTTGTACTGCGCGCAAATGCGAATGGGGTTCAGAACCAATTCAAGATATTTAGCATCGTTGGTCATTAACAATTAGACTCCAAAAAATAGCTGGAGTTATTACCCGCGCCAGCCGCCGATGATTGACCATCGTGCGCAGGTGATTGAAAAACGCATTGTTGAATTCCGCCGGATTCTCAAACAGAGCCTCGAATTCATCCAGACACAGCACGAGGCGCTCGCCCGCGTCAGTCCGCGCCTCGATCGCCTGATCGAAGGCCGTCAGGTTGCGGCTCGGCTTGTTGTCATCCTTGATGCCGTCAGTCGGGCATTGCACCGCGTCGAGTACGGTGCGCAAAAAATCCACGACGGTTTGCGCGGCGGCATCGGCCAATTCGACGTAAACAAACCGGTAACTCGGCTCGCCCAGCTCTTCACTCAACCGGGCCGCGCCCGTCTGGTGCAGGTGATAGAGCAACGAAGACTTGCCGATGCGCCGCTCGCCGACGACCGAACAGCTTTGCAGCGACCGCAGCCGCGTCAGCAGGAACTGCAACTCCGCCGTGCGCCCGACAAACTCCGCCGGGTTTTGAATCATTGGGCCGATGGTGAAGGGATTGTGCATGGTTTCTGTCTCGGTCAGCGCATCCGTCAGTTTTCAGCCGCTGTCAATTCATCTATCTCTTTGACGAAATCCGTGACCGTCATGATCTTGAGCATCGGGTAACGGCTGCGAAAGACCGCCGAAGCAGACAAAGACGGATTGACCAGATCGAGCAAGTCTTTATCACGGCTGACCAGGTAGCGGGCGTTGGCAACGAGCGCGAGGTTGACGTAACGTTCATCCTTCGGGTCGCGTTCGTAACGAAACTCCTCCGGCACGTTGTGGAGATGCACGGCGTATCTTTCCAATCGCTGAAAGAGAGCCTTGACACGCCGTTCCGTAATGCCTGGCAGCAAGCGGCGCAGCGCCGGACGGCTGAGAACATTGCGCATTTCGCTCAGCACCTCGTCACTGACGAACAGTATGATCGCGCCAGCATCGAGCATATCCAGCGCTCTGGCAGCGGCGCTGTTTTCGTTGGCGATGGCCTGCACATAAACGTTGCAATCGAAGACCACGCGCGGGCTTTCGGCGTAGCTCAACTCCGTTGTTGCTGTTGTTCCTCCCACAACGCCTGCCTTTCGCGTTCGATCAGTTCGTCAAATTCTTCTTCGGTCAGGCCCGTTTGCCGGAATTGCTCACGGATAGGCGCGCAAATTTCCCGAAATGGCTGCTGTGACAGCACTTCGATTTCTATCAATTCGCGCAGGTAATCTTCCAGACTGCGTCCGGTTTGGTGGCTGATGCGCTCCAACGCCGCCCGCGTTCCCACGGACAAGCCGGTGACAGTAAGTTGCAAGGTTTCAGTAGTCATGACGTGCTTCCTGATCAAGTAAGTTGGCGACACGCGCATCATACTCATCTTTCCCGCGCTTTCGCCAGTTTCGACTTTGAGAATGGATGACGAAGAGGTTGGGGGCACTCACCACCGAAGATTCCCTGATTTGCGCCGAAGAGTGCTTTCTCATTTACGACCAAGAAGAAATTGCGCAAGAAAGCACTCTTCGACGATGAGGCTTGACTCACCGCTTTGCCGCTCTCACTTCGCCTTATCGAACTCCGCAAACGTCTTTCCTGCTTCCGCCAATTCTTTCAGCAGCGGCGCGGGCGTCCACAGTTCGCCATGTTCGGCGTGGAATTGGCAGACGCGGGCGTAAACCTTCTTCAAGCCAACCGTGTCGCCATACCACATCGGGCCGCCGCGCCAAGCAGGATAGCCGTAACCGTTCAGGTAGATGATGTCTATGTCCACGGCGCGCAGAGCAATGCCTTCTTCCAGAATCTTTGCGCCTTCGTTGATCAACGCGTACTGCGTGCGCTCGATGATTTCCTCTTCGGTGACGGTGCGGCGCGTGATGCCTTGGGCGGCGGCGATTTGTTCGATCAGGGCGTCAACTTCGGGATCGGGCGTGGGTTTTCGATTTTCGTCGTATTTGTACCAACCGGCTCCGGTTTTCTGACCGTACCGACCGCGTTCACACAGTTCGTCGGCGACTTTGGGATACCGCACGCCGGGCTTTTCCAGGTGGCGATGTTCTTTGCGAATGCGCCAGCCCACATCCAACCCGGCCAGATCTCCCACGGCCAACGGCCCCATGGCCATGCCGAATTTGTACAAAGCGCCGTCCACGTCTTGAGGCTTGGCGCCTTCTTCGACCAGAAACTGCGCTTCGCGTCCGTATTGATGCAGCATGCGATTGCCGACAAAGCCGTAACAATTGCCGACCAGCACGCCGACTTTCTTCAACCGTTTAGCCAGCGACATCGAAGTGGCAATGACTTCATTGCTGGTGGCTTTGCCGCGCACGATTTCCAGCAAACGCATGACGTTCGCCGGGCTGAAGTAGTGATGGCCAATCACCCATTCAGGCCGCGAAGTCGCCGACGCGATTTCGTCAATGTCGAGCGTGGAAGTGTTCGACGCCAAAATCGCGCCCGGTTTGGCGATCTTGTCGAGTTCGGCAAAGATTTCTTTCTTCAGCGCCATTCCTTCAAAAACGGCTTCGGTGATGATGTCGGCTTGCTCGAATCCGTCGTACGTCAGTTGCGGCGTGATCAGCGCCATGCGCTTGTCCATCACTTCCTGTGGAAAGCGGCCTTTGTTGACGGAGTTCTGGTAGTTTTTGCGAATCGTCGCCATGCCGCGATCCAGGGCTTCTTGCGTGGTTTCCTTGATGATGACCGGAATGCCCGCATTGGCGTAATTCATGGCGATGCCGCCGCCCATCGTGCCTGCGCCGATGATGGCGGCTTTGTTGATGGCGATTTGCGGCGTGTCTTTGCCAATGCCGGGAATCTTCTGCACTTCGCGTTCGCCGAAAAAGACATGGATCATCGCTTTGGATTGATCCGAAAACAGGCATTGCTGGAAGAGTTCTTTTTCTTTGGCGACGCCTTCGTCAAAGAAAAGTTTGGTCGCGGCTTCGACAGCATCAATCGCCGCCTGTGGAGCCATCATTCCGCGCGCAGCCTTTTTCGCCTGAGCACGCGCGGCTTCAAAAATCGGCGCGTTCGTCGCGTCGTCGCCGAGCTTTTCGTTGCGCTCGCGCGTTTTCGGCGGTTTTTCGCCACTGGCAATCTTTTCTCTGACAAAGGCAATCGCACCCGCGAGCAAATCGCCTTCGATAATGCTGTCTACAATGCCCAGCGCCAAAGCTTCTTTTGCTGAAATCGGATTGCCATCTACACACATTTGCGTGGCTTTGGCGACACCGGCCAGACGCGGCAACCGCTGTGTTCCCGCTGCACCGGGTATCAAACCGAGTTTGACCTCGGGCTGGCCCACTTGCGCCGAAGCGACCGCAACGCGGTAATGAAATCCCATCGCCACTTCCAAGCCTCCGCCAAAAGCAGTTCCGTGAATGGCGGCGACGGTAGGCTTCGGGCAATCTTCGATGGATTTGATGACGTCCAGAAAGTTGATGCCTTCTTTGCGTTGGCCGGAAGTGATTTTGCCGAACTCTTTGATGTCGGCTCCGGCGATGAAGGTCTGTCCCGCGCCAATCATCACTGCGCCTTTGATCGAATCGTCGGCTGCGATTTTGGCGATGGCGTCGGCAATGCCTTCGGGCACGCCGGGACTCAACGCGTTGACTGGTGGATTGTTGACGGTGATGACGGCAACATCGCCGTCTTTTGTTAAAGACACAAGCTCGCTCATGGGATGGTTCCTTTTAGAAAAGTGAGTAGGAATGCAAAAACGACTGTAAGAAGTTTAGCGACTGACCGTCGCCGTCAGAATTGCTTCAGTCGCCACAGGCGGAAGATCAAGCACGATGAAGTAAGAAGCCGGATAAAGATAATCTTCACCCGATTCGTCAATTATCCTTAGATAATCCGCTTCGGCAGCCTTCTCATCGTGCAGTACCTGGTAAATCGTATGCATGTGCAAATCGCCGGCAGTACCGGTGTTAATGCAAAGCGCAAACCGTGTTGCTGCGGAATTGCTGGATTCGCTTTTTGTCGCAATCATAAAGTTTCAATCAAGTAGACGTTTGACTTTGACCTTTACCTTACCGATGCCGTGAGCTTCATACCAATGAAGTTCGGCTCTATACAGCTTTCCGTTTCGGAGTTTGACGACGGATTCCCCCTTCATTTTGCGCCAGTTCTTGCCGCCAAATTCGTTGTGCAGTTGGTGTAGTTGGCGGATGCCACGTCCACGCGCAATTGTCTCGACATTTTCAATTTGGCCGACAATTTCAAACTCATCGAAGATCATCGAAGCTGAAGATAGCCCAGCCAATCGGGGCTTTCAACAGATTCGTCAAACAATCTTCGTCACATCGTACGCCGTAATTCCGGCGACATTCGGATTTTTCATTCGTTCAATCATCATCTGTCGGAACTGTTCAGACTGGCCGCGCGGCACGCTCAACGTTTTCCAGTTAGCGGATTTCAGATGCTTGGCCAGAAAAACAATCTGGCCGATGTGCGATGCGTAATGCGTCAACTGCCGGTTGATGGCCTGAACGACGGTGTGCGGCTCAGCGCGAATGACGACTGTTCGCATCACATCTTCCGCTTGCAGTGGCTCAAGCGCGTTGAACACATGCTGCCAACCCTGTCCCCACCAATTCATCAGGTCGTCGCGGCTTACAGTGTCGTCCAGCACAAACTCCTGATCGCGGAACCGATCCGGTTTTTCACCATCGCCGGTCAAAAAATCCACCCAGCGCGAACGCATGTTTCCCGCCAGATGTTTGACCAGGATGGCGATGCTGTTGCTTTCCGGGTCGAGCGTCACAAAAAACTCTTCATCGGCGAGCTGTTCCATCGCGCGTTCGCCCTGTTTTTTCAGCAACCGAAATTCGCTGATGGCATTTTCCAGATAATGTTTGGCCAGTTCATCCGCCATAAAATTCAGCCTCCTCTCGCGTCACGGAATAGATCAATTCATCCATGACGACGCCCTCTTTGATCATCGCTTTGCGCAGCCGGGCTTCGAATTTGTACCCGGCTTTTTCCAGCACGCGCATCGAAGCCGGGTTCCATTCCAGCACGCCAGCGTAAATGCTGGCCAGGTCGTAATTGGCGAATGCCCACGAAGTCACGGCGCGGACGGCTTCGGTGACTATGCCGCGTCCCCAATACGCTTCGCCCAGCCAGTAACCGATTTCCGCTCGGCAACGATTGATGTCATCGCGGAAAATCAGCCCGATGCCGCCGACGGCCTGCCAGTCAACGACAATCGCAAAATTGCTGGGCGGCATTTCCTGTCCCGCCAACCCTATCCAATCACGAGCGTTTTCAATTGTGTAAGGGTGTGGAAACTTGTCACGAACGTTTCGCCAGATTCGATAGTTGTCGGCGTTGGCGACCAGCGATTCTTCGTCGCCGCGCCGCCACGGACGAACCGTGCAGGTTTTGAGTTTGAGTTCCATTGAGCGTGTCCGACAAGCTGCCAGCTTGTCGCTGGTCTCTGAAAAAAAGCAACGGCAAGCTGGCAGCTTGCCGGACAAACATCAGAAGCCGCGCGCTGGCATTTCCCGCTGCAACCAGTTTTCCGCCGGATAATTCGCCGTCCCATCCACCACGTGAACCGCGTAAGCGTGGCGCGATTTCGAGGAGCGATTGGCGTAACTCAGGTGTGGCAACAATCCATTCAACAAGACCAACGTTCCGGCTTTGACCTCTAGTGGAACCAAACGTTCATCCGGCCACGGCGAATCGTCCAACTCTTCAATTTTGGTTCCGCCAGTTTCAGCGCGCGAAAATCGTTTTTTCAGCCCAAGCTTGTGGCCGCCGGGAATCGCCCACAGACAGCCGTTTTCCAGCGTGGCATCCTCCAGCGCGAACCAGAACCCTGTGACGGTCATCGGTTCGGTGTACAGAAATGTCGCGTCCTGATGGCAGGTAACTTCGCCGCCGATGTTCGGCTGTTTGAAGATGTACATTGATTGCAGCAGCAGCGGTTGCTGCAATCCAATCTGATTGGCAATTGCCGCCAATTCCGGCTTGCGCGAAAACCGGTCGAACAACGGGTCGAGGTCGTGCAGCGCGTGGCCGATCTTGTTGATCGAACGTTCTTTGCTCTGGCGCAAACTGCCATCAGACAGAAAGGCGTCTTCTTCAAAAAAGAACCGCACCTTGTCGCCCGATTCCAAAAAGTAATCGTCACTCGTTCGCGTCTGCTCTTTGGTGGTGAAGATCGAAATCATGCCTTGCGGATCGAAGGTGGCAACCAATTCTTCGGCGCGTTGTTTCAAGGCTTCGCACTCCGCCAGCGTGGAGAAGTTTTCGACAACCAGAAAACCATCGCGTTCGTAGGAAGCAAGTTGTTCAGGAGTAAGAAGAGAATTCATGTTCAATCTGTGAATTAGCCATTGACCATTACGAATTGACCATTGTAGGTCAAGGGTAGAAAAACAACCTTCCCTGTTTGTTAATGGGTAATGGCGAATGGGTAATGGATAATTTGTACTCAGCATTCACCCGATCAACCCGCGCGCCACGGCCCATTGCACTAATCCGCAGCCGAAGATAATCACCACCGGGTTGAGCTTGGCGCGGAGCATCAGCAAAAAGGCCATCGTCGCCACGCCGTAACTGAGTGGTGAACTCAACCCCGATTTCGCCAGACTGACTCCGGCGGCGGCGAGCATTCCAACGACTGCCGGAGCGACTCCGGCCAGAAACGATTGCACCAGAAAGTTCGTGCGAAACCGATTGAGCGACGCTCCGGCAATGACGGTCATGATGAACGAAGGCAAAAACGCGGCAATCGTCGCCGCCACGGCGCCAAACAGCCCAGCGACTTTGTACCCGATGAAGGTTGCCGTAATCAGCACCGGCCCCGGCGTGATTTGTCCAAACGCCATGCCATCGGCAAAGGTCTGGTGATCCATCCAGCGATGGACTTCGACAATGTCGGTTTCGATCTGCGGAATCATGACGAAACCGCCGCCAAACGTGACCGTGCCGACGCGGAAAAAAATCATAGTCAGTTTCCACACCGTCAGCAGCTTGCCCAACATCGCCGACCAGTTCAGCAAAAACAGCGCAGGCAAAAACGGCATCAGCGCCAGCCAGACAAAACTGTTCAGTTTGTCCGGCAATTTGGGCAGTTTTTGAGTCACGCCTTTTTTTCCGGCAATCGGCAAAAACGGTTCGTGATGATCTTCTGAATGATCTGTGTTTGCGTCGTCGCCGTCATTGCTGTCAGTGCTGGGTTCCGGTTTGGGGAATGCCTTGCTGGGACGTTTCTCTTCCTTGTCGCCATCGGTGGGTTTGGTTGGCAGTGAAACTTCGACCTTGTATTCGTTGGCCAGCTTGTCTTTGCTTTCGATCAGGTCAGCGGCGTTCTGACGAGCTTGCTGTTCCAGAGCGACTTCGCGGGCGCTGACGTGACGCTCCTTGCGCAGCTTTTGCCGAATCTGCTGCCGCGCGCGCGTTTTGTAAAACTGAATGAAGATGCCTATGACGCCTGCGATCAACACGACTTCGGCAATGGTCGTCGCCGTGAAAATCAGCATGAATCCGGCGGCTACGCCCAATTCCAAATGCCATTGTTGCTGCATCGCCGTTTTGCCTAGCCTGGTGACGGTGGCGGCGATCAATCCGACGACGGCGGCGTTGAAGCCTTGAAAGATTCGTTGCGCATCCGGGAATTTGTACAGGTAACTGTGCGCAATGGTCAGCCCGATCATCATCAAAAACGAAGGCAGGATGAAGCTGAAGACCGAGACTGCTGCGCCTCGCACACCGCATAATTTCAATCCCACGTAAGTCGAGGCGTTCGCGGCATTCGCTCCGGGCAAGCTCTGCGCCAGCGACACGGCATCAAGAAATTCTTCCTCGGTCATCCACCGTTTCTGGTGAACGACCAAGCGACGAATCTGAGAAATGACAGCGATGCCTCCGCCAAAACCTGTCACGCCGAGTCGGAAAAACGCTTTGGCCAGCGCGCGCCATTCGACGGCGGCTTCTGCGGGCACAAATTGAGAAGCGATCCATTCGCGCAACCAGCGAAAACTGCCAGCGAACATGGAAATCAGGGACGACTTGGATTCGGTTATTTCGACTTTCTCGTTCACGTGAGGAAATGCTTTCACTACTAATGGTCACGAATTAACACGAATTGGGAACCGGAAATCAATGACAAGGAATTGAGATTTCCGTCTGATTTCATTCGTGGTCATTGGTGTTTATTCGTGGTTGGTTTCTTGTTCTGAAAGTTTATAGAATCCGGCCATGCCAAATTCACAATCCAATCAACGAATTGCAATTATCGGCGGGACAGGCGATCAGGGCAAAGGCCTGGCGTTGCGCTGGGCAAAAGCCGGGTTCGATATCATCGTCGGTTCACGCGCCACCGAACGCGCCGAAGACGCCGCCAAAGACATGAAAGAAATTTTGGCCAAGGCAGGTTTTCCCGACGCAGCCGTCAGCGGAGCGCACAATCTGGAAGCCGCCGCCAGTTCCAATCTTGTCGTGCTGACGGTTCCCTTCGCTGCGCAAATCAACACGCTGAAAGAAATACGCGACAAGTTACAACCGGGCACAGTGCTGATTGACGTAACCGTGCCACTGGAACCGGCGGTCGGCGGCAAACCTACACGCGTATTGGGCGTGTGGGCAGGTTCGGCGGCGGAACAGTGCAAGGAACAAGCGCCCGACACTGTGATTGTCGTTTCGGCGTTTCACAACGTAGGCGCGGAGGCTCTGGCCGATCTTTCGCACGAAGTCGAATGCGATGTGATCGTGTGCGGCGACAAAAAAGACGCCAAAGAAATGGTTCGCCCATTGGTTGCCGCCATTCCCGGTTGCCGGTTTGTGGACGGCGGCGTGCTGGCGAATTCGCGCACCGTCGAAGCGATGACCGCGCTGCTGATCGGCATCAACATACGCTACAAAGGCCACACCGGGATTCGTATCACCGGCATCAACTAACCATTGGGCCATTGGGAATGCTGAACGAAGCGTCTATTTTCGCTCGCGTGGATGAACTGGCCGAAGAGATGGTCGAGTTTCTGCGGCAGCTTGTTCGCATTCCGACCGTCAATCCTCCCGGAGAACATTACGCTGATTGCGCTAACTTGATCGGCGCGAAACTGAAAGAATTCGGCTACGAAACGGAATTCGTCACCGCTGAAGGTTTGCCGGAATGCTCGACGCAATTTCCGCGCGTCAACGTCATTGGGCGAAAACGCGGCGAACGCGCCAACCCGACGCTGCATTTCAATGGCCATCTGGATGTTGTGCCTGCTGGCGAAGGCTGGACGTTTGACCCCTTCGCTGCTGTCGTTCGTGACGGTCGAATTTACGGACGAGGCGTGACCGATCAAAAAGCCGGAATTGCCGCTTCGATTTTCGCCATTGAAGCCATTCGCCGCGCGGGCGTGAAACTCTTCGGTTCCGTCGAACAAAGCGCAACCGTTGACGAAGAAAGCGGTGGATTTGCCGGAGTCGCATATCTGGCCGCCAATGGTCACTTTCGCCACGAAGCGATTGATTACGTCGTCATCACCGAGCCGCTGGATTACGACCGCATTTGTCTTGGGCATCGCGGCGTGTACTGGTTTGAAGTACTGACGCGCGGGCGCATTGCACACGGCAGCATGCCGTTTTTGGGCGTCAGCGCGATTGATCGAATGGCGCGCTTTATCGCCAGCATCGAACACGAATTGAAACCGAAGCTCGCACTTCGTCGAACTCGTATGCCAGTCGTGCCCGAAGCCGCGCGTTCGGCGACAATCAACGTCAATGCGATTTCCGGCGGCCAGCCGATTGACGCGCAGCAAACGCCTTGCGTCGCCGATCTTTGCCGAGCGGTTTTCGACCGCCGCTTTCTGCTGGAAGAGTCGTTTGATGACGTGCGACGGGAAGTACTGGAATTACTCTCCCAACTGCAAACTGCCGACGAAGAGTTTCGTTACGAGTTAAAGGATTTGATGACCGTCCATCCAACAATGACCGCGCCGGAATCAAAATTGGTGACAACGATGGCTTCGGCGATCACTTCATCCGTTGGGCAACCGCCTCCGCTGATTGCCAGTCCGGGAACTTATGACCAGAAACACTTCGCGCGCATTGCGGGCATCGAACAATGCATCGCTTACGGGCCGGGCATTCTGAATCTGGCGCACCAACCGGATGAGTATTGCGAGATCGAACATTTGATTTTATCGTGCAAGGCAATGGCGCTGGGCGCGATTCGATTACTGGGAGTGACCTGAAACCCAATGAATTATGAACGACTTTTTCGACTGGACGGCCGTGTCGCCGTCGTCATCGGCGCAGGTTCCGGCATTGGCCGATCCGTCGCCAAAGGTTTGGCCGCACACGGCGCGTTTGTTGTTTGCGCCGATGTGAAACCCGAATTGGCCGAAGCGACAGCGCGCGAAATTGGCGAACTCGCCGAAGTCCGCACGGTGGACGTGACCAAAACCGAAAGCGTCAAAGCTTTGTTTCAATCCGTTGCCGCCGAACGCGGCAGCGTAGACATCACCGTTGCCACACCAGCGATCAACGTGCGCAAACCGCTGCTGGATTACACCGACGAAGAATTCGACCGCGTCATCGCCGTCAACCTGAAAGGAACGTTGGCCGTCTTGCGTGAAGCCGGCCAGATCATGGCGGCGCAAGGTCGCGGCAGCATCATCGTTTTTTCTTCGATTCGTTCGCTGGTGGTCGAACCCGGGCAAGGCGTGTACGCCGCAACGAAATCCGGCATGGTGCAAATGGTTCGCGCGCTGGCGGCGGAACTTGGCCAGAAAGGCGTTCGCGTCAATGCGGTTGCGCCCGGCGTAGTGGACACACCGCTGACGCGACCGATCAAAGACAAACCGGACTGGTACAACGCTTACGCCGACCGAAACGCACTGAAACGTTGGGCGAGTTCTGACGAAATGGCCGGAGCCGTGATCTTTCTGGCTTCGGATGCTGCCAGTTACGTCACCGGTACCGTGCTGTTCGTGGATGGCGGATGGACGGCAGTTGATGGACGTTTCGCGCCGCCCCTGTAAAACCATGCCAACGATTTTCTCGCACGCAATCCTTTCCACAGCGCTTGGCGCGGCATACGCGACCGAACCGATGCCCAAACGATTTTGGTTTCTGGCGGCGATGTGTTCCGTGTTGCCGGATTTTGACGTGCTGGCGTTCAACCTGGGCATTCCGTATCGCAGCGTGTGGGGCCATCGTGGGTTCACGCATTCGGCACTGTTTGCCGTGTTGGCAGGATGCGTCATTGCCTGGACAGCGTTTCGGCAGGAAGAACTGGTAACGATGAAGCGGAGCCGAATTTCGCTGGCGATCTTTTTCAGTGTGGCAATGATGTCGCATCTGGCGTTGGATTCGCTGACCAACGGTGGTTTGGGAGTGGCGGCGCTCTGGCCGGTTGAAACGGCGCGGTACTTTGCACCTTGGCGGCCAATTCGGGTTTCCCCCATCGGCGCAGATTTTTTCAGTGCGTATGGGATGATGGTGCTGGTGGATGAAATTATCTGGATTTGGCTGCCCGCTGTAACGCTGGTCGCGGTTGCCAAACTCTTTCATCGAATCGTTCGCAGCAAAACCAACTGATCGTTATGCCTCTTTCACCGTACACCGATTTCACGCGGGAAGAATGGAGTCAATTGCGCAACTCCACGCCGTTGACGTTGACCGAAGAAGACCTGGCGAATCTGCGCGGCATCAACGAACGAATCTCGCTCGGCGAAGTCGTGGAAATTTATCTGCCGCTGTCGCGTTTGCTGAACCTGTACGTGGCCGCAACGCAAAGCCTGCACGAAGCGACGCATACTTTCCTCGGCGATTCGACGGCCAAAGTTCCTTACGTCATTGGCATTGCGGGTAGCGTCGCTGTCGGGAAAAGCACGACCGCACGCATCCTGCAAGCATTGTTGGCGCGATGGCGCAATCATCCAAAAGTGGATTTGATTACGACCGATGGTTTTCTGTATCCCACAGCCGTGCTGGAAGCGCGCGGGTTGATGAAACGCAAAGGCTTTCCCGAAAGTTACGACCGGCGGCGATTGGTCAAATTCGTCGCCGACGTGAAATCCGGCGAACCAAAAGTCATTGCGCCGATTTATTCACATCTGATTTACGACATTGTGCCCGATCAGGTGCAGGTGGTGCGCCAGCCGGACATCATGATTGTCGAAGGTTTGAACGTGTTGCAGACCGGCGTCGGCACTGCGGAAAACGATTCGCCGATTTTCGTTTCCGATTATTTCGACTTTTCGATTTACGTGGACGCCGAAGAAGAAGACATCAAAACGTGGTACGTCAACCGCTTTCTGACGCTGCGCCGAACGGCGTTCCGCGATCCGATTTCGTATTTTCACCGCTACGCCACGCTGTCTGACGAAGAAGCTCGCCACACGGCGTTGAAGATTTGGGAGGAAATCAACGGATTGAATTTGCGCGAAAACATTTTGCCGACTCGCAGCCGCGCGCACCTGGTTCTGGAAAAAGGGCTGGATCATTCCATCCAACAGGTCAGATTGCGAAAGCTTTGATTCAACGCAGCGGTTTGTACCAACTCGCCAACCGATTAGGATCAACGCCCAGCCAGTACAACACCTGCATAGTAACCCACAACGCAAATGTGCTAATGAAGCGTCCTTCAAATCGCCGCGAAGATGTTACCGCCACAGCCGGCAAACGCACGAATGTTCCTGTCCGCTTCATTCGACTGTACAAATCACAATCTTCAAAAATCGGATAATCCCGATACCCGCCCAACTGCTCAAACACGTTTCGCCGAATGAAGATCGCCGAATCGCCATAACACATTCCGCCCAGCCGCAGCAGTGGATAAAGTTTTGTCAGCAATTTCGCCTCGCGCGTTTCCCCGTCAAACGCCAGGCTGAAATTGCCGCCGCAAACTCGCTGGTCTTGCAGCAAACTTTCAATCATCGCCAACGCTTCTTCAGGCAGTTCAGTGTCGGCGTGCAGAAACAACAGCACGTCACCCTTGGCGGCTTGCGCTCCGGCATTCATTTGCCGCCCTCGTCCGCGCGAAGCCGTCACCACTGGCCAGCCGCATGCTCCAACCAGATCAACCGTGTCGTCTGCGCTGCCGCCGTCAGCAACGATCACCTCAAATTCGCCGGAGAGCTTTTGCCCGGAGAGCTTTTGCAATGAAGCGGCGAGACTGTTGATTCTCGCCGCTTCATTGAGCGTTGGAATGATGATCGAAACTTTCACGGTCAGGGACTGATCAAATCGGCGTTGGCTCGTTGAATTTCTTCGGGAAAGGTTTTCAGCGCAACAGCGATGCGGGATTGCAATTCTTTGACGAGGTCGGGATGCCGCTCGGCGACATTGAAATTTTCGCCAGCGTCAATCGTCATATCGTACAGCTCCGGGCGAGCGAGTTTATTGTTCTTTTGCTGCCCGGAAGCTGCGGTATAACGCGGGATGTTCCAGCGGGCGACGTGAATCTTCCAAGGTCCCCAGCGTGCAGTTTGCAAAAACTCCTTGTCAAAAAACAGGTACAGATTTTCGGGCGGCTTTTTTGTCCGCCCCAACAAAAACGGCAAGGCGTTTTTGCCATCCAGCGTCAGTTTCGATGCCGCTGCCGGATTTTTGTCTCCGGCAATTGCCAGCGCCGTTTGAAAGAAATCAATCGTCGCCAACGGTTCATCCGACACGCTGCGCGGTTTGATCTTGCCCGGCCAGCGAGCAATGAACGGCACACGCACGCCGCCGTCATAAGTCCAGCCTTTGCGCCCGCGCAATTCGCCCGGACTGCCTTGATACCAGGGGCCGTTGTCGCTGGAAAACACGACCAACGTGTCTTTATCCAATCCCAGCCGTTTCAATGCCGCCAGAATTTCGCCTGTGCTCCAATCCAGTTCTTCGACCACATCGCCATAAGCGCCCGCCGCCGATCTGCCTTTGAACTTTTCGGAAGCGAAGAGCGGGATGTGCGGCATGTTGTGCGGCAGATACAGAAAAAACGGTTTGCCTTTGTTTTTTTCGATGAAGGTGATGGCTTCCTGCGTGTAGCGCAAGGTCAGAGTTTCCTGCTTGACCGGCTGTTCGATGATTTCCGTTCCGCGCCACAACATCGAAGGTTGCATGTCGTTGCTGTACGGAATGCCGAAGTAAACATCGAATCCGCGATCTGTCGGACGATACGGAGCCAGATGTCCCAGATGCCATTTGCCGATGGCCGCCGTTGCATAACCGCGCGCTTTCAAGGCTTCGGAAATCAACGTCTCATTCGTCGGCACGCCGGTCTTGTCCTGAAACGTCAGCACATTCGACAAGTGCATTTGTTCAATGCCCATGCGAGCGGCGTAACGCCCGGTCATCAACGCTGCGCGCGAGGGCGTGCAAACCGGCGAAACCGAATAAAAATTCGTCAGCCGCAAACCTTCTGCCGCCATTCGATCCAGATTGGGCGTCTTGATCGCTTTTGAACCAAAGCAACTCAAGTCGCCATAACCAAGATCATCGGCATAAATGAAGATGATGTTTGGAGATTGTTGCGCCGCTGCTGTTTTGGGCGATGGCCAAAAAGCCACCAGCGCACACAGAAACAGAAAAACCAGCTTTGAGCGTCGAAAAGGAAAGCCGTCGAGTTTCATTGATAAGTCGCCTTTTTCAGTGGTTGATCGTTTTTGAAGCGGCGCGATTGTAGTGGATGGCTGGTCAATCGGCCAGACTTTCAATATGCCATCCGATATGACATAAATCTTCTTGCGTTCGTTGACCGTACTCTCTGCTGGCCGTGACAAACACTTGGCCAATTTCATCAAAATTCGAACCGTTATGATAAACAACGATAGATTGATTCGCGCTTGTCGCCGGCTGCCGGTTGATCGTGCGCCGGTGTGGATGATGCGCCAGGCCGGGCGGTATTTGCCTGAATACCGTGCCGTGCGCGGCAAAACCGATTTCCTGACACTGTGCAAAACGCCTGAACTGGCTGCCGAAGTTTCCATGCAGCCTTACGACATTTTGGGCGTGGACGCTGTGATCATGTTTTCCGACATCTTGATTCCCGTCGAAGCAATGGGCGTCAAACTGGACATCATCGAATCGCGCGGCCCGGTGATTGAAACTCCTGTTCGCAGCGCCGAACAGGTCGAAAAGCTGATTGTCCCCGATCCGGTGGAAAAAACCGGGTTCGTAATGGATGTCATTCGCTTGTTGCGTCACCAGCTAGACCATAGAGCGCCGCTGATCGGGTTTGCTGGAGCGCCGTTTACGCTGGCTTCATATCTGATCGAAGGCGGCACGTCGCGCAATTTCGCCGAAATCAAACGCATGATGTTTGCCAATCCGGCGTTGCTGCATCGTTTGCTGGAAAAGATTGCTGACACCGTCACCGATTACTTGAACGCCCAGATCGAAGCCGGCGCACAGGTCGTGCAATTGTTCGACACCTGGGCGGGCGAATTGTCAGCGGGTGATTACGAAGAATTTGCGCTGGCTTACCATCAACGCGTGTTTTCGCGGCTACATCGCGGACCGGACAATTTGACCGTTCCGGCGATTTTGTACATCAACGGGTGCAGCGCCGTGCTGGAACAGATGGCCGAATCCGGCGCGAACGTTTTGAGTCTGGACTGGCGAATTGACATTGCCGAAGCTCAGCGACGATTGCACGCCGCCGGATTCGACAAACTGGCTTTGCAGGGAAATCTGGACCCGTGCGCGTTGCTTGGCACGCCGGAAACCATTGCCGAAGGCGTCCGCGAAATCCTGCAAAAAGCTGGTCCGACCGGCCACATCATGAATCTTGGGCACGGCATTATGCCGATGGTTCCGGTTGAAAACGCTCGCGCATTTATCGAAACCGCAAAAGCGGGAATCAAAGAAGCAGCTTGATTGAATATGTTCACCAAACTTACCGAATACGAAGGCATCACGGAATACAAACTCGACGCAAATGACCTGAAGGTCTTGCTTGTCCCTCGCCGGGCGGCTCCGGTGGCGGCATTTATGGTCGTGTACCGTGTCGGTTCGCGCAATGAAGCCGTAGGCCACACCGGCGCGACGCATTTGCTGGAACACATGCTGTTCAAAGGAACTCCGACGTATAACAAACAAAACGGCACGCAAATCGCCGCTGTGTTGCAGAAACAAGGCGCAGTTTTCAACGCTGACACCTGGTTTGATCGAACCCGATATTACGAAATGTTGCCGAGCGACCAGCTTGAACTGGCCATTCATCTGGAAGCCGACCGCATGCGAAATTCCTTCATCGCTGACAGCGACCGCCAGTCGGAAATGACCGTCGTTCGCAACGAACTGGATCGCGGCGAAAACGAACCATCGCGCATTCTGGACGAGCGGTTATGGGCAATGGCATTCCGCGAACATCCGTATCATCACCCGACGATCGGTTGGCGCTCGGACGTAGAAGGCGTGCCGACTTCGCGGCTGAAAGAGTTTTACGATGTCTATTACCACCCGAACAACGCTACGGCGATTGTTGTAGGCGATTTTGACAATCAAGCGGCGCTGGATTTAATCGCCAAACATTTCGGCCAAATCCCTGCATCGCCGCAACCGATTCCGCCGATGTACACGACCGAACCGAAACAGGAAGGCGAAATCCGATTCAAGCTTCGCCGCGCTGGCCAATTGGGCTTGGTCGAAATTGGTTGGCGAATTCCGCACGCCAGGCACGAAGACACGGCGGCATTGACCTTGCTGGATCACGTGTTGTCGGCGGGCGTGACTTCGCGGCTATATCAGGCTTTGGTCGAAACACAGCTTGCAGTGGACGAACACGCGCAGTCGAATCAATTTGTGGACGCCGGATTGTTCACGATTGACGTGACTTTGCGTCCGGGCGTCGAACACCCCGCTGCCGAACAAGCAGTTCTGGATGTCATCGAAAAACTGAAAACCGAAGACGTGCCCGACAAGGAATTGCAGAAGGCGAAGAATCTGATTTTGACGCAGATGATTTACGTCCGCGACAGCCCGTTTGGCGTCATCAGCGCCATCGGCGAAGCCGAAGCCTCCGCCGGTTGGCGTTCGTTTATTGACTTGCCCAAGGCGATTGAAACAGTGACGGCGGCTGACATTCGCCGTGTGACCAACGAATACTTCACCGAAGACAATCGCACCGTCGGCTGGTTCATCCCGAAAGAAGAAGAGTTTTTTGAATTGGAGGAAGCATGAAACTACAGTCCTTGCTGGCCGCATTGGCGCTCTGTACGTTTTTTGCGACTTCGGCATTCGCCGACGTTCGCACTGTCATCTTTGACAATGTGGCAACCGAAGTCGCTTCGCCACCAACAACGCTGGCAACCGGCGAAGACCTTTGGGTAACGCTGGCCGATCTAACCAAGGCAACGAAATTCGTACTGAAGCCACAAGGCGTTTGCCGCGATGAACTTTGTTTTCCAATTCCGAAAGCTCGCAAATCGGCTTTTCTCTCGCTGCAAGGCAAAATCACCTGGTTCAATTTGAGCGAGTTTGCGCGATTGACCAAACAGCCAACCGCTAATGACGCGGAACATGCTGTGTGGTTTTTCGGCCCTCGACCGGAAGAGCAAAACAGTTTTGTTTCTTCGTTGATGGCGCCGAATTTCCGTTTGCCGGATGCAACCGGCAAGATGCGCTCGCTTCGGGAATTTCGTGGCAAGAAAGTCCTGCTGCTGACCTGGGCTTCGTGGTGAGGCTGCCGATTTGATCTGCCAGGGTGGCAGACCCTTTACGCCGAACTGAAAAGCAAAAATTTCGAAATCATCTCTGTCGCGCAGGACACAGGTGGACTCAAGGACGCGGGCAAATGGATCGAAGCTGCCAAACCAGAATACACGGTGCTGATTGACGAAAAACATTTGGTCACTCGGCTGTATGACATGGTCAATGTGCCGACGGCGGTTTGGATCAATGAAAAAGGCCGCATCGTCCGCCCGAACGAAACCGCTTATGTGGACAATCGCTTCACTGGAATGCATAAACTGCAAGCCGAAGAATATCTGGCGGCCATACGAGATTGGGCGGAAAACGGCGACCGCAGCATTTACGCGCTCAGCGGAACGGAGTTGAAAGAGCGACTCGCTCCGCAAAATCCTGATTGGGCGCGCGCTTCGGCGGAATTCGGTCTGGCGGAATATCTGTACAAAAACAATCAAGCTGCGGCTTCGATCAAGCATTACAAAGAAGCTCAGCGGCTGAATCCCGACAACTGGAATTACAAACGACAGGCGTGGGCTTTGTCTGACGCTGAAAAGGATTACGGAACCAGCTTTATGAAAGAAGTTCAAAAGCTGAACGGCAAACCGTATTATCCGCCGCGCCGACTGCCCGAAACCAAAAAGAAGAATTAGGTCATTCAATGCACAGCAGTTCTTTTGCGTCTCGAACGCATCGTTATCAATTGGCCAACGGCATGACACTGTTGGTTCTGGAAAATCACTCAAACCCGACGATTTCGATGTCGGGATATTTGCGCGCGGGCGAATGTTTCAATCCGCCAGACAAAGACAGTCTGGCCGGAGTCACCGCCAGCATGTTGAACAAGGGAACGGTGCGCCGTTCCAAGCTGGAAATCGCCGAAGAACTGGAATCCGCCGGAGCGCGGCTTGGATTTTCGTCCAACAACTTCACGACTTCGATTAGCGGCCAATCGCTAAGCCGCGATTTGCCGATGGTGATCGCCACGCTGGCCGAAGAGTTACGCGAACCTGCTTTTCCTTCTGAAGAACTGGAAAAAATGAAGCAGCGGTTCATCGCCAGCATCAAGGAAGACCAGGACGACACGCGGTCGCGCGCTTACGAACGTTTATCGCAACTGGTTTTCCCGGTCGGTAACCCGTTTCATCGTTTGCCCGCCGAAACCACTTTGTCGCAGTTGGAACAGATCACTGCCGATGATGTGCATGAGTTTTACCATAACCATTATGGGGCTGAAGGCTTGTTGCTGATTGTAGTTGGGGATGTTCAACCGGACGAGACTCGCCGATTGATCGAAAAAAATCTGGGTGATTGGCAGGGCGCTGCCAAAAAGGAAATCAATTTGGCAGAAACTCCGCTGCAAACAGAACCGAAACGAGAAGTCGTTTTGATGAAAGACAAACCGAATTGCGATGTCATCATCGGGCATGCTTCGCGGCTGCGGCGAGCCAATCCGGATTATTTGGCAGCTTCCATCGCCAACAGCGCGCTGGGCCAATCCACTCTGTCATCGCGCTTGGGATTGAAAGTGCGCGACGAAATGGGGTTGACGTATGGAATCAGTTCCGGGTTTCGATCCGGCATCGGCGACGGCCCATTCACAATCAATGTAACGGTCGCTCCTGAAAACATTGATCCCGCAATTAATACAACGCTGGAAATCGTCAGCGAATACATCGCCAACGGCATTACCGAACAGGAACTGCAGGACGAACAATCTTCGATCATCGGCTCGTTCAAAATTGGTCTTGCGACTAACGCTGGAATGGCTGGTCAGATTGCCAACACTGAACTGTTTGAACTTGGCGCTGATTATCTGGACAAATTTCCGTCGTTGATTGCGTCCCTGACCAAACCGAAAATTGACGAAGCGATTCGCAAATACATTCACCCGGAAGTTGCGACGACGGTGATTGCCGGTACAGTGGCTGAATGATGAACACGGAATGATGAACGATGAAGCAGGCAAACGCATTGACTCATCCTTCATCATTCAAATTTCATCCTTTCTTTATGAAGCTCGGTATTCTTCTCTTCAATTTAGGTGGCCCAGAAACTCAGGCCGACGTTCGCCCTTTCCTGTTCAACCTGTTTTCCGATCCAGAAATCGTCCGGTTGCCGATTCGAGCGCTCCAAAAACCCCTGGCTTGGATTATTTCGACAGCGCGCGCGAAAAAGTCTGCGGCGAATTATCAACTGATCGGCGGCGGGTCTCCGCTCCGAAAAATCACGGATGAACAAGCCCAAGCCTTACAGCAAGAATTGATGCAGCGTGGTGTTGAAGCGAAGATTTACGTCGGCATGCGCTATTGGTTCCCATTCACATCCGAAGCGCTGGATCAAATCGAACGTGACGGCATCACGGATTTGATTCTGCTTCCGCTCTACCCACAGTTTTCAGTGTCAACGACCGGCTCCAGCTTCAAGGATTTTGACGAACAGATTGCCAAACGCGAGCAGCTAAAAAGCCTTGGCCGCCGCAACATTCTCAACTGGCACACCTTCGACAACTACATTGCCGCGCTTGCCGACCAAATTAATGACGAATTGGTCAATTTTCCAAATCCTGATCCGGCGCAAATTCATCTGCTCTTCAGTGCTCACAGTGTCCCGGTTAGCTACATTGAAAATGGCGATCCATATCTTCAGCATACCGAAGAAACAGTTCGGCTGGTCTCCGAGCGACTTGGCAACCGTTGCCCCGTTCATCTGAGTTTTCAGAGCAAGGTCGGCCCGGTGAAATGGCTGGAACCGGCAACCGATGTGAAACTGCGCGAATTGCGCGCGGTCGGCGTTGAGCAAGTTTTGGCAATTCCCATCAGCTTTGTCTCTGAACACATTGAAACGCTTTACGAACTGGACATCCTTTACAAAGACTTGGCCGAAGAGCTTGGGTTTGCCTGTTACCGTCGTGTTCCTGCCTTCAACACTGATTCACGTTTTATCTCGGCTCTGGCTGATCTGGTTTGTGAGAAACTGTGAGCCAATTCTGCGAAGCCTGAACAGGTTTGGCTATAATGCTCTCGCTTGTAACGTTCAGGGGAGTTTTCATCACATGCAAATTCGTTTCTCCGCATTCAACAGGACAGTTGTTGCCATAGTGCTTTTGCTATTGCTGTGTTTGCCTATATGCGCTCAGTCCAAATCCTCTATCAACGATACGCAGGTGGATGTTCTTGTTCAAGGCGCTATGGATTCCGAATTGCAGCCCTTACTGGCTGCGCTGGAAGAAAAAGAAGAGATTCAATTGGCTGCCTGGACTTTTTGGCGCGGCAAAATCGGCTCTAAAACAGTTGTGGTTTCACGCACTGAAATCGGAACCATCAACGCTGTTGCCGCGACCACTTTGGCCGTTACAACGTTCAAACCGAAACTGATTCTCAATCAGGGCACTGCCGGGGCGCACGATCCCGATCTCAAGGTTTTTGACATTGTGATAGGCGAAGCTTCCGTAGATTTCAGCGCTTACCGTTCGACCCACGCCGATGCCGGGGACGGAATTCACCAATCGCGGTGGTCGCAGATACAACACCGATTGCGATTGGATGGGAAAGAACAAGTTGCATTCAAGAACTTTTCAGGCGACGAAAACGCTCTAAAAACAGCAATGAATACTCCATACAAACGTGGTCGTGTCGTCAAGGGAATCATTGGCTCCGCTTTCGAGTTCAACAAGGAAATTGATCGAATGGCCTGGGTGCGAAAAACTTTCGGCACAGCGTCTGAAGATATGGAAAGCGCGTTTGCCGCTGGAACAGCCGCCGGATTCAAGACCCGCTTTCTGGCCATTCGCATAATTTCCAATTCGGAATTTTATGCGCCGAAATTTGAAGAAATCGCCGGTGAGTACTGTGCCGCGTTTGTTGTGGACGTGATCAAAAGACTGAAATGAACTACACTGACAACCGATTCATCTGCGTTCCAATCACGGAGACGAATGCCGAATCCTTTCTTTCCGCCATTCTTGAGGCATCTCAACTCGCCGATATAGTCGAATTGCGACTGGATTATTTGTCCACTCAAGACCGTTCAAGTGTAATCGCAAGGTTACCCGCTCTTACCGTCAATACCGCGTGCAAAGATTTGCTTTTGACGTTTCGCCCTCGTGAACAAGGCGGGCAGCAGGATTTGAGCTTGGAAGATCGCCAGGATTTCTGGAGAAATTTACCGCCAGAGGTTATCGCCGCAACTCGTTTTGTTGATTTTGAATTCGATCTTGTAGAAAGCTGGAATGGTATTTCGCCGGTTCCGTGGGAGAAAGTGATCTGTTCCTGGCACAACTTTGAGGAAACACCTAATGATTTGCCTGCTCGGTATGACCGCATGGCGACCACTCCAGCCGCCATTGTCAAAATTGCAACGATGGCCAATCGAATCACCGACTGCCTTAAGACATTCGAATTGATTCACTACGCCAAAGACAAAAAACCTGTTATCGCATTGGCAATGTCTTTGGCCGGGGTTTCGACTCGTATACTTTCACTAGCCAGCGGAGCCATGCTTACATTCGGCTCTTTGCGAAAAGGAGCCGAAAGCGCAGCAGGCCAAATCACTGCCAGCGATCTGAGGAACCTTTATCGAATCAAACAACTTAATAGCGATTCAGAAATTTTGGGCATTATTGGTTATCCGGTTGGTCATTCGCGCTCTCCGTTGATGCACAACACTGTACTGTCATTGCATGGACTCAATGCTGCTTATTTACCTTTTGAAGTTCAGGACGCAGGCGAATTCATCACCGATTTCGTTCGCCCTCAAACCAAGAAATTTGCCTGGAACTTTCGCGGTTTAAGCGTAACTATTCCCCATAAGCTGGCGGTTATTCCCTACCTCGATTCTGTTGATACAACGGCGAAAGCAATTGGAGCCGTCAATACAATTGTTATTAACGGCGGGAAACTAAGTGGTTTTAACACGGATATTGTTGGTGCGATGAAGCCCTTGGAAGAATTAGTGGAACTTAGAGACGCGCGCGTCGCGGTGCTAGGCGCTGGCGGCTCAGCGCGAGCAATATGCTATGGTTTGAACCAACGTGGTGCAAACACAACTATCTTTGCCAGAGATATGACCAAAGCAACGCCGTTGGCAGAAGAATTTGAGGTAAAGTTGCACCTATTGGAGTCTTTTACAGGTGACTTTGACATCGTCATCAACTGCACTCCAATTGGCATGCGCCATCATAGCGAGGGGGAATCTCCTCTCAAAACTGAGGCTCTTAAAAACACGACCCTCGTTTATGACTTGATCTACACACCAAACACCACGGCTTTACTGTGCAATGCCGAAAAAGCGGGTTGTCAAACACTGGGGGGAATGTCTATGCTAATCGGTCAAGCAACAGAACAGCTTCGTTTGTGGATGGGCTTGGACGCTTCATTTGAGACAATGAGAAAAGGACTTGAAACTAAATAACTATTGTTGCAAAAAGCAAAAAGCTGATTGAAATATATTTCAATCAGCTTTTTGCTTTTAATTTAATTCCGGCAACAACCTACTCTCCCACACAGTTGCCCGTGCAGTACCATCGGCTCAAAAGAGCTTAACTTCCGTGTTCGAGATGGGAACGGGTGTGACCTCTTCGACACAGCCACCGGAAAACCTTGAATATGAATAATTGATTATGCAAGTAATGCCTATTGTAGATATTTGTCCTGAGCAAATTTTATGGCCAAGCCAATGGACTGATTAGTACTGGTCAACTAAGTACATTACTGCACTTACATACCCAGCCTATCAACGTGGTAGTCTTCCACGAGTCTCATAGGGAGCACTTATCTCCGGTCGGGCTTCACGCTTAGATGCATTCAGCGTTTATCCCTGCCCAGCGTAGCTACCCAGCGGTGCCACTGGCGTGACAACTGGTACACTAGAGGCTGGTCCAACCCGGTCCTCTCGTACTAAAGTCAGATTCCGTCAATGCTCCTGCGCCCACACCAGATAGGGACCAAACTGTCTCGCGACGTTTTAAACCCAGCTCACGTACCGCTTTAATAGGCGAACAGCCTAACCCTTGGGACCTTCTTCAGCCCCAGGATGCGATGAGCCGACATCGAGGTGCCA
>CAYYDG010000033.1:0-79432 GCA_964470555.1 uncultured Heliomicrobium sp.
GACGCGCGCCTCGTGGGGAGGCTTAGCCTCCCCGTTTTTTTGACTAAACTCGTGTGGGTGCAGAAATTTCCTTATCACGTGATGATCTTTCTCGGCGCGGCTCGCCATTCAGACGAAGGCGCTGCCGATTGGGTGGTTTATCACACAGGCGCTTCGGCTGCGGACAAAGGCGAAATGAAAAAAGTTCGTCTGTCCGTGCTGGCCGAACATCCGAACCCGCGCTGGCGACCTGTGGAATCGAACCAAAACTTTCTGGGCTTTTACCGGCTCAAGATTTTGCTCTGAGTCCAGAGTCCCGCCTTCAGGCGGAATGGATCAGTGCAGCAAGCATTCCGGCTGAAGCCGGTACTCTAAACGTTATGAAACTGCGAAAACTTCTCAGCACAGTCACTGTTTATCTGGTTGTCGCGTTGGCGGCGTTATCGTTTGCCGCGTTGAAAATGCAAGCGCAAGGCGATCAGCCTGCTGCGCCTGCGGCAGCCGCAAGTCCGTCGGCGTCTCCGAACGCGACGCCTGTTCCGCCTTCGTTTTCGCTGGCGACCAATCGAACCTACGGCACGCACGAAAAGACGCGGGTGTACATCAACTATCAGGGCATCAACTCGCTCGACTTTCGTATTTACAAGATCAAAGACCCGTTCAAGTTCTTCAAGCAACTGACCAATCCGCACCAGATGGGCGAAGACGACCGCGAATATGTCAGCGCCGTCACCGAAACGGAAAATCGCAAACCATCCTTCTTGGAAAAGCTGCGCGATTTCAAAAGCACGATTTATTTCGCCTTCAAGGGCTATTTCCGTTCGCAGCTTCGCCGCGAAGCCCGCACGACATTCAACGACAAATATCGTTCCGGCGAACGATTGCCGATTGATCGCGCCAGTTACGCGCAGATGCCGCTGCTCAATCCAGACCAGTTGGAAGACAGTTTCAAACAAATGTTGACGCCGCTCGACAATCGCTGGGATACGCGCATGGTCGTACTCGGCGAAAAGAAATCCGGCGTGTATCTGGTCGAAGCGGTCAATGGAAAATTGCGCGCGTACACGATTGCCGTCGTCAGCGACCTGACGATGGTCACGAAAGTTGCCAACTCCGGCGAAGTGATGGTCTACACGGTGGATCGCAAATCCGGCGAACCTCGCGGCGATTCCACAATCGAAATCGTCAAAAACCAGAAAGTCGTGGCGACGAACAAAACCGATCAAAACGGTTTGATGCGCGTCACCATCAAAAACGAAAAGGCTGCAACTGAAACTTCTGTTGATGCCAACGCACTTCCGAACAACACCGCCGAAGCTGAAGCTGAGATGGAAGGCGATGTAGAAGGTGAAGACAGCTTCAACGAATACCTGATTATGGCCGACCGCAAAGGCGATTTCGCCGTTTCGGATCTGGCTTCGTATTACTTCAGTTGGAACGAAGACGAAACGCCGTTTGGCAGAATAAACAGTTATCTGTACACCGACCGGCCAGTCTATCGCCCGGAACAAAAAGCTTATTTCAAAGGCATTCTGCGCCAGCAAACCGACGACGGTTACAAGCTGCTGGAATCGCGCGCGCTCAACGTCACTATCACCGATCCCGAAGGCAAAGAGATTTTGCAAAAGGTTCTGACGCTGACTCCGCGCGGAACATTCAGCGGCGATGTGGCTTTGCCCGCTGCTGCGCCGCTCGGCTGGTATCAAATCGTCGTCAACCTGAACGGCGTCGAAGCCGCGCGTGGCGGGTTTGAAGTCGCCGAATACAAAAAGCCCGAATACAAGGTGAAAGTTTCGACGCCGAAGCCATTTGTCGCAGTCGGCGAAAAAACCAAATTCACCATCGAAGCCAAATACTTTTTCGGCGCTCCGGTCAAAAACGCCGACGTCAGGTATTACATCTACCGCTCGCCGTATTACCCCTGGTGGTGGGGCGAGGAAGAAGATGACGATTTCGCCGACAGCGATGAAGATTCGCCGGGTTATCACGGTTACGGCGACGACATGGTCAAGGAAGGCGAAGGCCGTTTGAACGAAAACGGCCAGATGGAAGTCGCCTTTGACGTTCCGCCGCCCGGCAAAAACGAAGGCCGCGAATACACCTATCGGCTGGAAGCCATGGTCACGGATTCGGCTCGGCGCGAAATCGAAGGAAAGGCGAGTTTCGTCGGCACGCGCGGCAATGTTTCGGTCACGGCCAACGCCGACCGGTATGTGTATTACAAAGGCGAAACCGCCAAAATCCGCGTCCGCGCACGCGATTACAACGGCGCGCCGGTTTCGGCCAAAATCGGTTTGAAGTTTTCGTTGACGCGCTGGGAGCGAATCGAAAAAGAAGACAACGGCTACAAATACTTCGACTGGGTTCGCAAGTTTGAAAGCCCCACCTCCGGCGAAGTGACGACCAACGCTCAAGGCGAAGCCGTTTACGAATATCGCGCCTCGACCATAGGCAACATTGACATCAAAGCCGTCGTCACCGAAAACGGGCGCGAAATCGAACACGACGCGGGCGGACTGTACGTCACCAGCGAAAGCGACAATTGGGTCGGCAACGCCTGGCGCGACGAAGGTTCGATCAAACTGCAACCGGACAAAAAATCTTACAAACCCGGCGAAACCGCCAAGATTCTGGCCTTGCTGCCCAAAGACAAAGCGCATCTGCTGGTGACGACTGAACTCAATCGCGTGATTGAAGCCAAACACGTCTTCGCCAACGGACGCGCGACAGTGATCGAATTGCCGATCAAGGATTCTTATGCTCCGAACATTTATCTGAGCGTGACCTTTGTCCGCGACGGCGAAATGTTCGAATCCAGCAAGAGCATTTCGGTTCCGGCGGCCAACAAATTCCTGGACATTCAAATCGTTCCCGACAAACGCGAATACAAACCGCGCGATCCGGTCTCGTACACCATCACGGCGAAAAATCAGGACGGATCGCCTGCCCCCGGAGTCGAGCTGAGTTTGGGTGTAATTGACGAAGCTATTTACAGCATTCGCCCGGATACTTCGGGCGATATTCGCCGCCAGTTTTACGGACGCCGTTACAGCAGCGTTTCGACCAGCTACGCCACAGCGTTTCAATTCACGGGCTATTCCGGCGACAAGAAAATGGAGTTGGCGCAGAACAAACGCTCGTATCAACTGGCAGATTTCAAAAACGAAAACCAGTACGCCGATCCGAAATTCGTTCGCAAGGATTTCCGCGACACGGCTTATTGGCAGCCGAACGTGGTCACAGCCGCCGATGGCAAAGCGACCGTTCGCGTCAATCTGCCCGACAACCTGACGACGTGGCGAGCGACGGCGCGCGCTGTGACGGCGGATTTGCGCGTCGGTTCCAAAGTAGACAAGGTTGTTTCGCGCAAGGATTTGATACTGCGATTGGAAACGCCGCGTTTTGCCACCGAAGGCGACACCGTGACCATTTCCGGCATCGTTCACAACTACCTGAAAACCGATGAACCTACCGAAGTCGAGTTGAAAGTCGCGGGCGCGCAATTGCTCGATCCGCCGAAACAAACGGTGACGATTGCCAAAGACGGCGAACAACGTTTCAACTGGCGCGTTTCTGCGCAACAAACGGGCAACGTGACCTTGACGGCCATTGCCAAAACCAAAGTCGAATCTGACGCTGTTGAATTGCCAATGCCTATCGTTCCGGCTGGCACGCGCATCACCAACGGCGAATCGCTGGCCGCCAGCGAAGACAGTCTGGACAAACAGATGTCGTTCGTTCTGCCCGGCAACGCTCACGCGCAAGCGCGCACGTTGCGCATCGAGGCTTCGCCATCGGTGGCCGGAGCGATGTTCGGCGCGCTCGATTATCTGACGACTTATCCGTATGGCTGCGTCGAACAAACTATGTCCAGCTTTTTGCCGAACGTGATCGTGGCTCAAGCGGTCAAAGACGTGAAGTCGGCTTCGGTCAGCACAGGCAACGACCTGCGAAAGAAAGTGCAACGCGGGCTGGATCGTCTGTACGGATTCCAGCACGGAGACGGCGGTTGGGGTTGGTGGAAAGACGACAAGACCGATCCGTTTATGACTGCTTATGTTTTGGACGGATTGACGATGGCCAGAAACGCCGGATTCAACATTGAAGATTACCGAATTCAGGAAGCGCGCAAAAAAGTGCAGCAATTGCTCGACGCGGGCAAGATGGAAGACGGAACGCCGTTCGACATCGAATCGCGCGCTTATTTGCTCTACGCTCAGCAAGTCAGCGGCGGAGCCGACGCGCGCCACCTCAACGACATGTTCAATCGTCGCGGCGAAATGCAACCTTACGCTCGCGCGTTGCTGGCGATGACCTTGAAACTGCGCAACGACATCAAGGCGCAACTCGTCGCCAGCGACATCGAACGTTCGGTGCGGATGAGCAATGCCGACGCTTACTGGCCGTCGAAACGACGACCGATGCTGGATTTCACTGAAGAAAACGACCTGGAAGCGACGGCGTGGTCGGTGAAGGCGCTGGCGCTGACCAATCCGACCAGCGAAGTTTTGCCCAAAGCCGCGCGGTGGTTGGTGGCGCATCGTCGCAACGGATATTACTGGGACACGACCAAACACACGGCGTTTGCCATTTACGCGCTGTCCGATTATCTGAAAGCCAGCCGCGAATTGACGGCGGATTACAGCATTGAAGTCTGGCTGAACAGCGAACAGGTGCTGAGCCGGCGCGTGACAGCCGCTGAAGCCGCCAACGGCCAGCCAATTGTCATCGAACGCAAAGGCTCGGCACTGCCTGCGTCGAATTCCGTGCGCGTAGTCAAACGCGGCGCGGGCGTGGCGTATGTCGCCGTCACGATGGATTACTTCACGAAGGAAGAACCGGTCGAATTTTCAGCCAACAATCTGAAAGTAACGCGCGAATATCTGCGGTTGAGCGTGACGGAAACCAACGGCCAGCCGAATTGGCAGGTGACGCCGCTGACCGGCGAGCTTCGTTCGGGCGATTTGATCGTTTCGCGGCTGCGCGTGACCGGCGCGAAGGCGCAATACCTGCTGATTGAAGACCCGATTCCGGCAGGGTGCGAACAGATCGAACGGTTCAGCGGACTCGATCTGACCTATCGCACCAACGGCTGGAGCGACTGGTACAGCCAGCGCGAATTCCGCGATCAACGCACGGCGCTTTTTTTGAATTACTTCGACGGCGACGCGGTGTTTCAATACGCATTGCGAGTGCAAATTCCGGGGCAGTTTCGCGTAGCTCCGGCGCGCGCAGAATTGATGTACCAACCCAGCACACGCGCGAACACGGCGAATTACGGAATGACCATTTTGGACAAGAAGTGATTTTGGGAACGCACGCACCCTCGCGTGCTTGCTCCATAGGAAAACTAATGCTCAAAGACGTTTTCACATCCATAGGCGCTGCGGCGCAAAAACTCTTCACGAACTTCGGCGCAGTGTTGATTGCGCTGCTTTGTTACACGGCCATTTGGGCGGCGGGCTATTTCTTCGTCGTCATCGGCCAGGCAACGCAGTTTCAGGTCGTGCTGACGGTCGTCATTTTACCTTTGATGGCGTTGGTGTTCTTTTTCCTGTTGCAAGTCATCGGCCTGAGTTATGTGCGCGTAGGCGTTGGCGCGGGCTATTTGCTGAAACGCGCGCTCAAGGATTTCTGGAAACTGCTGATCGTCAGCTTGCCACTGATTGCGCTGGCTTACGGATTATTCTGGCTGTTCGGTTATCTGGACAAAAAGTTTGTCACCGATGTCGAGACGCCGAAACGCTGGATTGAATTGTCGTTGATTGCCGGACGCTGGTTGCTGCTGTATCTGGCTTTGCCGTTGCTGGCGATTCACTGGTGGATGGCCGCCATCCGCGAAGGTCTGGGCGGAGCCATCAAAGGCATTGGCCGTTCGCTCGCCGCTGCGTTTTCGCCGCGTTCGGTGTTGATTTATGTGCTGGTGCTGGCGGTGTTCGGCGCGCTGGCCTGGTTCGTCGCCTTCACCCAAACGCACGTCAACAGCAACTGGGGCGAATTGGTTCTGGTCGGATTGCGATTTGCGCTGGCGTTGTTGCTGCCTTTCATCGGCTGGATGCTGACGCTGGGCGCGATGGCCGAAATGACTACGCGGCGCGCCTTGACCGAAGCAATGAGCGATTTGAACGTTTGAGATGAATTCTGATTCACCACAAAAAGCACCGAAGGCACAAAAGTCATCCAAACGGCTTTTGTGCCTTTTGTGCTTTTTTGTGGTGGGAGTTTTTTTCTCCGCCTGCTCTTCACCTGCCTCTGAGAGCGATTTCAAAGTTACTGCTCAAACCGAAACTCAGCCCGCCGAAGCAATCTCTGACGACAAATTGCAGCAACTTGCCGCCGAAGCCTTGGGCGAACGCGAAGGCGCGGTCATTGTCATTGACCCACAAGCTGGAAGACTGCGCGCGGTCGTCAATCCGCGTCTGGCATTTGAACAAGCCTATCCGCCCGGTTCGGCGATCAAACCATTCACGGCGTTGGCGGCGCTCAGAGCCGGATTGCTGGACGCCGAATTTCGACGGCAATGCCAGACCAAATACACGCGCGAAGGCTTTGAAATTGTCTGTTCGCATCCGCGCAGCACGACTCCTTTCAATCTGACTCAGGCGTTGGCGTATTCCTGCAACGATTATTTCGCGCATGTCGGCGAACGATTGAGCGAAGGAACGTTCAACGCCACATTGGCCGGTTTCGGTTTGGGTGAGCGAACCGGCGTTGCCGCCGTTGAAGCTGCGGGCAAGTTGCCGCGCGACAATTGGCGCGTGCAATCGGCGCTTGGCGATGACGACCAGTTTCTTGTCACGCCTGTGCAATTGCTGATGGCGTTTGCCGCGCTGGTCAACGGCGGCGAGTTGTTTCGCCCGCAGCAAACTTTGGACGAGGCGTTCACACCAACGAAGCTCGCACGAATCAACATTTCAGCAGCGCATCGCAAAATCCTGCTCGAAGGCATGCGTGGCGCGGTCAAGTACGGCACGGCGGAAAAAGCGGAGTTGGGAAAGTTGCCGGGATTTGTGTTCGGCAAAACTGGAACTTCGACGGCCAGCAACGGCTTTCGCACGCAAGGCTGGTTCGTGGGCTTTGCGGCGGACAAACCTGCCACGGGAGTTCCCGCACCGCAGCAAGTGAAGCTAGGCGTGCTGGTGTTTCTGAAACGCGCACACGGTTCGCAAGCAGCGGAAGTCGCTCGTCCCATTCTAAATTGCGGATTGCGGATTGCGGATTGCGGATTTAAGACTGGTGAAGTTCGCCAAAACAGTAAAAGCGACTATTCAAAAACGAATTTTCACCGCAGAGACGCAGAGAACGCAGAGTCAACGCAGAGTTTTCCTGTTCCGCGAAACTTGTACGAATCCAATGCCCACGCAGAAATGGCGAAATCACAACAAAGCTTTTTCTCTATGCGAAACCTCTGCGAGCCTCTGCGCCTCTGCGGTGAAGAAGCTTCTAAATTTCAACCAATTGCTCTCAACGCAACCAATCCGCAATCCGCAATCCGCAATCCGCAATCGGTCAAGGTTCGTTCCGTCAGCGAAAACATCACGCGCGAATTGCCGCTGGAAGAATATCTGGCCGGTGTGCTGGCCGGAGAAGCGAGCATCGAAACCGAGTTGGAAGCCTTGAAAGCGCAGGCGGTCATCAGTCGCACATTTGCGGTTCGCAACATGGGGCGTCACGCGCGCGAAGGATTTGATTTTTGCAGCACCACGCATTGTCAGCGATTTGTGCTGCCGAAAGCTCGGTTGCACGCTGCGGCTCGCCAGGCCGTCGAAGCTACGCGCGGCGAAACGTTGCTGGATCGCGCCAACCAACCGGCGGACGTGTACTTTCACGCGGCCTGCGGAGGCGTGACGGCGAATCTGGAAACGCTGTGGGGCGGCGAAGCTCCGGTTTATCTGCGCGGAGTGCGAGACGATTTTTGCGCTTCGATGCCGCATCGAAACTGGACGCAGACGATTTCTGCCGCGCAGATGTCTAAAGCTCTGCAGAGCGACGAACGAACCAATGCCGGTTCGCCGTTGGAAAACGTGACGATCAGCAAACGCGACGCCACAGGCCGCGCCGAAGAAATCACGATTGAAGCCGCTCGGCGACTGACAGTTCGCGGTTGGGATTTCAAATTGATTGTCGGTCGCGCGCTTGGCTGGCAAATGGTCAAAAGCTCACGGTTCGCGATCTCGCGCGAAGGCGACAACTTTATCTTTCGCGGCAGCGGCTTCGGGCACGGTTTGGGGTTGTGTCAGGAAGGCGCTCATGTGATGGCCGTGCGGCGAATGAACTATCGCCAGATTGTCAGCTTCTATTTTCCCGGCGCACGACTTTCAAATGCTTCGCGGCTGCAAATACAGCCTGCCGGAATGCACTTGCCTTCAACGAAAGACCATTTCTATATCGTCGTTGGCAAAGGCAACGATCCGCGTGAAGTCGAAGCGGCGCGGCGAATTTTAGAATCAGCCCGAACCGATCTGCTCGGACGATTGAAAGCTGCCTCGCTGCGATTTGATGAAAGCGCGCCGTTTGAAATTGTCATTCATGCAACGACGGCGGAATTCATCGCGGCAACCGGTTTGTCAGGATGGGCCACTGGCGCAACGCGCGGCAGACGAATCGAATTGCAACCACTGGCATTGCTCAAAAAACGCGGCGCAATGGCAACGGCGCTTCGCCACGAACTGGCGCACGCGACGATTGAGCTGTTGGGAAAAGGAAAATCACCGCGCTGGCTGGCCGAAGGCTTGTGTTTGCATTTTGCAGGCGAAGCGGCGGCGATGGCTCGTGTGCCGAATCAACCGCCGCTTACACGCGAAGAACTCGAACGCCGATTGAACGCTGGAGCCTCGGCAGAAGAAACGCGGCGGCTTTACGCCTTGGCTTGGCGCGAAGTGCAATCGCTGATTCGCGAAAAAGGCGAAGCTCACGTCTGGCAGTTGGTCATAAAACCGAAAGAGGTGATGAAAGCATGAACAAAGTCGAAGAAGAATTGATCGAATCGGCGACCGAAATTGTCTTGCGCTGCATTCAATGTGACGCGCCCGTTTACGGAGCTGTCTGCGGGAGAAAAAGCCCTTGCCCTTTCTGCGGATTTCCTTATCCAATTGGCGACTGTTCCGATCTGGCAGAAAACTGACACATAAATGATTTTTATCGCTACTATGCAAAGAATTAAATTGACAGTTCTTGAAAGTGACGTGTATAAGCGACGCCAACCATGAAACGCATGGTTGCTTAACGCGAACCTGTAAATTTGTAATCAAGGAACATCAATGGAAAACACAATCAAAATCCGTCGTTCAGTGTTCTCCGGTCTGCCCATCAGTCGCAGCTTAACCGTGAGTTCATTTCAGTCCACTCCTTCCTTCTTCCATACCTGCCGTCTGCATCCCGCTAAAAAATCCTGCTGTTGTTGTTGCTGTTGTCGCTAATCTTTTTCGCTGCTTCCTGATCGCAGCAAGTTTCCCGATTCACTAAAAACATTGAGCCTGATTGACGCCGTACTGTATTTGGTTTCGGCCGCGACTTCTCCGATTTGACGAGTTTGCCATTGGCGTAACGAATCGCTGGCATTTAGTCATCATTGTCGTAGTCACCGACTTCTGCCGAACTCCATTGACCAGCATTGGCAATCATTCCCTTTCAAGCGTTGTGCGAGCTACGCACCGTTGAGGTATTGTGATGAGCGTCAAATTTGAAATTGCCGATTGGAAATTCGAAATCACGTTGAAAGAACTGGTCTGCCAGCCGATTGGCAAAAAATCCCGAAAGACGAGCCGCGATGTCGCCGTTGCGGCCAAAGAACCGAAAAAAATCATTACCCGAAACAAGGAGAAATTGAATGAGCTTGATTACGCCACACGGCGGTAAGCTGGTGAATCGCGAAGCAGCCGACACCGAGCGCGAATCCTGGTTGCGCGCCGCTGAAAATCTTCCAAGCGTCACCATCAACGCGCGAGCCGAAGCCGATCTGGAATTGATCGCCATCGGCGCATTGTCACCATTGGAAGGTTTTCTGGGCGAAGCCGATTACGTGTCGGTTCGTGACAATCGCCGATTGGCCAACGGATTGGTCTGGTCAATTCCGATCACGTTATCAGCAACTGCCGACGAACGCGCGGGGTTGAACGTCGGCAAAGACGTGGCATTGAAAACCCGCGCCGGACAGGTGATTGCCATTTTGCACCTGGCGGAAATTTACAGTTACGACAAACGACGCGAAGCCAAAGCCGTGTATGGAACCGACGAAGACAAACATCCCGGCGTGCAGGTGCTGTATTCGCAAGGCGAATTTCTGCTCGGCGGTCAGGTGACGGTGCTCGCTCATCCCAACGGTGAAGAGTTCAAACAGTATCGTCGCACTCCGGCGGAAACGCGCGCCTTGTTTGCCGAAAAAGGCTGGCAGCGGATTGTGGCTTTTCAGACGCGCAACCCTGTGCATCGCGCTCACGAATACATTCAGAAATGCGCGATGGAAACCGTGGACGGATTGTTGCTGCACCCGATTGTCGGCGAAACCAAAGCCGACGATATTCCGGCGGATGTGCGGCTGCGCGCTTATGAAGCGATTTTGGAGCATTACTACCCGGCGGATCGCACCGTGCTGAGCGTGTTGCCTGCGGCAATGCGTTACGCCGGGCCGCGCGAAGCCATCTTTCACGCCACGATTCGTAAAAACTACGGCTGTTCGCACTTCATCGTAGGCCGCGACCACGCTGGCGTCGGCAATTATTACGGCACTTATGACGCGCAGAAAATTTTTGGCGATTTCACGGCGGAAGAGATCGGCATCACGCCGATGTTTTTCGACAACACGTTTTTCTGCCGCAAATGCGACGGCATGGCTTCGCTGAAAACCTGCCCGCACGACGCTTCGCACCACGTCAGTTTGAGCGGGACAAAAGTCCGCGACATGCTGGCCAACGGCGAAATTCCGCCGCCGGAATTCACGCGCAAGGAAGTGGCCGAAGTGCTGATTGCGGCCTTGAGACAGTCGCTGAAAAAAGCTGCGGCCTGAACAAGTTACTTCATAGCTGATGCGTAGTTGATGGACTCTCCTTGGGAAGAGTGAGAAGTCATTCTCACTCTTCCGGTTTTTCGACTTTGCATCACTGCGACAAAAGAAAAGGATTGCAACACCATTGCTCAACGCACAGTTGCTCAAATTCATAACGATTTCCACGCTGCCGCGAATGTTCTGGCCGTTTTCCACATCCCGTCAAAACGGCTCTACTGCGGGCTTTGGAGACAACACGATGCAAGTGCAAACCAAGCGGAACCTTCGCTCATCCGTCGCTTTGGAAACAGGGCTGGATGAAGCCATTGAATTTGAGATTCCTGAATCGTCACCTCTGCATTATTTCTTCGCGCTTGACGCAGATAAAAATGCGACCGATCTGGTAGTTATCAACGAGGACTCCATCTGGGGAGAAACTGAACATCAAATTGACTTTGACGAAGCGGTAAACAGTTTGCTGCAAACTTTCGATGAAGTGCCGCCAGCCAGCTTGAAGGAAAAGCTGGAGGATGTGGAAACGCTTCGCAGGCTGGCGCGACGATTCCAGTCGGTTGCGTCTCGACTTTTGCGCGAAGCGAAAAAACGCGAAAACGAGTTTTCACTCTCGACTAACTAGCGAAAGTCGTTTTCCTACGACATCACAACTTAATCAAGGAGGTTTTACGATGAACATTGGACGACTGATCACAACAGACGGAATCGAATTCACCCTTGACAGTTCACAGCTTACAGATTTGGCAGAATATTTACGCCGCCAGGAACTGAATGACACTCTGGCCAAAGAAGCAGGGTTGCAAGCACCCGAATTTGTTGACCCCGAAGAGTATGAACGAATCGCCCAGGCAGCACATTTTGCCTGGCAGCGAATTGCTGCTCCTGCGACGCTGTAACGCACGAACCTGCATTTAATTTCGACGACGATGCGACAGAAGATGCAACCAACACTGAACAATTTGACTCACGGCCAAACACGCGGGCTGAACATTACCTGCTCCTGTTGTTGCTGCATGTGTATGGCGTGTTGTCGCACGCGCATTGCGGAGACTGATCTGAGGGAATGAAAAGCCAATCCACAGGCTTTTTCACACGAAACCCGCTGTCAGGCTCCACGCCCACAGCGGGTTTCGTCATTTCAGAACCATTTTTATCAGAAGGAACACAAATCATGCTTTCAAACATTCGCTACTCGTTCACCCAGCTTTTCGCTGGGTTCGTATGGCTGACATTCGTTGCCGTCGCGGCCAGCGCCCAGGATTCTTACGATCAAACCATCCAGAAATGGCGCGCGGAGCGCGAAGCCAAGCTGAAAGCCGACGACGGCTGGTTGACGGTGACCGGCCTGTTCTGGCTGCGCGAAGGACAGAACGAATTCGGCTCTGCGCCGACCAACGACATTGTGCTGCCGCCGGGATCAGCGCCGGACAAACTCGGTTCATTTGAATGGCTCAACGGCAAAATCACGTTGCGCGTGGCCGAAGGCGCCACCATCACGGCGAACGGCAAACCTGTGCGCGAACTGGTCTTGCATTCCGAGACCGTGAAACGCCCCGAAGTGATCGAAGCAGGCGATTTGAGCTTTTTACTGCTGAAACGAGGCGACCGCTGGGGCATTCGGCTGAAAGACAAAAACAGTTTCGCGCGGCAAAACTTCACAGGCCTGCGCTGGTATGCGGCCAAAGAATCGTATCGCATTGCCGCTGACTTCATCGCTTACGACCAACCGAAAGACATTCCGATTGTGAATATCCTCGGCGACATCGAAAACTACAAAAGCCCCGGTCTGCTGAAATTCAAACTCAATGGTCAGGAATACACTCTGGAACCGGTCAATTCCGGCGGAGATCGGCTGTTCATCATCTTCCGCGATTTGACCAGCAACAAAACCACCTACGCCGCGAGCCGCTTTCTGTATGCGGATGCGCCCAAAGACGGCAAGGTGATTCTGGATTTCAACCAGGCAATCAATCCGCCCTGCGCATTTACGGCGTACGCCACCTGCCCGCTGCCTCCGAAGCAGAACCGGCTGAATGTGGCGATTGAGGCTGGCGAGTTGATTTACCACTCTGCAAAACAAACCACGGCACAAACCAAATGACACCAGATGATGAGGCGGCGTAGCCAAATGGGAAGGCAGAGGTCGGCAAAACCTTTATTCGCGGGTTCGATTCCCGTCGCCGCCTTCAAATGACTTACGGCCCTACTGAAAGCGACAGTTCTTTACGAGTTACTTCCGTAGCTGGTGCTTAAATTGATGGACTCTTCGAAGCGGTGAGTCCTCATCAGACTCACCGCATTTTTTGAACTCCATTGACGAGCAGTTACGGCATTGAGGCGGCGTAGCCGAGTGGATAGGCAAAGGTCTGCAAAACCTTTTCACGCTGGTTCGAATCCAGCCGTCGCCTCCAAACAATGTATTCAACGCCCCCAAGGGGTTTCTCCATCGGAGGATTCGAGATGACGACCAACACCAATTTTGCTCAAGTCGGAACTCATCGGCAGAAACCGTTTCCGTTTTCGCTGAAACAACGACTGTACCTGATTGCAGAAGCAATCGGCATCAAAACTTCGGTTCTGTTGTTTCTTCTGTTGCTGATTGCACTCATCTTTGCGCTGGCGAATGCTGCCCGGGCGCAATCCGCGCCGCAACCGGACGAAAAGCTGCAAGCAAAAGCCAAAGAACTGCACAAGAAAATCATCGTCTTTGACAGCCACGTGGATGTGCCACTCGATTTCGGCGGGCCGGGGCTGGAAGCAACCACAGACGGCAAATCCCAATTCGATCTGGTCAAAGCCAATAAAGGCGGATTGAAAGGCGCGGCGCTGGCTGTCTTTGTCGGGCAAGGCCTGCGCACACCTGAGAATTTGGCGCAATCCAAAGCCGATGCCGAAAAGAAACATCAGATCATTACCGGCATCGCCAAGAACCATACCGACCGCGCGGCCCTCGCTTACACGCCGGACGATGTGCGGCGCATCGTAAAAGAAGGCAAGTTCGCGATTGTTGAAAGCTTCCTCAACGCCTGGCCGCTGGGCGGCGACCTGGCGCAACTCGACGAATGGCATCGCCGGGGCGTGCGCATCTTCGGCTTTGTTCATGCGGGGCACAACGAATGGACGGATTCTTCGCGCCCGAGCAAGCCGCTCGGCGACAGGCCTGAAGAACACGGCGGGCTGTCGCCCCTGGGCAAACAGGCGGTGACGAGATTGAACGAACTGGGCGTGCTGATTGATGTTTCGCAGCTTTCGACCAAAGCCTTCTTCGACACCTTGAAGCTGACCAAAGCGCCCGTCGCGGCGACGCATTCGGGCGTACGCGGTCTGGTGGACGCCACGCGCAATTTGAACGACGAAGAGTTACTGGCGCTCAAGGCCAACGGCGGCGTCATTCAGATTGTCGCTTTCAGCGCCTATCTGCGCCCGAACCCGCCGGAGGTCGTCGCGCAACACAAAGCCTTGGCAAAGGAATACGGTCTGGACGGCGACACCCCGGCGGCGCTCACGCCGGAACGCCGCGCGGAATACACCAAGCGTTATTACGCCGCGCTTGCGCCTGTGCCCAAAGCCACGCTCGCACAACTGGTGGATCAGATTGATTACGCAGTCAAGAAAATCGGTGTGGATCACGTCGGCATCGCGTCGGATTTCAATCACGGCGGCGGCGTCACCGGCTGGAAGGACGAAAGCGAGGCGCTAAACGTGACGGCGGAATTGTTGCGGCGTGGTTACAGCGAATCAGACATTGCCAAGCTGTGGGGCGGCAATTTCCTGCGCGTTTGGGGCAAGGCGCAGGAAGTCGGAAAGCAATCGAGCCGCAAACAACTCAGCCGCAAATAACCGGTCGGCTGACCAGCTTCATCATTTTCAATTATTCCATTCAAACAGGAGAAAGCAGTGAACGACAGATTCAACATTCGATTTCGATCAAGAGGAGAAGGCGTGATGAGCAGCGGCGTTTTACGCGCTTTGCTGCTGGCGGTGGCCGTGGCTATCGCTCACTTTTCCGCCGCCGCGCAAACCTTTCGCGGCGGTATTTCCGGCACTATCAACGATGACGCAGGCTCGGCGATTACCGGAGCCGGCGTCAAAATTACGAGCAAAGCGACCGGCGCAACGCGCAACGCGGAAACAGGCAAAAACGGCGAGTTCGTCATTCCTGAATTGCCGCTCGGTTTTTACACCGTCGAAGTCGGCAAAGCCGGTTTTCAGACGGCGCGCGTCAACGATGTCGAAGTCGTCGTTTCGACAAACACGTCAGTGAACCTGCAATTGAAAGTTGCGGCGGTCACCGAAACGGTTGAAATCTCGGCGGCTTCCGTCGTGCGGATTGATACGGCTTCGACGGCTTTGACAGGCATCATCGGCCCGAAGCAGGTGCAGGAATTGCCGCTCAACGGACGCGACTTCAGGCAGATGATTCAATTGACGCCAGGCGTGGCCGGAACCAGCACTTCGATCAACGGTTCACGCACGCGCGGCAACAACTATCAGATTGACGGCGCGGACAACAATGACGCTTTCCAGAACACTTCGGCAGTCAATCAGGGCGGCGTGTCGGGCATTGCGGGAACCTTGCTGCCCGTCGAAGCGATTGACCAGTTTTCCGTGCTGAATAATGGCAGCGCGGAAATCGGTCGCAACAGCGGCGGCGCGGTTAATCTCGTCATCAAATCCGGCACCAACGATTTGCACGGCAGCGCGTATTACTTCAATCGCAACGAAGCTCTTGCGGCGAATTCGCCCGTGCGAACCGGGCTGCCCGTGCGCAAGGTGCGCAACCATCAATACGGGTTTTCGCTTGGCGGGCCGATCATCAAAAACAAAACATTTTATTTTTTGACCTTTGAGGGACAACGCGCAAAGGCTGCGAACTCGGAACTCGGAACTGTTCCTTCGACGGCGTGGATCAATCAGGCCTTGCCCTTGCTAAACGGCAAATATAACAACGCGAACGGCACACCGCTCGTGATCCCGGTTAATCCCGTTTCACAACGATTGCTCGGCTTGTTTCCCAATTCGGCGAATGGCCTGCCCGCTACAGTCAATAACTTTCTCGGGAGTGATGAAAGCATTTATGACAGCGACAACGGCATCATCAAACTCGATCATGTATTCAATGAAAGACACAACATCAACGTTCGCTACTTCGGCGGCACGGGCGCGCAAACTGCATTTGATGGATCGCCGCTCAGTGATTATTTTCAAACTGCGCCCAGCCGCATGCACAACTATTCGCTGATTCAAAACAGCGTGTGGTCGCCGAAACTCATCAGCCAGCTTGTCATTGGCGTCAATTACTTCAAACAAACCTTCGACGTGGCAAACATCAGTCAGGACGCACAGGCGCTTGGTTTGATTACGAACGCCAGCCGCACCGGCCCGCCCGCCATCAGCATCAGCGGGTTTGCGCGCGCGGGCGGCTCGGGCTTGTTGCCCGCCGGACGCATTGATACGACCTGGCACATCACCGACACGTTCACTTGGACGCTGAATAATCATCAATTGAAATTCGGCGGCGAAGTGCGGCGCGCCTACCTGGATATTTTTTACGACAGCTTTACGCGCGGCCAGTTTTTCTTTGATGGCAGTCGCGGCCCGTGGCGCACCGACACGACGGTTTCAGCGCAGGCGCGCGCGTTGGCCGATTTCCTCGCCGGGTTCGTTCGACCAAACAATGGCGCAACGATTTTACGCGGCTCGCCCGCGCGCGATTACCGGCAGAATTCGGCGGACTGGTTCACGCACGACACGTGGAAAGTCACGCCGAAGTTGACGCTGAATTACGGCGTGCGCTTTACCTACAATGGCCCGTTGTATGACGTGAAAAATTCAATTGCGAACTTTGATCCGGCGAACGGCTTCTTCGTCGTGGGCAGAGACAGCAGCGTGTTGTATCAGCGCGATTGGAACAATTACGCGCCGCGCGTGGGCTTCGCGTATTCGTTTGGCAAGAGTGAAAAGACGGTGCTGCGTGGCGGCTATGGGATTTACTATGACCTGCCCGCCGCAAGCTTCTTCACCTCCAACACACCGGGCAATCAAGCAGCGTCCGGCATTGGCAACAACCCCGCCGGACCGAGTCCGGTGTTCACCATCAATCGCGGCAATGCGGCCGGCAACTTCACGCCGGATTACGGCACGGGCGTGCAAATCTTCGGTTCAACGCTAGTTCCGCCGTATGGCGTGTTTGGTGTGAGTCAGGATTTCCGCACGCCGTACGTGCAAAACTTCAATCTGAATGTGCAGCATCAACTGGCGCGCACCACGGTGTTGCAAGTCGGTTATGTTGGCGCACTGGGTCGCAAACTGTCTATCACACGCAGCGCCAATGCCGCGCTTCCCGGCCCCGGAACAGTGCAATCGCGGCGTCCGTACAACACACGTTTCCCGGATGTCGGCGCCATCAGCCTGCTCGAAAGCGTCGGCAATTCGCATTACAACTCGTTGCAGGTTTCGTTGAATCAGGGCTTGTGGAAAGGCTTGTCTTCACAGTTTGCGTACACGTGGGCAAAATCCATTGACAACGCTTCCGAAGCACGCAGCACGATCGCGGCGAATGCTTACAACTTGCGCAATGAGCGCGGCGCATCGGCCTTTGATGTGCGCCATAACTTCCGCGCGAATCTGGCGTGGGACATTCCCGTGCCGATTGAATCGTTGCCCAAACGACTCACGAAAGGCTGGCAATTGAATGCGTTGCTCGCCTTTAATACCGGCTCTCCGCTCAACATCACTGCCGGACGCGACCTCAGCGGCAGCGGCGACAATGGAGATCGCGTCAATCTCGTCGGCGATCCTTTCGAGGGCGTGACGCAAGAGGCCGGATTGCGCGGGCGCAGATTTCTGCGCCGCGAGGCCTTTGCGTTTCAACCAACAGGCCAGTTCGGCACGTTAGGCCGCAACGTGTTTTACGGACCGAGTTTCCGCTCAGTGGATTTCTCACTCTTCAAAACCACGCAATTGACCGAGAAAGTCTCGCTGCAATTTCGCGCCGAGATGTTCAATGCATTCAATTTCGTGAACTGGGCAAATCCCAGCACGAACTTCAATGCAGGCGCGGCATTCGGCGTTTCGACCAACACGCGCAACGGTTCCAGTGCGCCGGGCATTGGCCAGGGCGAACCGCGCAACGTTCAACTGGCGTTGAAGCTGCTGTTTTAACCGAGCACTGAGCGGGGATGGCGCGCGGCGCCCACCCTCCAAATCAAAGGAGCAAATATGGCAAACATAATTTACGGCACATTTCTGAGCGGTCGCACAGCCATTGGGTTGTTGCTGGTTCGTGTGGTTTTTGGGCTGGGAATTGCTTTACACGGCTGGGGCAAGATTCAAAAGCCCTTTACTTGGATGGGGCCGGACGCGCCTGTGCCCGGCTTTTTGCAAGCGCTGGCCGCACTCAGCGAATTCGGCGGCGGCATTGCGCTGATCCTGGGATTGCTGACGCCGTTGGCGCTGCTTGGTCTGGCCATCACGATGATCGTGGCGATCACTACGGTTCACCTGAAAGCAGGTCATCCGTTTGTGGCGCGCGGCGGCGGCCCGTCTTTTGAATTGGCGGCATTGTATCTGACGGTTTCGTTGTTCGTGCTGATTGCCGGTCCGGGCAGGTTGTCGCTGGATGCAATTCTCTTTGGCCGAAGCCGAGAGCGATTCTGATTTTCACGCAAACATGAACAGAGGCCGCGCAAGCCTGGCAGCTTGTGAGCGCGACCTCTGCACTCCCACTCATCAGAAAATGAAAGGAGCATTTAGATGCTAACAAATAAAATCTCAATTGAACAAAGCCTCTTACGAAAATTGATTTTTCCTATCGCTTTGTTGTGGATACTGACAATGTCAACGTTTGCTCAGTCTTATCAGGGAACCTTGCGCGGCGCGGTCAACGACAGCGGTGGCAAGGCGCTCGCCAATGCAACACTGGCGCTGGTCAATGAGCAAACAAACGTCAGCCGTACGACCGTCACCAACGTCGCGGGCGAATATGTGTTCGAGCGGATTGATCCCGGACGTTACAGAATTTCGGCCACTCTGAACGGTTTCAAGAAAGCCGACCGCACGGGCGTAGTCGTCGAAACGCAACAGCAGGTCACGCTCGATTTAACCCTGTCCGTGGGCGATGTGGCTGAAACAGTGACCATCACAGGAGAAATCCCGTTGCTCGAAACCGCCACGGCTTCGACCGGCACGGTGCTGGGCAAACAAACACTGGATGAATTGCCCAATGCCGGGCGCAGTCCCTTCTTTCTGACGGCCATTGCGCCGAACGTGATTGCGGCGGGCAATCCGACTTACAACCGGCAGCAGGATCAAAGCGGTTCTTCGACGATTTCGCTCGCGGGCGGGCCGGTACGCGGCAACAACTACATCATTGACGGCGTGCCGATCACCGATCTGACCAATCGCGCCATCATCATTCCGACGATTGAAGCGATTCAGGAAGTGAAGGTACAGATCAACACCTACGACGCCGAAGCCGGACGTAGCGGCGGCGGCTTTTTCAACACGCTGGCGCGGTCGGGCAGCAACGATCTACACGGTTCTCTGTTCGGCTTCACGCGCCCGTCAGCACTGGGCGCGAACAACTTCTTCAACAATCGCAACGGCGTCAAAAAACCGAATGTGCCGTACAAACTTTACGGCGGCAGCCTGGGCGGTCCGGTCAGAGTTCCCTGGTTGTACAACGGCAGAGATCGCACCTTTTTTTGGGCGGCGTTTGAGGGCTATCGCCAAAGCACGTTTCTGAGCGACACGCTGACCGTTCCGACAGAACTGGAACGCAAAGGCGATTTTTCCCGAAGCGGTTTTACCGTCACTGATCCAACTACCGGACAGCCGTTTCCCGGCAATGTCATTCCGACGAATCGGCTCGATCCGGTGGGCGCGAAACTCGTGAACTACTTTCCGCTGCCGCGCAACGGAAACAGCCGTTTTGTCGAAACGTCTGTTTTGAACGACCGCGCGGATCAGCAAACGGTCAAGCTCGATCACGAAGTCACACGCAATTACAAAGTCAGCGCCTTTTACGCGCATTACGGCAGCCGCGAACCGTTTGCGGATTATTACAAGAGCGTTGCCAACCCGAACGGTTTGTTGCTGGCGCGCAATGTTCACGCGCTCGCGCTTAACAATATCTTCACGCTTTCGCCGACCACGCTGTTGAGCGTGCGTTACGGCTACAACACCTTCGGCGATAACACGACCGCTGTCAGCGAAGGTTTCGATTTGGCGAGTCTCGGCTTTGCCAACAGCTTCCTGAACGATGTTGTTTTCAAAAAATTCCCGCGCATCGAAATCGCGGGCAACGCCTACGGCCCTTCGACGCAAGCGGCGCTCGGCGGCGAAGGCCCCGCAGCGCGGCGCTATTACTCAAACAATCTGCAGGCCAGCGTTTCCAAATTGGTCGGGCGGCACAGCCTGAAATTGGGCGGCGATTATCGGCGACTGGCAACGGACTTTCAGCCTTACGGACAGGCCAGCGGCGTCTTCAACTTTGACGCGGCGGGCACGGGCAATGCCATCGCCAACCTGTTGTTGGGACGGTTGAATTTCGCGGCCAACAACACAGCCCAAATTTCCGTTCCGTTGCGCAATTACGTGAATTACTGGGGCGGCTATGTGCAGGACGATTTCCGCGTCAATGCCAAACTAACGATCAATCTGGGATTGCGTTACGAATACGAAACCGGTTTGCGCGAGCGCGACAACCAAACCACCGTCGGGTTTGATCGCAACGCCACCAGTCCGTTGCAAGTGCCGGGACTGAATCTGAAAGGCGGCCTGATTTACGCGGGCGTGAACGGCGCACCGACCGAACTTTCGCCCGCGTGGAAAACGAAGTTTGGGCCGCGCCTGGGCTTTGCCTATCAGCTTAACGACAAGACGACGCTGCGCGGCGGATACGGCATTTTCTGGGCGCCGCAGGTCTTTACCTTCAGCGTGGCCGGCATCGGAGCGCTCGGCTTCTCTTCGATTTCTACCGTTGCCGCCGGGCAAACACTCTCAAATCCCTTTCCCAACGGTTTGATCAAACCATCGGGCAGTTCGCTGGGCTTGCTGACGAATGTTGGCTCCGCCGTGGACTATGTGGATCAGGATCGCGGCGCGCCGTACGTCCAGCAGTATTCGTTGGACATTCAGCGCGAACTGCCGGACAACGTCGCCTTGACGCTCAGTTATATCGGCAGTCGCGGCACGCAACTCAATCTCGGCAGCATCAACGATTCGACCATTAACCTGAATCAACTGACGCCGCAGATTCTCAGCCAATACACCGCCGCGCAATTGACCGAACGCGTTGCCAATCCGTTCTCTGGCATCGCCGCAGCCGGAGCGCTGGGACGAAGTACGACGATTGAACGCCGCCAGTTGTTGCGCCCGTTCCCGCAATTCACCGACATCTTGATTCACGGCGCAGGCGGCGGGTATTCGTTTTACAACGCGCTGACCGTCAAAGCGCAAAAGCGATTGAGTCGGGGCGTCGGCTTCCTCGCCTCTTACACGTTCAGCAAACAACTCGACAACGTGTTGGGCCAGGGCAATTTCTTTGCCACCAGCGTCGGCGGGCCGCTCAACACCTATAACCTGCGTGGTGAATACGGCTTGTCCACCTTTGATACGCCGCATCGGTTTACCCTGAGCGGCAGTTATGAATTGCCCTTCGGCAAAGGCAAGGCGCTGCTCAATCAGGGCGGGTTGCTTGACCGTTTCGTCGGCGGTTGGCAACTCAACGCCATTGGCCTGTATCAGGCGGGTTTCCCCGTCACCGTCACGCAAGCCACCAACAACTCGCTGGCGTACAGCCGCCTGCAACGTCCCAACCTGGTCGCGGGCGTTTCCGCAGCAACGTCCGGTTCGACGCAGGATCGGCTGGACAATTATCTGAACGTGGGGGCGTTTACGGCAGCGCCTGCTGGCACGTTAGGCAATGCGCCGCGCACGCTCAACGTGCGCACGCCAGCGGCACAACGCACGTGGGACATCGGATTGCTGAAAAATACGGAAATCTTCGAGCGGCTGAACGCGCAATTCCGGCTGGAAGCCATCAACGCCTTTAACACGCCGATTTTTCGATTAACCAACACGGCTTTTGGCAACGCCAATTTCGGCAAGATCACGTCACAAGCCAATTTCCCGCGCACGGTGCAAATCAGTGTGCGGTTGTTCTGGTAACCAAACGCAGCGCGAACTGGAAGCTGTGACGGCTGAGCGCGTTCGACTGGTTACCTCTATACAACTTGCTCTTGTTTTCATCGCTTCTGGTTCGTGTCGCTGATTTCAACGCAACGAACACAGAAAGGAATTTTATGAAACGCTTCGCAAACCATTTTATCGGCCTTGCGGCCACGATTCTGCTCTTTACCTGCTTTGCTGCGGCGCAGCAGGTTCAATCTTTGGAAGGCCGTTGGGACGCTGTTGTCACCATCAATGACGCGGCAATTCCGTTTCGCCTGGACATTGCCGGCAAAGGCAGTCAGGTCACAGGCACGCTTTTCAATGGCGAACAGAAACAAACCACAACCAGCGCAAAATGGCAGGGCGGCACGCTGACGCTCGAATTCGGTCATTACCTGACCAAGATTGTCGTTACACCCAAAGACGGCGGTCTGGTCGGCAAAGTTCAACTGCGCAATGACAAAGATGCGGCAGGCAATCCGTTGACGGCCAAACGCTACGTGGCAGCGACAGCCGCTGCCGCCAACGTTCCCAAAATTGATGGCCAGTGGATCATTCCCTATGAAAGCAAGAAAGGCGAAAAAGCCTGGCGCTTCATCGTGGAGCAGAAAGGCGCGGAAGTCGCGGCTTCGATTCTGCGCATTGACGGCGACACAGGCGCGCTGACGGGAACCTGGCAAAACGGCAAATTCGTCCTCAGCCATTTTGACGGTTCGCGCCCGCTGCGGTTGGAAGTCACCCCGGCGGCGGACGGTTCGCTGGAATTGCTGCAAGCTGGCGGCGGTCCGCGTCAGGGCAGACTGACGGCCTATCGCGCAGAAGTGGCACGCGCCAAAGGCTTGCCCGAACCGGCCAATTTCACCACGCACACGACTGTGCGCGACCCCAAGGAAGTCTTCAAATTCAGCTTCCCTGACGTGAACGGCAAGCTGGTGTCGAATACCGATGAACGCTTCAAAAACAAAGTCATCGTTGCCGTCGTCACCGGAACCTGGTGCCCGAACTGCCACGACGAAGCGCAGTACCTTGTCCAACTCGACAAAAAATATCGTGACAAGGGATTGGCCATCGTCGCGCTGGATTTTGAAGAACCGGAACAACAGGACGAACTCGACCGCGCCAAAGCTTTCATCAAAAAGTACGGCGTGGAATATCCCTACCTGATTGCAGGCGCGCCTGCCGAAATGTGGGAGAAGGTACCGCAGGGCGTGAACCTCAACACTTGGCCGGCGACGTTTTTCATCGGGCGTGACGGACTGGTGAAAAAGATTCACGCGGGCTTTGCGGCTCCGGCCAGCGGTGTTTATCACCAGCAACTGAAGGAAGAATTCACGGCAACGATTGAGCGGCTGCTATCCGAAGAAGTCGCCAGCAACGTCGAAGCTTCGACCAGAGGCGGTCAACGCTAAATGACAATTGGCCACAAAGGCATAGCGTCTGACGTATGTCTCTGTGCCTTTGTGGCAGGTCATGACGTGGAAGCAAACACCAATCGGAACATAAAAGGCCGCGAGGAATATTTATGACCATCATTTCAAAAACGACGCAGGCAAAACTGGGCGCACTGGCGGTCATTGGCTGCGTGTTGGGGCTGGGCTGGGTTGCCCGCACGGCGCATGGACAGATTGCCGTGCGCAATCAGGGCTTTGTGCCGTTCAGCGAAGCACCCATCAATTACCGCACTGCGCCGGTCAGCGATCCCGTCTACAAACTGCAACAACGCCTGGAGCGTGGCGAAGTCAAACTGACTTATGAACCGGGGCGCGGATACCTGAAATCCGTACTGGAACTGCTGGACATTCCAATCAATTCGCAATCGCTGGTGTTTTCCAAAACCAGTTTCCAGTTTCGCAAGATTTCTCCGCAAACGCCGCGCGCGTTGTATTTCAACGACGACGTGTATGTCGGCTGGGTCAAGGACGGCAAGGCGCTGGAATTGATTTCCTTCGATCCGAATCAAGGCGCGATTTTCTACATTCTGGACGAACAGCAAACTGACAAACCGGCCTTCGAGCGCGCCGAACTGGATTGCACGCAATGTCACGTCGTGGCAGCCACGCGCAACGTGCCCGGCGTGCTGTTGCGTTCGATTTATCCGAAGCCCACCGGCACGCAGGCCACGCAAACGGCTTCGTTCACGACCGGCCATCAAAGCCCGCTGAACGAACGCTTCGGCGGTTGGTACGTCACCGGTTTGACCGGCAGGCAAACGCACATGGGCAACGTCGTGGTGACGAACCCGGAAGAGCCGGAACAACTCGACCGCGCCGCCGGAGCCAATCTCACTGACCTGTCGAAAAAATTCGACACCAAACTTTACCTGACCGCGCACAGCGACATCGTGGCGCAACTGGTGCAGGCGCATCAGACGCAGATGCACAATCTGATTACGCTGACCAACTACCAGACGCGACTGGCGCTGCACGCCGAAACCGCGCGGAATAAAACGCTTGAACTGCCCGCCGAAAAGCTTTCGGCAAAAAACATTGCAGACGCCACGCGCAAACAGTACGAAACACCTGCCGAAGAGTTGGTGCGCTATCTGCTGTTTGTGGATGAAGCCCCGCTGACCGAAGCGATCAAGGGCAGTTCCAATTACACGGCGGAGTTTGCTGCGCGCGGTCCGCGTGATGCGCGCGGACGTTCGCTGCGCGATTTCGACCTGCAAAAACGGCTCTTCAAATACCCGTGCAGTTACCTGATCTATTCCGAAGCGTTCGATGCGCTGCCGGAACCGGCCAAAGGTTACGTGTATCGCCGTTTGCTGGAAGTGCTTTCCGGGCGCGACCAGAGCCTGCCGTTTGCGCACCTGAGCGCCGCAGACCGCCGTGCCATTCTGGACATCTTGCTGGCGACCAAACCGGGGTTGCCGGACGAATGGAATCAATTCCGCAAGCCGCTCGACAAAGCGGCGAAGCTTTCGACGCAGTAGTGACTTGGTTGGCTTGCGAGGCGCGCGTCTCGAAGCCCCCGGTCGCTACCGCTTCATTTATCAACCCAAACCAATCTGAAAGGACAAGAAAGTATGAAAAGCCAATTGAAAACTCTTGGCGGCCTGGCAGCGATCATTGCTTTGCTTGCTTCTGCAAGTTTGCCAGCCATAGCGGGCGACGCTTCGTTGGAAGGGCGCTGGGAGGCCAGCGTGACCATCAACAACATCGTCATTCCGTTCCGGCTGGACATCGCGGGCAAGGGCGACAAAGTAACTGGCACGCTGTTCAACGGCGACCAAACGCAAACCACGACCAGCGCCAAACTAACCAACGGTTCCCTGACGCTGAATTTCGAGCATTACCTGACAAAGATTGTGGCAACAATCAAGGACGGCAAACTGGAAGGCAAAGTGCTGGGCCGGTTCGAGCGCGATAAATACATCGGTGATTATCCGTTCCAGGCGAAACGCTACGTTGCGCCTTCGGCGGCGGATGTGGCCAGCGCGCCCTCCATTGGCGGGCTGTGGGAAATCCCCTACGAGAGCAGCAAGGGCGAAAAAGCCTGGCGCTTAATCGTCAAACAAAACGGCGCGGAGATCGCAGCTTCAATCCTGCGCGTGGACGGCGACACCGGCGCGCTGACCGGCACATATCGTGACGGCAAATTTGTCGTCAGCCACTTTGACGCTTCGCGCCCGCTGGTGCTGGAAATCAAAGCCAACGCGGACGGTTCGCTGTCCTTACGGCAGGAAGGCGCGTATGCGGCCAAAGGCGCTTTGACCGCATATCGCCCGGAGGTCGCCCGCGCCAAGGGGCTGCCCGAACCGGCCAACTTCGCCACGCACACCACCGTGCGCGATCCGAAAGAACCCTTCAAGTTCAGCTTCCCGGACTTGAACGGCAAACTGGTTTCGAGCACCGATGAACGCTTCAAAAACAAAGTCATCGTCGCCGTGGTCACCGGAACCTGGTGCCCGAATTGCCACGACGAAGCGCAATTTCTGGTGCAACTCGACAAGAAATACCGCGACAAGGGCCTGGCCATTGTCGCGCTCGACTTTGAAGAGCCGGAGCAACAGGAAGAACTCGTTCGCGCCCGCGCCTTCGTCAAAAAGTACGGCGTGGAGTATCCCTACCTGCTGGCGGGCGCGCCTGCCGAAATGTGGGAGAAAGTGCCGCAGGGCGTGAACCTCAACACCTGGCCGGCGACGTTTTTCATCGGACGCGACGGACTGGTGAAAAAGATTCACGCAGGCTTTGCAGCGCCAGCCAGCGGCGTTTACCACCAGCAACTGAAGGACGAATTCGTTGCTACCATCGAACGGTTGCTGGCCGAAGAGGTTGCCAGCAATAAGAAACCCAGCGTAAAGAGCGAGGAGTAAACCTCTTCAACCTGCTGGCCACTTTCAGGGAATCTCGTCAGCACACACCGACGAGATTCCCGCATTCGCGCAAAGGATCACTTCTATGAAACCCATTATTCAAGCCATCAACTCAAAGATGAACTTCAGCGCCAGCGTGTGCTGGCTGTTGCTGTTCGCGCTGCTCGCTTTTCAGGTTGTCAACGCGCCATCGGCTTCCGCGACAGTCAGCCAAACGACCAAACCATTTGTCGTTGAGTATTACTACAAAGCAAAATGGGGACAGGCCGATGAGTTCATTCGCTTGTTCAAGAAAAACCATTATCCGGTGCTGAAAAAAGAGCAGGAGTTAGGCCGCATTCTGCAGGTCTCAGCCAGCGCCCCGAAATATCACGGCACCGAAGATGGCCGCTGGGATTATCGCGTCACCATCACTTGGAAAGATGCCGCGACAGCACACGATGGCTTCGATGCGCAACCGCTCATCAAACAGCTTTTCCCCGATCAAGACACTTTCAAGAAAGAAGAGCAGCGCCGCTTTGAAATTCTGGCCGCGCATTGGGACGTGCCCATTGTAGATGTTGACTTGAGCAAGTAGCTTAAACGTTTTAGTTCAATAACAAGAGGTTGATCGTGCCATGTCAAACAGCTTGCAGCGGCATCTTTCCCGCGCAACCAAAGTCGCATTCGTGTTGAGCATCGTTTTACTTCACGTGTCGGGCGCGCAGACGAACCGCGAACAACAGGAGATTCGGCGGCTGCGTGCGGAATTCAATCGCGCCATCGCCGCGCACGATGCAGCCGGTTTGCCAAAATTCTGGCGTGAGGATTTGCACGTCACGACCGGCGTCGGTAAGCAGCTAACAGGCAGCGCCGCCGTGCGCGCGGCGTTTGAAACCATCTTTGCCGATCCGGGCTTTGTCACCTACACGCGCACGCCGGACAAGATCGAACTTAGTGCTTCAGGTGCGCGTGCGGCGGAATCCGGCCACTGGCGGGGCGAATGGAAAAAGCCCGACGGCAAAATGGAATGGCGCGGAACCTATCTGGCGATGTGGCGCAAGGAAAACAATCAATGGCTGCTGCAATCCGAGCTTTACGTGTCGCTGAAATGCACGGGCAGCCGGGAATGCGGCGAATAATCATTCACACAAAGTAACGACGAGGAACGTTGCAATGATAAAAGCCTCAGGCAAAACCGCCATCGTAATGTTGGCAATTCTTGTTTTGGCGTTTGTGCCGGCGAACTCAAAGCAGGCGGCGGGCAGAGATGCGGAATTGGAATTATTGGCGCAGTGGATGACCGGCGATTTCGACACTTTTGCACAAGTCGCCGCCGACGAGACGGCCAAAACGGCATACCGGCATGACAGGGTCACCCTCCATTTGAGGCCGATTCAGATCAAAGGATTCTTTGATGACAGCGTCAGCAAAACCCTCTATCTGGAACAGGCGCAGGCGGACACACCCACCCAGCCTTACCGGCAAGGCGTTTACCTGCTGACGCGCGTCAACGGCAAAATCATCAATCGCACTTATCGCGTCAAAGACGCCGCCAAATTCGTCGGCGCGTATGCCGACGCGGAGCGGCTCAAACAAATCACCGCCGATCAATTGACCGCGGTCGAAGGCTGCGAGGTGACGTTCACCAAAGTCAACGATACGCTTTACCGGGGAGTGATGGGCGAAGGAAAGACATGCAAGAGCACGCGGCGTGGCGCGACTTATATGCTCTCGCGCGGGGAGCTGACGCCCTCCGCCACGATTACACTGGATCAGGGATTTGACGATGCGGGCAATCACAAATGGGGGCCGCCGCCTGGAGTGATCGGCCACATTTTCGTCAAAAGAAACCCATAGGATTCAATGCAGGCAGATAATTTTTCGCCCGCATCCATTGACAGAAATCGTGGTGTTATGACGAACTTGCCGGGCGAAAATCATGCCGATGCAAGCTTTCGGCATCCCGACTAACCACTAAAACAAGGAAAGATATTTCAAGAAACATCATGGCTGAAAACAACATTCGTCACACCCTAAGCGATCAAGCCGCTTATCAACTCGCTAACGTCACCAAAACGCCGCCGCAATACGGCGCGATCACGCCGCGCTGGCTCGTCCGGTTGTTGGACTGGAAACCGCTGGAAGCGGGCGTGCTGCGCGTCAACCGCGTGATTGAAGAACAAACCGTTGACGTCGTCTGCGGTCAGGATGCGGACCAGTCTTTGCCTGACACCTATGTTCCGTATCAGGAAAAACCGCGCGAATACACGCTGAATTCGATTTCGGCGCTGCTCGACGTGCATACGCGCACCTCGGATTTGTACAGCAACCCCTACGATCAAATTAAAGAGCAACTGCGCTTGACCATCGAAACCGTCAAGGAACGGCAGGAAAGCGAACTCATCAACAACGATGATTATGGTTTGCTGAAAAACGTTCCGGCGGCACAGCGGCTCAAAACGCGCACGGGTGCGCCGACGCCGGATGATCTGGACGATCTGCTTTCCAAAGTCTGGAAAGAGCCTTCGTTCTTTCTGGCGCATCCGCGCGCGATTGCGGCTTTCGGGCGTGAATGCACGCGGCGCGGCGTGCCTCCGCCAACGGTGACGCTGTTTGGTTCATCGTTTCTGACCTGGCGCGGCGTCCCGCTCGTCCCGACGGACAAATTGCTGGTGGACGGCAAAACCAATCCAGCGGTGGGCGAAGGCGGCAAAACCAGCATCCTGCTGCTGCGCGTCGGCGAACAGAAACAAGGCGTGATTGGTTTGTATCAGCCGGGGCTGCCCGGGGAACAAACGCCGGGCTTGTCCGTGCGTTTTATGGGGATCAACCACAATGCGGTCGGTTCCTATCTGGTGTCGCTCTATTGCAGCGCCGCCGTGCTTACCGACGACGCCATCGCGGCTTTGGATAACGTCGAAGTGGGGAACTACTATGAGTACAAATACTAACTTCCCCCTCGACCATCTGGATTTGCCCGGCGCGTCGCAAGCGGCGGCGGCGGGCTTGCCCGATCCGGCGGCGTTGGCGCGACTGGCGAATGAATTCTTTCAGGAATTCCAACCGCAACTGGCGGCTGCATTGCCCAGCGCGTTTCCAAGCGGAACCGTTCCCTACACGCCAGAAGTGGCGATCCTGAATTTGCCTGCGCCGCTTTCAGGAACAGAATTGGCAACGGCAGAGTTGCAAGCGGCGGCTTCTGACGCTGCGGGAAAGGCCCCACACTTCACAACAATTCCGGCGACGCCTTTACCTTCGGCGGCGGAATTTCCTGCGCCGGGAATTCCGGGCGGCATTTCGGCGGCTCATTTTTCCGTAGCGCCTTCGTTTTCTTTCCTGGAACAAGCGCGTTCGCTGTTTGAACAACCAGCAAGCTTGGGCAACCTGGCGACCGGATTGGCTTTGCCTGCGGTGAAGTTGCCGACGGAGACGGAGGTGCGCGGCGTTGCGCCTTCCCTGCCCGGCCACGTTCCGGCAACGATTCCGGCGACGCCGCTACCAGCGGTTTCCGCGCCGCAATTCACCGCGCCGATTGCGCGCGCCGACGATGTCAGTCAGGCGCAGCACTTCCCGTTTCTGGAAACGGCGCGTTCGCTCATCAGCGTGGAGCCGGTGCTGGAACCGCTCGGCAACGAACTGCACGTGCCGCCGCAGGCAGCATCATCGGTTGGCTTGTTCGATGTGAATGCCGTGCGCCGCGATTTCCCAATCTTGCAGGAGCGTGTCAATGGCCGACAGTTGATCTGGCTGGATAATGCCGCGACGACGCAAAAGCCCAAAGCGGTGATTGACCGGCTGACCTATTTTTACGAGCACGAAAATTCCAACGTCCATCGCGCGGCGCACGAACTGGCGGCGCGTTCGACCGATGCCTATGACGGCGCGCGGGAGAAAGTCCGGCGCTTTCTGAACGCTGGTTCAACGCGGGAGATTGTCTTTGTGCGCGGCGCAACCGAAGGCGTCAACCTGGTGGCCAAGAGTTGGGGACGCCAGCACATCCGCGAAGGTGACGAGATCGTTATCAGCCATCTGGAACACCACGCCAACATCGTCCCGTGGCAGATGCTCTGTGCGGAGAAGGGCGCGAAGCTGCGCGTGGCGCCGGTGGACAACACGGGGCAAATCCTGCTCGACGAGTACGAAAAGCTGTTGGGGCCGAAAACGAAACTGGTCGCATTCGCCCAAGTCTCCAACGCGCTCGGCACCGTCACGCCGGTGCAGGAGATGACCGCCATCGCGCATCGTTACGGCGCAAAGGTGCTGGTGGACGGCGCGCAGGCGGTTTCGCACATGGCTGTGGATGTACAGGCCTACGACTGCGACTTCTATGTTTTCTCCGGCCACAAGGTCTTTGCGCCAACGGGCATTGGCGTGGTCTACGGCAAGCAGGAAGCGCTGGACGCCACGCCGCCGTGGCAAGGCGGCGGCAACATGATCGTGGATGTGACGTTTGAAAAGACCGTCTACCATCCCGCGCCGTTCCGCTTTGAAGCGGGCACGGGCAGCATCGCCGACGCCGTGGGCCTGGGCGCGGCGATTGATTACCTGGGTCGCATCGGCATGCCAAATGTCGCGCGTTACGAACATGACCTCCTGGTGTATGCCACCGAAGGATTGCAACGCATTCCGGGACTGCACCTGATCGGCACGGCGCGCGAAAAGGCGAGCGTGCTGTCATTCGTGCTGGACGGTTTCACCAACGATCAAGTCGGGCAGGCGCTGAACCGGGAAGGCATAGCCGTGCGCACCGGCCATCATTGCGCGCAACCGATTTTGCGCCGCTTCGGGCTGGAAAGCACCGTGCGGCCCTCGCTGGCGTTTTACAACACCTGTGAAGAGATCGACGCGCTGATTGCCGCCATTTGGAATCTGAAAAATGGCAGAGGCGCAGGGTTGATCTAGTGTCTGCGCGACCCTCTCCGACAAACTGCCACTTGTCGGACCTTGTCAGGCGAACATTTGTTTTTTCAACCACGAACCCGACAAGCTGGCAGCTTGTCGGACTTTTGCAAAGGAGAAAGCCATGTCAGACGAAGAAAGAATTATTCACAACACCGAAGAAGATCAGGAATGGGCGGATTTGCTGTCGCCCACGCGGCGCAGCTTTTTGGCAAGCGCTGGGCTGACGGCGGCAGGTTTGACCGCCAGCGGCATTGAAGCCGAAGCGCAGGACATCGCCGTCCCAGCAGGCTTCAGTTTCAAACCGATTGTGCCGCCGCCTGACGTGGGTAAGAGTCCGTGGGGATATGAAACTTACAAAGAAACGGTGACACGACCAAAGAGCATTCGTCCGGGCGAAGAAAGCGGCTTGCCCAAAGCGCCGCGTCCTTACACGGACATCAAGAGTTACCACGCGCATTTTTACTTTGACGACGACACCTACGAAAAAGCCGCGTTGGTGCGCAAATGGGTGATTGAACGGTTCCCTGTCGAACTCGGCAACTGGAATTTGCAACCGCGCGGGCCGCACGTCACACCGTCGTTTTACTTTGGCTTCACGAATGATCTGCTGCCGATTGTCGTGCCGTGGCTGCAATTGAACAGTCTGGGATTGACGATTTTGCTGCATCCGAATACGGACGATCCGCGCGCCGATCATTTGTATTACACGCTGTGGGTCAATCGTTCGCAGCCGGTGAATGCTTACGGCATGCCCAAATCGGCGACGGTTGAAAAGATTTTCCCGAACATCAAACCAACGGTGAAACTGGAAGTATAAATTGGCCGGCGCGCGGCAAGATTCATCGAACCGCGCCAACGCCTGATGATTTTCCGCAATCACCATTTTTCAAACACACACGAAAGGAAACCTAACAATTCAATGTCACAAGGATTCACACTATGGTTCACGGGCTTGTCAGGCGCAGGAAAAACGACGCTTACAGAAGCCATCGTGCCGGAGCTTCGCGCTCGCGGCGTCAAAATCGAGGTGCTGGACGGCGACGAAGTTCGCACGAACCTGAGCAAGGGGCTGGGCTTTTCCAAAGAAGACCGCGACACGAACATTCGCCGCATCGGGTACGTCGCGCGGTTGCTGTCGCGCAATGGTGTCGGCGTGATTGCCGCAGCGATTTCGCCGTACCGCGAAATCCGCGACGAAGTTCGCGCCAGCATCGAAGCCGAAGGCGTCACATTTGTCGAAGTCTTCGTCAAAGCGTCGCTGGACACGCTGGTCGCGCGCGATGTCAAAGGGCTGTACCAAAAAGCCATCGCTGGCGAGATCAAACAATTCACGGGCGTTTCCGATCCGTATGAAGAACCGCTCAACCCCGAAGTGCTGGTCAACAGCGACAACGAAACGGTCGAACAAAGCGCGGCAACAATAGTTGCCAAACTCGAAGCGCTACGTTTGATCGCTCCGTTGGCAGCCAAAGGAGCCGCTTAAATGAATGCCGGAAAGGTTTACCTGGTCGGCGCCGGGCCGGGCGATCCGGGCTTGCTGACGATCAAGGCGCGCGATTTGTTGGAACTGGCCGAATGCGTTGTGTACGACGCCCTGGTCAATCCTGACATTCTGCGCTTTGCCAACTCAGGCGCGGAATTGATCGGCGTAGGCAAACGTTGCGGCCAGTTGAGCTGGTCGCAGCGCGAAATCAACAGCCTGCTGGTTGAAAAAGCTCAGAAGCACGCGGTCGTCGTTCGGTTGAAAGGCGGCGATCCGTTCGTGTTCGGTCGCGGCGGCGAAGAAGCGCTGACGCTGGCAGAAGCCGGAATTGACTGGGAAGTCGTGCCGGGCGTAACTGCCGGTTCGTCGGTGGCGGCTTACGCGGGCATCCCTGTCACGCATCGCGGCCTGAGCAGTTCCGTGACCTTTGTCACCGGCCACGAAGACCTGACCAAACCTGAATCATCTTTGCGCTGGCAACATCTGGCCAAAGGCGTGGACACTTTGGTGTTGTTCATGGGCTTGTCGAAGCTCGGCGAAATCGCCGAACAGTTGATTGCCAACGGACGCGCGGCCACCACGCCTGTTGCCGTGATCGGTTCTGGCACGTTGGCCAATCAACACAGCGTCGTCGGTGCGCTGAACGAAATTGCCGAACTCGCTCGCCAGGAACAGATCAAAGCTCCGGCTTTGATTGTCATCGGCGAAGTCGTGCGGCTGCGCGAGCAGCTTAATGAATTGCGGATTGCGGATTTCGGATTGCGGAATATGAATGCCGCTTTATCGAAGCCGTTTTCTGAGCCGTTGCAATCGGCCAGGCGAAACGCCGCTTAAATCCGCAATCCGAAATCCACAATCCGAAATCAAATCATGCGTTATTACCCGATCAATCTGGATCTGGCTGGGCGAAGTGTACTCGTCGTCGGCGGCGGCGTGATTGCCGAAGGCAAAGCGCGACAACTGGTGGAAGCAGGCGCGCGCGTGCGGATCGTCAGCCCTGCGTTGACTGATCCCCTGAGCGAACTGGCGAACGCCGGAACGCTGGCTTGGCGACGAGGCGTCTTCGCCGAAAGCGACCTGGACGGCGTCTGGCTGGTCATCAGCGCAACGGACGATCAGACGGTCAACGAAACCGTTGCGCAAGCGGCTGCCCGACGAAATTTGTTGTGCAACGTCGTGGATCAACCGGCGCTGTGCAACTTCATCACTCCGGCGCTGGTCACGCGCGGGCGTTTGCAAATCAGCGTTTCGACCGGAGGCGGCAGCCCTTCGGTCGCGCAACGCGTGAAGCGCGAAATCGCGGAACTGATCGGCGACGAATACAGCGAACTGGTGGAACTCGCCGCCGAATTACGCGCCGAAGCCAAACCCCTGCTTCCCGACTTCGAACAGCGGCGAACGCTGCTGCACAATTTTGCCGAATCCGAAGCGATTGAGTTGCTACGCGCGGGCAAACGCGACGAAGCGCGACAATTGGCCTTTCATCTGCTGCACACGACGGTTCAAACCGAAACCAACCGAGAACAATCATGACAACAACACAGATTCCCGTTGAAGAAACCGAGTTCAATCTGCTCGCCGATCATTTTGAAACGCGCCGCATCGAAGAAGTGTTGGAATGGTCGGCGGCGCGGTATTCGCCCAAGCTGGTGATGACCTCCAATTTCGGAGTGGAAGGCGTCGTGCTGTTGGATCATCTGATGCGCGTTGCGCCGGAAACACCCGTCATTTATCTGAACACGGGTTTTCAATTTCACGAAACCGACGAAGTCAAAGAACGATTGCGCGACCGATACAAGTTCCAGTTGATCGAAGCCCGCTCGGTGTTGACCGTCGAAGAGCAGTCCCGGATTTACGGCGAACGGTTGTATGAAACCAATTCCGATCTGTGTTGCCGCATTCGCAAGGTCGAACCGTTGCAACGCGCGCTGGCTGGGTTTGACGGCTGGCTGGCGGCCTTGCGCCGCGATCAATCGCCGACACGCGCCGCCATCAAAATCGTCGAATGGAACGAACGCCACCAAACGGCCAAGATTCATCCGCTGGCCAAATGGACGCGGTCGGATGTGTGGAGTTACATCGTCAAAAACAACCTGCCTTACAACCGGCTTTATGACGACGGATACACCAGCATTGGCTGCCATCCATGCACTCGCCGGGTCAACGCAGGCCAACACGAACGCAGCGGACGCTGGGACGGCAATCGCAAACAGGAATGCGGAATTCACGTCTGAAACGGCGATGTTTCTCACGGTTTCGACGCTCGATTGTCAGATTGACTTTCGGCTGACCGGACGTGTATAACGCGCCCGTTATATCGGTTCACAAACAACAAATCAGTCCCGAAATTGAATAACGATAATTGACCTGTGCGAACGGGTCGAACTTGCGCTTAACGTAGCAACGCTGGCTGGGAAAAAGAATTCTTGAATGCTTGCATAATCCGGGGCTGAATTGCGTTTTGGCCCTTACCGCTGAACTTTCCCTCGCCAGTTCGTATTCTTCCTGTAATTGTTTCGCCCAAGCCTCCCGGATAGTCGGGTAAAAAGGCAGACTCACACATCTCGTTTCCCTGGCATTTGATTGATTGATTTCTGGGGTTGAAGTGTCTCGTAAAGATGTTTTATGTGAAAACAAATTGGCGAGCGGTGGAATTGCTGTCTGCCGGGTTGGCGCTGTCGTTGCTGTTTGCAATTTCGGCTTGTCGGCGCAAATCGGCGGAACAGGAAAACACGACGATTACCGTATACGGATTCAGCGTCGCCAAAGAACCGTTGCTCAATGAAATCTTCCCTGCTTTCGTAACGGAATGGCACGACAAAACCGGCCAGCAAATTTCGTTCGAATCGTCGTTTGCCGGTTCGGAAATCGTCACCAACCAGATCATCAACGGCGTGGACGCCGATGTGGCGATTCTGGCCATCGAACGCAACGCCGAACGATTGCTGCGCCCCGATGTGACCCGCAGCGATTGGCGCAAACTGCCATATCGCGGCATTGTCAACCAGACGCCGATGGTCATCGTCACGCGCCAGGGAAACCCGAAACGCATACGCGATTTCAACGACCTGGGAAAACCGGGCGTCCAGGTGATTTTGTGCGATCCGACTTCTTCCGGCGCAGGCAATTGGGCGCTGGTGGCGCTGTACGGATCGGAACTGCTCAAGACAGAAGAGCAAACCGGCAAACGCGATTCTGTGGCTGCGCAGAATTTACTGAAACGAATTGCCAAAAACATTCGCGCCACGCCGGAATCGGCGCGCGCCGCGCGTGCGTTGTTTGAACATAACGAAGGCGACGCCCTGATCACTTACGAACTGGAAGCGTTGCAGATGAAAGATAAAGGCCAGCAGATAAACATCGTCATGCCCCGTTCCACAGTCATGTGCGAACACCCTGTGGTCATCGTTGACCACTTGATGAGTCCTGCGCGGTATGCGCTGGTCGAATTGTTCGTTCGCAGTTTGTGGGAACGCCCAGCGCAAGAAGCCTGGACGCGAGCGCGGTTTCGTTCGGTGATTGATGACTTGAACGATGGCTTTCAGAAAGTCGAACATCCGTTCAAGGTCGCCGATCTCGGCGGCTGGCAAAAAATCACAGACGAAGTCATCAACGGCGCGTGGAAAGAAGCGACGCACGTCAGTCGCTGACACTGTTTCAAAGCATGAGCGCTACGATTCAAAACAAACCATTTTCCGGCCAGCCCGCCGACATCGTTCGTCCGTTCGGCATAGGTTTCGTCGTGCTGGCAATGATGCCGCTGGTGATTTTGCCGATGGCTTCGATCTTTTATTACGGCTTCAACAAAGGACCGCTTCATTTTTGGGAAGCGGTCAAAGCTCCGGCGGCGATTTATTCGCTGCAACTGAGTTTGATGACCAGCAGTGTCGCCACCTTGTGCAACGTCGTGTTTGGCATCATCGCCGCTTATGTGATGTACAAATACAGTTTCAAGGGCAGTTCGGCATTGATGATTGTCATCAGCTTGCCGACGGCGATTCCGACGGCGGTGGCGGGCGTGGCGTTGTTGCTGGTGTGGGGACGCAGCGGCGTGTTCGGTTCGCTGCTGGAATACACCGATTACCAGGTGATGTTCACCACGGCAGCGATCATTCTGGCCAATATCTTTGTCACGTTTCCGCTGGCGTTCGGCGTCATCAAACCGGCGCTGGACAATCTGGATCCGAGTTACGAAGCCGCCGCCGAAACCATGGGAGCGACGCGCTGGCAGACGTTTCGATACGTCGTCTTGCCGAGTTTGCGCGGAGCAATCATTACCGGAGCCTTGCTGACCTTTGCGCGCTCTATCGGCGAATTCGGTTCGACGATCATGGTCAGCGGCAACAAAGCCAAAACGATGACCGCTCCGCTGTACATTTACGCGAAATTCAACGAAGCGGAAGTCGAAGCTGCAACCGCCATCGCCGCCGTGTTGGCGGTGATCTCTTTCATAGTCTTTTCGCTGATCCTGTTCACGCGAAACCGACTGGAAAAGTGAGGTATGCGATGATGGCACAAGCGATGCTGAATCATTTGTATGACACAGACACGTACGTCGAACCGACGACGCAAAAACCAAATGCGCTGGTGGTCAACGGTTTGAGCAAACAGTTCGGCTCGGAACGCGTGCTGAACGAAATCAGTTTTTCGATTGCCGAAGGCGAAAGCCTGGTGTTGCTGGGACCGTCGGGCAGCGGCAAAAGCACTACGTTACGATTGATTGCCGGATTGGAAACGCCCGACGAAGGCGAAATCGTGCTGCACGGTCAGCACGTCGAACGGTTGCGTGCGCGTGAACGCAACATCGGCGTCATCTTTCAGAACTACGCGCTGTTTCCGCGCATGTCCGTCGCCGACAATATCGCTTTCGGTTTGAAAATCCGCGGCGTAAAGCGCAAATCACGCGAGGCCAAAGTCGAAGAATTGCTGGCGATGATCGGCCTGGCCGAACACCGCGACAAATACCCCTGGCAAATTTCCGGCGGCCAGCAACAGCGCGTCGCCATCGCCCGCGCGCTGGCCTACAAACCCGAATTGCTGTTGTTCGACGAATCGTTCAGCGCGCTCGATCCGCAAACGCGCACAGGCCTGCGCCGCGAAATTCGCTTGTTACTGCAAAAACTGAAAATCCCCGCCCTGTTCATCACGCACGACCAAGAAGAAGCGATGGAACTCGGCGATCAGATTGCCATTTTGAACAAAGGCCGTCTGGAACAGATCGGCACTCCGCGCGAGGTCTATGACAATCCGCAAACCGAATTCGCCGCCACTTTTTTGGGCGCGGCCAACGTCGTCGAAGTTTGCCGCAATGACGGCGTCGAATTGCTGGATTGCCGCCAATGCGAAGCTTTGCCCGCCAACGACTGGTCTTCGCCGGAACGCGTCAAGATTGTCTTTCGCCCCGAAGATGTCGTGCTCAGCAAAGCCACCAGCTTGCCCGAAGCCGAAAAACATCTGGGACACGGCGTAATTGTGGACGTCAGTTTTACCGGCGCGCTGGAAGTCGTTCGCGTCAAACTGCTCAGCCTGAATCAGTTTGGTTACCTGAACAGCGCCAATTGCCAGAATTTCGATCAACCATGCGATCTGATTATCAAAGTGCTTCGCACAAAATGGGACGCCCAACGCATGCCGCTGAAAACGTCTGACAAAGTCGGCGTTTGGCTGCGCGACCATAAGATTCTGGAAAATTATGAACTCTAAAGAACGAACTGAAATTCACCTTGCCAACTCACCGCAGAGGCGCGGAGAACGCAGAGGAAGCGCAGAGAAATCAGCCAGAGCCTTTCTGAAGTCTCTGCGAAACCTCTGCGGAACTCTGCGCCTCTGCGGTGAAAAATGCTTCTGGCCTGTCTGTTTCCAAGCCATTCCTAAACTGCAAGCATGCTTATTTCTTGTTTTGCTACTTGGCGGCGCTCAAGCCCAAAGCCCCGCAGAGCCGCCGAAAGAAAACGGCAAATTTCGTCAGGCTGATCTGGTGGAACTCATCAAACTCGATCCGACGATCAAACTCGACATTCGTTACGCCAGGAGCGACAACTTTCTGGGCAAACCCGTTTACACCGAAGCCCGCGCGTTTTTGCAGCGCCCAGCCGCCCAAGCGCTTGCCCGCATCAATCAACGGTTGCGAAAAAAAGGCTACGGATTGCTGGTGTTCGACGGTTATCGTCCGTGGGCTGTGACCAAACTGTTTTGGGATTCAACGCCGGACGACAAGAAGAAATTCGTCGCCAATCCGGCGCAAGGCTCTCGGCACAATCGCGGTTGTGCAGTGGATTTGTCGCTGTTCGACCTGAAAACCGGCCAGGAAGTGCAAATGCCCAGCGGATACGACGAAATGACCGACCGCGCGTATCCGAATTACAAAGGCGGAACCGCTGAACAACGCCGTTTGCGCGATTTGTTGCGCGCCGAAATGGAAGCCGACGGCTTCAAGGTGTTTGACATTGAATGGTGGCATTTCGATTTCAACAACTGGCGCGAATATCCGATCCTCAACATTCCTTTCGACCAGATCAAACCACTCGGTAAAGTTTAGAGTTCACGCTTCAGCGTGTGGAGACGGCCTGTCACATGCTGAAGCGTGAACTCTGAGCGGCCAACCATTCGATAGCGTTTTTCGCTCTGAGGCGGTTACAATCCGGCCATGAGTAAACCAAGCAATCTGGAACTGAAGTACACAATTTTCTGCGAAGACATTCGCGTTGAAGCTTCGGGCAGCCTGAGTTTGATGGGCGTGTTCCATCAAATCGTCGTGCCGCAATTGCCTGTCGGCTTGATCAAATTCGCCGTGCTGAATCACTGGGAAGGCGAAGGCCAGTTTGAAACCAAAGTCCGGATTCTGTCGCCTGACCGCGAAGCCATAGCCGTTTCGCAACCCAGCGCATTCGAAATCGCGCCGAACGGTTATTCCGACAACGTCACCGTTTTCATCAACACCACGTTTCAACAACCCGGCGATTACATCGTGCAAACGCTGATTAACAACTCGCTGTTTGCCGAAAGGACTCTGTCCGTTTTCCTGGTCAACCAACAACAGGAAATCACCCAAAGCGAACACGTAAACTGATTCGTCCGACAAGCTGCCAGCTTGTCGTGGCGTGTTATCAAACAAATCGCCTGCCAACGAAACTTCGACAAGCTGGCAGCTCGTCGAACTGATAAGCAAAAGAAAAGACAATGGCTGAACAAAACTCTCTCGACCAACTTTCGATCAACACCATCCGCACGCTGGCCATGGACGGCGTGCAAAAAGCGAACTCCGGGCATCCGGGCATGCCAATGGGAATGGCTCCGTCGGCTTATGTGTTGTGGACGCGCGTCATGCGTCACAACCCGAAAAATCCCAAATGGGCCAACCGCGACCGGTTTGTGCTTTCCGCCGGACACGGTTCGATGCTGCTGTACAGCTTGTTGCATTTGACCGGTTACGAAGAATTCACGCTCGATCAACTGAAAAGCTTTCGGCAATGGGGCAGCATGACGCCCGGCCACCCGGAATCGGAATTGTCTCCGGCGATTGAAACGACGACTGGCCCGCTCGGTCAGGGATTCGCCAACGGCGTAGGCATGGCCATCGGTGCGGAATACCTTTCAGCTTATTTCAATCGCCCCGGCCACGAACTTTTTGATTACTACATTTACGCCATCGTGTCGGACGGCGATTTGATGGAAGGCGTCGCCAGCGAAGCGGCTTCGATGGCTGGACACATGAAACTTGGCCGCTTGATTTACCTGTACGACGACAACTCGATTTCCATTGATGGCAGCACTTCGCTGGCATTTACCGAAGACCGCGCCAAACGCTTTGAGGCCTACGGCTGGCACGTGCAAACCGTCGCCGACGGCAACGACATTGCCGCCATCGAAGCCGCCGTCAACGCCGCCAAAGCCGATCCTCGCCCTTCGATTATTTGCGTCAAAGCGGTCATCGGTTACGGCAGCCCGAACAAAGCCGGAACCAGCAAAGCGCACGGCGAACCGCTCGGCGCGGACGAAATCAAATTGACCAAACAGAATCTGGGCTGGCCATCTGAAGAACCGTTTTTCATTCCCGAAGAAGCGTTGGCGAATTTCCGCCAGTGCATCACGCGCGGCGCGCAACAGGAAGCCGATTGGCAATCAAAATTCGCCGCTTATGAAAAAGCCCACGCCGACAAAGCGCAGGAATGGCGCGATTGGGCGAGTGGCAAATTGCCCGACGGCTGGCAAGCGAAAATTCCTGTCTTCCCTGCTGGCGCAGCGATGGCTACGCGCGAGGCTTCGGGCAAAACGCTTAATGCGATTGCCGCCAGTTTGCCGATGCTGATCGGAGGTTCGGCAGATTTGGCTCCGTCCAACAACACCATGCTGGCTGGCTATCCGGCGTTTTCCGCCGAACACCGTGACGGGCGCAACTTCCATTTCGGAGTCCGCGAACACGCCATGGGTTCGGTGATGAACGGCATTGCGCTGACTCGTCCGCTGATTCCGTACGGCGGCACGTTCATGGTCTTTTACGATTACATGCGTCCGCCTGTGCGATTGGCTGCGATGATGGGCATCGGCACGATTTACGTCTACACGCACGACAGCATTGGGCTTGGCGAAGACGGCCCGACGCATCAACCGATTGAGCAACTGGCCGGGTTACGCTCGGTTCCGAACCTGACGTTGATTCGCCCTGCGGACGCCAACGAAACCGCCGTCGCCTGGCGCGTCGCCATTGAACATCGGCACGGCCCCACCGCGCTGGCTCTGACTCGGCAAAAACTGCCCACTTACGACCGCACCAAATTCGGCTCTGCCGAAGGCGTCGCACAAGGCGCTTACGTGTTGAGCGAATCTCCAACCGGCAAGGTGGATGTGATTCTGATCGGAACCGGTTCCGAAGTTTCCGTTGCTGTGGACGCGCAAGCCAAACTAGCCGAAGCAGGCATCGGCGCTCGCGTCGTGAGCATGCCGAGCTGGCAATTGTTCGACAAACAGCCGCTGGATTATCAGGAAAGCGTTTTGCCACCGACCGTCACTGCTCGCGTTGCCGTCGAAGCAGGCATTTCCATGGGCTGGCCAAAATACGTCGGCGATGCCGGCCAGGTGATTTCGCTGGATCATTACGGCGCTTCCGCTCCGTATCAGGTGCTGATGGAAAAATTCGGCTTCACGGCAGACAACGTGGCGGCGTGTGCAAAGGCGGTGTTAGGAAAATAGCTTGAGCTTCAGCGCTGATTCAATTACGAGGGGGATGTGATGAGTGAGAACGACTATAAACAACTTGTCGAACGGGCATTGCAAAACCTCTCCAACCTGATGATTGCCACCGATACCGGCATTGAAGCCGCGCAGCAAATGGGGCAAATTGCGGCGCGCGAAGAGATTGAATGGGCTTTGGCTGGCGGTCTGGCCATGCATCTTTACGGCAGCCCGCGTCTGACGAAAGATGTAGACATCATCGCTTCACGAGATTTATCGCTCACCCCGCAACATCGGCTGGGTTTTGGCGGCAGCAGTTACACGCTGCAAGTCGGCAAATATACAGTCCAGATTGATTGGATTGTGCGGAATGATGGATACCAGAAGTATTACCGGGCAGCCTTGAAGGACGCGATTGAACTTTCCAATGGTTTGCGCCTTGTGACACCTGAATGGCTGGTGATCCTGAAACTAAATGCTGGGCGGCAAAAAGATTTTGATGACATTGTCTTTTTGCTCAAACAACAGAAGCTGGTTGAACGACCGACAGTTAAGCAAAACGTCGTTGAAACTGCGGGCGAGGATGTCTGGCTGGCAATGCTGCCAAACTTCCGCCGTTTTTGTGATTTGGCCGATGGGAATACCAAAGAGCCGAGCAAGTATTACGATCAAGGGTAACGTCAGAAAAGGAGAGGTGCTGTGACGCTTCTGCTCCGTATCAGGTGCTGATGGAGAAATTCGGCTTCACGGCGGACAACGTGGCTGCGTGCGCGAAGGCAGTGCTTGGGAAATAGTGTTTCAAGCCGACTGCTGACTTATGGCTATTCTCGCCGCGCAGATTCCCAGAAAGGAAATCAGACTTATGAACTCTCAATTTTCAGAAATTTTGCAATTGAGCGTCGCTGAACGGATTCAACTGGTGGAAGACATTTGGGACAGTGTAGCGGCGTTCCCAAATGAAGTCCCACTGACGGAATCGCAAAAGAAAGAGCTTGACCGCCGCTTGCTGTCTTACGCTCAAAACCCTCAAGAAGGGATTCCCTGGGAAGACTTGAAAGCGCAACTGAGTCAGTTATGAATCGAAAGATCATCCTCAGGCCAGAAGCCGCTCGTGAAATTCAGGAAGCCTTTGACTGGTATGAATTGCAATCGGAAGGCTTGGGTACGGAGTTTCTTCGTGCGGCGGACGCTTGTTTATCGGCAATCAGGAGAAATCCGTTTTCCTATCCAACGATCTACGAACAAGCGCGCCGCGCTTTGCTGAAAAGATTTCCGTACATGCTGATTTACGTCGTTGCTGATGATTCGCTCGTTGTGCTGGCCTGCTTTCACGCAAAACGCGACCCGGTAGACTGGCTCCGGCGAGTTGAACCTTGATTTTGGACGATCTCAGGTGCTGATGGAAAAAATTCGGCTTCACGGCGGAGAACGTGGCGGCATGCGCGAAGGCCGTGCTTGGGAAATAGCAGCGATTTTTATTCGTGAGGTTGAAAAAATGACTTATGGATAGATGTTTCAAGTGCGGTGAGATAATTATTGAATATAGAAAACACGGTGGTTCCACAATTCCAATTCACCAGAGCGGCAGATGTAGCCAAGGTCCATCTGGCTTTACAGAGTATAGTGAGTGGGGAGGTTTCCGCAGGTTGTCACCCTATTCATCCTCACTGACATATTCCAACTACGTCAATCCAAATGCACGGTGTCCTATTTGCCATGAGCAGGTCTTTTTCTATCAATCTTCTGACGGGGGACGAGTTTTCTTTGATGAACTGGGTCCCCCTTGGCCGAAACATCCTTGCACGAATAGCTCTGCGAACTTTGCTGGGATAGACGTAATGTCAAATGAACCTATGATTGATAAGCAGTACGAGTGGCAAAAAAAAGGTTGGGTGCCGTTTCTCTGGTCTCAAATTGAGGAAAATGAGGGAGGCATGAGCCGCATCATAGGAAGGCTAGAAAATGAGGTAGACGTCTGGACCTTAACCGTCTTCGGCTCGCTTAGAAAACAGATAGGAGAATATTCAAGAGTCGGCCCAATGCTTCTAAAGGCGATAGATCAAAGCAATAGGAAGTACCAAGTTGCAACGTTCAAACTAGGGGTAAATGGGCAGATTCAAGAAATTAACTATGATGCTTATAGAAAAAAACGAACTGAGCGACTTGAGGCGCTGTAGGCAGAAGAGGGTTACATTTTGAAGAGCGAGGTTATGATTGCCGTAACTGAAAACTATTACATCACAGCCGATGAAAGCATTCTCGGCGGAGAGCCGATTATCAAAGGGACTCGAACTCCAGTTCGGGCGATTGTCGAAATTTGGCGGCTAGGCACGCCAGCGAAAGAAATTCCTAAACGGTTGCCTCATCTGACGTTGGGACAGGTGTTCGCTGCTCTCAGTTATTACAGCGACAACCAGGATGTAATCAACGGATATATTGAGCGCAACAGAGTGCCGGATGAACTGATTGATCTGTCGCTGCAAAAGTCGTGAACCGTTTCTTCGGGGAGTATATGCCGAAGATTGTCTGGACAATTTATCTCCAATACAAAGCAAGGCTGAGAGGTTTTGATCTGTTGAAGCTGGAGCACATCGTCCGACATTCAAGCGAAAGGTACTTTGATACGGATACTGGTCGTTCAGTAGTAATTGGTCGTCACGATCAACGCTTGGTGATGATTCCGTGTGATGTGGAAGAGGATACGATCACACCTGTGACGGTTCACGTTACCACGCGACAACAAATTCGTTTCAGATTGCAAACAGGGAGATTTATTTTATGAACAAGACCCGCATTCAATATTTCGAGCAAGAAGATGTGCTCCATTTGGCGATTACCGAAGAGCCGGAAAGTCGCAGTCTGGAACTCAGCCCCGACATCACCGTCGAATTGAACGACAAAGACGAAATGATTGGCGTTGAAATTCTCAACGCCAGCAAGTTTCTCCGGGATGCGGTGTTGGAATCCATTCAAGCCAAGATGCTTCGAGTGCTGGAAGCGGAAGCGGCTTAACTGATCGTCTGGTTATGAAGAAAACATCAGTCTCTAAATCCAGCAAAATCGAATCGCAGGATATGCTGCCTGAATATGATTTTGACTACAGCAAAGCGCGTCCCAATCGCTTTGCCGGAAAAATCAACGAAGACCGGCTTGTGGTCGTGCTTGACCCGGAAGTTTCCAAAGTCTTTACGACAGCAGAATCGGTGAATGCTGTGCTGCGTGCTTTGGTGGCGGCTTTGCCGAACACAGCGAAGCAATAACTATGGACAGTAGACAACTTTGCGGCAGCAGGAGTCGTAATTTATGGACTCACCGGATAATTTTGAACTTGTAGCCGGGCGTGGATTTTATCGGCCTGTTGGTTTGGTCACGCTGAAAGAAGCCATCGGGTTGGTGTCTGCCGCAATTGCGTATGCACGCGAACAAGAAATTTCGGAGTTGTTGGTCAACATATCAGCTTTGACCGGGTTCGCCCCTCCAAGTTTGGCCGAACGGTATTTTTTGATTGAAGAGTGGGCCGCCGCAGCCGGTGGAAAAGTGCGGTTGGCGATGGTTGCTCGTGCGGAACTCATTGACCCGGAAAAAATCGGCGTGCTGATCGCGCTCAACCGAGGATTGATTACCAACATTTTCGTGACAGAAAACGAGGCGCTCGACTGGTTGGCTACCACGCTCGATCAGAACGCCACGCCGGTTGAAGAAGAGGCAGACGACGCCAGCCTCTACCCCTGCTGAACAACAGGAGGTCAGGAAATGTATTGTTCATCTTGCGGCACGGCCTTGGAAAGCCGAATGAAGTATTGCAAACGCTGCGGCGCGCAAGTGCTCACCAACAGGAAAGCCGATGACGCAGAAAAGGCAGAAGAGCTTCAAGCGAAAAAGCGGATGGATGAGTATCTGGACGGGATATTCTGGATCACGGTGTTCGGCCTCGGATTCGTACTCGGCGGAATGGTGGTGTTGAAGAAGATGGAATTGAGCGATTGGCTGATCGTTTCTTACCTGATCATCAGCTCGACGGCATTCCTGATCAACATGGCGCTCAACCTGTGGCAGATTTATTTGATGACCCGAAAGCCTGAACAGGCAAAAATTCCGCCGCAATTGGAAGTACCCGATACCAACGAGCTTGCGCCTGCATCGGCGCAACCGGTTCTTGAACCTGTGTTGAGCATCACGGAAAACACGACGCATCGGTTGGAACATGTATCCCAGGAAAAGGCGGCAGAATGAAGTCTGTTGCCAGAAAGTCTGAAAATGTCTGAAAAAGCTGTAGCTGCCCGGCGATTGCTCAACCATCAAAATCTTGGCGTTCTCGCCACTCAATCGGTGGATGTCGAAGGATACCCGTTCGGCTCCATCGCGCCGTATGTTCTGGATTACGAAGGCCAGCCGGTGATGTTGATCAGCGAGATTGCTCTGCACACGCGCAACATCAAACGAAACAACAAAGTCTCGCTAACGGTGTTTGATCGCCTTGCCGATGATCCTCAGGCCGCTGGGCGTCTGACCTGGATCGGAGATGCCGAGCCGGTCAATCCAACCGACGCGGAAATTCGCCGCCGCTATTTGCGCTATTTTCCCGCCTCAGAATCGTATTTCGACACGCACGACTTTTCGTTTTACTGCATTCATTTGCGGCGAGCGCGTTTCATCGGCGGATTCGGGCAAATCTTCTGGGTCGAAGCCGATGAGATGCGGCTCCCCAATCCGTTTCGCCAAGCCGAAACCGGCATCGTCAAGCACATGAACGACGACCACCAGAAAGCGCTGCGGCATTACTGCGCGGCGTTGAAAGGGATTGAAGTTCAGGCGGTGGCAATGACCGGAATTGATAGCGAAGGTTTCGATCTGCTGGCCGATGGCCGTAAACTGCGAATAGATTTTGATTCGCCAATCAATACTGTTGAAGAAGCGCGTGCGACTTTGGCGAAATTATCCAGATAGAAAAAAGGACAGCTTCAATGAATCCATCTCAACTCACTCCATCAAAACCCAAACAAGTCACCATCAACGGTCAAAGCTATAACTTGATCGCCTTTTATTACCCTGACCGCGATGCCGCGTGGGACGCGGTCTACCACGGACAGTTTCTGGCCAACTTTTATCCTTGCAGCTTTTCGCTGAGCATCAATGGCATCAGCGCTTCGTTTCATAACGCCGAGGCAGCTTTTCAGGCGACCAAGTGGTGGAACAGTCCTGCCGATTTGGCCATGTTTGAAGCAGCGAAAACCGGAACTGAGGCGTTTCACATCAAAAAAGGCTTGCACAATCCCGATGGCAGTTACGCCGGTTTGGGGCGTGATGGCGCAATGAAGGCAGTCCTGGCGCAGAAATTCAGCGACGCGGCGTTTCAACAAGCGCTGCTGGCGACGGGCGATGCCTATTTGCTGGAACACAACGAGGTCAAAGGGCGAGACGATTACTGGAGCGACGACCACGACGGTTCCGGGCAGAACATGCTGGGAAAAACATTGATGGCACTTCGCCAGTCGTTGGGTGGAGCGGGCGCTCCGGCGGGAAATTACACGGTGGCGGATTTCACCGCGCAAGTATGAGGCGGCAACCTTGCGGTAAATTTTTGAAAGAGGAATTCCGATGAAAACCCAAATGAAACGTGGCTTGTTGGTGGTGGCGATAATCGCCGGGCTTTCTCTGGTGATGTGGCGTTCGGCTCACACGGCTGCGGCGGAAACCAAGTTCGAGATTTCGTTTCCGGCTTCGCTCAATAGCGAACCGATCACCGGGCGCGTCTTCGTCATGATCTCGAAGAACAATCGCGCTGAACCTCGATTGCAGGCCGGTTCGTACAACGCTTCGGTGCCGTTTTATGGAGCGGATGTGAATGCGTTGAAGCCGGGCGAAAATGCCGTGATTGATGCTTCGGTGTTAGGGTATCCGGTCGAAAGTCTGAGCAAGCTGCCGGCGGGTGAGTATTACGTTCAAGCGTTGCTCAACGTGTACACGCAAGTTCATCGCAAAGACGGGCACAAAATCTGGGTGCATTGGGATCAGTGGGAAGGACAGCAGTGGAATCGTTCGCCCGGCAATCTGATCAGTGAAGTCCAGCGCGTGCGGCTCGATCCCGCTGCCGGGTTCAACGTCAAACTCAGTTTGACCAAAAAGCTGCCGCCGGTTGTGGTTCCGCCCGACACTGAATGGGTCAAGCGCGTCAAAATTCAGAGCAAGATGCTCAGCGAATTTTGGGGACGGCCCGTGTATCTGGGCGCGACGTTGCTGTTGCCGAAAGGCTTCGACCAAAATCCGAATCAGAAATATCCGGCGATTTACATACAGGGACATTTTGGATTGAACGCTCCGTTTGGATTTACGACTCAGCAAGTTCCGCCCGAAACCGAAGCGCAACGCAAAGCTCGTTTGGCTCGCAGCGCACGCGAACCGGGGCCGGAATTTTCCCAAGCCTGGATGTCGGACGAGTTTCCGCGAATGGTCGCCATCACGTTTCAGCACCCGACGCCGTTTTATGACGATTCATACGCGGTGAATTCGGCGAACAACGGGCCTTATGGCGACGCGCTGACTCAGGAGCTGATTCCCTACCTGGAAGAAAAATTCCGCCTGATCGCCAAACCCGAAGCGCGCGTGCTGACGGGAGGTTCGACGGGAGGCTGGGAATCACTGGCGCTGCAAATTTTCCATCCGAAGTTTTTCAACGGCGTGTGGTCGTTGTATCCAGACCCTGTGGATTTCCGCCATTACCAGATGTCGAACGTGTACGAAGACGACAACGCCTTTGAAGTTCCTGCTGGCGATTGGGCGAAGCTGATTCGCCCGCTTTCACGCAATGCCGACGGACAAGTGACGTTGACGATGCGCGAAATGTGCCAGTTGGAAGCCGTGCTGGGCAGCAACAATCGTTCGGGGCAACAGATTGCTGCGTGGGATGCGGCGCATGGACCGGTCGGCAAAGACGGTTATCCGCGCCCGATCTGGGATCGGCTGACCGGCAAGATTGACCGCGAAGTTGCGCTCTACATGCGCGACAACGGTTACGACCTGCGCTACAACCTGGAAAAGAACTGGTCGAAGATTGGCAATGACTTGGTTGGCAAAATTCACGTGTATTGCGGCGATATGGATAACTACTACCTGAATCTGGCGGTTTACCATCTGGAAGATTTTTTGAAAGCTACCGAAAATCCCAAATCCGAAGCCGTGTTTGAATACGGGCGCCCGATGAAACCGCACGGATGGCAACCGTTCACCAACGCGGAATTGGTCAGGATGATGGCGACGCGCATCAACAAAACTGCCAATGGTTTGGTCATAATGAAGTAGGTCAACAGGAGGTTTTCATGAGTTGGGAAGATGAAGAAGACAAGACCATTTACAAGGTGGTCGTGAATCACGAAGAACAGTATTCCATTTGGCCGGATCACAGAGAACTGCCTTTGGGTTGGAATGACGCGGGGAAATCAGGAACCAAAGCCGAATGCCTGGAATACATCAAAGAGGTGTGGACTGACATGCGGCCTCTGAGCTTGCGAAAGAAAATGGAAGAAATGGAGCGGCAGCGCCAGCAAGGCAATTAACAATGACTCTGCCTGGGTTTGAAGAATTCCGCGTCGTCGAATTTTCAACGCATAAACAAAAAGCCTTGTTCGCCACGCGAACCTACGCGGCGGGCGAAGCGATTTATCCTTTCGATTACTGGTCGCAGGAAGTGATGCCCATGCACCTGACCAATCATTCCTGCGATCCGAATGGACGCTTTGACGAATCCGGGATGTTGGTCGCCTTGCGGGACATCGCTGCCGGAGAAGAAATCACTTTTGATTATCTGGCACATCCTTTACCGGCTTCGCCGTGGAATTTTGAATGCCTGTGCGGCGCAAGCAATTGTCGCGGCTGGATCAAAGCCGCCGACACCCAATCAGGAGAAAATTGATGGCCGACAAAATAGATCAAGCAACGCAAACGATGATTCAGAACTTGAAGGAAAAAACCGGCAAGTCGCTGGACGAATGGGTGAAAATCGCCAAAAGCTCCAAACTGGAAAAGCACGGCGAAATCGTCAAGTTTCTGAAAACCGATCACGAACTCGGTCACGGATACGCCAATCTGGTGGCGCATACGTTGAAAGGTCAAAGCGAGGAAGGAAAGGCTGCAGCAGACGATCCGGTGGCCGCTCAATACGCAGGCGAAAAAGCCGTGTTGAAACCGATTTATGACGAATTGGTGAAAGCCGTTGGCAAATTCGGCAAGGATGTCGAAATTTCTCCGAAGAAAACCTACGTCAGTTTGCGGCGCAACAAACAGTTCGCGTTGATTCAACCGACGACGAAAACGCGCGTGGATATAGGCATCAATTTGAAAGGCGTGGCTCCGACGGGAAAGCTGGAAGCGTCAGGTAGTTTCAACGCCATGGTCAGCCATCGCGTCCGCGTCGAAACCGCCAAGGAAGTGGACAAGGAATTGATCGGCTGGCTGAAACAAGCTTACGAAGAATCGTAATCGGAAAACAGAAATGGGCAGAATCCTTCAAAGGCTCTGCCCATTTTTTTGCGAATAGGTCATCAGTCAAACTATTCCGTTTCTTCCTCCACAAGGCCGTCTTTTTCCTTGAACCGCTTCAGCTTCATGTTCAGCGTTTGCACGCGCAAGCCCAGCAAGGCTGAAGCTTTGGTTTGGTTGTTGCCGGTTTGGCGAAGCGCGGTTTCGATCAGATTGCGTTCGAAATCGTCCACCATCAGAGGCAGGTCAATGCCCGTCGTCGGAATGGATTTCAGCGCGGCGTAACGAACGCGCGAAGGCAACAGGGATTCTTCGATTTGTTGAGGTTTGGTGTTGTTGACGGCGCTTTCCAGAGCGGCTTCCAGTTCGTCAATGTTTCCTTCCCAAGTGTAATCGGCCAGCATTTTCATCGCGCCGCTGGTGATTTCGTGATGCCCTTTTCCCAAGCGTTTGACAATTCGGGTGAGCAGGAAATTTGCCAGATATGGAATGTCTTCGCTGCGGTCTCGCAGAGGTTTGATCGCGAAACCGGCAGGCTTTAACAATTCAACCAATCCGAACCCGATTCGATTTTCGGCTTTTATCTCGTTCGGATTGTATTCGGTGGCAAAGATCAAACGCGGCCCGCCTTTATGCCCCATCAGGCTGCCGGAATTTCGGTTGCCTGAAAATCCTCGCCAGCGTTGTTCTTCGATGTAAGCGGCGAAACGTTGTTGCAAAATCGCTGGAAGCCGCGTCAGTTCGTTGATGTAAATCGTGCCTTCCTGACAGGTTTCCATCATGCCTCGTGGCCCGAACAGCAGCGAATGCAGCGCATCGCTGTCCAGACTGTGCGCGTTGACGGCGAAAAACGGTTGCGCCCAATTTTCGCTGGCCTGATGCAACATTCGGGCGACCTGTTCCTGTCGCAACCCTCGTTCGGCAATCAGCAACGTGGCTTTTTCCGGATTTTGCTGCGACGCCTGCACGCTGATGAACTGTTTCAGGTCGGCGACATTCGTGCTGACGCCAATGAAACATTCATACTGATCCAGTGAACACGTCCGCTGCGACCCGACCAAGGTCAATGCCGGGCGCGGTTTCAAAGACAAAGAGCCATTAGTTCTGCCCAAAGCTTCGGAAATCATGTTGTTCCTCCCTCGACTTCTGCTTGTTGATGATTCGTCGCTCAACTCGATATTTGACTACCAAAATTTTAGTACTTGATGGATGAGCGAATCGTTGAAAAACTTATTTCAGAAATCCCAATACAAAAATTATGCCGTAAGTTGGTATTCGGCTAACTTCATTTCAATCGTGGAGTTGATCAAGAACCGCTGATCCAGGTGCGGTGATGTTGTGTCCGCTTTCGGACTTTATGAGTTTCAAAATCGAACTTCAAGAAGTTCGACACAGGCTAGTTACGAGAAGGTGGGCTGAAAGTTCCTGAGAAAACAGAGTTTCCAGGTTCCGGCTCCCCGCTTCCATCGCTTCAACATTCAGCTACCTGCCGATTGAAGAACGCTGGAAATTGGGAACCGTAAACTGGAAATCGAGAGGTTAATTTCTGTGCAATTTCACTCCGCCATTGACGCCGGAAACTTTGATCGGAGCGCCTCCGCCATTCAGTTTTCCGGTCAATTGCCCGCGGCGAACTTCGCCAAGGATGGAAATCGGCAAATCGGAATCCACGCCGCCGTTGATGCCACGCACGTCAATGTCCGCGTTGGTTTCGGCAGGCAAGCCGATGTCCACGCCGCCATTGATGCCGCTGATTTTCAGTCCGCCTTCGCCAAATCGCATCATCGAAACGGAAACTCCGCCGTTGATTCCACTCAGTTCGGCAATGGTTCCGGCCTGTTCAACTTTGACGCGACCGTTGACGCCATTGACGCCGACTTCGCCAGTCAACGCTCCGACGGTTACTGCGCCATTGATGCCGGAGACTTTCAAATTGCTGGTACGCGGCAAACGCACATTCACTTCGTGGCGAACCCAGCCGCTTTCCCTGCCCCATTTGCCGCCTTCTTTGTCGTTTTCGGTTCTGATGACCAGCGTATTTCCGGTGTGTTCGATCAGAACCGGCTTGCGCGCCATCGCTTCCTGGCTGGAGGCGCGAACCTGAATGTTGATTTCTGCCCTGTCACTGTCCCAAGTTTCCACAGTCGCTTTGCCATTGAATCCGGCAATGCGAACGTTCGATCCGGGCGAAAGCGTGACCGTTTTATTGATCTGGTCGCTCACCTCGTTGCCGTCCGCTGAATGAGCCGAACTGGCATCGTGGCGATGCTCCACCAGGCGCTTTACGGCCTGGGGCGATTCCACAAACGTCAGGCCAAAGGCCAATAGAACCAAACAGGCAAATAACAATTTCATCTCGTTCTCCTTCTGGGATTGGTTGATTTTATTGCGTGCTTTTTCTGATGCGCACGCTGCCATTGAAACTTTTGACGCGAATGTCAGCGCCGCCTTTACCGACGCTGCCGGTCAACGACATTCCGCCTGTGCTGCGCGTCAATTGCAGGGGAAATTCCGTGTTCAACGCGCCGTTGTGAGTTTGCGCCGAAAGATAAAAATTGCTGTCCGGTGACAAGGTCAGGACGACTTCTCCATTGAAACTTTCCAGTTCATAAATACCGCCTTCATGAATTTTGCCGGTGAACTGCACATTGCCGGACGTGGATTTGGCGACGACTTCGCGGCTGTCCAGATTGGTCAGGATGACGTTGTCGCTGGTCGAACTGGCTTCGACGCGGCCTTTCGTATCGCTGACGCGGATCGAGCCGCTGACGGCGGTCGCTTTGACGCCTTCGGAGATATTGTGCAAGTTGACGTTGCCACTGATGGCAGTAATCGTCGCTCGTCCGCGCACATTCGACACCGTGACATCGTCCGACATGCTGGTGGCTTGAACGTCTCCGCCGACATCGTTGACGATGACCCAACCGCTGTTGGAACGAACAATCGCCCGCCCGCCGACTTTTTCCAACTTGATGTCGCCGGAACTGACAGTGGCGTTGACATCACCGCGCGCATTCGTGACGCGGATCGAACCGCTGGACGCATTGGCAAACACCCGCGAATTCGTTTCGGTAATCGTCAACGTTCCGCTGGTAGCGTTGGCGCGCAATTCGCCGCCGATACGCGTCGCCGTCACATTACCGCTGGTGGAATTCAAATTGGCCGTGTCCGTCACGTCCTGCGCCGAGATGTTGCCGCTGGTGGCGCGAGCCACTACTCGTTCAATCGGCCCGGTGACGGTCACGTCGCCGCTGGTGGAGTTGGCCGGATTGACCGAAGCCGAACGCGGCATTTTGATATCGAAATCCACCGAAACCCCGCCGCCTCGCCAATTGAACCCGCTCGGATAAATCACACGAATTTCGACGCGTTCCGGTTGGGAAATCGCTTCAATCCTGACTTTGGCAAAATCGGCTTCGTTGCGACCGCGTTTGACGGCATCCACCTGAACCCGTGCTTCGTTCCAACTGGAAATGCGAATCGTGCCGCTGGTGTTGTAAATCGCCACCGAGCCTTTTTCCGCCAGATCGTAGGTCTGGTGAAATTCCCTGTCCTGTCCATTGGCGATTTGCGCGCCGAGCAGAATCAAGGCGAGCGCCAGCCATACTGTTTTTATCCCCTCTCGAATGTTCATCTCTCGCTTTTCACCTGTTATTTGGAGCGCTGCGACTCGTCGCAGCTTTTCGTTCTGCTGCAAAACCTCACGGTTCGATGAATCGCTCTCCGGCTAAAACAAAGCGGCGTCCAGTCGCCGCACTCCACGTTTCGTCATTGCATTGCGATCACCTGCATCAATTCGACTTTTCTGGCATACGCCGCCAGCAAAAACTGCCGCGCAGCCAGATCGTCCGGCTGCTGGTTCAACGCGCGTTTGCTTTGCACAATCGAACTGTCAATCAGCGCCAGACTGCTTTCGTATTTCTTGAACGCTTCGGGCGAAAAATTGTCCCGGCGTTTGGCAATGGCGCGTTCCAGCAATTTGATCGTGTTTTGGTATTCGCGTTCCGTTCTGGCCAGTTGCTGAGCCAGCGCGTCGCTTTCGCTCAGCGGGCGAGTGGAAACCGGCTGACGCACAACCTGCGGCTTTGGCTTCGGCGGTTCGGCCTGAGCCAGTTCCGTCGTCGGCGTGGAAACCGGTTCCGGCGCGATGGGTTGCGGAGTCACGGTCGGAGTCGGCCTCACTTCGGCAACCCGGCTGCCGTCATCGCGTCGCATCAACCACATGGTGGCAATCACCGAAACCGCAACCAACATCAGCGCAAAAGCGATTTGCCGCGCAAGCGAAGGAAACGCCAATCCCGCGAAAATCGCTCGCCACCAACTCGCTTTTTCTTGCAGCGCTGCATGAACCGGTTCCGCCGCGATACGCGCGCGAACGGCTTCCCAACTTTCGGCAGTCGGCTCAATCGCAGTCTGTTCGTAAAATTCGGCGAACAGCGCGTTCTCGTTTTCCAGTCGAACGCGTTCGGCGGCGCAAGCGGCGCATCCGGCCAAATGCTCTCGCACGTCTGCCGCCAGCCGTTCGGTCAATTCGCCGTACAGAAAATCTTCTAATTCCAGTTGGCAACGCTCGCAGTTCATCTTGCTTACTTCACTTTCTTCAATGTGTATTGGTTGCGGAATTTCAGCGGCGAGCGCGTTTCTTTCAAAATCGTCAACGTATCGCCTTCCAGGTTGATCGTCAGCCGGGCATCAACTGGTAAACCGTTTTCTTTCGATTGCCCGGTCAGAACAATCTGCCCGGATCGCCTTGCGATAAATTCGCTGACACCGCTGACGCTATATTCCGAATTGCCGAACCGGCATTTCCCCGAACCGGAATCGAAAGACAACGCCTCAAATCCTGTGACTTTTTTGCCGGAAGGCTCCTCGTAAATGAAGTTGAGCAAGACTGAATTGCCTTCATTCCCTGACTTTGCTTCCAGCTCAGTCGGCAATCGAGTGCGCGAATCATCTTTGAAGTCGGCGTACTCCAACATTCCTGACCATTTTCCAACCAGCGCAGAAAAGGCGCCGGTTTCTTTTGCCTTGCCGTCTTGGGCCGCAACAGCATCCTTTCCCAAGTTAAACACCAAAAACGACGCAGCAATGATTGCCGACAACACCAAACATCGAATCGTACTATTCATTAATTTGCTCCTTCATAAATTTCCGCCGACCGACAGATAAGGCTCAATTCGTTTTCGCATCTCCGCGCGAGCGCGATGCAGATCGGTTTTCAATTTGCCAATCGAATGGCCTGTGATCGAACTGATCTCTTCGTAACTTTTTTCGTGAAAAATCTTCAGACTGAAGACGATTCGCTTGTCGTCATCCAATTCCGCCAACGCCCGGTGAATCGTTTCGGTCAACTCCCTGTCCAACATGCTTCCTTCCGGCAACACACAACCCGATTCCAGTTTCAAACTTTCCGGTTCGTCCAACCCGACTTTCTTTTCGTTGCGCCGAGCCTGCCTGACCGATTCGCGCACCACGTTGCGCGCAATGCCAAACAACCACGTCGAAAGCCTCAGATCGTCCTTCAAACCGCCCAGGTTGCGATACGCGCGAACAAATGTTTCCTGAGCCAGTTCTTCGGCCAGTTCCCGGTTTTGAACGTGATGGTTGATAAAGCTGAGAACCGGTCGGCCATAACGATTGAAGATCAGATGAAAAGCCTCTTCATCGCCGCTTTTCGCGCGCGCCACCACGCCCGGAGCTATTTCCGAAAACGCCATCTTCTCCCTTTGCTCTCTTCTCTCTGCCGCAGAATTCAAACTGTCACGCAGGCTCTCATCCACGCTGCTCATAATGTCTCGCCTTACCGGTCGTTTCTGTTTCGTCCAGTAAGTGCAGCGACCCGCCCGAAGGTTTCAGCCTGCCTGAAAAAACTTATGGCGATGATTGAAAGCCGCGCCGACTTCGCTCTGGCGAATTATGCCGCAAGGTGTGTTATAAGTCCGCCGCTATGAGTAAGAAACGCTTTTTGGTTACCGGCGGAGCAGGATTTATTGGCTCGCATTTGGTGGATCGGTTGCTGGCGCAAAATCCTGCGCGGGTCACTGTCGTAGACAATTTCGACGAATTTTACGACCAACACACCAAACGCTTTAACATCGAATCTCACCTTCGCCATCCGGCTTATCGGCTGATCGAAACCGACATTCGCAATTTCAATTCGCTGCGGCAGGTTTTTTCCGAAGAACATTTCGACGTCATCATTCATCTGGCTGCCAAAGCCGGTGTCAGGCCTTCGCTGATTGACCCGCGCGGATACGAAGAAGTGAACATCGCCGGAACCGTCAACCTGTTGGAACTGGCGCAAAAAAACGGCATCAAAAAATTCGTCTTCGGCTCGTCGAGTTCGGTGTACGGCCCGGCGGCGATTCCACCGTTCAAGGAAGACGCTCCGCTCGTCCCGATTTCGCCTTACGCGGCGACCAAAGCCGCTGGCGAATTGCTCTGTCATACGTTCAGTTATCTGCACGGCATCAACATCACCTGTCTGCGCTTTTTCACAGTCTACGGCCCGCGGCAACGCCCTGATCTGGCGATTCATAAATTCGCGCGATTGATTGCCAGCGGACGCCCGATTCCTGTTTATGGCGACGGATTGGCCGAACGCGACTTCACTTACATTGATGACATTTTGCAAGGCGTGCTGGCGGCGATTGATTACACTGCCACGCCGTTTGAAGTCATCAACCTTGGCGAATCGGCGACCGTCACCGTCAATCAAATGATCGAACTGCTGGAAAGCGCGCTTGGCCAAAAAGCCGTCATTGATCGCCAACCGGCTCAGGCGGGCGATATGCCACGCACTCATGCCGACATCAGCAAGGCGGCGAGGTTGTTGGGTTATAAACCGACCACGCCGGTCGAAGCCGGGCTGAAAAAATTCGCCGACTGGTTCAAACGCGGCGCGAAAAGTTAAAATCGCCGCGACGAATTAAGGAGGCTGACGATGGCAACTCCCAAAGCAAAACTTGACCGGCGGCTGAGCACAGTGGCCGAGTACCTGGAATTTGAACGCCAGGCTGAAGAACGTCACTACTTTGTAGACGGTGTGATTTATGCGATGGCTGGCGAAAGCTCTCGCCATAGCAACATCAATGCAAATTTGATTGCCGAAGTTACTCTTCAACTGAAGAGAACTTCTTGCCGCACATTTTCACCCAACATGAAAGTTCGAAGCGGCGAACAAACAGTTGCCAATTCTGTTAAAGGCCTTTTTTCTTACCCAGACCTGACTGTCGTTTGCGGCGAGCCTCAATTACACGACAAAGTCGGCGACGTGCTGGTTAATCCCAAAGTCATCTTTGAAATTCTCTCGCCTTCAACTGGTGATTTCGACCGAAGCGAAAAATTTCGACGGCTGCGAACCTACAACGAATCGCTGACCGATTACGTGCTGGTTTGGCAGACTCAGCCCTTGATCGAACATTTCGAGCGGCAACCGACCGGCCAATGGTTGATGACCGAAGTCGCCGGATTGGAACACGAACTCCACATCGCTTCGATCAACTGCCGATTGAAGCTTTCGGAAATTTACGACCGAGTCGAGTTTGAGCCGCCGATTGATCTGGAATTGGAAGAAGAGCCTGAATCTGATGAAAGCGATTCTTGACAGCCTGCGGAAGACAAACCTGGAGCTTTCAAGAAAATGTTTTTAACTACGAATGGTCACAAATAATCACGAATGGAAATCGAGCAGTCTTACCTTTTGGTTTAGCTTTCTGCTTGTCTTGATTTGTGAGCATTTGTGTTTATTCGTAGTTGATTTCCTTTTCTTCGAGCCTATAGAATCCCGGCTCGGTTTGACCGAAATTCAATCACGCCTTTTCAACGGAGAACAATTTGTATAGCGAACAGTTAATGGCGCCGACTCCGGCTTCGACTGGAAAAACGATTGCGGCTTGTGTGGCCGGATTTGTTTTACCGGGACTGGGGCACGTTGTGCTCGGCAAATATGTGCGCGGCGCTCTGGTCGGCGCGGTCATCATCATCATGTTTGCGCTCGGTTTTGTGATGGAAGGCCATCTGTACAAACCCGAATCGCAAGACTGGCTGACCTGGTTTTTCAGCTTTCTGGATGTCGGCATTGGCCTGCCGTATTTCGTTTGCCTGGCCAACGATTGGGGCTTTCAGGTGACGACAGAACAGGCGGCGAAAGTCACCTACGAATACGGCAACACTTTTTTCTGTGTCGCTGGCGCGCTGAACATGCTGGCCGTGATGGACGCTTATGACATCGGCGTCGGGAGGAAGGCATGACGCATTTTCTGGCTTTGTTGTTGTTCAGCGCCCTGGTTTCGGTTGCCTTTGCCGTGTTGTCTGCGGAACATCACACCACGCAGGAGCGCATCAAATACGGTTTGAAAGTGTTCGGTTATTTCGTCGGTGTAGGCTTTGTGATCGCCTGGGTGCTGTATTTTCTGCCGCTGTAATTCGATTGCGGAGTTCAGATTGCGGATTGCGGATTGAAGATTTTGCTCAATCCACAATCCGTTTTGGTTTTTCCGAAGCTGTCATCGCTCAGTCCACATGGAGGGTATTTTATGGAACTGGATTCCACCAAACTGTTGATCCTAGGCGGCGCGCTGGTCTTGCTGGTGATTTTCTGGCTGGTCTGGAAATTCTTTTTCAGCATGGTCAAACACCTGATTATTCTGGTGCTGCTCGGCGGCATCTTTGCCGGGGTGTATTGGTATCGCAGCCTGCCGCCTCCGAAAAACCCTGCTTTCGGCAAACACGCTTACCTGACCGATAGCGGAAAATATCTGGGCATAGTCGAAGGCGAAGGCGAAGACCCACGCCGTGGCGCTGTCTGGAACATACGGCTTCCCGGCGGTTATCCGTTGATGTACGGCAAATCCCGTGTGACGTTGAAAGACAAACGCGATTTGGCGTCGGAACCCAAATCGGAGCCGACGTCTTCGCCCACGCCTCCACCTGCCGCCAAAACCAAACCAGCGACTCCCAAAAAGTAAGCCGCGGTTTTCAGCGCCGGTTGAGAAGTTGGTCAAGCCAGTTTAGACTGCGTGCCTTATTAATGCCGCTTCTGCCCAACGGAGATTCCTTATGGTTCAAACACAAACCTCTCTTGCGCCGACTGCCTTCGTGCCAGACGAAGAGCTAATTTCTGAAGTCGAAGCTTACATGGAAACTTTGGTGACGGAGGACGACACACCTGTGGAGAACTGGTTTTCAGAACGTCAGAGAACACTGCTGACCGAACCTTTGGATAATTGGCATCCGGTTGACGAAACTGGCGAGCCAAGAAAATTTCTGGCGGGATCGGATGTCGGAATTTTCTGGATGTTGCGCCATCCACCGCTGGCGCCAGATATGTTTCTAAGCTTGGACACGCAATTGGAAATTGAAAAGCCTGGCGATTGGTGGCGAAAAAAGAATCGTTCTTATTTCGTCTGGGAACACGGCAAAGCGCCGGACGTGGTTGTCGAAATCGTCTCCAACCGGCAAGGCAACGAAAAAGGCACCAAGTGGCGCGATTACGCTTTGATGGGCGTAGCTTATTACGTGGTGTTCGATCCCAGCCTTCAACTTAAAGACGAAATCCTGCGGATATTCAAACTCGATGGGCGACGTTATGTCTCGTATGACAAAACCTATTTTACAGATATTGGAATAGGGCTGACCTTGTGGGAAGGCGTTTATAAAGACAGCCCGGTGACGACCTGGTTGCGCTGGTGTGACGAAACAGGTGAAGTATTCCCAACCGGCAAAGAAATAGCAGTCAGATCTCTGGCAAAAGCTGACCAGGAAGCCCAGCGCGCCACTCAGGAAGCCCAGCGCGCCGCTCAGGAAGCCCAGCGCGCCGCTCAGGAAGCCCAGCGCGCCGCTCAGGAAGCCGAAAAGTCGAAACTTCTGGCCGCGAAGCTGCGCGAGCTTGGCATTGATCCCGATCAGGTTTTGCAACAATAACTGCTGCGAAGAATTTTATGCCGCTGCACGACACAGAAGCTTTTGTGCTCCGCACTTTTTCTCTGAAAGAAGCTGACAAAATTTGCGTCTTCTTCACCCGCGAAGCCGGAAAAGTTCGCGGCATTGCGCACGGAGCCAGAAAGCTACGCAGCCGGTTCGGAGCCAGTCTGGAACCCTTCACCGAAGTGACGCTGACGTACTTTGCCAAAGAAAATCAGGAATTGGTTTCGATTTCCGCCTGCGAAATTTTACGGTCGCAGTTTGTCGCCGGATTGAGCAGCGAACGAATGGGCGTGATGCAATACTGGGCGGAGTTGGTGGATTCGTTTTTGCTCGATCACGAACCGAACGATGCAGCGTATCGGCTGATTGCCGCTGCGCTTGATGCCCTGCGTCAGGCGGAAACCGACAACCTGATGCCTTTGGCGAGGTATTACGAAATCTGCCGATACTTTGAAATCTGGATGCTGAAGCTGGCAGGATTTTTTCCTGACTGGCGCACATGCGGACTCTGCGAAAAAGACCTGAGCGGTGAACAAGCCGTTTATCTGACCAACGAAGGAATGCCGCAATGTTTGAATTGTAGCGGGCAGCGCGGCGAAGAGTTACGTCCGGCGGTCTGGCACACCATTCAGGAAATCTTGACGCAATCCCCCTCAAAATTTTTGTCGCTGACCCGTGAACATGGCTTGCTTAATCAGGTCGGCAACATCGCCACACGATTGATCGCGCGCGCGCTGGAACGCGAGCCGCGATCTTATGAAGTTCTGAGCCGGTTGCGACCGGTTATGACATAAGCATGTAGTCCCGCCTTCAGGCGGAAGGACTTGACTATTATCCTCATTCCGCCTGAAGGCGGGACTACGAACATTCTTCAGGAGAAAATAAAACTGCAATGAGTACGAAATACGTTTATCTGTTTGCCCAGGGACAAACCGAAGGCACAGGAAAAATGAAAGATTTGCTCGGCGGCAAAGGCTCCGGCCTGGCCGAAATGACCAACGCTGGGATGCCGGTTCCGCCCGGTTTCACCATCACCACCGAAGCCTGCAACGCTTATTACACCAGCGGCGAACGATTCCCCGAAGGTATGTGGGAACAGGCTTTGGAAGCTCTGGCCAAAGTCGAAGCCGTGACCGGCAAAAAATTCGGCGGCTCGGATAATCCGCTGCTGGTTTCGGTCCGTTCCGGCGCAAAGTTTTCGATGCCGGGCATGATGGACACAGTTCTGAACCTGGGCTTGAACGACGAAACTCGCGTTGCCCTGGCTCGCATGACCAACAACGAACGCTTTTCGTGGGATGCCTATCGCCGCTTCATTCAGTTGTTCGGCAAGATCGTGCTCAACATTGATTCCGAAAAGTTCGAGCACGTGTTTGACGGATACAAAAAACAACTCGGCGTCAAAGGCGATACCGACGTGGATGCCGAAACGCTGGCCAAAGTCGTCGCCGATTACAAAGCCATAGTCAAAAAAGAAACCGGCACCCCGTTCCCGACCGATCCGCTGGAACAGGTGAAATACGCGATCAGAGCCGTGTTCGCTTCGTGGAATGGCCGTCGCGCCAAAGATTACCGCCGCATCAACAAGATTGACGACAAGCTGGGAACCGCCGTCAACGTGCAGACGATGGTCTTCGGCAACATGGGCGAAGATTCCGGCACGGGCGTGGCGTTCACGCGCGACGTTTCGACCGGCGAAAAAGTCCTTTACGGCGAATATCTGCAAAATGCGCAGGGCGAAGACGTGGTCGCGGGCATCCGCACGCCGAAGAAAATCGCGCAGCTTCACGAAGAAATGCCGGAGATGTACAACCAGTTCGTCGAGCTGGCCAACCGTCTGGAGCGTCATTACAAAGACGTGCAGGACATGGAATTCACCATCGAACGCGGCAAGCTGTACATGCTGCAAACCCGCAACGCCAAACGTACCGGCGCAGCCGCCGTTCGCGTTGCCGTCGAAATGGTTGAAGAAGGCGTGATTGACAAAGCCACCGCCATTCAGCGCGTCGAACCGGCACAGCTCGATCAATTGCTGCATCCGATGATTGACCCGAAAGCCAATCTGAACGTGATTGCGACGGGCTTGCCTGCGTCGCCCGGAGCCGCTTCGGGCACGGCAGTGTTCGATCCGGATGAAGCCGAAGAACTGGCCAAAGAAGGCAAAAAGGTCATCCTGGTCCGCACGGAAACTTCGCCGGAAGATTTTCACGGCATGGTTGCCGCTCAAGCGATTCTGACTTCGCGCGGCGGTATGACTTCGCACGCGGCTGTCGTCGCGCGCGGAATGGGCAAATGCTGTGTGGCGGGTTGCGATCAGGTCGTCGTTGATTACGCCAACCAGCAATTCACCGTCGGCGACATCATCGTCAAAAAAGGCGAACCGCTGACGCTTGATGGTTCGACGGGACGCGTCATTCTGGGCGAAGTTCCGCTGATCAAACCCGAAGTCAGCGGCCATTTCAAAACGCTGATGGAATGGGTCAACGAATATCGCAAGTTGGGCGTGCGCGCCAACGCCGACACGCCGCACGATTCTGAAGTCGCGCGCGGATTCGGCGCGGAAGGCATCGGATTGTGCCGCACCGAGCACATGTTCTTCGAAGGCGACCGCATTGACAGCGTCCGCCAGATGATCCTGTCTTCGTCGGACTTCAAATCGCTGGAATCGCAACTGGCCACAGCACGCGCTGATGCTGAAAAGTCTGGTTCGAAAGACGCCAAAAAGCGCGTCAAAGACCTGGAAAAGAAAATTGCCAAACCGGAGCAGTTGTACAAAGGCGCGTTGGCCGATTTGCTGGAACTGCAACGCGAAGATTTCGTCGGCATTTTCCGCGCGATGAATGGCTTCCCTGTGACAATCCGCACGCTGGATCCGCCGCTTCACGAATTCGTTCCGCACGACGACAAGACGCTGAAAGAACTGGCTGCCAAGATCAAAATGCCGTTCAAGGAAGCGAAAGCCAAAGTCGCTTCGCTGCACGAATTCAACCCTATGCTCGGTCATCGCGGTTGCCGTTTGGGAATCATCTATCCCGAAATTACGGAAATGCAGGCGCGCGCCATTTTTGAAGCTGCCGTCAAGGTGAAAGCCGAAGGCGTCGTCGTCAAACCGGAAATCATGATTCCGCTGGTTGGCAACGTCATCGAATTGAAGCTGCAAACCGATGTCGTGCGTCGCGTCGCCGATGAAGTCTTCGCGGCAACGGGTCAATCGGTTGAATATCTGGTTGGCACCATGATTGAAGTCCCGCGCGCTGCGCTGACGGCCAATCAAATTGCCGAGACGGCAGAGTTCTTCAGCTTCGGCACGAACGACCTGACGCAAATGACTATGGGCTTGAGCCGCGACGATTCCGGCAAATTCCTTCCGGCCTATGTCGAGAAGAAAATTTACGGCGACGATCCGTTCCAGGTGCTCGATCAGACCGGCGTTGGCCAATTGGTCGAAATCGGCATCCAGAAAGGCCGTTCGACTAAAGCGGATCTGAAAGTCGGCATTTGCGGCGAACACGGAGGCGATCCCGAATCCGTGATCTTCTGTCACAAGGTCGGCATGAACTACGTCAGTTGTTCGCCGTACCGCGTGCCGATCGCACTGCTGGCCGCTGCTCACGCGGCGCTGGCGGATAAAGGCGCTGCCAAAACGACAACCGCCTAGTCAAATCACAACTAGCGAACGTAAAATGCGGATCGAAGAGTTATCAATTCTTCGATCCGCTTTTTTGTGAAAGGAGGGCAAAAATGATGCTGTCGGTAAAAGGCGAATTCCATAATGGAGTCGCCGCACCAGTTACCAAAGTCGAAGGCCGCGAAGGCCAGCAGGTCATAATCACTTTTTTGGACGATTCATTGTCTCATCCGTTGCCGGAGCCACCAACAATCGCCGTAAATGGATCGTCAAACGATTTGGAAGATGATCCTTTAATGAAGTTGATTGCCGAATGTGCGACTGACACTGGCATTAGTGACCTCGCTCACGAACACGACCATTATCTGTACGGAACACCAAAGCGCGGGGATTATGGCAAGTAAAGTTTTTGTTGATACAGCCGCTTGGCTGTCGTTGTTCAACCTTCGAGATGGCTCACGTGCTGCGGCAATGAAAGTCATGGCGCAGTTGCGTCGGCAAAAACGCAAGCTGGTCACCAGCGAATTCGTGATTTTGGAATTGGCTGACGGTTTATCAAAACCCCCAGTCCGCACCAACGCTGTCGGCTATATTGAAGGTATAAGGCAGTCGGAAGACATAGAGGTCATCCCTCTCAGCCGCGATTTGCTTGACCAGGCTTGGGATTTGTACTGTCACCGCTCGGACAAAGGATGGGGCTTGACCGATTGCACCAGCTTCGTTGTGATGGAGATGGAACAGATTTCCGAAGCCTTTACTTCCGACCATCATTTTGAACAGGCCGGTTTCACCAAACTTTTGTGAGCTTATGTTTGTCGCCGACACCATCAACTTCCGGGAGATCGTGATGAAAGAAGCTCTGCCGCTGGCCACGATTCAGAACGCGGTGATTGACTTCCTGCGCGGACGCGACGACGTGGTTCTCTTCGGCGCGCAAGCCGTCAACGTCTACGTCAACGAACCGCGCGCGACTCAGGATGTGGATTTGATGTCCACGCGCGCCGCTGATTTGGCAGAAGAATTGGCGAGCCAATTGAGCCGACGCTTTCACGTCTCCATCGCCTCAAAGAAAAACAAACTCGGAAACAGCCATAGGCTGCTTCAGTTGCGAGACAACGAAACTCGGAATTTGGTTGATGTCAGGTCCGTAGAAACACTGCCAGAAGCGCTGCGAATTGAAAACGTTCTGGTTGCGTCGCCTGTCGAATTGATCGCCAGCAAAGTGATTTCCCACCATCGCAGACGCGGCAGGCCAAAATCGTGGACTGACTGGCGCGATTTGACTTTGCTGCTGCTGACCTTTCCCGAATTGAAATGTGATCCCGGCCCCGTGACGGAAAGTTTGAATGCTGCAAACGTAGATCAAAACGTACTGACCATTTGGCGCGAACTGGTAGCACAGGAAATTTTGCCTCAAACCGACGAAGATGACTTTTGATTCCCCTAAAATAATCACCATTTCCGGCACTTCCTCGAATTCTGGCAAGACGACTTTGCTGTGCGAATTGATGCGGCGAGTTTCGATCACGGAACGATGGGAAGCGATCAAGCTGACCAAAGGGCATTATCGTTCGTGTGGCAAAGACCCGCACGCCTGTTGCGTCAGCGATTTGTTAGGGGAAAAACCAACGGTGCGTTCGGGGCGAGAAGCGACTTACACCATTGGCAAAGACACGGCTCGATATTGGGACGCCGGAGCCGCCAATGTGCATTGGGTGATTGCCACCGATGCGCAAGTCGAAGCAGGCATCCGCGAAGCCCTGTCGCGTGTGCAAACGCCGAATGTGTTGATCGAAGGAACCAGCGTGTTGAACTTCGTCAAAGCGGACTTTTCGATTTTGGTGATCGGCGACGATTTGTCGAAGCCGAAAGCATCGGCTCGACGTGCGCTGATCGAACGAAAGTTCGACGCGCTGTTTTTGTCGGCGGAAAGCGTGAATTCGACAATCCATGAAACGCTCGTTGCCAAATTGACCAGACTCAGTCCAGCGATTGATCGCGAATGGCTGGCCGGATTACCCCTGCTCAAGCCGGAGAACCTGGACGACCTCGCTCGCAACGTCTTTGCGTTAGCTGGTCGGAAATTTTGCCAAAGTAAGAACTACTGACATTCAGACTTTTCTTCGACAGGATTTACACGATTTATGGGCAAGATTTACAAGAGACTTTATGCTGAAGCCCCTTTGGCTGGATTTCCATCTTGCTCATCCTGAAAAAATCGTGTCAATCCTGTTTCAAATTTGTTTTGGTTGATTGAGGTTAAGCAGGCAGATAGGTTTCAATCATCTTTTTCAGATCGTCGAATTCAATCGGTTTGTTGATGCAGTTGGTTCCGCCCGTGGCGTGAATGCTGTCTATGGTTTCTTTGCTGTCGTAACCAGTGACAAAGATGATCGGCAAAGTTTGAAACTCCGGCTGCTGGCGAATTTCGCGCGTGGCTTGCAATCCGTCAATCACCGGCAACGACAAATCCATCAGCACCAGATCAGGCCGATTGCACATCACGCTCTCAACAGCCTCGCGCCCGTTCATAGCTTCCAACACATCGAACTTGCTCAGTTTCAGCATCAGTTTCAGCGCGATGCGCGCATCGTCGTCATCTTCAGCAATCAAAATTCGGCGCAATTTGTCAGTCATAATTCGGGGATGAAATTCGTTCCGCAATAAAAAAATTAGTAACTGTTCAGCCTGTTTTCAGATGGTTGGCATTGTTTGATAGAGAGGTTTGATTCACCACAAAAAGCACAAAATACACAAAAAGATTACGGCCAATTTTGCGCCTTCTGTGCCTTTTGTGGTTTCAAAACCTTGCTGACTCAACCGCTAATCACCTGGCCTGAGCAGTTACAAAAATTATTCGTCAATTCGTCGAAAGCAATTACGACAACACCTTTTCGACCAGTTCTCCGTGAACATCCGTCAGCCGGAAATCGCGTCCCTGGAATCGGTAGGTCAGCCGTTTATGGTCAATGCCCAGCAGATGCAGGATCGTCGCTTGCAGGTCGTAGACCGAAACCGGGTCAGCCGTGATGTTGTAGCTGAAATCGTCGGTTTCGCCCAAACTGAAGCCTTTTTTCACGCCGCCACCCGCCAACCACATGGCAAAGTTGCGCGGATGATGATCGCGTCCGTAATTGGCGTCGGTCAGTTTGCCCTGGCAATAAACAGTGCGCCCGAATTCTCCGCCCCAGACGATCAAGGTGTCATCCAGCAAACCGCGCTGTTTCAAATCCGCCACCAATGCCGCCGAAGGCTGGTCGGTTCCTCGGCATTGCAAAGCCAGATCGCGCGGCAAATCGTTGTGCTGATCCCAACCGCGATGATAAAGCTGGACAAAACGCACGCCGCGTTCGATCAATCGCCGCGCCAGCAAACAGTTTGCCGCGTATGTTCCGGGCTTGCGCGATTCGGGGCCGTACATTTCAAACGTCTTGTCCGGTTCTGACGATAAATCCATCAAATCCGGCACGCTGGTTTGCATGCGATACGCCATTTCGTATTGCGAAATTCGCGTTTCGATTTCGGGATCGCCGTAATCGTCGTGCTTCATCTTGTTGAGTTTGGCGACGGCGTCCAGCATCTGTCGGCGCGAAGTTTTGTTGACGCCCGGAGGATCGTCCAGATACAAAACCGGCGTCGCTCCGCCGCGCAATCGCACGCCCTGATAACTGGACGGCAAAAAGCCGCTCGACCACAGACGGGAAAACAACGGCTGGTCAGTGTTCAGCGCATGCGCCGTCGAAAGCAGCACAATGTACGACGGCAGGTTTTGATTTTCGCTGCCCAACCCGTAACTCACCCACGAACCGAAGCTCGGTCGCCCCGGTTGCTGAAAACCGGTTTGAATGAAGGTGATCGCCGGATCGTGATTGATGGCGTCGGTGTGCATGGATTTGATGACGGTCAATTCATCCACGACTTTGGCCGTGTATGGCAACAACTCGCTGACCCAGGTTCCCGATTGACCGTGTTGTGCGAATTGGAAAAGCGATTTGACGCACGGAAACGCGCTCTGCCCCGAAGTCATGCCGGTGATGCGTTGGCCTTTGCGAATCGAATCGGGAAGCTCCGTGCCGTGCAGTTTTTCCAGCGACGGTTTGTAATCAAACGTCTCGATCTGCGAAGGCCCGCCCGATTGATGCAGAAAAATCACGCGCTTCACTTTGGGCGCAAAGTGCGGCAATCCAGCCAGACCGCCGGTTTTAGGATTGCGCTCTTCGCCAACCGCTGCGAATCCGTCCTTTTTCAACAGCGAAGCCAGCGCCGCAATGCCAATGCCTTTTGCGCCCAGCCCGAACAATTGGCGGCGCGTCAGATGTTGTTCCAATTCAAATTGAGGATTCATAGATTTCGTCCCGATGGTTTCATTTACCGGCTTGCTGTTTGGCAGCAGGCAACGCAAACGCGACATAAGAATCGCCCGTCGGCGAACCGGGTTTGCCGCCCCCGCCACAGGCAATGACGACGTATTGCCGTCCGCCTGCCAAATAAGTCATTGGTTGGGCGTAACCGGCGGCAGGCAGTTTGGTTTCCCATAGCTTTTCGCCAGTGGTCTTGTCAAAAACGTGAAACATTGCATCCATCGTCGAGCCGATGAACACCAATCCGCCCGACGTGACAATCGCGCCGCCGAAGTTTTCCGTGCCCGTGTCTTTCAACCCGAATTTTTCTGCGCCGGGCCAGGTGCCGAACGGTTTTTTCCATTTGATTTCGCCTTTGGCCAAATCCACAGCCATCATGTATCCCCAAGGCGGTTTGACTCCCGGCAATCCGAATTGATCTTTGAAAATACCGAACCGGTCACGCCGGATGCGATACATTCCGGTTTTTTCGTCCGTCGGTTCCAACCCGACCAAACACGCCATGTCGTTGACGTTGACATAAGCCCAATTCGTCGTTGGGTCGTAAGCAACGCCAGACCAGGTCGCCCCGCCGTGATAACCGGGCATAAACAACGTGCCTTCCAAGCTGGGCGGCGTAAACATGCCTTTGAATTGCAGATTCCAGTCCTTGATTCGCTGTTTGATGAACGCTGTGGATTCGGGCGAAACGTTGGTGATTTCGGCTTCGCTGAATCCCTGCCGAACCAACGCGGGCGGCAGCACGGGAAAAGGTTGTTTGGCAGGCGTCCATTCGCCGGGAACAGCGCTTTTCGGCACATCGCGTTCTTCCACTCCCCACAAGGGTTTGCCTGTTTTGCGCTCAAAGACCCACAAATAACCGGTCTTGGTTCCCTGGACTACGACATCAATTTTCTTGCCGCCGTTGTTGATCGTGGCCAGCAACGGCGCTGACGGATTGTCGTAATCCAGCAAATCATGTCGAACGATTTGATAATGCCAGATGCGTTTGCCGGTTTTGGCATCCAGCGCGATGACGCAATTGGCAAACAGGTTGTCGCCTGGACGGTCGCCGCCGTACCAATCGAAATTCGCCGAACCGAGTCCGGCAAACACCAAACCGTTTTTTTCGTCAACGCGCACGCCGCTCCAGGCATTTGTGCCGCCTCGTTCTTTCCATCCATCGTTGAGCCAGGTTTCGTGCCCTTCTTCGCCGGGCTTCGGAACAGAAATTGAACGCCAGACAGATTTGCCCGTCCGCACGTTGAAGGCGCGAATATCGCCCGGCGCTGAAACGTAGCCTTCGGAAACCGACATGCCCAGAATAATCAGGTCTTTGTAAATTGCCGGAGCCGCCGACACTCCGTAGGTGGTTTTCTCTATGTCGCGTTCAATGCCTTCGCGCAAATTGACGATTCCGCTTTTGCCGAATTTGGGATCGAGTTTTCCTGTTTTGGCGTCCAGCGAAAACATCTGGCCGTCGGGAATCGCCAGAATAATGCGTCGCTCGCCATTCTTTTTGCCGTCCGACCAGTGAGCCAGCCCGCGATTTCTCAACCCAAGATCGCGCGTGCGTTGCGGATTGAACCGCCACAATTCCCTGCCAGTCGCCGGGTCGAGCGCAAACACAGTCAGGTCAATTCCGGTCAGATACATCACCCCATCCACCACCAACGGCGTGCATTGAATGGCAGTGTTTCTGCCTGCGACCAATCCACCGGTATGAAATTCCCAGGCCACTTCCAGATTTTTCGCATTCGACCGATTGATTTGATCCAGCGTGGAATAACGAGCGCCGTTGGCATCGCCGCCCACATACGGCCAGTCAGTGGACGACGGCGCTGCCTGATGAGAATGAAAAAGAAACGCCGCCGACATCAGAGCCGCTGCAACAGTCAGAAAAAAAGTGAAAAGCAATCGTCTACCAGGTTTCATCTATTACTCCTGCGGTTGAAGTTCAAGTGAGGTTACGTGTTCATTCCTTGGTGATCGTTTCATCCAGATTCAAAATCGCGCTGGCGACCATTGTCCAGGCGGCCAATTCCGCCGAATCGAGTTTGGCGTCTGCCACTGATTCGCCGATTTTCAGGAATTCGACTGCGGCTTTTTGATCGTTGCGATAGCGCGTGAGTTGCTGATTGAGCAATTCCCTTAAAACTTTGGTTTCCGCCAGCGATGGTTTGCGCGCCGTCGCCCGACGAAAAGCATAGGCGATACGCGCGTTGACATCCTGGCCGCCTTCCAGCAAAGCGCGTTCGGCCAGTTTGCGCGAAGCTTCGATGTAAGTCGGATCGTTCATCAGCACCAGAGCCTGCAAAGGCGTATTGGTCGTGGCGCGTCGAGCGACGCATTTTTCACGGTCAGGCGCGTCAAAGGCGGCCAATTGCGCGGGCGGAACCGTGCGTTTCCAGAACGTGTACATCGAACGGCGATACAGGTCTTTGCCTTTGCTTTGCACATATTCCTGTTCGGTGAATCCGTCGCCAAAGGCCATCTCTTCCCACAATCCGGCTGGGTGATACGGTTTGACGCTTTTGCCGCCGATGCGTTCGTCCAACAATCCGCCGATGGCCAGCGCGTTGTCGCGGACGAGTTCAGCTTGCAAACGATGCCGCGGCCCGCGCGCGAACAACCGATTTTCCGGGTCTTTTTCGATCAACTGCGGAGTCGCTTTTGATGCTTGGCGATACGTTGCTGAAGTGACGATTTGGCGGAGAATCGCTTTTACATCCCAGCCGCTGCCGACAAATTCAGTTGCCAGCCAATCCAGCAATTCTGGATGAAGCGGGCGTTCGCCTTGCACACCAAAATCTTCGACGGTTTTGACGATGCCGTACCCGAATAACATCTGCCAGTACCGATTGACCGCCACGCGCGCCGTCAACGGATGGTTTGCGTCCGTCAGCCATTTGGCCAGGGTCAACCGATTGAGTTTGTCGTTGTCGGGCAAGGGCGGCAAAACAGCGGGCACGTTGGGAGTAACTTTTTCGCCTTTGTTGCGGTAATCGCCGCGCGCCAGCACAAAGGTGTCACGCGGTTTGCCAAGCTCCATCATCACCATCACGTTCAAAATGGATTTGTCCACGTCGGCTTTTTGCTTTTTCAGGTCTTTCAGCTCGGCATATTTCTGTTTGAGCACATCCGGCGCGATCTGAGTCAAATAGTATTCGCGCAATCGGTCGCTTTCTTCTTTCGTGCGTTTGCCGCTGATTCCCGAAAGCGTGGTTTGAATCGGATGCCGCAATCCCAACTGGTCAATTTGTTCTTCGGTCAGCGCGCAATCGTACAACCGCAAATCATCAATGCCGCCGCTGTAAGCACGCCCGGTGGCTTTGCTGCCGATCATCAATTCCGCGTCGGTTTGCGTCGAACCCGTCAAAGCGTCTTTTGCGACTTCGACGGCAACCGGTTTTCCATTCAAAAACACCTTCAAGCCGGCGGCTTTGCCTGTGCCGTCGCAGGTGATCGCCAGATGTTTCCATTCGTTGTTGTTGAACGATTCTCTGGTGCGAAGCTGAATCGCGTCATCGGGGAAGTTCGCCGTCAATCGAATCGTCAGCGGCGCTCCCCAACGTTGAATGTCAATCAGGTGCGTTTGCTCAAACAGCAACTCGAAACCGCGCCGGCTGTTTTCATCCGCGATTTTCTGGAAAGCGTAATTGCCGACTTTTCCCAAACCCGGACGCAGCCAGACGGCGAAGGTGAACGGTTGCCGCGCGTCGAAATTTCCAACCTTGCCGAAACTCAATTGCGTTTGCCCATCAAGCGAAACGGCTCGACTGACCATTCCCGGCCCAAAGCCGGGATCGCCGTTCAAGGTTCTTCCCTGCTGATACCGGCCTGAAGCGTCCGACAAACTGCCGTCGAGTTCGTAATGCGCGACGATGTTTTTGGTCGGCGCAATCGCGGGTTTGCCCAGCAACGGTTTTTCCCACGCTTCCTGCAACGTGGAGATGTTCTGATCGGAAAACTCGTCTTCCAAATCACGAATCGCTCTGGCCAGCGCGTCTTGCCGCGCTTTTTGGTCGTCGGTCGGCAACACCATGTACGGAGCGGCGTTGCCTCGATTTCCGTCCAGGCCTTTTTCCGGCACGTTATTGAAGAAGGCGTAAAACTGATAAAACTCTTTTTGCGAAATCGGATCGAATTTATGGCTGTGACAACGCGCGCATCCCATCGTCAATCCCATCCAGGTCGTCGCAGTAGTTTCGACGCGATCCACTATGTATTCGGCCAGATACTCTTCGGGAATCGCGCCGCCTTCGAAATTAATCATGTGGTTGCGATTGAATCCCGAAGCGATTTTTTGCTCGGTCGTCGCACTGGGCAGCAAATCCCCCGCCAATTGTTCAATCGTGAATTGATCGAAGCGTTTGTTGTCGTTGAACGATTTGATGACCCAATCGCGCCACGGCCACATGTCGCGGTGGCTGTCTATGTGATAACCGTGCGTGTCGGCGTAACGCGCCAGATCGAGCCAATGCAGCGCCATCTTTTCGCCATACCGCGGCGAAGCCAACAATCGGTCAACGACTTTTTCATAAGCAGCATCAAGACTTGGTGATTTGTCTGCTAGGAAGGCATCCACTTCGGCAGGCGTAGGCGGCAGTCCCGTTAAATCCAATGTCACGCGGCGAATCAATGTCGCGCGGTCGGCTTCGGGCGAAGGCTTCAATCCTTCTTTTTCCAATCGCGCCAAAACGAACGCATCTATCGGATTTTTGACCCAGGCCTTGTTCGTCACCGCTGGAATTTCAGGGCGTTTAGGCGCGATGAACGCCCAGTGTTCGTTCCAATGCGCGCCTTCGTCAATCCAGCGCTTCAACAATTCAATTTGCTTGTCCGTCAGTTTGTGGCCGGTGACCGCAGGAGGCATGACCGCGTTCGGGTCTTTGGTGATAATGCGTTTGACCAACCGCGATTCGACGGCATTGCCCGCAACGATCACTCCGGCTTTGGCAAACGCGCCGTCTTTGGTGTCGAGCCGCAATTTGGCTTTGCGCGTCGCTTCATCAGGACCGTGACAGGCAAAACAGTTGTCCGAAAGAATCGGACGAATTTCACGATTGAAATCCACTGTGGCCGGTTTCCCTTGCCCCCAACCATCGGCAGAAACTCCACTCGAAAATTGATTCAGACAAAATACGGCAACCGTGGCGACAACGGCGAACAGAGCAAACTTCCGCTTCACGTGTAATGACCTCCGGCGAAACATTGCAGTTGATGGTTTTGACTCGAAAATTGCAGGTGGAACGACCGGTTTCCCAGCCGCCAAAAATATACGCCGAGTCCGGCACAATGGCCAGACTCGGCGCAAAAATAAACCTGCTGCTTTTGTGGTTTACTGCAACTTCGAAGCGAAATATCACGAAACGTCAATCATCTGAACGCTTCTTGCAGGGTCTGTTCATTCTCAGTTCACGAATGGATTGCGACGCGAATTCGTCGTGACCGCAAACAACGAAGCCGTGCCGATGTTGAATCCTCCAGTAAACGCAGTCACACCAAACACCGTGTTCAACGCCTGAGCAGCTTCGGCAGACAGCGTCACTCTCACTCCCGGCAGAAACAGATTGTTGAAAGCTTGCGGTTGCAAAGGCAATGTCACCGCCGGCAAGGTCAAATCGAACAACGGCAAGCGTCCGACAAAATCTCCATTGACTGTCACCAAACCGGTCAGAACCGTGCGCGAACCGCTGGTGTCAATGTTGAAGCTCAACAATTCGACCCGCGTCGAACCGGCGGCCAACACCAACCCGCCCGTGTGGTTGATTTCACCTTTGGCCGTAGCCAAATCCAATGCTCCACCGGTCACCGGAAAGCTCGCCACACCACTGCGCAATGTGCCCTCTCCAACCGTCCCCGCTGATAATCTCAACGCAACCAAAGCGCCCAGAAAATCATTGCTCAAGGTGACGGTGGTTTTTCCATCTGTCAGCAAAGCCGTCGGCGCAGCCGAAACCATGGGCGCAAGCGAACCAACCAGTAACAACATCGCCATTAAAGTTTTGACTTGAAGCGAACGAAAAACTCTTTGCATATTGAAATCCTTTCTCCTGTTTTGAAGCAATCGTTTGTTTACTTACGAAGCTCGTATGACTTCGCTTATTGGTTTTCATTTCCAGATGCGTGAGAACAAGGTTTGTTTCTGCTCCCGCACCGCGACTCAACAAGGTCGAGAGTAATGCCATTGCACATATTTCGTCAAGATAAAATCTCGACAAAAACTATTATTTTATCTTTGGGGGAGTTGCGTGGATTTTTACAGCATAAATTCTCGGCTTTTGAAAAAGATGTGCCGACCGAAAAATCCTCGTAACTGCTTTGTTTGCAATAAAGGGGTGTGTGGTAAATGTCTGCCTGATTTTGAAACACTTTCCGCTAACTAACTGACTGGCGACAAGTTAACCCACGAATGCGGAATTCGTTTTTAAGGGAGATGTGATCTTATTGAAAAACAAGGCTTTAGCGCGATTTTGGCTCGTTTTTTCTGGATGGTTTTAGCTTTTTTTCGGAGATGTGCAAAATCGCTACCGCAAATCCTCTTGATTGTGGTATTTACAGGGGCAAGAGTTGAAGTGCTGATCGAACCTGAGAGGAACTGAAACTTACTCCTACCGTCCAAGCAAAGTAATAAGCGCTTGTTGAAGTGCTGATCGAACCTGAGAGGAACTGAAACACACGTGTTTGAGGGTGTATCTCTTAGCTACCCTAGTGTTGAAGTGCTGATCGAACCTGAGAGGAACTGAAACTTCTGGCTTCTGTACAGAAAGAGCGTACAGCGGTTGTGTTGAAGTGCTGATCGAACCTGAGAGGAACTGAAACTCGGTAAAGACCTGGCTGTAAATGACTCCCATAAGTTGAAGTGCTGATCGAACCTGAGAGGAACTGAAACCGTAGGGCTAAAGACCTACGGCCTGGGAACTCAGAGTTGAAGTGCTGATCGAACCTGAGAGGAACTGAAACTAGACTGGAGATACTTCTCACGGTAGGCGTTGCGGCGCGTTGAAGTGCTGATCGAACCTGAGAGGAACTGAAACTGCCGTATGCGTTCGGCTTATGCTTGTATCAAGGTCTAAGTTGAAGTGCTGATCGAACCTGAGAGGAACTGAAACACTATGTAGTGGCTTAGACATGCTTGCCCGCTGCCACTAAGTTGAAGTGCTGATCGAACCTGAGAGGAACTGAAACTTTACCTTCGCTAACTTCTTCCATCTCTCGCCTCCAAGGTTGAAGTGCTGATCGAACCTGAGAGGAACTGAAACTTGACTGCATTCTCAGCCTGCCTCTTTCCAGCGACCGTTGAAGTGCTGATCGAACCTGAGAGGAACTGAAACTCAATCCACGCGTGTGTGGATTGAATTTTTGGTTTCTGGTTGAAGTGCTGATCGAACCTGAGAGGAACTGAAACTTGAGTGACTGTCCAGTCGTTAGACTTGATAGTTAGGTTGAAGTGCTGATCGAACCTGAGAGGAACTGAAACTTAGTATATTAAGTATTGTACGCATAGTCTCTTACCGTTGAAGTGCTGATCGAACCTGAGAGGAACTGAAACTCGACTTAGCGAGGTCAGTGAGCGGTTTCAATTCTGTTGAAGTGCTGATCGAACCTGAGAGGAACTGAAACCTTTTGCAGGCTGGTGTTGGCTTCCCCAGGAAGGGAGGGTTGAAGTGCTGATCGAACCTGAGAGGAACTGAAACCCGCGCTTGCGCGCCCGCTACACGTTTGAGGGCGGCAGTTGAAGTGCTGATCGAACCTGAGAGGAACTGAAACGAAATTCCCGACCGGCCGGTATTTTTGCCTGATAAGTTGAAGTGCTGATCGAACCTGAGAGGAACTGAAACCTAGTGCAATCAAGACCAAAAGGGCTAAGAGTGCCCGTTGAAGTGCTGATCGAACCTGAGAGGAACTGAAACAGGCAGTGATTGAGGGAATTGCCTGAAGCTATCCCTATAGTTGAAGTGCTGATCGAACCTGAGAGGAACTGAAACGCGGCACGATCTGGGCTACGCCCAAACCGCAAAACAGCGGTTGAAGTGCTGATCGAACCTGAGAGGAACTGAAACGCAAAAGTGTCAAGCTTTGCAGCCGTTCCTGCTTTAGTTGAAGTGCTGATCGAACCTGAGAGGAACTGAAACTCATTGACGTGAGCTTTAATAACCTGATGTAAATACCTGTTGAAGTGCTGATCGAACCTGAGAGGAACTGAAACAAGACAAGCCTTTGCCGCTGGAGAACCAACCCCGTGGGGTTGAAGTGCTGATCGAACCTGAGAGGAACTGAAACCGAGTGCTGCTCCCATATCGAGTTCAGTCCCTTGGTTGAAGTGCTGATCGAACCTGAGAGGAACTGAAACCCCGCCGCAGCCGCCTCGTCATCGAACCCGGTGAATAGTTGAAGTGCTGATCGAACCTGAGAGGAACTGAAACCGAAAAATCTATCCTGAATGCCTACCAAGTGAGGCCGTCAGTTGAAGTGCTGATCGAACCTGAGAGGAACTGAAACTCTTGCGAATCGCCAAAGAGTCGCTGCCGGAGAGTAAGTGTTGAAGTGCTGATCGAACCTGAGAGGAACTGAAACCTGCTGACGCCGAAGCGTTAGCGTTGTTTGTCACCGAGTTGAAGTGCTGATCGAACCTGAGAGGAACTGAAACTGTCCGGTCTGTTGTCCACACCACGGTGCTGGAACAGTTGAAGTGCTGATCGAACCTGAGAGGAACTGAAACCCGAGGGTGAAGTCTTGACCGGCCGGGCCGCCGATGAGTTGAAGTGCTGATCGAACCTGAGAGGAACTGAAACCGGATGAACATCTTGCCGCACAGCACCAGCGCCAGGGTGTTGAAGTGCTGATCGAACCTGAGAGGAACTGAAACACGAGCGTTGTCCCCGGTAACATCCACCTCAATGGTGGAGTTGAAGTGCTGATCGAACCTGAGAGGAACTGAAACAAAACGTCGGCTCGATAAGCTGACGCACTCAGAGAGTTGAAGTGCTGATCGAACCTGAGAGGAACTGAAACCATTTCTAAAGGGACCACGACATTTTTTTAAGAGCTTGTTGAAGTGCTGATCGAACCTGAGAGGAACTGAAACTGGCCTTCTTACGAGGCCAACAATCAGACGATCCCAGGTTGAAGTGCTGATCGAACCTGAGAGGAACTGAAACTTCTTTCTTTTCACCTGCGGCCTTGTCGGCCAACGTTGAAGTGCTGATCGAACCTGAGAGGAACTGAAACGCGATCATCTCCTCTACCTCCGCCTTCGTGAGGCCGTTGAAGTGCTGATCGAACCTGAGAGGAACTGAAACGCGGCTACCGACTCCGGCGTCAGTAAAATCTACCGGTTGAAGTGCTGATCGAACCTGAGAGGAACTGAAACCAAACGCTGTAAAGCGATAGGCGGTAATGTAAGTTGAAGTGCTGATCGAACCTGAGAGGAACTGAAACTTTAGGATCCCAGACCATTCTTGAAGCGCCTTGGCGTTGAAGTGCTGATCGAACCTGAGAGGAACTGAAACTCAGTTGGTTTGCGATGGCGGGAACCACTCATTTGCGTTGAAGTGCTGATCGAACCTGAGAGGAACTGAAACAACCGCGCCGAGTCCGGGATTTTCACCAACTGCGGAGTTGAAGTGCTGATCGAACCTGAGAGGAACTGAAACTTACGGCCCTCCACCACAGTCGGCTCGCCCTTGAAAAGTTGAAGTGCTGATCGAACCTGAGAGGAACTGAAACGGAAAGACCTTCACTCCAACGGCCAGCAAAAAAACCACGTTGAAGTGCTGATCGAACCTGAGAGGAACTGAAACCAAAGATGCCGAAACATCGCAACGGCAGTCTCCCCGAAGTTGAAGTGCTGATCGAACCTGAGAGGAACTGAAACAAAACCAATAATTATCATAGTATTCATTGAATTCTTTTTTGTTGAAGTGCTGATCGAACCTGAGAGGAACTGAAACTCAGTTGGTGTTGTCCCATCAACTTGCAGTTTACGTTGAAGTGCTGATCGAACCTGAGAGGAACTGAAACATTTCTGTCGCGATGATCCATGCGGCGGCTCCGTTGAAGTGCTGATCGAACCTGAGAGGAACTGAAACTCAGCATATTGCGTAAACTGTTCCGAGACAAAATCAAGTTGAAGTGCTGATCGAACCTGAGAGGAACTGAAACAAACGTGAACCTCAGCATGGCTCCGGCTGGGATTTCGATGTTGAAGTGCTGATCGAACCTGAGAGGAACTGAAACCTAGCCTCTGTTTCACTGTATCGCTGCCGAGCTTGGGTTGAAGTGCTGATCGAACCTGAGAGGAACTGAAACGCGATGATCCATGCGGCGGCTCCTGATGCCGCTCCCGTTGAAGTGCTGATCGAACCTGAGAGGAACTGAAACACATACGTTCCTCCTCACACAGAGTTTTGCTTTTATTGGTTGGTTGAAGTGCTGATCGAACCTGAGAGGAACTGAAACTTGCGAAAGTAGAACGCACAAGCCTAGTGTGCCAGCCACGTTGAAGTGCTGATCGAACCTGAGAGGAACTGAAACTTGGCAGGTGCGCTACGGCATCCGTCCCCAGATCAAGTTGAAGTGCTGATCGAACCTGAGAGGAACTGAAACCCGTCGCCCCAATACGAATGGACGTATACGCGCAAGTTGAAGTGCTGATCGAACCTGAGAGGAACTGAAACTCCCGGCATGTCCTTCAATAATAAATGTTGCCCCGTAAGTTGAAGTGCTGATCGAACCTGAGAGGAACTGAAACCGGCCTGGAAATCGGCTTGCCGACGCGCCGGGATTGTGTTGAAGTGCTGATCGAACCTGAGAGGAACTGAAACTGTATTAAAAAAGCCGCTCACCAAGAGCGGCTTTTTTGTTGAGAGGTTGTTGGAAATTGGCGCCAGAGGCTCCGCCTGTTTACCAGAGGCTCTGCCTGTTTATAGAAATTACTCTCTACCAATTTGTGGAATCGCCAAAAACGGTAGCGCAACCTCGCCAAGGTTGCGCTGCTCCTCAATCAGCCTACTTGAGAACCGGCGCAACCTTGGCGAGGTTGCGTTACGAT
>CAYYDG010000034.1:0-78717 GCA_964470555.1 uncultured Heliomicrobium sp.
GCCGTTTTCATCGTTTCAGGGCGTTGTCGCAAACGACATGTCAGACTCCTTTCCGCGATGGTTACTTGTTTTCAGCTTGCGATTGTTGAGCGTTCCAGCGAACTTTGCGTTCCTGTTTCAATGCCAGATTGCCAATGTGTGCGGCGCGCGCGGCTTCGACAGCGACGCGGATGTCGGCAGTCGGCGTTTTTCGGCTTTTCACCGAATCCAGGAAGTTGCGAATGTGTGTGGCGGTTCCGTCGCCTTTGGAATCAATTTGAATTGCAGGTTTGGCTTCGCCGGCGCGAGAAAATCCTTGCCCGGTTTCCTTGTACACGGCCAGCCGTTCGCGGTCGAGTTTCATCGTCGCCTTGGTTCCGCGCAATTCCAGTCCGCCGTCGTCAATGCTGCTGGCCATCATTCCGTGATAACTGGCGGTGAAGTTTTTCGGATATTCCAGCACACAATTGATAGTGTCCGGGCATTCCCAATCCAGCACGTAGCGGTTGCCGACGGTTGTCGCCGTTAGCGGAGTCGCGGCTCCGGTGTACCAATGCACCACGTCAATCCAATGGCACATCAAATCGGTCAGCGCGCCTCCGCCGAAATCCCAGTACCAACGCCACCAGTAAAATTTCTGCGGGGTCAGTTCCTGCGCCGGAGCTTTGCCGAGCCACGTTTTCTGGTCGAGTTTGTCATACGCCAATTTGCTGGAATGGCCGCTGGCCGGATAGTTCTGATACCACCACATTCGCACGGTTGTCAGTTGGCCGAGCGTACCTTCGTCAACGATTTTTTTGCCGTCAATGAAATGCGACCAGCTTCGTTGCTGCATGCCGACTTGCACGACGCGCTTGCTCGCTTCGACGGCTTTGATGATGCCTGCGCCTTCTTCCAGCGTGTGCGTAATGGGTTTTTCGACATACACATCCTTGCCCGCGGCGACGGCGTCCGAGGTGATTTTGACGTGCCAATGATCGGGCGTGGCGATGATTACGGCGTCAATGTTCTTGTCATCCAACACTGCGCGATAGTCTTTGAGTTGTTTGGCGTTGCTCAGGTTGAGTGTAGACGCGGCGCGTTCGACGTTTGGTTGATAAACGTCGCAGAGCGCGACGATTTCGGCGTCGGAATTGTTTTTGACGTGATTCAACAATCCGCGCATGCGCCCGCCGGTTCCGATGGCTCCGACGCGAATGCGGTCGTTGGCTCCGATAACTTTGGCTGAAGCGGGAAGAGCGGACAACAGCATCGTACCGCCTAAACCTGTCGCTGACGTTTTCAAAAAGTCTCTGCGTTTGCCGGTGTTCATCATTAGCCTCCGATTGGTTTTGATTGTGTGGTGTTCATTGTTTGTAAATCTTGCCGCCTTTCATCACCAGTTTGATTTTGCGAACGGCGGACACGTCGCGCGTCGGGTCGCCTTCGACGGCGATCAAATCAGCCAGCAAACCAGCTTTGACGAAGCCGATCTGATTTTCCTGATGCAAAACTCGAGCGTTGATCGAAGTTGCCGACCGCAATGTTTCGATTGGCGACATTCCAAATTTGACCATGGCTTCCAGTTCGCGCGCGTTGTCGCCGTGAGCGAAGACGCCAACATCGCTGCCCGCGGCGATGGTCACGCCCGCTTCCAGCGCGGCTTTCATCATCGCTGGTTTGCGCGTTTGATCGCCAACGGAAAGCGTGGGGCACAGAGCGACGCCTTTTTCTTTCATCAATCGAAACACTTCCAGCGTGCCGTCGTTGCCGTGTTCGATGGTTTCGACTCCGGCCAGCGTCGCGCGGCGCATGCCTTCGGGCGTGGTGGCGTGCGCGGCAACCGGAACGCCCGCGCTTTTGGCCAGTTCGACCACCAGCTTCAATTCGTCGAGCGTGAACGTCGGCGCGGCTCCGGCTTTGCCCCAGCGGTAATCGGCGTAAACCTTGATCCAGTCCGCGCCTTTGCCGATTTGCGTGCGAACGGCTTTAGTCAACGAATCAATTCCGTCGGCTTCTTCGGCGCCTTGAGGAACGTTCCATTCGGTCGCGTAACCTTTCGGACCGTAACTGCCGCTGACGACAATGGCGCGTGTCGCAATCAGCATTCGAGGGCCGGGAATGATGCCTTGTTGCACGGCTTGTTTCAGGCCGACATCGGCATAATCCGCGCCTTCGGTTCCCAAATCCCGAATCGTCGTGAATCCGGCAAGCAAGGTGTCACGCAGATGATTCGTCGCTCGCGCCACACGCAAGCTCAAATGTTCGCGCGCGACCTGGTCGTTCCACGGAGTTTCGCTGTACGGATGCAGCAAACAATGCGAATGCGCCTCGATCAAACCCGGCATCAAGGTCGCGCCCGGCAATTCGATGATTTTGGCGTCGGCGGGAGTTTTAATGTCACCAACAGCTTCGATCTTTTCGCCGCGCACCAGTACCGACCAATTTTCGCGCAACTGTTCGCCGTCGAATACGCGCGCCGGTTTGAGCAGGTAGACGCTGGCTGGCGCAGCCGTTTGAATCGCCGACGAGCGATGAGTCGCAATGGCAGTCAAAACACATAACGCAATGACAAATGCCGGAAATCTGTGTTTCATCTTTTCCTTTTTAGGAGATTCAATATCGCCACTGATAAACCGCAAATTTGATGATTTCGTTTTGGAAATCAATCAGCCCTGCTTCGGTTTGCCACCAGTTGCCGGCGTCGTATTTTTTCTGCGGGACAGCGATCATCTTCAATTCAACGCCCAGCGCGGCCAGCTTTCGATGCAAAATCCATCGCGCCCGGCGCGTGTGAAACAGATCGGTTGTCGCCAACAACAATTTCGCGTTGTTGGCTTTTGCCCAAACGGTCAGCGCCTCGGCTTCTTCGACTGTGCTGGTGACTTCAGGTTCAAGCCGGACAATTGCGCTTTCGGAAACTGATTTCAGCTTCAACAAATCAACTGTCAGTTCCGCCTGATCAACGACCAGCCCCAATGTGTTGAGTTGCGTTCGTTCGGGTTGTAGCACCAAAATCCGATTGGCAAATCCGGCGTGATACAACTCTGCCGCTTTCAGTGTTCGCAATTCCACGCCGCCGCCCAGAATGACAATTGCGTCGGCTGTCGCTGGTGAATCGGCGACGATGTAAAGATGCGCTATGCCTCGCAATAGTGGAACGCGTTGCCACCACGCCAGCGCCAGCAGGAAGACGGCTGCGCCGAGCGCGATGCCGACCAATTTCAAACGTCGGCGCGAAAACCAACGCGCGACTCTTTTCACGGCGCTTACTCCCTGGTGATCGTTTCGTCCAGATTCAACAGCACGCGGGCGACGGCAGTCCACGCAGCCAGATCATCCATTCTGACGCCTTTGGGCAAGGTGAATGGTTTGTCAGGATCGTTGGTCGCCAGATTCCATGGATTCAATTCGCCGGTCGTGAAGCGTTCCAGTTGGCGATTTTTCAGCGCAAGCAATTCCGCCAGTTCCGCCGGAGTCGGCGCGCGCGTCAGCGCTCGACGAAACGCGAAGGTTGCTCGCGCCGTATCAGTCAAGCCGCCTTCCTTGATGGTTTTCGCGGCCAGCGCGCGCGCTGCTTCCAGAAACAGAGTTTCGTTGAGCGTGGTCAATGCCTGCAGTGGAGTATTCGACCGCGTGCGCCGAACGCAGGAAATATCTGCCGTTGGCGCATCGAACGCTTGCAGCGCCGGGAAAGGAACCGACCGATAACGAAACGTGTACAACGCGCGGCGATACCTTTCTTCGCCTTTGCTTTCCGCCCAGGGTTTGGGGCCGTAACTGGCGGGCGGCAAATACAGGAACTCCGGCGAAGGAGGGAAGATGCTTCCGCCGCCGACTTTTGGATTCAGCAAGCCGCTTGATTGCAGCGCAATGTCGCGCACGATTTCCGCTTCAACGCGCAGCCGAGAACTGCGCGCCAGCAAGCGATTGAATTGATCGCGCTGCTGCAATTCCGGCGTGACCTTTGACGATTGCCGGTACGTCGCAGAAGTGACTATCAGGCGGTGAATATGCTTCAAGCTCCAGGGCTGAGATTTCGGATTTCGGATTTCGGATTTCGGATTTGCTTTTGCCAGCACATTTCTTCCTCCAGTCCCTCCATCTCTTCGTCCCTCAGTCCCTCCGTCCATAAGTTCTACCGCCAGCCAATCCAGCAACTCAGGATGCGAAGGCGCGTCGGCTTGTTTGCCGAAATCTTCCGAAGTCGCCAGCAATCCAGTGCCGAAATAAGTTTGCCAGATGCGATTGACCGCCGCGCGCGCAGTCGTTGGCGATTGGCGATCCACCAGCCATTTCGCAAAGGTCAGCCGATTCGCCGGAGAATCGGCTGGTAATTGATGCAAAAACGCCGGGACGCCCGGTTGAATCTCTTTGTCAGGTTTCAGAAAGTCGCCGCGTTTGAGCGTGAAGGTAGTACGCATTTCGCCGCGTTCGTTGTACACCAGTTGCGAAGAACCTTCGGGATGTTGCCGCCACAATTCGGCGATTTGATCGTTGGTCGTTTTCCAATCGGCTACGGTCGTTCGCCAATACCCAAAGATAGTTTGCGTTTGTTGTTCGGTTCGCTGGTTGAAAGGAATCGAAAGCAGTTCGCGCACGTTGGCGGGTAGCGGATCGGCAACGGCGTCTTTGCCGGTGGTCACGGACAAACGCATTCGGCCAAGATTGTTGTTTTGATTGTCGTCGCTGTTCCATCCACCGTGATTTTGTTTCAGATAGAAAGTCAGAATGGTTCCGCCATCAAAACTGATTGGCTGTTCGGCGACAAAAACGGCTTTGCGTGGAACGTTGCGTTGGCCTGGTCCGGCATCAATGCCCCAAGCAGTTTCGTCCTTGCCGTCTATAGCAAAATCAATCGGGCCGGTAATGCGTTTGCGCGTTGTCTTGTCGTAAAAGATCGGTTCCAGGTCGCGTTCGGGCTGGTTGAAATCGGCAGTAGCTTTGACCAATTTGATCTTGGTGATTTTTGTCGGTTCATTTGTCGGAGCGGCTTCAACTTCAAATTCGGTCAGCGTGCCCAAACCTTTAGTGGAGCGTCCCGGACCATTCAATGGCAGGTTCGGATCGTTGAGCAATTCCAGCCGGAACGCCGCTATGTTTTTCACGTCGGTTTTCCAAACCATTTTCACGCGGTGTTTGGTCGGGGCATAACCCGCGGCCAGAAACGAGCCGTCTTTGTAAGGCAGATACTTTTGGCCGCCAGTGGAAATATCGTCCACTTCCGGGCGAACGATGATCCATTCCGGTTGATTCGCTTTGGCTTGGGCTTCCCACGCAGCCATTTGCGCTGGCCAGTCGGGCGTTTTGTGCTGCAATTCGGCTTCGAGTTCGCGCGTGCGGCGGAAAATTTCCGCGCGCTTCTTATGTTCTTCAGGCGTGTAGACGGCGATGTTGGCTTCGTTGGAATTGTTCAGAAAAGCGAACAGCCGGTAATACTCTTCCTGTTTGAGCGGATCGAATTTGTGGTTGTGGCATTGCGCGCATTGAATGGTCAGCCCCAGCACTCCTTTGCCGATGGCGTCCATGCGGTCGAACATCGCCTCCATGCGGAACTGTTCGGGATCAATGCCACCTTCTTCGTTAATCATCGAATTGCGCAAAAAACCTGTGGCGACGATTTGATCCTGCGTGGGATTGGGCAGCAGGTCTCCGGCAATCTGTTCGATGATGAATTGATCGTAAGGCAAATCGCGGTTCAGCGCGTTGATCACCCAATCGCGGTAAAACCAGACGGCGCGCTGTTTGTCTTTTTCATAACCGTCGGAATCGGCGTAGCGCGCTGCATCCAGCCAATGGCGTCCCCAACGTTCGCCGTAATGCGGGCTGCTGAGCAAACGATCCACCAGCTTTTCATAAGCCTTCGGTGATTTGTCGGCGACAAAAGCGTCCACTTCTTCCGGTGTAGGCGGCAAGCCGATCAAATCCAGACTCAACCGGCGAATCAACGTGACGCGGTCGGCTTCGGGCGAAGGTTTCAATCCCTCTTTTTCCAATCGAGCCAGCACAAAGGCGTCAATCGGATTTTTGATCCAGACAGAGTTTTTGATTTGCGGCAATTCAGGCCTGACTGGTGCGTTGAAGGCCCAATGCCGGGCGACAGATTTCGCCACGTCACCCTTTCCCCCTGTCACCCCTTCGCTTTCCGGCCAAATCGCGCCTTGTTCGATCCAGGTTTTAATCAGAGCGATTTGCTCGGCGGAAAGCGGTTTGCCGCCCATCGGCATCCGCGCCTGATCGCTCAAGCCTGCGACGCGGCGATACAGTTCGCTTTCGGCGGCGTTGCCGGGTTTGATGGCTTTGGCCATCGCGATGGCTTTGGAATCCAGCCGCAATCCGCCGGATTGTTTTTTCTCGCCGTGACAACCCGCGCACGAAGCCGCAAAGATCGGTTGAATGTCGCGCACAAAGTCTACTTTTTGTTGTGCTCTGGCATTGGGCTGCCAAATATTCAGCGCCACAAACGCGCCAACGAACACCAGAAGGACGATCAGGGATAGAGTTTTTTTGCTCATGTCGTTTGCAAACGCCCGCCACCAAAGCAGGCCAATTCAATTGAAATTCAAATCTTGAAGGAAGGAAAAATTGCAGGCGGATTATCGTCAGGCAGGATTTTTATTACAAGGCGCTTGGATCGCCAACAATTGGCTGGGAGTGATCAGAAATAAAAATGCAGCAAGTCAGGCAGAAATGCCGCGCTTGCTGCATTGTTTATGGCACGGTGAGTGAATGGTCAGGTAGACGCTGTGATTTGTTCTGGTTCGACTTCGTTTGAATCGGCCAGTGACCATTCGCTTTCGGTGCGTCCCGCCAGCCGGTCGCTCATTCTGGCATTTTCGATGTAATTGACGATTTGATTGGTCAGAGCCGCTTTTGTCGCTTTGCTGCCGGGTGTCATTCCAAGCGCCAGCGCAACCTGTTTGATCGTTACCGCCAAATGCTTTTTGTCGCTCAACTGAACACGAATTTCCTCTGCTGGTAGCCGCTTGATGGTTTCAGCAAGCGCAGAGACATCCACTTCGCTTTGCTCTTTTATTGCAGTGCGAGTTGAAGTCTTCTTCGGCTTCTGGTTGACGCCGACAGATTTCGCAAGCGCCGGATTCGTTTCCGCCTGGCGCAGCAACTCTTCCAATTTGATGAGTGATTGCTGAATGTCGGCAGCCTCTTCGCGTGTCGGCAGAGCGCCGAATTTGCCTCGCAGGTCAGTGAAAAAATGAATCACCTTATCGAACGTGGCGGTGGCTTCTTTGCGTTGAGCGTCAGTGGGCAGTAACCCAAGCAGGTTTTGCAGGCCAGCGAGGAACGCGAAAGTCTCAGGCGTGGTGGGCTTTTTTGACTTGGGCATGAAAATGAAACCTCTCCAAAAAGATGCGAGTGATGTTTGGGTATTCTTGTCTATCCGCTGCTGCTTGTGCTGCGGGCGTATTGCATTCCCATACAGGACGATGCTGCTCTGCCGCTAAGTTATAACCGATGAGTTCAGTGGTGTAACTGCTAAATTGGAGTCCTGAATTTTTCTTTCCGATGTCATCCATTTTCTGTTTGAATGACGGCAAGACGCCATGGGCGCTGTGCCGGACTTTTACAAACACGACTCCCCCAAGTTCCGCGATTGAAGTCAGCCCATAGGACTTTCCCAGGAATGTTTGTGCTGCATCACTTCGCTTACTAATGTCCTTGATGCGCCCCTGTAAGATGTCAAAACCCAGTGTGGACAAATAATCCGGCACAGTCGTGACAAGATATGAATGACTGGCGAAAAGCGCGTTTTGCGTCATCAGGTAAAGATTGGGCGGGCAATCAATCAGTATGTAATCGTAATCGTTTTCGACCTGGCGCAAGGCTTCGGTCAGAAAACGCCGCTCACGCATGTACGCCGCCATTGCCCACGCCGAAGGCTGTTGGCGCGGAAACGGCGCGCTCGATCCGTCCAGTCCCAGTTCATCGCCCAGCAATTCGACATCGCAGGGAATCAAATCCAGATTGGTAATTCGTTTGCCGTTGTCCAGTTCAATCGGGTTTTCCCAGATGACACGACGTGTGTTGAGAGAATTTTGCGTGGCGTATTGCCGGTAGAGCGTGGCCAACGTTCCGCGCTCTTTTTTGAATGCGTCCCAGCGTTGGTCTTTGGCGCAGAGGAAGGTCAGGTTGTTTTGCGGGTCAATATCCACCAGCAACACTTTTTTATGGTAATGCTGCGCGAGCGAACAGCCGATGTGATAGGTGGTAGTGGTTTTACCGACGCCGCCTTTGTAATTGATGACGGAGATGATTTTAGCTTTTGGCATGCAGGGTGGCTCCAGGTGAAAAAAAGCCTTGCGTCGCCAATGGCGCTTGTACCGCAAAGTCCGCTGGCGACGCTGCTTTCAGAGTTGAGGATTACCACAACGTGCGTGGATTGACGGAAGCATTCGCTGATTCGGCAATGGCAGCCATTGGCATGTTTTCAGCAAGGTTTTCCTCCGATTCGTTCATCTGGGCCTCAGCTTCCACAGAAGATTCATCCGCGACCTCACTCGGCGCGACTTGAGATTCTTCGGCGGCAACATCTGGCGTGACAACGTCTGAGGATGCCTCAGCAGCAGTATTTTCCAGCGACGATTCCAGCGCAGCTTCCGGTTCTGTTTCTTCAATGCAGATTTCCGTAGTGAAGACTTCGGCTTGTGCAGATGTGGATTCTGCCCTGGCTTTGAGTTCGGCCAACTCCGCCAGCACTGGATAAAGGCGCAAACAGTATTCGGGATTGAGCAGGTTGATGACGGTCAGTTGCTGTTGCAAATGAGTCGTCACAGCCTGGTGCAGGTCTTCAGGCAGATGGGGAAGAGCGAGCATTTCTGAGAGCAAATAACCCAGACGGGCGCGCGATTCGGGTACAGACATTGCGGACATATCTTTCTCCTATGGTTGATGAATTGATGGGATTCTCCGGAGTTTGCGAAACCTGGGGATCGGCGAGGTGAAACAAACTGAGATATTGATTGAACCGGAGATTGATGAGGGGCAGGGTGTCGAGCGATGGTTCATAAAACTGAAGCTTGAACCACATCAGGACGCGGCGGAATTTAAGACAGCTTCTCTGGGGTGTCAACGATTATTTTTAATGATTGAGAATTATTGGTAGGAAAACAATTCAGCAGGCGACTTTCAACAATTCATCCCACCGAGTCGTGTAACGCGGCGAGCGGCTGTTCATCTGCATCTGCCATTTGCCGTCGGAAACGAACGTGCCGCATTGCACGGTTTCGCGTCCGTATCGGCGATTGAGCCGATCCACCTTGGCCATCAATTCGCGCATCTTTTCGTTCTTGTCGGTTTCCCAGAGTGGCTGCGGCAATCCGTAATCGGGAACCAGGTCGCCGAGCATCACGCCGGCTTTTTTGTAGCGAAGGTCTTTGCGATAAATCGCTTCCAGCGCCTTGAACGCGACGGTTTGAATGTCGTTGGTGATGTTCGTCATCGGAGCCAGTTGCAGGGTCAGCGAGCCGGAATACTGTTCATCGTCGAGTTTGTACCTGTCCGTGAGAACGAACACCGTGATGATTCCGGCGAGCATGCGTTCGCGGCGAAGTTTTTCGGCAGCGCGAGTGACAAAGGTTCCCACGGCGGCTTTCAAATCGTCGAGCGAATCCACCATTTTGCCGAACGAGCGCGTGGAGTTAATGGCTCGGCGAGGTTGCGGGATGGTGGTCAGCGTGTGACAGGCAATGCCGCGCAGTTCATGCGCCATGCGCAAACCAGTCACATTCAGGTTGGCGCGAATCCATTCGTCGCGTGCTTCGCGCAAATCAAACGCCGTGCGAATGCCGTTGGCTTTCAGCTTGGTCGCCCAGCGATAACCCACGCCCCAGACTTCTTCAATCGGCGTGCGACGCAGCGCCGGAACCTGCAAGGACGACGGCGTCAAATCGAACACGTTTTCCAGTTGTGGCAAGGTCTTGGCGTGAAAGCCGGCCACTTTGGCCAGCGTTTTGGTCGCGCCGATTCCCACCGAAACGGGAATGCCCGTGTAACGATACAACCGGGTTTTGATTTCCCGCCCCAATGCTTCCAGACCGGCAGAATCATCAGCCTCCAAACAGACAAACGCTTCATCAATCGAATAGCGTTCGACTTCGGGCGAAAACTCTTCCAGCACGTTCATCATCCGGTTGGACAGATCGCCATAGAGTTCGTAATTGCTCGACAGCACATGAACTCCGTGCCGTTCGATCAAGCTGCGCACCTGAAAGATCGGAACCGCCATGCGAATGCCGATCTGCTTGGCTTCGTTGGAGCGCGACACCACGCACCCGTCGTTGTTCGACAACACGACGGTCGGTTCGCCGCGCAATCGCGGATTGAACGCGCGTTCGCAGGAAACATAAAAATTGTTGGCGTCAATCAACGCAACGGCTTTCATCACTGTTCAATGTTTGGTCAGAGACCACATGACGCGCCCCCAGACTTCGCAACTTTCATCCAGTTCCAGGCTGGGCTGATCGGGTTCTGCCGGGCACAACCAGAATTTTCCATCGAATTTTCGCAATCGCCGCACGACAAACCGGCTTTCGACAATCGCCAACACCAGATGGCCGTCGCGGCAATCTTCGGCGCGATCAATGATCAGAATGTCGCCGTCAAAGATTTTTTCCGCCGCCATTGCATCGCCAGTCACTTGAATGAAAAACGTCGTCGTCGGATGCGGCGTCAGATGTTCATTCAAATCCAGTGGACGATGCAGGTAATCATCCGCCTGAGAAGGAAAGCCGGAGTATTGCCCGTCGTTGATGACAGATGGTTCGGTTTGAATTTGGACTTCGCTGGGAATCACGATCTACCTCGAAAAATTCAGGGGCACGAATCAATTTGCGTGAAACGCAGTGTAGCACGGATGAAACAGGGAGGGGGAATCCTGCCAGATTGGAGCGCTGCATGTCCTGTATACCGTTGGCGAATTCGAACCTGATACCCGACACCTGAAAACCGAAAAACCTGTTTGGCCAAAAGCTGCTTTTAGCAAAGTCAGGTTTCGGGTATTGGGTATCGGGTATCAGGAAACTCGACAATGAATTCGCGGCAGCATCTCGGAGTCGCCCTCCTCAAAATGCGTCCTGACATCAGTTGCCAAAGAGAAAATCTACGCCGGACAAGTCGAACCTTGAGCCGGGAAAGGTTTGACAATCTCTAAATGCCGAAAGAAGATTCGCCCGTTTCCACCATCTCACTCAAAATTCAACAGGAAGGTTTGATTTCATGCTGACAAAAGCAAATTTGGCGAAACGACTTGTGCTGATTTCGGCGGCAATTGGTTGCGCATTGGTTTTTGGATTGGGGCGAACCGGCGCAGCGCCGGACTTTTTCAAAGACAAGGTGCAACCGATACTCGAACAAAATTGCGTGAGTTGTCACGGCGCAAAGATTCAGCGTTCGGGGTTGGATTTGCGAACGGAAGAATCTGTGCTGAAAGGCGGAACACGCGGCGCTTCGGTCGTGCCTGGAAAGCCGGAACAAAGCCTGTTGTACAAACTGGTCACGCACAAAGAAGAACCTGCGATGCCGATGGGCGGCAAACTCAGCGATGCTGAAATCGCCGTCATTGCCGAATGGATTCAACAGCTTCAGCCGAAAGCCATTGCCGCTGCGGCGCCGGAATCCGCTCCGGTTCGTGCTCCCGGTTACAGCATCAACGACAAAGATCGAAGTTTCTGGGCCTTCCTCAAACCGGTTCGCCCGGCAGCGCCCAAAGTGAAACAGCGTTCGTGGGTGAAAAATGAAATTGATGCCTTTGTGCTGGCCAACCTGGAAGCCAAAGGATTGAGGCCTTCGCCCGCCGCTTCGCCGCGCGAATTGTTGCGTCGCGTGTATTTCGACCTGATTGGTTTGCCGCCTTCGCCTGAAGAGATGGCTGCATTTTTGAAAGATCCGTCCGATGCCGCTTATCGAAAAGTCGTTGAAAAACTCCTGGCTTCTCAACATTACGGCGAACGCTGGGGACGACACTGGCTCGATCTGGCGCGGTATGCCGACAGCGGCGGTTACGAATTCGATTACGACCGCCCGCACGCCTGGCGTTATCGCGATTGGGTGATTCGTTCCTTCAACGACGACAAACCTTATGACCAATTCATACGCGAACAGCTTGCCGGAGATCAGTTGAAAGCCGCTGCGGAAACCAGGCCGGAAGATTTGATCGCTACGGGTTTTTTGCGTAACGGGCCAACGGTGGACAACGCCGTCAACGAACAGACCCGGTCGGATGAATTGGATGACATGGTTTCGACTACTTCGTCTGTGTTTTTGGGGCTGACCGTAGGTTGCGCGCGATGCCACGATCACAAATACGACCCGATTCCCCAGAAAGATTATTACCGGTTGCAGGCAGTGTTTTTCCCGTTCCAGAAAACGGAAAAATTGTTGGCCAGCGACGAAGAAAAGAAAGTTCACGCCGCCGCCAACAAAGCCGTTGATGAAAAGCTGCGACCATACAGGGCGAAAATCGCCGCCATCGAAAAACGAGTGCGGGAAAAATTGATGGCGGAAAAGATCGAGTTTCACGTCAAGCTGGCCGAAGACGCCGGAACCATCAACGCCGAAACCCGCGAACAATATCGCAAGGAAACCGCAGAACGATTTGCCAAAGCCGTCAATCTGCAACCTGAAGAAATTGACGAACACATTACTGAAGAAGAGCGCGCCGCTCGCAAATTGGTGCAGAAAGACATTGACGAAATCAACAAGACTCGCCCGAAGATGTTGCCAGCGGTGATGGGCGTGACCGACGAAGAAAAACCTAAACAGGCTTTTTTGCTCAAACGAGGCGATGTCGCCTTGAAAGGCGATCCGGTTGGGCCTGGATTGCCGCAAGTCATCTGTGGCGAAACCGATTTGAATCCGATGGGCCGCCGCAAACAATTGGCCGATTGGATTGCCAGCGCGGACAACCCATTGACGGCTCGCGTCGCGGTGAATCGCATCTGGCAATATCACTTCGGCAAAGGCCTTGTCCGCACGCCCAGCGATTTTGGCGCGACGGGCGACCGCCCAACGCATCCTGAGTTGCTGGATTGGCTGGCTACGGAATTCATCGCCAAAGGATGGAGTTGGAAAGCCATGCACCGATTGATGGTCACTTCAAACACCTATCGTCAATCGAGCAGGTTCAACGAAAAATCGGCTTCGGTGGATTCCGAAAATCGGTTGTGGTGGCGCATGAACCCGCGCCGGTTGGAAGCCGAAATCATACGCGACAGCATGCTGGCCGTGAGCGGCAAGCTCAACAAGGAAATGTTCGGACCGGGCATTTATCCGCGCATTGATCCCGACATCATCAACACCGGGTCGCGCCCGCGTTGGCCGCTGGATGCCAAAGACGACGAAACCACCTGGCGACGCAGCATCTACATTTTCGTCAAACGTTCGGTGCTGTTGCCGATGATCGAAGTTTTCGATTGCCCTGCGACGACGGTGACCGGCCCGGTCAGAGCCGTTTCTACGGTTTCGCCTCAAGCGCTGGCGCTGATGAACAACGAATTTGTGCTGCAACAGGCTGGCTATTTCGCCGAACGAGTCGCCGCCGAAGCTGGCAATGATCTTCGCAAACAAATAACGTCGGCTTTCACGGCGGCGCTCAATCGCCAACCGAACGAAAAAGAACTGGCGTGGTCGTTGGAGTTTTTGCAGAAACAAACGGCTGGGTATGTGGAACGCAAGAACGAGAATCCGGCGGCTGCGGCTTTACGCGATTTCTGCCATGCGCTTTTCAATTTGAACGAGTTTCTGTATCTGGACTGAAATTCCAACGCAGACGGTGTTCAGAGTACCGCCTTTAGGCGGACGTGGCTCGTTTACCGATCCACGTCGGGCGGCTAAAGCCGCCACTGCCAGCTAAAGCTGGTACTCTGAACACTGCTAAAGCCGCCACTGCCAGCTAAAGCTGGTACTCTGAACACTGTTTGCCGATTACGGCTTGATCGGAGCCGTCGGGTCTTTCAGTTTCTCTTTTTCGGCGTCCACATTGAAGCGTTTGTAATTGCCGTAGGTTACAACGGAATTGACGTTGATGCCTTTGACCAGCAAAACCTTCACGCCCAAATTGATGTCGGCTCGTGTTGGCAACCAGATTTCGTCGTTGACCCGTTCCTGTTCCAGCACAAACGACGCGCCTTCTTTCAGCGAAGCCAGCAATCCGCCACCGACTTTGTACGATTCGATCAGACGCGCTTCGACGCGGGCGACTTGTTTGTCGGCGGCATCCACCCAAATCGCCCCCGCCATTTTGCCGAAAAACTTTTCAAAATCTTTTTTGGGTTTGTAACCGGGCAGCGGCTCGAAATCGAAGACAATCACGTCACGGCCTCGGAAGCGTTCGCGCCGAGGATTGACCAGCTTTGAAGCTTTCAGCACGTCGGCGATGGAAATTCGCTGGCCGCGTTCGTCGTCGGGCGGGCCGGAATTTTCCTGCGCGACTTCGCGTTGCTTTTCAGCTTTGCGAGCTTTCTCGGCCTCTTTCTTTTCGATTTCGCGGATGCGTTTTTCAAGGCGTTTGGTTTCGTCGGCTTCTTCGCTGGGCGACAGCGGCTTGCCGTTTTTGGCGATCAAACGGCGAATGCGATTACCTTTGTAAAACGTCAGCTCGTGCGTTTCGGATTCTTTGATTTTCAACAAGCCTTTGTTATCAATTTCGCGGCGAACCGTCGTTTGCGTGTAAGTGTACTTTTCCAGAAGTTCGTCCACGGCGTCTTCATTTTTGCCGACTTCATCGAGCAGCGCCGGAATATCCGGCAGCGGTTCGTTGGATAGTTTCGGAAACTCAAACGCGGCACGATCAATCGAAGCATTGTGTTTGATCGAATCAAGCTGGATGTCGAACCGGACTTCGCCGATGGTCAGTTTGATCGTGTGTGGTTCCTGTAACGCGCCGACCGGTTTGAAGTCGGAATAATCAAACACGCGAACGGTGTCGCCCGCAGGAAATTCTTCGCGGATGAGCAAGCCCGACGCAGCATCGAAATGCAGTTTGATCGTCACGTTTTTGGCCGTCACCAGCGCCAGCGTGTTGGCTGGTTGACCATTGATCGTGGTTTGACCGGTGAAGGTCAATTTGGATTTGTCTTTTTTGTAATCCAGCCAACGCCAGTTTCGGTATCGGGCTTCGGTTTGAAAATCGCGGCTGGCTTGCCCGGTCAGCGTGCGCAATCCGTCGCGCGAATCCCGCGTCCAGGATGATTTGCCGTTGTAGCCGGAACTGAATTCCAATCCGCCCAGGTTAAACGCTTCGATGAACAAATTCGGTTGCGATGCCGAGGTTTGATAAAGGCCGGTCGTGCCGTCTTTTGGATTGGTGATTTTGCCCGACGCCTGCCGCGAACGAACTTCGCGCAGCGCTTTTTCGCCTTTGCCTTTGGTCATGGCTTTGACGGCTTGTTTGATGATTTTGTCTGGCGATTGCGCCGCGCCGTAGCTGGCCAGGACAAACAACGCGACTAACGCGCACGCCAATCGCGCCAAAGGTGAAATCGTGATCTGGGTCATAGTTCTTTCTCCTGCTTGATGATTGCTGGATGATGCAAAGGGTAATTGTACGTGAATCGGTTTCGCATACGTCAAACTTTGTTGAATGGTTGCGAGCGAATTTTGATGACGAACAGGATGTGGGCTGAACGGACAGGCGGGAATGGTTTTACAGGCTTTGAATTTTGGAGCGTTGCGGTTTGAAGCAACGCTCCGAAGATTATTTCAGTCGGTGCTCCTTGAAAAATTTGACCATCATCTGGCCGGTGTTGTCCGGCATGCGATGCCCGCCGTTGTGATTGTAAACAGCGGTGGCGGCTCCGGCTTTGGATTTGTAGAGCGTCACATTCGGCGCAAATTGCTTGCCGGTCTTTTCGCATTGGTTCAGGTTCAAAACAACCTCGATGTTTCGCTCTTGATTGGCTGTTGGCACGATAGTGTCACCCTGACCGACAATCAACAGCGCCGGTTTCGGCTGAGACCTGGCGGCTTTGAATCCAAACACTGCCGCGGAAGGCGCAAATGCTGCGATCATCTGGCTGCGCGCTGTCCATAACGCGTATGTCATGCCGCCGCCATTGGAGTGACCACCGGCATAAATGCGATTGGCGTCAATCTTGTAGATCTTTTTCGCCCAATCCACGACGGCATCAAAAAACTTCAAATCGCGGTCGCCCTGCATTCCGGGGGCGTTTTGCCATCCGGGCAGTCCGCCGTCCGGATCGCGTCTGGTGACGGTCGGCAATCCTTGCATGTATGCCACGACGGCTTCCGGCCAGTGCCGATGAATTTCAAACCGGTTGAACGAGTTTCGCGCCGTGCCGCCATGACCGTGAAAGATGAACACCAGCGGCGAGCCTTCTTTGGGCGCGGTGGCGGAATTAGGAACGATGATGGCGGTTCGCTCCAAGCCGTCCACCGTGAATTTCTGAGTGATCGGTTCTGCGCGCAACTGCGTTGACTGAGCTTTGGCCTTGTGGTTTCGAAAAGAAACCAGCGCCAACAATGCGCCAAGGGCAACTGTGAAGATCAGGGTTTTCGTAAGCATTTGTTTCATATTCCGGATTCGCTTTCTTGATGATCGAATTTGGTGACGGTTTAGAGGAGGTCGTCGGGGAAAAAGTCGAACCAAAACTCGTTTTGTAGGTGGGCTTGAACACGGCGACGATTGCGACTAGGCTTTCGACTTGCTTCCCGAACTTCACAAATTCCTGAACACGAATGAACACGAATTCGACTGCTCGTCTGGCTCCGATCACTTATGCGACCACACCGCCGCTGCCGCATGCGGCGGATGAAGTGTATTCCTCGCAACCGCTCGGAGCGCTTTATTCTCCCACACAAACCACGTTTCGCGTCTGGGCGCCGACCGCGGACAAGGTGATTTTGAATTTGTATCAGTCGCCCACGGGCGGAGACGCCAAGCGAGTTTTGATGAACAAGCTAGAAGACGGATGTTGGGAAACCGTCATCGAAGGCGATCAGATTGGCGTGTATTACACCTATTCGGCATCGGGCGAAGATGCTCGTTTTGACGCGAGCCGGGAATTGCTCGACCCTTACGCCAAAGCCGTCACCAATCACGATGGGCGAAGCATTGTGGTTCATGACGAAACGCCTGTCGCCGACCGCCCTGACTTTCCGATTTCCGAAGCCGTCATTTACGAAATGCACATCCGCGATTTCACGATTGACCCGGATTCGGGCATTCAACGTCGCGGCAAATACCTGGGTTTGACCGAAAGAGACACGCATCTGACCGGGCGGCAGGACATTGCAACGGGACTTGAACATCTGGTGGAACTGGGCGTCAATGTGGTTCAACTGCTGCCGCTGGGCGAATTTCACAACCAGAAATCCGAAGACCAGTACGGTTGGGGATACGATGTGGTGCATCACTTTTCGCCCGAAGGCTGGTACGCGACCGAACGCTTCGATGCTCGCCGCGTCAGCGAAGTGAAGCGAATGATAGATACGCTGCATCGGTTGGGCATTCGCGTCACGTTGGATGTGGTCTTCAATCACACTTTCGAAGCGATTGATCGAGGTCGCGTGTACAGTTTCGACGGATTGGTTCCGGGCTATTACTACAGGTTGAAACAGGACGGCAGTTACTGGAACGGTTCCGGCGTCGGCAACGAATTTCGCACCGAAGCGCCGATGGTTCGGCGTTACATCCTGGATTGCCTGAAACACTGGGTGACCGAATATAAAATTGACGGCTTTCGATTTGATCTGATGGGATTGATTGACCGCGAAACCGTGCGGCAGATTGCCGGGGAATTGCGAGCGATTGATCCGAACTTGTTGATTTATGGCGAACCGTGGGCGGGCGGTTCGACGCCGATTGAAATAACCTGGAAAGGCACGCAACGCGGTCAGGGATGGTCTGTGTTCAACGATCATTACCGCGACGCTTTGAAAGGAAACGTGTTCAATGCGCGCGAAACCGGATTCGCGCAATCCGGCCACCACATTCCCGGCGTGAAGCAGGGCATTCGCGGCGCGATTGACGATTTCAGCGATTCGCCGCTGGAAGCCATCAATTACGTCGAATGTCACGACAATCACACGTTGTGGGATAGGTTGAAAATCAGCACGATTGACGATGCGCGCATCACCGATGCTGACCGCCGCGCGATGGACAAACTGGCTGCTGCCGCAGTCTTCACGTCGCAAGGGGTTCCATTCATTCAGGCCGGGCAGGAATTTCTGCGAACCAAAGGCGGCGATCACAACAGTTACGACAAACCCGATGCGGTGAACATGATTCGCTGGCGCGACAAGCTGGAACATCGGGACATTTACGAGTATTACCAGGGACTGATTGCTCTTCGTCGCGCCCATCCACTGTTTCGTATGGAAACGGCGGGACAGGTTCGCCGCGCCGTTTGGTTTCTCGACGATCAGTTTGGGCTGCCAATTCCATTGGGATGCGTGGCGTTTGTGGTTGAAGACGTGACGGGATCGGATTCCTGGTCGCGTGCTTTGGTGGCGCTCAATGCCAGCGCACGGTTAGCCGAACTGCACATTCCCAAAGGGAACTGGCAGGTCTTTGGCGACGGCAAGGAAGTCGGCATTTCGCCTTTGAGATTGAGCGCTACACTGGCCAGCGAGAACAGGGCCAGTGTAGCCCCGCGCAGCGCGCTGATTCTGGGAGAAGCGCGGTAACGAAAAATTTCTTTTCAATCCATTATGGCCACGCTGTGGCGTGGCTTTTTCAAACAAACCAACAACTCAACAGGAGAATTTGAAATGACCATGAAACGAACGTTGGCGATTTTGGCCGTGATGTGCGCTTTGATCGTGGCGGTGGTTGCCATGCAACGCCAGCGCGTCAGCCCGCACGAAACAGTCGAACTGACTTTGAATGGCAAAAAGATTTCGGTGACTTATGGACGCCCTTCGCTGAAAGGCCGTAAAGCCGTCGGTGACAGTTTGGTTCCTTTTGACAAGGTCTGGCGCACGGGAGCGGACGAAGCCACTGTGCTGACCACCGACGCTGATTTGATGATTGGCAATTTGCACGTTCCGGCAGGCAGTTATGCGCTGTTCACTTTGCCGAGCGAAACCGGCTGGAAGCTGATCGTCAATAAAACGGCCAAACAGTGGGGCGCGTTCAGCTACAAAGACGCGGATGATCTGGGTCGCGTAGATATGAAAGTCGGCAAAACGGCGGCGAGCGTCGAACAATTCACGATTTCGCTGACCGGTTCCGGCTCCAACGGCACGTTGAAACTGGAATGGGAAAACACGTCGGCTTCGGTGGATGTGAAAGTGAAGTAGGCTGATCGTAAATTGAAACCGCAGGTTGTGGCCGATAAAGGCCTCAGCCTGCGGTTCTTGTTTTAGCGAATCAAATCGAAATCGCCGCCGAGCACACGATCCAGTTTGCCGGTGCGCCAGTTGCGGATGCTGTCCCGCACCAACGGCGACGGCAGTTCGCGGTAACGGCGAACAATCGCCAGTTTTTTGTCGCCTAACCGGTCAAAGGATTCGCGCGCCAGCCGAATCAGTGCCCCGGAGTTTTCGCCCGCCGGTTCATCGGGCAAGTCAGCGACGCGAACGCGAGCTTTGAAACGGTGGAAATTGCCTTCCTTGCGCGGAGCTTCCAGCACGTGAAAACCTGCTTCGGGCAACAAGATTGAAAACGCTCCATAGCCGGACACGGTGGCCAGCCAGCGCAACGGTTGGTGTTCGTTGCCGGTCGTTTGTTCGATGACCTCCAGCTTCATTTTTCGTTTGGCCGCCCATTGTTCGTACATGCCGATCAATCGTTGGGCGAACTGATCGCTTTCCGCCGGATCGAGTCCAGTGTCGCGCCCGCTTTCGACCTGCAAAAAGGCTTCGCGCGGACGACTGTCCGCCAGATCGTCGCAGGCGATTTCCAGCAGGTAAATTTGCTGCGCCAGTCGTTTGGTCAAATCCGACGAAAAGAATTTTCGTTTCTCCGGCTCAGTGCCCAGAATGCGCCGCAACAGCGAATCGCCCGAACGCAAGCCGACTTCGATGCGATCCATGTACTCCACCAAACTCAGCACACTGAACCGTGCAGGCGAATCCCAGAATCCTCTGGCCGATGTTTGCAGCAGCGCAGAGTTCTTTTTCGCCTGCCAATCTTCGGATTCGATTTCGTCCACCAATCGTTCAAAGGCGTCGCGCAAAAATTCGACTTCCGCTGTAGTGCCGCGTGCGTCCAGCGCGATTTCTTCCAACTGGCATTCGGCTTCGATCTCTTCGCCAGTCGCGGCAACAGATGCAGGAGCTTCGGGAGGATTGGGATCAACGAATTCGACCTGGATTTCCTTGCCGTCGCTGCGAACGAACAGAAACTGATCGCCGTCGGGAAGTTGATGATTGACGATGCTCATCGCCAACGGGGCCAGCAGATATTGTTCAATCGCGCGTTTCAACGGGCGAGCGCCCAGGTCGGGCGTGAAGCCTTTGTCGAGCAGAAATTCGAGCGCGGATTCGTCCCATTCCACGGCCCAGTCGCGGTTTCTCAGCCCGCGCCGATGCACAACTTCGCGCAGTTCTTTTTTGAGCAGATCGCGCATCACTCCGCGGTTCAGCGGACGAAAGATAACCACGCGATCCAGCCGGTTGACGAATTCGCGCCGGAACGTTTTGCCAATCGTGCGTTCGACCATTGCCTGGCTGAACCCGGCGGTATCCTGAAACCCGACGCTGGTTCCATGCGGAATCGCCGCTCCCAAATTGGAAGTCAGAATGATGATCGAATGGCGAAAATCCGCCGTGTAACCGCGTCGGTCAGTCAACCGGCCATCGTCGAAGACCTGCAAAAACAAATCCCAGACGCTGGCGTCGGCTTTTTCAAATTCGTCGAGCAGAATGACGGAAAACGGCTGGCGGCGAATCTGATTGACCAGCGCGGTTTGTCCGGCGACTTCTTCGTGTTCGCCGATCAAACGTCCCAAGCCGCTGCCGGTTTGCAGTTCGCTCATATCAATGCGGATCATTCGCTCTTCCGAACCGAACAGAAAACGCGCCAGCGTTTTGGCGATTTCGGTTTTGCCGGTTCCGGTCGGCCCGGCGAACAGAAACACGCCTTGCGGTCGTTTCGGATCGGTGACGCCCGCTTTGATCATCGCCACTCGTTCGACCAGGCAATCAATTGCTTCGGGCTGGCCGAGCACGCGCGCCTGGAAATAATCGCGCAACGCATCCAAATCCAGCCCGTGCCGGTCATCCAGAATGCTCAACGGCAACCCGGTCAGTTGCGACAACGTCACCAGCAAATCATCGAGCGTGATCGTAAACGCCGTATCGGGATTGAGCGACGCCAATCGCTGGCGCGTCAGAGACAGAAATTGCAGCAGATTGCCGGGCGACGCCTTTTCGCCCAAAAACTGTTTGGACAATTGAAAGGCTTCGGCCAGCGTTTGATCCGAAACCAGTTTGTCGTCGTCAGAATGCGGCGTTGGGCTGTAATGTTCGACCCATTGTTGAGCCAGCGCCAAAGTCTTTTCGTCGTTCAGCGAATTGACGCGAACGATTTCCATGGTGGTTCGCACGCGCGGTTTGGCCTGCACCAGACGTTCATAAGCAGGAGGCTGCGTTTCGCCGAGCATGACGATTTCGCCGCTTTCGATGCGGGAAAAAATTTGATCCAGCACTCCGGCTTGCTGGTATTTGTGCTGGCCCGCCCATAACAAATCCTGGAAATTCGGCACGAACCACAGCACTTTTTTCTGATGGCTCAACTGGCGTAGCAGATTTTGAATGCGGCCTTCCAGTTCACCGATGTAAACCTGTCCAGCCATCAATTCATTGGCGCTGGATTCAAAAATCATCCAGCCTTCCTGTTGCAAACGGCGGGCGAGAGCGCGAACCAGCGCCGTTTTGCCGACGCCGGATTCGCCGACCAGCAACACCGAACGCGGCGTTTTCTTTTGCATCGCCGATAGAACTTCATTGACCTGTTCGATCAGGTAATCGTGTTCGATCAGCAATTCGCGCCGTGTTTCGTCGTCGCGGCTCCAGATGCTGCCGATGCCGCGCAAAAACAACGACAGACGATGTTGCTGCACCTGTTCCAGCATCCGGCTGGTCAGCGGCTCGCCGATTTCACGCAGCGCGGTTTCCAGAGTTTCCGCGTTGTCTTCATCGGTTATCGCTTCCAGTTCGTTACTGAATTCCGCTTTTTCTTTGGCTGCGATCCGGCTTTCGATGAAATCGCGCAGCAATTGATTGCTGACGGGCGAACGCCAGTTCAGGTTGACGTGTGTGATGACGGCTGCGATCAGCGGGCGATCGGTGTGTTTGGCAAAGGCGCGTAACGCGAAAAACACTGGCCAATAACCCAGATTCGGAAACAGCCTGATGACTGGATCGAAGATGTCCTGTTCGACGGTTTCGCGTCTCGCCATCGCCTCCAATGCCATACAACTGAGAGTCGTGTTCGGCCCGGCGGCGTAATTCAACAGGTCGTTGATCGAATAGGCATCTGCCGAGAAAAGCTTCACGCCACGTTCGAATTCAGTGTGCGAGAGCAGGTCTTTCGGATGCGTGCTTTGGTCAAAATAAGTTTGCAGCGATTCGGCGATTTTGTAGAAATCGGCTGATCCGCCGCCAGGCTGATTGTCGGTCGGCGCCGGTAAGGATTGCTGGTTGGAGTCGTAAAGTCCGGGCGACGGTTTCGTTCGGCGGAAAAAGTATCCAAGCGCGACGCCGCTCAGCAATGCAATTACAGCAATGAAAAAAGTCGTCATGTTTTTCGGCTGAAGTTGGTAACGCTCAAATTGCAAGCGCGAATTCAGTTTCGGTTACGGCAAACACGCGCCCGTCTGCCATCAGTTTTTCCAGATGAGCGCGCACGGAAAGTTCCGCCAGTTGGTGCATTGCCGCTGGCGTGTCGGTGTAAACGGCCTGGACGATTTGCGCCGGACTTTGCGCGCCCGCCGCCATTGCCTGGACGATCATTTGTTCGCGCGCCAGCCGATGAGCGATGTACTCTTCGATCTTGCTGCGCGCATCGGCCAGCACGGGGCCGTGGCCGGGCATCAATGCCGTCAGCCTGGGCAGTTCCAGATACCGCTGCAATGAAGCCAGATATTCGTTCATGTTTCCTTCCGGTGGGGCAATGACGACCGTGCCGAATCCGACGACGCAATCGCCTGTGACCAGCGTGCCGGTTCGCTCTTCGTAAAAACTCAGATGGCCGCGCGCGTGCCCAGGAGTCCACAAGGCGCGCAAGCGCCACCTCAGGCCGGACGATTGTTCGCTGAGTTCTATGATTTCGTCATCTTCTATCAACCGGTCAACGCGGATTTCTTCGTTAATTGCCTCGGCCGTCAAACGGTGAGCCGCCACCGGCAGCTTGAACTTCTTTGCCAGATGATTGACTCCGCCGATGTGATCGGGATGCAGATGCGTGATTATGATTTCGCGTATGCGGCGGCCTTGCGCCAGAAAACGTTCGACCACGGCGTCCAGCCGCGCCTGCTCTTCCGTGTAAGGCGAACCCGGATCAATCACCACCATTTCATCGCCGCCGATCAAATAACAATTCGTATGCGTCGCCGGAGGAATCGTCGGCGTTCGCAACGCGCAGAGGAAAAATCCTTTTCGCATTTCGACGCGGCTTTCCCAATGATCGCGTTCGTGTTGCGGCACGTTCAGCATGCGTTCGGCAAAATCTAGAACGCCTTCAGCCAGCGACTGCATCGCCACGGTGATTGGCGTCACGATCAAACAATCGCCGGTAATCCATTTTTGCAACGCTTCGTGCGGGCGCAACCATTCGCCTTCTTCAAGTTCACCGGGAATGATTTCCGTTTCCTGGCCTTCGGGCAGCCACGCGGAAAAGAACCGCGTGTCATAGCGGCGTGGCATGGAAGGCGGTGTCACCCAGCGCGGCGCTTCTTGCAGCAAAGAGGCGTCGAGTGTCAGCCCTTCGCTGGCCAGCAGTTCCTTGAAACTGATTTGATCGGCGGCGAGTTCCGCTCGCAATTGGGCGCGGCGTTCTGAAGATAGGGTTTCCGCTCCGCGTGCCAGCAACACACCGGTTTCTTCAAAAATTTCACGAATGGCGGCCACACGCATAACCGCTGTCTGTTCGTCGTCGGAATGCGGAACGTTTTCAATTGGCACTTCGTGATCGAGTTCGTCGCGCTGGCCGCCGGGGAAGGCATGATAATTGGCCATGAACCGCAACGTGCGCGCGCGTTTGACCCAGAACACTTTCGGGTCGTCGGGATCGCGCAGCAAAATCATTGCCGCCGCGTCTTTGGGAGTGACTGGTGTGACCGCAGAACTCATCGTAAACCCTGTTTGAAGTTGGAACTTGAAAGCGGGCGCAGCTTAATCAATTTTCCTGAAGCTGGCAAAAGCGCTATTTCATCCATTTCAATTCGATCACCACGCGGTCGCGCGAATCGAAATAACCGAAAATGTTCGTTTGCCGACCGCCCAGAAAATCCGCGCCGACGCTGACTGCCCAATGATCGCCGAAAGTTTTGGACAGTTTGGGGCGAACCATGAACTGTCGCTGATTCAATCCCGTCAGCACAAAAAATTCCGGGCGCAGCGTGTCGCGGAAAAAGTTGGCGCGAAAATACATCGAAGCCAGATGATTATTGCGCGGAAAGAGCAACCGGCTTTGCGGCGCATCCACAGATTGAAGAAAGTATTGCCCGCTCACCCACAGCCAGGTGTTCGCCGACCAATCCAGGCCGACGACGCTGGAAAACAGTCCGAATTTTTCAAAGCCGCTGTTGACCGGATTGTCTGTCACGGCTTGAGGTTTGTTGCGGTTCCAACCGCCTTCCAGTCGAAGCACGACGGAGCCAAAGTTGGTCGCCGCCGTTCCGCCGTACACTTCCTTGCGGTCAAAACGTGGTTTGAAGACCACCGTCGGCAGCGGATTGTTCGGGGCGGTTTCAATGCCGCGCAGGTAACTGGTCGGCGTGTCTTCCCAGCCGTAAAAGTAATTCGCGGTCAAATCCCAACTGCCAACGCTGCGACTGTATCGCGCGCCGCCTTGCGAAGATTTCAATTGGTACGCAGGGCGTGTCGTCGGCTCGACGCGCGTTGCAAACGGCGGCAAATTGCTTTGCGCCGCGCCGATCAAACTAAGCCCGAAACTGCTGCCCAGGCCGAATTCGTTTTCCGCTCCGGGCAAACGAGCAGGCGCAAAGTATGGAACCCAGATCAATTGCAACGAACCTTTTTCGACCGGAACGTCTGCGCGCGCCATCCACAACGGACGACGCGAATCCAGAAAATCTTCCAGAATGAATTCGCGGTAATCCAGCGGGTTGATGACATCCAGCACGCGCAATCCGTCGGCTTGTCCCCAGACGACTTGCTGCAAACCGAGTTTCAAATCCACCTTTTTGACTTTGCCGTCGAACAAGGCCTGGCGCGGATCAATCCAGACAGATTTGGGAAATCCCAGCCGCTCGACCGGATCGTAATGCGCGCGGCCTTCCAGCGTCAGTCGCCAATTGTCGGAGATTTTGTAAATGCCTTTGCCATCAATGAACGTCCGCGACATTTGCAGCACGCGCGGTTCATCCGTGCGAACGCCCGTCCGGTTGCGAATGGAAAACGACCATTGCCAGCGCGAAGGCGCAGGTTCCGGTTGCGGCGCTGGCTCCGGCGTTGGCGGGTCCTGTTGAGCGGCGCAGGGAAATGCCAGCAAGCACAGCACTGAAATCAGAATTGCTGGCAAACGAATTTCACCGCAGAGGCGCAAAGAACGCAGAGGTGGCGCAGAGAAAAGCGCTCTGCGAATTCTTCGCGTTCTCTGCGTATCTGCGGTGAAGATGACTCTTCCAATACAATTCATTATCAAGATCAAGCCGCGAGGCCAGCTTTGGGTTTCGTCAAGTGAAACGCCATCAACATCGCCGCAATCGCCGCCGCTGCAATCAGCAAGGCCTGCATCAACGTCACAGGCAAATAAATAATCAGCACGCCGACCAGCATGACCGTCGCTGCGATCAATTTATCGCCGATGTTTTTTTCCTTGAACACCATCCAGCCCAGCAGGATGACCAGAATGATTCCGGCGCGTTTGATGCTGATGGTGTAAACAACCGCGATGTGATTGTGCGACGACAACTGAAAGATCAAGGCGACGGCTTCCAGCACGCCGGCCAGCATTGCCCACATCGGAACTGCGCGAATGACTTTTCCGGCGTCGGCTTTGCGAGCGATGAGCAGCACAGTGAAAAACACGCACATTCCCAGCCCAAAAGCAGTCGCTTGGACGAAAGCATCGGTCATACGCACCAGTCGCGCATCAATCGGGTTGGTAATCGCGTTGACCAGCGCCACCACCAGCATGTAAAAACAGCCGCGTTCTCGCCAGATGGCTTTGATCGGTTCCAACCAGCCGCCAGCGAACAACAACCGGTGCATGGCGATTGAGCCAATGAAAATCAACACCACGCCGACGCCTTTTTCCAACGAAGTCGCTTCGTTGTTGACCCAATAGCCCATCGGAATCAAAAACACCGGCGTGAAGGAAATGTAGGGCATGCAAAGCGAAATCGGCGTCACCTGAATGGCTCGAAAATAGAGCAAGGTCGAACAGGCAACGAGTAACACTTCAATCGTCAGGTAAATCAGGTACGTTGGCCAGGGACCGAGCAGCAACCCGTTCACGCCAAAAAATTCGCCGCCGTCGTTGCGAAAATGCGGAGCGTTGCCGCTCAGCATTCGCCAGCCCAGCGCAGCCAGAAAGGTGATTGCCGCAAAGAGGCGAATCCAAAATGTCGAAGCAAAGAGTTCATGATGGTCTACGACTTTTTTTGCGGAGATGTCTTTGACGACGTTGCTGATGGAAGTCGCGCCAGCCATCAGCAAGCCTACGGGCGAAAGAGTTTCAGCCATTGAGTTTCCTTTTGAAGATGAAGTGCGAAATGTGGCGCGCATCTTAAGTCATGTCGCATTGACTGACTAGCGGCTTGCGTGACCAGCTTGCTCGGATATACTGCGCGCCACTTTCAAACCTAATCTTTCGGAGGAATTTGTGACTGCACCTGCAATTCGCACAACTGTTGTCGGCTCGTACCCCGTCCCTGAATGGCTGATCGCGCTGCCCAGCCAACAGGCGCTCGTTGATGCCACCAAGGTGGTTTTCCAACTTCAGGAACTCGCTGGAATTGACGTTGTTGCCGACGGCGAACTGTACCGTTGGGATGTCAATCATCCCGACACCAATGGAATGATCGAATACTTCATCCGCCCTATGGATGGCATACGTTCGCGCATCACGCGCGGTGACGTAGAAGAATTTCGGCGGTTGGAAGGCATGGGATTTCGTGCCGCTCCGGCTGGTGTAGTGGAATCCGCGATTGGCGAAGGCGCGTTGAGTTTGGGCGAAGATTATCGTCGCGCTCGCGCCTGCACGGCTCATCCGATGAAATTTACGCTGACCGGCCCGCATATGCTTTGCAAAACGCTGATGGATCATCACTACAAAAACCTGCCTGATCTGGCGATGGGGTTGGCGCAAGCGCTGGCCAAACAGGTTGGCGAAATTGACAGCGAAGTCATTCAGGTGGACGAAGCCAACATTACCGGCCACGCCGACGAAGCCGAATGGGCTGCCTCAGCAATCAATGTCGTGCTCGACGCCGCCACCCAAGCCAAAGAAAAAGGCGTTCACATGTGTTTCGGCAATTACGGCGGCCAATCCATTCAACGCGGAACCTGGCAAAAACTGATTGGTTTCATCAATCGCCTGCATTGCGATCACGTGCTGCTGGAAATGGCCTTTCGCGGTTATGACGAATTGCAGTATTTCAAAGACGAACTCGATCCGCGCATCGGCATAGGTCTCGGCGTGGTGGACATCAAGGTCAACACCGTCGAATTGCCGGAAGAAATCGCCCGACGAATCGAAACCGCAGTGAAGATCGTCGGCGAAGGTCGAATCACCTGGGTCAATCCCGATTGCGGATTCTGGATGAACAAGCGCTCGATTGCCGACCGCAAAATCGCCGCGCTGGTCAAAGGACGTGATCTGTATTTAGGACGGAGCTGAAATGAGAAAAGCATTCCGACTGTTCTTGCTGGCTTTTTTGCTGGCTGTACCGCTTCTGAGTCTGGAAAGTGTGAATTCGCAGCCGACGGCGCCAATTTACGTCACGCTGTGGTTCGACACGGAAGATTACGTCCTGCCGCAAAGCGATGACGCCGCCAAACGGTTGGCCGAAATGTTGACCCGGTTGGGCGTCAAATCCACATTCAAGATCGTTGGCGAAAAAGCTCGTGTGCTGGAACAACGTGGCCGCAAAGATGTGATTGCCGCGCTGAAAAAACACGAGATCGGTTATCACTCCAATTTGCACAGCGGTCAGCCAACGCCCGCCGTTTATTTGCAGCATGCCGGTTGGGAAGACGGCGTGGCGGAATTTTATCGCCGCGAAGCGAAAGGCGTACGCGACATCGAACGCATCTTTGGCGTGACGCCGATTTGTTACGGCCAACCGGGCAGTTCGTGGGCGCCGCAAACTTATCCGGCGCTCAAACGCATGGGCGTTTCGATGTATCTGGACGAATCCAATCAGGTTGGCATCAACGATCAGCCGTTTTATTACGGCGGCATGCTGAACGTGTTCAAAATGCGTTCGACGGCTGTTCGCATGGATTTAGGCAAAGCGGACAATCTGGCCGAAGCGCAAAAGGAATTTCAGCAAGTGGCGGAAAAGCTGCGCCAGCAAGGCGGCGGGACCATCAGCATTTACTATCACCCCTGTGAATTCGTGCATCGGGAATTCTGGGACGGCGTCAATTTCCGTCGCGGCGCCAATCCGCCGCGCAGTGAATGGAAATTGCCGCCTGTGCAAACCGCTGAAGAGATCGAACGCAATTACCGTGATTTTGAACAGTACGTGCAATTCATTCAGAAACAGGCCGGGGTTCAATTCGTGCATTGCGCCGATCTGATGAAGCTGTACGAAGATCGCGCGCTGAATTTCAAATTCACTCAAAAAGAAATTTCGGCCATTGCTCAAACTGTGCAGAAAGAAATCGGTTTTCAGCAAATGAACGGCTTTGCGTTGTCGGCGGCGGACAGTTTCGGCTTGCTGACCGAAGCCTGTCTTTCTTTGCTGGATAACAAAAAACAGTCTCTGAAACTGAAACCATTGCACGGGCCAGCTCGAACATTTTCCCCTTCGGTGGGCGGCAGCAAACCGGCGACCGTTCGTCTGGTCGAGTTTTCCGAAACCGTGCGCGATGTTGCGCGCTTCATTCAAACGCACGGGCGGGTTCCGGACGAAGTCTGGATCGGCGCACAAAGCATCTCGCCGCAGGATTATCTGGCAACGCTCGGCGCGGTGATCGAAAACTGGAAAGGCTATGACGGAAATCAGCCTGTCACGTTGCGAACGGGAAATTTCATGGCGGATCGTTATGTTGCCGAAGACTCGACAAGGCTGTGGGGCTGGGTGATTTTTCCGGAGGGGTTCCACGCTCCAAAGATCATGGAAATGGCGCGATTGCAGGCCTGGACATTGAAACCGGCGCTGCTGTCACGCTAAACAATTCATCTCATCAATCAAGACTGACAAGACTTAACAATGCGTTTTCAAACTTTGCTGACTCGACTTTGTGGTTTGCTGGGCTGCCTGGCATTTCTTCTTCTGACTGCTCAAGCGCAAACGCTCAAGAGCGAATACCTGAACTGGATCAAGGTCGCCGCTGACGCAGGCTGGCAGGATTATCCGGCCAGTATCGAACGCTGGAAAAAAGCGCCCAATCATCACGAATTGTGGGGCTACGATTCTCCGGGCGGGCCGATTTATCTGGCGGACTTGCTTGGTTATCTGTACCAGGAAACCAAAGATCGTTCGTATGCCGAAAAGGCGCGCGACATTCTGGCCGCCTACGGCGATTTGCGCGAAACCTATCCCAAGGAAATGCAGGCCAAACGCGTCGAATATTCCGAAGGCGTTCCGGCCATTTCCAACTTTTTCATCATGCCGCCGTATGCGCGAGCTTACATGCGCATTCGCGAAAGCGGCGTGCTCGACGCCAAAGCCAAAACCAAGATCGAAGACGCGCTGGCAGGCAGTCTGGATTTCACCTTTCGTTTCCCGGAATGGGGAGCGCACAACCGTGCGATGTTGCGGGCGGAAAGCCTGGCGTATGGTGCTGTCGCGCTCAGCCATCATCCGCGCGCAGCGAAGTGGAAACAACTGGCGGAAACGCTGGCCAGCGACAGTTTGCATCAATGGGAAATCGAAGACGCCACCGGGTATCACGGCGTCTGGTTGTATTCGGTGTTTTCTTACGCCGACATCAGCAAACGCGATGACGTGTTGCAATCGCCGATAGTCAAGTATTACCTGGATTATTTCGTGCAGTTGCTGACACCGCACGGCAACCTGGCGGATTTCGGCGATTCGCATTGGAATGGTGGCTGGGAACGGTTTGTTCCGGTGTATGAAAAAGCCGGGACGTTGTTTCGCAATCCGCAATACAAATTCCTGGCCGAGCAACTGACTCGCCGCGCACTTGGGCGTTCGGCAAAAACTCAAAACCTGTCCGACCTTGCCAAAGTCAACATCGGCGCGGGCGTTGGATCGCCCTTCACCGATGCACATCGCTGGGCGGACGATTCGATCAAGCCGCAAGCTCCGACCAGCGGCAGTCAGGATGTGTTGGAAGATTTGATTGGCAAGAAAGTCGTCTTTCGCAACGGCTGGCAACCGGACAGCACGATGATGCTGCTGAATTATCGCGACGAAGGCGACGGCGGCAGACTGGGACGCGATTACCTGCGGCAGACTCTGTCCGTTGAAGAAGAGAAAATGCACCACGGCCACGCCGACGAAAATTCGATTGCGCTGTTGATGAGCGGTGGTTCGGTGCTGCTGCACGATGGCGGTTATCGTCCGGATTTGCCCAGCGGACAGTATGGAGCCTGGCGCGCGGATTACTTTCACAATCGTGTCGTCGTTCGCAAAGACAAACGCGACAAGACGCAGGACGTGTATGAATTCCTGCGCGGTTCGGGAAATTATCGTCCGGTGCGGACACAGAAAATTGACTTCCTGAAATTCCGCGATGTGGATGTCAGCCGGACGCGTGTGATTGACGACGCGCTGGGCTACGAATGGGATCGCGTCATCACCTGGGTGAAAGAGAAAAACTTCTTTGTCGTTGTGGATGGCGTAAAGGCGCTGCGGAACGATTACTTCACCTTCACGAATTTGTGGCACACGAGGCAAATTCACAGCAAAGAGAAGCAAACCTTCGACACGGGAATTGACAAGATTCACGTGGATTCGCTGCCGGTGAACAAACGGTTGCTGGTGCATTTCCCGGAAAACACCTTTGGCAAACAGATCGGCACATTCCCGATTTCCCGCCATAACCAGGACGAAACAGCGATTTACCAGACGGTTTCCAGTCTTTACAAAACAGGAGATTACGAATACTTCGTGACGATTTTGATTCCTCACGACGCGGCGGCAGACGTTCGCGCCCAAGCCAATCAATTCCGATTGCTCGACGTGGACAAATCCGGCCAGGCCATAGGGCTGGAATTCGGTGACGGGGCAGAGAAGTCCGTCATTCTGATCAAGCTGAATCTGGAAATGGATTTGGCGCGCGAACAGGTCGGGCCTCGTTATCAGTATTCGCTCGGCAAGGTGAAATACGGCGAATTTGAAACAGATGCTTCGTATCTCTTTGCCCGGATCAAAGCCGACGAAGTCGCGTATTCCGCAGCGACGATGACAAAAGTGCTTTTCCGCAACCAAACCTTGTTGGAAGCCAAGCCGAATTCGTTTGGATTGCAACTGGACGGCGCTCCGGCGCGCACAGGGTTGGCCAAGTGGCGGTTCTGGGAAGAAACGGTCAAAGTGCGTTGAGAAACCATTGGTTTTCACAGCTTTAGATCATCTTTTGGTCTGACAATGATGGCTTGACACAATTGGCAGCCAGGACTACTCTCTGCGCCACAATCAACAACAAATTAAATCCGCAAATAAATAGAAAAGCTGCGGCTTACGCTGGCTGGGCTGAAGGGTCGCTTTACAAGCAACGGTGATCATTCTGATGGCCGTTAGTCCATAAACTATAAAGAAAGAACAGTAAGAGGTGATGCGATGAAAAACACTCGCCAAACTATTTTTCTGCTTTGTCTGCTATTGCTTGCCAGCAGCTCAGCATTCGCGCAACAAAATACTGGCTCGCTGTCAGGAACGGTCACTGACCTCACATCGGGGGCTATACCGGCAGCAACCGTAACAGCTACGCACACGGAGACCGGCTTGAAAACCGAGACGGTGAGCAGTGGAGCGGGCGTGTATGTGTTTGCCAGTCTCCCGGTTGGCATTTATGAAGTGACGGTCGAGAAGGCCGGGTTCAAGAGACTGAACCGCAAAAATATCGAAATCCGTGTGGCGCAACGCCTGGCGCTGGACCTGCAATTGGAAGTCGGCAACGTCTCAGAGAGCGTTGAGGTGACAGCCCAGGGGCCGCTGCTTGAAACAGCGACCAGCGAGAAGGGCCAAAGCTTTTCCACCAAGTTCATGAACACGCTGCCACTGTTCACCGGCGGCCTTCGCAACGCAGAATCGTTTGTCACCTACATGCCCGGCGTAAATGCCTCGCGCGGCGAGACGAGCATCTCCGGCTCCGGCGGACGTGGCAAAGAGGTCATGATTGATGGCGGCAGCCTGACAATCCCTGAATCGGGCGGCGTGGTGTTCAATTTTCCGGGCACTGAGATGTTCGGCGAATTCAAGTTGATAACCGCTGCCTATTCGGCTGAGTACGGTCGGTTTGGCGGCGGCGTCGAAACGTTCGTGTCAAAGTCGGGTGGGAACGATATTCACGGAGCGGCTTTCTGGTATGCGCGCCGCGACATCTGGAACGCGAACAGTTGGGCGAATAACGCCGCCAACCGGCCCAGGCCGAAGGAGCGGTTTAACGAGGCCGGGTTTGCCGTAGGCGGGCCGGTCTGGGCTCCCAAGGTTTACGATGGGCGCAACAAGACCTTCTGGTTTGTCACTTACTCGCGCGATCTGCGTCCGGCATCTATCTCGACCGTGACATCTACAGTTCCGACGGCTCGAATGAAAAGCGGCGACTTTTCTGAAATAGGCCGAGCGATCTATGACCCGGCGACGACGGTGGGGAATGTTCGCCAGCAATTCGCCAACAACATCATCCCCGCGAATCGGATTAGCCCGATCTCTGCCAAGTTCATTGCCGCGCTGCCTGATCCCAATCTGCCGGGCGTGACCAATAACCTGGCTTTTGTCAATGAGAGCAAGGTTACCAACGATGTTTGGAGCCTGAAGTTGGATCATGCGTTCACGCCGAACAACCGCATCTCTTACTTCCACACGCTGCAGGAAATTGACACCGCCAACACCACTGCGCTGCCCGGACCATTGGGACAGGGGCTGGGCGCCAATCCGAATAAGCCGCAGAACTTTCGTGTCAATCACGACTGGATCGTGCGCCCCAACTTCCTGATCAACACGACTTTTGGTTTCAGTCGGACGCAACAGTTTTGGGACAATCCCGCTCAAGCCGGCTTTGCTTCGCAGGTCGGCCTTCGGTTGCCGACTGACGCCACGCCGCGCATCCAGTTTGCTGCTGCTGACGCCCTGACACCCTGGGGCGTACAGGACGGCAAAGTGAACGACGGCAATCAGCTTAACTGGACAACCCACGTCAGCCAGAACATCAGTTGGTTGACCGGCAAACATGAATTTCGCATGGGCTGGGACATTCGTCGGCTCAGAACGATGGCGACAGACGCGGCTGGCACCAACGGCTTGTTCAGGTTCGAACGTGCTCAAACAGCGCTGCCGACCGCCACAGGCACCACCGGACATGCGTTCGCCAGCTTCCTGCTGGGAGCGCCCAACGAGGTCTCTTTTACCACGCTGCCCGTTCCCAACGTTCAGATTCGCTACGGCTACCACGCTGGTTACTTCCAGGACAATTGGAAGATCAAGCCGAACCTGACGCTGAACCTCGGTATGCGCTATGAAGTGCCGATTGGCTTCCACATGGCGAACTTCGAATTCTCGGCGATGGATCCCAGCGTGCCGAATCCGGCGGCTGGCGGACGGCCCGGCGCGATGATCTTTGCCGGCGCTGGACCGGGACGCACGGGCACGAAACGGTTTTACCCCACCGATTTCTCAAACATCGGCCCGCGCTTTGGCTTCGCTTACCAGGCGGCGTCAAAGACTGTGGTGCGCGGCGGTTTCGGTATTTATTACCAAACGCTGGGCAACGGCGGTTGCGGATGTACGCTCGGTTTTGGCGGGGTTCCAGGAACCATTCTTGCTGACGGTGTCAACCCGGCTCTGCAATGGGATGCCGGCGTGCCGATTCCCCAAGGCGCCAAGCCGCCGTTTATTGATCCGGGACTTGGCGTACTCTCGGCGGGCACCATTGACCTGCTGGGACCCGATTTCGGCAAGGCCCCGCGTATCTACAACTGGAGCCTCAACATTCAGCACGAGATCAAGAACTTCCTGATTGATGTTGCTTATGTGGGTAACCGTGGACGAGGCTTGAACTCTACCTTGATGGCCAACCAGGTTGATCCCAAATACCTGTCACTCGGAGCGCTTCTGCGCCAGCGGATTGACTCCCCCGCAGTGATCGCGGCTGGTTTCACCAAGCCTTATGCCGCGTTCCCCGACAATCAGACGCTGGCCCAGGCGTTGCGTCCGTTCCCGCAATACTTCAACGTGTTTGACCGGAATTCCGGCGACGGTCAAACCTGGTACGACTCGCTGCAGGTCAAAGGCGAGCGGCGCTTTGGCAACTGGCAGATGATGGCTGCCTACACCTGGTCGAAATCAATCGGACGTTTGCACTTCCGACAGATTTTCAGCCAGACGCAGACAGCGGTGCAGGCGCAGAACAACTACGACCTGAGCGATACCAAGACATTGCTGCCGTTCGATCAGCCACACGTGGTCAACATTCTGAACTCGTTTGATCTGCCGGTTGGTCGGGGCAAAAAGTTCTTCGGGGCGAGCAATCGTGCTGTGGATGCTGTGATTGGCGGCTGGACGCTCGGCGTTATCAACCGCTATGTCTCTGGCGGCACGATTGAAATCCTGGCGCCGAATACTTTGGGCAATGGCACTTTGTTTACGCTTACCAAGAAGGCCAATTTGACTGGCGTGCCGATCCGCACCGGAATTGACCGCAAGACGCTCGATCCAAACAATCCGTCCGTTCGCTGGTTCGGTTGCCAGCCGGTGGCCATCGCAGGCCAAACCAACCGGTTCCAGTGTGCGGCGAACTCGACTCCGTTCAGCATCCCGGGCGAGTTCGAGTTTGGGAGCGCAGCACAATCCATCAGCGCTTTTCGGCAACCGCCAGTCTTCTTTGAGAACATCTCGATTGTGAAGCGGTTCAACCTGACGGGAGACGGTCGCGTGAAGTTTATCTATCGCGCCGACATCTTCAATCTGTTCAATCGGACGAACTTCGGTGTGAATGGCGTGATCGGCAACGCCGATTTCGGAAGAGCGACTGGCCCGCAACAGGGCGCTCGTATTATCACTATGGGTGGGCGGCTGGAATTCTAGTCGGCACGACCACCGAGTAGCGGCGTCACATCGCCCATTACAGGGTTGATGGTGCGAAGCTTCATTTGAGAGCTAAAGTGGCAAAAAAGCTTTTTGCCACTTTAGCTCCTTTTATTTTTTGGCAGCCCTTGTTTTCCATTCGTTTCACACCACTGGACGGTCCAGCACATTTGTTTTCTGCGGACTGACAAATACTCTAGCCCTGATTACAATGACCGTGCTTTCGGCATAAAACCCATTTTCGGAGGCGGAAGAAATGGCTACGCCACAGGCTAAATTGTTTGTTTCGGTAGAAGAGTATCTGCGCCGCGAACGCGAAGCGTTGGAACGCCATGAATACGACAACGGACGCATTCATGCGATGGCGGGCGAAAGTCCGAATCACAGCAGAGTCTGTTTGAGTTTGGCTGCGATAGTCGGTACTCAGTTAAGAGGCAAGACCTGTGAAGGATTTTCTCCAAACATGAAGATTGGAATCAGCGCAGCAGGAAGGTTCGTTTACCCGGATTTGTCTGTGGTGTGCGAGAAAGCACTATTTCATGATGCGCACCAGGATGTGCTAACCAATCCCAAAGTTATTTTTGAAGTCCTCTCGCCTTCGACCGAGAAGTATGATCGCAGCGCCAAGTTTCTGGCTTATCAGCAAATCGAATCGTTGACAGATTTCCTTCTGATTTCTCAGGACAAACCGTTGGTCGAGCATTTTGAACGACAAGATGGCGGGCAATGGCTTTACACCGCACACAAAGGTTTGTCTGAAAGTGTTTGTTTGCCATCCATTGGTTGTGTGTTGTCGCTGACTGAAATTTACGAACGAGTGACGTTTCCGCCGGAAGAAGAATTTGAATCTGAATGAGTAGGACAACCTGCCGAGGTTGTCCCGGATTCTCGAAACACGCCTTGACGCAATCAAGACAGCCTTGTCAGGTTGCCTTATCAGGAGATCAATATGCCATTTGCCTCGACCAAACTTCATAAACTCCGTTTAGCTTTTCTGACCCTGCTGCTGACTATGGCATTTGTTTGGCCCGTCGCAACTGGCGCAAGTAAAGTCGGAGAGCATCGCCTGTTGTATGTGGCTACGCCGGGCATTCGCAACTATCTGGAATTCGGCGGACATGGATTGTTGGTGTTTGATATTGACGACGGACACAAATTGCTCAAACGCATTCCGACTTCCGGTTTTGACGCGCAAGGCAAACCGCTCAACGTCAAAGGCATCGTGGCCAATGCAAAAACGAACCGCGTGTACATCAGCACAACGCAAACTTTGCAATGCATGGACCTGCTGACCGAGAAGATTTTGTGGGAGAAACCGTACGAAGGCGGAACCGACCGGATGGCGATTGATCCGGCGGGCAAATTTATCTACATGCCTTCGCTGGAAAAAGACCATTGGCACGTGCTGGACGCCGCAACTGGCGACATCATCAAAAAACTGGTTCCGAAATCCGGCGCGCACAACACGATTGTTGGGCTGGATGGCAAATGGGCGTATCTGGCCGGGCTGAAATCGCCGATGCTGAACATTTCCGACACCGGCAAGCACGAAATCACCAAAACCGTCGGCCCGTTCAGCAATGTTATTCGTCCGTTCACGATTAACGGAGCGCAGACGCTGGCCTATGTGAATGTGAACGACCTGCTTGGGTTTGAAATCGGCGATATTCGCACTGGCAAAATGCTGCATCAAGTCGAAGTTGTGGGATTTCAGAAAGGTCCGGTTAAACGACACGGCTGCCCAAGCCATGGAATCGGATTGACGCCTGACGAAAAGGAAGTCTGGCTGGCCGATGCCTATAACCAGCGGGTTCACGTATTCGACAATACTGTGATGCCGCCGAAACAAATCGCCAGCTTGCCAGTGCGGGAACAGCCCGGTTGGGTGACATTCAGTTTGGATGGCAAATTCGCCTATCCATCAACGGGCGAGGTTTTCGACGTGAAAACGAAGCGGATCATTGCAACGCTCAAGGATGAAAAGGGCGGTGAAGTGCATAGCGAAAAGATGGTGGAAATTGACTTCAGAAACGGCAAACCGATTCGCACAGGCGATCAGTTTGGACTGGGAAGAAAAATGAAGTGAAGATTTTGTGAGCCAACAGGGAAGAAGGACAACTTTTGGAAATACAGGAAAACCCCGCTGATAACATTGAATTTATCAGCGGGGTTTTGTTTTAGGTGAGTGCCGAAGGGGGGACTCGAACCCCCACGACTCGCGTCATACGCCCCTCAAACGTACGTGTCTACCAATTCCACCACTTCGGCTTAACCTGACGTTCGTTATTTCGCCGGAGACGCTGCCGGACTTGCACTTGCAGCAGGCGAGGCCGCTGTTTCTGGCGAAGCCGCAGAATTTGCCGCCGCGTCGGGTGTCGCGGATGGCGTAGCCGCCGGAGCCGGTGTCGAACTAGGAACCGGGCCGCCAGTCACAACTGAACTCTGCAAAAAGTCCGGGAGCGAAAAAATCAACGCCACAACCATGAAAATCCCGGCCAGAACCGCCGTCGCTTTTTCCAACGGTTTTTGCGGGCCGCGCGGACCAAAAGCCGATTGACCACCGGCTCCGCCAAACGCCGAGGAAACATCCCCGCCTTTGCCGGATTGCAGCAAAATGACCAGGATCAGAAGAATGCAAGTGACAACGAAAATTGCCTTGAGAATAAACGCCAGAATCAAAACTGTGTACCTGCCAAATCTAAAGAATCGGTTTACCGGTTGTAATGAACGATCTTGGAAAAGCTCTCAGCTTCCAAACTCGCTCCGCCCACCAACGCGCCATCAATATCCGTTTCAGCCATCAAGTCGGCAATGTTGTCCGGCTTGACGCTGCCTCCGTATAAAATCCGCAATCCTTCAGCAGAAGCCTGATCGAACTTCTGAGCTATCCACTGACGAATGAAAGCGTGAATTTGTTGGGCTTGTGTGGGTGTCGCTGTGCGACCAGTGCCAATCGCCCATACCGGTTCGTAGGCGAGCACTATACGGACGAGGTCTGAGGCTGTCAACTCAGCCAAACTATGCTCAAGTTGAGTCGCCACTACGGTTTCCGCATTGCCGGAATCGCGCTCTTCCAGCGTTTCTCCGATGCAGACAATCGGCGTCAACCCGAAGTTTAACGCCGCTCGAATCTTGCGATTGACCACTGCGTCTGTGTCGCCGTACATCGCCCGGCGCTCGGAATGACCAATGATGACGTGCGAACATCCGGCGTCTTTCAACATGTCGCCGCAAACTTCGCCGGTGTGAGCGCCGTGTTTGGTTTCGGATGAAACATCCTGCGCCGAAACGCGGATGTTCGAACCTTCCAGTTTGTCGGCGACAGATTTGATCGCCGTGTAAGGCGGAGCGATGACGATTTCGCAATGATTGGCGTTGGCGACCAGCGGTTTCAGCGCCAGAGCAGTGTTGACCGCTTCGCCAACCAACTTAAACATTTTCCAGTTTCCAGCAATAACAGGTTTTCTCATTACTTTCTCTTTCTCCATCCACGAAGACACACGAAGAAACACAAAGTATTTTCTTCGTGAAACTTCGTGTTCTTCGTGGATCAAACTATTTTTCAGTAAGTGCGGCAACTCCCGGCAGCACATCGCCTGCCAGCAATTCCAGTGTCGCTCCGCCGCCTGTGGAAATGTGCGTGATTTGGTCGGCCAGGCCTGATTCCTGAATCGCCGCGACACTGTCTCCGCCACCGATGATCGAAGTGGCGTTGTGGGTTTTCGAAGCATCGGCGACGGCTTTGGCGACGGCTCGCGTGCCTGCGTCAAACGGCGCTTTTTCAAACATTCCCATCGGACCGTTCCAAATTATCGTTTGGGCTGAGCCAATCACTTCGGAATACGTCGCCTGCGTCGCCGTGCCAATATCCAAGCCCATCAAATCGGCTGGTGTGGCATCCACGCCAACGTTTTTAGCATTGGCTCCATCGTCAGGATTGGCCGCGACGACGTGATCGGTTGGCAACAGCAGTTTGACGTTTTTGGCTTTGGCAGCGGCTTCAAGCTGATTGGCCAAATCGGTTTTGTCGGCTTCGACCAGCGATTTGCCGGTTTCCAGGCCTTGCGCTTTCAAAAAGGTGTACGCCATCGCTCCGCCGATCAATACAGAGTCAGCAGATTTCAGCAGGTTATCAATCACCTGAATCTTGTCGCTGACTTTCGCTCCACCGAGGATGACGACAAACGGGCGGCGCGGATTGCTCAAGGTTTCGACCAGATACCGCAATTCTTTTTCCATCAAAAAGCCTGCCGCAGCCTGACTGACGAATTTGGTCACGCCTTCGGTCGAAGCATGCGCGCGATGCGCCGTGCCGAAAGCATCGTTGACGTAAACGTCACACAACGATGCGAGTTGTTCGGCAAACTTCGGATCGTTGCCTTCTTCTTCGGCATAAAAGCGCAGGTTTTCGAGCACGGCAATCTGGCCGTCTTTCAGATTGTTGACGACATTCGCCGCTTCTTCGCCAATGCAATCGTTGGCGAAAGCGACTTCGGTTTCCAGCAGTTTGGCCAAATGATCGGCCACTGGCTTCAATGAATACTTGGCGTTGCGTTGTCCTTTGGGACGTCCCAGGTGCGAAGCCAAAATGACTTTTGCGCCTTTGTCCACTGCGAATTGAATGGTCGGAATGGCCGACGTGATGCGCGTATCGTCGCTGACTTTGTCGCCATCGAGCGGCACATTGAAATCCACGCGGATGAAGACTCGCTTCCCAGCAAGTTCAAGATCACGAATTGAAAGCTTAGCCATAGCTCTTGTTCAGAACTCCTTCTCTTTGATTTGTTTTGAGTGATTGATCGAGGTGGGGAATAGACAGGATTTCACAGGATGGGCAGACAGCTTTGGCTGTTCAACCGATTCCTCTGTTTTCTCGATCCTGTTCAATTCTGTAAATCCTGTCGAAATGCCTTATGCCGCAGCCGCGACGGCTTTTTCGGCTGCGTCTTTCATTCCGTTGGCGACCAGGAAGTTCAAACCGGATTCGCGCAGCACGCGCTGGCCTTCTTCGACGTTGGTTCCTTCCAGTCGGACGACAATCGGAACTTTGACGCCCAGATTGCGAGCCGCTTCGACGACGCCGCGCGCGACCATGTCGCAACGCACGATGCCGCCAAAGATATTCACCAACACGGCTTTGACGTTTTCGTCCGCCAGCAAAATGCGGAACGCATTTTCGACGCGTTCCTGCGACGCGCCGCCGCCGACATCCAAAAAGTTTGCCGGTTCGCCGCCAGCCAGTTTGATGATGTCCATCGTCGCCATCGCCAATCCTGCGCCGTTGACCATGCAAGCGATATTTCCGTCGAGCTTGATGTAATTCAGGTCGAATTTCGAGGCTTCGATTTCCAGCGGCGCTTCTTCGTTCAGGTCACGCCAGTTTTCAAAATCCTTGTGGCGGAACAGGCCGTTGTCATCGAAATTCACTTTGGCATCGAGCGCATAAAGCTCGCCGTCTTCGGTCAGCAGGAAAGGGTTGATTTCCAACAGCGATGCGTCGGATTCGACGAAGGAACGATACAGTGCCAGCATGAACTTGGTGGCTTTGCCGATCAGTTCCGGCGCAAGTCCCAACCCAAAAGCCAGATTGCGTGCCTGGAACGGCTGCATGCCAACCGCCGGATCAATGTGTTCTTTCAAAATCTTTTCGGGCGAATGGGCGGCGACTTCTTCGATGTCCATGCCGCCCGCCGCTGAGGCCATAAAGACCAGTTTTGATTCAGCGCGGTCGAGCAGCATTCCCAGGTAAAACTCTTGTTTGATCTTCAATCCTTCTTCGATCAGCAAGGTGTGAACCGTGCGGCCTTCGGGACCGGTCTGGTGCGTGACCAGATTCATTCCCAAAATCTGACCGGAAAGATCGGTGACGTCTTCGGTGGTTCGAGCCAGTTTGACGCCACCACCTTTGCCACGTCCGCCTGCGTGAATCTGGGCTTTGACGACAACCGGCAAGCCCAGTTGTTGGGCTGCGGATTCGGCTTCGGCGACGGTGCGCGCCACGAATCCGCGCGGCACTTTGACATCAAAACGGCGGAGCAATTCCTTGCCTTGATACTCGTGAATCTTCATGAATGCCTCGATGATTGTTGATAGGTCTTGGTGAAATGAGGGCAGAGTGTAAAAGTCGAATTGCGAAAAGGCAAACCGAATTTTGTTCACCTGACGATTGATTGACAAAGGCCCTTTGATTTACCGCAGAGACGCAGAGAACACTGAGGTAGCGCAGAGATAATGCTTAAGGCCTCTGCGAAACCTCTGTGTCTCTGCGGTGAAATGAGCCGGCTCAGGTCACCGTTTCTCGGTGGCCGAGCCTGATGATTGTAAAAAGAATTGTGCTGAGATCACCAACACCGTCAAGGTGGTCGTCATTGCCGCCGACAATAAACAGAATTCGCAAAACGCATGCAGCACGAATGCTTGCAGATAAATCAGCCAGCAGGTCATCAAAAACATCGGCACAACCAAAATTGCCAGACAGGTTCTGGCTTGCGAGTACCCGAACACTGCCAGCGTCGCCAAACTGAATGCGGCGAAATACGCCAACGCTCCAAATGCTGCCGTGGGGATTCCGGCGATCATCGCGTACTTGCTGCCGAGCACGGCGGAACAACCATTGGTCACTGTGCATTTGACGCTTTGGCCGGTCAAATGCTGGACGGTCAGATAAACCGAATCGGCCAATCCGATCAACGCAACCAGCATGGCCGGAACATAAATCATGGCCGGATGTCGGTGTTTGGTAGCTTGTGAATCAGTCATAAGCGAGAATGTCTTTGCCTGGTGGAATTGAAAGCGCGGCGAGTTTTTAGCATTGATCCGCCAATGTCTCAACTTTCAAACCTGACTACCAAAAGGAGTCGAACGTGAATCGAAACTCTTTGATACGAGTTCTGTGTTTTGTTGCGACGCTGTCGCTGACTGCATTTTGGCTAAGCGCTGGCGGACAGACTCAACAACAATCAAAAGCATTTATTGATGGCAGCGGGCCGGATTGGCGAACGCTGGGCGAACAGGATTTCGCGCCGGTCAATGGTTATGCCGACACCTGGACGTGGAAAGACGGTTTGCTGACCTGCACAGGCAAACCGATTGGCGTGATGCGAACGAAACAGAAGTTCACCAATTTTGAATACGTCGTTGAATGGCGGCATCTACGGTCGGCAGGGAATTCCGGCACATTTGTCTGGGTTCCCGACGAAGCCTTGACCGATTTGAAGCCTGACAATTTGCCGAAGTGGGGTATAGAGGTGCAGATGCTAGATCACGGTTACAAGGAGCAGTACGAAAAATCGTCAGGCAAAAAAGGCGACTGGTTCACGACCAACGGCGACATTTTTGCCGTCGGCAATTCCAAACTGAAACCGTTTCCTCCGTTGTCGCCCAACGGTTCGCGCAGCTTTCCGCGCAAGAATTTGAGCAAAGGCGTTGGCGAATGGAATCACTATTACGTTCGCGCCATCAATGGCGAAGTTCGTTTGTGGGTAAATGGCGAAGAAGTTTCCGGCGGCAATGGCGCTGAACCTCGCACGGGGTATATGTGTCTTGAAGCCGAAGGTTCGCCGATTGAATTCAAAAACATTCGCGTCCGGGAACTGCCGTAAATCGTAGGGCAGGTTTTCCAACCTGCCCTGGTCTTTCGCAAAAATCGTTCTTGTCGTGAACGGGCAACAGGTGAAAATCCGATCAGGTTGGAAAACCTGATCTACTTTGCCGGATTTAGCACTCGCAGAATCTGTTCGTGAAGATATGGCGTCGTTGCCAAACCTTGTCCGTTCAGCAAATCCACCTTGCCGCTCAAGTCTGTGAACACGCCGCCTGCACCCGCCAGAATCGGCGGCATTGGCGCTACGTCGTAGTATTTCAACTGGCCGGGTTCGATCATCAAATCCGCCAAACCCGTCGCCACCAAGTAATAGCCATAACAATCGCCGAAACCCCGCACCAGCCGAACTTTCTTCGCCAGCCGTTGCAATCGCTCGCCGTGCGTTTCGGAATACAACTCGCGCGGATTGGTCAAAATCATCGTCGCATCGGGGAGCTTCGTTGTTTTTGACACCGAACAAGGTTTGCCGTTCAAAAACGTGCCAGTTTCCGCCGAGCCAATCAGCCAATGTTCCTGAATCGGAAAGTAGATCGAACCGAGAACGGGAACTCCGTCGCGTTCCAGCGCGATCATGATTCCGAACAACGGCGTTCGCAGAACAAAGGATTTCGTGCCGTCAATCGGGTCGAGGATCCAGCGATATGAACTGTTCTTTTTCGTCTCGCCGAATTCTTCGCCCAGAATCGAATGATCGGGGAATTGTTTTTCCAGCGCTTGGCGCAGGAAAGTTTCGATTTCGCGGTCGGCTTTGGTGACTGGCGAATCGTCGGATTTGCGCTCGAATTCGACTTGCGAGTTGTAATGGCGACGGGCAATTGCGCCCGCTTTGACGCTCAGTTCGCCCAGAACAGGGAAGTAAGTTTGCAGATTTTCCATAAGAGGTTTTAGTTTCTTCACCGCAGAGGCGCAGAGAACGCAAAGGTTTCGCAGAGGGGAAAGAGAGGTATTGGTTTCTCTTGGATAAACTCTCTGCGCTTCCTCTGCGATCTTTTCGTCTCCAGGTTGAAAACAGAATTTTCAACGTTGCCGAACCCTTACTGCCGGCTCTCTTTCTCTCCGTCTCCTTGTCCCTCTGTCTCTCTGTCCTTCACTTGTTGATTCGGCCTCGACAGTTGGGCGCGCCACAGCGACAGCGTTTTTCATCGTCGTGCCAGGATTCTTCGTAATCGAGCAGGATTTCTTCGCCGGGTTCTATGTCGCGCAAGGCGAAAAACAGCAGATGGCCTTTGACGGCGGTCAATCGGCAATTGCCCTGACAGGAATGATTGACGAATTGCGTCGCGTTGCCGCCGACCGATCCGTCAATTGACCAGTACGAATCAAGTCCGCAAATGCGAATGCGGCGCAGCCCGCGCAATCGTCTGGCGGTTTCGACGCGAGAAATTCGTTCGCCGACAAATTCCGCTATCTTGCGTCCTTTTTTGAATGGCTTGGTGGCGAAACAACCTCTGCCGTCAATTTTCGATGGTTTCACTTCCAGGCCGTCAACCGGCAAAACTTTTTTGCTCAAACTTGAATCTCCAAATTTAGACAGGACTTACGCAAAACACGAATAAAGATAGCCACCGAGGCACGGAGCCACAGAGATGAACTTCAATGGATAGTGAATTTCCTTGTTATGCTCCGTGTCTCTGAGACTCTGCGGCAGTTTCTGCGTAAGTCCTGTTAGAAATAGCGATAGTGTCCAGTGATCTTCCATTGAAACAGCACATCTTCCAGACGAGCGCCTGCGCCAATGTTGTGAACGATGGCGTAACGATTGGTGCCTTCGACTTTGATCTTGCTGACTATGCCGATATGCGTCAGGCCGCTGTCTAAATTCCACGACACGACATCGCCTGGCTGATAATCCTGGTCGGTTTGGGTGATCGGCAACTCTTTGCCTTTGCGGTTGAACCACGTCATCAGATTCGGCACGCGGCGATGGTCAATGTTTTTGTCGGGTTTTCGCGCGCCCCACTTTTTCGGGTACTTGGCGAAGCTGGCGGTCATGTCTTCGTGCAATTCTTTTTGCAGATCAATGCCTGCGGCGCGAAACGCACGGACAATGACATCGGCGCAAACGCCGGTTTCTTTCGGCACGTCGCCGTTCGGATAATCCAGTTTGACGTACGCCGGATCGTAGCTGTTTGTGTAGGTCGTTTGCTCGATGGCCGATGCGTTCAGTTTGTCGAGCGGCGAGGCATCCACCTTCACCTGAATCGCGGCTTGCAGTTCGCGTTCGGGCAACTGAATCGCTGGCGGCGAACTGAATGCCTGGCAACCGCTAACCAACAGGAGCGCGGTTGCCAGAAGCAAGAAGCGAGTTACAGCATTCGGTTCTTGTTTGATCATAAGGACTGCTTTTTTGGATGGGCGGACAAAACGTCCGCGAGTCAGGTTGCGGGTGTAGACATCCGCGCTCCCGTTAGCGATCAATGGCCGCCAGCATGTCTTCATCGGTTTTGTATTTGAAAAACTCTACGCCCAGTTCCTGCGATTTTTCGCGTTCGACCGATTCCAGTTTTTGCACGTCGGCGTAATCAATCGTTCGTACGCCGCGATCAGTCAAAAGTTGCCGGAACTTTGCCAGGCGCTCTTCCCATCCTGTTGCTGTGTTGGCTTCGGCTTTTGTCAGATAGCGATTGACGACTGCCATTCCGCGTTCGCCGTCCTGCTTGGCTTTGCCAACGACACCGTCCGAAGCCTGCCGCGACCATCCAATCACAAACAATCCATCGCAGACTTTACCGGTTGCCGGATCGAAGACCTGATAGGCTTCGTCGCCAGGATTTTCCGGGTCTGGATTTGGATTGCGGACGTATTCCGTGCCGGAGCAGGGAATACCCAGCGTTTCATCCACTCGGTCGCCGATGGCAAAAACGACCGAATCGCATTCAATGTCGAAAAACGTGCCGAGTCCTTTTGCCGATAACGATTCGCCGCGTTGAACCAATTGCGTATCTTCCACGCGCAAGGCTTTGACGCGCCCGTTTTCGACCACGACTTCGGTCGGCGAACTCAGAAAGCGGAAATACATCTTGCTGGGACTTTCGCCTTCTTTCGATTTCGCCGCGCAGTATTTGGTCAGGTCTTTGCGGATGGTTTCCAAATCTTCGCCGACGGCTTCCAGACGCGGACGCACCCGTTCGAGTTCAGCGTCGAACGCTGGCAGGTCGAAGTTGGCGGCGACGGCCTGGATTTCCACGTCGGTATAAGCTCGCTGAGCCGGGCCGCGTCGCGCGACGGCAATCACTTCTTTGACTTTCTTTTCGTGAACCAGCCAATGCGCGATGTCCACCATGACGTTGCCAACACCGATGATGGCGACGCGGTCGCCCATTTCATAATTGCGGTTGGTGAAGGCAGGCAATCCGTTGAAGTGATAAACCAAATCCTTGGCGTGATAGACACCGATGGCGTCATCGCCGGGAATGCCCAGCGCTTTGGTTCCTTGCGCGCCCGAAGCGATGACGACCGCCGATGGTTTCAGCCAGTCGCGCAGTTCGTCCAGCGTCAGATCGGCTTGCTGGCCGACTTTGACGTGGCCGACATAATGAATTTTCGGATCGGCCAGAATCTGCCGAAACTGTTTTCGCACGCCTTCTTTCAGCTTGTGCTTGTTGAAGTAAATTCCGTATTCGACCAGGCCGCCGGGTTTGATGTCGCGGTTGAGAATGATGACTTCGTGCCCGGCTTCGGACAGTTTGCGGACTCCATAAATTCCCGCCGGGCCTGCGCCGACCACGACGACGAGTTGATTGCTGGATTCGCTCATAGAGGTTTTTTTTGAGAAATCAGGATTGGCAGGATTTTTCAGAATTCACAAGATTGCTTTGACAGAGCGCGTCAAGCTGGATTCTTTTCCTGTGAATACTGAACAAATCATGTTCTTCCTGTTTGAAGTTACGGTTTGGTTGAACAGAGCATTTCACGCAACGGCCCGTTTTGTTTGCGGCTGCGAGGTTCGCTCAATGATGAACTCGACTATTTCCTGAAAAGCCGCTTTCGATTCAGGAATGCCGAAGGCGACGAATACAGGCCAGACGTGGGGCAGTTTGCTCCAAATTCGCAAATCCACAACAACGCCTTGTTCGCTGGCGCGAGCGGCAAATCGGCGCGCATCGTCCAGCAGGATTTCAGTATCGCTGACGTAAATTCGCAGTGGCGGGAATCCGCGCAGGTCTCCGTACAAAGGAGACACCAACGGTTCTTTCGGAGAAAAATCGCCGTAATACAAGCTGGCTAATTGCCCCACCATTTTTCCTGAAAGCATTGGATCAACAGGATCGTTGGTGACCAGTGATTCGCCGGTCGCGGCCAGATCCGTCCACGGCGACAGCAAAAATGCGCCTGCCGGCATGGGCAATCCGCGTTCGCGTAACGCGATCAGGGTTGCCGCAGTCAAACCGCCGCCTGCCGAATCGCCGCCTATGACTATGTTTTTGGGAGATTCGCCTTTGTCCAACAACAACCGATAACCGCCGACTGCATCTTCCAAAGCGGCGGGGAATTTATCTTCCGGAGCCAGGCGATAATCCAGCACAAGAACTTTGGCATTGGCCGCCAACGCCAGATTGGCTGTAAAGCCGCGATGCGTTTTCGGGGAACAGGCCACATATCCGCCGCCGTGCAGGTAATACACAGTGCGTTGCATGTTGTCGGTTTCCAGCCATTCGCCGTGAACTCCCCAATCTTCAACGGGGCGCATGCTTACACCCGCGGGCAGTTTCGGACGAAGAAAATCGGGAGGCTCAAACAGCTTGCGAACGAACTTCGCTCCTTCTTCTTCCGAAACGAGTTTCAAGGCGCGTTTGCTTGCGCCGCGTTTCATTGTCAGATACACAAAAGTCGAAAACAGACGTGATTGCCAACTTGGCATTTCATTTCCTCCGCGACGGGCATACAGGGAGTTTCCGTGCTTATTGAGCCATTTTTTCCAACATCTTTCCCAGTAAGTTCCAGTATCGGACCGGCATCAGCCGTTGAATCTTGTCAATCAGCCAGGCGTCCGATCCGATCAGGACTTTTTCCTTGTCATTCAATATGCCGCGCACAATTACATCAGCGGCGGTTTCGGGCAAGGTTTTGGCCACTTTATCGAAAAACTCAATTTCCCGCTCGACGACAGAAGGATCAACACCGGCTCCCGTGCGGGCATTACGCGCAATGTTGGTGCGAATGCCTCCGGGATGCACAGAGGTAATGGTGATGGGACTGCCTTTTAATTCGTGGCGCAACGATTCGGTGAAGCCTCGCACGGCGAATTTGCTGGTGGCATACGCCGAATGTCCCGGCGGAGCGACGATGCCGAAGACCGAAGAAATGTTGACGATGTGGCCGCGCGGTTGCTGGCGCAAAATCGGCAAAAACAATTTCGTGCCGTAAATCACTCCCCATAAATTGATCCCCAGCAACCATTCGTAATCTTCGATCGCCAGCTCTTCGGTCGTGCCTCCAAGTCCGACTCCGGCGTTGTTGATGACCAGATGCGCGCGTCCGTGTTCGGCCAACACTTCCTGAACAAATGCCTGCATGCGTTCGCGGTCGGAAACATCAACCACGTGAGTGGAAATTTTGACGCCGGGTTTGGCCGCCCGCTTTAAGGCAAGTTGGGCCGTTTCCTCCAGACCATTCTGGTTTACGTCGCTGATGGCCAGATGCGCGCCTTCGGCGGCCAGTCGAATCGCCAACGCGCGCCCGATGCCCGAAGCTGCGCCAGTGATGACTGCAACTGTGTTGTGATCAATTTTCATAAACGTTCGTGAGAGGCCGCAGAATCAGCGGATCAAGATGAAACTTACAGCACTGAATTTACCCGCAAGCTGCGATTGTCGCAATGTGGAAGAGAGTTTTCTGGCAAAGGGGAACTTCTTTTGTGAGGGTGGGGTCTAAGCCCGCGAATTTTCATTTCCACGATGCGCTTGATTCGGCTGCACACGCATCATCCATTCAGACAATTCAATTTCTTCGGAGGTGAGTGTTATGAATCCGTTTGCTCGGATGATTTTGACGGAAAGTTTTGACTTCGTCGCAGGACTGGCCGGTTCGTTTGCGCTGGCATTGCAGGACGGCAATCCCAATGTGATGCCGTCTTCGTTGATGGACTGGTTGCGAACCATGAGCTGGTACGGCATCGGCGTGATGATTGTGCTGACGATCATGTCCATCTATTCCATCGCGGTAATGCTGGAAAGGTATCTGACCTTTAGTGCGGCCACCAAACAATCGCGCGAATTCGCCCCGCGCGTCGCGGAAATGCTGCGTTCGGCGCATCTCGAAGAAGCCATCAAGCTGACGCAACATTATCGTCGCAGCCATCTGGCCGTTGTCGTCAATTCCGGTTTGCAGGAACTGGCTTCGCGTCGCGCGGGAAGCGCCGCCCTGAGTTCCGGGCGGCAGATGCGCAAAGTCAAACGCGCATTGCGCCGAGCCGCCGCTGTCAAAAGCGCCGAATTGCATCGCGGGTTGTCCAGTCTGGCGACCATCGGTTCGACGGCCCCGTTTGTCGGATTGTTCGGAACCGTGATTGGCATCATTGACGCCTTTCACAAGATGAATCAGTTGGAAACGGCCGGGTTCAGCGCCATTGCCGGAGGCATTTCCGAAGCCTTGATCGCCACGGCGTTCGGCTTGTTGGTGGCGATTCCGGCAGTCTGGATGTTCAATTACTTCATCAGCCGCATCAGTCGCTTTTCCGTTGAAATGAACAACTCGGCGGATGAACTGGTGGATTTCTTTTTGCAGCAACAGGAAGCGGAAGAAGCACTGCGAGTCAATTGAATGCAATTCTGTCTTGGACGGTTCTGACTGGGAATATCAGAATCCTCGTGACAGATGGCAATGGTTTAGGCGATAAAGCACTGCCGTGTTCAAAAATCTGACAATCAACAAATCTGAAATTGGATCAGACGATTCGATTGGTTTCTCCGCCGCTGCTCAAACTCATAAGTCGTACCGAATCAGTTTTGGTTTTTCGCGCTGGGGCGAGGCGTTTCGCGTTGCCGCCAGCGCGATTCTGGCCAATCGGCTGAGGTCGAGTTTGACCATTATCGGCGTGGTGATTGGCGTCGCCGTCGTGACCTTTGTCGCCGCGTTGTTGGAAGGCGCGCAGAATTACATCAAACAAACTGCCTCAGAACTCGGTCCCGGAATCGTTCGCATTGATAAAGCCTCGTTTCAGGATTTTCTGGGTGACGCGCAATCCTTTGCCGAAGCTCTGGCCAAACGCCCTGACATCACCATTGAAGACATCGCTGGTCTGCGCCAACGCATCGGCGACCGCCTGGAAGTAGGCGCGCAAATAGACGCCGCGCTTCCGGCTCAACGCGGCAACAATTCTTTGCAGGGAATCGCCGTACAGGGAGTGAGCGCCAACATCGCCGCGCTTTCGACGATCAAGATCGTTCGCGGGCGAGAACTGACCGACTTCGACGACGAAAATCGTCGCTCGGTCTGCGTCATCGGTTCGGACGTGGACGAACTTCTCTTTCCAGACCGCGAAGCCCTTGGGCAACTCATCAAACTAGGTTCCGCTGAATATGAAGTCATAGGTGTCGCCGCTCCGCGCGGTTCTTCCTTCGGCGCTTCGCAGGATGGATTTGTGCAGATTCCGCTGGGGACATTTGCCAAAGTCTTTGGCGCGCGTTCGCGTTCGATTGCGATGTTGGTGAAAGCCAAACCCGGTGTAGATGTTCCGAACGAGCAGGTCGAGGAAATTGCCCGCTTCGGCATGCGCACTCAGCGGCGATTGAGTTACAGCGACAGCGATAATTTCAGCATCATCACTGCAAAAAGCGTCGAGGCCGTGACTGGATTGCTGACGCGCATTGTCGGTTCGGTGCTGTATCCATTGACGGGAATTGCTCTGGCGGTAGGTGGCATTGTCGTGATGAATATGATGCTGGCTTCGGTGACGGAGCGAACACGCGAAATCGGAATTCGACTGGCGATTGGCGCTCGGCGCAAAGACATTCTGGCGCAGTTCCTGTTGGAATCTTCGCTGCTGACCCTGGCAGGCGGTTTGGTCGGAATGATGATTTCCAGCGGGCTGGTTTGGGTGTCAGCCAAACTGAGTGGCTTTCCTATCGCCATGCCGCTGTGGGCCTTGTTTGCGGCGGTGCTGATTTCCTGTGTCGTTGGAATCGTTTTTGGAGTTTTTCCTGCTCGCCGTGCTTCGCGGTTGAGTCCGATTGAAGCGTTGAGGAAGGAATAGGTGATAGGTGGCAGGTGACAGCTTGCAGTTCAAAGGCGAGGTAAGTTGTAGCGCTTGTCACCTAAAACCTACCCCCCCTAAAAAATATGCAAACACAGATTTTCAAAGACATCGTTATCACCGTGTTCGACAGTTTGCGAACGCACAAATTGCGTTCAGCGCTGACGTTGCTGGGCGTGGTCATCGGCACGGCGGTTGTGGTCATGGTCGGATCTGTGTTGACCGGATTGTCGGCTCGAGTTGCCGCCGTCAGCGAAAAAAGCGCGCCCAACGCCATTTACTTCACGAAGGAAGAAAAGATCGGGCCTTCGTTTCGACGACCTTCCGCCGAAGAGCGCCAACGCAAAGACCTGACTTATGAAGACGCTTTGGCCGTAGCGGCGCTCGACAAACCGCAAGCCGTTTCGCCGCAGAAAATTCGCGGCAGTTACGGCCCGTCGGCAAACAAGGCTTCGATGACGGCGCGTGGCCGCGAAGCTATCAACCCTTTGATTCTGGGTGTCTGGGAAAACTTCCCCGACATAGTTTCGGTCAGCGTCGAACGCGGCAGATTTTTTACCTACGCCGAGCGCGTCAATCGCGTCCAGGTCTGCGTCATCGGGCAGGGAATCGCTTCGCAGTTGTTTGAGGAAACCGATCCTGTGGATCAGGACGTGCGAATAGATGGCCGCGTTTATCGAGTGGTTGGCGTGCTGACCAAAGCTTCCGGCGAAGGAGTCATCGGCAGCGACGAACTGGATGAACGCATTGTTTATGCTCCGTTTGAAACCATCGCCAAACAGTGCCCGGAAATCGAAGGCGTTGCGATTGTCGTGCGCGCTCCTTCGGGAAAAGTGGACGAAGTTATCGAACAGGTGACGACGACACTCCGCATTCGCCGCAACGTTCCGAGCGGAGCCGAAAACAATTTCGGCGCAAACCGAGCCGAGCAGGTGTTTGAAGTCGTGCAGCAAATCATCGTCGCGCTGGCGGCGCTGGTCGTGCCGATTGCGCTGGCTGGTTTGTTGGTTGGTGGCGTGGGCGTGATGAACATCATGCTGGTTTCTGTGACCGAACGTTCGCCGGAAATCGGCATCCGGCGGGCGTTGGGCGCTCGCCGCCGAGACGTGTTGGCGCAGTTTCTGATCGAAGCCGCAACTTTGACCGGCTTTGGCGGATTGATTGGCATCGCGCTTGGTTTTTTATTTGCGCTGGCGCTTCAGTTCATAGTCAATTTTCCTGCTGCGGTTCCGTTGTGGGCGATTCTGGCAGGTTTTCTGACTTCGACTTCGGTGGGATTGATTGCCGGAATGTGGCCGGCCGTCAGAGCCTCTCGCCTGGACCCTGTCGTTGCCATTCGCGGCGAATGAGATGGTTCGCCGCCGATGGTTTACTAGCTCTTTGACAGTTGAGACTCGCGCTCTTGTTGCGAAATGTGCCAACGTGCCAACCAATCGTACAAAACCATTTCCTGGGCGCGCTGGCGAATGCGCAATAAATGGTTGGCATGCATGTGCAGATAGCTGAAAGAAAGGTCGGGCAGTGAATGAGCCAATCGCCCGTTTTCCCAGGCCGCTCGCAATTCGGCGGCAATCGGTTTCATGCGTTCGGAACGCCGAGCCAAGGCTGAAAGTCCGCCGGCCAAGGGGTGGTCTTCGCGCCAAACCGGCGACAACAAATCAGAAATCTGTTTTCGCTCCTGGCGATAGCGTGCGCTCAGTTCTGCGTGTAGCCGATCATCGGCCTGAAACTCGCGCAAAAAATTCCGTCGCGCCCATTTGAAGACGTTCGTTCTGACAGGCAAATCAAATCCCAGGTCTGTCAGCAAACGGTTCATTCCACACAAGGCCAGACGAAATCGGGCATCGCTGCCGGTTTCGCCACCAATCCCGGATTCCAGAATTTCAATCACTGCTTCGCTGTCAACGTGGAACAGTTGTTCAGTCAGTGTCAATCCTTCCATTCCGCCGTAACGTTCAAGCTCCGGCTCGTATGTGTCGAGTTGCAGACGCCGGATTGCGCCATTGGCCAGCGAGTCATGCAGTTCCGCATAAAGCATTGGGCAGATTTCGCCCATCAGGTCTTGTGGACGCCCATGGAATCGAACGCGCAGATGCCAATCAGGATCTCCATAACGCACAAAAAACCAACGATCGGCCAATCCTTCGTTCAAGACTCGGCGCGCCAGAGGGCCAACAATGTCGCGCAACACCCGGTCAACTTCCGCGGGACCGCAATAGATTTTGGCGTACAGCCATTCGGAACCCGGAGCGAAACGTCGCCGAATTACCGGGACTTGTCGCGCAATTTGGACAATGTCGGATTGTGAGTTAAAGCCGTCTTCCTTTGCGGTGGTTGTTTCAGCAAAGGGTTTGCGCACGAAGGGAACCACAAGCTCGTGGGCGTATGCGCCATCGGGGCCTTGGGCACAGGCCTGTTCCGGCGCAGGCCAGAACTCCTGTAAAACAATTGATTCACGGCCTTTCACCAGTCGCGCAAACGATTCCAGGCAGAGGATGTTTTCCAAATCCAGCGGCAAGGTATTGTCAAAATCTGACAGTACAACCCAGCGCGGCAGTTTGTGATTCATGCGCCAGCGACGCATCAGGCGAAACAATTCGGCATCCTGCGCTTGTTTGAGGAAATCGAAGTCTGATTGTTGAAACAGCCAGCGCGCTTTGGCCAATACCAGGCGTCCGTAAGTCACGCGAGGTAAAAACGGCGCAGATTCCATCGCTCCCCAACGCCATCCCAGGTCCACGGCCAGATTTTGCTCCTGCATTTCACACAAAAAGTTGTAGAGCGGAGAACTTTCGCGCCGCCAGTTGTGCGCGCAAGTGAGGCGAGGCAGAACTTCACAATCAAGTTGCCGCGAACGCAGGATCAATCGCCCATCGCTTTCCGAAAGCAACAGATCAGTTATTGGCAGTTGCCGTTCAGGCGGCGCGCCTGAAGCTCCGAGATAGGCAATTTCGTATTCTCGCAAGACCGGGCGAGACAGTATGTTCCCAATGCGCCCTTCTGGCAGATGTGTGATTTCAAAAAACACTTTGTCCGGTTGTGAAGCTTCTTCCGCGCGCAGGTGCTCACGGACGGCTTGCGTCAGGCCGTCGTCCGCGTGACAAAAGCGCCCGATCATGCGCGCACCGGAAGGCCCTCCAATATATTGCGGATGGAATTGAAATGCTCCGGCTGCCAGGGCGGCTTCGGATTCCGCAGCCAACGTTCCACATACCTCAAAGGCGTCAGGCAATGGCAGCGGTTCAGCAATCTGCAATGCCTGAACGTCTTGTTCGGTAAGTTCCATGACGTGATCGCCGTTTTGCCAGATTTTTGCCAGACGGCGAAGCAGAAAATTATCGCGCGTTTCCAACTCTCTGGAGACGCTCTTGCCTGTGGGAAAAGGCAGATTGCGTAACAGCGGAGGCATGACGTTGGCGTTGGCATTTCCGGCGGGGAAACCTATTCCCAATTCGTTGTCGAGCGCTTCGACCAATGGGACTTCGCGCGATTCGTAACGAGCGCTGAACGCTTCGCGAAAACGCGACAGGTCATCCTTGCGCTGAGCGCCGGACAAGCCATGCAGTAACGCTACGCTGCGCCCGATTTCCTCTAACACAGGCTGTCCCAGTTCTGCGCTCGCGGCATTTCTGATCAAATCTACCTGGAATAATCTGGGCAAATCCGCCTGCACTGGCAATGCGGATAATTTATCGGCGATTGCGCGATAGCGGGCAGGCTCTATGCCAGGCCCTTGAACATCCATCTGTTTAAGTTCGCCAGCAACCTCCGTCAATGTTTTTGTCACTTTGCTGTCGGGCAAAATAACTGCCAGTTGATTCAGAATCTGATTTAGTGGCTCGGCTCCTGTCACGGGCAAGGCAAATTCCGGCACCAGAAGCTGATCCTCAATCAATTGCGCGATATAGTTTTCAGCCTCTGCCATAGAAATTTCATCGTTGACCAGCTTGGCGGCCAGGTCGCCGCGAAGCGCCCCATGGCCAGCCAGTTCCAGAACTGTCGTGAGAGCCTCATCCAACTCGACCCCGACCAGATAGTAGTTTCGCGCTTTTCCTCTGACGCGGGCTTCGAGATAGCGAACCTGTCCGGCAGCCCGATATAAGCTGGAGTTTGTGCGATAGCGCAGGTGTTGGCTCAGGCGCTGGTCTTGTGTCAGGGCGTCGAGCAGCGCAAACAGATAATCCATGTCCAGACGTGTGTGGCGTTGTGTTTGCGACGCGACTGACAGTCGCGTCGTGTCGCCAATTTTTCCCATCGAAATGCCTGCAAACAATCCGAATGGCGTGGCGCGATTTGTCATACGCGCAAAATAACGGACCAGCGCCTCTTCGATCCGGCGTCCTTTTTTGCTGTCGGGATCGCGTTCCCACGACTCCAGAAATTCATCCAGGTCTGGTGAGGCAAGAAAGATCGCTTCGCGTGTTTCGGCACGAGCCAGCCAGTTGCGAAGCCCTTCTCGCAAGCAGGCACGGTCTGCCGCCAACGCCTCTGGCAAAGCGGTTGCGTCCGTATCCAGACTGGTAACAGACAAATTGGCTCCCCACTGGTAATAAAGCTGTTGCGACAATGCGGGTGTGCGCATGACGAAAAAGTCTGCGGACTGATGCGCCGAAATCGAAGGTTGAGAAGATGTCGCTGACTTCGCTGAAATTGCCATAACCTTTATCCGAGATTTGCAGAGAAGTTCGATAAAACGCGATGCCAATTGACTGCGTAAAATGGTTCTTCCGCAGGCAATCGGCATCGTCTGATTTTTTGCTTCGCCATCAGGCTATTTATTCAGCATGCTGCAATATCGCCCGCAACCTGATCCCCCGCCAATGGGGCTGGCGCCTTTGACCTTGTCGCCATCCTGCACTTCCAGGTCAGCGAGAGTTTCCTTCTTGATGGACAAACCTTTTGTGGTTTTACCTTTGGTTTTTTTGGTTTTTTCCGTAATCGGTTTAGCTTCTTTCTTGTTCATAATTGAGTTTCCTTTCTGTGATAAAAAGTTGAATTTGATTGGCGATTAAGTTCCGCCATCAACCAAGGCGTAAACCGACGGTAAAAACTATCATCACGGAAAATTTTTTATTCGTAAAAATTTTCGACGCTCAAAAAGAAAATGGACTCGCTCTGATAATAAGAGGCGTGAGTTTTCATGTGTCAGGATCGTATGATTGCAATGAAATCTTTTCGGCGATGAAAAAAAGTGGGATGTGCGGGTTTACGGGCTGAGGAGTTCTGTCAATTGCCTCTGGCAATTTATCGCTTCAGATTGCCGAACACGTCTTTCAAAATGCTGGTGATGCGGGCGGCGGGGTTTTTGCGGATCTTCTTTTCTTCTTCGCCGACCATGTAAAACAGACCGTCGAGCGCTTTGCCGACGACGTAATCGTCAATGTCCAGCGATTGAGTTTTGGCGAAAGGAATGTTCTGGAATCGGGCGATGAGGTCTTTGTATTGTTTGGTCGCGCCGACTTCGTCCATGGAGTTCGATATGATCGGGCGAAATGCTGTGGTGATTTGATCCGAAGTTTTGACTTTGAAGTATTCTGTGGCGGCGGTGTCGCTGCCGAACAGAATTTTTCGCGCATCGTCAAAGGTCATCTGTTTGACGGCGTCCACGAAGATTTTGCGCGCTTCAGGAGCGGCTTTTTCGGCGGCGCGATTCATGCTCAGAACGAAATCATCCACCATCCGACCTTGCCCGATGGCGCGCAAGCCTTTGCCGACGGTGTTCAATTGTTTGGGCAGCAAAATCTTGATCGCGGCGTTTTTGAAAAATCCGTCCAAACGCCCGGTCAGATTGATGGCGTTGCCGGTTCCGATTTGCAGCGCTTCTTTCAACCCGGCAATGATCTGGTTGTCGCTCAGCTTGCCACGCTGGGCGAAAGCCGAAAGTGTTGGTTGGCAGACAACCGCTCCGACGACGGTGGTCAACGATTTGAGAAATCGCCTTCGTTCTTTCATAACACCTCCAATTGTTGGTGATTCGTTTCGCGGGCGAGGCGAGATTCGCAAATCGCTTGCTGCCCGTCAAGCAAACTTGAGGTTGTCGTTCGAGAAGGCCAATTGCCAACTACGAATGAACACGAATGTTCACGAATGAAATATGAAGCTTAAGGACAACCAGGATTGGCTGTTCTTTTTGCCGATTCGTGCAGATTCGTGAAACTTCGTGGTTGAAAATTTTTTGATCGAGCGCGTACTACATCTCAATGGTCTGGCGTTCGCGGCGAGGCAAGGCTTTAAGCGATTTGGATTCGGCCAGGTCTTCGCGCACCTGCCGAAGTTCGGTTTCGGTTTCCGCCAGTTTGTCGAGCACTTCGTCCACAGCGACGCGCAAATCCACGGTGGCGGCAACCAGCCGGAACAGCGCTACGCTGATGATGGCGAATTCAGCCAATAACGCGAGGACAAACAATTTGAAAAACAAAGCAATACTCCTTAACTCCCATCGGTTGGGGGACGGGAAGCGCGAATGACCACGCTTCGTCTGGCGATGCTTCCGAAGACAAAACGTTGTCGGTTCTGGGTTGATGAGATTTTCGGCTGCTTTGCTGCGAAATGATTGGCATCGGTTGCCTTGCGGCTGAGGATTTAATGAAGCCCGATGAACAGCTTGACACCCCGCAGCCGAAGCTTGAGAATCCGCGCGTCTTTTACTCCATCAAGCAATCAGGAATTCATTCAAGAGGTCAGCGAATGCCCGAAATTGATTATGACTTGGCGCATTTCTTTGCGTGGGCCAGGGCGAGAGCGTATGCCGAACTGGACAGGCGTTTGCAAGCCGATCCTTCGCTCGATCCCAACTGGACATTTTCAGACATCATGCAGCGCCTGCTCGAAGAGTATCGCCGGTCAGAGCAGTCGCAGGATTCAGCCGCAGACGCGGAATAACCAAAATCGAGGAGATGACTTATGGCTTCAGATCGCTTCAGCCATTCGATGTATCTGGTGCGCAAACGCATTCTCACCGTAGTGGGCGGCAAGTTTGAAATCTTCGATCCGGCGGGAAATGTGGCGCTGTTTTCCAAACAGGCGGCGTTCAAGTTGAAAGAAGACATTCGATTGTTCACCGACGAATCAATGACGACTGAACTGCTTTCGATCAAGGCTCGCACGATCCTGGATTTTTCCGCCGCTTATGACGTAGTGGACACGGCCACCGGCCACAAAGTCGGCGCTCTGAAACGCAGAGGCTGGAAATCCATGTTCCGCGATCAATGGATCATCATGGATGTTTACGACAACGAAATCGGCAGCATTCAGGAAGAAAATGCCTTTCTGGCTTTTTTGCGCCGGTTTGTAACCAATCTGATTCCGCAATCGTATCTGGTGGAAATCGGCGGTTCGTCTGTCGCCGAATTCAAACAAAACTTCAATCCGTTCGTTACCAAACTGACGCTGGATTTTTCGCACGACACGCAACACCGGTTTGATCGTCGGTTGGGCATCGCCGCCGGAGTGTTGCTGTGTGCGATTGAAGGCAAACAGGAAGGCTGAAAAATTGTATGGCCAATGAAAACTCGCTCCGTCTGACCAAAGTCCAATGGTTGATCTGCATCATCGCCGTCATAGGGTTTGCGTTCGACACGTATGAATTGTTGATGCTGCCGCTGATTATCCGCGATTCCGTCATGAAGCTCGGCGGGTATGCGTTCGGCAGCCCTGAATACAATTACTGGCGCGATCTGTTTTTTTACGTGCCTGCGGTGTCGGGCGGCATTTTCGGATTGCTCGGCGGATATTTGACCGACCGATTGGGACGCCGGCGCGTGCTGACCTGGAGCATTCTGGTGTATGCCTTTTCTGCCTTTGCGGCGGGCTTTGCGACTTCGTTGCCGATGTTGTTGTTCTTTCGCTGCACGACATTCATCGGCGTGTGCGTGGAATTCGTGGCGGCGGTGGCCTGGCTGGCGGAGTTGTTTTCCGATCCGAAACAGCGCGAATCCGTGCTGGGATACACGCAAGCGTTTTCCAGTTTGGGCGGCGTCATGGTCAGTGGCATGGCTGCGTTGATTGCCAAAGTTTCTACATCGCTCCCGGCAATTCACGGTGGGCATGACAACTGGCGCTATTTGCTAATTTCAGGCTTGATCCCGGCAATTCCGTTGATCATCATCCGGCCGTTCCTGCCGGAATCTCCTGTCTGGCAGCAGAAGCGCGCGGCGGGCACATTGAAGCGGCCAAGTTTGAAAGAATTGTTCGTTCCGGAATATCTCAAAACGACACTCATCACCGCAGGAATGTTTGCGTGCAGTTTGGGGATAGCCTTCGGAGCCATTCAGATGGCGCCGCAAATTGTGCCTTCACTGGTGCAAGTGGATGCTGCATTGCCTCCGCCGGAGCGCGCGAAAATCGTTTCTGGCGCAGTGGCCAACACGCAACTCTTTCAGGAAATCGGCGGACTAGTCGGACGTTTCTTGTTGGCGTATCTGGCGATTCGCATTTTGTCGCGGCGAAATTTGCTGCGCGTCTTTTTGATTCCCGGACTGATTCTGGTTCCGCTGGTATTCATCTTTCCGGCGACCAGCGATCTGGCGATGTTGAAATGGGGCATGTTCTTTGCTGGGTTGTTCACTGTTGCGCAATTGAGCTTCTGGGGAAATTACCTGCCGCGCGTGTATCCGACGCATTTGCGTGGCACTGGCGAAAGCTTTGCGGCCAACATCGGCGGACGAATGTTCGGCGCTTCGGCTCCGTTGCTGACGACTCAGTTTCAAATGCTGGCGTCGGGCGGCACGGATGCGATGAAATTGGCGTATGCGGCGGCGGCGGTGGCGTTCTTGTTGTACGCGGGTAATTTGATTCTGAGTTTCTTTCTGCCGGAACCAAACCGTGGGGAGTTGCCCGAATGAGTTTCTGGCTTTACGATGGATTGGCATCTGAACCCTCTTCGGACGCGATCCGGTTCGACAATTCATTTTCAGGAGTTCGACAAAAACAATGAAAAGACAAGTTTCGATTTTAGTAGTTTTGCTGGCAATGGCCGGTCTGATTTCGTTGGCTGTTTCGGCGCAGACCAAAAAAGCTCCGGCGAAAGGAAAGGCTCCGGCAGCGGGCAAGGCAAACGGCGCTGCCGCGTTGTGGATGCAGCATTGCAAAAAATGCCACGCCGAAGACGGCAAAGGTATTGAAAGTCTGGAGCCGCCCGACATGACCACTGAAAAATGGCACGCCGACAACACCGACAAGGCCATTGCAAAGGCCATCAACGAAGGCGCGGGAATAATGCCCGGATTCAAAGACACGCTGAAACCGGCTCAGGTGACGGCGTTGGTCAAATACGTCCGCACGTTGAAAGTGGCGGGCGAAAAGAAATAACACATCGGAAGGAAAAGTAAGCGGTCGCTTTATTTTCCAGTTTTCATTTTTGATTTGCCGTTTGTCATTGAGTGAGTGGCGTGTGCAACCTTCGATGAGAAATGGAAACTGGCAAATGGAAAATCCAACGCGGCGTGGCATTTGGCTTGAACCATTCATCAAGTGCCACGCCGCGTTTTTATTCGGCAGACTTTGGTGTGGTCATTTGTGCCGGTCGGCAGAACAAGTGCGAGTAGGTTCTTCGCCAACGAAGAACGACCTGCGAATTCGTGTTTTGCAAACGCCGTTGACCGGAATCAATCCGCTGACCGAGCAGACTTCAAAATTGAATTGCTTGCGACCGCCGGAAGTTGCCGGAGTTGCCACAGGAGTCGGGGTTGGCGAAACCGGCTTGGGCGTTGGAGACGCTTTGGTTTTGGCGGGTTGAGTCGTTTTAGTCGCAGTTGCTTTCACGTCCGCTTTTTTAGGCGTTGGCGATGGGACTCGACGAGGCCTGATCGCATCAGGAGTCGGCTTGGGAGTCGAAGCGACAGTGGCTTGTCTGGGCGTTGGCCACGGAGTCGGACCGACCGTCGGAGCCGTGGTGATTCGGATGTCGTTTCTGGGCGGGGCTTGCCGAACAGATCCGGCAGGCGTAGGCGTGACGCGCGGCGTCGAACGCGGCGTCACGGTTGTCGAACCTGTTGACGGGGCGGGTTGTGTTTTTCCGGTGACTGCTGCCAACGCACGGTCTCTGGCTCGACCCAAAACCGAACGATTGTCAGGAGTCGCAGTCGGTTGCGGAGTGGGTTGTCCTAATGTAACTCGCCCGCGAGCTTCGGGCGGAATCGGAATCATCGTATCAATTCCGCTGACGCTGGTGGTTCGGCCAGCAATTCCTTGTGGAATGGGCGGAGCGCCGGGTGGCGGCGGATACGGTGTCGGCTGGCGCGTCGCTCCTTGTGGTGTCGTTTGGGGGCCTTGTCCAAGGATTGGCCCCGAAAACGGCGGTTGACTTGTTTGTCCTGCGATGGTGGTTTGCTGCGGGCGCGACGGAGTCAGGTCCTGGGCTTCGCCGGTTTCCGTTCCGCTCAGAAAAATTTCTCGCCGCGCGTCGGGCGTGTCATCCTTGGCAGCGGTTCCTTGCGGACTGATAAGCGCCGTCACCAGGCCTGATGACGGCGGCTCGAATTGGCCATCCAGTTCCGGGCGAATTTCCAACGCGCGCTTCATAAAATCCGCCCAGATCAATGCTGCCGTCGAACCGCCTGTGACTACTATGTCGTCATTGTTGTCGAACCCTACCCAGACCACGCACACCAGATTTGGCGTGTAACCGGCAAACCATCCATCGCGCGATGTTCCGGTTTTTCCTGCCGCCGGACTGTTGAATCCCATTTGCCGCACGCGAGTTCCCGTGCCGACGTTCAACACGTCTTCCATCATGGAAGTCATGATGTAGGCTACTTGCGGACTCATCACGTCGTTGATCTTCGGCTCGTTATCCAGAAGGAGCGAGCCGTCTTTGGTCGTCAATCGTTTGATGGTCAGCGGCGCTGAGCGTTTTCCCTGATTGGCAAAGGCCGTATAAGCCGATGCCATTTGCAGCGGCGTCGCTTCGGATGTTCCCAGCGCGGTGGACGGAACGGCCAGCACATTCGGCAATCCGGCGTTTTGAGCAAAATTGGCGACTTGCGAATAGCCGACTCGTTCGGCGATGGAAACCGTGATGACGTTCTTGGATTTGTACAGAGCTTCGCGGGCGGTCATGGAACGCATTTCATAACTGTCTTTGAAATTGTCCGGCGAATAAAACTTGCCGTCGAAATCGAATCCGCGCGGTTCGTCGCGGTATATCGAAGCTGCCGTGATACGACGGTCCACAGAGCTTTCGCTCAATCCGGCGGCATACACGAACGGTTTGAAGACCGAACCGGGCTGACGTTTGGCTTCAGTCGCGCGATTGAACTGGCTGCTGGTGTAATCGCGTCCACCGACCATCGCCAGCACTTCGCCGGTTTTGGGGTTGAGAGCGACCATCGCCGCCTGCAATCCGGTGGTGCGGCCACGTCTAGCCATGACCTGCCGATCAATTTCCGGCATGTTTTTCTGCACCGCAGCATAAGCTGCGCGTTGCAATTCCAGATCAACCGTCGTGTAAATTCGCAGCGACCGCATGGATTGGCTGTCTTCGCGGTATTTTTCGTCCAACTGTTTCAGCACGTAATCCACAAAATAAGGCGCGTCCACTGCGTCTGTGTTGCCACGCCCTATCACGCCCAGAGGTTGCAGCTTGGCATTGGCGGCTTCTTCCGGTTTGATCTTGCCCTGTTCGACCATCAAATCCAGCACACGATTGCGGCGTTCACGGGCGCGATTTTCGCGTTCGGCAACCAAACTTTCCCTCAAAGGCGAATAATAATTCGGACTGTGAATCATCCCGGCCAGAAACGCCGATTCCGACAGCGTCAGGTAACCGACGTCTTTGCCGTAATAAGTGCGGGCGGCTTCGCCAAAACCGTTGATGGAAAAACCGCCGCGCTGTCCCAGATATATCTGATTGCAATAAAGCGTCAGAATCTGCTCCTTGCTCAGCTTGCGCTCCATGACTATGGCCATAAAAGCTTCGGAGAGTTTTCTTTTATAGGTTTGTTCAGGCGTCAGGAAAAAGCTTTTGACCAATTGTTGAGTGATTGTGCTGCCGCCTTCCGTGATTTCTCCCTCTTCGGCGTTGCGGAAAAACGCGCGTAGTATCGCTCGCAAACTGATGCCTGAATGATCGAAAAAGCTGCGGTCTTCTGTGGCGACTATCGCGTCCACCAGATTTTTCGGCAAATCCTTGAACTCTACGTTTTTGCGTTTTTCCCGGTCTTTGTTGATGGTGGAGAAAATCTTTTCCGGTTCGAGCATGGCTTCCGGCAGCGTTTGCTGTTTTTCCGATTCCGTCAGAGAACGAATGCCGTATCCGGTTGGACCGAATTCCACGCGCAGAGCCGGAAAGGCTTTGGCGCTGTTGATGACGGCTTCACTGCCGGGAACGATGTCAATCACATTGCCCGCAACGGTGAATCGTCCGCGGGTATCGTTGGCCACAGGGCCTTGATTGATGTATCCGACATTCTGCAAATGGCGAATTACATCGGTCTGACGATAGGGCGCATTGACGTACAAATGCATCGGCGCAGCGTAAATTCCCGTTGATCGTTCGAATATCTTTCCGGCCAACCCCTGGTCAATGATTTCGGAATAGCGGTTGTAGTAATAGACTAGAATTGGAAAGACGATAATTCCGATCAGCGCCAGCAACAATAACAGCTTCAGCAACCATCGTGATTTGACAGATGGTGTCCGCGGCTTGACGATTGAATATGTATGGTTCTTTCCACGATAGACGGGTACCGGGCTGGCCTCAGCAGGAGGTTTAGGACGAGGTTTACTCATTTTTCGATAACTCAAACGTTACGAAGGAGGCGCACAAACCAACGGCGGTAATTATCCTCATTACTGAAAGCGAGTCAATTCACTGGTTTATTGATCGCCTGGAAATATGGCGGACAATTCGAGTTCGTTGGAAATCGCTCAATTTCCGTCATCGCCGCCCGGCAACTCTCGGTAATTTGTTGGCAGAAAACTGTTTTTGGCCATTATCCTGGCTTGACTATCAATTTTCTGCGGCTACTATGACTTTGTGTCTACCAATGGACTTGGAACTTTAACCTCGAAGGAGTCAGCGGTGAAAAAACAGTTCAAGAAATTTTCGCTTTCCGCTTTGTTGGCATTGACGATTGGTTTGGCGCTGGTTGTGCCGAGTTTGGTGTCAGCTCAGCAGGGAGGGGTGACTGCTCGCCGAATTTCCGAAGATTATCAGAAGGCTGCGGACATCATCAGCAAACATCATTTTTCCGAGCTTGATGACGAAACGATGAGCAAGGCCGCCATCAGCGGCATGCTCAAAACGCTGGATCCGCATTCGGATTATCTCGATCCGAAAACTTTCAAAGAGTTCAACGAAAAGCAGCAAAGTCAGTATTTCGGCATAGGCGCGATGATCGGCACTCGTCACAAGGTGACTTACGTGCTGGAACCGTTCAAGGGCAGTCCGGCTTCTCGCGCGGGATTGCGATATGGCGATCACATCGTTGCCGTTGACAACAAGGACACATCGGACTGGAGTTCGGACAAGGTTCGCCAATTGCTGCTGGGTGAACGCGGCACGCAAATCACTGTAACCGTCAAACGGCTGGGCGTCGCCGAACCGATCAAGGTGGCGATCACGCGCGACGGCATTCCGCGACCTTCGGTGAGAAGCTTTTACATGGTCAAACCCGGCATCGGTTATGTCGGATTGACCGAAGGGTTCCAATCCACAACCAGCCGTGAAGTCGCCGTGGCCATTGCCAATTTGCGCGAACAGGGAGCGGAAAGCTTAATTCTGGATTTGCGCGGCAACGGCGGCGGGTATCTGGATCAGGGCGTTCGCGTCTGCGATCAATTGCTGCAACGCGGCCAGCGTATCGTGACGCAGAAAGGCCGGCCAGGTCTGGGATTTGACGAAGAGTATTATGTTCGTATTGGCGCTTCCGAAAATTTCCCGCTGGTTGTGCTGGTGGATCGCCAATCCGCGTCGGCTTCGGAAATCGTCGCCGGAGCGATTCAGGATCACGATCGTGGATTGATCATCGGCGAACAGACCTTCGGCAAAGGACTGGTGCAGAGAATTTTCCCGCTGGTCAACAGCGGCGGTTTGATCCTGACCATCGCTCATTACTACACTCCGAGCGGACGGTTGATTCAACGCGATTATTCCAATGGTTCGTTGTTCGAGTATTACTACCGTCGAAATGCCGGTGGTGACCCGTTGGCTTCGCCCAAACGCACGGACGAACGCAAAACCGATCTTGGCCGCACGGTGTACGGCGGAGGCGGCATCGAGCCGGATTTCAAACTTGAAAGCAGCGAATATATGACGCCGATGCAATTGCGGTTGAGTCACGGTGTTTTCCTTTTTGCGCGGGATTTGGTCGCCGGCCAGATTTCGGTTGCCGCCAATTTCAAAGTCAACGGTCTGGAATATGACCACAAATTGAAACCGACCGATTTCGTCATCACCGACTCGATTCTGAAAGCGCAACGCGAATTTCTGGTCAAGTTTTATGGCGACAATTCGGAATACGGCGTGACGCCTGCGGCTGTTGACGAAAATGCCAAATGGCTGCATCGCCAGCTTCGATACGAAGTGTTGACGGCGGCTTACGGGTCGGATCGCGCCCAGCAGGGCATTGCCGACTGGGATACCATTCTGCAAAAAGGCATCAGCGAAATGCCTGCGGCGGCTGATCTGGCGACGCGTTCCTGGAAACGCAATTCGGCCACATCGCGCCAAGGCGACAAATAAGCCACCATTCGGTTTCTGCTTTATCTGTCAACGTCAAGTTTGGGCGGCTGAAAATTCTGTTTCAGCCGCCCAAGTTCTTTTGGAGCCTGGAATCATGCAGATCGTAGACACTCACCAACACCTGTGGGATTTGGACAAGTTGTCCTATTCGTGGACGGCGAATCAGCCCAAACTCAATCGCAGTTTTCGTGTGGAAGATTATCTGGCGGCGACCGAAGGTATAGAAATAGTCAAATCCGTTCACGTCGAAGCAGACATTGACGAAGCCTTCATCGCGGACGAAACCCGTTACATTCTGGAATTGAGCGAACGCGACGACAATCCGCTTTCCGGCGTCGTGGCCAATGCGCGACCGGAATACGACAACTTCCGCGAATCCATTCAGCAGTTCATCGGCCATCCGAATCTGAAAGGCATTCGGCGTTTGCTGCAATCCGAACCTGACGAGCTTTCGACGACAACGACGTTCAGGGAAAACATTCGTTCGCTGGAAGAGTGGGGGTTGTCGTTCGATATTTGCGTCCGCGACCATCAATTGCCCATCGCCATTGAATTGGTAAAAGACTGTCCAAACGTCAACTTCATTCTCGACCACTGCGGCAACCCCGACATCAAGAACCGCAATTACGACCTTTGGCGCGAACGCATAGCCGAAATCGCCGACTTGCCGAACGTGGTTATCAAAGTCTCCGGCATTGTCGTCAACACGGATGTGGAAAATTGGACGGTCGAAGATTTGCGCCCAGCGGTCGAACACGTCATCGCCAGCTTTGGTTGGGATCGAGTGATGTTTGGCAGCGATTGGCCGGTGTGTACTTTGGCAGCGAGTTACCGCCAATGGTTCGACGCGCTGAACTTTCTGGTTGCAGATGCCAGCGAAGAGAACAAACGAAAACTTTTCATGGAAAATGCCAGGAAAATTTACAGACTATAGATTTTTAGAACTGCTGAAATTTTGCCGTTGTCGCAAAATTTCAAATAGAACAATTCCAGTCGCCACACTCACGTTCAGCGAATTCAATTGTCCGTGCATGGGAATGGAAACGATGGCGTCGCAATGTTCGCGCACCAATCGGCGAATGCCCCTGCCTTCGCTGCCCAGCACTAACGCTATAGGAATGTTGAAATTGAAGTCGGTATAACGAATCTCCGTTCCGCCTTCGATGCCAACAACCCAGATGTTGCGCTCCTTCAGGTCTTCGATCAACCGAACCAGGTTCGTAACGCGAGCGACGCGGACGTATTCGATTGCGCCTGCCGAAGTCTTGGCCACGGTTTCGTTCAATCCGGCGGCTCTATGTTCGGGAATGAAAACGCCATCAACGCCCGCTCCTTCGCAGGTTCGCAAAATCGCTCCCAGATTGTGAGGGTCTTCGATTCCGTCCAGCAACACCAGCAAAGGGAGTTCACCAAGCGAATCCAGAATTGCGTCGGCTTCGACGTAGCCGGAGCTTCGTTTAGGAGAAATGCGCGTTTCGGCTGTAATTGCGACGATGCCCTGATGGTTGGCGTTGCGCGTCAATTCGTCGAGCGCCCTCCGGTCGCGGGTTTCGATCTTGATGCCCGCGCGCTGCGCTGCTTCAGTCAGATCTTTCAGCCGCGAAGGATTGGCTCCGCTGGCGATCAAAATTTTCTGTATGGGACGCCGCCGCGCGCGCAACGCTTCCAGCACGGGCGACAAACCGTAAATGTGATTCATTGGAAAAACTCTTCTGATTCTGGTCAGGATTGAAATCGCGCGGGATTATAGCTCACAGAGAAGCTGGCTGGCAGAGGCAAAAAAATGGCAACCCAAAGCGCAGTGCTTCAGGTTGCCGAAGTGAGAGACTCAACGTTTCAGCGGGAAAACTGTTTGCCACAATGGGGCGAATTTTTGGACGATCCTGTTTCGACGCTTTCGCTCTTCTTCATCTTGATCGGCTATCTGTGCAATCATTCGCATCGTCGGTTCGATAAAAGCTAGATCAACCGCCGTGCCGCAGAGTTTGCGCGCACAGCATAAATTCGTAGCTTTGTAGAAATGGTTGAAGTTGAGGAAGTTGGCAGCGCCAGATTGCTGCGCAATAACTATTGAAGGTTTTTCGATTTCCGTCAATTTCTATCCCAAGGGATAGGCTTGGTTATTTTGAGACTATCTGTCTGGATAGCCGCGTTTGGTTTTTTTGAGGTGAACTTATGTCAACCCCACGATTGATAGTTCTGGCCGGACCATTGAAAGGCAAAGTGTTCGAACTGGCTGACGAAGAAATACTGTTTGGGCGGGAATCGTCCAGTCGGATTTCGCTGGCCGATCTTTCGACTTCGCGACGGCATTGCAAGATTCGCCCGGATGGCGAGGGGTTTGTCTTGACCGATCTGGATAGCTTCAACGGAACGGTCGTCAACGGTTTGCCGATCAAGGAGCGTCGGCTGGAACACGGAGATCGAATCACCATCGGAAGTTCACATTTTCTGTTTCAGCTTCATGACAAAGACCAATTGGCCCAGGAGGAAAGTTCCGGGCGCGTACAGGTGGATGAAAGCCGCAGTTTGTCGCAAGACACGATTCGCATCGGGCAGGAAGATTTGCTGCTGTTGCAGCCAGAAAAACAGCAACGCGAAAATTCCCGGCTGGTCGGCGATTTGAACGCGATTTTGAAAATCAGCCGGACGATCAATTCGATTCGCAGTCTGGACGGATTGCAGCGGCAACTGTTGGAACTGATTTTCGAGGTTGTGCCTGCGCAGCGCGGAGCGATTTTGTTGACTGACGGCAAATCCACGCTCGATGATTTTGCATCCACATTTGGCTGGGACAGGGAAGCAGGGCCGCAAACGACTGTGCGAATCAGCCGCGCCATCATCAATCAGGTCTTGAGCGCGGGCGAAGCCATCTTGAGCAACGACGTTCTGGAGAGCGAAGACTTCAGCGAAAATGAAAGCTTGATGGTTTCGCAAACGCGCTCGTTGCTGGCCGTGCCGATTTTGATGTTGAACAGAAAACTGGGCGCCATTTATCTAAGCGCCAGCGATGTTGCGACGAAATTCGACGAAGACCATTTGCAACTGGTTTCGGCCATCGCCGGAATCGCCGCCGTCGCGCTGGAAAACGTTCGCCAGTTGCAGTGGTTGGAAAACGAAAACCGCCGATTGAATGACGAAATCAATATCGAACGCAGCATGGTTGGCGAAGGCAAACGCATGCGAGACGTCTACCAGTTCATCGCCAAAGTCGCGCCGACTGATTCCACAGTGTTGATTCGCGGCGAAAGCGGAACAGGGAAAGAGCTGGCCGCCAATTCGATTCACCAAAACAGTTCGCGCGCAGGCAAACCGTTTGTCGCCATCAACTGCGCAGCGCTGACTGAAACCTTGCTGGAAAGCGAATTGTTCGGTCATGAAAAAGGCGCGTTCACCGGAGCCGTCGCGCAGAAAAAAGGGAAGTTTGAAATCGCCGATGGCGGCACGATCTTTCTGGATGAATTAGGCGAAATGTCTTTGGTTTTGCAGGCCAAGCTGTTGCGCGTGTTGCAGGAACAGCAATTCGAGCGCGTCGGAGGAATTCGTCCGATCAAGGTTGACGTGCGATTGATTGCCGCCACCAACCGCGACTTGGAGTTGGCGATCAAGGATGGCGGCTTTCGGCAGGATTTGTATTACCGATTGAATGTCGTTTCGCTGAAGCTGCCTCCTCTGCGCGAACGCCGCGAAGACATTCCCTTGCTGGCCAATTACTTTGCGACGAAATACGCCAACAAATGCAAACGACAGGTGCGCGGCATTGCGCCTGAAGCGCGGGCATTGCTGACGGCTTACGATTGGCCTGGAAACGTCCGCGAACTGGAAAACGCCATCGAACGCGCCATCGTGCTCGGCTCCACCGATCTGATTCGTCCCGAAGATTTACCCGAAGCCGTGCTCGAAACCGAAGCCGAAGCCCCAACGGCGGAAATCTCCATTGCCAATTACCACGAAGCGGTTAAGGAAACGAAGAAGCAACTTATTCTCAAAGCCATTGGACAATCCGACGGTAACATTACCGAAGCCGCTCGGCTGCTCGGCGTCCAGGCGAATTATCTTCATCGGTTAATCAGCAATTTGAATCTGCGGGAAGCGATCAAGAAATGATCGGTTGATTGGGAGGCGGGAATTGGCCAGTGCTGCTGAAAGTGGGCAGCACTGGCCTTTTTGTAGAGAGTTTACTTGTCCGTCACCGGAATTTCGTCTTCGTCCTTGCCGGATTGATCCTTGAACAGTTTGGCGACTTTCTTTTCAGCGCTGGTTTTTTCAATCTTCAGGACGGTTTCGCTGGACCCGTCCCAGATTCTCGCCAAGAAGTATTGATCGCCGTAACGACGAAAAATCAGTTTCGATTTGTGTTTGTCGGTGTGTTTGTCAATGACGGTCATGACGTTGACGGCTTTGCCGCCTTTTTCCCGGCGGATCAGCACTGTGCCGCCCGACCCGACGGATTCGATGATGTAATCGCCCTTGGGCATTTTCTTTTTTCCAACCTGAAAATCGAACGGAATATCAGCTTTGATTCTGAAGCCAAAGGTCGAAGCCACAGTGGATGGCGCCAGGATCAACGCCAGACAACAGGCAATAACAAACGAACTCAGGATTTTTTTCATGATTCTCCTCTGAAAATGTCCGACAAGCTGCCAGCTTGTCGTGGTCTCGATTTGACGCTTGTTAGGGTCAACGACAAGCTGGCAGCTTGTCGGACAGTCGGGCGCAGCCGTTTTCATCGTTTCAGGGCGTTGTCGCAAACGACATGTCAGACTCCTTGCGGTTTGAGGAGCGAGGGCGACTCGCTCAGGAATTGTACGGGGAAAAGATCGGGCGATTCGCGCAAAGTATGCTCAATTTGCCGAAGTCGGCCAAGCGGAATTTCGCTTACGTGAAAAGGTTGTGGTACAAACTCCGGCACGGAGGACAAACATCAATGGCACATATTCAATTTTTGGGAGCGGCGCGAACCGTGACCGGCTCGAAGCACCTGCTCGAAGTCGGCGGTTATCGTGTGATGGTGGATTGCGGATTGTTCCAGGGGCTGAAACAACTGCGGTTGCGTAACTGGGAGCCGTTTCCGATCAATCCGGCTTCGATCAATTCTGTGATTTTGACTCACGCGCACATTGACCACAGCGGTTATCTGCCGCGTCTGGTGCGCGACGGATTTGACGGAACGGTGTATGCGACTCCGGCGACCGTGGAATTGGCGCGGATCATGTTGCCAGATTCGGCGCGCTTGCAGGAAGAAGACGCCGATTACGTCAACAAAACCGGCGTGACCAAACATCATCCGGCCTTGCCGCTGTATACCGAAAAAGACGCCAACGCCGCCTGCCGATTGATGGAATCGGTCAATTACCACAAACGAATCCAACTGACGAAAAAGCTGTCGTTCGAATTCGTCACCGCCGGGCACATTCTGGGTTCGGGTTTCGTGCTGTTCGATGTCGAATGCAATGACGGAGCGACGCGCCGTGTGGTGATGACGGGCGATCTGGGACGATACAACGAACCGATCATCAACGATCCTTCGACTGTGGAAGACGCGGATTACATAGTGGTCGAATCCACTTACGGCGACCGCGAACACGGCGATTTCGATGTCAAAGCCAGACTGGCGGAAATCGTCAATGACACAGTCAAACGCGGCGGGCACGTTCTGATTCCGTCCTTTGCCGTCGGACGCACTCAGCTTTTGCTGTATCTGCTGCGCGAAATGGAAGAAGAAGGACGAATTCCGATCATCCCTGTTTACGTGGACAGCCCAATGGCTGGCAGCGCCACCAAACTCTATCTGCGCCACAAGGAAGATCACGACCCTGAAATGAAAGACCTGATGGGCGACCGCAAAAATCCGTTGGCGACTCAGCGGTTCAATATCGCTCGAACACGCGATGAATCCAAAGCCGTTTCGGCCAGTGATACATCCAGCATAGTCATTTCGGCGAGCGGCATGGCGACGGGCGGACGAATTTTGCATCACCTGAGAAAACGATTGCCGGACGAACGCAACACAGTGGTTTTTGTCGGCTATCAATCCGAAGGCACGCGCGGACGCCGCTTGCTGGACGGCGAACCGGAAATCAAAGTCTTCGGAGAATATGTCCCGGTCAAAGCCAAAGTCGAACGATTGGAAAACCTGTCGGCGCACGCCGATTCCAATGAAATTCTGCGTTGGCTGGGCGGGTTCAAACGCGCGCCAAAAACTGTCTTCCTGGTTCACGGCGAACCGAAAGCGCAGGAAGCGCTGAAACAAAAGATCGTCGAGAAATTCGGGTGGCATGTGGAAATCCCGGATTACTTGGACAAATTCGAGTTGTAGCTGCGACTCGTCGGAGACGCCAATGGTAGGACGAGATGATTTTCTGCAAAAGGATTATGAGCTGAAAGCTCGTTACCTGACCGATCATTTTTCCCGAATGTGGATTCGGTTCAATTTTTTTCTGACCATAGAATCCACGTTGGTTGGCCTGTCGTTTCACAAAGATTATTCGTCGTATGTTCCGGCGTTGTGTTGTCTGGGCTGGTTTCTGGCGCTGGTTTGGTTCCATTTTGGTCGAACAGACAACTTTCTGGCAGATCATTATCGAACGCAGGTTGGGATCGTATTCAACCGGCTGACCGACTTGAAGAAGCAAGAGAAGTGGAAAGAAGAGAATCAAGAGCCGCCAGAATTACTTTTCGTTGGTGACGTTCCTGAAGATATGAAAGTTCGCCAAAGGGTGTTGAGCGGACGCTGGTCGAGACTTAGCACGACGGAATTGGCGGCGTTCCTGCCGCTGATTTATCTGGCAATCTGGATACTTCGATTGTTGTCGCTCAGTTTTTCTTTTCAGAAATGGCTTTGCCAGTAGTGGAGCTAAGCATCGGTTTCGACACTGCGCGCAGTTTGCGGTATAGTGCCCGCCTACTTCGACATCTCATCACAATGAAACTCATAAAAAGCGACTCGGAAGACTGCTAAACGCGCTCCACATCGCCTGTGGCGCAAGCTGGAAGTTTGGGCAGCGAGCCGGGTCACATACCTGAAGGAAGCAAGGAGCAATGCAAGCAAAAGCCAAACTCGAAGAACAAATCAAAACTGAAACGCCCTCGACTGTTGCGGACATTGATCCGCAGGAAACCTCGGAGTGGCTGGAAGCCTGGGACCAGATTCTGAATGAAGAAAATCCGCAGCGCGCCTCCTATTTGTTGAATGCGCTGACGCAGCGCGCGCGCGCTGCCGGATTGAATCTTCCCCCACGATTCAACACGCCATACATCAACACCATTCGGCCTGAAGACGACGTGCCGTATCCGGGCAATCTGGAACTGGAACGCAAAATCAAAAGCGCCATTCGCTGGAACGCGCTGGCGATGGTGGTGCAGCAGAATAAAAAAGACGCCGGTATTGGCGGTCACATCTCGACTTATGCTTCTGCCGCGACGCTGCTGGAAGTCGGCTTCAATCATTTCTTCCGCACTTCAATCGGCGATCAGCCCGGTGAGTTCGTTTACTTTCAAGGTCATGCCAGCCCGGGCATTTACGCTCGCGCCTTTGTCGAAGGCCGATTGACGCAACAACAGATTGAAAATTTCCGCCACGAATTGCGCGATACTCCGGGATTGTCCTCGTATCCACACCCTTGGTTGATGCCGGATTTCTGGAGTTTCCCGACAGTTTCAATGGGACTGGCTTCGTTGAACGCCATCTATCAGGCGCGCTTTATGCGTTACATGGAAAATCGCGGATTGATTCCGGCGACCGACCGAAAAATTTGGGCGTTCCTGGGCGACGGCGAAATGGATGAACCTGAATCAATGGGTTCATTGACACTGGCCAGCCGCGAAAAGCTGGACAATCTGGTTTTCGTCATCAATTGCAACCTGCAGCGTCTGGACGGCCCGGTTCGAGGCAACGGCAAGGTCATGAACGAACTCGAAGCCGCCTTTGCCGGAGCCGGTTGGAACGTCATCAAAGTCGTTTGGGGCAGCGGCTGGGACGATTTGCTGGCGCGCGATAAAACAGGCTTGCTGCTGAAACGCATGGAAGAATGCGTGGACGGCGAATATCAGGCATTCCGCGCCAAAGACGGCAAATACATCCGCGAACATTTCTTCGGCAAATATCCTGAGTTGCTGAAACTGGTCGAACATCTGAGCGATGACGACATCTGGCGCTTGCGTCGTGGCGGTCACGACTCTGTAAAGGTTTACCAGGCCTACAAACGCGCTTATGAAACCAAAGGCCAGCCGACAGTGATTCTGGCCAAAACCGTCAAGGGTTATGGAATGGGTTCATCAGGCGAAAGCCGCAACCTTGCCCACCAGGCCAAAAAACTGGAAGAAGTTGATCTGGTCAATTTCACCAAACGCTTCGAACTGCCAATTTCCGAAGAAGACGCCAAGAAAGCCAGGTTTTATGTTCCCGCGCCCGACAGCGAAGAAATCAAATATATGAAAGCTCGCCGCGAAGCTCTGGGCGGGAGTTTCCCAGTTCGTCAGATCAAAGCCGAAAAATTGCAGGTTCCGCCGCTGGAATTTTTCAAGGAATCGCTCGAGGGTTCGCAAGGCCGCGAAGTTTCCACGACGATGGCTTTCGTTCGTGTGCTGACGCTGTTGATGACCAAAGACAAAGCCCTGGGCAAACGAGTCGTGCCGATAGTTCCCGACGAAGCGCGCACGTTCGGTATGGAATCGCTGTTCCGGCAGGTCGGCATTTACGCCAGCCAGGGACAACTTTACACCCCGCACGATTCCGACATGTTTCTGTATTACAAGGAATCGAAAGAAGGGCAGATTCTGGAAGAGGGAATTACCGAAGCCGGTTCGATGGCTTCGTTCACGGCTGCCGGAACGGCTTACGCCAATTACGGCGTGGATATGATTCCGTTCTACATCTTCTATTCGATGTTCGGATTCCAGCGCATCGGCGATTTCGCCTGGGCGTTTGCCGACGCGCGCGGCAAAGGATTTTTGCTCGGAGCCACCGCCGGACGCACCACGCTCAATGGCGAAGGTTTGCAGCATCAGGATGGTCACAGCCACGTGCTGGCCAGCACCGTTCCGACTTGCGCGGCGTATGACCCGGCGTATGCCTATGAAATCGCTGTGATTGTGCAAGACGGTTTGCGCCGTATGTACCAGGAAGGCGAAGACCGTTTCTATTACATCACGGTTTACAACGAAAACTACGTCCAACCTGCAATGCCTGAAGGCGCTGAAGAAGGCATCATCAAAGGTATTTACAAGCTCAACGGCGTCGCCAAAGGCAAAGCCAAAGTCCAATTGTTCGGCAGCGGCCCGATGATGGGCGAAGTGCTGCGCGCGCAGAAGATTCTGGCCGAGCAGTACAAAATCACCTCCGACGTGTGGAGCGTGACCAGTTACAACGAACTTCGCCGCGAAGCGTTGCGCGCGGAACGTTGGAACCGGTTGCATCCGACCGAAACTGAACAAAAGCCGTACATCCAGCAAGTGATGGAAGGCACGGAAGGCCCGATCATCGCTGCCAGCGATTACATGAAGATCGTCTATGACCAGATCGCTCCGTGGCTGGGAGGCCGTTTGGTCAGCTTGGGAACGGATGGTTTTGGACGCAGCGAAAACCGTGATTACCTACGCCGCCATTTCGAGATCAACGCCGAATCCATCGTGGCTGCGGCGCTGTCGAAACTGGCGCGCGACGGCAAGTTCAACGCCAAAAAAGCCGCTCAAGCGATCATTGATCTGGGTGTGAATCCGGACGGAATTGATCCGGCAATTGCTTAGCCGGTTGCAGTCAGTTGAGAGCCAGAGACAGATGCATATTAGTAATTTGCATCCGTCTCTGGCTTTTGCCTTTGAAAAGGCGACGAGCTCATTAATGTGTGACGATCTCCCTGCCGCCTCGTGTTAATGCCATTAACAAAATTTTGCAGTACTGATCCTTTTTGCCGTTCCCGTCCGATAGCCTAAGTGAAGGCGCTAAAAGTGGCCTAAATGTCGGCTCAGGAGGAAAACCATGAGGGCTTCTATTACTCAACTGCTTAGTGCCTGGCGCGAAGGGGATGCGTCGGCCTTGGACAAGTTGACGCCGCTGGTTTATGACGAATTACGCCGCGTGGCTGCGGCGTATGTTGCGAGGCATAGTTCCCCGCTGCAACCGACCGAAGTCGTCAACGAAGTCTTCGAGCGACTGCTTGAACGCAAGCAGCTTGACTGGCAAGACCATACACATTTCTTTGCTTTCTGCGCGCGAGTCATCCGCAACATTCTCGTAGATCATTTTCGCCACCATCGCCGACAGACTTCCCTCAGCGCGGCGGAATTCTCGCCACAATCGCAAGACCTGGATTTACTCAAGCTGAACGAAGCCCTTGACGATCTGGCGGAACTCGATCCGCGCGCCAGTCGCGTTGTCGAATTGCGTTTCTTCGGCGGTCTGACCGAAGAGAAAACGGCAAAGGTGTTGCAGGTTTCAGTTCCCACAGTCAAACGCGATTGGCGCAAAGCCAGGGCCTGGCTTAACAGGGAATTGTGTCAGGAGGAACGATCATGACCGACGAACGCAAACGGCGACGTTATCAACTTTTCGACCAAGCATTGGAACTGCCCCAGCACGAACGAACAGCATTTCTCGATCAAGCCTGCGGCGGTGATGCGGCGCTTCGTCAGGAGGTTGAGGCCTTGCTTGAGCAGGAGGCGCGGACGACGGCGGGAGGAATACTCAACACGCCCGCGTTGGAAAAGTTCGCCGGAATTCTGGAGCAAAGTATGGAGGCAAAAGCTATGTCTGACCGTCCGCTACTTTTGAATGACCGTTATCTGATTCCCAACCCTTCCCAGCCAATGGGCGAAGGCGGTTTCGGCAAAGTCTATCTGGCTTACGATCAGCGGTTGCACGACCGGCGAGTCATCGTCAAAACGCTCAAACCGGCTCTCGACCCACAAATCAACCAATACATTCATGACAAATTCCACGGCGACATTGACGCGCTCACTCGCTTCCGCCATCCGCACATCGTCAACATTTTGGATAAAGGCGCGCTGCCCGACAACGGCGAACCGTTTTTTGTCATGGACTTGATCGAAGGCGAAAGCCTGCGCGACGCGATGAAACGGGAACGACTCGATTCCGCCCGCATCGCACGTATCATCCGGCAAGTCGGTCACGCCATTACTTATGCTCACGAACTTGGCGTTTATCACCGCGACCTAAAACCCGAAAACCTCATGCTGCGCGCGGCTGACGATTCCGTAGTCGTGATTGATTTTGGCATCGCTACGGTGCAGGAATGGAAGCGCGAACAACGGCGCGGCGACCCGCCAAAGAAAACCATGCTCGTCGGCACGGCGGAATACATGGCTCCTGAACAGATTCGCGGCGTACCCGAAGCCGCCAGCGACACCTGGGCGTTGGATGTCATCAGCTTTGAATTGCTGACCGGCCAATTGCCGTTCGCCGTGCCGCGCGATGCGCAAACCGGACAGGTGCAATGGCCTACGTTGTTGAACGAATTGCAATCCGGTGTGCGTGTGCGACCGTCTGCATTGCGTCCGCAACTGCCCGCCGCAGCAGAATCCGTCTTGCTGCAATCGCTGGCTTACCGCGCGCAAGACCGTCACGCCGAAACGCGCGTATTTGGCGACGCTCTGGCCGCTGCGTTATTGCAATCGCAGCCTGCTTTGCCAACACAACCGCTGACCGAAATCATCGCGGGTCCAACTATCGCCGACACCGAACCGCTTGAAGGCAGCGTCACTGCGCCCGCTCCGCCCACGCAACTCAATCCCAGCTTGCAAAGCCTGCTGGCGCTTGCCACTCCAACCAATCGCATCCAACCAAAACTGGCGGGCGAAGCCAGACAAGCGCGCGGCATGGGCGCGAAACCTGGCAGCGCGCCGCGCCGCTTTCGCCAGGGCGACCGCTTGCGGCTGACGTTCGATTCCGATTGGGAAGGCCACTTGCTGCTGCTGGACGAAGGCCCCGAAGGCATCGTCTATTGCCTCTGCCCTTCGCAGTTCGCGCCCGACACGCGATTGCGGCGCGGCGTGGTTGAATTGCCGCAACCCGGCGCGCCCGACAACGCCTTTGAAATCACGGGCGAGGTTTACGGACGCGAGCACTTGCTGGCGATTGTCAGCGATGAACCGCTGGGATTAGATTGGCTGTCGCGCGATTCGCAACGACCTGCCCGTGAGTTGAGTCAGGAAAACCTCGACACATTGTTGAATCGCTTGCGTGTACTGGACGCAGGCCGTTGGCAGGCGCTGACTACGCACTTTGAGATCGTAGCTTAATGCTTCACCGTAGCCCGATTGAAAATAAGCCACCGTTTGAGCCGCCACTTCTTCGTCGCGTAGCCGGTGCCTGACTTTAGCCGTGGCGTTTCAACCCACGGGAGCGTGCGCGAGTACCCCGCGTCGCCAGCAGCGACGCTTGAAGGATTGACGGGAAAACGAAACGACAACCTCACGCTTTTCCATCGGCTCGGCTGGCTGGATATGCGTCGGATGAATTACGGCAGACGCTTTTTGAGAGGCAGTTTCAGGCGTCGCTGACGCGACGCGGGGAACCATCGCCGAACGTTCCGTGGGTTGAAACCGCACGGCTAAATTCACACCGTCGCTACGCGACGAAGAAGTCGCGCAAGACAGCCTGTATTGCCAAGGAGTTTTGCCGTTCAACCGTCTTGCCCGGTCATTTTTATGGATTGAGACGAGATAGTATTGGAAGTTGTGGAAATTGATCTCTGAAGAGCGTACCGCGTATCCT
>CAYYDG010000035.1:0-67621 GCA_964470555.1 uncultured Heliomicrobium sp.
AAGCCAAGGTTAGTGTGAGCGGGTTGTGATGAAGCCCTTCACCGGGAATTCCTGTTAAAAGGCAAGGCCGATCATTTTGGAAACAGCTTTCTGATAGCGTTGGCACTTATTTCCTTGTTATCAAAGTGCCTATTCGGAAAACGACAGATGAGCGTCGTAAGCTTTGCCGCTTGGTTGGTGCTGCCTGGCGTAATCACTTTCGCTACCACTGTTTCAACGCTTAGCACCGATACTGCTGTCATCATTCTTGAGATATTGATTTGCTTTCTCTTGATTGACCTTTTCGATCAAGAGCAGGCTCAAGATTTTCAGGAAAACTATTTTGCTCTACTCATTCTCGCTGCGATTGGAGTCATGGTTAAGCTGAGCATCATTTTGTTTTCAGCTTCGGCAATCGTGATTGCGACGTGCCTTCTGATTTGGCGTCAAAGCCGTGTGTTGAAAGCCAAACCTTTTTGGGTAGTGAGTACATTGGTGTCTCTGGTTCTGGTTGCTTGGTTAGTTCACGGAGTCATTTTGTCTGGCTATCCGCTTTTTCCGTCGCCGATGTTTCCTTTTCCAGTGGAGTGGAGAGTTCCGATGAAAACCACTGTTGAGCTCAATCACCTGATAAGGGTTTGGCCGCGTTTGGTGGAGGGCAAGATGAAAGCACAATCCTACGAGGAGGCCTTAAGCAATTGGGATTGGCTGAATCCATGGTTGTCGGCACTATCTCGTGATGTCTGGGGGTTCAAAATACCTTTGGCGTTATTGGTGGTTGGAATCTGCTTGACTGGGTGCTTATTTCTTCGTGACAAGGAAAGGGCGAATTTGAAGATTGGGCTGAAATCTGCTTTTCCAGTGATTGCGATGAACATCGTTTTGCTTTTTGTGATGTTGTTCTATGTGCCAGATATTCGCTTTGTTTGGGGAATAATTTGGGTCCTGGCGGCATTGCTTCTGGCAGTTCCTCTCGTGGCTCTTGAAGCGAAAAGAGGGCTAATCGCGTTCCAGGCAATAGCAATCTTATCCTTGATGTTGACAGCCAAATCCTTTCACGGCTCGTTGAAGTTGGCGTGGGCACGTATGAGCCTGCCTGAAACCTCAAGCAGTGTCGTCGAATTCAAGACTAAAACAGGCTTGCTACTTAACGTGCCTAAAAATGAAGGGAAATGTTCCAAAGCTGCCGTACCTTGCACTCCTTATCCAAGTGCGTTGTTAAGCCGCAGGGAAGAAGGTGGATTCAAAGTAGAGCCGTTTTCCGAAGAAGCAATTGTTGGGTGGCACACAATAGAATCGCTTCAAGAACAGATGAAGCCTTGAATCATTAGTTTTCAGCCTGAGGAGCAGGCGTCAGCATAAAGCCCGGAGTGGAGCGCAACGCGCGGAACTCCGGGACGCGTGGCGAAAGCCATCCCAGCCCGTGAAACGGGCGGCAGCTATTGCTTGTCATACCAAATACCGTTCTTTCACGCCGCACACAGGGGGCTTGAAATTTTAGGCTTTTTCCATCAGCTAGGTCAGTGACATAATCTCCGCCGGAGGCAAATATGACTGTAACGACAATCGCATCCCCTCAAGAAGTAATTTCTGCACTGCCGGAAACGGCGAAACGCGAGCTTGCCGTCTGGTTGTTGAGCCAGTTCGATGGCAACTCCATCCTCGAATTATTGCGAGAAGTTCATCCCGCCAATGAGCCTGTCTACGATTACGAAGACCCAGGCCCAATCACGGATGAGGAAATCGCTTTTTGTGCTGCTCAGGCTGCTTTGAGAATGGATCAGGAGGAGGCTGCTTATGAACAATCCGCAACGCGGTGAAGTTTGGTTAGCTGATTTCGGATATGCTGCCAAAACTCGGCCAGCACTTGTTTTCAGTATTTCACCACTGGATGAAGATCGCGCGTTGGTGACGATGATTATGCACACGACCAGCCTTCGTGGATCGCGTTTCGAGGTCGCAGTGAACGCGAAATTCTTACGCACAGGCGCTTTTGAATGCCAAAACATCACGACAATTTCCAATGCTCAGATTTTGAGAAAGCTCGGAACGTTGACTCCCAGACAAATTGAACCCATAGAAATTGCTGTTCGCCAATGGCTTGGCCTGTAAAACAATCTCGCCTACGCTCACCTTTATAGCTTCAACAATTGTTCTCGCAAAATTCGGGATTGCAGGCGGCTGACGTTCAATTGTTGGCCGTTGGTCAGTGTTGCGACATAGCTTCCGCCAGGCAGAGGGCTGACGCGGTGGAGCGTTTCCAGATTGACCAGCGCGCTGCGGCTGAGGCGCACGAAAGTGTCGGGATCGAGGCGCGATTCCAGGTCTTTCAACCTATAAGCAAGATGATAAGTTTGATTCGTGGTCGTCGTGATGTGCAGCAATTCGCCTTCGGCGATGATGGAGGCGATGTCGCGGACGGGCAGCAGCAGGATTTCTTCATTCTGCCGGATAGGGATGCGCGTCAGGCGTTGGGCGGTTGCGCCGCTGGCGGAATCGTATTCGGCGGCGGCGGCTTGAGTGCGTTCGGATTCGCGTGTGCGCCAATCGGTTAGTTCCAGGCGTTCGCGCGCACGTTGCAGGGTTTGCAGCAAGCGAGCGCGATCCACAGGTTTCAGCAAATAATCCACCGCGTTCAATTCAAAGGCTCGCACCGCGTATTCGTCGTAAGCGGTCACAAACGCCACCAGGGGCATTCGCGATTTTCTCAGCAATCGCACCACGCCAAGGCCGTCCACTTCGGGCATTTGCAAATCCAGAAACGCCAGATCGGGTTTTTCGCGTTCGATCAATTGAATGGCTTCCGCGCCGTTTTCAGCTTCGCCGAGCAATTCGACGCCTTCGCATTCGCGCAACATCGCCGCCAGAAACGACCGCGCCGGTCGTTCGTCATCGGCAATCACGACGCGCAATTTTTCGTTCAAGTCGGTCATTTTTGAAGAAGAGAAGTCGTGTTCAATCCGCAGCGGTCAACGCCTGAGTTCGGGCGCTGGTTTGAGCGGCCAGCTTACGGTTGACCGGAAAACTGATTTCGACGGTTGTGCCTTGCGACGGAACGCTGTGAAAGCGGAAGTTCGCCGCCGAGCCGAAATGGCGTTCCAATCGTTCTTCTATGCTGTTCAATCCAAAGCCGCGCGTGCGTGCGTGTCGCAATGTTTCAGCAGAAGCGCCTGCGCCCGTGTCGCGCACGGTGACGTGCAGTGTGTCCGAATGATTGGAATCGTTGCGTTCCAATCGTGCGGCGATGGCGACTTGGCCGCCTGCGCTGAGCGGCGAAATGCCGTGTTTGATGGCGTTTTCGACCAGCGGCTGAATGACCAGCGCCGGAATGCGAAGTTCGCGCAACGAATCCGGCACGTCAATCGAAACGCGCAACCGGTCTTCAAACCGCGCGTGTTCGATGTCCAGATAAGCTTCGACCAGTTCCATTTCTTCGCTGAGCGAAATGAATTCGCCGTCGGAATGCCGCAACACTCCGCGCAGCAACGCAGTCAGCCGCATCAAGGTGTCCATCGCCTGATCCGGCGAAACCTGAATCAGATAGCCGATGGTGGTCAGCGCGTTGAACAGAAAATGCGGATTGAGTTGTGCACGCAACGCGCGAAGTTCGGCTTCGGTGGCCAATTTGTGCATTTCCTTTTCGCGCAAATCGCGTTGGCAACGTTCGTGAACCACGCGCAATGCGTCAATGCGTCGCGCGGCCATTGTCGCCACGGTTTCCAGAAAATCCGTGTCGGCGGCAAACAAACGCCGTCCCCAGGCCAGTTCGCCGATTTCCAGTTGATATTGCGGCGCGTCTACGGTCGGAATCAGCACTGTGGCAATGGTTTGAACCTGGGTGCGAAATTCGCGCGAAGGACGCCCGGAACGTGCCAGCAACGGGCCGGTGTGAACGGCGCGTAAGGGATGCTGACTGGCGACTTCGCTGGTGAGTTGTTGCCAGCGGACTTTGCGGCTGGTCAGCGCGATGGCCAACTGTCGGCACAAATCGTCCAGCAGGGTTTCCGCCGATTCTTGTTCGGCGATTCGTTTGGCCAGTTCTTCGCGCAACCAGTCGAAATTCGAGCGCCGCAAAATAATCGCATCCACAAACCACGAAACGCCGTTTCGCAGCCAGGGATACAAAAACGCGGCTCCGATCCAGGTGCCGACCAACACCAGAACCAGCGGCGCAATTTCTGAAGGATTTGGTTCGGAGGTTAGGCTGCGGGCGATGATGGGTTTCAACGCGAACGCATAGATGCCGAACGCACAGGCGACCAGCAGCAACAACACCAAGGCGCGTTTCAAAAACAGATCGGCCAGCGCAAAGCGATAATCCTGATACAAAATGACGAAAGCCAGCGGCAACGATGCGTGATGGCCGATGATTTCAATCCACCATGAATAATTTTCTCCGCTGTGATGGCTCAGGTGTTGAGCCGAAACCGCAAACCACGACAACGCCGCAATCCAGATGACTTGCCGCCATCCTTGCCGCAGCGATTTCAACCACAGCAACCCGGCGATCAACGTGCAGAACCCGAAGGTCAAAATGTGCAACGCCCAATGCGAAACTTCCGAGCGCGTCGCCCACGCTTCGTAAAAGTGAAACACGCTGGCGGTCAGGCTCAGACCGTATGCGGCACCGAGCAGGAGCAAGGATGCCAGCTTCGGCAATGTGGCATCGCGTTTTCTCAACAGCGAATGCACAACGACGGCGGGCAAAAAGCCCAGCGCCGAATACATCAGCGCATTGAGCAGCGTCCAGGCGTGGCTGGTTCTGTGTTCAATGAACCCCAAAGCCGCCAGCGATCCCAGATTCCAGACCAATCCGAGCAAGGCTGTCGCCGTTGGTAACCAATTGAAACTGGATTCGGAATCTTCGTCGGAAGTTTTGACGATGGAACCTGCGCGCGATTCGCCCAGCGCCATCAGCAGCAGCATGGTGTACAACGCTGCGCCCGTGATGAAGCCCAGCCAGTTGATCAACATTGCTGCTGCGTGTGTCGCCATCATTTCCGTGTTTGAATCAGTGTTTGAAATGCCGCATTCCGGCAAAGACCATCGCAATGCCATGTTCGTTGGCGGCTTCGATGACTTCTTTGTCGCGCACAGAACCGCCGGGTTGAATCACCGCCGTGATGCCGTGTTTGGCAGCTTCGTCCAGGCCGTCGCGGAACGGGAAGAAAGCATCTGACGCCAGCACGGTTCCAGTCAAAGGCAATTGCGCTTTCGACGCGCCGAGCTTGACCGAATCCACGCGGGACATTTGCCCGGCGCCCACACCGACCAATTGATGTTCCGCCGAATAGACGATCGCGTTCGATTTGACGTGTTTGCAGATCGCCCAGGCAAAACGCAGCCCGCGCAATTCCGCCGGAGTCGGTTTGCGGTCGGTGACGATTTCAAATTTCTCTTCGTCCAATAACTCGGCGTCGCGTTCCTGAACCAGCACGCCTCCGCTGATGCGGCGCAATTCCAGATGCGAGCTGATGCGCTGATGGTCGCCCATTCGCAGCACGCGCAGATTTTTCTTGGCAGCCAGCACTTGCCGGGCGTTGGCAGTGAAGTCCGGCGCGATGATGACTTCGGCAAACATCTCGGCGATTTCTTTGGCTGTCGCTTCGTCCACCAACCCTGAAAACGCGATGATGCCGCCAAACGCGGAAACCGGATCGGTGGACTTGGCACGCTGAAAAGCTTCGAGCGGCGAGGCCGCCACACCGACTCCGCAGGGGTTGGTGTGTTTGATGATGGCGCAGGTGTGCGGCAGGTAGTCTGCGCTGACAGCGCCTTTGGCGCGATGTTCGCGCAAATGCAGGTGATGAATTTCCATCACCAATTCCCAGGCGGCGTCGGTGTCCAGCAGGTTGTTGTACGACAGTTCCTTGCCTTGCAGTTGTTCAGCGGTGGCGACGCCGTGTTCGTCGGCTCCAGCCAGTTTGTACAGCGCCGCTTTCTGGTGCGGGTTTTCGCCGTACCGCAGTCCCATCGCCTTTTGCAAATTCAATTCAAGCTCTTCGGGCAAGTCCTGCTGATTCGCCGCCGTATCGCCAAGCGCAACTTCGGGATTCGCCGGTTGCCGCGACCACAGGAAGCGCGCAATTTCTTTATCGTACGCCGCCGTGTGACGAAACGCCGTCAACGCCAATTGATAGCGAACAACGTAGGGCAAGGCTCCGTGATGCGCATCCAGCATCGCCGCAACCAATCCATAATCCTTCGGATCTACGACGACGGCTACATCGTGATGGTTTTTCGATGCCGAGCGAATCATCGCCGGGCCGCCGATGTCTATGTTTTCGATGGCGTCTTCCATCGTCACGTCCGGTTTTTGAATTGTCTGGCGAAACGGGTACAGGTTCACGACCACCAGATCGATGGGCTGAATGCTGTGTTCCTGCATTTTGGCTTGATGGTCGGCATTGTCGCGGATGCCCAGAATGCCGCCATGAACTTTGGGGTGCAGAGTTTTCACACGACCGTCCAGCATTTCGGGAAATCCTGTCAGGTCGGAAACGTCGCGTACGGTCAGTCCGGCTTCGCGCAACAATTTGGCGGTTCCTCCGGTGGAAACGAGTTCGACGTGATGCGCGGCGAGTTTTTGCGCGAACTCGACCAGGCCGGTTTTGTCCGAAACGCTGATCAAGGCGCGCGTGATTTTCTTCAACGAATCTTCCACTTGAATTCTCCTGAACTTCTTCCGCGAAGCCAGACGAAAAAACAGGAAGAAACTTTTTAGACAGGATTTACAGGATTCAACAGGATTGAAGAACGTTATTGGCAACTCAGCCAATTCCTGCTCAATCTTGTAAATCCTGTCTATTTCTTTTTTCTTCGTAAGCCATTGTCTGTCTTCGTGGGTTATTTGATTTTTGGCGGTAGACGCGAGTTTACGGTATGGCACAGAAGTTGAAAAGGTGTGAAGCCGAGAACGTTGCTCAAGAACGAAAGTGAAGGGCGCGAATCGCCCTGACCGGGTGTTGAAACATTGAAACAAGGCAGTTGAAGGAGGAAGAGGTTATGCAAATCAACAAGATAAGTCAGTTCAAGGTAAGCGTGTTGTGGTCGTTGTTGGTCATTCCGTTTTTGCTGATTTCAGCGCAGGCGCAAATGTGGCCGAATCCCAATCAGAATCAGTATCCCAATTCGGGCATTGCGCGTTTCAGATGGGAAGGCGTGGTTGACGGAACCAGCACTGTGCAGATCAAAGGGCGTCGTGTGGATGTCCAGACTCACTCTGGTTTGCCTGTGCAACGTCAGCGGTTTGAATTCACCGATGCGCTGCCGCGCACGAATATGAACTTGCAGTTGGTGGTGTTTGACGGACGCGACCGCGTGCGATTGATTCAATCGCCTCGTGCGAACAACGATTTCACCGCAGTGGTCAGAATTGACGACCGCAGCGGCGGACGCGATTTTTACAGCTTCGAACTGCGTTGGAACGACCGCGATTATCGGGACGATGGCGGCGGCTGGACTGGAAATTCGCCGCGCAATTCCGATTACGTGACCTGGAGCGGACGCGTGGATGGCGAATCCATCATTCGATTTCGCAGCGACCAGGCTTTCGATCAGACGCTCAACGGGCAAGGCATTTTCGGAGAACGGTTCCGGTTCAGCGCGCCGCTGCCGAATCGTCCGGTGGACGTGAATTTGAGCAATACGAATGGTCGCGGTGAAATTCTGATCGTCGAACAACCCAACCGCCGAAACAATTTCACCACGGCGGTGTTGGTGCGCGACCGGCAAAGCGGAGCGGGGAATTATTCCTTCACGCTGGTCTGGCCGAAGCAAAATTATCGCGCTGTGGACAATGGGCGTTGGAACGATTCTCCGTATGGTCGCGACGATTGGTCTGATCGAAGCAATAACCGAGACGTTCGCGGAGCGAGTTGGTCAGGTCGGGTGGACGGGCGCAATCTGGTTTACATTCGCGGTAACGAACTGTGGGTGGAGCATCGTGACGGTCAGCCGGTGTATGACGCCAAGCACAGCTTTTATAGCGCCCTGCCAAATCGCCAATGTGTGGTGACCGTGCGGCAGGTGAGTGGACGCGGTAACGTTCGGGTGATCGAACAGCCATCGGCGCGGAATAATTACACGGCAGTGATTCAGATCGAAGACCGCGACAACGGCTCGGATTTTTACAATCTGGACATTGACTGGCAGTAAAGAGTTTTGCTCGTTGTCCCAATAAGAAAAGCCACGTGAGTCAATCGCTCGCGTGGCTTTTGCTATATGTGCAGGCGTCAGATCAGCTTTGCGGCCAGTGATAACAGGCGTTCGATTTCTTCCGTTGAGTATTCATAATCACGATGCACGCCGATACCGAGCGTGCCTTGCATTTGCCCGCTGGCGTCGCGGATGGGAACGACAATCGCTCCGTTGACGCCAGTGGCTTTTGCGCCCGAAGGGAACTTGCCGGATTCGTCGGTTTGCAGATTACAGACGGAAACCGGTTCGTTGCGTTCCGCCGCCAATCCCGCCATGCCTTTGCCAATCGGAACTACGCTGACGATTGGCACGATGTGCGGTGGTAATCCACTGTGCGCTTTCAAAATCAACACGCCATTTTCCAGCAAATGAATTGATCCGGTGTCAGCGGCAAAGTCGCGGACAATTTCTTCCAATCGTTCTTGCAAGTTGTTTGACATGGCCTGACGATAGCAATCGCTTTCCGAAAGCGTCAACTTCGATGAAAAGAGTTAGTGCAGATGAAGCGTTACTGGTTGGTGGTCGGCGCCATGCTGGCTTTGTTTCTGTTGTTATTCGGATTGGTGGAATGGTTGCGAATTCCGCTGTTGACCGATCCTTCCGCGTGGTTGAATCGCGGAGGCATTGTTGCCGCCTTGGTCGGAGTCGGGTTGCTCATTGCCGATGTGGCGTTGCCGGTTCCGTCTTCGTTGGTGATGGTCGCTCATGGAGCTTTGTTCGGAGTGGCTTTCGGTACATTGCTTTCGCTGATTGGCAGCGTCGGAGCGGCATTGGCCGGATTCGCGCTTGGTCGCCGTGGCGGCGCTTTGCTGGAAAAAATCATTTCGCCCGAAGAACGACTTCGCGTGGAGCGAATGCTGGAACGTTGGGGCGCGTTGGCGATTGTCGTGACGCGCCCGATTCCTTTACTGGCCGAAACGACGGCGATTCTGGCCGGAGCTTCGGCGATGAGTTGGCAACGCGCGTTTATGGCTTCGCTGGCCGGATCGTTCCCGGCTGCGTTGCTCTACGCTTTGACCGGAGCGGTCGCCGCCAGTTTTCAAAATGGCGCCTTGATGTTTGGTTTTGTGTTGTTGGTGTCGGGCGTGTTCTGGCTGGTCAGTCGCAGGCTGGAATCAAGCTCGGTGAGTGATTAACGGTTTGGCTGTCACAAATGGAGAAATGTGCAAATGAAAAATCTGCCGAAAACGATCAACATTGGAATTCCGATTTATCCGAACTGCGATCCGCTGGATGTCGTCGGCGCTTACGAAGTTCTCAGCACGATGGGCTACTTTTTGCCCAAGGGCCATTCCGTGAGCGTGAAACTGGTTGCCGCTTCGCTGGACGTGGTCACGACGTTCAACGGGTTGAAGCTGACGCCGGATGTGACCTTCGACAAATGCCCCCAGCTTTATGTGTTGTTCGTGCCGGGCGGCGACGCTGATGGAGTTGCGGCTATGATGACCGACGACGCTTACCAAAGCTTTTTGAAGCATCAGGCCAAAAAAGCCAGATGGGTGACTTCGGTTTGCACCGGAGCATTTTTGCTGGCTTCGGCCAAATTGCTGGATGGATACGAAGCGACGACCTATTGGGCGGTGATTGAATGCTTGAAAGGTTTTGAAAAAATTCGCGTGGTCAACGGTTATCCGCGTTACGTTGTTGATCGCAACCGCGTCACCGGCGGCGGAATTTCTTCCGGGCTGGACGAATCCCTGATGCTGGTGGAACTGATTACCGGCAGCCGCAAAATCGCCGAAAAGGTTCAGTTGAACATTCAGTACAATCCGCAACCGCCTTACTCCGACGGCGACCCCGGCCAAGCCCGCTTTTCCATTTACGAACCGGTTCACAACGGAATGAAGAAGGGCTTCATTGACGTGATGTGTCAGGCGGTGAAATCCGTCACTGACAAAAGTTGATTCGATTAGCCTGTGACCAGCATCAACTGCAATTGTGTTTGGAGCTTTTGCATGGCTTTGGCGACGGCGGCAAAGCCTTCGGTTTCGCGCACCGGAGCCAGCAGCGGATCGGAAATCAGGAAAGGATAATTGCCATAACCGGCTTGCGCCGCTTTGCCGAGCATTTCAAGCGCCGATTCCGCATCGCCGAGTTGCGAATAAACTTCGGCGGCGATGTAAAAGTGGTAACTGCCGAGTTGCAGATTGGAATCAAAGGCTTCTTTCAGAATCTGCTGGCCTTCTTCGATCTCGCCTTCCCACGCGCAGAGCATGGCGCGAATCGTCGAGAAAAACACGCCAGCCTCGCCGGCTTCGAGCAGCTTTTTCAAATGGCCAATTGCCGAATCGCGCTTGCCTTCGATGGAATCAATCACTCCCAGCCAGAAATGTTTTTCGTAACAAGCGTCCGGGCATTTGTGCAGTTCGGCGCGCGCTTCTTCGTAATTGCCTTTCTGGTATTGGATGAAGCCGAGCATGTAGGGGAACGTCATCGGATTGATTTCGGCGGCTTTGCGAAACAGCGTCAGCGCAATGTCCGGCAGCCCGGCGTAATCGTACGCGTGTCCCATTGCCTGATAAGCGTATTCGCTGTTCGGCGCAGCTTGCAGCAGTTGTTTGCACACGGTCAGCGCGTTTTTCAAATCGCCTTTTTCGCCGTAATACACCGCCAGCCAGAAATATCCGGCGGGAAGTTGCGGATTGAGTTCGATGGCGCGTTTGGCAGCGATTTCGGCTTTGCCGAACATCGTGTCGTCGTTCAGGTAACCGCGTCCATTGATGTAACGTCCGGCCAGCGCCGCCCATGCCGGTGCGTAACTCGGATCGAGTCCGACTGATGCTTCCAGCATTTCGACGGCTTTTCGATATTCTTCGGCAGTGGTTCCAGCGTCCAATCCGCGCAGATAAAACTCGTACGCCATAGGATTGCGCGCTTCGTCGCGTTTCAAGGCTTCCTGTTCGCCGGTGGTGACTTTCAGCTTCAGGCCGCGAATCAATTCTTCACAGATTTTGTCCTGCAATGTGATGACATTGTCGAATTTCAGGTCAATGCGATCCTGCCAGAGGATTTCGTTTTGTTGCACGTCAATCAATTGCACGTTGACGCGAAACAGGTCGCCGGCTTTCAGGTAACTGCCGCTGAGAATTGTTTCGACCTGAAGCTCTCGGCCAACGGCGCGGGGTTCGACAATCTGATTGCGATATTTTTCCACCGACGACGACGGACGAACGATCAGCGATTTCAACGGAGCCAATTGCGAAATGACGCTGTCAGCCAGAGCGAATCCAAGAAATTCGATTTCGGCGTCGCCGGCCAGATTACGCAGCGGCAGAATCGCCAGGCGTCGCCGATGCGTCGCCGTCAAACTGCCGGAAAGTGTAGCGGAATTTTGCGGTGTGACCATCGTGGCAAATGAATCGCCCGCCAGCAGTTCGTGTTCCATTGTCAATTGTGTTGTGGCGGCTTCGGGGTCTTGCAGGGCAAAACGCAAGGCTCTGGCAAAATCCGTCGCCGACGAATAACGGAAGTTCCGATCTTTGGCCAGCGCTTTCATGACCACGGATTCCAGCGCAGGCGGAATTTCCGCGCGTTTCTGGCTGACAGGTTGCGGCGGCGTGTTGATCTGGCGCAACAGCATCGCCCCGGCGGGAGCTTTGCCGAAAGGCGTTGCGCCGGTCAGCATTTCGTAAAGCATGATCCCCAGCGCGTACACGTCTGATCGCGCGTCCAATTCCAAACCCATGCTTTGTTCCGGCGACATGTAAGCGGGCGAACCGATGATGTTGGCTCCGGTCAGATTGGCCATTCCTGTGTCGGCTTCTTCGGAATGAACTTCGCGCATTTTGGCAATGCCGAAATCCAGCACTTTGGCATGCAGGCTGCCGTCCGAATGCGTTTCGATGATGATGTTGTCGGGTTTCAAATCGCGGTGAATGATGCCTGCGGAATGCGCCGACGCGATGGCCGAACAAATCTGTTCGATCAACCCAACCGCCGTTTCAATTTCCATCGCGCCGCTGCGCAGCGTCTGTCGTAGATTCTGGCCGCGCGCGAATTCCATGACGATATAAGGCCCGTGTTCGCTGATGCCGTAATCGTAAATCTGAATGATGTTCGGATGGCGAAGCGCCGCGACTGAACGCGCTTCGCGGCGAAATCGTTCCTGGACTTTTTCGTCGCGGCTGAGCGTGGGCAGCAACATTTTGACGGCGACGGCTCGATCCAGTCCAAGTTGAGTTGCTTCAAAGACCGCTCCCATGCCGCCTTTGCTCAACAATCGCTCGATGCGATACCGGTCGGCAAGCACTGTGCCGGCTTGCAGGCCGTACCAGCTTTCGCGCGGCGATTCGATCGAGGAAATTTCCAATGCTTCAGTCATGAGACCTTCTCTGTTTTTCTCCAGCTTGAATCCCGATTGTATTTGAGTGCGTTTTGGTTGACGAAACAGGTCGGCAGGCGGTTTTACGCGAATCCACGCCTGGCGGATTTACCCGGCTTTTTTTCGGAACCGCAGCGCCGCAATGACAATCATCACTATGCTCATTGCCGTCAGGATCAATCCCTGTTGCCATAAATCCTGCAACTCCGCGCCGCGCAGAATGACGCCGCGAAAGATTTGAATCAAGTACGTCGTCGGAATGAAACTGCTGATGACCTGAAACTGGACTGGCATGGTGTCTATAGGAAAGATGTAACCCGACAGAAAGATCGAAGGCATCATTGTTCCGAACGCCATTTGCGTCGCTTCCTGATAAGTCTGCGCGCGAGTCGAAACCAGCAAACCGATTCCGAGCATCGTCAGAATAAAAGGCGCAATCAGCAACATCAGCAATCCAATGCTGCCGCGAATCGGAACGCCAAACGCCCAGCGCATGAAAAACAGCAAGATCAGGACTTCGACATAAGCGACCACTGCATAAGGCACGATTTTGCCGACCATCAAACCCAGCGGCTTGACCGGTGTCATATACAACTGATCCAGCGTGCCGCGTTCGCGTTCGCGGACAATGGTGATGGCGGTCATCAGCACGGTCATCATCTGCATCAACACGGCGATCATTCCGGGAATCAAAAAATTCGCCGACTTGGAATCGGGATTGAAGAGCACTTTCGGGCGAGCTTCGACCGGCAAGGTTTGCCTGCTCGAAGTGACGCTCAAAGATCGTTCGAGTGATTCGCGCAACGCGATGGCATTGGAAACATTGACTGCGGAACCGGCAACCGAAGAATCCGAACCGTCCACCAAAACCAGATAGCTGGCGGTTTGTCCGGCCAACAGACGCCGCGAATAATCCGGCGGGATTTTGACGCCGACGCGCGCGCGACCGGCGATGACTTCGCGGTTCAACTCTTCTTCGGAAAAGACGTACTTCACGATTTTGAAATCGTCGGAATTGACGAAGCGATCCAGCAAGCGGCGGCTTTCCTGGGTTTGCGCGGCGTCATAAACCGCCGTTGGAATTCGCCGCACGTTGGTGTTGATGGCAAAGCCGATCATGAACATCTGCAACATAGGCATGATGACCGTGAAAAACAGCGCCATGCGGTCGCGGCTGATGTGAATGGCTTCTTTGCGAAGCACTGGAATCAGACCGCTGAATGGATTGGTGCGTGCAGGTGGTCGGTGGTTGGTGGTCGGTGTTCGGTCTGTCATGTTCAGTTGGTTATTCTTTCAGACTGTTGGTCAGCGTGACGAACACGTCTTCCAGCGAAGGTTTGATGGGCAGCACATCTGCGTGAGGAAAACCGTCAACGGCCAAATCGGCTTTGACTTTGTCCAGGCTGATTTGGTCGTCCATTAACAAATGAATTGACTGGCCGAAAATCGTTGCGCCTCTCACATAAGGTTTACGCTTGATCGCCACCAGCGCGTTTGACGTGTGGCTGGAGTTGATTTCGATGCGCCGCGTGCCCGGCGGAGACACTTCAGGAATTTCTTTCAATTCATCGGGCGTGCCGTTGGCAATCAGCTTGGACAAATAAATGTATCCAACTCGCCCGCAACGTTCGGCTTCGTCCATGTAATGCGTGGTGACGAAAAAGGTCACGCCCAAACCGGACAACTGAAACAGCAAATCCCACAAATCGCGCCGCGCCACAGGGTCAATGCCCGCCGTCGGTTCGTCCAGAAACATCAGCTTCGGTTCGTGTATGAACGCGCAAGCCAGCGCCAGTCGCTGTTTCCAGCCGCCGGACAGTTTTCCGGCGCGCCGATCCAGATAAGGTTCCAGATGCGTCATGGCAATGGCATCGTCTTTTCGTCGCCGGAGGTAATCGCCGCGCAACCCATAAACGCCAGCATAAAATTCAATGTTCTCCTTGACGGTCAGGTCTTCGTACAAACTGAACTTTTGCGACATATAACCAACGTGTTGGCGGATTTCTTCGGCTTGTGTGACGCAATCCATACCCAGCACTTGTCCGCTGCCTTCTGCCGGAGTCAGCAGCCCACATAGAGCTTTGATCAACGTCGTTTTGCCGGAACCGTTCGGTCCCAGAAATCCATAAATCTCGCCTTGTTCGACGCCAATGGACACGCGATCAACAGCAGTGAATTTGCCGAAGCGGATGGTCAAGTTGTTGGTTTTGATTGCTTGCATAGGAAGTAGACAGTAGACAGAAATCAGTAGACAGAAGTGTTTCGCCTATCTCACCAAAACAAACCAAAATCGTTCATAGCGAAATCGAGATCAGTAGAATTACGGCAACCTCCTACTGTCTTCTGTCTACTGACTACTGTCTACTTTTCAAGAGTTACATCGGCCGCCATTCCCGGCTTCAATTTACCTTCGCGGTTGTCAATGCGGACTTTGACGCCGAAGACCTGATGATTGCGTTCGTCGCGGCTTTGTACGTTGCGCGGCGTGAATTCGCCTTGCGAATTGATCTGATCAATCACGCCGTCAAACAGCCGATCCGAAAACGTATCCACTTTGATTTTGGCTTTCTGGCCGACTTTGATCAGGCCAAGTTGCGGTTCGGGAATGAAAACGCGAACGTAGATTTGATCTTTTTCGAGCAACCGCGCGACGGTTTGATTCGGCGAAAGCAAATCGCCCGGACGAACGCTGAGAACTTCGACTGTGGCCGCGGCAGATGCTTTGACTTCGCCTTCGGCAAGTTGGACGTTGATTTGTTCCAGTCGCGCCTTGGCTTCGGCCAATTGAGCGCGTGCATCGGCGATTTCTTCGGCGCGAGGTCCGGCCAGCACCAGCTTTTCAGCCTGTTGTGCTTGCCGGAATCGCTCTTCGGCGGCGCGAATGTCTTCCTTGCGGCTGCCATTCAGCAACAAATCCAATCGCTTTCTTTCGGCGTCGCGCCGGGCGCGGACGTTTTCCATTCGGAATTTGGCGGAATCGAATTCCTGTTGAGAAATGTCGCCCGAAACGCGCAATCGCTCCGTTCGTTGAAACGCGACCGAGGCGCTGTTCAGGTCGGCTTCGGCGGCGGCGACTGATGCGCGCGCTTGTTCGATTTCTTCAGGTCGCGGCCAGGTTTTGATGGATTCCAGTGTGGCGCGTGCAGTTTCAGTCGCTGCGCTGGCCTGAGCTTTTTCTTCCGGGCGCGCGCCGCGAAGCAATCGTTCCAGCCGGGCTTGTTGCTGTTCAACCCGCGCTTCTGCCTGAGCTTTCTGCGCCTGCAATTCGGTGATGTCGAATCGCACCAGCGGCTGACCGGCAACGACTTCCTGGCCTTCTTCGACCAGTACGGCTTCGATGCGACCGCCGACTTTCGACCCCACGCGAATTTCCCGCGTTTCAATCGTACCGGAAAACACTGCATCGTCTTTTTTGCCAAACCCATTACCCGAACAATTGACCGCGATTGCCACGATTCCAAAGATCAGAAAAGAAGCCAGCGCTCTCGACCATTTCTTGCTCATTCGTACTTTTCTCCAAATTTTGTCGCTCTGAATGCACTGTCAAGTAAGTAAGTACATACTTACTACAGGGCGATAAAAATCTCAATCGGGCGCAAAAAAATTATGGTTTGAAGAAGCTTTCGGCGCGGCAGGGTTTTTATCGAACTGTGGCAAGCGGAAACTCGTTTTATCAAGGGTTTGAAGTGAATCGCCGCCTTGACTTATGAATCATGTTGCCGGATAAATGCGGCGAAAACTAAACGGCTGGATATGTGAATCAAAGCATCGAGGCCTTATGTGAAACTCAATCGTCAATCAGGGCGTTGGCTGGTTGAGAATGGAGCCAAGAGAGGCATGCACGAGCTGAAGAAGTGTAATTCTTGCGGCAATACTTTCCCGAGCAATCTTTCCTTTTGCTTGAATGACGGGTCTCCGCTTGTTCAGGTGGACAGCATGATCGGAGTTGTATTGGACGGGCGTTATCGGCTGGACAGCCTGATCGGCGTCGGCGGAATGGGAGACGTTTATCGCGCGACGCACGTTCACATTGACAATGAATTCGCGGTCAAACTTCTGAAACCGGAATTCGTCGCCGACCAGACGGCCATCAAACGGTTTCGGCTGGAAGCCAAAGCCGCCGGACGCATCCAACATCCGAACGCTGTCCGCGTGACCGATTTCGGCGTGACGCCGGAAAAGATCGTCTACCTGGTGATGGAACTGGTGCAGGGGATTTCGTTGCGACAATTGATTCGCAGCGAAAAGAAACTGGATGTGCTTCGCACCATCAACATCGTTCGCCAGGTTTGCGGAGCCGTCGAAGCGGCACATCGCAGCGGGGTCATTCACCGCGACCTTAAACCCGACAACATCATCATCGAGTTGCACCAGAACACCGAACGAGTGAAAGTTCTGGATTTCGGCATCGCCAAATTGCGCGAAGCCAAGTCGGATAATTTCCTGACTCAGGCCGGAACGATCATCGGAACTCCACAGTACATGTCGCCCGAACAATGTCAGGGACTTCAACTCGACCCTCGTTCGGATATTTACAGCATCGGCATCATTCTTTACGAAATGCTGACGGGCACAGTCCCCTTTGATGGCGAATCCACGCTGCAGGTCGTTTACAATCAGTTGCATCAGTTTCCGAAACCGATTTTGGAAATGTCGCCGAACATTTCAGAGCTGTTGGCGGCGGTGATTATGCGCGCGCTGGAAAAAGAACCCGGCGACCGGCAATCGTCCGCCTTGGAATTGAGCGAAGAGTTGAAACAAGCCGTCAGGAAAGAGGCAGAGGAAAGTTCGTATTCAATGGCGGAACCATTCCTGGTCGCGCCGTTGACGCCTGTGGAAGGAACAACACCTAGCGGCAGGCATTCGATGGACTGGCCGGAAGTCAAATTCCCGTCGTTGGGCGCGAAAAGCCAATCCACGATGGATCGAAGCACGGCAGCTTTGTCCCGCCCTGATACCGACCCCGAAATCACCAAAATTCGTGAAAAGCGCCGGTCAACCGTGCCTGAGCAGCAGGTTCGTACTGCGGAGGGAAAGTCTGGACGCGATACAGGATTTGAAGAAGCTGCGACCGGGAAGCCGTCTCGTCTGCCGCTGATTGCAGGCGCTGCCGCAGCTTTGATTTTATTGATCGTAGCGGTGGTTTATTTCTCGTGGCCGGAGGAGAAGGTCGTCACCAAACCGCCTGTATCCACAACTCCGCCGGGAATGGCTTTGATTCAGGGCGGCAAGTTCATGATGGGACGCGACGATGGATCGGAGGACGAAGGACCTGCTCATGAAGTCGAAGTCAAACCTTTCTACCTCGATCTTCAGGAAGTCACCAATCAGGACTACAAAAAATTCGTGGAGGCGACCGGTCACGCCGTGCCCAGAAATTGGAGATTCAACGGTTCCTTTGCGCCGGATGAAGGCATGTTGCCGGTGACTTATGTTACGTGGGATGACGCGACAGCGTATGCAAAATGGGCTGGCAAACGGTTGCCGACCGAAGCCGAATGGGAATACGCCGCGCGCGGAGGCAATCGCGGGTTGTTGTATCCCTGGGGCAACAAATGGGAACTTGGTTTTGCGAACATTGACCGCAAAGAACAACGTCGCCCGTCGCAGGTTCGCAGTTTTGAAAGAGACTTGAGTTCGTTTGGCATTTACGATCTGGCGGGCAATGTCAGCGAATGGGTGCAGGACAATTATTCCGAACGATATGGAGCCGCGCCGGATCGCCGATTGCGCGTTTATCGCGGCGGCAATTTCCTGGATGCGCCTGATAAAGCCACGGCGACTTATCGCTGGGCGGATTTCCCCGGCGACATTCCCGACGATCAAATCCTGAGAGTCGGATTCCGATGCGCCAAAGATGTTGTCCCCGAAGCAAAATGATGGGTTGTACGATGAAAACTTGCCTTGAAAACTTCCTCGCCAATTTCAACAAACGGATTGCAATCTCCTGCACGTTGAGTTTGCTGGTTTCGCTTTCGGCGACGGGATTCGCTCAAAAGCGAACCGATCGCAGCAATACGAGCGGCGATACAAACAAAACCGGAACCGCTGGCCCAAAACGAACGGATCGTTCAGTTCCTGAAAGCGAACGGGTCAAAGTCATCACCAAAACAGAATTTGTCCGAATCGCGGTCAACCCGAACAAGGGATATTTGAGCCTGGTCGCTATTCCTAAAGCGACGATTACACTGACGCCGATTGTCGCCAGCCAGAAAAACGCGACTTCGGTCAAAGAACTGATCAAAGACCCGGACGGCAGTCTCAATCTCATCAACCTTCTGCCCGGAAAATATAAACTGACCATCGAGCACGAAGATTACCAGCCATTTTCGGAAACGATTCAGGTGGACCCGGCCAATCCGGCTACTTTTGTCGCGTTGAACAAGATGGTCTCGCTGTATGGAGAAATTCGCATTGGAGGACTTCCGCCTGGATCAAAAGTTTTGTTGGACGAAAAGCCAGCCACGTTGGCGCAGGAAAATCAGGCGGCCACCATCGCCAAAGTTCCGGTGGGCAAACACCGCCTGCGAATCGTCAAAGACGGGTATGAAGAGTTGAATCGTGAGTTGGACGTTCAACCCGGCAAACAGCTTTTTGTCTCCGGGCAGTTGGAAGTGGCGATGGTGACGGTCAATTTGATGGCTCAACCGGGAGCCAGAATCTATGCTGGCAGCGAAGAGAAGGGAATTATTCCGTCCGATGGGCGAGTGGCGATTTCGCTGCCGCCGGGACGGCATGCGATTCGGATTTTGAAAGAAGGTTATCAGGAATGGGCAAAGGAATTGTCGCTGACGCTGGCCAACAAATCAGTCGTTGAGCGCGTTGAATTGTTGCCGATTCCCAGTTCCGCCGAAGGCGATTGGCAGCCGTCACTGGCAGGCCGCAAATGGTTTCCCCAAACGTCTGCCTGGAAGTTTGAAAACTCTGGTGCGTTAATTCGCAGCGACAAAGTGGTCTTGTTCGACACCGAATCCAGTCGTGATTTCAATACCTACAGAGACTTCAAGCTGGAATTCGATTTTGTGTTTTCCAACGGCAAAAGCATGGCCTGGGTTGCTCGCGCCAAAGACTCGAATAATTACTATCTGTTCGAAATCGCCAACCCGCAGACCAATCCGACCTTCAACTTTTATATTTGCCAGGACGGCAAGCTGGAATGGAAAGACAGCCAGCGCATCGTCGAGAAGATGGACAAGAAAGGCGATTCGTTCCACATCACTTTTGAAGCGAAAGGCAATCGCTTTGACACGCGCATGACCATCGCCAGCGCACCTTCGGCCAAACCGCACCTGATCGGAATTTTTCAGGATGATTCCTTTTCGTATGGCGGCGTCGGGTTTCGCGGCAAAGACGCCAGCGAAGCGTTGTTACAGACCTTTTTCGTGATTCCTTTGCGTTGAAGCTCACGGTCGCTTACTTATCAAACAAGATGGGGAGGATATGTCTGCGCAGGCGTTCAAGCTCGCTTGCATTATGTCGAAACAAGTCGTGTCCCCAGATTTGAGATGTTTCCTCACGGCATTCTCTGGCCAATTTCCTGCCGACGGTTTCAGGATGGCCAAGCCCGGCCTTGGTTAAATCTTCCGGCTTACTCCATGCGCCCAAAACAAACACTCTCTCTTTCAAATTTTCGGGAATGAACTTTTTCGCCCTTTCCAGGCGATCTTTATCTCGATCGAAATCAATCAGCAAAACCATAAAGCGATTGTGATAGCGTTCCATTCCTTTGATGTGCTCTGACTGAAAACATTCCAGCACCTTTACCCAGCCACCAACTATTCGAAGCACCTGCATTTGCTTTATTTGGTCAATCTCCATGTGAAAGCCGTTAGCCAATTTTTCGTCGGCCTCATCTTCTGGAAGAATAAAAATGTGCGGCAGATACTTGTTCAAGCCGGCTCCACATCACCTCGGATTAATGCGCTAATAAGATCGCCACTGAAGCTGAAGCGCAGGTCGCTTAGGGGTTGAACTCTTGTCGGCTCGAGATGGTTTTTTCTGTAAAGAACCAAGGTGTTTTCATCTGAAAAACGACTGATTGCTTCAGGGTTATGCGAGGTCGCAATGAATTGACCACCGCCAGTCTGGAAAGTTCTTCGAAGTGCCAATACAAAGTGTCCAACTTCAGATAAGGCAAGGTGATTGTCTGGCTCATCCCAAAAGCAAAGCAGTGGCCCATAAGAACTGTTCGCGGCAAGAACCAGGGCGCAAATCATGAAGCACTTTTCGCCATCCGAAAGGTCTTCGAATGGAAGTTTCAGGCTTGCCTGAGAAGTAGAGAATTGAACGATGATGCTCTTGGAGTCTTTGCCAACCATCGGATTTTGTACATCCTTCAAGTCTGGCATCACTTGTTTGAGATATTCGTCAATCTTTCCATAAGCGGCAGGATATTGGCCTGTTAATGCCCAGAACCAAGCTCCAAAATCATTGATGTCAGGCTCCGGTTGCAAGGTTTCCTGTTCAGAATCTCCTTTGATTAAACTGGGGATAGGGCGAAGTATAAGCATACGAGCAAGCCATTGCTTGAAAATGAACAGAGGATCATTTGTTGACCGTTCCTGCACTATCGGCAATGCTACCAAGTGCCAATCAATGCTGAATTCGGCATCTTTTACCTTGCCATTTTTTGCAATGCTTACTTGCGCGAGTTTCCTGTCATAGATTGATTTGCCATCAACAGAGAGTCTTTCTTCAAAAACACGTAATTCCTTGAAATCTTCCGGAAGCTCGAATGCGATGATGTACTCGTAGACTTTGCCTTCCAACTCGACTTCGATTTCAAATCGCATTGGAACATCTTCTCGTCCGCGAGCGCGATCTTTGGGTTTGACCAGGTCTTTGACGCGGTTCGTGCCTCTGGCAATTTTCTGCAAAACTTCCAGCGCAAAGCTGACTGTTGACTTGCCTGAACCGTTTTTTCCAATCAGCAAAACAGACGGCTGACCCTGAATTGGCAATTCGAAATTTTCCAGACACCGGAAGTTATGAATATAGAGCCGCTTTATCATAGTGAGAGGATGATACAGTGCCTGACTGCGCAGGCTCAATCGGAATCTCGGAATTGAATCTGAGCAGTTGTGGCTAAAGCAAAAGAACGCGAGCGGGAATTGGATCACTGCTCGCGTTCTTTTGCTCTATGACAGAAGTGGGTTAGAAGCTGTATTTCAGCGCGAATTGAATGGTGCGCGCGGGAGTCCGCGTGTCCGTGTAATTCTTCTGCGTCAGCGGTTCGATTCCGACATCGCCGAAAAAGAGCCGGTTGACGGGAATGCCGAAGTTGGAGCGGTTGAAGAGATTGAAAAACTCGCTGCGGATTTCCAGCTTGTTGTCATCTCCGATGAAGAAGATTTTGTTGATCGCAAAATTGACGACCGACATGTCATCGGCGCGGAACGTGTTGCGCGGTGCGCTGCCCGGATCGGCTCCGCTGGCGTTCAGGAAGCTGATGCGGTCGGAGGCGTTGCCGTCGCGATTGATGTCGCAACAGAACAGCACCGAATACGGTTGCGCCGTCTGGTAAAAACCGGTGCTGGCCAATTGCCAACCGCCCAAAGCGTCGCGGCGATTGAAGCCCGGCAATTCCCAGATCACGCTGTACGCAAACCGATGGCGAATGTCGAAATTGGAGGAGCCGCGTTCCGCCGCTCGGTTGTAGCTGTCCTGCGGCAACGCCGGAGCGCCGCCCAGATCGAACAGATCGGACACTTCGTCAATCGAATGCGACCAGGTGTAAGCGGTCGTGAACTGCACGCCTTTGGAAAAGCGTTTGTTCAATTGAGCCTGCAAGCTGTGGTAATTCGAATTGGCATCCGATTCAATCGAAGTGAACGAGCCAAGCAGCGGGAAGGGCCTGAATGCCGGAATCTGACTCTCCCGGCTGGGCGAGAAGTTGATCCCGAAAAATTCCGGGAAGCGTAAGTCCGGCGCGTTTGGGAACGGTTGCGTTGCAAAGATGTTTCTGACGTAAGCGATTGAATTCGGCCCAAGGTTGGGCGTCGCCACGCGCAACAGTTTCGCGCCTTTGGTTCCGACGTAACCGACCGAGAAGTGGAAATCGCGCAGGAATTCACGCTCAAAGGTCAGTCCCCAGTGCTGCGAGTACGGCGTTTCCATGTGCGCGTCCGGCAGTATGAATCCCGGCCCGGTGGTCACGTTTGTGTATAACGCCGCATTGAGAGCAGCCAGCACCACATCGGAATTGAGCTGATTCAGCGTGCCAGGTTTGGCAAAGGTGAACGACGGGTTTTGAGCGACCAATGTGTGGAACGGGTTGGCGACACAACCCGAAAAATCGGTTACACAATCCGGGTTATAGCCTCCGAAATTCACAGTCAGGAAGTTCGGAAACACGTTCCTGGACTGGCTGATGACTGCGCCAAGAATCTGGTCGTAGTAGATGCTGTACCCGCCGCGAATCGAAGTCTTGCCGGTCTTGAACGGGTCCCAGGCAAAGGCGAAATGCGGCGCAAGATTGTTGCCGTCCGTCTTGTACATCTTGAACCTGCCAGCCAGGAAGTTTTCAAACCCGGAAACGCTGTTGCCGAAAACCGATCCGGTTATCTGTCGCTCAATGGCGATTAATTGCTGCACGACAGGTGAATTGAATGTGGATTCGATGCGGTTGTTCATTTCGCGCGGCGTGGTGTTCAGTTCATATCGCAACCCCAGCGTCAGCGAAAAATTCGGTCGCACGCGAATCTGGTCGGCTAAAAACAGATTGTTCTGCCAGTACCTCAGACCAATGGTGGAATCGGGATTGCCCGCAGCAAACGTTTGGAAGAAACCGGTCGGAGCGCCGACTGACAGATAATCCCTGCCGAAATAAAAACCTTGCGGGTTGATGGTTGGGGTGCTCGGATCAACTATGCCCGCCACATCCTGCGCGCCATTGAACACTGCCTGCGGTCGGAAGTTTCGATCCAGGAAACTGTTCAAATGCGTCCAGCGAATGTCGAAACCGGTTGTCACACGGTGATTCGAGCGGGAATAAATCAGCGTGTCGGCCAATTGATAAGTGTTGTTGGTTCGTTGTTGCGGGAAGTTGAAAACGTCCACACCGATGGGGTTGTATCCGGTGACGACGACCTGGCCGAGCGGCCCGGTTCGGCGTTCGGTGTTAAACCCTTCGACAATTTGAAACAGCGAACCAGCCGCAGTTGACGTGTTGTAAATGTACGGCGCATTCAACAGGTATTCGCGCTCTTTGGGGTTGGTCAGGTTGGCTCCGCCGGGCAGCAAAAACGGATTTCGCACTTCATTGAAGTTCAAAGAAGTTCGCCCGTAAGAAAGCCGAAACTGATTGGCCGTTCGCGCGGAAACGGAACTGTCGAAAAGCAACGACACGTTCTGGGTTCTGACGTTGGCCCTCAGAGATGAGAACAGCGCTTCGCCAGTGACAGGCAAGGTCGTTGCGTCATCGGTGAAATTATAACGACCGCTCAGCACGTGGCTTTTGCCAAATGCGTTGAGGTTCTGGTCGAGTTTGAACGAGAAAATGTTGCCGTCTGCGCCCGCAGGCAGCACTTGTGTGAACGTCGAACGGCCATACGGTCCGCCGGGATTGTTTGGGAACGGAAACAAGCTCAGGAACGCATTGCCATCAATTGAAGTCGGAAAAACTGAATTCTGTTGTGTGTCCACCAAACCGACTTCGCCGCTGGTGAACAATCCGCGATGCGCGACTGTCGGAACGGCAAAATGAGATTCGCGGCTGGCGTTGATGTCCTGATGTTCATACGAAACGAAGTAATGCGTGCGGTCTTTGACCAGCGGTCCGCCAAAGACGAATCCATATTGGCCTCTGGTGAAGGGGTTTTCTCCGCCGACCGGATTGGCCGGAGCCAGCGGTTGAATGTCCACAAGCTGACCGGCTGTGGTCAGCCGACCAATTCGAACGGCTGTGCCGTCGGCTCTGGTTATGGGGAAAGTGGACGGCCCGCCCGTCAGGTCAAAAGGATTGCGAGCGTTCAGTCGTTTGTCGGTCAAAAAGCCATACAACGTGCCGTGAAATTCGCGTCCGCCGGAGCGGGAAACTGCATTGATCTGCGCTCCCATGTTTCGGCCAAGCTGTGGTTCGGGCAACAGCGTGGTGATTTGCACGGCCTGCATGCTTTCTATGGATTGCGGAACCAGTGTCGTGAATCCCTGGCGACGAACGCCTATGTCATCGTCGTTGTTGTCTGAACCGTCAATCGTGAAATTGTTGGCGCGGCTGCGAATGCCGTTGACTGAAAACTGGCCTGTTGTTCCGACTCCGGCGCCAACGCCTGGGCCGACGGAATTGCCGATGGCCATCGGCGGTGGAGCGACTCCGGCAGCCAGAAAGGCCAGATCATCAAAGGTGCGAATGCCCGGCAATGCCAAAATCAGCATCTGCCGCGAATCGAAATGCTGCGTACGGCTGGCATTGGACGTGTTGACCAATTGCTCGGAATCGAAAACATCCGAAGAAGAACCGGTTTGACCTGTCGGCTGTCCAGTTGCGGGTTGCGTCGCGGCAGGTTGCGTTGGCGCTGTCGTTGTGGCGTCAATTTTTCGCAGCTCCAGCGGCGGTGGCGTGACCACGCTTGGGTCGAGAATGCGAACCGGCACGTTGGTCGTCGAAGTCGGGACGAGTTCGTAACCCGGACTTGTCGCGTTGACCACGTAAACGCCGACCGGAAGCATCTTGATGAAGTATTCGCCATTGGCATCGGTCAGCGCAGAACGAACCAACCCGGTGTCGCGGTTGGTGACGGAGACGGTTGCTCCGGCAATCGCTGTTCTGGTTCCCACCTGATAAACGTTCCCCTTGATGGCTCCGCTGGTGACGGTTTGTGCCAGGGCGGTTGGCAGTAGGAAACAAACCAGGGCGATTGATGTCAAAAGACTGAACAACTTGATTTTGGATTTGAACATAAACAATCCTTTTTTTTTCACTAAGTTCCATGGCTCAGTAAGCGATGCCGTGTCAGCGAATACCCGGCTCGGCTTATTTTGAGTTTCATGGATTCGTGAGTGGTGTTACTGCTTTGGTTGACGAGCGGTCGGGGGACCAATCATAGGTTAAGGGTTGAGCAAGCAAGTCGTTGTGACGGCAAATTCACAAAACAGCTCGCAGTAATTTTAGTAAGTACAGTATCAATGGCCACTCACGGATAACGCTTTTGTGAGTCAGCCATTCCGGTCGTCGCGTCGCAACCGGGCTGAACGATCAGAAGACGGAAACACAAGTCGGTAGAGCACGGATTTACGACTCGGTCTCAGTCATTCTTGTTACTGATAATTTTGCAAATCAATGATCGTATGAGCGCAGGATAATCAGGTTTAGGTCAGCTTTCAATATGAAGTTTTTGTTTGTCGAATTTGAACCGATCCAGGTTCTGGCTGACTGGCAGAAATTCACATTTTTACAGCAGCCAGACGCGAAAGTTTGAATGCTGAAAAGGCAAATACCGTTCGGGAAATCAGGCTGGAAATTTGTTGCGCCCATTCGGCGACCTGAGTTCCGTCGTTGCCGCGAAACGCCATCGCCAATGACATTCCCAGACTGAGAATGAACATTACGGCCAAAAACTGGTTTTGCAATTTCAACGCCGACTGAGCCAGTTGAACAAACGCGGCTACGCTGGCGACCGTCGCGACAAACAACAGCAACTTCAACCAGGTTTGCCCGCCTTTGACCATCTTCAAGGCTGCGGTCAAGGCCAGCAATCCGCCATTGAAAAACAATGGCAGCAACCAGACGCTTCCGGCGGTCAAGACGTTTGAATCATTACGACTGGCTTGCCACAGCGCCCAAGCCAGACAGACAAATCCCGGCGCAGATAAAAACAGCAAACTGTTGTTGAGCCAGACGGATTCGTGGCCGTTGGTGGCGGCCAGGAGCTTGCCGATGGCATTCAGCAAATTGCCGCCGCTGATCAGCAACACGCCCAGATAGCCGAGTTCGCCGATGATTTCATTTCTGCGGCGGAGCATTCGGGCAAGTTGAACCAGACCGAAAATGAAAACCGCCGCCGACACAAGCGCGATGATGGCCAACGTCAAAGAGTATTGTTCAGGCATAAGTCGTTAAAGAAGTCCGTTTCAATCAATGTTCTTCGTATAAAAAGCTCTGGTTCACCCAACCGGTCAGGTTGTTGTAACTGATCCTGACCCAAATGTCTTTGCCGATTTTACGTTGTTCGCCGGTGAAGCGAATGCCGCTGGCGTCGTGAGCCAGCTTGCCTATGGATTTTGCCTTGACGCCCGGCGTTTGGCGAACGTTGAGCGAATCATTGGCCGGAAGCCGAAACACAGCGTACTTCGCATCCGGTTTCAACGTGCGCGAATTGGCCGCAGCTTTTCGTCCGCTGGCAATATCCAATTCGATCCAGCCTTCAGCCGGAGCGTTTCGCGGCGAATCGGCCCCGCTGGAATTCACACGATAATAGAAAATCTTTTTGCCGTCGGCTGACCATTCGATTTTGTTTTGAAGGATGAAATCCCAGCGCGCGGTGAACTTTTGTTTTCCACTGCCGTCGGCGTTGAACACAAAGCCTATGTTGTCATTGCATTCAAAACCACAGGCGATGACTAAAAAACGTTTGCCATCGGGCGAATGCCGCACTTGATGGACGGACAGAAAGCCGTCTTTTTCGTTCGTCAACAAAACCCGATTGCCGAGGTGGAGCGTTGTGCTGTCTTCGCTGACTTGGGCTTTTTGAGCTTCCTGAGCAAGGGGAAGACTGATAGCCAGGGCGAATAAAACCGCAGAGGCGCAAAGAACGCAGAGGAAGCGCAGAGTTTCTATTTGCCAGTCTAGCCGCTTTTCGTGTTTCACCTCTGCGTCAACTCTGTGTTTTCTGCGCCTCTGCGGTGAAAAGGTTTTGTTGCTTAATTGCTTCACGATGTTTTGAAAAGAAATGCTCAGCGCGGTAATGACTCCATGATTTTAGAAAAACCTGCCGAGCGAAAAATACACCTTGCCGCGACCGCCTTCACCGCGAGTGCCGACGATGGAAAATGGGCCGACTTTGGTGTCCATCACGAAACCGAGCGAAAAAGCCGAACGATGACGTTGCAAATCGAATTGCGGAGTGAAGCCGCCTGAAACGCCTAGTTGATCGAACCAGACTCCGGCGTAAATGTTGCCGCCAATCAGCGACGGCAGTTCATCGAGCTTGTGCAGATAACCGCCTGTCGCCAGAAAGTATTGGTTGACGCGCAATTCGTCGCGGTTGATGGCTCCGAAGCGAAACGGTCCGCCGAGCAGGAATTGTTGAATCGGCGGAACTTCACGGCCAAAAGCCGAACCGGCGATTCCGGCAAGAAACATCGAGCCTTTGGTAGACATCGGAATGAATTGCGATAACCGAACTTCGGCTTGCGGAAAATCCTGTTTGGCGTCCGGCGCGGAAAAATACCAGCGGCCTTCCGCCGTCAGCCGCAATCCGCGCGTTGGAACCGTGGCGCTGTCTTGCCCGTCGAACGTCCAGCGAACGCGCGCCACATTGAAATTGCCGTCGAAACTCGGCAACTCCGGATTGCCTGTGCTGGTGCGCGCATAGACGCGCGTGTATTCGTAACCGAACCTGAATTCGCTGCGCGCCGTCAGCACGCCGAAATCTCCGCCCGCACCAAATCGGTCAGCCTGATATTCAGCCAGTCGGGTTCGGCCTTCGAATACGCCTTGCCGGTCGCGGCGATACGCCACGCGCGGCGCAACGAAAATTCCGCGTTCGCCAATCGGGCGAAAGTATTCCGTGGCGAACAAATTGCCGAATCCGATTTTGGCGTCAATGCGCCATTCGGCTCCGTAACCGCCAACGTCAAATACTGTGGCTCGCGCGCCGAGCGTGAAGTTGATGGCGTTGACTTCCGACCCGTCAATTTCCACACCGGTAACGATGGCGGGCGGAGCGTGCGATTTTTCGCGCGGACGAATTTCCAAAACGGTTTTGTCGCCGTCGGTTTTCAATCCGTAATTGAAACTTTCGTAACGTCCTTGTCCGGTGATGGTCGTCAGATCGTTTTCCAGTTTGGAGGTGTCGAGCGGTTTGGCGGCGTGATCGTCTAGCCGACGTTGCAACGCTTTTTTCGCATCGGCTTCGACTCCGGCGATTTGCAGGTCGGTCGGCGCAGGGATTGTCGAGCGACGTTTGGCCTGGCGTTCGGCCAGATGCTGTTGCCAATCGCTTTCGCTCAAGGCGAAGCGTGACAGGACGACGTTTTTGATCGCAGCGGCTTTGAATCCGGCGTCGGCGATGTTGTCCAGGCCTATGAAATCCAAAGCGGAAATGTTTCCCAAATCCGGCGCGATGATGATGTCCGCCAAGCGCAGATTTTGCCTTTCGTTGTTGATCGTCATCACCGTCACCGATTGTTCCAGAATGCCCACTATGGAGCCTATGGCCTGCAAATCGCCGAGCGGCGTGCCAGTGTCAACGGCAATAACCACGTCGGGTTTGAATTCGCGCACGACATCGGTTGGGATGTTGTTCATCAATCCGCCATCCACCAGAGTTTTGCCGTCGCGTTCGACCGGCGGAAAAACTCCTGGAATGGACATCGTCGCGCGCATCGCCGAAGCCAATGAACCGTCTTTCAGCACTTCGGGTTTGGCGTTGAGAAAATCCGTCGCCACGCAGCGAAAGGGAATCGGCAGATCGTCAAAACTTTTCAGGTCGTGATATGGCAACGCCAGTCGGTCAATCAACAAACCTATGTAATGCGCCGAACTGACGCCTAGCGGCAAGCTGACACCTTTTCGCAAACCGATTTCCAGGCCGACCTGAAAATCGCGTTTGTCCTGTTTGCGACGGAATGACAGTTTGTCGAAGCTGGGGCCGCTGCTCAGCAAATCAGTCCAGTTTTGGTTTCGCATCAACTGGCGCATTTCAGCGGGCGAGGTTCCCATCGAATACAGCGCGCCGACAAGTCCGCCCATGCTGGTTCCGGCGACGAAATGAACCGGGATACGATTCTGTTCGAACCATTCCAGCACGCCGATGTGAGCGACGCCACGCGCGCCTCCGCCGCTGAGCACCAGGCCGATTTTCAATGGTTTGGGTTCTTGTTGCGTTTGTGCCGCAGAGCCGAACGGCATCAGTAAAGTCAGGCAGAGCAGGGCAAAAAATCGTTTGAATGTTTGCAAGGTAAGCCAATGTGGAGCGCTGCGACCGGTCGCAGCTTTTATTTTCGACAAGTATTTCTGCCGAGTGATTGGAAGACTTCGCTGGCGAAAACAAAGCTACGACAAGTCGCAGCGCTCCAAAGTTTTTTTATTGTTTGGTGATTTTGACGGGGGAAGTCGTGCGAAAGGTCAATTGCGATTCGCTGGCAATCACTGCCGGATCGCCTTTGGTCGCCAGCACCACGCCGGTTCCTGCGCCCGCGCCAGTGCCAGCACCGATGGCTGCGCCTTTTTTGCCGCCTATGATGCCGCCGATCACAGCGCCGGCGCCGGCTCCGATGCCGACTTTAGCGGCGTCTTTCTTCTTGGTGGTTTTGGCCTCGCGCGTGAACTTGCTGGTGTCCAGATCAACCGTTCTGCCATCGGCCAAAGTCAATCGGGTCACTTGCAATGTCAACGAAGCCACGCCTTTGACGCGACCGCCTTCGTCAGAATCCACCACCACGCCGGAAACCGTTGCGCCTTTTTTGGCCACCACCCAATCGCCATCCACGATCGCCTGCCCAAGCGTGCCGGTGAAGCTATCGCCGGATTTGGCGGTTTTGGTCGAAATGGTCGAACTGGTCCAGACGGAAATCGGAGTTCCGGCGGCCAGCGTAAACACTCTCGCTGGTGGAGGCGGCGGCGCAGCAGGTGAACCTGACGAAGGGGAGTTCATATTGGAAGCGCCGGTGTTGCCTGAAGTCATTCCTGGGTTAGCAGCGCCGGAAGACGAGGTTCCTGCGCCGGAAGCCGTGTTGGTGGGCATCATTGTTCCGGCAGCGTCGCTTGGGATTGCTGTCGCTGTTCCGTCAGTAGTTGGAGTCGGCGACGCATCCGCCACCGTTTGCGGAGAGGTGGATTGCGAAGAGCAGCCCGCCTGAACCAGCACCGTGGCCGCGACGAACAAAGCAAGCAGAAAAATTCTTTTTGAGTTCATAAAACCCTTTCTGAAGTTTGGTCGAGCGGGGAAGCCTCGACGGTTGATTGAACAGGGGATTTACATGGTCAGAACGACTTTGGCGACGGTTTTGCGCGTGGCCAATGAGTTCATCGCGGCAACAGCGTCAGCAAGCTGGAACGATTGGGAAACAATCGGTTTGATCTGACCGGCTTCGTACATTTTGAAGAGCGCAGCTTCGGCTTCAGCCATATATTCGGGATGATGTTCCAGATACCCGCCCCAATATACGCCTGTGACCGATATGTTTTTGAGCAAGATGCGATTCGCGGCGATTGAGGGAATTGTGCCCCCGGCAAAACCTATGACCAGCAACCGGCCTTCGGGCGCAATGCACTTGGTGGAAAGATCGAAGACTTCGCCGCCGACCGGGTCATAAATGATGTCGGCTCCGCGCCCTGTGATTTTTTTGACGGCATCCACCCAACCAGCGTCGCGGTAATTCAACGCATGTTCAACGCCCTGCGACAAACAGAATTTCAGCTTTTCTTCGCTGCCCGCAGTGGCGATGACGCGCGCGCCAAGCGCCTGGCCGATTTGAGTCGCCGACAACCCTACGCCGCCCGCAGCCGCATGCACCAGCAACCATTCGCCGGGTTTGATTTGCGTGCGATTCGTCAGGGCGAAATACGAGGTTTGATAAATGACGATCATCGCGGCGGCTTCTTCAAAACTCATGGCATCGGGAATGCGAAAGGTCTTGGCCGCCGGAGCAATGGAACATTCGGCATAACCGCCACTGCTCGCCATCGCCTGCACGCGGTCGCCGACTGCAAATCCGGTGACGCCTTCGCCAATGGCTTCTACGATCCCGGCTATTTCGGAACCGGGCGTGAACGGGCGCGGAGGCCGTGTTTGATATTTTCCCTGAATCAACAGGATGTCGAAAAAATTCAACGCCGCTGCGTGATTGCGTATGCGCAATTCGCCTGCGCCGGGTTCGGGCGCGGGAATATCTTCAAACGACATCTGTTCGGGTTCGCACCAATCGTGGACTCGCCAGGCTTTCATTTGAATGGTTGATTCTCCTGATCATTGGGTTAAAGCAGGGAACTAAGAATTGGCACAAATCGGCACGAATCAAAATAAGAATCAGGTTATTCGTAAACATTTGTGTTGATTCGTAGTTGATCTCCCCTGGAACGTCGTGGCGATTCTACTTGAGGCAGCAAGGTGCGGCAATTCGACCACTGAGCGGATTTGGAGGATTGATGCAAAAGAATCCTATGTCACACGATTTTGGATTTAGGCAACTTTGTCATACCACTTCGTGACAAGCGTAGATTCGTTCATTACAATCGCTGCCTTCTCACCAACAAGGCGTTTTAATTTCGCTATCAAATGGAGAGCAATAAGATGAGCAATGGTTTGCAGATCAAACAGGAAGGCGCGCTGGATTTGTTGTCGCTGGGGGCGCTGGTTCACCGACTCGATCCCGGAGTCATCCCTTTTCGCAAAGCCGTGACCTGCCAGATTCACGTCAGCGGCGGCGAATTCAACGTGGCGGCCAATCTGGCGGATTGTTTCGGGTTGCGCACGGGCGTGGCCACAGCAATGGTGGATTATCCGATTGGCGAATTGATCGCCGAACGTGTCAAAGCCATGGGCGTCAAACCGTTTTACAAACGCTTCAAACACGACGGCGTGCGCGGGCCGAATATGGCCACGGTGTTCAGCGATCAAGGTTACGGCGTGCGTGCTCCGGTGGTGTTTTACAACCGTTCGAACGAAGCGGCGGCGCTGTTGAAGCCCGGCGATTTTGATTGGGACAAGATTTTTGCCGACGGCGTGCGCTGGTTTCACAGCGGAGGCATTTTCGCCGCGTTGTCCGAAACCACCGCCGAATTGATTATCGAAGGCATGCAAGCCGCCAAGGCTGCGGGCGCGGTGACTTCGTTCGATCTGAATTTCCGCGAAAAACTGTGGAAGATTTCCGGCGGTGCGGATCGCGCAGCCTCGGTCATCAATCGCATTGTCGAAAACGTGGACGTGCTGGTCGGCAACGAAGAAGATTTGCAAAAAGGTCTGGGCATTCCCGGCCCCGAAGTCGCGGCGAAATCCAAACTCGATCCTTCGGTCTTTTTCGGAATGATTGACAGCGTCGTGTCCAAACACCCAAACATCAAAGTGGTGGCGACGACCTTGCGCGAAGTCCACACCACCAGCCGCCATTCGTGGGGAGCCGTCGCCTGGGTCAACGGCGAATCGCACGTTTCGATGACTGCCGAACTGGATGTGCTTGACCGCGTAGGCGGCGGAGACGGTTTCGCGTCGGGATTCTTTTACGGATTGTTGAGCGGCGAATCGGCGGCAGAAGCCTTGAAACTCGGCTGGGCGCACGGCGCTTTGCTGACGACCTTCCCCGGCGACACGACGATGGCTTCGGTGGAACAAGTGCGAGCGTTTGCCCAAGGCGGCTCGGCGCGCATTCAACGGTAAGATTCAGGGATATTCAATAACGGCTGCGATTGCGAGAACGATTTCTTCCATCGTTTCAAATTGAATAACACCGAGTCTTCGAATGAAGCGTTGATGATCCAGACCTCGCAATTGCAGCGCATCAACGGCTGAGGTTTTCGTCAGACCGTTTGCCAGCGATGGATCAATCCTGACGTGCCAGATGTTACGAGCGTAATAATCTTTCCAATCGGTAATCGGCGCGACAAGCTTGATGGGTAAACGCCCGACGGCATCGGAACTGACGACAATGGCAGGGCGACTCTTCTTGATTTCAGCGCCGATGGTGGGGTCTAAATTGACCTGCCAGATTTCTCCGCGTTTTGGTGGCTGAGAGCTAGAGTTCGACAATGTCACCTCCTTGCCACTGAATGCGCTCTTCGGTTTCTGATGCTTGTTCGTACTGTTCGGCGACTTGCTCGGCTTGAGCAGTCATCAGCCGGCGCCGTTCTTCAAGCGACAATTGCAAAAAGGCGCGTCTTTGTTCCAGAGTCAAAGCTTTTGAAGTTACGACCGGAGCGTCCTGAGCAATCATGCAAATTCTCCTTTCATTGTCAGAATTACTTGTCTGGATCATAGCACGCATCAGCAGGCTGGTAGAACTTCTCTCTACGATCACTGAACGTTCAAACGCATTGCAAATCCGGCAAACGTGTTTTAGCTTGCGGTTTGGACATACCCCTTTGACTTGAATAGGAGGAATTATGAAGAAAACCTTTAGCCTGTTGTTGTTTCTTGTTTCGGCCACTTCATTTGCATTCAGTCAAACATCGGAAAGCGGTTCAACTTGCCAGTTAAGCTCTGCGCAAATGCCAGCCATTCGAGGGATCAAGCTTGGAATGCACATCAACGACCTGCTTCAAGTTTTGTATGACGATACGAGTTCAGTTAACTCAAACAGCTTGGCAGCCAATCTAAAAGGATATCCTGAGTACGGACGCTACAACCTTTCGTTTAGCCCTCACTCGTCAACAAATATCATCCCGTTTCTTTCCAAAGAGAAGTTTCCAGGCATAGAGGACATTAGCGTCACTTTTTTTGACGATCGGATAATTTCGTTCACGATCCGCTATACCAATTTCCACCGAGACAAATCTGCGCCCGTCTGGAACAGTGTTCAAGAATTAATTGGCAAATTTGTCAAAGCCTATAAACTGCCTGAGTCGCCTTCTTGGTTTATTGAATCAACTGATACCGCGTTTTTAACCTGTGCCGATTTCAAAGCTGTCTTAAAGGCAGATATGGTTGGCGGTGGCCTCACATTTATTGATGTCAGACTCTTAAAAGATTTAGCTCCAACTATCAAAGCGCGCCGCGAAGAAGATATGCAGAAACGGCGCGAAGCATTCAAACCATGATTACATTTAACCGGAGAAGAAAATGAACCCGTTAGTAGAAGTAGAAAAGCTGGGACAAAGTATTTGGTACGACAACATTCGTCGCTTGTTGATAGACAACGGCGACATTGCCGGAAAGATCGCCAATGACGATTTGCGCGGCATCACTTCAAACCCGACGATCTTTGAAAAAGCCATCGCGGGCAGTACCGATTACAACGACGCGATGCAAAAGCTGATTGCCGCAGGCAAAAGCGTCAACGACATTTACGAAGCGCTGGCCATCGAAGACATTCAGCGCGCCGCCGATTTGTTCAAACCGGTGTACGAACGCACGAACAAGCTGGACGGTTATGTCAGTTTGGAAGTTTCGCCGTTGCTGGCGCGTGACACCGACGGAACCGTCGCCGAAGCCAAACGCTTGTGGGCGGCGCTCGGTCGTCCGAATGTCTGCATCAAGATTCCGGCTACGCCCGAAGGCATTCCGGCCATTCGCCAGGCCATTGCCGCCGGCATCAACATCAATGTGACGATGATTTTCGCGCTGGAAAATTACGAACAGGTCGCCGACGCATTCATCAGCGGATTGGAAGATCGTGACGCCGCCGGATTGCCGGTTGACCATGTAGCTTCAGTCGCCAGCGTGTTCGTTTCGCGCATTGATTCGGCAATTGACGCGCAACTGGAAGCGCGCATTCGCGACGCCAAAGACGACGCGGAAAAGGCTGCGCTGACTGCCTTGCTTGGCAAAGCCGCCATCGCCAACGCCAAGATTCAGTACCAACGCTTCAAGGAAATTTTCGCCAGCGAACGCTTTGCCAAACTCAAAGCCAAAGGCGCGCAAGTGCAGCGTCCGTTGTGGGCTTCGACGGGAACGAAGAATCCGGCTTACAGCGATGTGTTGTATGTGGACAGCCTGATCGCGCCGCAGACGGTAAACACGATTCCGCCCGCGACCTACACGGCGTTCCGCGATCACGGAACCGTCGCGCTGACGATTGAAACCGGTTTGGATCAAGCCAGAGCCGATTTGGCCAAGCTCGCCGAAATCGGAATCAGCCTGGAAGCCGTTTGCCAGAAGTTGCAGGACGATGGCGTCAAAGCCTTTGCCGATTCGTTCGACAGCTTGATGCAGACGATTCAATCCAAGCAGGCCGCGATGACCAGCGGCCTGGCAGATCGTATGGAGGCCAACTTGGGAAAAGCCTAGACGCCGTGTCCCAGATCATTAGTCGCGCGGATTCCGAAGCCTGGACTCGGAAAATCTGGCGCAAGGATGCGGCGTTGTGGAAGTCAGAAGAAGAACACACCAAGATCATTCGCAACTCGCTCGGCTGGGTGACAGTCATTGAACAAGTCATCGCAGCCGCTGACGAACTGGCGGCGTTCAGCGCCAGCATTCGCGGCATTAATGCCGAACAAGGAGGGTTCAAACACGTCATGTTGCTGGGAATGGGCGGCAGCAGTTTGTGCCCGGAAGTCTTTCGGCGAACATTTGGCAAAACGCCGGGCTTCCCTGAACTGCACGTGCTCGATAGCACAGACCCGGCGACCGTCGCCGCGTTCGAAGCCAAAGTGGATCTGGCCAAAACGCTGTTTATCGTTGCGAGCAAATCCGGCTCAACGGTCGAGCCGCTGATGTTTTACAAATACTTTTTCAATCGAGTCCGCGAAATCAAAGGCGACCGCGCGGGCGAAAACTTCATCGCCATCACAGACCCAGGCACGAAGATGGAACAGAACGCCAAGGACGACAAGTTTCGGCGCATTTTCCTGAATCCATCGGACATCGGGGGACGCTATTCGGCTTTGTCGTTTTTCGGAATGGTTCCGGCGGCGCTGCAAGGTTTCGATTTCAAAACCTTGATGGATCGCGCCGAACGCGCCATGCACGCCTGCTCACCAGTAGTTCCGGCGGCAGAAAATCCGGCGGTACGTTTAGGAGCGATCATCGGCACGTTGGCGCTGGAAGGCCGCAACAAAATGACGCTGACGACCGATCCTGAAATCGCTTCGTTGGGTTTGTGGATCGAACAGCTTGTCGCCGAAAGTACAGGCAAGGAAGACAAAGGCATTTTGCCCGTCGCGGGCGAAGCGCTGGGCGATCCTTCGGTGTATGGCAACGACCGCGTGTTCGTTCACATCGCCGTCGGTTTGATTGATCCCGAAGCCGAAAACAAACTCCGCGCCATCGAAGCCGCTGGGCATCCGGTCGTTCGGCGGGTGCTGAACGACACGCTCGATCTGGGCGAAGAGTTTTACCTTTGGGAAATGGCAACGGCGATCGCTGGCAAGATTCTCAGTATCAATCCTTTCGATCAACCCAACGTGCAGGAATCCAAAGACAACACCGTCCGTTTGCTGAACGAGTTCAAACAGAACGGCAAACTGACCGAACAGCCCGTCGCCGCCGAGGGCAATGGGTTAAAAGTGTTGTGTTCGGAAGAAACTATTCAACAACTCGGCGCTGACCTGACGGTGGAATCGTTCATCGGCGCGCATCTGAACCGCGCCGGAGCCGGTGATTACATCGCCCTTTGCGATTACATTCAGGAAACCGACGAACACGAAACCTTGCTGCAAAGCATTCGCACGCATCTGCGCGACGCCTTGCACGTGGCGACAACAACCGGCTATGGCCCGCGTTTTCTGCATTCGACCGGACAGTTGCACAAAGGCGGCGATGACAGCGGCGTGTTCCTGCAAATCACTGCCGAAGATGCGAAAGACGTTCCTTTGCCCGGCGAACCGTTTGGGTTCAGCGTGCTGAAACAGGCACAGGCATTGGGCGATTTCGCTTCGCTGGCCAGCCGCAACCGCCGAGCGATTCGCGTTCACCTGGGAACGAACATTGCCGCCGGTTTGAAAACGCTGCTGGCAATCGTCCAATCCCAAGTTCAGAGGAAGAATTGAATGGCTCTGCAAACCCGGCAAAACCTTGAAACCGGCGCGATTGAAGTTCTGGTCAATGGCGAATGGGTGTTGTTTGCCGACCATCGTCGAAAACAGATTGATGACGCTTACCAAACTTCGGTCAGGTTTTTGCGCGACCGACTTGGCGAAGACGCCGCCAGTCAAATCACTAAAAACTCTGACGAGGCTGAGTCGGCAGAAATTGGTTGAGTTTCTTCACCGCAGAGACGCCGAGAACGCAGAGGAAGCGCAGAGATATTTCAAAAGAACTCTGCGTAACCTCTGCGGCACTCTGCGCCTCTGAGGTGAGTTGACATTCACAGTTCATCTAATCCAACTCCGACCACAAACGCCAAAACGCTATGAACAACCGCCCCTCAAGATTTTTTGCGCTGTTGCTGTTCGCCACACTTTACGGAGTCGTTGTCGCACAGGAAATTCCTACTTCTGACAATCGCCGCGAAATTCGTCACCTTGACCTGACCTACTCGCTGCCGGAATACAAAACCAAAGAGGCCTGGTTGGCGCGCGCTGCCGAATTACGAAAACAAATCTTGGTCAGCGCAGGTTTGTGGCCGATGCCGGATAAGCTGCCAATCAAAGCGACGATTTTTGGCAAACTGGATCGCGGCGATCACACCATCGAAAAAGTTTACTTTGAAAGCTATCCGGGCTTTTATGTGACGGGAAATCTTTACCGCCCGAAAAATTCGACCGGCAAATTGCCAGCGGTTTTGTGTCCGCATGGACATTGGGCGTATGGACGATTGGAAAACCAGCCGCTGCATTCCGGCCCGGCGCGTGCCATCAGCTTTGCTCGGCAAGGTTATGTCGCGTTCAGCTACGACATGGTTGGATACAACGACAGTTCGGCCATTTCGCACCAGTTCGCCAATCACAACTCGACCGGCGTCGAATCGTTGTGGGGAATCAACCTGCTGGGGCTTCAACTTTGGAACAGCATTCGCGCAGTGGATTTTCTGCTGACCTTGCCTGAAGTTGACGCCGAGCGCATCGCTTGCACTGGAGAATCCGGCGGCGGCACGCAGACGTTTTTGCTGATGGCGGTGGACGAACGCATCAAATTGGCTGCGCCGGTCAATATGGTGTCGTTCATCATGCAAGGTGGCAGCTTGTGCGAAAACGCTCCGAACCTGCGCGTGGATACCAACAACGTAGAGCTGGCTGCGTTGATGGCTCCGCGACCGATGATGATGGTTTCAGCGACTGGTGATTGGACGAAAAACACCATGACTTCGGAATATCCGGCGGTTCGCAGCATTTATCGCCTGTTCGGAGCCGAAGACAAATTGACTGCCATACAAATTGACGCCGCGCATAATTACAACCAACCCAGCCGCGAAGCCGTGTATGGTTGGTTTGCGCATTGGTTTTTGAATCGCGCCGAAACGACTCCGATCAAGGAACGAAACGCGAGCATTCCTTCGATTCCGGAATTGCTGGTCTTTGCCAATCGTGCGCGGCCAGAAAATGAATTGAACGAAGCGCAACTTACACAAGCGTTGATCGAACAGCGCAAACGTCAGTTTGAATCGGCTCTGCCAAAAACCGCCGCCGAACTTGCGAGCTTCAAGGAAACTTTCGGCACAGCGTTTCGCTTCTCGTTGATGGTCGAATCGCCGAAGCCCGAAACCATCATCGCGTCAGCGCCGGAAAGTCAAAAAAACGGCACTCAAACAACTACTCGGCTGACGCTTTCCCGATTCGGCAAAAACGACCGCGTGGAATTGACTTCGATGCAACCGGCCAAATCGAACGGAAAAACGGTTTTGGTGCTGGCGACTGCCGAAGATGCCAACCGCCGCGACGAGCTGATGGCTTCGTTTGCTGCTGCCGGTTACACTGCGGCGACGATCAACCTGTTGCCGCAATCGCAAACCAGCGAGCAGGCGAAAAAGTACCGCTACTTCACGACGTACAATCGTTCGGACGCGGCAAATCAGGTGCAGGACATGTTGACGGCCATCGCACATCTGAAAGGAAAAAGTTCCAGGCTGAGTGTTGTCGCGCTGGGCAAAGCGGGCGCGCTGGCATTGCTGGCGCGAGGGCTGACCAACGTTGATCGCATGATCGTGGATGCGGCGCAGCTTGATTCGTCCGACGACCAGCAGTTTCTGTCCCATGCTCCGATTCCCGGGATTCGCCGCGCCGGAGATTTTCAAACTGCGGTGATGCTGGCTACGCTGACGCCGCTGCTGATTCACAACACCGGTGGCAAGTTCCGCACCGATTCGATTGCAGAACTTTATCGGCGAATGGGACGCGCCGAAGATTTCAAATTCTCATCGCCAGAACTCGGCAAACAAGAATTGCTGAACTGGCTTTCATCAAACTGAAGTTGTTCAGGAGACAGTTCGTAGTCCCGCCTTGAGGCGGGAGCTTCGAGAATCGAACTTCCGGCTCAAGCCGGTACTCCGAACTTTTCCGAAGGAGACAAATGCCCGAAGGACGTAGCGAAATTTCCAACTCTCAAACTCTGGTCATTGATTTTAACGAATTGACGTTCGATGCCGTTGAACAGAACAACGGCATCGCCACTGTCATCAAATTCAAACTCGAAAATCCAAGCATTGGGCCTGGCGATGTGCTGCTGGTGCTGGCTGGCGAAGACATTCAATTTCACGGTTTCATCGGCGGAATTGAAAACGGATGGGCAATCGCTTCGGATCGAAACGGGTCCAGTTTGCCAGCCGGAATCCAATAAGCTCCGGCTGAACCGCAGCAAACAAAAAAAGGCTGGAAAGGACGATGAAACGGAGTTGCCGTCATCGCCCTTTCCAGCTTTTTCTGTCTAACGTCAGCCGCTTATTCCCTGGCTCTGGCCGGGGCGGTTCCATATTCAGGATGCCCGAAGGAAACTGCGTTGCCTTCGCTGAGCAATCCGTGATCGTGATAATCGCGATAGAAGGAATCGCCCGGAACCAGCGCGCCGCCGGCTTCTTTCACAAACACCAGCTTTCCGATTTCCGGCGAATAATCCACCACCAGCAAATCGCCCATTGCCACCTGGCCGGTGGCGATCAGATTCGACAGCGGATAAACCAGAAAGCGTTCGATGGAGCGTTTCAAATGGCGCGCGCCGTATTTGAAATCAATGCCTTCTTCGAGCAGGAATTTTTTGGCGGCGTCAGTGCAACGAAACACGAATTTGTCGCTGGTTCCGCGCATGATGCGATCCTGCACGGCGCGAAGTTCTATCTCCAGAATCTGCCGCAAATGTTCGTCGCGCAAGCTGCGAAAGACCACGACTTTATCAATGCGATTCATGAATTCGGGCGAAAATTTGCGTTTGGCGGCTTCGGAAGCGGTGCGATAAATCTTCTGGTCCACTTCGGCGTCAATCACGCCGGATTTGGGCGCAAAGCCTATGCCGCCTGAAATCGTCTCGCTCATTTCGCGCGCGCCCAGGTTCGAGGTCATGACGACAATCGAACGCGAAAAATCCACGCGGCGATTGTCGCCCAGCGTCAACGTGGCTTTGTCCAGAATTCCCAGCAGCAATTGCCACAACGAATCGCTGGCTTTTTCGATTTCGTCAAACAAAACCAGCGACAGTTTCAATGTTTCAGTGTGAGAACGATCCAGGTTTTCCTGCGTCAACAATGGCGAGGTTTCGCGGTGTCCCAGGTATCCCGGAGGCGAGCCAATCAGTTTGGCGATTTCATGCGAATGCTGAAATTCGGCGCAATCAATTTTGGTCACCAGCATCGGATCGCCGAACAGGACTTCGGCGGCGGCTTCGACCACGCGAGTTTTGCCGGAACCGGTCGGTCCCAAAAACAGCAAGGTTCCGATGGGCCGACCAGGATGCGCCAATCCCGCCAGAAAAATTTGATACAACCCTGTTATTCGTCGCACGGCGCGGTCCTGGCCCACGATCAATTCGGTCAATTTGTCTTCAAATTCCTGAGCCAGAGGGCTTTTCAAATCAGGATTCAGGTAATGAGGGCTGTGCGCCTGTTTTTGTCCGGTATTTGCCATTGCCTTTGTCTCCCATTAACAGCTTGCGCCGTTGAATTATGATAACGGTCAGGGCGACCAGATGTATGTAATCCTTTTGTCATTCGCCGGTGTTCAATGACAGCATTCACTTCGGCGTCCATTATCAAACGGCTTTTTCAATAATTTTTTCGATGTTTCGGATTGAATGTCTGCTACGTTTTTCGAGTTTGCTGATGATCTGCTCGTCTGTAATACATCTCCTCTCCAAGTCTCGCACAAAGCAAAATCTTTCAACTCTCAAAGGCTGGGGTGAAGTTCATCGAGACGCGCCGCATCATACTCAAAGCATTCATGCCTTGCAACGACGCAAAATGCAGTTCGCAGCGCTTTTCAGTTTTGAAATTTTCCGGCTTTGAATATTTGAAAACCTTCGGCGGAATGGCGATCCGCCGAAGGTTTTATTTATCAGAACACGGGGTGGGTATGGGGCTTACAATCCCAGTTGCTGGCTGCTGAGGTAATAATAAAGCCCTTGACGAGACATGAGTTCGTCGTGCGTACCTTGTTCGACGAGTTTGCCTTTTTCGATGACCAGAATCAGGTCGGCGTCGCGGATGGTGCTCAGCCGATGCGCGATGACGAACGACGTGCGGCCTTTGAACAATTGATCCATGTTTTCCTTGACGGCTTTTTCCGATTCGGTGTCCAGCGCCGAAGTCGCTTCGTCGAAAATCAGTATCGGAGGTTTGTTGTAAACCGCGCGGGCAATCGCCAATCGTTGTCGTTGGCCGCCGGAAAGCGCGATGCCGGTTTCGCCGACGCGGGTTTCGTAACCCAGCGGCAGACGATCCACGAATTCATGCGCGTTGGCCACTTTGGCCGCCCAGATCACGCGATCAATTTCAGGCTCTTCTTCGCCAAACGCGACGTTGCGCGCGATGGTGTCGTCAAAGAGGTAATTTTCCTGCAACACAAAACCAATCTGGCGGCGCAGATCGCGGTAACGCAATTTCTTCTGCTCAACATCGTCAAAGAAAATCGCGCCTTCGGTCGGTTCCAGCATTCCGGCCAGGCATTTGACCAGAGTGGTTTTGCCGGAACCGCTGCGCCCAACGATGGCGACGGTTTTGCCGGCGGGAATGTCAATCGTAATGTCTTCCAGAATTTTCGCGCCTTCCGCTCCGCCGTAACTGAAGCTGAGGTTTTGCAACCTCACGCGGCCTTCCAGCGAATGAACAGGTTTCAGATGCGAATGATCGTGTCCCTGCTCAGGCTCCGATTCGAAAATGTCGTTCATGCGGTTGAGCAGCACCGAAGCGAATTGCCAGTTGTCCCACATCGAAAGCAGCGTCAGGATTGGCGCGTTGGCCATTGCCACCAGGCTGTTGAACGCGACCATTGCGCCGATGGTCATTTCGCCGCTCATGACGCGATTGGCGGCGACGAACAAAAACAACGCCATCGAAAGAAAGCCGACCGTTTGCACAGCGCCTTCGTAACCCATCATCAGGAAATTCGATTTGAATTGTTTTTTCGCCAGGCCGTGAAATTCGTTGAGCATCTTTTCGCGGAAACCGGATTCTGCGCCGAGCGCCTTGACGGTTTCTATGCCCTTGATCGCGTCAATCTGGTGCGAGCTGTATTTGCCGTAAGCTTCTTCGAGTTCGTCGAACATGGGGCCGAGCTGTTTGCTGGAATAACGCATCAAACCGGCGTAAAGCGGCGCGACCGCCAGAAACACCCCGGCCAGCATCGGCGAATAAAAGAACATCAACGTCACGGCGGCGGCGATTTGCGCAATTGAAGTCAGCCCGTTGACGCCGTTCTGCACCAGAAATTCGCGCACCTGCCGGATGCCCTGAATGCGCCGTTGAATGTCGCCGGTTTTGCGCGCGGTGAAATAACTGAGCGGCAGCGCCAGCAAACGTCGAGTAATGAAATCCAGCGAAGACGAATCCACGCGCACGGCGACGAAACTCAGCAAATAACGCTGCACCAGCATCGCCACGGTCATAAACACCAGCACGACCAGCATCGTGCCGATCATCATCGTCAACAGGCTGGAATCGTTTTCGACCAGCACGCTGTCAACAATCACCTGGGTGAAAACCGGCAACAGCATCTGCAACGCGCTGACAATGACGGCCAGGCCGGTGGCTTTGGCAAAAATGCCTGTGAACGGTTTCAGAAAAGGCATCAACCAACCGAAACCGGCTGTGCTTTCCGGCGCCTGTTCAAAAGCTTCTGTGTAATCGAACAGCGCGGCGTAACCATTCCATTTTTCGTCCAATTCCTTGCGCGTGATTTTGCGAACAGAAGTCGCCGGATCGGCTATCCAGGCGTGCGTGTCGTTCACATCGAATAAAACCACCCAGTGGTAATTGTCCCAGTGAATGATCGCCGGCAAAGGCATCTGGCCGACGTTGTTTTTTGAAGCCTTGACCGAACGCGCAGCCAGCCCCAGAGCTTCCGCTCCGCTGCACAACCCGCGCAAACTGGTTCCGTCGGTTGCGGTGTTGACCAATTGCCTGATGCGCGTGATCGAAACCTTGCGACCAAAATAACGACAGACCATGGCCAGACTGGCTGCGCCGCAATCCATTTCGTCAATCTGCCGAACGTGCGGAAAGCTGCGCACCCGTTTTCCGGTTTTGACGAAATGGCCGTCTTCGGTGGCGAACGGTCCAAGCTGAGTGGCGGTTTTGCGTTCGTCCAATTGTCGCGGGCCAACCTGTTCGACGGGTTCGGCGTTGGCGGGCAAAATCTCCTGAGCGAAATCCAGCGGCAATCGCGCAGTCTTTTTGTATTCGTAACCGGCGACGCGCTCTTCGATCTTCGCTTTGAATTCCGGGAATCCGGCGTACAGTTTGCCGAACGTCGTTTCGTTGATGCGTATCAACCGGCAATCGGTCAGGGCTTCTACCGTTGCGCGACGCGGTTCGTTGCGAACGATGGAACGTTCACCGAACAAATCGCCTTTGCGCAGATAAGCCAGTTCGCGTTGGCGCGCGCCTGCGGTTTCCCACACCTTCAAACGGCCTTCTTCGACCAGAAACATGGGGCCGACGGCGTCGCCCTGTCGCATGACGATTTCGCCCGATTTGACCGTGACGATTTCGGATTCCAGCGCCAGCAGTTTCAACGCCGCGGCCGGCAGCTTGGACAACGGCGTGTAAAGTTTGATGAAATTCGCCAGTTGGCGATGTCGCTGTTCGATGTCGAAATAATTTTTGATTTCGGGATGATTGGCCAGCAAGGCCTGAAACAACGCCGGGTCGAGTTTGTAAGTCTGGACGTCGCTGCTGGCGCGCACGGTGGTCTGGCGTTTGCCGCCGTTGTTCAACGCCGACGGATCGAGCAATCCGGTCGCGCCGAAGGTTTCGCCGGGTTTCAACACGCTCAACGGAATTTCTTCGCCGTTCGCGCCGCGTTTGACCATGCGCGCGCGACCTTCGGCCAGAACGTACACGGCGTCTGCTTCATCGCCTTCGGTGACTATGTCTCCGCCAAAAGCGAAGCTGGCCGGGACGAAACAATCCATCACCAACCGTTTCAGGTCTTCGGGCAAAAACATCATCATCGGCAATTCTTCCAGCGTGATTCGTTTGTCAGTCATTGCATGCTCCACTTCACTCGTTCGTTGATGGCCTGATTCATCAATCCGGCGATGATTGCGTTTTCGGCGCGCCGCAGGATCAGCGGGTCGTCGCCCGAAGGCATGACCTTTTCCAAAACCGCAAAGACCGGAAAGCCGTCGCGGTATTTCAACGGCCCCAGCCAATCGCCCACGCGCGCGGCCAGAAAGTGCGGGCGCAGATTCGCTTCGATTTCGTCCAGATAAAAATTCCATTCGCGGATTTCGCTGCGCGCGTTGACAGCGACTTCTTCCAGAGTCAAACCGTCTTCGGTCACGCACCAGGCGGCTTCACGAGCGGCGCGCTCTTCGGCAAACCACAGGTAACGGCAATCGAATCGCACCCAGTCCAGACGATGGTCTGCGATTTTGGCCTGCACACGTTGCTCGGTGACTGATTGTCGTCTGGTTTGTTGAAATTCGGATTCGATGCGAGCGACCAGTTCGCGCGACGAACCCGTAGCCGCATCCAGCGAACCGGATTTGGCGGCAATCGCCGAACGTCCGGCCAGTTCCCCCGCCCACTGCGCCAGCAGATCGGAACAAACGGCGTGTTTGCGCATGACGGCGGCGACGGCTTCGTCGCTGACTGTATGCGCAGCGACGATTTCATCCAGATTGTTCGCCCAGCGTTCGGCGAGCAATTGTCCGCGCAGATAATTCGTCAAATCCTCCATCGTCAATTCCCAGCGGTCCAACCAGGCTTGCGTTTCTTCGCCGCTGATCAAATTGTGCGCGTAACGAAACGCCGTGACGGATTCGCGGATTTCTTTTTGGCTTGGAGGCTGATTGGTTTCGGCGGCGAATTTCAAACAAGCCAGCATCTGCCGATTACGTTCGGCCAACTGCGCCCATTCGCCCCAAACTTCAGCGGCGGCGATGATTTCATCCCATCCAAATTGAGTGTCGTTGATCGAAAACATCGTCATAACTTCCTTTCTTCCGGTTGCTTCATTTGTTAAGGCGCAGATAGACGGCGAAAACTATCATCGGCAGAAAAAAATATAGCTGCGTCCGACAATCTGCCAGATTGTCGGAGTTTCGACGGCCAAGAATAGCTCTTTTGGCTATGTTTAGATCGCTTTTCATTCGAGTGTACGGAAGATTCAACAATTCAACACAAAGATTCAAAGGATCAAAGGTTCAAAGACCGATCAACACTGCCAGTTACTCTTCTTTGACCCCTTGATCCTTTGACCATTTGCGTTAAACCATACATCCATTTGCAAACCGGTCTAAGGACAAGCTGGCAGCTTGTCCGACTTTTTTCTCCAAAAAAAATTCTGGCCGATGATAGTTTTGACTGTTCATCTTCGCCTTTGACGTTGAGCGCGAAAGGATCGCGCCGAAAAGACGACGCGGGAAATGACCCGCTCGTGGATGAAAACGCCAAATATGGAGATAAGTTATGAGCATCAAAAACGAAGAAGTAATCAACGAGACGACACAACCGGAAGAAATGATTACCGCCAACCAACCACAGAATGAATCGCTCGACGATCTGGCGGTCGAAAATGACTCCGAGGTCAAAGGCGGGCCTGGCGTCTCCGGCGGCGGCATCTATGTGAACCACAACGAGACATTCGCAGACGATCAAGATGTTGACGACTGCACGATCATTTACCTGAACGCAGCCGTGCGCGATTTACCGGCGACGGAATTGGCTGCGGGCGAAGTGCGCGGCGGCATAGCAAAACCAGCGGAAACGATGCCTGCTTTGCGGCCTCCGCCGCCACAGTTGCCGCCCGACCCTCCAAAACCAATTCTTCTATAAGCTCTGTGCGAAAGGCGTGAAGGAAATTCCTTCACGTCTTTTTTGCATTGGAGTCAAGGCTTAGAGGTTGTTTGGAAAGTCTGTTGCTGTCGCTGAAGGCGACAAAGTCGGTAGCGTTGGGCAACGCCGAACGGAAAGGTAGCAGACCGACTTACCCTGAAAGGGTCACGGTCATTAGTCGTGTATGACCCTTTCAGGGTCAATGGCTATCACAACTCTTTCGTTGGGTTTCACCCAACGCTACTGACTTTATCCGCTTCGCGGAAAGGAAGGCTTTCCAAACAGCTTATTATTCCCCTCAACCCCAAAAAAAGTTTTCCCGGATGATAGTTTTCGCAGCTTCCTTGCGCCTTAACAGGTGAGCGAGATGAAACGCTCAATAACAAAGCGGCACGGTTTCTGGTCGAGGCATACCACAGACAAAGCCGCTCGGAACCAAACCATCAAACAAGGAGAACAAAATGAACGAACAGGAAATCAAACAGAATTCGCAAGAAACCATCCAGGAAGCAATCGAACCCAAAACCGAAGCATTGCGCGATTTGAATCCGGACGACACCGCAACTGAGGCTGTCAAAGGAGGCCCATTTGACGGATATATGTGGGCCACTGATCCACGTCCACGCCGGTAGATGAATCCACCGACTGCTGGCGTGAGGCGTAAAAGCTTGCGTCAGACAGGAAACTCACAAACAACAAACATTCAACTGAAGGAGATTGAGATGAACAACCAGCAAATCGAAAGCATCAACCCGACGAACGAAATCAACGATTTGGAATCGAACAACCCAGAGGAAATCAAAGGCGGCCAGACACGCGAGCATATTCTGCTGGCACGTCAAAATCGCGGCGTCACGAGCGGAGACGCCAATCAAGATGGCTCCGCATCCGGTTCGGATTTCATACTCTGGCGCAGGAATTTTGGTAGCAATTGAAATTGATTCAGAGGCGTGAAGGAATCCCCTTCACGCCTCTTCGTTTATTTTGCCAAGCTCTGCGTCGTCGCAAAAACTTTTTTATCCGAATGATAGTTTTCGCCTTCGACTTGCGCCTTAACAGTCGAACGCAATGAAGCGTTCGCAAATTAAACCGAAACCACAAAAGGAGATAACTGAAATGAATAACCAAGACACTACCAACGAATCAATCATCATCGAAGACCTGAACGTCGAAAACGCTGAAGAGGTCAAGGGCGGCCCGACGCTGAAAGTAAAACGCGACCTGGTCATGAAATCCTCCGTCGCAGAATCCGGTAATGGCGACAATTCGTTGCAGGGCGTTTCGCTCAACCACAACGAAACCGTCAGCGAAGACAACGCCGAAATTGAAGACCTGGCCGTCGAAAAAGCTGAAGAGGTCAAGGGCGGCCCGACGCCGAAACTAAAACGCGACCTGGTTCTGAAATCCTCCGTCGCAGAATCCGGGAATGGCGACAATTCGTTGCAGGGCGTTTCGCCCAACCACAACGAAACCGTCAGCGAAGACAATGAAGCTGTAACTGAAAACATTGATGATCTGCCGGTCAGCGACGAACAGAGTTCGGAAATCGCTGGCGGTCTGCTGGTTCCTGCCGTGCAAAAAGTCCGCGAGGCCGCTGCCAGATAACAGGCTGCCGCCGGAAACGACGGCGCAGTCAAAGTCAGGCACAGCGATCTGTCCTGATACAACTTCCTATCGCGCGGCGATGAATTCATCGCCGCGCATGGTTTTTCAAGTTCAATCGAATGGAGATTCATTATGGCTGACAGAATCGCCGCTACAGCCCCGTTAGCTGTTAATGCCAAAACCGATTTTCTCGATCTCGCTCCGCCTCACTGGGCTGCGCGCGGATTGGCGTGGGCGCTGATTTCCATTTTCGCGCTCGGAGCGATTGCTTCCGTGGCGGTTTCGATGCCGGAAAAAGTCACGGCGCAATTCGTGCTGACTCCTGTGCGCGGAGCCGATCCGGTCAAAGCCGTTCGCGGCGGCGTGGTCACGGAATTGCTGGCCGTCGAAGGGCAGACGGTCAATCAAGGGGATTTGCTTGTCGCGTTGCGGTCAGATTCCGCTGCCAATCAAACAGCCGAATTGCAAACCATCGAAACTCAACTGGCCGGCGCAGGCGACAGTTACCTGAACGCCAAACGCAAGCTGGAATCCGTGGCGTTGACCGATGAACAGGAGATTCGCAAATTGGAAGGCCGCGTTCGCCATCTGAACAGTTTGATCGGCCACAAACGCCAGCAACTGACGCTGACCGAACGAATGAAAGACAGTTACGAAAAACTTTTTCGCGAAGGCATCGCCAGCCAGGCGCAATTGACCTCCAAATTGATAGAAGTCAGCGAACTGGCTTCGGAAGTCGAACGATTGGTCGTCGAACAAAACGACGCCCGCGCTGAAATCGAAAAGTTGAAATTGACCGACGCAACACGACAAGCGGAGTTCACGGAATTTGAGCGCGATCTGAAAGAGAAAAACAAAACCGGCGAAATTCGGGCTGAAGCCCTCAAATCCGGCTTGAGCGACATTGACGGCAATCAGGTGCGGTTGCTCGCTCCGTGTTCAGGCGTGGTCTTGAAATTGAAAGTACGCGACAAAGGGGCGTTGGTCGCCGAAGGCGAAACTGTGGCGGAACTGGCCTGCGGCGGAAATCAACTGGTCGCCGAATTGACCGTGCCCGAATCCGGCGTAGGCAAATTGAAACTGGATCAAGGCGTAAAGCTGAAATACGACGCTTTTCCTTATCAACGTTTCGGCGCGAAACACGGGCGGTTGGCGTGGCTCAGTCCGGCAAAAAGCGAAGGTTCGCAAAATTTCACGGCGCGAGTGGAATTGACGGAAAAGGAAATTTCGGTCAAAGGCCAGCAAAGAAACTTGAACGCCGGAATGACCGGCACGGCGGAAATCGTCGTCGGCAAACGCACCTTGCTCAGTTACGTCTTCGAGCCGATCAAACAACTACGCGAAAATCTGGCAGATGTGCCTTGAGTACAGCGTCAACTAAGTTTTGAGGTGTTCGACAAGCTGCCAGCTTGTCGAAGTCGTGGCTGGAAAAGCAATGTTCGGCCAGCCGAACCTCCGACAAGCTGCCAGCTTGTCGGAGGTCGGACTGCAAGAAAACTTTGTTTACGGACTGTTGAGCAGGCAGGCAAAAGTTTTTGGGAATAAATGCTCTGGTTCATTTTCCAGTTGTCATTTTTCAATTGTCATTTGTCATTGCTGCCCGGCGTTTCGTGCGATGACAAATCGCAAATCACAAATGAAAGATGGAAAATGGATTTACCGACAAGTTTTTTTGCTCAGCCGTTTATTTGAACGAAATCAGGTAAACGCTTTCTTCGTTTTCATTGACGCCGTAATACAACCAGCGGCCATCCGGCGACAGGCTTGGATTTTCAATGGTTTCTTCGCCGACTGGAGCAATCAGTAACCGCGAGGTTTTGTTGAAAGTGTCCATCAGATGAATTTGAAAGGGAATCTGGTAAACCAGCCGACGATTGTCCGGCAGCCAGAAAGGCGCATCGCCTTTATCGTTCAACCGTTCGTATTGCCCTGAAGCCAGATCGTAAACAACCAATCCCGGCAGGTCGCTGCCGTTTTTCCATTCCATTCCGGCAATGCGTTTGCCGTCCGGCGACCAGTTGTACGCGCTGAATTTTCCGCCAGTGGGCAAGGGCGGAAACGTGAACAGTGTTTGTTCCTGAAAGGGGCGGCTCAAATCCATGATGAAGCTATCGCCTCCGCCGCGCAGGCTGAACAGCATTCGCGTGCCGTCAGGCGACCAGGCCGGGTCCAGGAACCCTCGCTGATCGGGTCTGCTGAAAGTCAATTGCTGACGGTCGCCGCCATCCGGTCGGATCGTCCAGATTTCAAACTTGCCTGAAAAATCGGAAAAATACGCGATGCGTTGCCCATCCGGCGACCAACGTGGAGCGCGGTCTCGACTCCTGTCATTCGTCAGTTGGGTGTATTCCGTCCCCCCGATTTTGAACGTGTAAATATCCATTTGCGGATCGCCATAGCTGAAAAACGCCAGAGACTGGCCGTCGGGCGAAACATGATGATTGGTTGCGCGGCGGGTCATCTGCGTCGCCCATTCGGGCGCGCCGATGATTTTCCCCTCCACCGGATCGAAAGGAATGCGGCGAATGTTCGTGCGAATCAAACGGCTGGCATAAGCCATCAGCTTGCCGTCGCGCGAAATCGTCAAAAACTGGCTGTATTGAGACGGCGCAGGCAACGGTTGCGGCTTGCTCAATACTTTTCCGCTGACTTCATCAATCCGCACGCGCCAGAGACTCAATCGTCCGCTGCGATTGCTGGAAAAATACAGATGCCGTCCGTCGTGCGACCAGACCGGACAAAACTCTTCCTCCTGGTCGTCAGTAACAGCAACTGGTTCGCCGCCCCCAGCCGGAATTGTCCAGATGTCGCGTTGCGCAGAGTTACGCAATCCCCAATACGCAATGCGATGTCCATTGGGCGACAAACGCGGTTGCACGGCATCAGGCCCGGCGGGAATGTGACGTTTGACGCCCGTGCGCCAATTAATCGCCCAAAGCTGCGAGTCAATGCCCACGCGCTGATATACATTGCTGCCGCGTTGCGTCGAATACAGTATTTCCGAACCATCCACTGACCACGATGGGCTGAAACCTCCCTTCACCACCAATCGCTCGTTTTCTCCGGTAGAGCCGATGACGTAAATGCCGCCCCCGTCGCGCTCTGATCGGAAAGCGATGTAATTGCCATCTGGCGAAAACGCCGGTTCGCTTTCTTCCTCCGGACTGTGCGGAGTCAGATTGATCGCATTGCTGCCGCCGACCCGCTGGCGAAATAAATCCAACTGATTGTTGAATCGGCGAACGTAGACGATGAATTGCCCGTCGGGAGAAATCGTCGGCGCGGTTTTGGTTCCGGCAAATTCCGTCATTTCCTTATAACGCGCTCCGTCCCAATCCGCCATCGAATCGTATTCATTTGGGCGAACCCACCACCACCACAACACGGCAAGAATGACCAGGCCTGTGACCAGGGAAGCCATTCCATAAGTTCGTTTTGAAAAACGACGGGGCGGTTCGGCCAGAGTGCGCCGCGAAACGATTTCGGAAGCCGACAATGAATTCATCTCGCGTTGCAATCGTTTGAGGTCGGCGCGGAAATCGTCCGCCGACTGGTAACGAAACTCGCGGTCTTTTTCCAGCGCTCGCGCCAATATGCGATCCAGTTCAGGATGCAGATCGGGTCTGGCCTGGGTTGGCGCAATCGGCTGATGGTGAATGATCGCATCCAGAATCGCCGCCATCCGGTCGCCTTTGAACGGCGGCAGACTGGTCAGCAATTCATAAAACGTCACGCCGAGGCTGAAAATATCCGTGCGGCGATCCACTTCCTGACCCATTGCCTGTTCCGGCGACATATATCTGGCCGTTCCCAGCACTGCGCCCGGATTGGTTTTGGCCGGATCGCCTTCCGAAGGATTCGTGCGGCCCTGCGAACGTTCCTGTTCGGTCAATTTGACCAAACCGAAATCCAGCACCTTCACGTAACCATCGTGCCGCAGCATGATGTTTTCGGGTTTGATGTCGCGGTGAATGATTCCGGCTTCGTGAGCGGCTGCCAGCGCCGAGCAAAGTTGGACGGCGATTTCGATGGCGTCTTTTTCGGCGACCCGCCCCGCGGCCAGCAATTCGCGCAAGGTGCGGCCTTCTATGTATTCGGTGGCGATGAAGTGTTTGTCTTCGATCTCGCCGATTTCGTAAATCGTGATGATGTTCGGATGATTCAAGGCCGAAGCGGCGCGGGCTTCCCGATCAAACCTTTTGACGCGCGCCACATCCTGAGTGAATTGCGCTGGCAGAAATTTCAACGCCACCTTGCGATTCAACCGTGTGTCGCGCGCCAGATAAACTTCGCCCATGCCTCCAACTCCCAGCACCGAAATCACGCTGTAATGAGCCAGAGCTTTTCCAATCAACGAACGATCTTTTTCAGCGGCCATTTGCCGGGCGGCCATATCAAGCGCCGGAGCTTTCAGAAACTTCGCTTCGGCGCGCGCGTGCGCCAGCAGCAGAGATTGGATTTCTCGCCGCAATTCTTCGTCATCAGGACAGGCAGTCTCCAAAAAGGCCGAGCGTTCGGCATCGGGCAAATCCATTGCCTCGTCCATCAGTTGATCTATTCGCGCCCAGCGGTCAGGAGTCATTTCAACGCTCGCCAAAGATGACAAATGAAAAATTCCGACTGGAAAATGGCAAATGAAAACCAGCCGGTGCAATCATCGTGTATCGTTCTTTTCGAGTTCACTCGTCTTGCTCAGTTCGCGGAACAGCCAGGCTTTGGCCTTGTTCCATTCGCGTATGACGGTGATTTCGGCGACGCCCAGAATCTCGGCAACTTCTTCGTTGCCCAAGCCGCCAAAAAAACGCAGTTCGACGATTTTGCTTTTGCGTTCGTCCAGTTCGGCCAGACTTTTGAGCGCATCGTCCAGAGCCACCAAATCCGCGGTGCGGGCTTCGGCCAGGTCGGCGGCGGCTTCGATGGAAACCAGGTGCGCGCTTTCGCCTGCCACGCGCGGACGTTGCCGGGCGAAATCCACCAGAATGCGTCGCATCAACTGCGCCGATACGCCGAAAAAATGCGCCCGGTTTTTCCATTCGACGTTCTTCCAGTCAATCAATCGCATGTAGGCTTCGTTGACCAGCGCCGTCGGTTGCAAGGGATGTCCGGCGCGTTCGTTGCCCATGTATCGCCGAGCCAGCCGGTGCAATTCGGCCTGCACCAGCGGAATCAACTGTTCCAACGCCAGTTGATCGCCCTTATTCCACGCCACCAACAACTGCGTCACTTCATGAGTTGAAAGCTCGGCCATAATTTTCTTATCCCTTTTGGTGAATAATTACTTCGATGATTGGCTTGGAATTTACCACAGCCATTGTGATCGCTCTACCGTTTTGGCGAACGCGTTGCCTCAAGTTGCCTTGAGGCCGGAATTGCCTGGCCAAGTTTGAGCTTGATGGTAGGTTGCCGCCCGCAGTCCAAAGCCCTAAACCAAACTTTTCCGAAGGCGCAATATGGCAGATCAATGCGACTTGACACTCGGTTACATGATTGAGGACAAAGAATGGAGCGAATTCTTTTTATCCCGGCTTGGTGGTGCATCAGGAGCCGCTCCATTTACTGCTTGGTCTGGGCCAATTACGAACGACGTTGCAGTGTTTAGAAAGACATTGAACTCTGGGCGCAAGATAGCCATTGTGTGGAGCCAGAATTTTTTGAGTGATGCCAAGTTTCGGAAGTTAGCTGCGGTACGGGGAGAGTGAGCGACCTGCGCTTGCTGGTAGAGTTTCTGTCTATGCATAGGGCGCCGACTGAGCCATCTTGCATTGCAGAGTGGCTGCCGACCTTGATGGTCTATCTGAAGCGAGGCTCAGGTTGCTGACGCTCCCCGTACCGCAACGACAATATCAGCCGCTTCAAAATCCGCTCTGTGGTTTGGCAAACCACAATCGCGTGTGTATACTCCGCACCTTTAATCGAGCACTCATAATTTCACCAGAAGGCGTGGGCAGACAGGTTCGATCCAGCAAACTGTCCGGTCGCCTCTTTCCGAAGGAGCAAAATAAACTTTATGGCATCTACGAATGGCGATCATAAAGCCAATGTCGCCACTGGGGACGTTGGCAAAGTCGTACAGGTCATCGGTCCGGTTGTGGACGTGGAATTTTCCGAAGGCTATCTGCCTCCGATTTATCAGGCTCTGCGCGTGGTCAGCGAAGGCTTCGATGTGCCGACTCCAGTCAACGTGATCTGTGAAGTTCAGCAGCACCTGGGCGAAGGTCGCGTCCGAGCGGTTTCGATGCTGCCGACCGACGGCATGGTTCGCGGCATGAAGGCGATTGATACCGGCGGCCAGATCAAAGTTCCGGTCGGTAATGGCACGCTCGGTCGCATCATCAACGTCATTGGCGAACCGGTGGACGAACGCGGCCCGGTTCAAGCGACTGACTATTACCCGATTCACCGTCACGCTCCCACCTTTGAAGAACAATCTACCGAACTGGAAATGCTGGTCACCGGCATCAAGGTGATTGACCTGGTCCAGCCGTTTTTGAAGGGCGGAAAGATCGGATTGTTCGGCGGCGCAGGCGTGGGCAAAACCGTGACGATCATGGAATTGATCAACAACGTCGCCAAAGCGCACGGCGGATTTTCAGTGTTCGCGGGCGTGGGCGAACGCACACGCGAAGGCAACGATCTGTGGCTGGAAATGCGCGAAGGCAAGGTCATTGACGACGACGATATGTCGAAATCCAAAGTGGCTTTGGTGTACGGCCAGATGACCGAACCGCCGGGAGCGCGTTTGCGCGTGGCGCTGTCAGGGCTGACCGTGGCGGAATACTTCCGCGATCAAGGCCAGGACGTGTTGCTCTTCGTGGACAACATCTTCCGCTTCACGCAGGCGGGTTCTGAAGTGTCGGCGTTGCTTGGCCGTATGCCTTCGGCGGTGGGTTATCAGCCCAACCTGGCGACGGAAATGGGCGAATTGCAGGAACGCATCACTTCGACCAAGACCGGTTCGGTGACTTCGGTGCAGGCGATTTACGTTCCGGCGGACGATTTGACCGATCCGGCTCCGGCGACGGCGTTTGCTCACCTGGACGCGACGACGGTGCTTTCGCGCCAGATTGCCGAATTGGGAATTTATCCGGCGGTGGATCCTCTGGCTTCGACTTCGCGCATTCTGGAACCGCGTATCGTCGGCGAAGAGCATTACGCCTGCGCTCAGGACGTGAAACGAGTTCTGCAACGGTACAAAGACCTGCAGGACATCATCGCCATTCTCGGCATTGACGAATTGTCTGAAGAAGACAAACTGACCGTTTCGCGCGCCCGCAAGATTCAGAAATTCCTGTCGCAACCGTTCCACGTCGCCGAACAGTTCACCGGCATCAAAGGCGCTCTGGTTTCAATGGAAGAAACCATTCGCGGATTCCGCGAAATCGTGGATGGCAAACACGACAACATCCCCGAACAGGCGTTTTATATGAAGGGAACCATTGACGAAGTCGTCGAAGCGGCGAAGGCAATGTAATCAGGAAGTAGACAGCAGACAGTAGACAGTAGCGATTGCTGCCATCTACTGACTACTGTCTACTGACTACCGTCTACTTTTTATGGCTGACAAACTCAATTTAGAAGTAATCACACCTGAACGGTTGGTGTTGCGTGAATCGGTGGACGAAGTCGTCGTGCCGGGACTGGATGGCGAACTTGGCATTTTGCCCGAACACACGGCGCTGATTTCGCAACTGCAAACCGGCGTTCTGACGTACCGGCAGGGAAGCGACAGTCGTCAAGTGCATGTCAGCGGAGGTTTTGTCGAAGTGCAGGCAGACCGCGTGGCTGTGTTGTCGGATGTCGCCGAACGCCCGGAAGAAATTGATCTGGAACGCGCGCAACGCGCCCGTGAACGCGCCGAAAAACGTCTGAAGTCGCAAGGCGACGATGTTGATTTCCGTCGCGCCGAACTGAAGATGCAACGCGCCATGATTCGCATTCAACTGGCCGGAAAAGGCTATTAACGAATCGGAACAGTTCCCACAATCCAAAGCCGCAAAGAAAGCACATTGGAGTTTCTTTGCGGCTTTAGTTTTGTTCAGATGCGGCTGATGGTGATGCGCACCATGGTTCCTTCCTTGTTCTGGTAAATAGAGACCCAGAATTTTTCTTTTTCGAGAGTTTGGCGAGCCGTTTTGGCGCCGTTGGCCAGTTCGTTGACCTCGGCGTCGCCGACCACGTCTTTCCACGCCGGGGCGTTTTTCGGTTCGAGAAAGGCGAGTTGGATGGCTCTGACTTCGCCGTTTTCGTAACGAACGGTCATGGTGTCGTCGCCGGTCAATTTGTAATCCTCGCTGTCGTCGGATGAATTTTCCGGCTTGGACTTCATGGCTGCCTGCACGGCATCGCGTTTCATACCCAGCTTCACGCCGTGAAATTCGCGCAACACATTTTGGTTGTCATCCTGGTTCGATACGATTGTTTGCAGAGGGTGAGTGAATGCAGAAACACTTTGAGCGCACAAAACGAAACATCCGATTGCGCTCAGAGCAAAAAAAGCTTTCAACAGCCGGTTCATTGGGACTCTCCTTTACGGTTAAAGTTGCGGGTGCATCAGCCCTGATACAACAGCAAAGCAAAGCAGTATTCGGAGTTTCGAGTCTTGTAACAACAGCGGAAACGGCTCGAAGCCCCTGTTTTGAAGGGCTTTCTTGAACCCGATATGGCCGCATGCTAGCATAGCCTTCCGCTGAGAAAAACATTCAACCCAACGGTTTATAAGCAATTCGATAAACTTTAGACGGCGCGTTTCGTCTGTTCAGAAACCGGGGGGCAGGAGCATTCTGTTGATCGTTTCCGATAATTTGCAGGTATTTCATCTGGCGTTTGTGTTCTGGCAGGAGCCGGTTCAACAACACAGCAGCCTGGTTGATCTGGTTCTTCGCGCCAGCCCGATTGCGAAGTTCGTCCTTTTGGTTCTTCTGGTGTTTTCCGTCGCTTCCTGGGCAATCATCTTTACCAAAGCTCGCATTACAAAACAGGCGCAACAACAATCGGCGCAGTTTCTGAGGCTGTTTGAAAGCAGCACGCGCTGGGCGGAATTGCATGCGGGCAGCAGCGGGTTGCGCGAAAACCCGCTGGCCGCCATTTTTCTGGCTGCCGATGCCGAACTGAAAACACAGGGGCTTTTGAATCTGAACGCTGTTCAACGCGCAATGCAAAGCCGCGCGGTGGACGAAACCACCAGACTGGAAAAAAGTCTGGGCTGGTTGGCCTCGACGGCCAGCGCCGCTCCGTTCATCGGATTGTTCGGCACGGTGGTCGGCATCATCATCGCGTTTCAAGGGCTGACGACGGCGACGACGGCTTCGATTCAAGCGGTAGCTCCGGGCATTGCCGAAGCTCTGGTGGCCACAGCCGCTGGCATTGCCGCTGCCGTTCCGGCTGTGCTGGCTTACAACCATTTCGTCAATCAGATCAAAACGATTGCCGCCGACATGGACAGCTTCGCCATGCGGCTTTTGAATTTTATCGAAAGAGAAGCGCAACAATGAAAATCAAAAGGCAGATGGCAAGTATCAAAAGTCAAAAATGGCAGGCTCTTGTGTCTGAAATTTTTGCCCGTTCGACTTTTGATGTTTGCCTTTTGCCTTTTGCCTTTTGATTTCCGAAATATGGCTTTTACGAATCGCAATGGACGAACGCAAACCGCGCTGGCGGAAATCAACGTCACACCGCTGGTGGACGTCATGCTGGTGTTGTTGGTGATCTTCATGGTCACTGCGCCGATTCTGCAAACCGGCATTCAGATCAATCTGCCCAAAACCCGCGAAGCGCAATCGAACGAAGCGACGCCGCAAGCGTTGATTCTTTCTATAGACAAGGAAGGTTCGGTTTATTTGAGCGGCAAAAATGAACGTCAGGCGGTGAACGTCAACGATTTGCCGCAGTTGTTGAACGAACGGTTGAAGGACTCAAAAGACCGTCGTGTGTATTTGCGCGGCGACGGCGACACGCCGTATCGCGTGATTGCGTATGTGCTGGATCAGGCCAAACGCGCGCAGGCAAACGTCAGTCTGGTGACCGAACCGCAACCGAAGAAGTAATTGCTTGTGAAATTCGATCAACGCTCAGGAATGATTTTATCGTTTGCGCTGCACGGAATTGTGCTGGCGGCGTTGGTGTGGTTCTTTCGCAATCCGCTGACGACGACGATTGTCGCCGCTGGCGAAGGCCAGGGCGGCGAAGGCGTCATCGAAGTCGGGACGATTTCGGCCAGCCAGCTTGGCTTTACGTTGCCGCGCAATGTTTCGTTTGTCGGCAATGAACCGAACACCGCCAACAATGAAATCGTCGAAACCGTCAAAACGCCGGATGCCAATGCCGAAGTTTTGCCTTCGGACGTGAAGAAAAAGCCGGAAGAAAAAGCCACGAAAACAGATCGTCCGACGGCGAATCAGACGTCGCAGATTGTTTCGCCGACGCCATTGCGCGGAGGTTCGGCAAACACCAGCGTGGAAATCGGGCGGTCGTCCGGTTCTCCTATGCCGCAACTGAGCAATGGCGTAGGCGTTGGTTCGGGCGCGAATCTGGGCGCGAGCGGAGTTCCCGGCGGTTCGGAATATGGACGACGCATACAGATGATTTTGAGTCGCAACTATTCGCCGCCCGCCAGCAATGACGAGACTCCGCAGTTTGTGGTTGTGCAGTTGCGAATCGCGCGTGATGGTCGCATTCTGTCGTTGATGGGCGGTCGTATCGCGCCCGATTCATTCAAAAAAAGAAGCCCAAACAATCTGGTCAATTATGCCGCCGAACGAGCGGTGATTGCTTCGAATCCGTTGCCGCCGTTTCCAAATGGATTTTTGCTTGGCGCGCAGGAAGCGATAGCTGAAATCTGGTTCCGCTATCCGAAGTAATAACCTGGAGAGTTTTATGAACAACGCCTACACAGCAGTGATAAAACAGGATGGCGATTGGTGGATAGGCTGGGTTGAAGAAATTCCCGGAATCAATTGCCAGGAGAAGACACGCGAAGAATTGATCGAAACGATCAAAATAACCCTGCGGGAGGCTCTGGATTTCAACCGACTGGAAGCTCTGGCAACCGCTGGAGTGAATTATCAGGAAGAAAAAATTGCCGTATGAAGCTTGGCGAATTGCTCCGACATCTTCGCGCTCACGGCTGTGAATTGCTCAGAGAGGGGAAGCGCCATTCCTGGTGGCACAACCAGGCCTTGAACACGCGTACGGCAGTTCCGCGCCATACTGAGATCAGCGATGTATTGGCCAATAAAATATGAAAAGACCTGGGCGTTCCGCCTGTAAAGTAAGATGTAATTGTGGAGAAGGAATGAGAAAAGTTCTGATTGCCATATCGGTCATATCAATAGTTTTTGTGGTGTTTGGGTGGGGGAAGATTGGCGCGCAACAACAGCAACAAGACGATTTCCGAAAACAGATCGGCACGATCATTGTCACGCCGGGCGCCGGGCCTTCGCTGGCCGTCGCAGATTTTCAATCGCGGGCTTCGGGCGCGGATGCGGTGACGACTTCGTTCAACGAAGTGCTCTGGAACGATCTGAAGTTTGCCGGCGTCGCCAATCTGGTCGGCAAAAGTTTGTACCCGAAAACCAAACTCGCCGACCCGGCTTCGCTGAAATATGACGAATGGGTGAACGATCCGGTCAAATCCGATTACGTTGTATTTGGCAGCATCACCGGAGCCAACAGCGCGCAAGGTTATCTTTACGACGTAAAAACGCAGTCGCAATTGTTGACCGCCAGTCTGGCCGGGAATGCGCGCGAGATGGCGCATCAATTCGCCGACCAGATCGTCAAGCTGTTGACCGGGCAGGACGGCATAGCTCAATCGAAGATCGCTTACATCGCCAACCGCGAAGTTTTCATGATGGATTACGACGGATACGGCGGTCGGCAATTCACGCGCGACGGTTCGATTGCCTTGTTTCCTTCGCTGTCGCCGGATGGCAAACGACTGGCGTATGTGTCTTATCGCAGCGGATTTCCGAACGTCGTCGTTCGCGGCGAAGATGGATTGATTATCGGTTCGACGCAATTCAAAGGCACTACGACTTCGCCGTCGGTTGCGCCGGATGGCCGCATAGTGTTTTCGTCCAGCAAAGACGGCGGTTCGATGGAATTGTTCGTCGCCAATGAAGACGGTTCCGGCGCACGAAAAATCACCCGCAGTCGTTCTGTCAGCATTTCGCCGCGCTGGAATCCGAAGACAGGGCGCGAAATCGCATTCGTTTCCGACCGAGGCGGTTCGCCGCAGATTTACCTGATCGGAGCCGACGGCACGAATGAACGCCCGTTGTTTTCGCTGGGCGGGCAGATGGATTCGCCCGCGTGGTCGCCGGATGGACGTTTCATCGCCTTCACCTGGAATGGCGGCGGAGGCGGCTTTCACATTTACCTGGCTGATGTCGCTTCCGGCCAGGCGCTGCGTCTGACGCGCGAAGGCCGCAATGAAAATCCGACCTGGTCGCCCGACAGCCGCCACATAGCGTTTCAATCGAATCGCACAGGGCGTTGGGAAATCTGGGCCATGCACATTGACGGCAGCGAACCTCGCCAGTTGACACGAACCGGAGGCCGTTCGCCGTCCTGGTCAAAATGATTGAAGCAGTGGGAGATGCCGATGTACACAATTTATCGAGTTAACGCAGACGAATTGGATAGCCGGTTTTTGAAAGCATTGAAGGCGCTGTTCAAAAACAAGCAGATTGAAATTGCCGTCTGCGAAGCCGCCGAAAGGGAAGAAGATGAAACTTCGTATTTGCTGCGCTCGCCAGCCAACCGCGAGCGATTACTGAAGGCAATTGAGAATGTTTCGCTCAATCGCAACCTGGTGACAGTTCCGCTTGACGAATTGCAATGAGAAAGATCGTTTTTGAGGAAAGCGCCTTTCAAGATTTTACCCATTGAGCAACGCTCGATAAAAAGCTCTATAAACGTCTGGTCGCTTTAATCACAGATGTTTTACGGAATCCGTTTGAAGGGATTGGGAAGCCAGAGCCTTTGAAGCACGAATTGAAAGGTTATTGGTCGCGGCGAATAAATGATGATCATCGGTTGATTTACCAGGTCACAGATGATTCGATCATTATTGTCGCTTGCAAGTATCACTACTAATAAGGCGAGGCAGTTCAATGCTTCGCCGACAAGGAGAACACTCAACGATGAATGGCAGAAACAAAATCCTATTGTTTGCTACGGTAATGACGATGGCCGTATTGCTGACGGCTTGTGCGCCGCCGACGGCTAAACTGACGGTGTCGCGCAACGAAGTGAATTCAGGGGAACCGGTCACCGTCCGCTGGGAAACCAAAAACGCCAAGGAAGTCACGCTCAATGGCGAAAAGGTGGACAAGATCGGCGGCAAGAGTGTCATTCCGCCAGACACCACCAATTATGAAATCGTCGCCAAACGCGGCAAAAAAGAAGCCCGCGAAAGCGCGACCGTAAAGGTCAATTCCAACCGCGCGGCTGCGCCGACCGTTCGGTTGACCGCTGACAAAACAGACATCGAACGTGGCCAGAACACCAAACTGCGTTGGGAAACGACCAATTCCAAGATCGTCACGATCTCCGGGGTTGGCGAAGTTTCCGGTTCGGGCGAACGCGAAGTCAGTCCGCGCGTTTCGACGACCTACACCGCGACTGCGTTGGGCGACGGCGGCAACGCCACGTCGAGCGTTCGCGTGACGGTGACCGATCCGCCTCCGCCGCCGATTGCCGAACGTCCGCGCACGGTAGCCGAAGTTGCGCCCACCAATCGCGCGATTGCCGATCAGTTCGTCAGCGTGATGAAACCGGTTTATTTCGATCTGGACAAATCGGAGATCAAAGCTTCGGAGCAAGGCAAATTGCGAACTCTGGCGGAATGGCTCAACCGCGACACCAACCGCACCATAGTCTTCAAGGTCGAAGGCAATTGCGATCCGCGCGGAACCGCCGAATATAATCTGGGGCTGGGCGACCGTCGCGCTCAAGCGGTGAAAGATTTTCTGGTCAGTTTGGGCGTTGATCCCAGCCGCATCGAAACCGTCAGCTTCGGTTCCGAAAAAGCCACTGGCACGGAAGAAGGCGAAGCCGGAATTGTCGGTTCGTGGGCGAATGATCGTCGCGCCGATTTCATCTACTTACGCGGCGGCGAAAAGCCGTAAGGCGCCAGGTAGTCAGTAGACGGTAGACAGTAGGTTGAGGTCAGCGCTGGCAAGGAACTTGTTGGTGTTGGCCTCGGCCATTTTGAAGGGGTGAATTATGAGCAAGAGTTTGTACGTTCGATTGTTTTTGTGTTTGATCGTGATCGCCCTGCCGCTCTCAGCTTCGGCACAGAGCAAGGAGCAGAAGGAAAAGATTGACCGAATGGCGGCGCAGCTCGAAGAACTGAAGACCGAGTTGATTCTGTTGCAGCGCCAGACCCAGTCAATGCAGGACACGTTCAACAAAACCATGGGCGAATTGAACACTCTGATCGTCCAGATGGGCGACAACATTTCCGCCGTGCGACGCGCGCAATCGGCCATTTCGACCAACACGACCGACACGTCTGGACAGATTTCGTCAATGGGCGAGCGCGTCACCGCCACCAACAACCGCATGGAGCGATTGTCGGAACAGTTCGCTTCGCTGCGCAAATTGATCGAAGACATTCCGAAAATGCCCACCTTCACGCAATTGACGCCGGGCAACGCCGAACAATTGTTCGCGGCGGCATACAGCGATTATTCGCGCGGCAATTTCGATCTGGCGTTGTCGGAGTTCAGGCAATATGTCGAAACCTTCCCAAGTTCCGAACTGGCTGACAATGCTCAATACTGGATTGCGGAAATTCTGCTGGCGCAAAAGAAAACGAATGAAGCGCTGGTTGAATTGGAAAAAGTGGCGCAGATCAACGCGCAAGGAGATAAAACTTCGCTGGCGTTGTTCAAACGTGCGACGTTGTTGTTGGAACTGGGAAGAAAAGACGAAGCTGTCGCGCAGTTTCTGGCGCTGGTCAAAGATTACGCCAAAACCAACGAAGCGACGCTGGCGACTCAGCAGTTGCAGCAGATCGCGCCCGAAGCATTAGCGCCGCCGCCTGCACCTGAAAAAACTCCGCCCACACGCCGCACCCGAAAGCCCTGAAGAGCGTATGAAAATCGAATCGCCCAGCCGGACACGGCTGGGCGATTTTGTTCACGCCATACGTTCCAGCAAATGATCGCCGACTCGCAAGGTGTTGGCCATAATCGTCAACGCCGGATTGACCACCGCTATGAAACGGAAAGAGTAGTCAGCCACTTGAGAAAGGCGGCTGGAGAGTTGTCGAGTACAATCGCCAGCGCCAATGCGCCGCCCAGTTTTATCAAAAGTCGTTTCGTGTTTGATTCCATGATGATCGCCTCTGTCTACGGTGTCAGTGGTTGAACATAAACTCCTTGCTGGTCAGCACCGCCCACGCCAAATCTTCAATCGCCAACCGCCGAGCTTCCGTCGAAGTTTTGCCTGATTCCTTGCTTTCATTCATCAACGCCAGCAGCCGGTTGATTTCTTCCTTGTCGGGTTGCCGGCTGAACGCCGACAAATACAGATGCTTGATGATGGTTTCATCCGTCGCTCCCAGCTTGAGAAACGAATCCACCAGCCCGCCCGGCGCGCGCAGCTTCTGATTGATCGTGTCGCCGTTGATGGCGTGCAGCGCCTGCGTCACCGAAGGTTCGGCGGTGCGTTCGCACTCGCAGGTCGCAAAGCGCGGCGGTTTGCCAAAGATCGTCAGAAAATAGGAATTGACGCGCGCGTCAGGCAACTGCATCGCGCGCATGCCCGCCGGATAACCGGGAAATTCCGTCGCCACGCCTGTGACTTGAGAGACCGCGTCCAGCAAGGCTTCGGCGGGCAGCCGTTTGATGATGTAGCGCGAATAAAATCGTTCGTCCTGCTGGTTGGCGTCATTCGGTTTGGACGAACGCTGATATGCCGCTGAATTCATGATCGTGCGAATCAAATGCTTCAGGTCAAAACCTTGATCGGTGAAATTTTTGGTCAACGCATTCAGCAATTCTTCGTTCGATGGCGGATTGGTCGCGCGCATATCGTCCACAGCTTCCACCAGGCCGCGCCCCATGAAATTTTTCCAGACGCGATTGACGGCGGCTTTGGCAAAGTACGGATTCGACGGCGACGTCAGCCAGTCAGCCAGATGTTGCCGACGATCTTTCGGCGAATCGAACGGCAACACTTCGCCATCGAGCGGTGCGGGCGGCAGCGGTTTGTTCAAACGCGGGTGATTCACTTCGCCGTAAGGATTGGAATACACCTGCACATCGCCTGCTCGAACGCCGTTTTTCAATCCCACGCGCGCAAACAGATTGGCCATCTGGAAGTACTGTTTCTGCGTCCACTTTTCCAGCGGATGATTGTGGCAGCGCGCGCAGGTGATGGACATTCCCAAAAACGCCATCGAAGCGTTTTCGGTCAGGTCGGTGACTTCCTTGTGCATCACGTAATAATTGGCTGCGCCGTTTTCCAGCGTGTTGCCGCTGGCGGTGATGATTTCGCGCACCAGCTTGTCCCAGGGTTTGTTCGCTGCCACGCTGTCGCGCGTCCAGTTGTAAAACGACCACATCGCCGTCGAGCCGATTTTCTCACTCGAAATCAACAACACGTCTGCCCAACGGTTCGTCCAGTAATCGGTAAACTCTTCGCGCGCCAGCAATGCGTCAATCAGCTTCGCGCGTTTGTTTGTGGCTGTGTCTGCTAAAAAGCTGCTGACTTCTTGTGGAGAAGGCAGCACGCCCATCGCATCCAGAAACGCGCGGCGAATGAATTCTCGGTCGGTCGCCTGTTCCGATGGCGCGATGTTCAAGGTCTGAAGTTTTTTCAGAATCAGTTCGTCAATGAAATTCTGTCGCGGCGAACGCGCGTAAACTTCCGGCGAGATTTTGTTCGGGTAAGGATTGGCTACGCGCGCAAACGAAACCTGGCTTTGATACCAGACGCTGATGGCGGTTTCGCCGCTGCCCTGCATTTTGACTTTGCCGTCGTCGTCCACCACTGCGACCGCAGGATCAGCCGTCGAAAACTTGGCCCATCGGGTCACGTCTTCTGCGTGCCCATCGCTGAAAAAAGCCTTTACGCGCAATTGCCGTTCGGTGTTTGTCGAGAGTGTTGCTGCTTTGGGCGAAACTTCCACCCGTGTGATGTGAGCATCGCTTTCCGCCGGAGCCGCCAAACCAACCGCAATCCATTCCGACAGGACTTTGTATTCCAGCGAATCCACGCTCAACCGTTTGCCGCCGCCGTGTCCAAGAACCATCGTCGGTTTGAGCAGCATCAAACTTTGCGCCGGCTCAACCTTGTTGACGCGCCGTCCCAGCGATTGCCGCGTCAAGGCATTGAAATCGGCTTCGGGGTCATAACCGCGCAACGTCAATTTCAATCCGCCTTTGCCCGCCGCCGCTCCGTGACACGCGCCGGAATTGCAGCCCAACCGCGTCAACACCGGAATGACGTGATTGCGAAAACTCCATCCTCCCGCCGGAGCCGTAATTTCGCTGACGGGTTTGGTGGTGTCGAAACTTGGCGCAAGCTCGCTTGTTTCGCTGGCTGAAGCCAGTTGAGGTAAATATCTGGCTGCATAACACAGTAAGCTGACAGCCATCAGCAATACGATTGCTAATTTCAGAGAAGCAAATTTCGTTTTCATCTTAATTCAGCTTAAGTCGGTTTTCAGGTGAATGTACGGCAGGTTTTCTAACCTGCCGGGGTTTCCGTAAGTGCAAATCCAGGGCAGATTGGAAAATCTGCCCTACACGCAATTGAAAACCGCTCTAGGTTGTTAATTCGTCGTATGCATTCAGGTATAGAACTTCGTCGTAGGTGTCCAAGCCGAACAAAACCAAGTTCAGCCAACCGTTTCTGCCCAAAAGATTTCGCGTTATTCCATTGTCCGCAGCAAAATAAACCGTAGTGTTGAAAGCAAGGTCAAAGGTTTGAAGCGTAATCTCGTGACCGTAAGTGACGAAGCTGCCAGTTAAGGACTCCATGACCATCAAATGCCCGCTTTCAAGTTCCAGTTCTAACGAATCAGCTAATGCGCGTTCGAACAGGCAATAATCCGCTCCGGTATCAATCTTGGCTTCGCAATCAACTAAAGTTGAACCGAAGGCCAATTGAACAGGAATAAGCAAGCCGCCTTTGGCAGAGCGAAAATGGTGGCGAATGGAAAAGCTCAGTTGATGCATTGATGTCACCAGCCAGCGTATGGCAATCCGTCCGGGTCTTCCACGTGGACGAGCATTGGGCGCTCGATACCTTTTGCTTTGGCTTCGGCAAAAATCGCTACGCCGTCATCGCCGTAACTAATTAACTGATCCTCCCACAACGCCACCCATTTGCCGACATATTCGCGTGAATGTTCCTGCAACCAATTCATTTCACGCGTGCGGTCAATGTAGGGAACCGGAGGCGGCACACGCCGTCCGCCACGCTTTATTTCCGCCAAGTGCTCCGGGGATGAAGCTTCCTGTTCCATCAATTCGCGGAATCGTCGTTGTTCATCAGGCGGCAAATGACGGAACAGCACTAACGCTTTTTCCGCTGTCAGTTTTTCAGGACTCATTTCGACCATAATACTTGCCCTCTTATCGCGGCATTGCGAGCAGGTTGGAGTTGCAACGTCAGCGCGGAACGTATTGTACGTCGCACACTCAACAGCGTCTAACCGATAGCAGTCTACTCTTCGCCGAACGCCGCCCGCACCAAACCCGCGCCGCGATCCCGCGTGTATTCCTGAGCCACTTCGGCCAGCAGCGCCTCGACCTGATCCTGCGTGTAGTTCAATTCTTCAGCCATAGTCGTCAGCCAGCCCGCCGCAACTCGTGCATCCTTGTGGCCGATGGTTTGGAGAAGGCCAAAGCTTAAAGCAATCAGCCGTACGGCTTGGGGCAGCTTTCCTTGCCGATAGGCCCCAACCCCAAGTTGGATAAATGTCGTTGCTTCGCTCGCGTGGTCGCCGATTTGCTGAAATGTGGTCAGAGCGCGCTGGAAGAGGTCACGCGCCGCCGGGTAGTTGCCTTCGTTCAGGTCAATCGTGGCGAGTTGATGCAAGGTGGCGGCTTCCCCGGCGCGGTCACCGATTTGCTGACGTGTGGTCAGAGCGCGCTGGAATAATTCTCGCGCCGCCGAGTAGTTGCCTTGTTTCAAATCAAGGCTGGCGAACTGATGTAAGGTGGAGGCTTCGCCCGCGTGGTCGCCGATTTGTTGATGGATGGCCAAGGCTAGCTGTAAGAGCTCTCGCGCTGCCGGGTAGTTGTCTTCGTACCTGTCAATCGTGGCAAGGCTATTCAAAGTGGCGGCTTCGCCCGCGCGGTCACCGATTTGCTGACGTGTGGT
>CAYYDG010000035.1:67721-78450 GCA_964470555.1 uncultured Heliomicrobium sp.
GTGGCGGCTTCGCCCGCGCGGTCACCGATTTGCTGACGTGTGGTCAGAGTGCGCTGGAAGAGTTCCCGCGCCGCTGAGTAGTTGCTTACTTCCAACTCAATCAAGGCGAGTTCATTCAAGGTGTTAGCTTCGCCTGCGTGGTCGCTGATTTGCTGACTGATGGTCAGGGCTAGCTGGTAAAGTTCCCGCGCCGCCTGATAGTTGCTTTCTCTCGATTCAATCAAGGCGAGATTATGCAAGGTGGCGGCTTCGCCTGTGCGGTTGCCAGTTTGCCAAAAGATTGCTAATGAGCGATGAAAATTCTCTCTAGCTGCCGAGTAATTGCCAGATTCAGATAGTACAAAACCAAAATAAAAAAGAGCATCAGCTTGTTCGGCAATTGACCTTGATTGGCAAGCCATTTGATACGCTGCCTCGAAAACGCCTAGCGTTTCCTCAAAAGGATAAGCTAGCAGCATCTGTCTACCCGCTGCCATCAACAGTTGAGTGGCTTGTCGGCATCTGTCTTTATCCCAATCGTCTTTGTTGATCGCCATCAGCAGCAACGCCTGCTGGCGAAGCGCGGCGCGGCTGGTGGCGTAATCAGCCGTACGCTGGTGATTTCTGGCGGCAGTTTCATCGCCGCCAGCCTTGAACAATCGAGCCAGTGTGCGAGCGATCAGCCGTTCATCCGGCGCGTACAAAGCTGTGAGCGTGTGCGCCAGCGTCAAACTCAATTGCTTTTGTTCGGCGGCAGTCAGGGAATAACGGCTTTGCATTGCGTGCCAGTGTAGGTCGGAAACAAAGCTGTAGCGCCAGAATGTGCGCGTGCCGGTTTGTTCGTCGTCAATCGTGACACTGTCGTCTTCGTGCAAGATGCCGTCGGCGCGTTCTGTGCTGGCGACCAAATGATCGTCGAAGAAGTCAATCAGGTCGTCGCGCTCCCTGCCAGTTACTTGGGCGACGGCTTCGGCTGTGAAGCGGCGGCCTTCGAGCGCGGCGCAAGCGAGCAGCGTTCGCGTCTGCTCCAGCTTGCGCGGGTCGTCGTCGCCGAGCAGTTTTTTCAAGCGGTCGTCTAGCAGATGCTTGACCAGATTCAACGACGGCGCGCGGTTGGCCGCCCATTGCCAGCGAGCGGCTTCGTCCGAATACGTCACTACACCGCGCTCCTGGCAGTCGTGCCAAAGCTGAATGACCCAACCGGGATAGCCGCCGGTTGCGTCGTGGAGGTATTGTGCCAAGCCCGGCGCAGCCGAGCCAATCCAGGCGGCGATGTCTTCGCGGTTGAGCGGCGGCAGATGCCACCAATCCGCCAGTCCGCGCTTTTTCAGATGGCGCGCGATGTAAAGCAGGTTCGATTCATCTTCTTCGTGTTCTCCCAACTCCGCCTGACCTTCCAGCGCCAGGAAGAAAAGCAATGGCAGGTCGGCGTTCATTTCGGCGGCGAATTCCAGCAACAGATTGGCCCAACCACTTCCTTCTGCCGCGTCCAGATCGTCCAGCAGATAAACGACCGGCTGAACTTTCGCGGTAAATCGCAAAAGTCGTTTGAGCATTTCCGGCGAATGCTCTGCCTGCTTGATGATTTCATCCGCAACTTCCCACGTCGCCGCGCCAGCCTGAATGAGTTGCCCTATGAACTGGGCTACACCCGGAATCAATGAAACGCTTGAGCCAATGGCAGCGGCGATTTTCTTGAGCGGCAGTTTTGAAACTGGGTTGAAGCTCCATGGAGTGTAAATGCCATTTTTGAACTTGCCAGCAATCACCTTTGGGCGCGGCTTGGCTTGCCGCAGCGATTCTGCAATGGCTTGCAGCGTGTCGCTTCGTCCGCTCCCCGGTGCGCCTGAAAGGAAGATAAGCTGGCCGCGCTTTTTGCTGGCGACGGTTTGATACAGATTGACAGCTTGCTGCACTTGAGCCGGGCGATCTCGCAAATCTGTGCCGAATGTCTCTGCGCGAAAACTCATGGCGATTGAAGTTAAAAAGTTGATCGTTGGCAGTTGGCGTTACTGCCGTTTGCGTTTGTGGACGGTTAAATACACCCCGCGCCAGGTTTCTTCAAATTGTTCTCGTTGGGCGGCGAACTCCGGCCAGTTCCAGGGATTGAGGACAAAAGTATGGTTGAAGGTGATGACGACCGAGGCTTGATTCAGTTGTTGCCGAATGCGTTCGTATTCTAGCGGCGATTGTTGATCGGGTGAAAGGAAAAAGCTGACGGGCGAATCCACGTTGGGATAAAGCGATTCGGCGCAGCCGTTGTTGAAATAAAAAATTCGCTGTTCGCCAGCCAACGCGCGCGCGTGATTCCATTCGTCGCGCTGGTCGGGAAACGCCCACAAGCCAGCGGATTTCGGGCTGCGCTGCATCCAGTACCAAGCGTTGACGGTAATCTGGTAGCGCTCGATGTTGCCTGCCAACGCAATCGCAATCATGACGACGATCAATACCGGTCGAATTCGAAATGTCTTTAAGCTCAAGACCGTCCCAGCCACCAGCAACGACGAGTAATACGTCCACGAACCTGGCCAGCCGAAAAACGTGAACAGGAAAACGAAATGGCAAACGGCGACGATGGCAACGGTTTCGTGTTTGTCACTGGGAGCATTCCACAATCGCAACAAGGCAAGTACACCAAAGACGGCAAGCAGCACTGTGCAAACAATCCAGAATCCGGCGGGAGTCGTCACATAGTATTTGGCGAATTGTGCCGCGCCACCGAGCTTGGGCAACCAGAACGTTTTTCCATTCCCGAAAAATCCAAAGCCGAGCGCCTTGTAACTTTGTGCACCGTTGATGGGAATCAACGCGCTGGCGGTGGGCGTCAAGCCGAAGTAGGCCGATGAGATCGTCAAACAAGCGGTTCCGGCAAGAATCGCCGGGCGCAGAGCCAGTAAGAACGACGTCCAGTTTTGGCGCTGACGAATAAACTGCACAACCATCAGCGTGAGAATCAGAAAACCGAGGACGTACGCCATTGACGGTTTGACGAACAAACACACGGTTGCCAATGCCAAGGCTCTGGCTCTGCGGCCTGAAGACAAATCGGCAATGGTGTGAACGATCAGCGCCGCTTCCAGCGGATGCGTCAGGTGAACGTAAACCGGAATAATTGCGTGCGGGATGGCGGCAATCAAAAAGACTGTAATCCGCCAGCCGAACTGTTTGGCCAACCGCCACAACCCAATCAGTACAACGGCTTCGGCCAGAAACATAAAACCGATGTATGCGGCGGGCGTTCGACCTGCGAGTGCGAAAAAGATTCGCCCCAAAATCAACGGCAGCAAGCTGTACGGGTAGCCAAAATCAATCGTTGGCCTGAAGCCTTCGGCAATCAGTTTATCCGTGCGAAGTGTGACTCCGGGGTCGAAAAACACAAAGTTTGCGAATTCGTAACTTGTCGGAAGCTGGATAAAGAACGTGGCTGCGTGAACCAGCAGCAACAATGCAAGAATCCAATAGTGTTTTGATTCGGTTGGCTGAGCGGTTGATGGTGGCGGATTGTTCATAGTTACTGCGGTTCAAAATCACTTTCCACGAAGTCACACGAAGGATCACAAAGAGATTCATCGCAATCTTTCTTCTTCGTGTTTTCTTCGTGTGCCTTCGTAGAAGGAAAAAGTGTTTCGTCAGAAAAGTTCAGAGATAGGATTGACGCCGTGGTCAACGACCCTGATTGGCCGTCCCTGCAATCCGGGGAGTTCTGTGTCCAGATCAATCTTCAGCGAACGCATCATCGTTGCGGCGACTTCGCCGGGAGTGACGGGGCGGTCTTTGGGATACGCGCCGATTTCATCCGAAGAGCCAATGATCTGGCCGCCTTTGACTCCGCCGCCAGCGAACAACATCGTCCAGCATTGCGGCCAGTGATCGCGTCCGCCCGCCGGATTGATTTTCGGCGTGCGGCCAAATTCTCCTGTGGCGACGACCAGCGTATTTTTCAGCAATCCGCGCTGATGCAAATCTTCCAGTAACGCGGCATACCCGTTGTCGAACATTGGGCCGACTTCGTCGCGGTAACAGGCAATCGGGCTGAACGGCGCTGAACCGTGAATGTCCCAGGTGATTTCGTTGAAGACGGTTTCAAATTGATTGATCGTCACAAATCGCACGCCGCGTTCGATCATGCGCCGCGCCATCAAACAGCTCATGCCGAATTTGTTGCGGCCATAACGATCTTTGACGGCGTCAGATTCTTTCGACAGATCAAAGGCTTCGCGCATTTTGGCCGACGACATCAACGTGTAGGCCTGATGAAAATTGTCGTCCAGTAAGCGCGCATCAGGCGAAACTTCAAACTCTTTGACCGTGGCATCCACCAGATCACGAAGCTTGCGACGACGATCCACACGCACGGAAGAAATGTATTCCGGCGGCAGCATGTCCGGCACTTTGAAATTCGGCGTCGAAGGATCTGAATTCAACACAAACGGATCGAACTGTTTGCCCAAAAAGCCTGCCGTCTGACCGTGCGGCAAATTGCCTCCGGTGTTGCCAATCGGGCGGGGAAGCAAAACGTGCGGCGGAGCGTCGCCTCGCGCGCCGCGCAGTTTCGCGAGCACACAACCGACATGCGGATGTTCCTGACCGGCTTGAAAGAGCTTGCCGGTTTGCATCATCTGATGGCCGGTGTCGTGAACGGCGGCGGCGGTGTGATACACGCCTCGCACCAGCGCAAATTTGTCGGCGTGCTCGGCCATGTGCGGAAAGATTTCGCTGATTTCGATGCCGGGCACATTGGTTTTGATCGGCTTGTAGGGGCCGCGAATTTCCGCCGGAGCGTTCGGTTTCATGTCCCAGGTGTCTACCTGACTGGGGCCGCCCAACAACATCAAAAAGATGCAATTCATGTCTTGTTCGGTATTGACTGCTCCCTGAGCTTCCAAGGCGAATAAGTCCGGCAAACCCAGCCCCAGAAACGAAAGCGCGCCCGCGTGCAAAAAATCACGCCGGCGAACGCCGTCGCAGAACTTCACGGTCTTTTCAGCATCGAATCGAAACATGGCTTTCCAAAGCCCTCCGAGTTTTTAGTTGATGTGCCGCAAAGATGCGAATGCAAGCGGCTTCTGGACAGACGATATATCACAAACGGTTGGCCGGGCATATTGAACCGAGTAGATTTCGGCTGGAATTATTAGCCGAGTCGAAGTATAAAGTGTCACCCGTTCCAATGGTGCCTATCCTTTTGTGCCCCGTCTCGAAACCTCACAACCTTGTTAGGAGAACAACAAAGATGCAACCCGAGACGCACTTTGCCAACTCGTTTGGCGAACAGGCTTCAGGCATTTCCAACAATCAAGCGGCCAAAACCGTGGTGCAATCCATCAAGCCGCAAAAAAAAGCCAGCGCCCAGGAACGCAAGCTGGATGTAGTTTCCGCTTCGATTGTCGTTGGCGGAACCGCACAATTTGTCACGTTCCTCTTTGGTCTGGTGACGGAATTCATTCCTCGCATATTCGACAACATCCTGCTCAGCGCCTTCGTGGGGCTGTGCGTGGCTGTCATCGCTTATGCGTTGATGAAGGGAAACGATTAGCTGGTGGTTGTTTGTTGGCGGTAGTTGGCAGGCGAAAAAAGATTTGGCCATCTACGACCGGTCACACAACCTCAATCGCAACTCGCAGCAATTCCGCAACGCTCCAGGCTTGCGCCACGCAACCTCGCGCAGCATGCGGCGCGTCGCCATCAAAAATCTCAGAGACCTGGCCCAGGCACGCCGAATTCAGGTGTGGCAGGAATCCGTCCAACCAGTTGCGGGCAAAGTTGCGCGCCGTTTTGGATTTGTCGTTGGCTTTAAGGTAAGCCGTCAGAAAGGCTCCCATCGGCCAGGGCCAAACCGTGCCTTGATGATACGCGCCGTCACGACTGCGAACGTCGCCTTGATAAATGCCGATATAGTTGGGATCGTTGGGCGAAAGTGTTCGCAAACCGACAGGCGTCAGCAATTCGCGTTCGACGACGGCAACGATCTGTTTGGCGCGTTCGCTGTCCAACATGGAGTGCGCCAGGCTGACTGCAAAAATCTGATTCGGGCGAATCGAAGCGTCGCGCGTTTCTCCATTCACCACGTCGTATAAACAGCCAGCAGCTTCATTCCAGAATTGACGATTGAAACTTTCCTTCGCGCGTTCGGCCATTGAACCGAATCGTTCGGCGTTTTCGGCTTCGCCGAACTTCGCCGCCAACTCCGCCATCACTTTCAGCGCGTTGAACCACAGCGCTTGAATTTCCACAGGCTTGCCAATGCGCGGCGTCACCACCCAATCGCCTACTTTCGCGTCCATCCAGGTCAACTGAACGCCGTGTTCTCCGGCAAACAGCAATCCGTCTTCGTCAACATGAATGTTGTAGCGCGTGCCGCGTTCGTGCCAGGCGATGATGTCTTTGAGGATTTCGTACAGACTGGTGCGGACGAAATCGTGGTCGTTGGTGTGAGCCAGCAGCGCCCGCACGGCTTCGAAATACCACAGCGTCGCGTCCACCGTGTTGTATTCGGGGGCTTCGCCTGCGTCGGGAAAGCGATTCGGCAACATTCCGCGATCAACGTGTTTGGCGAATTCCAGCAGGATGCTTTTGGCAATGTCGTAACGCCCAGTCGTCAGAGTCAAACCCGGCAAGGCGATCATCGTGTCGCGTCCCCAATCGGCGAACCAATGATACCCAGCGATGATTGTTTTCTGGTTGCCACGAGCAACGATGAATTGATCGGCGGCCAACGCCAGCGTTTGAATCAATTCATCGCGTTTGACGCCTTTCAGCAGTTTCTTGCGGCGATTGAGTTCGGCTTTGCATAGCTGGTCGGCGTCGGCGGCTTGTCGGCGTTCGGTGGAAGCGATGACGGTTGCCGCGGCGGTTTTGCCCAGATCGAATTTCAGCGCAAACGGATTGAACAGGTCTTCGCGGAAATCCAAACCGCGTTCGCGTTCGGCCTGAAATTCAAAATTGCGATACCAGTAACCGGTCGCAGTCAGTTCGTCGGCATTGTGCGCGAAGTGAAGTTCAGGCAAATCGGCATAAGGGTGAATCGTCGCCAGGCCATCTTGCGATTCAATGTGATTGCTGAACACTGAGTTTTCGTGTGCGGCGCTGTGGTAATCGCGAAAGGCAACGAGCGGGTGGAGTTCCAGACGACAATCTTTAACAGTTCGGCTTTTCTTGCGGCGCGTGTACCTGACGACGACGGTGTTTTCGCCGTGAATCATAAACACGGATTTTTCCAACGTGACGCCCGCGACTTCGTACACGAAAACAGGAAAAGGATCGAGCCGAAATTCTTTCAGGTAACGATGGCCTTCGGGGTGAACAGCGCCGGGATATTGGTTGGCGGAGAGATCGAAACGCTGGCCGTTGACGACCAGCGTTTCTTCCAGCTTCGACAGCAACAGCATTCGTCCGATGGGCGGATTGGTCGCGGCCATCAGCAATCCGTGATAACGGCGCGTGTTCAAACCGATGATCGTCGAAGAGGCGAATCCGCCCAGTCCATTGGTTTCCAGCCATTCGCGTTCGATTGCTTCGGCCAGATTGCCGCAGATGTTTTCGTTGAAATGAATCATGAATTCCTCCGAAAACAGTAATCCACAAATGGCTGCGAGTTATTCCTGCGACTCAATCTAAATCAAAGCAGGAAAATTTAGACAGGATAAGCAGGATTTTCTTCAGGATTTACAGGAGAAATTGATAGTTTGATTACTGTTGTCCTGTATCATTCTGTCAATCCTGAAACAAATCATGTCAATCCTGTTTTGAAAACCTGTCTCATCGGTTTCGCTCAATCAATCGGTCGCCATTCGCGTCCGTCGCGCGCCATCAAATCTTCGGCCTCTTTCGGTCCCCAGGTTCCGGCGGCGTAATTCGGAAACGCGCGCGGCGGCAAAGCGCTCCAAACGTCCAGCACCGGTTCGATTTCGCTCCAGCCGATTTCGACCATGTCGGCGCGTTGGAACAAGGTCGCATCGCCGATCATGCAATCGTACATCAATCGTTCGTAGCCTGTGCTGGGGACTTTGCCGAAATGGTCTTCGTAATTGAAATCCATCTCCACCGCGCCCAGTCGCATCACCGGACCTGGGATTTTGGCGCCGAAACGCAGGCTGATGCCTTCGTCGGGTTGAATGTGAATAACCAACCGATTGGTTCGCAATCGTTCGACTGGCGTATCGCGGAACAACGTCAACGGCGCGCTTTTGAATTGAATGGCGACTTCGGTGACGCGCTTCGGCAATCGTTTGCCTGTTCTGAGATAAAAGGGAACGCCCGCCCAGCGCCAGTTATCAATCATCAGTTTCAACGCGACAAAGGTTTCCGTCGTCGAATTCGCCGCCACATTGGCTTCCTGACGATAACCTGGGACGCGCTCGCCGTTGACTTCTCCTTCGCCGTATTGGCCGCGAATGGCATTGGCCAGCACGTCTTCCGGCGACATCGGAGCAATTGCGTGCAGTACCTTGGACTGTTCATTCCGCACTGCGTCGGCGTCAAAAGAAGTCGGCGGCTCCATTGCCGTCAACGACACCAGTTGAAACAAATGATTCGGAACCATGTCGCGCAACGCGCCGGAGCTTTCGTAATAGCCGCCGCGTTTTTCCACGCCTACGGTTTCGGCTGCGGTGATCTGCACGTGGTCAATGTAGCGGCGATTCCAGATCGGTTCGAAGATGCCGTTGCTGAATCGAAAGACCAGAATGTTCTGCACGGTTTCTTTGCCCAGATAATGGTCAATTCGATAAATCTGCCGTTCATCGAGCACCCGGCGAATTTCGGCGTTCAGAGCTTTGGCCGAATCCAGGTCTCGGCCAAACGGTTTTTCTATGATGACTCGACGCCAACGCCCCTGGTCTTCATCCACCAATCCAGCCGCGCCGAGTTGTCGCACCGTTTCGCCAAAAAAATTCGGCCCAATAGCCAGATAGAAAAAGTAATTGCCTTGTGTGTTGTGTTCTTTGTCGGCTTGTTCAATTGTGGCTTTCAGCCGCTGATAACTTTCGGGATCAGTGACATCGCCGCGGACGTAATGGATGCGACTACGAAACCAGTTCCATAGATTCTGATCCACGTCGCTGGTGGCGTAGGTTTTGATGTCCGAGGTGATTTGATCGCGGAAGGCTTCGGTCGTCAGGTCGTTGCGCCCTGTGCAGACGATGGCGAATTCGCGCGACAACAAATTGGCTTTGGCCAGATTGTATAAAGCCGGGAAGAGTTTGCGTTTGGTCAGATCGCCGGTCGCCCCGAAAATCACCATCACACAAGGTTGAGCAGGGTCTCCGACAAAGTTCAACGGTTCAGTTTTCGACATTGCGCTTTTCCTTTTTGGCATGTGGAAAATCCTGCCACAGAGCCTCAGAGGCACAGAGTAAACCAGGTGTTTTGAGTCTGTCTCAGTGGCTCCGTGTCTCTGTGGCAATCCAATTTTGGTATTGGTTATAGATCAACCGCCAGTCGGTTTTTCGACGTGGCCACCGAATTTGTGGCGCATTGCCGACAAGACTTTTTCGGCAAAGGTATGTTCCTGGCGCGAACGGAAGCGCGTGAACAACGACGCTGCCAACACATCGGCGGGCACGGCTTCGTCAATCGCGGCTTGAATCGTCCAGCGTCCTTCGCCGGAATCCTGCACGTAGCCTGAATAATTCGACAGCGTCGGATTTTCGACCAGCGCCATCGCCGTCAAATCCAGCAACCACGACACGACCACGCTGCCGCGTCGCCACAATTCGGCAATGTCCGCCAGGTTCAAATCGTATCGAAGCTCTTCGGGCAGAGAATCCTTGTTGGCGTTTTTCATGATGTCGAAGCCTTCGGCAAAGGCTTGCATCATTCCATATTCGATGCCGTTGTGAATCATCTTGACGAAATGGCCTGCGCCAGCCGGGCCACAATGCAGATACCCTTCTTCGGCTGTTCCGCCCATCGTTTCGCGTCCGGGCGTGCGATCCAGTTCACCGCGTCCCGGAGCCAGCGTTTTCAAAATCGGTTCCAGATGCGCAAACGCTTCTTTCGCGCCGCCGACCATCAAACAATAACCGCGTTCAGCTCCCCAGACGCCGCCGCTGGTTCCGGCGTCAACGTAATGCAATCCGCGTTCGGCCAGCGATTTGGCGCGGCGAGCGTCGTCTTTGTAATTGGAATTGCCGCCGTCAATGATGATGTCTCCGGCGGACATATACTGCGCCAATTCGTTGACTGTATTTTCAGTCGCGGTTCCGGCGGGAACCATCACCCACACGGCGCGCGGGGCATCCAGTTTTTTGACCAGGTCTTCCAACGAACTTGCGCCTTTGGCTCCGTCGGCTTCCAGCGCTTTGACGTTGTCGGGATTCAAATCGAAAACAGTGCATTCGTGACCGCCGCGTATCAATCGGCGCACCATGTTTCCGCCCATTCGGCCAAGTCCAATCATGCCTAATTGCATGTCACTAACTCCTCTCAGGTTGGTTGAATTTTGATGTTTGAATTTCAGTTTGCAATCCGAATCGGCAGTCTAGTCGCTGGCCACAATAGTGACAAGATGAAGCTCTTCAAAAAAACAAACGTACAATGCGAGACGCAAAATTTTCCATTCTCCAAGAAAAAACTGCCGCTACGGACTGTAATCCGTGGCGGCAGTTTAGATTTGAAATCCAGACGCAACCATTTGTGCCTGGTCGTTTGTAGTTAGCAGCTCGGCGGGAAGACCGGGACGATGTAACTCATTCCGTTGTTCAATGTCAGGTGATGCAGGTTATGCCCCTGATTGAACGCTCCGGCTGAA